>JARXAE010000003.1 GCA_029866005.1 Fimbriimonas sp. | reverse complement strand
CGGGCGGGGACTCCGCAGACTCATATTAACTGGTTCACGATTTTGCCGAAACTTTGCCCGAAGACGATGAATATAATATTGAATGGCTCTCTTGACGGCCTCCATGACGTTTGTTGCGTTGGGGATTGCTCAGCAATCGGGTGCAAAGACCGATCAGTATCACCAATTCTTTCACAATAAGCTCAAATCGTTTCGAGGGGTGTCGGTTGACACCCTGACCAGTTCGTTGTCAAGCGAATATCAGCGCATCAAACAATTGAAAAAACCACTCGACACGGATGTACTGGCTCTGTGCGCTCACCGTCTCGCATTCCGATTCTATCATTGGCGGTACTACAAGGGGCCTGGATATCAGGAGGTTCCCGGGGTCATGGCAGGATGGATAAATGACCTCAAACCAAGTGCCGAACGGGACATTCTGATTGAGCTGTTTATCGAGAATAGTCCCGCTCCTAACTCCCGGAGGATTGACCCGAGTCTCGCGTCAAAGTACTATCCAATTGCCTTCGCAGCGGCGTTGGGCTGGAATATAAAGTGCAAATCTGAAAAGGACCTGGCGAATTTCAAAGCCGCACGAGTTGCTCTAAAGGACTCGGGGCTTTCAAAAATCCATGAAGGTTTCTTTGAAGCCTCGTATGAACTTGAATGCTATTTTGTGCGAAAGGACTTTGACGCTCTTGAAAGATCGATCAAAGTCGGTAAAGCCACCGCCAAACTAACCAAAGACGTTAACCAGATCAAGGCGGTCGATAAATGGTATGCCCAGTTCGAGCCCCAACTCAAAAAGCACAAGGGAGGTTGACCGTCTTGCCGAGTATTTACCCCTCCACCGAGAGTTGGCTCACCGCGGTGAAGGCCTCAAGATGGAGAGTGATCTGTGCGCCCTATAGCAAACTGACGTTGCACGCAAGAGATTTCTACGATACAACTGGTTTCGTCAAACGGGCTCCGGCTCATTTTTGGGAAACGACAGGCGCAGGCCAATGTGGCAACGACTGGAAGAAGTGGTACCTCTTCCAGTACGGTAGCCCAACTGGTGCCTCTGCAGGAGGTCAATAGATGGTCGTTTCTTCGGTCTGTATTGGATTCGGTTTGCTGGTTCACAATGCTCCAGCTGCTCCCGCACTGAGATTGAAGTTTACGAACATGCTCGACAGGGCTTTTGAGCGAGACAAACGCGTCGCTCCATCCGAGCTGCACCTTAGACTAAAGTCGGAGTTTGACCGTTTGATGGCGGTCAAACAGCCAAAGGAAGCGGACTTGATAAGTCTTGGTGCCGGTTTAATGGCTTTGAAGCTAGTACATTTCAAGAAGTTTCAATGGAAAGACAGCCTGCGCCAACGAAACTGGCTACACCAGCAGTTCAAACGGATTGGTCCCTGCCTAGAATCTGCAATCGTGGACTACTATGTGACAGATCTGTATGATATTGTTCTTCCAAAGGACATCATAAAGTCAGATTTGCCCGGTTCACCAATAGCCTCTATGTTTGCGTTTAAAACTTGGGACATGCAATGCAAAACCGCTGGTGACTTGAAGGAAATGCAGGTTCTGTGGGTTCGTGTTAAATCCATCGGATTGCACAAGCGATATCTACTTGGCATGGAAGGGAGCCTGGAGTTCAACACGTTTCAAGCAACGAGGGACTTCAGTGCGTTGCGCAAGGCGACTGACCTGTTTAAGGCCGGAGCAAAACTCGAGCCAAATCCCAAGACATTGAAGACGACGATTGAATGGTGCAAACCATGGGATGATTGGTTAGCCAAAGAAGGCAAATAGCTCCATAGGCATCTGCAATTGAGCCTCCCGACCATCTCACGAGAGGCTCAATATCTCACTTCCCCGTCCCAAACTCCAAAAGACATGGTTGACAATCACCCTCAATCGTTGCCTATAAGTAAATGCTCACAGATCTCAGCGTTTACGCAAACCTAGACGACGAAGAAGACGAAGACGAACCAAACGTCCTCCGAACCAACATCGACTTCGCCTGCGAACCCAGGTCAAGCCGCAAGCCCGCCATCACCGACAACTTCCTGCAAGCAAAAGAGAAGAACCTCCTGTTCTACTCAAGAGCCAATGGAAACCAGCGCCTCTTCAGCCAAAACAGCCTTGTCCTCCTCGCCGGACCGCCAAAAATCGGCAAAACCACCATCGCAATCGCGCTCGCCAAAGCCATCTCCCAAGGACGGCCCTTCGGCGGATTCCCGATGGAACAAGCCGCCGCCGGGTTTCTCAGCTTCGACGACTCCCCCGGCGAAATCCTCGCCACCCTCGACCGTCACGCCGACGTCAACCAAACCACCCCGCTCTACCTCAGCTTCGGCGGCGACCCCATCGACACTCCCTCCGGACAAGAACAAATCGAGAACTTCCTCATCAAACACAAAGGAGAAGCCGTCCTCTTCATCGACTCCCTCCATGCCGCAATCCGCAAAAGCCAAACCAAGGACGCAAGGGCTGTAAGAAAGTTCATCGACCCCCTCAAGCGCATCGCCGAACGAGCCGGAACCATCATCTTGCTCCATCACACCGACAGCCGAGGAAACCAGATCGCCGACCACACCCAACTCCAAGCCGCCGTCAGCCAAACCATCCAGATGAAGCTAGAACAACGCGAGAACCACCGAATTATCCAGTGGATCAGCAAGGGCCGTGGCACCGGAATCTGCCGAATCGCCCACTTCCGCAGCGAAAACGAAACCCACTATGCCCCCCACAACCCTAACCCGCTCGCAAACCTTGACCCAAGGGACATCAGCACCGAACCCATCATAAAAGCCCTCCAGAACTCCATCCTCTCCGTTACCGAATTAGCTGCCGAAACCGACCTACGCACTTCAACAGTGAAGAAGAGGCTGCTCAAACTCATCCAAGATGGCACGGTAAAAATTCACCACCAAAGGGCACGACCAAAACGCTTCAAAATCGCGATCTAGGTTCAATCGGATACGAAATCCCCGCTGCCCCATGCGCCAACTTCGTATCCAACTCAAACGTGCCGGACACATGGACACGACCAAGGTGCCGACCCAACCTGCCCCAACTTTTCGCGTGACAGCTCTTCGCTTTTCAGCACTCGATGCCCGCCTCTGAACCAGCAGGATCAAAACCTGCCAAACTCAAACAATGATTCTCGCCGAAATGACTTGGAAGGAGGTCGAAGCTCTGAGCCGAGACACCATCGTTGTCATCCCTACCGGGTCGATCGAACAGCACGGTCCATTCCTGCCGACGGCAACCGACACCCTGATCGCCACCGCCGTCACCGCCGTCGTCGAGAAACAAGTGAGCGACCAAGTGATGGTCACCCCAACGATCTGGCTTGGCGCCAGCGGTCACCACCTCCCTTTCGCCGGAACCCTTTCCGCCTCGGTCACCGGATACGTGGAAACGCTCACCAGCACCATCCAATCCCTGGCCAAGCACCGCTTCCACCGGTTCCTCATCATCAACGGGCACGGCGGAAACAACGAGCCAAACGGTATCACCCTTCGCCAGATCAAAGAGCAAAATCCGAACCTAACTCTGGGTCATCGCGGCTATTACCAATTCGCCGAGCAAGTCATTGCCGAAACGCTCGAAGGCTCGATCAAGGGAATCCAACACGCCTGCGAAGCCGAAGTCTCCCTCATGCTCCACCTTTACCCCGAAAAGGTGAGAAAAGACCTCATCCGCGACGACGGCCTCCGCCCCGTCACCCCAGTGCAAAGCCTTGTCAAAGGCTGGGACGAAATCAGCGAGGAGGGCTCCTTCGGCTTTGCCACCTTGGGCACTGCCGAGAAAGGGAAGCGAATCTTCGACGCGTGCGTAGAAGGCATCGTGAACGAGATCGAAGCGATCCACGCTGGTGTCGTCTACCGAGGAATTTTCTAATTGGCTAGCAAACTCGAAGAGACAATCGAAACCGCCGTCCTCGTCTGCGTCAACGAGGATGAAGCCGAAGACCAGCTTGTCGAAGACGAGCTGATCGGTCTTTGCGAGGCTGCCGGAGTCGAACCGCTCACAACGATTCGGCAACGTCTAGACCGTCCTTTCAAGGGAACCTACGTCGGGACCGGAAAGGTCGAAGAGATCACCGTCCTCGCCCAAGACCTCAGCGCCGACATCGTCCTGATCGACGGCGAAGTCAGCGGGATGCAGCAGCGCAACCTGGAAGAAGCTTTCGGCCGCCGAGTCGTCGACCGCACCCAGCTAATCCTCGATATTTTCGCTCGCCGCGCACGAACCAAGGAGGGAATGCTCCAAGTCGAGCTCGCCCAGCTCACTTACATGATGCCCAAGCTCATGTCGGTTTACACCAAGTTCGAGCGGCAGAAAGGCGGAATCGGAATGCGCGGTCCGGGTGAAACCAAACTCGAGACCGACAAGCGAATGGTTCGCGACAAAATCGCCAAACTAAAAGGTGAGATTCTGGACGTCAAGCGCGTCCGCGATCAACAGCGCACCAGCCGCCGAAAGCACCCCTTCCCGTTCGCGAGTATTGTTGGCTACACCTCCGCCGGCAAATCAACTTTGATGAACCGTATGTCCGGCACAGATCTCCTTGCTGACGCGATGCCGTTTGCCACCCTCGACCCGACGACAAGAAAAATCGATCTGCCCGACGGATACGCCCTATTCCTCACCGACACCGTCGGCTTCATCCGCAATCTGCCCACCCACCTGGTCGCTGCCTTCCAATCCACGCTTGAGGAAGTCACCTTCTCAGACTTCATCATTCACCTCGTCGATGTCAGCCACCCCAACTGGGAAGCTCAATGCGACGCAGTGGCTTCAACTCTCAAGAGACTGAAAGCAGACGACAAACCCGCAATCACTGTCTTTAACAAGATCGACGCCATCAGCGACCCGACGGTCCGCCGCGACCTCATAGCGGAGTTCCCAAACTCGGTGGCCATCTCAGCACTCACCGGCGAAGGAATGAACGACCTGATGAACGCAATCCGCCGTCAGGTACAAGACTTGCTCGGCTTTATCAAGGCACTCATCCCATACAATCAATCACACCTTCTCCAGGATTGCTACAACTTCGGACGCGTGCACAAGGAGGAGTATCGAGATGGTGGGATCTACGTCGAAGCCGAACTTGTTGCGGAGATGCGCCACTTGCTCGAGAACTACGCGATCTGACCTAGTAAACTCCGGGCATGGTCGCCACCGCCGCCGCCCTTGCCGCTGCAACTCGATACGCAATCATCCCTCAGCCCGTCGTCCTGATCCCGCAGGAGGGTGAGTTCGAACTATCGCAATCGACTCAGATCGTCGCACCGAAGGAGCTTGCCGGAGTCGCGAGTTTTGCAAAGGAGCTGGTGTCCGGTACAAAGAGCACGACACCGTCTGGCAACGCGAGTATTCGCTTCAAACTGAACAAAAGCCAGCCCCGAATCGGCAACGAAGGATACACCCTCGATGTCAGCCCCGACAGCATCGAGATTTCAGCGAAAACCCCTGCTGGAGCGTTCTACGGCGTCCAAACCCTCCGCCAACTGGTACAAAACGGCAAAGTTCCCAGCGTCATCATCGAGGATACTCCCCGCTTCGGCTGGCGTGGAGCGATGCTCGATACCGGGCGACATTACATGCCGATGGCGGCGATCAAGAAGTTCATCGACACCCTCGCCTTCCACAAAATGAATTCCTTCCATTGGCACCTCACGGAGGATCAGGGCTGGCGACTTGAAATCAAGAAGTATCCCAAGCTGACCGAAATTGGGTCCAAACGCTCGAAGTCAATGCTGAAGTACAGCCCGGCAACCTACGAGGACAAGGAGTACGGTGGCTTCTACACCCAAGCCGAAGCAAAGGAAATCGTTGCTTACGCCAAAGCACGATTCATCAACGTTGTTCCTGAGATTGAGATGCCCGGTCATGCTCAAGCCGCTATCGCTGCCTATCCCGAACTTGGAAACGGCGAAAAGCTTCCCGTCGCGACGACCTGGGGGGTGATCAAGCACGTTTATAATCCGGAGGAGTCGACGATCAAGTTTCAGAAGGACGTGCTGGATGAGGTCATGGCAATCTTCCCGTCTAAGTTCATCCACGTTGGCGGAGACGAATGCCCCAAGGACGAATGGAAGGCTTCGCCCCGTGTCCAGCAGTTGATGAAGGAGCGCGGATTGAAGGACGAGCACGAGATGCAGTCGTGGTTCATTCGGCAAATCGACACCTACCTGGCTTCCAAGGGGCGGCGGCTGATCGGCTGGGATGAGATTTTGGAGGGCGGTCTCGCACCTGGCGCAACCGTAATGAGCTGGCGGGGTGAAGCGGGCGGAATTGCGGCAGCCAAAGAGGGTCACGATGTGGTCATGGCGTCAACCAACGCGCTGTACTTTGATTACTATCAGGCCGACCCGAAGACCGAGCCTCACGCAATCGGTGGTCTTCTTCCATTGCGTAAGGTGTACGACTTCGACATCATTCCAAAGGAAATCACAGCTGAGCAGAGTAAGCACATCTTGGGCGGACAGTTCCAGATGTGGACCGAGTACATCCGAACTCCCGAGTACCTTGAATACATGGCTTGGCCCCGTGGCGTGGCGGTTTCGGAAATGCTTTGGTCGCCGAAGTCTAAGCGAAACTTCCGCTCGTTCGTGGATCGGCTGACGGTCCACATGGATCGCCTGAAGGCGATGGGCGTCAACGCTCGACCACTAGATGCGAATCTGGGACTTCCAACTGCGGAGTGGAAGGCGGGGCAGGTTTCTAATGACTATCAGGTAAAGAACTGGGATATCACGAGCGCCTTTGTAGGAAATGGAAAGTATTCCGTCCGTTTTCAGTACACGTCCGGCGGAATTCGGTTGGATATTGACGGCATCGAGATCCTTGTCGATGGCAAGGTGATTGCTTCAGATTCTCATTACGGACGAACCGGAAACGTTCATGTCGACAACGTCTGGACCGTGGAGCTCAAAGGGGTTTCCGCAGGTGCGAAGGTGACCCTCCGGGCCAAGGTTCGTGGCGACGGAGGATCGGACTCTAACGGGGAGATCACGGTCTCGAAGCTTTGATCACTTCTTTCCAAACAGGTAGCTGAGGATGGACATCATCCGCCGTGACCAGGCGAGCTCGTTGTGTTCGGCGTTTCCGTCAATCACGAGGGTAATGTCTTTCCCTTCGCGCCACCCGGCTGCCTTGTAGGAATCGAACAGGGCGCGAGCGTCTGCAACCGCCCCAGACCCCTCCTTCGTCCCCATGTCTATCCAGATTCGCTGGCGATTCTTGAGCGGCTTTACCGTCTTCAGTATTTCGCGTCCGTTGACCCAGACCGAAGGGGAAACGATGCCGAGTTTGCCAAAAACGTCGGGGCGAGTGATTCCCAAATAAGAAGTGATGACTCCGCCGAACGAGGAACCCAGGAGTCCCGTATTTGCAGGACCGGTTTTTGTCCGGTACTTTGCGTTCACCATCGGCATCACTTCATCTGTAAGCATCTTTCCATAGAGGTCTGCCTTGCCGCCAGTCTCGTTCTTGCCCATCGTGATCTTCCACGGCAAAAATTCATCGGCTCTCGCAGCCTGCCCGTTATCGATCGCGACGATAATGATCGGCTCAATCAGCCTGGCGTTGATTAAGCCTTCGGCAGCTTCGTCTGCTCTCCATTCTTGATTAGGGATGTAGCTTGTGGAGCCATCAAAGACGTTTTGACCGTCATGCATGTACAGAACGGGATACCTTCGATCCTTCTCAACTGCATATCTCGGCGGAAGGTAGATGCTTATGTTTCTTCGATTCTGGAGGGCTTTCGACTCGAAGCTGTCGATCTTCTCAATGGTCCCGGTGAGGGAGGAAACTCGCTGAGTTTGGAGGACTAATCCTGCAGAGAGCAAAGTCAGGGGCATGAGCGAATTATGCCCAATTTGCCGCGAGCTGATCCAGACGCTCAATCTCATTCTCGAACGCGAGTCGAATGGCTTCCACTTCCTGTTCACTCGCCTTTTCTGGGACCGAGATTGGTTCGCCAAAGATCATCCGCGCTTTGGAAAACGGCATTGGGAACATGTACGAATCCCAGCTCCCCGCGTACCAAGCCCGCTTTGCTGAGATGCCGACCGGTACAAGTCTCGCCCCGGACTTTCGAGCCATGAGCATGACTCCACCTTGCACAACTTTGGACGGACCACGCGGCCCATCGGGAGTGATTGCCATCGTTCCGCCCTCCTTGAGCATTTGAATTCCTTGCAGTGCGGCCTTTATACCGCCGCGATCTTGCCCGGTTGAGCCACGAATCGTCCGAAAGCCGAGTGCCCGAAAAACCTTATCTTGGATGTCGCCGTCGTTTGAGTTACTGATAATGACCCAATAGCCACGCCTGCGAAACTGGTTTGCAAAGATAAAGGACTTTCCGTGCCAGCCACAAAAGATGAGCTTCTGATCAGCGTTTGCATATTGCTCCCACCCAAGAAGTTCCAATCGCAGAGTCGTGCTGATCGTCCGGATGAGTCCTACCGCGATCTTAGAAAGAATAGTCTTCTTGATCTTCAGGGACAGGCGGTCGCTCAACTGAGCCACCCGCGCTGCTTGGCGAGTTCAGTAGCGGAATGTATCGGATACTGCTCAGCGAGTTCTTTAAGAACCAGATCGCTCGCCTCCGGCTTGTCGGCGCGAAGAAGCGATGCCAGATCAAGCATGGCCTCTGGCCGCTGAGGTTCATCTTTTGACCCTCCAATAATCGAGTTCAGCAATCGATGAGCGGCATCCGGAGGAAGACCATCCGCTAGTTGGCGACGCCGCACCGCACTGATTTTCGAAAGCCCTTCGAGCTCTTCTAGCCGTGCAACCGCCTCGACTTGGGCATCCCCTTTAAGCCGAAACACCAACGATTGCAGATGCTCAATTTCGGCAGACTTATCCCCAAGGCGACCAAGCTCCTCACCAAGTCGAATCTGCATCACCAAGTCATCAGGATGAGATTTTAAGTGCGAACGGATGAAAGTGACCTGCTGCTCCGGATTGGTTTCGTTCAGTGAGTCGAGGACCGCGTGACCCAGTTTCATTCCCCCAAGATCGGGTGCACGGAGAACGAGTCCCATCACTAAACCGCAGATTGCTCCGCCCAGATGAGCGAAGAAGCCTGACGCCTGGACCGGCTGGCCCACGTTGACAAGCGCGCCTGCAAACTGTAACAAAAGCCAGAGCACAGTGATGTACGCGACAGATGCCGACTTTTTGGGAGCCAAAGAAACCCGCAGTTTGGTGTATCTCAGAGAGTAGTAGCCAGCGCACCCGGCAATCGACCCACTCGCGCCAACCAAAGCGGGAGCATCATCCATGCGCCGTGTTGCCATCCAGTACAAACCGACTCCGCACAGACCAGAAAGGAAATAGACCACCGTGAATCGTCCAGAACCAGTCGCTATTTCGACTGCAACTCCTACGGCGGCCAGGAAGACCATGTTCCCCATCAGGTGGAGCGCATTTGCATGTACGAAAAGGGAAGTGAATGGGGTGAGCAGTGATGGAGAAGATGCACGAAACCCGTACTCTTCGACCCACTCAGGGTGAACCAAAACGATGAACGCTGCAAGGATGTTTGCTGCGATCAGGAGGAGGGTCACTATAGGAGGTCGGGAGCGTTCGCTCAAGCCTCTTCGTATAGCTCCTCTGGAATCTCCACGTTGATGAACGTGTTTTGCACGTCGTCGAGATCCTCAAGTGCGTCGAGGAGTTTGAGAAGTTTTCGAATTTCGTCTTCCGACGGGTTTGCCTTGTTCGTCGCCAAATAGGTAAGCGAGGCTTCGGCGGATTGGTAGCCCGCGGCGATGAGACCGTCGTTCACCTTGTGAAGGTCGGCCATCGCGGTGATAATGTTGATGGATTCGCCATCATTGTTAACGTCTTCGGCACCGGCTTCAAGCGCCGCCATCGTGATCTCGTCTTCATCTAGGCCTTCGGAGTTGAATTGGATTTGACCGACGTATTTGAACTGCCAGCTGACGGCTCCGTTGTCGGCCATGCTTCCCCCGTTCTTGTTAAAGGCGTTGCGGACTTCGCTAACAGTGCGGTTTCTGTTCTCGGAATAGCACTGAAGAATGATTCCGGTTCCACCGGGTCCCACGCCCTCGTATACGATTTCCTCGTAGTTGCCACCTTCAATTTCTCCAGTTCCCTTTTTGATGGCTCGATCAATGTTGTCTTTGGGGAGCGACGCCGCTTTAGCCTTCTCAACGGCAACCCTAAGGCGAGGGTTCATTCCCACGTCTCCACCACCGGCTTTTGCGGCAACGGTTATTTCGCGCGCTAGCTTTGTAAAGGTGTTTCCGCGCAGAGCGTCTTGCTTTCCTTTACGGATGCGAATGTTCTTCCATTTACTGTGTCCGGCCATATTGGTTCATTTTGGCACAGTCGCGATTTATCGTGGAACGATCTCTGGTGCTTTCTCATTAGCCTGGCATGCTTGAGCTTCTGGTCCCCACTGCGTTTACTCTCTATTCACCTCAGCAGATGGATGACAAAGCGGTTGATAAGTCGCAAATCTTCTGTCCGATTTGCGTTGCCAATGGCTACGCGAGCGGGGTGAAGAGTGACCAGGACTGGTTCTTTGCGGCGAACTCGAGCGGCGGGGCACTCTGGTACCGAGGGATCGATCGGGTTCAGCTTGGTGCTGTTTATCATCAGGGGAGCCGTGGGCTTCGGGCGTTGGCTGGATACCAAATTCTTCAGGAGTCGGCGGGGGCACCGGCTTTGAATATCTCCTACGGAGTTCAGAGCCAAGAGACAGGCTCGACGGGGACTTCGCTCACTCTTGAGAAGAACTTCTTTCGGGGGATCGAGAGCCTCAACGTGTTTGGTGGCGTTTCGCGCCGAACCGGAGAGACTCAGAATCGGGCGGTTTATGGATTCAAGTGGTCACCAGATGATCGCTGGTTTTTTGGAAACCAGTTCGATGGCGTCGACCACAACCCGTTCTTCCAGGTTGTTCGGGGCGACAAGTCATATGGTTTGCTTTACACTGCGACCCGGAAAGTTAGCTTGACGTTTGGAATTTCGTTTTAACCGTTTGGAGCCATGATTTGGTGCAAGCAAAGTCTGCCTGAGTGAGGCCATGCCCGCCAGGGAGTTCTATGTGCTCTGCCGAAGCACCGCTGTCTTTGAACTGCTGGGCAAGGCTTCGGGCGGATTCCAGCGGCGCCATTGGGTCGCTCAATCCGTTGACCATCAAGATGCTTTTACCCTCCAGGTTTGGTTCAGCGGTGAGCGGTGTCATCCCGCGCCACATCACCAGGCCATCAAGGACTTCAGGATGGAGGAGCATGAGGGCGGCACCAATGTTTGCCCCGTTGGAGTAGCCGAGGGCGATCATTGGCCCTTGCTTTTTCTCTTTGAGGAATGAGGCTAGGTCAGCAGCCTGGCGGCGGATGTCTTCTTCGTCAAAGACACCTTCGGCGAATCGCCGGAACCAGCGATTCATTCCATGCTCGTTCACCTTTCCGCGCGGTGAGATGATCCTTGACCCAGGCAGGAGGTCTTGGCCAAGTTTGACGAGGTCGTTTTCGGTTCCTCCGGTACCGTGGAGGAGAACGAGGGTCGGGCTCTCGCCAGCAACTTCGACATGTTCGAAGCTCACTGCGTCACCCCTGGGATTCGGAGTTTTGGAAGGACGGATTCGAGGTGCGCCTTTCGGTGCGCGTGCATTTGTGGAAGCTGGAGTGCTTCGCCCAGATGTTCCTCGGACTCATCTTTCATCATGCCGGGCTGGTCGGTGGCGAATTCGAAGAGGACCCCACCTGGCTCGCGGAAGTAAATGGAACGGAAGTAGTCTCGCTCCATAATTGGAGATGTATGGAAACCGCTTCGGTTGAGGTCCAATAGCCACTTTTCATGTACTTCATTGTCCTTGTTCCGAAAGGCGATGTGGTGAACGGTTCCCGCCGAGTTTCGGGCGAGGGGCTCTTCGGGAGCCTCGATGACGTCGACTTCGGAGACTCCGGCTTGGAAGCGTTTTCGGCTTCCTTCTTCACCGATCTGGGTAAAGCTAAACATTCCGCTGAGGGCAGCTTCGGTGGTTTCGAATTCACCGATGGATCTTCCTCGGACGGGCATTAGGGAGACTCGACGGATGGATCGGATGGCGTATTCGGCAGGAACCGCGGAGTCGGGCCAAAGGGTGAAATTGGTAGGTGTCTCGACTTCTTCGAGCTCGATGCGGAGGCCGTCGGGATCGTGCGCCCAAACGACTCGCTTTCCGAAGATTGTTTCTTCACCACTGGCTTTGACTTCGATTCTGAGGCGGGTTGCCCAGTAGTCGAGGGAGCCGACAGGAACTTCGAAGGTGATGGAGGCAGTTTCGCCACGACCGCGTTTACCAGGGAGGATGTGACCATAGGGGAAGGTGGTCATTAACGTTCCGGGGCGACCGATGCCGTCACCATAGTAGAGATGGTAGACGGTTGGATCATCAAAGTTGACGGTTTGTTTGACTAGGCGAAGGCCGAGAACGCCGACGTAGAAGTCAACGTTCTGTTGAGGGTCGCCTGAGATTGCGGTGACGTGGTGAATTCCTAAAACCATGCTTCTATTAACGCCTCTCGGCTACCTGGAATCTGTATGGGACGATACACCTTTTGCGGCTTGTACGAATCTCCTCACTTCTTCGGCGAGGACGCGGGGAGTGGGTCCGAAGTCCACGGGTTTTGGGGTGCGGGGCTCAGGAGCGGCGATGACGCTGGCGTGGATCTGAGTGACGCCCGTGGCGGCAATCAGGGCTTGTACGTTATGGTAACGAATTCCCGCGGCGGGGGCGATTTCAATGTCTGATCCGGCGAGTTTGACGAGCTTGCCAATGGTCTCGGCACCTTCGGCGGCGGTCTTTTGGGCACCGCTGGTGAGGGTTCGGCGGTAGCCAAGGGCAATGAGTTGTTCGAGGGCTTGTTCGAGGTTCGGAGTTTGGTCGAAGACTCGGTGGCAGACCATCGGGGTTCCGGCGGCGGCGTCTTGGAATTTCTTCATTGCTCCCAAGTTGAGGGTGTCGTCGGGGTTGGAGGCTCCGACGACGATGAAGTCGGCTTTTGCCTTGGCGAACCAGTTGATTTCGCGGCAGATAAAGTCGATTTCAGCCGGGTTGTATTGGTAACCACCGGTTCGGGGGCGAACCATCGCCGCGACGGGGGTGGTTCCTTCTTTGGCGAATTCAAAAAGGGCTTTGCTCGGGGTGAGGCCGCCGACTTCAAGGGCGCAGCAAAGTTCGATTCGGTCCGCTCCACCTTGTTGGACAGCTGTGATCTCCTCAGGGGAGCAAGCGATGACTTCGACAAGCATTGCTAATAGTGGCACAAGGTTGAAGTGCTTTTCCCTGTGCCGAACTCTGGAGGCATTTTTGTTTTTGACGGTCGGTTACGGGTTGGGGATTGGGGGTTTGGTTTTTGCGGATCGGCAGCGGTCAGAGCAGAACTTGACGTCTTCCCAGTTGCGCTCCCACTTTTTTCGCCATGAAAAAGGTCTGCCGCATACGGGGCAGACCTTTGTGGGGAGGTGGGAGTTGTTGCGTTGCGGCACTCTTGATTCTACGTGGTTGGATTCCAGTGCGCGTTTAGAATCCTGAGGAAAGGACTCAGACAACGGCTTTTTCGGTGATGGTGGTGTCGAGTTTGTTTGAAAGGATGAGGAAAGTTGGCGCCCAGAGGCCGACAAAGATTCCGAATCGCTCGCCGTGGGCAGGATCTGGACTTTTGGCGAGGAACCAGATTGCGATTGAGCCTACGATTGAGAACATTGCGGCGATGAAGCAGAAGCTGCTGAGAGATTGGAGGGTTTTGGTGGGGAGTTTTGTAAAGATGTTGTTCACTTGCCGCAGCGGTTCCTGGCTCTTTTTGGAGAGTTTGGAATCGCGAGGGGTAATTACGCTACGCGAACCCTTTCGTTTCGTTTTGAGATTGTACGAAAGTTAGACAGGGAGTTTAGGTTTGCGCTTCGCTCGTTTCACCTTGAGGGGGAGCCACCATAGCCACATCCCGGTGATGAGCATCAGGAGGAGGGCGATGGCGGTGGGGAGGAAGAGACCGAGTTTCGTATAGTCTCCTGCGAAGAAGGAGCCGTCGTGGAGGGCTTCGATGAGGTCGGATCTTCTTACGGCTTTCTGGAGGATTTTGCCGTTGGATGTGTCGATTTGGACTTCGAGTCCGGTTTCGAGGGTGAGTTTGGCGAGGCCCTTTTTCGGCCGGATGTCGATTCGCTCGACTTGATCCCAGGATTGGACTTTGAGTTCGGGGTCTTGCTGGAGGGCTTGGAGCATTTGCTCGGGGCCGATGGCTAAGGCTTTTATTGGTGGCTTTTGCTCGGGGGGTTGGACCCAGGTAAGTTGCTTTTTGAGCTGAAGCAGGATTCCGCTGGCGACCACGATGAGGAGGGGAAGGGCGATGATTGCTCCCAGCCAGTAGTGGACTTTTCGCGTTAGGCGGTTCAAGGTGATCCGAGTTTACTTCGCATTGCTTTTGGGGTCCGTTTCTTGGTTTCCGGGGTTGGGAAGCCTCAGTTAGCGAAGTATCGACAGCCAAAGCCCTCTGCATGTCCGCCGGCTTGGAGTCCAAACAGTGGACCAGAATCTACCCTCGCGTCGGACTTGATCGGGAAGCTATTGGCGAGATTTTTGTCAGTTGATCTGACCCCGCATGATCCACAACCATAGCAGATATCGATTCGAAGCGTTGCTTTGCCCTTCGACGCGAAGACGAAGTGATGGGGGCAAAAGCAAGCGGCCGGCGGAGATTCATCTCCGGGGATCGACGGCAGGAGGGCGAGGTGGTCCAGGAGCCGCTTTCGATCGGTAACTGTGCGGAGTTCGCCGCCGTTTTGCTTGACTGCGTTGATGAGCTGAGCTTCTGATTCGAGGTCGGCTTTGGTGGCGAACGTTTTGACTTCGTCCGCTGATCGGATGAACTGGATAACTTGGAGCCATTTGGGGTCAGTTGAAACTCTGAGGTCTCGGCGGGGCCAATAGTGGTTCGCCATGATGCCGAAGATGAGTAAGGTTCCGACAGCGATGGTCCTGAGCTTTAGATTCATTTGACTAGGTTCTCGGCTTCGACGTTTGCTCGATACGCCTCGAGGATCGATGCTCCGGGGACTTGGAGGAGTTCTTGACGGAGTTCGTTTTTGGTCCAGCCTTCGCGCTTGGAGACGGATTCGAAGAGGGCGAAGAGTTGGGGTTGGTCGCAGAACAGGAAGTCAGTTTGCGCCCAGAATTCTTTCCAGAGCAGTGCAGATTTAGTACCGTAGTTCGACTTGATCGCATCACAGCAACCGTCCTGGGCACTGACTGAGGCGCAGTCGACCATAAGGAACATTGTGTGTTGGTCCTTTAATCCGGGATTATCCAGCCATGAATGCAAGTGGACAACCCACTGAAGCCGACCATCCTGCTCGAAAAACCAATCATGAATCAGCTGGTCGGAGCAACGGCGATCGTCACCCAGGGTTCGGAGATCAGCACGAGAGTGCTTCAAATAGCCAAGCGGATCCGTTCTTGCCCAGCGTACGTAAGCGACGTCGTGGCAGACGAGGTGGACGGGAAAAGTGAAGTCCGGTAAGTCAAGATCGACGTACAAGCCAAGATGAATCATGAACTCATGGGCATGATCCGAGTCCATTTTGAGGACAAACTCGCTTCCGGTGCGCTCATGACCTGCAACCCACGAATCATGGAGTCCGCACCCGAAGTAGCGAGAGTGTTCAGGAGAGACCGGCGTAGGCTTCTTGTAGAGTGCTGTCCACTTCGCTTGTTGGACTTCATCTCGCTTTTCCCAGTCAGGCTTTTTCCAGTCCAGAGGCACCAACTGTTGCCCTAAGTCACCGACGTGTTTGGCGTCTTTGAGCCAGGAGCGATATGCCATGTGGTTCAGGATAGCAAAAATGGAGCTTGATAAATCAAAAAAGGACTCCAAATTGGAGTCCCCTTGAAAAGCGGATTGAGAAAGAAAGTCTCGACCTGGATATGTGTTCACTTGACTTGCAAGGAACAGTTCTTATCCTTTAAGGAGGTGATCCACCCACACCTTCCGGTACGGGTACCTTGTTACGACTTAGTCCCCCTTACCCCCCTCACCTTCGGACGCTCCCTCCTTGCGGTTAGGCCACGTACTTCGGGTGAAGACGATTCAGGTGACTTGACGGGCGGTGTGTACAAGACCCGGGAACGTATTCAACGCAGTATATCTGACCTGCGTTTACTAGCGATTCCGACTTTATGCACTCGAGTTGCAGAGTGCAATCTGAACTGGGGGAGTATTTTTGGGATTCGCTCCACCTCGCGGTATTGCTGCCCTTTGTTGCTCCCATTGTAGCATGTGTGTAGCCCCAGGCGTAAGAGCCATGCTGACTTGACATCATCCACACCTTCCTCCGGCTTACACCGGCGGTCTCCTGTGAGTGCCCGACTTTACTCGCTGGTAACACAGGACGTGGGTTGCGCTCGTTGGCGGACTTAACCGTACACCTCACGGCACGAGCTGACGACAGCCATGCAACATCTGTCTTCACGTCCCCTTGTGGGGGAGGGATCCTTTTCGGGATCTTGCGATCGATGTCAAACCTGGGTAAGGTTCTTCGGTTAGTATCGAATTAAACCACATGCTCCACCGCTTGTGCGGGTCCCCGTCAATTCATTTGAGTTTCAACCTTGCGGCCGTAGTCCCCAGGCGGGATACTTAATGCGTTAGCTGCGACACAAGAGGGGTCGATACCTCTTACGTCTAGTATCCATCGTTTAGGGCGTGGACTACCAGGGTATCTAATCCTGTTTGCTACCCACGCTTTCGCGCCTCAGCGTCAGATAAAGCCCAGCAACCTGCCTTCGCCATTGGTATTCCTCCTGATATCAACGCATTTCACCGCTACACCAGGAATTCTAGTTGCCTCTGCTTTCCTCAAGCTCGCCAGTATGTAAAGCAGTTTCCGTGTTGAGCACTGGAGATTTCACTTCACACTTAACGAGCCGCCTACGCGCTCTTTACGCCCAGTAAATCCGGACAACGCTTGCTCCCTACGTCTTACCGCGGCTGCTGGCACGTAGTTAGCCGGAGCTTATTCTTGGGGTACCGTCCTAAGTCTTTCCCCAAAAAAGGACTTTACAACCCTAAGGCCTTCATCGTCCACGCGGCGTCGCTGCATCAGGGTTTCCCCCATTGTGCAAGATTCCCAACTGCTGCCACCCGTAGGTGTGTGGGCCGTGTCTCAGTCCCACTCGTGCGGATCATCCTCTCAGACCCGCTACCCGTCGTCGGCTTGGTGAGCCATTACCTCACCAACTACCTGATAGGCCATGAGACGCTCCTTAAGCGAAAAACCATTTAATGGAAAGATCATGCGATCTCTCCGCCACATCTGGTATTGCTCAGAGTTTCCTCTGTATATCCCAGACTTAAGGGCACGTTTCTCATGTATTACTACGCCGTTCGCCACTGGGTATTGCTACCCCGTTCGACTTGCATGTTTTAGGCACGCCGCCAGCGTTCGTCCTGAGCCATGATCAAACTCTCCGTAGAAAGTGTTGATCAATCACCGATTGAATCGGTGCTTAATCTACTCAATTGAACCACTCTTTTCCCAGTTGTTGCTGGTATCCTCTTCACCAGATCGCTCTGCAGAAGGGGAAGAGTGAAAAACGGATTGGATTCGTGTTAACGAATTTCAACCGTCAAATTCTGACTGTTCTTCCTCAATATTCCGCTTTCAAAGTTCTGCGCCCATTGCTGAGCACAAGAGATATTATTCCCTGGTTAAGGTTCGATATGCAACCCTTAACGCAAAAAAGTCGAAAAAAGCGAATCCTTGGGTTCAAACCAGTCGTCTTGAATCTTTTGCGGGTGGCTCAGAATGAGGCATTGTCCAGTGTGGAAGGAGCGACACCCTTGTCCCGGCAATAGCACCGCACTCCGCTAAACCGGACTTTCCCGTTTTCTGATTGGACATCTGGATCATGTAGGTGAGCTTCTTACTGTGATCAATCCGGCTGAGTTCGGGGTGGGGAGAGTGGCACCAGCTACGGAACGGATCGGCAACATTTCGTTTCCCTTAAAGTAAATCTCGTAAAATCCAACCATGTCCAATCACGTGGATGTTTGGCTCGGAAGAGTTGCCGATCATGCAGCCTACGAGGACTTCTTCGCCGAGAGCTACGGGGACGACGAAGGGCCAATCTCGCCGTTTGCGGCGAGCCAAGGCGTTACGTTTTACGATCACGACTTCATGGATAGACGGCAAGCCGATTCGTTTTCGAGTCTGTATGAGGCGTTCGAGGGGATCTCGTTCGGCTCTTCGTTTGTGGAAGAGGTTCGAGCTCAGATTGGTGCGTTTGACTACAACTTGGTTGTTGCCTGCTATTCGGATGACTTCTCGTCGCCACGCTCTGCGAGCGGCGAGGGAGTTGAACTGACGTATGTTGGTCGCTTTACATATGACCGGGACGCCGCTCCGGTGGGCAACTACGATCATCTGGGGAACATTTACACCCATGTTTTAGGGGGCGTAAAGTTGGAGTTTGAAGGAGAGCCGACTGACTGCATCCGGGTTGACGCCAAGGGACTGATGATTGGAAAGGTAAACCCCTGGGCTCGATCTCTGGATATTTCGACGCTGGTTCCGGAAGTCGACACAAACCAACTGCGAATCTCGGTGAACGCCGAGGGAATCTGGGAACTGCGCGATTTTGGCAACAACGGCCTCAGCCGCCTGGCGATGGATTCCTTTGACAACGAACGCTCGATGCCTTGGCCGGGAATCAAGTTTTCGGTGGGGAAGTTGGAATTCCTCTGGTCGGATCAGCCCAAATAGTGTTCAAAGGTAAAATAGCGCTGTCCGCGCCCGTAGCTCAGTGGATAGAGCAACTGCCTTCTAAGCCGTTGGTCGCTGGTTCGAGTCCAGTCGGGCGCGCCAAGTTTTCATTCTTCTGGAATTTTTGGAAACTGGTCAACCTTTTGCGGACGTACCCACTCTGAGTTATTTGGAGAACAATGGAATCACGGGTGATATCCGAAATGGATCGGTTACGAGCGGGGGATTCTGAGGCGCTACACGTTTGGGTGTCGGAGCATTACGACGGCATCTATCGCTTTTTGCGCCATCTGACTCGGCAGGTTGAGGCCGCCGAGGATCTTGCGCAGCAGACCTTCGTAAACGCCATCCAGGCTCTTCCCAAGTTTCGGGGAGAGTCGAGCCAGAAGACCTGGCTCCATCGGATCGCATTTCGTGAGTACATTGCTTGGCGTCGCAAACGGCGCTTGTTGCTACCGCTTGAGCTTTTGGCTCCTAAGGAGGATCCGGGTTACGGGACGGTAGAAGCAGGTGAGGTTTTGTTGGCGGCCCTCCATCAACTGCCTTCGGCGTGTCGCGAGGCGTTTCTGCTCTTTGAGGTGCAGCAAATGTCTATCGAGGAGATTGCTGAGGTGACGGACAGCCCGGTGGGGACAGTGAAATCTCGGTTGCACCACGCAAGAGAGAGGTTACGAGTCCAGTTGGGCGGGACGTTTCTAGAGGTGAGCTATGAACCCAAATAACATTCAAAACGAAGTCGAACACTTGCGCGCCGAGATGCCGCGAGAGGGTGCCAAGGGCGAGTTGATCTATTCCCTTACTCGGACAAAAGGTCAAAAAATGAACACTCTGCGCAAAGCTACTCTTCCTACACTTGTTACTGCCGTCGCCCTGATTGCCGGCGTGATGCTGATGCAGCCTAAGGCGGTTGCGGCGACTCCTTCGCGAGTTGCAGCGGCCCTTAAGAATGCAATGAACTACACGATCCAGTCGTTCGTGGGCGAAGGCTCCGAGCGGCGGATGCAGTCGGTCACCACGGTTGAAGGTGACAAGAAGACGACGAAATTCGTCGACTCCAAGGGGAACCTGGTGGATCAGGATGTCCACTTCAAGACGTTGATGGGTAAGGATGGAGCGGTAACGGTTACAGGTTCCGGCATCAGCGGCGGGTTGTCGGTTGTCCCGAAAGGTGCACACAACGGAATGAAGGTTTCTGGCGGCAAGATTGAGGTCGACGTTAAGTCTATCAACGGGAAGGAGACCAAGTCCATCAAGGTCAACGGCAAAGAAGTCAAGGACCTCAACGAGCTACCCAAGGAGATTCGAGACAAGATCAAAATCAATCTCGACGGACCGAAGGTGGTTGGAGGAGTTGGGATCATCGGAGATTTGCCCAAGGGTTCGACGCTGAAGCGGGAAGCCAACACGATGGTCATTGCTTCGCTTGGCACCAAGAACGGTAAGCCGATGATTCTGCAGTCTGGTCAAACTCCTTCGGAGTACTTGACCGACCTTCTCGCCGAAGAATCGCGCTGGAACATCGCCCGGGGAGTTTCGTACAAGGGTGAGAAGCTGGACAAGTTCGGGCTAAAGGTCGGCGGTGACTTCACTCCGGTTGAGCTGTATGTTGATCCGGCTTCGGCACTGCCGAAGTACCTTGTGTTCAAGGGAATGGATGGCATGGGCATGAAGATCGAAGACGTTTACACCTACGGCGCTCGACCGTAATATGGAGCGCGCTAGCTCGCTAGCGCTGTGGATGGGGGCGACTTGTCGCCCCCATCGTTTTTGCTCATTTTGGCCGCGACGAGTCGCTGCTGATCCAAAGCGGGAACGAGTTCCCGCACTCCAAATGTGCGTGCTGTAAACTGTTAGCATGATTACCTCCGGAGCGGCGGCGGCAACACACAAACGAAACCCCGGAATGCCGTTAGACCTTGAGTGGGTCGAGTCGTTTACAGCGAACCGGAGTGCGATTGAGCGGCGTGCCGCGACCCTCGGCGGACGACGGACGGTCAAAAAAGAGTGGCAGGCGGCTTGGTTGTTGCGGGCGATCCAGTGCATGGATTTGACCACGCTGGGTGGAGACGATACGCCGGGGAATGTGCACCGGCTTTGCGCCAAGGCGAAGCAGCCGTTGTCAGCGGAGATGCTTAACTCTCTCGGACTGGAGAGCTTGCACACTGGAGCGGTTTGTGTTTATCACCAGTACGTCGAGGACTGCGTTCGGAATTTAGAGGGGACGGGAATTCCGGTGGCGGCAGTTTCGACCGGGTTTCCCCACGGACTCTCACCGTTTCGGGAACGAATTCACGAGATCAAGGCAAGCGTAGCTGCGGGGGCGGACGAGATCGATATTGTCATCACTCGGGCGCACGCGCTGCGGGGGGACTGGGAGGCGCTTTACGAGGAGATCCGGCAGTTCCGCGAGGCTTGCGGAGAGGCTCATGTGAAGGCGATTTTGGCGACGGGCGAGCTGGGGACTTTAACCAATGTCGCACGAGCAAGCGCGGTTTGCATGATGGCCGGAGCGGATTTCATCAAAACCTCGACGGGCAAAGAGCCGGTTAACGCGACTCTGCCGGTCTCGCTAGTCATGGTTCGTGCGATTCGTGAATACGAGGAGATGGCCCGGGTGAAGGTCGGCTACAAGCCAGCGGGCGGGATTCGAACAGCTAAGCAGTCGCTGGACTTCTTGATGCTGATGAAGGAGGAGTTGGGGGATGCTTGGTTGTCGCCTTCTCTTTTCCGGCTCGGGGCGAGCACGTTATTGGCGGATATTGAGCGGCAGCTGGAGCACTATTTGACAGGGCGGTATTCGGCGTTTAATCGCCATGCGATGGGCTAAATGAGCAAGGTAACTGAGATTTTGGAGACGATGGAATACGGTCCAGCGCCGGAGGACGCGAAGCTGGTCAATGAGTGGCTCGACGCTCATGGTCGGAAGTTTGGGGTTTATGTGGGCGGGGCTTGGGTTGACGGGTCAGCTCACTTTGCCTCGGTGAACCCGGCCACAGGGGAGGAAATTGCTCAGATTACGCAGGCTTCGGCTTCCGTGATTGATGATGCGGTTGAGGCGGCTTCGGCGGCGCAGGCGGAATGGGCGGCGAACCCAACCTTGCGCCAGCAAAAGCTTTATGCCATTGCGCGGCAGATTCAGAAGCACTCGCGGCTGTTTGCGGTGTTGGAAACCCTTGATAATGGGAAGCCCATTCGAGAAACCCGGGATCTGGATATCCCACTGGTTGCGCGGCATTTTTACTACCACGCCGGCTGGGCACCACTCATGGAATCGGAGTTTCCGGATTACCAGCCGGTGGGGGTTTGCGGGCAGATTATTCCTTGGAACTTCCCGCTTTTGATGCTGGCATGGAAGATTGCACCGGCGCTGGCGATGGGGAATACGGTTATTTTGAAGCCGGCGGAGTTCACTTCGTTGACGGCATTGCTGTTTGCGGAGATTTGCGATCAAGTCGGGATTCCGGCGGGGGTTGTGAACATCGTGACGGGCGATGGGGAGACCGGGAAGGCGATTGTGGCGCACCCAGGAATTCATAAGCTGGCGTTTACCGGCTCGACCGAAGTTGGGCGGATTTTGCGGCAAGTGACGGCAGAGACGGACAAGAAGTTGTCGTTGGAACTCGGCGGGAAGTCGCCTTACATCGTGTTCGATGATGCCGATTTGGACTCGGCGGTCGAGGGATTGGTAGACGCCATTTGGTTCAACCAGGGCCAGGTTTGCTGTGCCGGCTCTCGGCTGTTGGTCCAGGAATCGATTGCGGAGAAGGCTTACGCGAAGATCCGGACCCGGATGGCGAAGTTGCGGGTCGGTAATCCGCTGGATAAGGTTGTCGATATCGGGGCGATTGTTGATAGGACTCAACTCGACCGGATTACCCAGTTAGTCGAGCAGGGAGTGCAGGAGGGAGCGACAAAGTTTCAACCAACTTGCGAGATGCCTACGGCGGGATGGTTCTATCCTCCTACATTGCTGACGGACGTAGAGCCAGCTTCGACGGTTTCACAAGTGGAGATTTTTGGGCCGGTTTTGGTGGCGATGACTTTCCGAACCCCGGCGGAGGCCGTCGCGTTGGCGAATAATACGCCTTACGGGCTGGCGAGTAGTGTTTGGACTCAGAACTTAGATGTGGCGCACGACATCGCAGCACAGATTAAGGCAGGAACGGTTTGGGTGAATTGCACCAATCAGTTTGACGCGAGCGCGGGATTTGGCGGGTATCGCGAAAGTGGGTATGGGCGTGAAGGAGGCCGCGAAGGTCTTTATGAATACTTGAAGCTCGCTCCACAATTATCTGTCTTCGCCCTTAAGTCGTCCGCAGATGCCGCTTCGCCTGGGCTTGATCGCACGCATAAGTTGTACGTAAGTGGAAAGCAGATTCGGCCCGACGGCGGATTCTCGTTCCAAGCGATTGGCGGGGAGTTTGCTCGGGCGAATCGGAAGGACGTTCGGAATGCTGTCGAGGCGGCGGAGGGAGCGGCTCAGAGCTGGGGTTCAGCTACTGGATTCTTGAGAAGTCAGATTCTCTACCACCTTGCCGAGAACCTGACGGCAGGACGAGAGGCGATGATTTCGGCATTAGCTCAGGGCGGCTCAGAGGATGCTTCGGCGGAGTTTGAAGCCTCGGTGGCGACGATTTTGCACTATGCCGCCTGGGCGGATAAGTTCGATGGGCAGGTTCATCAGGCTCCGATGCGCGGGCTTGTTTACACGCGGAACGAGCCGTTGGGAGCTTGCGGAGTATTCGCGCCTACCGCGCCGAGCCTAGCGGGATTCTTGGGGGCTTGTTTGCCTCTGATCGCGATGGGTTCGCCGGTCGTAGCCGTCGCTTCAGAGAAGGCTCCGTTGGCGGCGTTGGAGCTAGTAAGGATAATTGAGGCGAGCGATGTGCCAGCGGGGGTTTGGAACGTGCTGACAGGGGTTTATTCCGAACTGGAGCCGACACTCGGGGATCACTTGGGGCTGAGTTCGGTTTGGCACTTTGGCTCGGTTGAGGGTGGCCAGCGAATCCAAAAGCTTTCAGCGGGGAATCTGAAGCAGACTTGGACAATGCCGGACGGAACCATCGATTGGTTCGGCTCGCCCGCCAAAGAGTTCTTACGCCGGGCGACGCAGGTAAAGAACGTTTGGGTCCCGTATGGCGCTTAAGTCGATTGCTTTTTGTCAAGCAGCTTTCTTCTGATCTTGGCGTTGATACCAAGGGAAGAGTTGCAGAAGGGCATCAACGACCATCGGGTCGAACTGGGTTCCAGAGTTGCGTTCAATCTCCGCGAGTGCGTCCTGCACGGGCCACGCTTGTTTGTACGCGCGCTCGTTGGTGAGAGCGTCGAACACGTCTACAACGGCAACGATTCGACCGGAGAGCGGAATATCTGTTCCAGCGATTCGGTTAGGATAGCCGCGGCCATCCCAACGCTCGTGGTGAGTGATAGCGATTTCTTCGGCCATGGAGAGAATTTCGCTCTTGCTTCCGCTCAGAATCTGGGCACCAATTTTCGTGTGCTGTTTCATCGTCTCGTACTCTTCGTCCGTAAGTTTGCCGGGCTTGAGCAGGATAGTGTCAGAGATGCCGATCTTACCCACATCGTGAAGGAGTGCCGAGTAGCGAATCGTTGCGACAAATTCGGGAGTTAGACCGAGCATCGCCGCGATTTTTCCGGCCAGTTCACCGACTCGAGTGACGTGCTCTTTCGTGTTGTCATCGCGGAATTCGGTGGCAAGTCCCAGGCGTTCAACGATCTCGAGTTGAGTCTTCTTGATGGCTTCCGTCCGCTCTTCCACCTTTTCTTCAAGTGTCGATTTTTCGTCGTTTAGGTTGGTGTAAAGCGATCTCATCCGAAGCAGATTCTTTACGCGTAGCCCTGCTTCGAAGGCTTCGAAAGGCTTTGTTAGGAAGTCATTGGCTCCGAGGGAGAGAGCCTGCCGCTTTGCGTTTGGGGTGGCGTCCGCGGTAAGCACCATGACGGGGATAAAGTTATGCTCTGCGCCACGAGCTTGTAGCTTTTCAAGGATTTCGAAACCATCCATAATCGGCATCTGGAGGTCGAGGAGGAGCAAGTCAGCACCGTGTTGCTCTAGATAGCTCCATCCCTCAATCGGGTTCGTGAAGCCAGTCACATTAGAAAACCCAATCTGTTCCAGCACGCGCCGAAGCAGCAGTACGTTTGCCGGCTCATCATCGACGACGACAATGTTCAGGTTGAAGAGGGTTGTGGTTTCCATTAGATTAGGCTGCCTTCAGGTTTTGCTCAAGGGCAGAGAGGAGATTGTTGACATCAATCGGCTTCTGGATGAATTGTCGGGCACCCGCATTAAGGCAAGCCGCAAT
Source organism: Fimbriimonas sp. (assembly GCA_029866005.1). GTDB lineage: Bacteria > Armatimonadota > Fimbriimonadia > Fimbriimonadales > Fimbriimonadaceae > Fimbriimonas. The sequence goes on along the minus strand of JARXAE010000003.1, from coordinate 341,800 downwards.
CCGCTCTGATGTAGTATCGGCGCTAATCACGAAAATGTCTATGTTTCGTGTTACCGGATTTGAACGAAGCTCTTCAATCACTTTCACCGCGTCGATATCGGGCAAGTTATTGTCAAGCAGGATGAGGTCGGGGACTTGCTCACGAGCGACACCGATACCCAGCCATCCTTCACGGGCCTCAAGAAGTTTAATACTCCTATAACTTGAAAAGACCTTCCGCATGAGGTCAATGTTGACCTCGTTGTCTTCGATGTAGAGAACTCGAATTTCATTTTCGTCGATTCCGTTGACCAACTTGAGGGCTACTCCATTTCGCGGTGTTGCCGCTGGAAGGGCTACGACGAAGGTTGTGCCTTCGCCTACCTTGGAAAGTACGTTGATGCGGCCTTCCATTGCTTCTATCAAGGTCTTGCTGAGGGAGAGACCGAGGCCTGTTCCTTCAACCCGGCTGCGATCGGCTCCCAGTCGGTCGAATGGGGTGAAGAGTCTAGGGAGAAGCTCATCGGCAATGCCGTTTCCGGTATCGGAAACGGAAAGGTACACGTCAGATTGGGTCTTCGTGACTTCAACAAAAACTTTGCCGCCCTCTCGGTTGTACTTGACGGCGTTTGAGAGCAGGTTGATGACGACTTGGGCGATTCGCTGACGATCAGCACGGAAGTAGACGTCTTGAGGGATTTTCAGCTCGATTTCGATTCCCCGGCTCTGGGCCAGTAGTTGGATGTTGCTCATGCAGTCCTCAACCAACTCGGACACCAGTACTGGCTCCTTAGAAACCGAAATGTTGTTGGTTTCGATGCGACTAATGTCAAGGATGTCGTTAATGAGCCCCAGCAAATGGCGCCCACTCTTAAGGACCTGATCAACGCTTTCCCGGTCGTGTTCTTCAAGTTCGCTCATTTGGAGAAGCTGACTGAATCCGAGAATTGCGTTGAGTGGAGTTCGAAGTTCGTGGCTGATTCGGCTCAGGAACTCGCTCTTCGCAACGTTTGCTCGTTCGGCAGATTCTTTGGCGTGGATCAGCATCAATTCGCCGGCTTTTTGAGCTTCGATGTTGCGGAGGGTGATGACAATTCCGTCAACCTCCGAGTCGTGGCGCAAATTGGTGGCGACGAGCTCGTGCCATCGGAGCGTTTTGTCATGCTTTTCGACCTGAACTTGCACAGATCCTGTTGCGTGGGGAGTTCGTTTGACAGAATCTAAGAGGTCGGCCAGATCTTTTCTTGTCTCCGCAGAGAGAAAGAGTGAGAGATTGACTCCAGAGAGTTGCTCGGGTTTCCAGCCAATAAGTTGTCGAGTGTTTCCGCCGATTTGGTTGATTTCGCCGCGTTCATCGCAAAGGAGGATGATTTCACTCGAGTTTCGCAGTAGACCCTGGAATCGACTTTCCTGTTTCCGCCGGATCTTCCAGACTAGAAGAATTCCGATGCTGAGGAGGGCCCAGGTCATCATACAGGATGTGACGAGATTCAGCTTCAGGACTCCAACGTCTGAGCGTGACCAGAAGTCTGCGTCAAACTTGGCAGTCCAAAGGAGCCACTTTCCGTTGTTGTCAGCAAAGTCGAGACCGACCACCTGGCAGTACATGACTGACTCAGATGCCTTACCTCGCTGGACATCCGGCCAGAATGATTCGACGGTTCCAAAGCCGGCCGGATAGGCTACAAATCGCTTGTTCTTCTCTACGATGGCTCTATCTGAATTTGAGAGCTTCGTTGATAGAAATGAAGAATCAAGACAGGCACCCAGAACGCCGCCGAAAGTTCCGTCGACATTGAAGACAGGAATGGCGTAGACGAACTGCTGGACCGAACCGGACAAGGTCACCTTAGGATCCACGGTTGCAGAGAGACTGGTAACCGCGGCGGGATAGTCTTGGAGCCAAACTCTTGAGATGGTTGGGTAACTCGCTTGCTCCTGCCGGAGGAGATTCGTTAGGTCAGACTCTTCTCCAGGTAGCTGTTCACCTTGACTGACGATCCGTTGGATGATCGGCTCAGATGCCCCTGGCGTCACTAGGTAGAGACCTTTAGCACCAAGTCCGGAAAACATCGGTATGAATCTTCCGGCAAGTTGGATTGAATTCGAGCCGGGCTCGGCAATCGCTTTTCTCATCTCCGGGGAGTTAGCTGCGGCGACAAGTGTGCCTCGCAACGCCTGGAAGGCTGATTCAACCTTGACCTTCTCAAGTTTGACTTTATCGGACTCTTCAAGCTTATAAACACGAAGGATGCTTTGGATTTCGCCCTGGTAGCGGTTGTAAAGGGAAACGGTCAAGAGCGAGCCAATCACCGCGGCTCCGACTGTGAAAGCCGCAACCGACGAGAAGAACCCCTGCATTGCCCGAAAAACCCTAATCCCTTTTATTGACAACGAATAACCTCTGTTATGGTTATTGGAGTTACAGAGGGCAGATCGCAGGCTACTCCTCAGTAAAACTTTGCAAGTAGACTCCAACGAATGGGGCTCCGTACTGTTGTTGCGCTGATATTCGCAATTCTTGTTCAACTTTGCGTTGGGCAGTTGAATTTTGAAACCCCAAAGGTTGGGTTTTCTAACTGGGTTCAACAGAATTCCGCGGCGGGACAGCTGGAGTACCTCGCCTCGTTTCCGAGTGCACTTACTTCAGGCGAAAAGGCGAATGACCTAGTTCAGCTCAGAGTCTTCCTTCCCGAAGAGTCGGACCGACCACCGGCAATGGTGTTGATTTTGCACTATTGGGGGGCCTCCAATTTACGAATTGAGCGGGCGTTAGCCCTCGACTTGAACGCGCGCGGAATTGGCGCAGCGATCCTAAGTTTGCCGTATCATTTGGGACGGACGCCTCGAGGATATAGTAGTGGTCAGCTTGCGATTCAGCCTGATCCGAAGAAGCTAGAGGCTACGATGACCCAGGCGGTGATGGATGTGCGGCGGTCTCTGGATTTTTTGGAGCAGCGTACGGAGTGCGGAAGATTGCTGGGAATCTATGGAACGAGTCTAGGGGCGATCGTTTCCAGTCTCTCTTATGCCAATGATTCTCGGCTTAAGAGCGCGGTGTTCTTACTCGGTGGGATTGATCTTGCGAAGGTGCTTTGGGAGTCATCTCGCGTCGTTCCGATAAAGGATGAGCTACGGAGGAAGGGGTACACCGAGAGGTCCCTACGAGAGGAGCTTCAGGCAGTTGAACCAGGCTCATACTTACCTCGGAAGGAGCCAGGGCGCACACTTGTGATTAGAGCGAGCTTTGACACAGTGGTTCCGCCGGAGAGTACTGATCAGCTGGTGGCGAAGTTGCCGGGGACCCAGGTGTTGGAGATTGACACCGGCCATTACGGGGGAGTTTTTGTTCAAGGTCGGCTGCTTCGGGCGGCAGCTGACTTTTTCGAGGCGGTTCGAGATGAAAAGGAATACGTGCTGCCGAAAAAGTTCATTGCTCCTACGATTCGACTTGGGGCACTGGCGTCGAGTCCCGGCGGGTTTGACGTTGTGGCGGGCATCGATATTCTCAAACTTGATCCAGGGGGAAAGAGTTATGCGAGCTTCTTGCTCACGCCCAGAAGTCCGGTAGTATGGTTTGGGACCACGGTCGGCAACGGGCTCAACGTTGGAGTTTCGGTGTCGAATCGACGCGTGGGATTTGGCCTTTTGTGGAGCACCGTCCTTTAACCGACCAAGAGATCATCGAGAGATGTTGTCTCAATATGACGGAGACGTACTTTAGCATCGCGCAGAGCGCTCGCGGGGCAACCCGATACGTGGACGATGGGGTGATGGGGTGGTTTTCGGAACTTGAGCACCCGGCGACAAATGTCGCGGTAATCGCGCGAGCAACTCCTCAGTCGCTGTTGGATCTCCGGCGGCAAAAGGATATTCACGGGCCATTTACGAGCTATGTTCTGCCGACGGCTGATAATGGGGCGGTTTTGGAGATGGCAGCTCGAGCCGGCTTTACGATCGGGTCCCGATTGAACCTCATGTTTCTGAAGCCTCGGCCTCAGAAAAGCTCCCCAGATCTCGAGTTCATGCGCGACTCATCTGACCGATTCGATTTGGTGTACTTCTTGGCTCGTCAGTTCTTCTTTGAGATGGATGATGAATTCAGCACAATGATTGCCGGTTTGACGACGAAAACACCAAGGTGTGAACTGATTCGGTTCCAGCGCGGAGCGAATGTTGAAGCAGGCGCGATGGTATCACAGGTTCGTGATACGCTCGGCTTTTACAACATCGCCGTCGCGCCGGACCGCAGGCACCGAGGGGTTGGGGGCACGGTGCTGAGCAACTTAATTGGACTGGCAGGAGCCCGTGACTGCTATGCCGTTTTGCAGTGCGGCGATACCCTCGTTGAGTGGTACGAGCGCATCGGGTTCCGCCGATACGGTTCGGTGACCATGATCCGGGCGTAGGGGGTACCTAGCCTTGCCTTGCAAGAACGTATTCGGAAATTGCACTCAGCATGTCCCTCGCCAGACTTGGCTCGAGGACCTCGAGATCGGCTTGGGCTTGCTCGATGTAGTGTTGGGCAACTAGTTCAGATCGGGAGAAGGCGCCTCGGCTTGCCATCCAATCACAGATCATTCTGATTTCATCTTCGTTGACCGTGCCACCGAAGCGTCGGCGAGCGATTTGCAGTTCGGCGTCGCTCAACTTTTCGCGAAGGTAGATGAGCGGAAGTGTCGCTTGACCTTCTCGGAAATCAGTCGCGACCGGCTTCCCGGTTTTGACCTTGTCACCTCGGTAATCGAGTAGATCATCAGCGATTTGGAAAGCCATTCCAGCTTTTTCGCCGTAATTACCCAGGGCTGCGACTTGGGCCCTGGTTCCTCCGGCGGCGAGGGCGCCGATTTCGCAACAGCAGCGGATAAAGGCGGCGGTCTTCATCTTCAGAATGTTGAGATGAGCGGTCTCGTCAATTTCGAAGTCGCCACGGGCTTCGATCTCAAGAACTTCTCCTTCGGCAATCTCGCATACTGCCTCGCTGACGGTTCGGATGACGTCCAGATCGCCATCTTTGGCGAGAAGAAGCATGGCTTTTGCCAGGAAGACATCGCCAGACATGATCGCTGCGATGTTGCCAAAGGTTGCGCTGGCGGTCGGCTTGCCTCTCCTAGTCGGAGAGTTGTCAAGGACGTCATCATGGACGAGGGTTGCCATGTGGATGATCTCCATGCACGCTCCCAAACGTCGGAGACGATCCTCATCGACATTGGGATTGACGGCTTTCCCGGCGAGAATCACGAAGGCTGGGCGAAGTCTTTTCCCACCAGCGGTCAGCGTATGGTCAGCGACCTGGCGGATGATCTCCACCTTTGAATCGACGGCAAGGCGAATTTCTCGCTCAATTTCGGCGACTTCATCGGAGACTCGGCCAAGAAGTTCGGCTCGGAGTTCGGGATTTGAAAGGATATGAATGGCGGATTGGGTCATGGCTTTGTCCCCCAGTGCACGCAAATGTTGCCGAGCATGAGGTCTTTGTAGTGAACGTCGATGAAGCCTGCGCTCCGCATTGAGGCGGCTAATTCTTCTCTCGATTTAAACCTGGCGGTACTTTCGCTCAGATACTGATAGGCATCCTGACTTCCGATGAGCTTGCCAAGGAAGCCAAGCATTGGGGTTCGCAACAAGCTCGTTGCGATTCGGATGAGACTGGATCTTGGTTCGGCGCAGTCGATACTCACAAACCTTTTTCCGGGTTTCAGGACACGATTGATTTCGCGGTGGGCAAGATCAATGTCCGGGACATTCCGAATTCCCCAGCCAACGGAAACGGCGTCGACGGCATTGTGACCAAGGGGAATGGAGCAGGCATCACCCAGGCTCAAAGTTGCGTTGGAATCTTTGGTGACTGCTTTTGCAAGCATGGGGGCACAGAAGTCGATTCCTAGCAAAACACCTCCGTTACCGGTGAATGAGCGATGGACCGGAAGGAAATCCCCTGTTCCAGTGCAGAGATCAAGCACAGTGTCTCCGGGATTGATCCCAAGCTTTGCGGCCGCGAATCTTCTCCAGCGTTGGTGGAGACTAAAGCTCATCACCGCATTTGCTCTGTCGTAGGTAGGAGCAATTGCACTAAACATTCTCCGCACTTCGCGGCGCTTTTCTTCGCCTTGTGCTTCCCATATCGGCCGGGTGGGCGTCTGCGGAGTCATTTGTTTCATCTGAGTTATACCGTCCTACGGACAGGAAATAATCGAAGTTTCAGAATTTTATGAAACAATCATCTGAGGGTGGATTGTGGAATAGAATGAGCCGTGCGACGCTACTCGTGCTACGTTTTTGATCTCGATGGAACCGTTTACCGGGGAGATGAGGTCATTGCGGGTGCGGCGGAGGCTCTTCGAGAACTTCGCAAGTCGGACGTGCGAATTCTCTTTGCGACCAACAACTCCAGTCAGACTGAAGCATCTTACGTTGCTAAGCTGTCTCGGATGGGAATTCAGGCGAGGCTAGACGAAATCTTGACAAGCGGGCGAGCGGCGGCGCGGTACTGTGCTGCCGTCGGAATTCGGCGGGTTTTTGTGGTTGGTGAGGCGGGACTGGCAGAGACTTTGATCGACGAAGGGATAGGAGTTGTGAACTTCAACACCCTGCGCGTCCATCCGGTCGAGGGTGCAGTGGATGCGGTGATTGCCGGGATATGTCGAGATGCGCTTTCCTATGAGTTGCTTGATTCTGCGATGCAGTGCGTTTTGGCAGGGGCTCGATTAATCGGAACGAATGCGGACGCGACTTACCCGTTAGCTGGGGGACGCTTTGCGCCGGGAGCCGGGACAGTTCTTGGTGCCTTGGCGGCATGTACAGGGATCAAGCCAACGGTGATCGGTAAGCCAAACCCCTACATGTTGTTTCAGGTGTTGCAAGCCGAGGGGATCGCGGCGGCAGACACTGTTGTGGTCGGCGATCGCATCGACACCGACATCATGTTCGCCAAAGCGGCAGGTTGCACAGGCATCTTAGTGACGACCGGCGTTGATAAAGAAGCCCCCGTTGGAACTGCTTCCATTGGGGGCTTGCTTGAGCTGCTTTAGAGCCCTGATTAGGGGTTGATCTTGCCGTTCTTTCCCACCTGAGGAACCTTGGTGCGAACCTTTTTGGGTGGCATCTTGGCGAGCTGTTCGAGGAGGTATTTGACACCGGCTTCAAGTTGGGGATCCTCGCCTTTGGCGATGAGGTCAGGTCTTGAATCGATGTCGATGTCTGGGTCAATTCCCTGGTTCTCAGCGATGATCTCTCCCGTTTCGGGGTTGTAGATCGAGAATTTCGGACTGGAAATGCTTCCTCCGTCGATTGTTTGGAGACCTCCATCGATACCGACGAGACCGCCCCAAGTGCGCTTTCCGATAAGTGGACCACGCCCGGCCTGTCGGAACATGTAGGGGAAGAAGTCCCCACCTGAACCGGCGTAGCCATTGATGAGAAGACACATCGGACCTTCAATGACCGGAGCCTCGGGCTGATCAGCACCGTGTCGAGGTTGGATCATCGCCTTCTTCTTTCGAGCCAGAGTGTCGACGAACCACGGCTGGATATAACCGCCACCATTCCATCGCTCGTCGACGAGGACGGCGTCCTTGTCGGTTTGCTGATAGAAGCCTCGAACGAGATCGTGGGAGCCTTCGGCAGCAGTGTTGGTGATATGCATATAGCCAATTCGACCTCCAGAGAGTTCGGCGACCCTCTTTCGATTTCCTTCCACGAAGTCCCAGTACCGCGCTTGGATGTCAGTAGCGATGGGCTTCACTCGTACTTTCCGAGCCCCTTCCATGCCTGGCTTGGAGTTGACCATGAGGGTGACGGTCTTTCCAACTTTCCCGACAAGGAATTGGGATGGGTTTGTATCCACGGTGATCGGATTGCCGTCAATGGCAACAAGGAACTCGCCGTCTTTGACGTCAATGCCTGGGAGGCCAAGCGGGGTTTGATACTGCTCTTCGTCATTAAATCCACGGAGGATCTTCGCAAAGCGCACGTCGGTACCGAAGACTTCAAGGTCTGCGCAGAGGTTCCCGACAGGGACGCGAGGGGCGCCCTGTCCGAGGTCGCCTTGACCTTGGATGTAAGCGTGTCCCGTTCCGAGTTCACCAATGAGGAGGCCAAGAATGTAGTTGAGGTCGCCTCGATGATTCACATCCTTCAGGTAGCCCTCATACTTTTTGCCGATCGCAAGCCAATCTTGGCCACCCATGGAGGCGTCGTAGAAGTGGTCGCGCTGGAAGCGCCAGACGTCCCATAGGATCTGCTTGTACTCGGCTTTGGGGTCGATGACTGCTTCGACATTGCTGAGATCCACTCGGCCAGGGCCAGGTTGTCCACCCGGAGCAACGGGAAGGATTTGGAGACCCCCTCGTCCGAGGACGGCCATCCGCTTACGGTCAGGGGTAAAGTCAACCCCGTTCAAACCCTCATAGAGAGGAGCAGGAGCTTTGCCACCCATGTTGTACTGGAAGAGAGTTCCTCCGGAGATGTAGGCGAATCCGTTTCCGAGGCCAGTCAACGCTCCGTAGTTTCCAGGAGGAAGCGGCAGAACCATCACCCGGTTCCCGATTCCATCGAGCTCGATACTTGGTTTCGGTTCTCCTGCGCCAGCTGCCTTATCTGGTCCCTTTGCAGTTTGCTCTGGCTCCTCATCGTTCTTATCGAGGAATGGGTTTGGAGCGTCTTTAGTAAGAGCAACTGCGTACATTCGCGTTGTGTTCTCAACCTTGAGGCTGAACTCGAATCGACCAAAGGTCGGTTCAAAGGTTCTGTCGGAAGAGAAATAGAGATACGGTCGCTCACGGTCGAAGGCTGCGGAGCCGTCGTTGAAGAATCCTTCAGTAAGCTTGACCTTCTTGCTGGTCTCGACCTCGTAGAGCCAGGTTGCACTGTTTGCATTGGCTCCCGCTTGGGTGTAGACGATCCACTTGCCATCAGGCGAAACATCTGCTGATCCGCCGCCATAAGGGAAGTCGGCGATTTCCACCATCTGCTTGGTCGCAGCGTCCAACTTGTAAAGGGCAATGGGGCTGTTGACGAGCATGAACTTGCTGTCTGGACTCCACGAGAAGTTCTCGATTCGGAACCCAGGCTTGTTGGTTAGCTGGGCGGCATCCCCGCCTCCTTGAGGCTGGATGTAGATTTCACGCTCTCCGGAGCTATCGGAGATGTAGGCAATATTCTTTCCGTCGGGCGACCATCGGGGAGCTTCCTCGCGAACTCCGCTTGTTCGGCTCATGTTGCGGGTTTCACCGGTTCGTGCAGGGACCGAGAACAGTTCTCCTCGGGCGTTCACTGCAATCCGGTTGCCGCTTGGCGAGATGGAGAAGTCAGTGAGGTATGGCTGGAGGTTCTTGAGGGCTGGTCTTGAGCCTAGATTCTCGCTGAGGATTTTGGGAGCGAGTTTGACTTCCTTCCCGGTGGCGGGGTTGAAGTGATAGAGGTAGCCGTCCTTTTCGTAAACGATGGTTTTGCCGTCGGTCTCTGGCCACTTGATGTCGCTTTGGGTGTCGTTGGTGAGCTGCGTATCCTTGCCCTTCTCGTTCTTGAAGAGGTTGAGAGTTCCGTTGGCTCGATCAGAGATGAAGTAGATTGCATCGCCAAGGACGAGGGGGTGGAAGTTCTGGTCTCGCTTTGCAGGGAGCTCGGAGTATTCGCCAGTGGCGAGGTTGAAGATGGAGACCTTGCCCTGGGTTCCGCCACGGTAGCGTCGCCAATTAAAGTTGAAGCTGTTAACGCGGTTGTAAACGAGCTTCTTTCCGTCGGCGGTCATCTGACCAGAGGCGATTTCCTTGATCGGGGTGGTCTGAGGGATTCCTCCGTTGGCATCGACGAGGAGCAACTGAGGCTGTCGTCCGCCGTAAGGTTGACCTTCCGGAGTGGCGAACATGATTTTGCCATCGGGAGTCCAGCCAAGACATTGGTCGTTGGTTCCGAAGGTCAGTCGCTTGGGTTCTCCGCCTTCGAGGGGAATGGTGAAGATGTTTGCCGAGCCATCATAGGTGGCGGTAAAGGCGATTGACTTACCGTCGGGAGAAAAATGGGGCCGGGATTCGGCTCCGCTGCCGCTGGTCAGTCGACGAGCAATGTTCCCGTTCTCGGTGGTGGAGACCCAAAGATCGCCGGCATAGGTGAAAACAACGTTGCTACCGTGGATGTCCGGTTGGCGCAGTAGGCGTGGTTCGATAGTGGCGCCTTGTTTGCCAAGCATGGCGGTGGCGAGGGCGATAACGGTAACTGATCCCATGTTTATTTCCAGGTATCGGGCAAGAAATGGAACGCCCGATGAGTTCTCCCGGGAGTCTATACCGGGACGGGGTTTCAATTGGTTTCAATTTGTTACATTTTGTGATCCGTGAAGCATGCGTTGAGGTTTCGTCCGGTTGGTAACCTGTTTTGGATGGCAAGAAGTGCGTTAATTGTTTGGGGCGGATGGGATGGACATGAGCCAGAGAAAGTGGCTTATTTCTTCCGCGACTTGTTGGTCGGCGAGGGGTTTGACGTAACAGTTTCTAACACGTTGGATTCGTTTGCCGATGCTGAGTTTGTTTATAAGCAAAGCCTCTTGGTTCCGGTTTATACGATGAGCGAGATCAAGCCGGAGCAGTTCGAGCCGGTACGAATCGCGGTTGCCGAGAAGGGGATTGGGATTGCTGGTTGTCACGGCGGAATGTGCGACGCGTTTCGGGCAAACACCGAGTGGCAGTTCATGACCGGCTCGCAGTGGGTTGCTCATCCAGGCAACGATGGAGTTCGGTATACGGTTCACATGGGACCAAATGCGCATGAGATCACCGCGGGACTGCCCGACTTCGAAGTGGTATCGGAACAGTACTACCTCCACGTCGATCCAGGCGTCAATGTCTTGGCGACCTGCGATTTTCCGTTGCCCGGAGTAGACGGACCGCATGTGGGGAATCCGTGCAAGATGCCCCAGGTTTATACGAAGACGTACGGTGCCGGGCGGGTCTTCTACAACGCGCTCGGGCATCATGTGGATGTCTTAGAGGCTGAGGTTCCAAAGGAGCTGATGCGACGCGGATTTGTTTGGGCTGCTAAGTAGCCACTCGTCAAACGACGAAAAGAGAAGGGGTTGCCAGTTGGCAACCCCTTCTCTTTTGCAATTGAAAGGATCTTACTTCGCCGCGCCAGCGAAGCCTTCGAGGAAGTTTTCGCCCATGATCTTCTTGACGATTCCGATCTGGTTAACGGCGTACTTGCGGGCTCTTGGAGCGATGAAGCGGCAGTCGATCGGCTCAAACTCGAACTTGGTCTTGCCATTGTCGTAGCTCGCCAAGGTTGTGACCAACCAGTTGGTGTCGCTTCGTTCGGGAGTGTCCATTTTGAAGTGAGCTCCACGGCTTTCGTCGCGGGTGATCGCTCCATCGACGATTGCCTTCGATTGCTCAACCATGTTGATGACGGCACGGGTGAAAGGAACGGCTTGGTTTGTCCAGCCTGATGCGTCTGTGAGGCCGCATTGGCGAGCCCTTGCGGCAAGGTCATCGAGGGTTCCGCGGGCCTTGATCAGGTCAGCCTGGACGCGCCAGATTCCGCAGTTGTTCCACATCACGTCGGCAAGCTCGGCGTGCAGAGCGTACGGGTTCTCGGTGCCGTTTGAGCCCGCGAGGGTGTTGTAGATTGACTGTTGCTCGTTTCGAGCGTCATCAAGAACGGATGATGCGACCGAATCGGCGGCGACATCGCCCTTCTGAAGGTAGGCCATGATGCCTTCAGCGGCGATTTCTCCGCCGACGAGGCAGGCAAGAAGAGCGTTTGCTCCGAGGCGGTTTGCACCGTGGTATTGGTATTCACACTCGCCGGCGGCGTACAAACCAGGGACGTTGGTCATCTGGTTGCGTGGGCTTTCGACGTCCCAGGTGTTGTCGCCGTTGGTTTCGTAGTCGACCCAGAGTCCACCCATTGTGTAGTGGACGGCGGGATAGATGCGCATTGGGTTCTCGATGGGATCCTCGCGCATGAACTTCTCGTAGATTTCAAGAACGCCTTCGAGCTTGTCGTTGATTTGCTCTCGGGTGAATGGTCCACCTCGCGCTTGGTGCAGCTGGGTGATATCGAGATAAACCTGCTGACGGTTTTTGACACCGCCGCCCATTCGGCAGATGCAGTAAATGATAAAGCTGACAATGTCTCGGCTGAGGAGGTTGCCGTACTTGGCGTCCATCTCTTCGCAGATGTAGCGGCGATCAGCCTCAGGGATTTCGACGGCTCGTCGGGCGTCCATTGGATCTCGAGGCACCCAGACTCGACCGCCTTCTCCTCGAACGGATTCGGAGATGAGTCGGCACTTGTCCTCGCCAGGAATGGCGGTGGGGTGGATCTGGACCATCTCGGGGTTGCCGTACTTGGCTCCTTGCTGATAGGCAATCGAGACAGCGCTTCCGGTGTTGATAATCGAGTTGGTGGACTTGCCAAAAATGAGTCCATTTCCGCCGGTCGCCATCACAACGGCGTCAGCCGCAAACGCTTCGACTTCCATCGTTCGGAGGTTCTGCGAGGTGATACCTCGGCAACGGCCTTCGGAGTCTTTGATAATGCCAAGGAACTCGTAACCCTCGTACTTCTCGACGAGGTTCATGGACTCCCACCGGCGAACTTGCTCGTCGAGGGCGTACAGAAGTTGTTGACCAGTGGTTGCACCGGCGTAGGCGGTGCGGTGCTTCAGGGTTCCACCGAATCGGCGGAAAGAAAGAAGTCCTTCGGCAGTTCGGTTGAACGGCACGCCCATTCGGTCGAGAAGGTAAATGATCGCTGGAGCGCGCTCGGCCATGCGCATGACCGGCGGCTGGTGGTTGAGGAAGTCTCCTCCAGTGATTGTGTCTTCGAAGTGAAGGAATGGCGAATCGCCCTCTCCACGGAGGTTGACGGCACCGTTGATACCGCCCTGGGCGCAAACGGAGTGCGACCGTTTGACGGGTACGACGCTAAAGATTTTGACCTTGTTTCCGGCTTCGGCGAGCTTCATTGCTGCCATAAGGCCGGCGAGTCCTCCGCCGACGACGATCACTGTACGTTGTGCTGCCATTGCTATGCTTCTATTCTACGCAGTTTGGCGGCCGAGAGTCTTGGGTTTGGTGCCGCAGAGCAAGTGCTGTGCGGCGATATCTGGCTACAGGGTTTCCAAGATCCTTTTGTAGGTGTCAAACCTAGCCGGATTGATTTGGCCGGCTTCGGCAGCGGCTCTGATGCCGCAGGCGGGTTCTACGGTGTGAGAACAGTCTCGGAAGCGACAGCTAATCCCCTCGAATTCCGGGAAGTAGTCGATGAGTTCTTCCTTGGCAAGCTTGAAGAGACCGAAGGCTCTTACACCAGGTGTGTCGATGATCTCTGTGCCGTCGCCGAGGTCCCAGAGGTGGCTGCTGGTTGTGGTGTGGGTTCCGCGTCCATAGCCCTCGCTGAGGGAGCCCGTATCGAGTCTGAGGTCAGGTTTGAGGGCGTTGAGGAGGGAGCTTTTTCCGACTCCGCTATGCCCAACAAATGCGGATCGCTTCCCTTCCAGCTTTTCTCGAAGTTCGTTCAAGCCGAGCTTTGAAGATGCCGAGACGCGGATGATCGGGGCGAGACCACGATACGGGTCGAGGAGATCGAACTCTTCGTCGTCGGGGTCTAGCAGGTCTGATTTGTTGACGGCGATCACTGCCTCGGCACCGCCACGCTGGATGGCGATGAGGTACCGATCAATCACTCGAGGGTGGAGGGGTGGGGCTTTGACGCAGACCACCACAACGATGACATCGACATTCGCGACGATCACCCGCTCTCGTTCATCCGAGCCCGGATCCGGGCGCGAGAGCTTGGTTTTGCGCGGTTGAACGGAGTGAATCCGCCAGATTTCCTCCGACTTGTGGACGTTGACCAGGTCGCCGACGGCGAACTGAGACTGCTGCCACTTTGCCTGCTCGGGCGTAAGAATACAGTCGATCCGCTCGGCTCCCAGGACAACTTCGCACCGCTTCCGGTGCAAGGCAATGACGGTTCCCACTTGGGTTTGCGTCAGAGTTTCCGCAACCACAACCTCCTCAGTGAGAATCCTGAAAATGAAATCCTCTAAGGGAAGAGTTGGTTTGCGGAGGGGTATCGGCGCTTCCTCGTCTTCGTCATCCTCAACATCTAGCACCGGCTGGGCGGTGAGCCGAGATAAGGCGAGCTTGCGAGCTTTGATCGCTCGGTCACGCACTTTTTTGCGTTCGTTACCATCCATTGCCGCCATGGCGCGGTTAATGAAGTCTTTTTGTTTTTGATCCAATTCTTGGTTTCCTAAAGTTTGGGCAGGCGCAACATTGCTACGCAGAGGGAATTGATGCCCCTCGAACCTTTGGAAAGTTACCGTTTAAGCGGCTCGGGAGGCGTGGTGGATCGTGGTGTTGACAGTCATCTTGTTCTCAGCCTCCTTTGAAATTAGCCTTTCGAGCGTTGGTTTATTGTATCACAAGCGTTATGATGTTGTAATCATGCGAGTTTTGACATCTCTTTTTGCTCTTGTTGCTGCCGCTTCGGTTCTCGCTGGGCCGCCAAGTTCGGCCGAGTTGCTTGCCAAGGCATCCACCGCAGCGAAAAAGGATGGAAGCAATGTCTTGGTCATTTTCCATGCATCTTGGTGCGGCTGGTGCAAACGATTCGACAAGTTCTTGGACACGACAGACGAAGGAAAGCTCGTGAAAAGTGGCCTAGAAGTCGTACACATCACCGTTCTGGAAAGCGGCGCACAGAAGGCCGATGAAAATGCAGGCGGGCTGGATCTCATGATCAAGCTGGGCGGAAAGGACGCCGGGCTTCCATTCATGGCGATTCTCGACGCGAAGACCGGAAAAATGATCGTCAATTCGCTTCAGAAAGCTGGGAATGCTCGAACGAACACCGGTTACCCGGCGGCTCCAGAGGAGATTGGGCACTTCGTTTCGATGCTTCAGAAAGGCGCGCCGAAGATGGGCGATGGCAGCGTTCGCAAAGTCGAGGCTTGGCTAAAAGCGAACGCACCTAAATAGGCGAAAGTTTCGTACAATAGAGGCATCATGGCTTCGTTGGTCAGTGACGAAATTCTTTCCGCACCAGTTTCGCATGCCGAGGCGGACAAGGTTGCCTCACGGTTCTTGAGCTCGATTGCGCCGCGCGAAGTGGCGACGGTGGGGTCGTTGGCAGAGGAGTTGGGGATGAAGCCGTTGCTGGTCGCCCGGGCAGTTTCGGAGCTGCGCGGGGATTCGGATCAGGAACTGGTTACGGCGATCAAGCAAAACGATTTCTTGATCAAGAAGCTGGGGACGGCGCGACTGTCGGCAGAGGTTGTTTCCGGAGATCGTCGACTGATGGACAAGTTCTGGCGGAACAACGACCCGCTTGGGGTTTATCGCGCGGGGGACATGTGGTATGTGGACGAGAACCACAAGTGGATGCCGTATTTTCCGATTCTGATTCTGGTTCCAACCGCTTTGCTTGTGTTGGTTCCGCTTGCCGGTTGGGTGATGTCGCTCCTAGGGATGTCCGGCCGCCCTTGAACTCTGGTTCCCGACTCGACAAGGCTGACTTGCTCAACGAGCAGGTTCATCCGAATGAGTTGCAGGAGCTACTCAGTCGCCTGGCGGCGGCGGATGCGCTATTCGCAGATCCGGTTCCGACGATTCGGGATGTCGCTGAGGCGACGGATGCATCGCCATTGTTGATCGGACGAATCCTGAGTGAACTACGAAATGAAGATGAGGGCAATCAACTCTCGGGACTGGTCTTCGAACTTAGAGAGCGCTTAGAAGCGCTCGAAAGACTTCAGTCAGACCGATATCGGACCAACAAGGTAGGGGCCGACACTCCAGAACGAATCCTCTTCAGCGACTTTGACGCGATCCCCTGGTCACTACTCAAATCGGCAGAACTCACCCCAGAAGATGAAGTCGTGGCTCAGCGATGGGATGAACAACGAAAAGTCCATTTCACATGGATCGTACAGGCTGCTGTAATAGCCTTCCTACTGTTTGTCGTTTGGGCCTATGTTAGCTATCGATCAGAATTAGGTTGGAACAGATGAAAGAAGTTGAGTCAACGCGCCTTGACCAATCAGGGCTTCTGAACGAGCAGGTTCACCCGGATGAGTTGCAGGAGCTTTTGGCTCGGTTGGCAGCGACCGAGGCACTATTTTCGGAGCCGGTTCCGACGATTCGGGATGTGGCGGAGGCTACGGATGCTTCTCCATTGTTGATTGGGCGAATTTTGAGCCAGATGCGTGGACCGGATGAGGTGACGGAACTAAAAGGGCGGATGGACGGATTTGAGGCACGCTTGCGGCAGTTGGAGAACAGCAAGACACACGAACCTGCTAGAGTTGGTCCTTGCTTGAGTCACGCGCTAGATGACTTCAAAACTATTGATTTTAATCAGTTGTTAGCGGAGTCCGGGGTCGGAAACTTCTCGCCGGAAATCAGCTGGAAAGAGCAAAAGAGGCTCTTTGATTTGGACTTACAATCGGATTTTTCGTGGCATGAACGCGACCCCCTCCACAGGCTAGGAAGGATCACAATAGTGATCATCTTCGGGATGCTTGTGAGCTTGATACTCATTTCAGCCAGACCGGCTTGCGGGCCGCCAAGTGCCGGGGCTGATCGCCCGATTCCATTTCCAATAGAGAGGTCTAGCCGATAAAAAGGAGCCGATTTTCTCGCCAGGCCTCCGCGGTCAGCTCCCACTTCATTGACCGGTAAGTGCCGCCACCGGCGAAGTATTTGCCATCTTCAAACCCCAGAAGGGTTGCGCCAGACTTCTCCTTGAGCCGCGCGGAGCCGACGTTAGGCTCCGCGTTGGAAAGCAACAGCCGAGGTATTTCGAGAACATCGAAACAGTAGTCCTGCGAAGCCGACACCGCCTCGCTCATATAGCCTTGACCCCAGTAGTCGCGCCCGAGCCAGAAGCCTCTGTGATCAGATTCGGAGTGAGGGTTGAGGTGCAGGACTCCAATCATCTCGTCGGTTCCTTTTGGAACGATTGCCCAGACGATTATCTCTCCGGCTTCCATCTTTGGAAGAATGAAGTTGAGAAACTCGACAACGCCGTTTTCGGGATAGGGCCAAGGAATGACGTTGCCGTCGAGGAATTCGATTACCTGATAATCTGCGAAGATGGATTGGTAGCGTGAGGCGTCCGACATTTGGACGGGACGCATGATCAGGCGGGACGTTTCGAGAGTCGGAGGCAAGTTATCGCTCTTCATGCGGCACTGGCTTCAAAACAGGTTCGCAACCAACTGAATAACTCGTCATCAACTTGAGAAACATCTGTGAGCTTGACCTTGTACTGACACATTCCTCCCGGAGCCTGAGGCTCTAAGCGCTCGGGGCCGGAGAGATCCTTAGCGTTCAGCCCGAGTTCAACTCTGGAGTTCGTGGCAGGGCCGATCATTGCAAACTGCTTTTTCCTTCGTAGTGCAACGTAGCCTTTCTTGGGGTGAACTTCGAATACGCCCCAAGTTGCAACTTGGGCCATGATCGCGTCATGGATTGGGCGTAGTGCCGCCTTGGGTCCTGTGTAGATGTCATCAAGCGGGTCTGCGGCCGGGGTTGATTGAGACGCCAACTTACTCAATGTGAGCACGAGAGTATTGGCGTCACCGTGTCCTAGTCCCAGATTTTCCTTTGCCCAGGCGAGCTTCTCGCCGTGCTTCGTAAGGTTCGTAGCCGCGATCAAGGTTGCTAGCTCTTCAAGAGTCTTGCCAGTCTTGGTCTGGATATTTTGAATCTGGCTGGCGACGGCTTTGTCGAGGTCCATGTCCAATTATGCCCATTCGAAAACTGGGCAGGTACATTTCGGGCAAACTGTAGGGGATGACGACCCAACATGTTTCGTCCGTTGACCCCCTCAACTGGCAGTCCGATGGACGACCAGTGCCTGAGGTGAAGGGTGGCAACCGCTACTTGATCAATGGCGAAATCCGCGAGTGGTCAGGGCAGACCAACGAAGTTCAGTCCTGCCTTTTCTTCAACTGGAACAGTGGCATTGTTCGACCTACCCTTGGTGCAGCGCCGGTGCTGGACGCCAACGAAGCTTTGGATGCCCTTAAGGCGGCCCAATCGGCCTGGGATAACGGGCAAGGCAAGTGGCCGACGATGACCGTCTCTGAGCGCATTGGTGCGGTGCAGGATTTTGTCGCTCGGATGAAAGCGGTCCGCGAAACGGTGGTTGAACTGATCATGTGGGAGATCGGGAAGACCCTTCCCGACGCGGCGAAGGAGTTCGATCGAACGGTTCAGTACATTGAGGACACGATCGAATCGTTGAAGGAATTAGATCGGAAGAACAGCGGTTTTAGCGTTGAAAAGGGCTTCCTGGCTCAAATCCGACGATCGCCGTTTGGTCCAACTTTGTGCATGGGACCTTACAACTATCCTTTGAACGAGACGTTCACGACGTTGATTCCCGCGATCATCATGGGGAACCCGGTGATCTCGAAATTGCCTCGTTACGGGCAGCTATTAAACACACCTTTGCTGGAGGCATTCCGCGATTCATTCCCGGCAGGCGTTGTAAACATCATCAACGGTAAAGGAAACGAGATCATTCCGCCGCTCCTTCAGGATGGGGGAGTTGAGCTATTGGCATTCATTGGTAGCAGCAAGACCGCCGACCAGTTGAAGACCTATCACCCCAAGCCTCACCGCTTGAAGTCAATTCTTTCGTTGGATGCGAAGAACCTGGCGGTTGTTTTGCCAGACGCGGACATGAAAGTGACGATTCCGCAGCTTGTTGCGGGAACGCTTGGCTTTAATGGTCAGCGGTGTACAGCTCTGAAGATTCTCTTCGTTCATAAGTCACGAGTGGATGAAGTGATCTCTGAGTTGTCAACGGCTGTGAACGCGATGCCCGCCGGACACCCTTGGAAGCCCGGTACTCAGTTGACGCCGCTGGCGGACGTCAATGCGACCACTTGGCTACGAGGTCTTTTGGATGAGGCGATAAAGATGGGAGCGAAGATCATGAATGAGGGCGGAGGTGAAGTGATTGAAAACTTCATGAAGCCGGCGATCGTGTATCCGGTGACTCCAGAGATGCGGCTCCACGAGGTGGAGCAGTTTGGTCCGATTATTCCTATTCGCGCCTACGACGATCTCTCCGAGGTGATGGAGTACGCAGTTGAGACGCAGTTTGGCCAACAGGTTTCGCTGTTTGGAAACGATCCCAAGGTGCTGGGTCCACTGATCGATGCGATGGTGAATCAGGTCTCGCGAGTCAACTTGAACGTTCAGTGCCAACGAGGACCAGATACGTTCCCATTCACAGGACGAAAGGCTTCGGCCGAGGGGACGCTGTCAGTTGCAGATGCATTAAAGCGATTCTCGATTCGCACGTTGGTTGCAACGGACTATAGCGAGGCAAATCGGGCATTGATTAACGAGATTTTGGCGGCGAGAAGCAGCAACTTCCTGACCACTGACTTCTTGTTCTAATTGATTTTTCCTCCTTCCAGAAAAGTGTTCTGGAAGGAGGTTTGTTTTGTTAAGACGCGTGAATATACGGATACATCACTCGGTACACTTGCTCGTAATGCTCTTTGAAACTTATCTGCACGAAGGCTGGGAATTCATCGAAACCAAGCACGACACGCCAGGTTCAACCCTGGGTTACAGCAACCCTGAGTGGTTAGAGGCAGTCGTTCCGGGCCATGTTCACCTTGATTTGATGCAACACGGCATCATTCCTCATCCTCACGAGCGGATGAACGAGTACGGAGTTCAGTGGGTGGATGAGACCGATTGGAGTTACCGAACGACGTTTTACTGGGAACCCAAAGAAGAGTCGCCTGTACGCAAGTTGGTCTTCGAGGGTCTTGACACGGTTTGTAAGATTTCTCTGAACGGTAAAGAGATCGCTTCGCACGACAACATGTTCGTTGCGCTCGAAGTTGATGTCACTTCGCTGCTCGTTGAGGGCGATAACGAACTGCGGATCGACTTTAACTCAGCGATTCGGGTTGGGCTGGAACGGCAGGCGGAGTTCTTTAAACAAGAAGGGCTGCCTGAGTATGTAGAGCGTTTTGAAGAGCGATCGTTCGTCCGTAAGATCCAGTGCATGTACGGATGGGATTGGGGTCCCCGTCTGGTTAGCTGTGGCGTTTGGCGACCGATTCGACTCGTCGAATTTGCCTCGCGCGTAACTCACCTGAGTGCGACGCAAGAGTGGCACGAGGACGGTTCCGTGACGCTCACAGCGCATGGCGAGACCGAAGGTCCAGCGGCGATCCATTATTGGCTCGAGATTGACGACGTCACTTACGAGTCAGCGGAGGGAATCTTCCGGATTGAGGAACCCGAACTGTGGTGGCCGATTGGCGCGGGCGAACAGCCCTTGTTTGAACTCAGTGCAGGAGTTCCGGAAGGCGAAAACGACAACGTCTATTTGGACATCAAGACCATCAAGGTCGGCTTCCGCAACATCAAATTGCTTCGCGAGAAGGACGAGATGGGCGAGTCCTTCGAGTTTGAAGTCAACGGTCGCAAGATCTACGCAAAGGGCTTCAACTGGATTCCTGACTACTCATTCCCGTCTGCGATTACTCGTGAGAGGTACGAGGAGCGGCTTTATCAGGCACTTGATCTTGGCTCGAACATGCTTCGCATCTGGGGCGGCGGAATGTACGAGATGGACGAGTTCTACGAGATCTGCGACGAACTCGGAATCATGGTCTGGCAGGACTTCCCGCAAGCATGCGCGTACTACCCTGATACTCAGGAGTGGCAGGACAAGATTCGACCAGAGGCAGAATTCAATGTCAAGCGCTTGCGCCACCACGCCTCGCTCGCACTCTGGTGCGGCAACAACGAGAACCTGCAGATGTGGCAGCAGAAGTGGAACTGGAAGGGTGGTCAGCACCCGCCGCGCTTCTACGGCGAGAATCTGTACGACAAGCTGTTCCCTGAGGTTGTTTCGGCTTTGAACCCCGAGACTAGCTATATCCACACGTCCCCTTGTGGCGATTCGGAGCCAGACGCCAACGGCGGAAAGATCGGAGACTCGCACTACTGGGATGCCTGGCACGGTCGCGGCGATTGGAAGTACTACCTCGACTCAGAAGCTCGGTTTAGCTCAGAGTATGGGTTTGCCTCGTCTTGCTCGCTTGCGCTATGGGAAGAGACGATCAGCGACGAGGACTGGGACTATCAGAGTCCGGCAGTGCGATGGCACGACAAAACTCGCAAGGGCTACTCAACCTTTGTTAGCTACGTTGAGCTGCACTATCCGAAGAGCCAATCGCTTGAGGATTGGACGTACTACTCACAGTTGAACCAGCGCGATGCGCTGCGGATGGGCGTTGAGCACTTCCGGCGCTCGGCGTTCTGCCGGGGGTCTTTGATCTGGCAGTTGAACGACATCTGGCCGGTTCAAAGCTGGGCAGTAATCGACTCCAGTGGACGATATAAAGCGTCGGCGCATGAGTTGCGACGGCTCTACTCCGAGACCCTTTTCTCGGTAGAACGAGTCAAGGAGACGGTCAAGGTTCACTTCGTCGACGACCGAAATGAGGATGCAATTGATGAGCTACCTCCTTTCTATGTGGACTATCGCCTGATCAATCTCTTGACTGGCGAAGTGGTCCGTAGTGGCGAGTTGGAATTCGAATCTGAACCTGGTCAGCGAGGAATCGCCGGCGAAATCGATCTCACGGGATGTTCGGTTCCGGAGACGATTCTTTGGCTGGAGGGCAACTTTGCGGCGCCAACGTGGCACTTACTTTCGGAGCCTAAGGAGGCTCGATTGGCTAACCCCCAGACGATTGTTGGCTCTAACAACATCTCTCGGGATGAGGTTGGGGACGGGATCTACTTCGCAGTGCGGATTGACCATCCGGTGGTTGACTTGATGCTTTCGGTGGATGGTGATACCGGAGTGTTTGAGGATAACTTCGTTACGATTACAGAGCCGGGTGTTTATTACTTCCGAGCCAGTGGCCCGATCGCGTACTTCGAGGCGCGGTCTTTGGCCGGTGTGCATGGCACCCAGATGACACGCTCGCCTCTAGAGTAGGTTTGTTTCCCTCGGTGCGATCAGCATCGAGGGAGCCTGCCCTGGTAGCCTTGTTCGATCCGATCTGCGCTCCGCACCTACCAGCGTAACTGCTTCGTCGAGGGTCTGCTTTTTAGCATGGCCTGGACGATGCACGTGGTTTTTCATATCAAAACCGTCGGGTTCGATAACTTCATGGTGGTGTTCATGGGCACCCTGTACGAGATTTCGATCATGTGTTTCGAGGTGCCGACGGGCGTGGTCGCCGACCTCGTTAGCCGGCGTTTGAGTGCCTCGGTTGGGTGGTTTTTCCTTGGTCTAGGTTTCTTTCTTGAGGGGCTCTTTCCGGTCGTTTGGGTTGTGATTGGTGCTCAGCTGTTGCTAGGCTTCGGCGAGACTTTTGTCTCCGGGGCGCATGATGCTTGGGTTGCTGATGAGCTACCTCACGCTGATCCGGGCGTGGATTCGGGAACCGCGTTCCTGAAGGGTCAGCAATCGTCATTTCAGGGTCGGATTTTGGGGGCTTGGATTGGGGTGTTGTTTACGCTGGTTTCACTGCCGGCGGTGATGTTGGCGAGTGGACTAGGGTTCATGTGTTTCGCTTTCGTAGCGTTTGCTACTATGAGCGAGAAAGGGTTCCACAAATCAGATGAGCAGCGGCATTTCTGGGCGACGTTTCGGGAGGGGTACAAGCTGGTTCAGAAGTCGAAGATCTTGCTTCTGATCCTGGCAGTTTCTGTGTTTTATGGGCTGGCATCCGAGGGGTTTGATCGGCTTTGGAACAAGGCGATTATGGACCTCAACCAGCTCCCGGCTGTGGGTGCTTTTGGAACGGATTTCTGGTGGCCTGTGCTTTCGACGGCGGCAATTTTGGGTGGAATGTTTGTCAACAAGCAGGTTCGGCTCAGGGTCAAGACGGATAACTCTTCGTCGATTGCCAGTGCGCTGATGGCGATGACGGTGGTGTTGATTTGCTCAATTGCGGGGTTTGCTTTGTCACAGTCGATCTGGGTCGGAGCGGCGTTGTTTATCGTCAGCCGCGCCCTTCGTCGGGGGATCGAGCCGTTGCTTAAAACCTGGATCAACCTTAACGCTCCGAGTGAAAACCGAGCGACTTTGCTCAGTTTTGGCGGTCAGGCGCACAGTATGGGAGAGATTGCCGGTGGTCCGATGGTCGGGACCATTGGCAAGCTAAGAGCGGCTAAGGATGCGATCTTTGTTGCATCACTCCTGTTGCTGCCGACGTTGCCGTTCTTGGCGAGAGCAAAGAGAACGCCGTCAGACTCCGAGTTGGCCGGATAGCTCGACTGAGCCTTCGCGGATTGATCTGCCGGACAGAGCAACCGAGAAATCAACCAAAGGCAACGATCCCGGGGCGATTGTTCCGGAGATCACAGCCGTCTTCTTTCGCTGGCTTTGGGCGAGAGAAAGGACTCGCCCGGTGGCCTTGCCCATCATTGATTGGGAGTCGAATGCACCCTCGCCGGTAACCACCAAGTCCGCCCAGCGCATTTTGTCTTCGAGGTCGCCGAGGTCGGCGATGAGGTCAAAGCCGGAGCCGAGGTGGGCTTGACCAGTAAGGGAGAGCCCGGCGGCGAGTCCGCCTGCGGCACCGCTACCCGGGAAGGAGAGGTTCATGTTGAACTGGTCTCGGGCGATCAGCCAGAAAGCGGCGAGGCGGGCTTCGAGGAGTTCGACGTCTTTTGTGGTTGCGCCTTTTTGGGGAGCAAAGATGACAGCTGCGCCTTGGTCACCGAGGAGTGGGTTGGTGACGTCGGTCATGAGGTTGAGCTCGGGCGGCTTTGCACCGCCGACGATCATCCGATTGAGGCTGGTGAGGTCTTGGCCGATGTCTCGGCCGGCTTCGTTCACGAAGTTCCAGCCAAGAGCGCGGAGGGCTCCGGCACCGGCGTCGGTGGAGGCGGTTCCGCCAAGGCCGAGGTAGATGTCTTCGGCTCCGGCTTTCTGGGCGGCGAGGATGAGCTCGCCGACACCGTAGGTGGTCGCTTCAAGTGCTCGGAGCGGTTGGGTGGCGCGGGCGAGGCCGCAGGCTTGAGCGACTTCGATGTAAGCGATGTTGTTGCTGGCGTCCCAGAGCCAGTCGGCGTTGACGCGTTGCTCGGGGTAGGGGCCGTTGACGAGGGTAGTTCGGCGGGAGAGCTCGGGGATCAGGAAGTGGATGGCGTCGAGGTAGCCGTCACCGCCGTCGCTGAGGGCAAGAGTTTGGATCTCGTGTTTTTCGCCCAGGACTCCGGCCCAGGTTTGGGCGACTGCGACTGAGGAATGGGTTCCTTTGAACGCATTGGGCGCGACGAGGATTTTCACTTCTTGATCGGCGCGGCGGGCTGCGCGGGCTTGGCTGCCAGTGGTGCCACCTTTGGAGCCGGAGCCCAGAGGCTGGCTTCTAGGACTGTCGTTGCTAACGAGGTGTCGCTTAATTTGGCAACTCGCGCGGTAAGCGTTCCGTCCTTTTTGACTTCGATCAGGCCGACGTGGAGGAGTTTGTCTTCTCCGATTCCTCCGCCGACGGCGAGGGAGACGGGGCCTTTGTCGAGCACTTTCTTCGCCAGCGGAGCGACGGCTGAGGACGAGACCCAGGCGACGACTTTGGTGGCTTTTCCGAGCGCGCCGGCGTCGGCGATGACGGGTGTCTCGTCTTTTTCACCTAGAGCCGTGAGCGAGCGCCAGCCGACGACGACGGTGTTTTCTTTGGCGGCTTCAACCGTGCCTTTGAGCCAGAGGGCAGGGACGGAACCGGGTTTGTCGGCTTTGAGCGGAGTGTCGGTGTTGACGACTACGAACCGGATTCCTTCGGCGACGAATTGTGACGAGAGTTTCGTCTGATCAGCCTGGAGGCCGTCGGCGTTGACGCCGCCGTCTTTCGGTCCGTTGCTCAGCAGTTTGCCGACGCCGAGGGTTTTGACGACTTTATCCCATCCTTCGGCGGTGGTTCCGACGACCGGCACGACGGAGATTTTGGCGTCTTCGAGGGGCTTCTTCCACCATTCGGCGTTGGTGGCGGTAGCTCCGAGTAGGAAGACCCGTTTGGGGATGATCGGGAGTTTTTTGAGTCCATTAATGACTCGGTTGACTCCGGCGGCTTCTTTGACTTCGGCGGCGTTGATGAAGGCGCTAACGGCGAGGATTTCGTTTGCGTAGCCAGAGACTCCGGGCGCAATTGGAGTCTCGGCGTACGATCCCGAGCGGTTATATGCTTGGGCGCCATCATTTGTGTTTGTTCCGCCGCATCCGGCAAGAACAACAATCGGGAGCCACAGAAACCGTCGCATCTCATTTAGTTTAACGCTTGTTGCGGCGTTTCGTTATTGGTTCTTCGCTTTTCGGAGAGGCAGAGAACTTCGAAGCGTTTTGGTGGGGACATTGGGTTCAAATGGGTTCCCATTTTTCGATTTTGGTGGGGACAAGTGGGGACAGGAAACTGGCTTTAGGGTTTCGGTCCGTTTTGGGAAGAGAACTGCGACGCATTTTGTTGGGTAGTCAGGTTCAACGATGTTTGGATTTTCGTCGAAAGTTGGGTAGGGTTGGGTAGGCCATAAGGGGCTCCTGAAAGGACCCTTTTGGGTTCGATGCGCTTTTTGGCGGGTTGCAATGTGGTTATCGTTCTCTCACCAGATGGCGGAGACACCCTGCTCGCTGAATCGAGGGTGCGAAGAGCTGCGGTGAACCGACCCGACTACTTCGGGAAGTTTCACATTTGGTCTGGAGATTTTTGATCATCACTTACTAGGCGATGTTTCAGGGGTTTTGTCAACCTGGTTGCGCTTCTTTTTGTGTGGAAGGGACGGTTTAGAGTGAAGCCTCTACCCCCCGATTACTTCGGGTTCTTCGGCGTCTAAACCGAAGCAAGTGCTTACACCCGAACCAAACTCCTCCCAGGGAGGCAGTTAAAAGTGTTGGGATAAGAGAGCGGTTGTCAGTTTAGCCTGCGGTGTCGCGCCCCCGTTGGCATAAAAGCGGGATCGCCAACTTGGCGACGACAAGTGTACGCCGCCTCAGCTGGTTCAGTTGCGGCAGTATTGGATCGAACCGCCATGCTTTTCGCCATTTGTTCGATTTTGTACACAGTTTTTCAGCGAGCAAGGAGAAAAAAGAGCGTTCATTATTTGAAAAGCTTGATACAATATCGGCGTGCGAATAGCAACGCTTCCAGTAATGATCTGCTTCGGAATATCCGTTGGTACGCTATCAGGGCTCACTCCGATTACTGAGCGAATACAGCGCAGCTATGTGCCGGTGAAAGTCCGGTCAATCCCAATATCAGGCAACGAGCTGACAACAGGTGACAAGGGACCGACCGGCTTCGCTGGACCGAGAACAATAGTAGTGCTGCCTGAATGCAGTTCTTGTGACGTCAATCTTCCTCTGTTGCCTTTTAAGCGACCTAATGAGTTGGAGACACTCTTCCTGGCTCCGGGAGATGTAACAGGCTGGGCAAGACTCGCCTCGAAAGGTACTAGTAGAGTCATTAAGACTGCGCCTGAAGAGATCCGTCGCTATAACGCAGATTTTCAGCCGCGGACGTATCACATAAACTCGGATGGAAAACTGGATTATGTCCAGCAAAACCCAAAAGAGTTTGAGGTAGTCATATCGGAGCTAAATGGCGCTGTCTCACACTGACACAGAGGAGGGGTTGGTTCCCGGAACGGTCAGTATCTTCTGTGCTGTCCTGTTGGCCATAGAAATCGCTGAATTTTCGGTAAGGATCCCGCTGGCTCTGGGCGGGACAACTCAGTACTGGCTTATGAGGTGCACGCCTTGGGTACTCGGAGTATTAGTTGGCACTGCAGTCTGGTGGTCCCGACACCTGGGAAAAATAGGGCTTGTAGTAGGCTTGGCAGGCGCAGGGCTCGGCTTCGTTGTAGTTACAAACTACCGTGGAACTTACATATGGCCCGGAATTTTTGATCTCCTGAATATGCCCGGTGGCGAACTAAAAATTGCCTACTGGCTCGGCACAATCACTGGTTGTGCATTTCAAGTCTTAAAATCCACGACTAAGATCCGTCCAGATCGAACGACTGACTTCGGGCTTACCATCGGTCTTTTCCTCTGTGCACTCATCGAGTGGGTCTGTATATCAATCCTGGCCACAGAAAGCGAGTTTGCTCCGCTTCGCCACCTGGCTCTCCTAGTCCTTGCTGGGATCTTCGGAATCTTCTTAGGAGTAAGCGAGGTCAGTTCAAAGTGAGAAGGCTTCGCGGAGTATCTCTAACGGAGGTGCTGGTCTGTCTAATAATCATCTCGATTCTGGTCGCCCTTTTGTCACCCGCACTGGTTGGAGTAAAGTCTCAGGCGAAAACCACAGTCGACATTTCAAACATGCGGCAGATCTATGCCGCCGCCAAACTATATCAGGCCGACTTCGAGGGTTATCCTCTTCGAAGCAACCCAAAGGCACTCTATCAAAGTTACTTAGGTGGCTCAAAGCCGGTTTGCAACTCAGGTGTTCGCCAAGACATTGAATACGTGGTTTACGGTTTTCACGACTTGCTCCTTCAACTGGGAATGAAAGACTCTTTTGATTACTATGAGAGTTGTCGCCAGCTCCGCCAAGGTAACTTTCCTCTCGTTCAGGACATGAATCACCGCTCGGTCGTGGAGCAGTACCGGGGGGTAGGTAGCTACCTATTGGTCCTGCGTGAAAATGGGAAATTCGAAAAACTCACTCTAGAACAATCCGAATCCAGGCTCGCGCACATTTCGCCAAACGAGTGGCCCTGCCCTCACAGCGAAAGCAGTTTTGTCGACATCAACTACTAGGAACACACATGAAAATCAAGCACCAACGCCTGCTGGGAACCTTCTTGGTTACTTTCGCGGCTATTTCTCTCGCTATATCGGCTTGCAATCCAACCTATGATCGAAAAACCATTTCAGAATGTGAAGGAACGATCGGAAGCGGACAGTATCTAGGCCGAGTTACCTGGACGTGTTGTGACAAGGAAAACCTCTGCACAAATGGGGCCGCAAAGCGGCAATACAGATCCGCCAATGTCTTTTCGAATTCCACAACGGGATTGAACTGCTGGAAAAACGCCGTTACGAGCTATGATCAACAGAATCCGTGTTGCAAAAAACAAGCAATAGAAGAGGAGCCTACACCTTTGCTCCCGTAGGTGAAGTAGAGTCAATGCATCGTTAGTGAGAAAGCACGTTACCGACCCGGAGCACACTGCCTTCTGAACAGCACAACCGTTTTAATGGGTTCCAATTTACCCATTGGAACGGTTGTTTTTGAGTTTACGGACAGCAGGCAACGGTAGGTTCAGTCGAGTGTTTCCGCAACTTTAGCCCCCTCCTGGCATTTCGCGTATAATACCTTAATGGTAGAAACACATCTACCTATATCGCCTCCGAGTCGACTTAAGTCGATGTTCTTGGACCTGAATGCTTACTTTGCTTCGTGCGAGCAGCAGTTGGATCCTTCGTTGCGGGGGAGGCCGCTGATTGTGGCTCCGACGGCGGGGGATAATACTTCGGCGATTGCGGCTTCGTATGAGGCCAAGCGGTTTGGGATTAAGACCGGCACAAACATCGGGCTGGCGAAGCAGCTTTGTCCGGACGTGGTGATTGTGAAGGGGAATCACGCGGCCTATACGGCGTTTCACAAGCGGATTGTTGAGGTTTGCGAGTCGGTACTTCCGGTCGATAAGGTGTGTTCGATCGATGAGATGCGGTTTCGGTTGCTGGAGACCGAGGCTCCGCCGGCGGTGGCGCGGGAGCTTGCGCTGAAGATGAAGAAAGCGATTCGGGAGAACGTTGGCGAGGGCTAAGGACGTGATCACTCTGGATTCCCCTTTTTCGTCGAACTTCCGAGCTGACTTGTGAACAATATTGCGGTCACGCGAACTACTTTCGCCGGGATTGGTGGATGCAGTTCCTTGACGTAGAAGCAGGGATTGCAACAGAACATAGTACTTGCTCCTATCTTATCACCTCCGACGGCCAAACAGGGTGGAGGTTCTAGCCCCCTTCGCCTTGGCGAGGGAGGGACTTGGGCTGGTCGGCTTGGAAACGTGCTTCAAAATCAGCCTGCGGGGTCGCGGACCCCGAGGTATGAAATTAGACGCGTGGTACGATCCTATAGTGCGAATTGCTAGCCTCCCAGCAATGCTCTGTTTTGGACTTTCGATAAGCGACTTAATCGGGCTAACCCCGATTGCCGAGCGAATACAACGCGACTATATTCCGCCAAGAGACCTGTCCGTCGAAGCATCTGGTAAAGAGCTAACGGTTGGCATGAGGACACCGAGAGGCTTCTCGGGTTCGCGAACGATTGTGATTCTTCCCGGATGTAGCTCGTGCAACGTAAATCTACCTTTTTTGCCCTTCAAGCGAGAAGGTGATTTGGAGACACTCTATTTGACTTCTGGAGATTCATCGGGGTGGGCAAGACTGGGTTCAAAGGGAACAAGCCGCGTAGTAACTGTTGATGCCGCTATTATCCGATATTTTGACGCCGAGTTTCAGCCACGGACGTATCATGTTGATGCGAACGGCAGGCTCGACTACGTACAGCAAATTCCCAAAGAGTTCGAGTCCGTTGCCAAGGAGCTGAGTGCGACCCTCCCAAAGTGACTCGTCTGAAGGTTTGGTGCCCGGCACTGTCAGCGTCTTCTGTGCCGTCTTGGTGTCGATTGAGATCGCCGAGTTTTCGGTAAGAATTCCGTTGGCAGTAGGCGGATCATTGCAATACTGGCTTATGCGACTTTCTCCGTGGTTTTTGGCAGTGATGATTGGAGGGGTTCTTTGGTGGTCGCGTCATTTGGGGAAGATAGGTGTTGTCGTCGGTTTAGCTGCTTCAGGACTCGGATTTGTGGTGATCACTAATTATAGGGGGACATACATCTGGCCTGGAATCTTTGATCTACTCAATATGCCTGGAGGAGAACTGAAAATTGCTTACCTCCTAGGGACCATCATGGGATGCGTTGCCCATGTGGTTCAGTCGCCCGCAAAGCTACTGCCAAGTCGGGCAACCGACTTTCGGCTCTTGGTCTGTATCTGCTTATGCGGACTCGTTGAGTGGGGTTGTATTTCTCTCGTGCCAATCGAGAGCGAGTTCGCTCCGCTCCGGCATCTCGCACTTTTGGTACTCACGGGAGTATTCAGCATTTTTGTCGCAGTCAGTGAGATCGTCTCGCAATGAGTCGCAGACGAGGAGCTTCGCTGACCGAATTGTTGGTCTGTCTGGTTGTTATCTCGATTGTGGTAGCGTTTTTGTCACCCGCATTAGTCGGAGTAAAATCTAAAGCAAAAACCACGGTTGACATTTCGAATATGCGGCAACTCTATGCTGCTGCTAAATTGTATCAAGCCGACTTTGAAACTTATCCGCTTCGAAGTAATCCGACGATCCTTTACGACTCGTACCTCGGGGGGACGAAACCTGTTTGCACGTCTGGATCGGAACAAGATTCAGAGTACGCTCTTTATGGCTATCACGATTTACTCCTAAGAATGGGGATGAAGAATGACTTTGATTACTACGAGAGGTGCCGTGAGACACGGCAGGGCGATTTCCCGCTCGTGCAGGATCGGAATCATCGTTCAGTGGTACAACAATATCGAGGTCTAGGCAGCTACCTTTTGATCGTGCGAGAAAACGGCAAGTTTGAAAGTCTGAGTAAGGAACAGATCGATTCCCGTCTCACCAATGCTCTCCCAACGCTTTGGCCATGCCCTCGTGCTGAATCGGATTTTCTCGACGTTAACTACTAGGAAATGAACCCATGAAAACAAAAAAGCAAAGAATCTTAGGAACAGCAATTGTGTCCTTCGCAGCCATCTCTCTGGCAATCTCCGCTTGCGACCCAACTGTAGGCAAGAAAACAGTCTACGAGTGTAAGGGCTCGGTTGGAAGTGGTCAGCGTATCAAAGAAATCGCTTGGGTCTGTTGCGACAAGATGAACACATGCAAGAACGGAACCATGAAGCGAATGAAAGTGACTGCGGACCTTTTTTCGAACTCGATAACGGGTGTGAACTGCTACAAGAATCCCACCTTTGTTTACGACTCAGTCACTCCTTGTTGTACGAAGAAGCCAATAGATGAGGAACCGACGCCAATGGAGCTTTGATGCCACGAGATCCGGTGTCTTGACACCGGACACGCACTGTGGAGGCATCACACTCCAAAAGGGCGTATAATTAACTTATGGTAGAACAATATCTACCTATATCGCCTCCTAGTCGGCTTAAGTCGATGTTTATGGACCTGAATGCTTACTTTGCCTCGTGCGAGCAGCAGTTGGATCCGTCGTTGCGGGGGCGGCCCTTGATTGTGGCTCCGACGGCGGGGGATAACACTTCGGCGATTGCGGCTTCTTATGAGGCGAAACGGTTTGGGATCAAGACCGGCACCAACATTGGGCTGGCGAGACAGCTTTGCCCGGACGTGGTGATTGTGAAGGGGAATCACGCGGCTTACACGGCGTTTCACAAGCGGATTGTCGAGGTTTGCGAGTCGGTTCTGCCGGTGGACAAGGTGTGTTCGATCGATGAGATGCGGTTTCGGTTGTTGGAGACCGAGGCTCCTCCGGCGGTGGCGCGGGAGCTTGCGCTGAAGATGAAGAAGGCGATTCGGGAGAACGTCGGCGAGTGCATGACGGCTTCGTTTGGGATTGCGACGAACCACTTTTTGGCGAAGACGGCGACGGACATGATGAAGCCGGACGGGCTGGTGATTTTGACCGCCGACGATATTCCCTCACGGCTGTATGAGCTGAAGCTGACCGATTTTTGCGGGATTAACAAGCGGATGAAGGCGCGGCTGAATGCGGCCGGGGTGTTTTCTTCGCGGCAATTGTTGGCGCTATCGCCGGAAGAGATGCGGCGGGCGTTTGGGTCGGTTTGTGGGGAGCGGTACTGGTTCAATTTGCATGGGTACGAGGTGGATTACGAGACCCGACAGGATCAGTCGTTGTCGCATTCGCACGTTTTGCCGCCGGACTTACGAACCGAGGAAGGCGCTCGGGAAGTGATGATGCGGTTGGCG
Source organism: Fimbriimonas sp. (assembly GCA_029866005.1). Taxonomy (GTDB): domain Bacteria; phylum Armatimonadota; class Fimbriimonadia; order Fimbriimonadales; family Fimbriimonadaceae; genus Fimbriimonas. Next base: position 309,825 of record JARXAE010000003.1, on the reverse strand, counting down.
CATAAGGCTTGTGCGCGATTGCGGCAGTCGAACCTTTGGGCGACGCACATGGGGATATATGTGAAGGGGATGCGTCGCTCTTGGAAGGTGACCGTGCCGGTGCCGCCTTGTCAGGACTCGGTGACGGTGACTTCGCTGATTGCTTCGGAGTGGCCGTCGGCGGATTTTGAGCGGCCGTTGCAGGTGGGGATTGTGTTTACGGGGCTGTTGCGGCCGGAATATGTGACTCCTTCGCTTTTCGACCAGACTCCGGAGCGGGCGGAGTTTAGCCATGCGGTGGACAAGATGAACCACCGGTTTGGGAAGCATTCGGTTTTTGTGGGCGGGATGGGGCAGGGGCGGCATTCAGCGGAGGAAAGGATTGCGTTTCAGAAAGTGGAGCTTTTTGTGGAGGGGGCGGATGACCACGCTTTTGACATTGAGAGTTATATGGGTGGGGAGCGGCTGGATACTTGGCGCGGGGTGGCACGATAGTTTTGCTTGACTCGTAGTACAGGTTCGATGAAAGAGTTGATTTTGGTGCTGGGGGATCAGCTCTTTGATGGGCTTCCGGGGATGCCTTTGGGGGTTCCGGTGGTGATGCACGAGGATGTGGGGCTGGCGACTCGGTGGCGGCATCATCAGCAGAAGTTGGTGCTGTTTTTCTCGGCGATGCGGCACTTTGCGGCTTCGGTTGATCGGGAGGTTTTGTATTCGACGATCACCGAGCAGAACGGGTCGATGATGGAGCGGCTTTCTGGGTTGGCTCCGCAGAAGGTTTGGGTTTATGAGCCCGCGGATGCGTTCTTTTTGCGGGACGTTTTGCGGCCTTGGGCGGCGGCTAGTGGTGTGGAGTTGGTGGTGGTTCCGAACCCGATGTTCTTGACTTCTTTGTCGGATTGGGAAGCGTATGCGGGTCGATCGAAGCGGCGGTTGATGGGTGATTTCTATCAGGCACAGCGGCGGCGATTGGGGATTTTGATGGAGGACGGCCAGCCGACGGGCGGGAAGTGGAGCTTTGACGAGGAGAACCGGAAGGCGTTGCCGAAGTCGGTTTTGCCGCCGTCAGTGGGTGGATTTGAGCCGGATTCGGTCACTCGGCAGGTGATTTCGGAGGTTTCTGGGTTGTTCGGTTCGCATCCGGGGAAGGCTTCGGAGTTTCGGTATGGGGTGACCCATGGGGATACTCGGGCGGCTTTGGCGGAGTTTTTGGCGGAGCGGCTGGAGAGGTTTGGGGATTATGAGGACGCGATTCCGCAGCGCGAGCGGACGCTTTTTCATAGCGTTTTGACGCCGTATTTGAACACGGGATTGTTGACTCCGGCTCAGGTTGTTTCGGAGGCTCTTCATTGTAAGGGGATTCCTTTGAACTCGCTTGAGGGGTTTGTGCGGCAGGTGGTTGGGTGGCGCGAATTCATCTTTTGGATCGGGCGGGAGAATCAGGTTCGGTACGACGCGGAGCCGAATTTTTTTGAGCATCGGCGGAAGTTGAAGGCGTGCTGGTACGACGGGACGACCGGGCTTTTGCCTTTGGATACGGTGATCAAGCGGACGGCGAAGCATGCTTATTGCCACCACATCGAGCGGCTGATGGTGCTGGGGTCGGCGATGCTGATGTGCGAGGTGGACCCGCAAGAGAGCTATCGGTGGTTCATGGAGATGTTCATCGACTCGGCGGATTGGGTGATGGCGCCGAACGTGCTGGGGATGAGCCAGTTTGCGGATGGGGGCATTTTTGCGACAAAGCCTTATCTGAGTGGGTCGGCGTATATTCTGAAGATGTCGGACTACCCGAAGGGCGAGTGGTGCGACGTTTGGGATGGGCTGTATTGGCGGTTCATTGATCGGCACTTGGACTTCTTTGCGTCGAACCACCGGATGAGCATGATGGTAGGCGGGTTGGGTCGGCTGGAGCCTGCGCGACGGGAGCGGATTTTTGGGGCGGCGGATCGGTTTATCGAGCGGGTGACCGATCCAGCGGAATAGCGCGGAAGCTTTCGGCGGTCTCTTTGCCGATCCTCTCGCCTTCGCTGAGGGCTTTGTCGAGGACGGTGCCTTGGATGAGGCTGAGCTTTTCGCCGTAAAACTGGCTTTTGTGGACAGCGAGGAGCTGGGCGCGTTTGTCCCAGGTTCCGCTGGTGTCGACCCAGTAAGTGGGGGCGTAGGTGGCGAAGAGGAGGAGCCATTTGGTGCCGGTTTGGGGGGCGAGTTCGCGCGTGGCGCGGCCGGAGTTTTCGTGGTCGCGGTGTTGGACTTTGAGGACGTACTCGTCGTCGAATGAGAGCAGGTAGTCAGGTTTGGACTCCTTTATGGCAGCAAGGAGTTTGGCCCGGAGTTCTTTTTCGTCAGGGTCGTAGCGGCCATCGGGGCCACCTAGGAAGACGACTTTTCCGCCATAGGCTTTGGAGGCTTCTTCTTGTTCGGCGCGGCGGACTTTTCGGTTCTCTTCGGCGTTGGTGAGGAACCAGGGGTAGTAGCTTTTGTCGCCGTCGGTGACGACGATGAGGGTGATTGCAGCTCCGGCTTGGTGGAGTTTGAGCAAGGTGCCGGAGATGAAGAATTCGGCGTCATCTGGGTGACCGACGACTACGGTGACTCGGTTTCCCTTCTTAAAGAGGTTTGCGGATTCGGGGTCGGTTTTCGGGAGGGTGACGGGCTTGGCGAAGTAGTGGAGGCGCTGGGGGTTCCAGGCATAGAGTCCGCCGACGATGCCTAATAACATGAGGCTGGATCGGACGATCCGCTTCCAAATGGGCACCTTGCGCTTCATTGCTCTATCCTAACCTATGTTGGGTTTGACTGGTTCCGGTAACCTGAGAGCCAGACGAAAAGCAATGGGGCTGGGCGTCGACATGACCCATGAAGCCCATCCTAATTTTGGATTTTGACAGCACGATTGTCACCGTTGAATCGCTCGATGCCCTTGCGGAGATTTCGCTGGCTAAGCACACGGAACGCGATGAGCGGCTGGCTCGGATTGAGGAGCTGACGAAGCTAGGGATGGAGGGGAAGCTTGGCTTCCGGGAGTCTTTGGCGGAACGGGTTCGGCTTCTGGACGCGAACCAGGGGCATCTAGAGACGCTGGCCAAGAAGCTCAAGAAGTCTCTCTCGCCGAGTTTTTCGGCGCATAAGAAGCAATTGAAGGCGGTTGCGGATCGACTCTATGTCGTGACGGGGGGGTTCGCAGAGTTTGTGGCGCCGATTGCGGCACTTTTGGATATTCCGAACACTCGGGTTTATGCGAACTCATTCTTGTTTGATGAGGACGGGAAGATCATTGGGTTTGATGATCAGAATCCTTTGTCGCAAGCCGGGGGGAAGATTCCGGTGGTGGAGTCGATTGCTTACGAGGGTCCGAAGTGGGTCGTGGGAGATGGCTTCACTGACTACCAGATAAGGGAAGCGGGGGCGGCTTCGCGGTTCTTCTGCTACGCGGAGACAGTTTATCGGGAGGCGGTTGCGGCGAAGGCAGACTCGGTGGTTTACGGAATTGATGAGGTGTTGGCGGAGTCGGATTTGCCGACTCGGTATAGCTTCCCTCGGTCGAAGATCAATATTCTGCTTTTGGATTCGATTGACTCGGATGCGGCGGAAAGCCTTGCCGCCGAGGGGTACCGGGTTGAGCAGGTTAAGGAGAAGTTGAGCGAGGAGGAGCTGGTCAAGCGGATCAAGGACGTTTCGATCATCGGAGTTCGGACTCGGACGAAGATTCCAGCGCGGGTGATTCAGGCCGGGAAGCGGTTGATGGCGATTGGCGTTTTTAGCGTTGGGACGGATCATGTGGATTCGGCGGCGGCAGCGGCTCGCGGAGTTGCGGTGTTCAATGCGCCGTTTAGTAACACTCGGAGCGTAGTCGAGCTGGCGTTGGGCGAGGCGATGGTCTTGATGCGCCGAGTGTTTGCTCACTCGACGGCTTTGCACGAAGGCAAATGGACTAAATCGGCGGTTGGTGCTCATGAGATTCGCGGAAAGAAGCTCGGGATCATTGGGTACGGGAATATTGGGTCTCAGTTGAGCGTTCTGGCAGAAAGCGTTGGGCTTGAGGTCATCTATTACGACATCGCCGAGAAGCTATCGCACGGCAAGGCTCAGCGGATTCAGTCGTTGCACGACCTGCTGAAGCAGTCGGATGTTATCAGCGTTCACTTTGATGGGCGGGCTACGAACAAGAACTTGATCAGCAAGAAGGAGTTCGAAATGATGAAGGATGGGGTCATTTTCTTGAACCTGTCGCGGGGCTCAGTTGTGGATTACTCGGCTCTGCGCGATGCAGTGCTCTCTGGAAAAGTTGGTGGGGCGGGGATCGATGTCTTCCCTTCTGAGCCGAAGTCGAATGACGAGCCGTTTGAATCGGTCCTGCGCGGCTTGCCAAACGTGATTTTGACTCCTCATATCGCGGGCAGCACCGAGGAAGCTCAGCGGAACATTGCAGCTTACGTCTCTGCACGACTACGAAAGTTTGTGGCGCAAGGTGAGACGCTGGGGTCGGTTTCGCTGCCAGATTTGTATCTGCCGCCGATTCAGAAGGGGATGCGGATTCTGCATGTTCACCGGAATGTGCCAGGGATCGTGGCTTCGGTGTCGGCGATTTTTGCTCGTCACGGAGTGAATATTGTTGGGCAGAACCTGAAGACCCGGGACCAGGTGGGATACCTGGTGACGGATATTGCGGATAAGGTTTCGGACGAGCTGCTGGCGGAGATTCGCGAGGTTCCGGAGACGATCAAACTCAGGGTTTTGAATCCGTAGGAGATATACTTCGTAGAATTGATTGGGGCAAGACTTGAGCTTGCCTTAACCAGAAAATGATCACCATGACTCCAACCGTTCTCGCTCCCGGTCCGACAAAAGTTCACCCTGAGATGGGTCAGTGGCTTCAGGAAGCTGTTGCCGAAGGCGCGGTTTGGCAGAGCCACCGGAGTAAATGGTTCTTTAACCTTTTTGACGAGACTCGGGATCGGATTCGGGATCTTTTGAAGCTTCCGGACACCCACCACGTTATCTTCATGAACTCGAGCAACGAGGCGTGGGAGCGGGGGATGGAGTGCTTGACGGCTAAGGAGTCTTTCCACATGGTCGGCGGCGAGTTTGCGATGCGCTGGCACCAGTACACCGGATGGCTGGGCCGGAATGCGGTGCGATGGGACTATGATCACAAGTTTGATGGCGACTTTTCCGCCGTTGAAGTTCCGGAGACGGCAGAGGCGATTTGCGTTGTCAACAACGAGACGAGCATCGGCCTTTGGATTCCTGAAGAGCAGATTCATGCTCTTGGTCGCAAGTACCCGGAGAAACTCTTGATGGTGGATTGTGTGTCGGCGATGCCTCACTGCCAACTCGATTGGAGTTTGGTTGATGTTTGTATGTTCTCGGTCCAGAAGGGCTTCCACTCGACGGCTGGTTTGAGCGTTGTGGTGGTGAGTGAGCGGGCGATGGAGCGATCGCGGCAGCTTGAGAAGACCCAAAGCATTGGCTCGTTCCACGCGTTCTCTCGGGTTCAAACGTTTGCGGAGAAGTCGATGACGGCGGAGACGCCGAACGTTTTGGCGATTTACTTGCTGAACAAGTGCGCGGCGAAGTACCAGTCGATTGGGCTCGATGTTCTCCGAGCGGGGATTGAAGAGCGGGCGGCGGCGTTTTATGCGGCTCTTGAGAAGACGAGTGCGAAGCGCATGGTCACGAGTGATCGATACAAGTCACCAACTCTGTTCGCGGTCAACGTTCAGGAAGATGCGAACGAGCTTCGGGCTCGGCTGGAGAGAGAGCACGGGATATATACCGGGGCATGTTACGGCGAGTTGAAGGACCATAACATCCGAGTAGCGAACTTCCCAATGCACACGGCTGAAGAGCATCAGAAGCTTCTCGCATTGCTGTAAGCAGCGGCCCCAGATTCAGAAGAGAACTGAGGAAGACGTGAGCTTGATCAGCTCGCGGACCGTAGCTTGATAGTGTGGCTGCAGCCCTGATCGTCAGGGGTTTTGGTGGTGTCTCGCGCTTGCACGTCCCAGTGCGAGCCGAACAGGATGATGTCATCTCCGGCTTCGGGAACCACGAAAAAAGGCAGAATCATTTCCTTCCGAGCAGAAGGAGAATCCAATGACACTCGAACACGCTTGGCGGTTTGTTTCACATTAGTTCCAACGCCGTGTCTGGCGGAGAAGTTCGTGATTCGGCGAAAGACCTAACAAATGAGACTGGTGGAGGCGGGGAGAATTGAACTCCCTTCCAAAACCGCCTTCCCAGCATTACCACGAGCGTCTTCTCAGTTTGAATTTTCGAGATGCGCCTCTGCCGAGACCGCCTAGCGCACCCTTAGTCCGATTATTTTTAGCCGGGTCTACTACGAACAGAAGCTCGCCCTAGCGATCCAGATTTGGCTACACGAGGATCAGTTCTTACTGGCTCAGAACTGGCTCATGCGCGGCACTTAGGCTGCGAATGCAAAGTTATTGTTTGCAGTTATTTTTTACTCGTTTTTTACGTGGCCAACGAGAATCCACGGCTCGCAACGATGAGTCGCTTCGGTCCTGTCGAACCCTGACGCCCCCAGTTGTCTACATAGTATGACGCTCGTTTGGGGGCTGGGGTTCTCGGTTTCCGGTTTTCGGTTCCAGTAAACTGGTTTGGTGTCGGCTTTAGAGATGTTTCGGAAGGTTTCGTTGGCGGAAGGGTGCTCGGCACTCTTGCTGTTTTTGGTCGCGATGCCGATGAAGTATTTGGTGGGGAATCCGGTGCTGATTAAGCCGGTCGGGATGGCTCATGGGATTCTGTTCTTAGTCTTCTTGCTTGCTTTGGTTCGGGTTTGGATTGCCGACAAGTGGCCTTTGAGCAAGCTGATCCTCGGTTTCGTGGCGGGGAATGTGCCGTTTGGAGCGTTCTGGTTCGAGCGGCGACTTCGCAACGAGGAAGCTTAACGAAGCGGTAGCGGGCTCTGTGCAATTTCAAATGATGCATCGACGAGCTGTCGGGCTCGGGGTTCGATCAGATCCTCCACTTTGATCAGAACGTACGGATACCGTTTGTAGTGGTCGGTCTTGAAGAACTTCGTTCCCTCCATCGCCAGTAGCTCATCATGTAGTTCCCAAGGGACGCGGATGGCGAGGGTGGTGCCTTTGTCGCGGAGCCGCGCGATGTGTCGACCGTTTCGAGTCAGGTCAATCTCGTACCGTCCGACTTTCTCTTCGACATTAGGAAGGGCAAGCGCGATGGCGGCAAATTCGTCGTAGGTCATCTGCCTGTTCGGTTCGACATACGCTCGGAATACACCACCGCTGCGACGACAAAAAGTTCAGGAAGGTCGAAGTCGGCTAGGATTGCGGCGTCTTTGCCTAAGGAGAGTGCTTGGATTGCGGCTACTTCGTCGCCATTTCCGTGCGCCTCGAGTGCCTGGTTTGCGTGCTTAGAGCGTTTGCCGCCGATAGTGAGGAGGGTGATCATGAGCTGATCACGCTCCATTCCGGTGCTCATCAGAGCGCGGTAGGTCTGGCTTTCGACTCCATACGCGCGCGCGACGCCCAGCAGGCAGCGGCGGCGGGTGGTCATCGAGACGCAGCTTTTGGCGACTTCTAAGATCCTCGGCACATCCTCAAGGGTTCCGTTGACGCCGAGGGCGTAGGCGACTTCGGCGCAGCCTTCGTCGTCGTAGAGGACAAGCGAAGCGCGGCAAGCGTCGGCGGTTTGCTTGAGTTCAAGTTCTCCGGCGGCCTCGGCGGCGGCGATGCGGACGGAGGGGTGCTTGTCGGTGAGAGCGTGGCTGATCGTAGCGGCGATGCCGGGGGCTTCGAGGTTACGGAGTGCCTGAAGAGCCGAGCGGCGAAGGTCGGGATCAGAGGGGTTTTCGGCGGCTTGGATAAGGGCATCCACAGCAGCACGATCCTCGCCAGCACCGGGGAGTTGGGCGATGGCGCGAGCCGAGGCGCGTCGAAGTACCGACCGAGGCGCGTCAAGCAGTTTGATGAGCTCGGGAATTGCAGCGGGGTCACCAAGGTCGCCAAGTGCCTCGACGGTTTCCTCCTCAACAAGGTCGGGGTGATCTCGAAGTTGGTGGATGAGGTCTTCTACGGCTGCTTGATCTCCGAGGCGCCCGAGAGCTGAGGCGGCTTGACGGCGAACTCTCGGGGATGGATCATGCAATGCCTTGATGAGTTCATCGGAAGCGAGTGCGAAACCGTGACCGGCGATTTTCTGGATGGCATGTTCGCGCTCTTCGGCATCACCACTTTGGGTGAATCTCTTCATCGCCCGCAGCCCCTTCGGAGTGACGCTCTTAAGATTGCCCATCGTCTCGCGGAAGGAACGGCTACCTTCCTCGCGAACAGGAATGAGAAGCAGGAGGGCTACAAACCGGATCGCAACCGCGCAGATGAACGTGAATTTGTATGCAAGATCAGCATCGTGTCCCGTGCGGAAGAAGCTGAGCATGGCCGCACCGAGAAGTGGCGGGACCGCGCCGGCAATCGACTGGATCGCCATTGCCGAGCCTAGGTAGGTCGAGCGCTCGGCAGGTGGAGAGGTCGAGAAGATGATGTTGTACTGGCACAGGGCTACCCCGCTGAACACCCCACCCATCAGGATGTGGGTGCTGTAGAGCAAACCCATATTGAAGTTCATGTTCTCAGCACCCGGTTGGGTGAAGAGCCAGGCGGTTGGGGTGAGGAGCATGCCCATTCCGACCAAGCCGAGGATCGGTTTGTTGCCGTACTTATCCGAGAGAAAGCCCCAGAACTTGGACATCGAAATGTTTCCGACGGCATGGAACAGACCGAGGAATTGAACCTGAGTTTGGTCAAATTTGAGGGTTTCGAAGGCATAGGCCGCCCAGAGGTTTCCGGCGAAGGACTGTCCGGCAATGAAGACGAACAGGAACAAGATGACCCGAACAAACTGCTTGTTTTTGAACGGCGAAACGAGGGCGTTGACGGTTTCCTGAACGTTCGCTTTGATCGGCTCTTCACGCTGGACGTCGGCCATTTGCATGAAGAAGTGCATGCTGACGAAGCTGAGAATGAGACCGAGGACGAAGACGGCGGAGTAGCTTTTTTCGCCCAGATTTGCTCGCTTGAGAGTATCGACAAGGAGACCCCCGAGGAGTCCAGTGCCGGTTCCGATGGCGGCGTTGAGCGAGTTGCGCTTGCCATAGAAGGCGCCTCGCTGAGAGTCGGGAACCAGACGAGCAAGCCAGTCGCCGTAGATCGGGTTGACCATGTTGACGACGAGCGAGGCGATGCCACTGAAGATCAGAATGATCGTCAGCTTGGAGTTTGCGTTGAGCGCGATCAGTGGGAGCAGACACAGAGGGATGTGCAGGAGCCGCCAGATCAGGCCGCCGGGGGCGACGTACTTTTTGAAGCTAACGAAGCTTCGCCCCCAGACAGAACCGGGGATTTGGGCAAGCCCGCAGATCGCGGGAATTGCGGTGAGCAGTCCCAGCCAAATGTCGGCCGCATTGATCTCTTTGAGATAGCCGACGATGAAACTTCCGCCAACGAGGGTGATAAAGGCGGTTGCGAAGGCACCATCAAGATTCGCCGCACGGAGCGTGCGGAGCGATTCGAGTCGGTTAGGTTGACCTTCCACGGCGGGTTTTAGGTTACCGGGAACATCATTGGACTGCGCGCAAAACCGGGAAAACTAAACATATCGAGGCTATCGACGTTAGGATGGATAAATGATTTCGTCTGCACTTCTTGCCCTCACCGTTTGGTTGCCTCAGGAACCTAAAGTTGCGCTCCCAGTGCCTGAGCAAGGGTATGCGCGTCCCAAAAACCGAATCGCGGGGGACAAGGCGATGCGCATTGTGTTTGTGAGAACATCCTTTGCCAACGATTCTGATCCGATGGTCTCTCGACACTCTGAGGCGGAGATGACCGAAGTTGGCGAGGCTTTGACGAGCTTCTTTAAGATTCAATCGTACGGATCAATGACGGTGAGCAAGTTTGAGGTCTCTCCCGTTTTGCGACTTGGCAAGAGTGAACTCTATGAGCGGACGGATAAGGATGGGAAGGAGCTTCCCGCCAAGCAACGACGCAACGCGATAAGCGATGCGGTAGCAGCTGCTCAACGGCAGTTGGGTCGGGACCTGAAGCAGGAGTTTGACATGATCTGCGTGATGCTCAATGCATCTCCTACTGGCGGAAAGATTGCCCCGCCCGGGGTCGCCGCGCTGGCCACAGGTCCGCAGACCTCAATCTTTTTTGGAGCTAAGCACCAGTGGCGAGTGTATGCGCATGAGATTGGGCATAACATGGGCTTCCCTCATGCGTGGTCAGTACTGGACAAGAATGGCGCGCAGACACTGTCATCGGATCGGAACTTTATCGAATATGGAGATCCGACGACTCCCATGGGTAAAGGGAGTAATTCTTACTCTCTCATCGAAAAGTATCGAATGGGTTGGATCGGCAATAGTGAGTCAGATACTCGGTTCATAAAACGATTTGATCCGGGTGAAATGAGCTTCCTCGCTTACGACCGTCCGGACGCAAAAGGGTGCGTGGGAGGGTACATCAACGGCGAGTTCGGGGTTGAGATCAAGGAGCTTGTTTCTAAGCGGGATGGTGCCGACAACGGTGGAGACGTTCCATCGACGGAGACTCCTGGTCCTCAGCGGCTTTGGTTCTCGGTGATCTCGCGGGGGAACTTGACGAAAGGAGACATGGCTGACCTGCCGCGTCCATTGTTGCTGGCGCATCTGTCCTCGCTTGTCCCGCCGGCCAAGGGCGCGGGGAAAGCGTTCACCACCGTCAGCCTTGATCTCAAACCTGCTCCGGCGAGGAACCGGCGGGAGCAGATGGCAGGCAAAGGTTTGCTCCCCGGGCAGTCGGGCACGATCAAGATGAAAGACGGGAAGGTGGTAGTGGTCAAGTTCGTCGCATATGACTCACAGACCCATCTGGCGAAGGTAAGCGCGGTCTTGCAATGATGATGCCTTCGGTTTTTGAGCCAGCGAGGTAATCGCTGAGGCGTTTGTCGAAGGTGACGAGCTTTCGGACGCTGCTGGCGTGGACGAAGTGGGGGACTTGATCTTCGACGATGATGAGGCCAACGTGGCTGATGTCGATTCCATCAACGCCGCCGACGAGGCCGATGATATCGCCGGTTTTTAGTTGTTTTTCGGCTTGAGGGAGGGCTGAGATGGGGATGTACCACTTGGCCCTCGCGTTGTTTTCAGCTTCTTGTTCCTTCAGCTTGGGAAGTAGCGAAGGGTTTGCCTTAAGAGCCGCGTAACGGTCGGGGTGGGCGGACATGTAGCCGACTTTTCGTGTGAACGGCATGGCTCCGGGGAGCTTTGCGCTGAGGTCGGTGATGGTGCCTTTTCGGGCGTTATCGAAGAACCAGTCAGTGGTGTAGTGGAGCCTTGAGAGGTAGCCATCGACGTTGCCACCCCAGTAGCGGGTCTTGGTGACCGCAGCTTTGAGCTTCTCTTCCGTGGGGTTCGGTGTTCGGGCCAGGGCGAAGACAGTTTCCATGAAGGTGACGCAATCAAGGCCGCCGAGGAGGACCGTGCACTTTTCCTCGGTAGGGTTTTGGTCGAGGGTCGCGCCGACGTAGGGGGTGTCGATGAACTTGCGGGCGAAGAACTCCATTCGTTTGCCCATGGTCTGTCTGTAGATGTTTGCTTGCTTTGCATCCGCCGCCAATTCGGTAAGAGAGACCGCTAATGGTTTGGGAAGGAGGAGCATCAAGAGTGACAACATTTGACTCACTTTACTCTTTGCCCGGCTTGCGGGTGTATTCTCGCATCATGGATTTTGCGGAGATTAGAGAGGCTTTTGAGCGAGACGGATATTACTTGGCGAAGGGGGTGTTCTCGTCCGAAGAAGTTGAATGTTTAGAGAAAGATTTTGACAGTATAGTTGCACAAATCACTTCTTCTGGTGAAGAGACGAATGCGAAATGGGGCGGGCCCGAGATGGAGCGGATGGGGGTTCAGAACGCGGTGGTGACTCATACTCACAACGTCCAGAAATACTCGGCAACTTGGGCGCGGGCGTTGTTTCACGAGGGCTTTTTGGATGTTGCCGAGGCGATTCTTGGGCCGGACATTGTTCTTCACCACAGCAAGCTGTTTCAGAAACCCGCCGAGAACGGAGCGCCGTTCCCGATGCACCAGGATTGGGATCATTTTCCGACGATTAAGGATACGATGATCGCAGGAATCATCCATGTCTCGAGGGCGACCGACGCGATGGGTTGCTTACGGGTTTATCCTGGGACTCACAAACTTGGTCGCCTTCCCATTTCGTATCGGAGTCAGGATAGTGAGATTCTTGCCAAGTATCCGCTCGAAAACGCCATTCCCGTTGAGGCAGAACCGGGGGATGTCTTGTTCTTCCACTACTACACGATCCATGGATCGATGCCGAACCGCTCGAACGAAACTCGGAAGACGGTGTTGGTTCAGCTGCATGCCGGGGACGATGTGCACGAGGAAGGAGTATCGCATCCTTACGAGCGATGGGCGCTTCGGGGCTTTAATCACCAGTCGAAACGAAGCTCGGTGAACGATTGATAGGAGCCGCAGTACTGGCGACCGCTCTCGCAAAGCCGCTCAATATCGTAACGCTTGATGTCGCCCGTCGCTTCCACTCCCTTTCAACGCTTCGCTATCTTATTCGATGTTGTGAGTTGGCCAAGGTTCCGTATCTGCAACTACACCTGACCGACGATCAGAACTGGATGTTTCCTTCCAAGCTCGTCCTGGGCGTTGAGAAGCTGAATCAGCATCGGAAACCGGCGTACTCGGTAAGTGAGCTCCGCGAACTTCAAAGTTTTGGTAGGAAGCGTGGTGTCACGCTGATTCCGGAGATTGATCTTCCGGGGCACTCGTCGATTTTGGTGCGATTTGATCCGAAAATGTTTGGGATCAACGGAAGGGGAAACTGCATCAATTTCGCCTCTCCAGAGGTTCGTGAGTTTTCAAAGGCTCTGCTCAAGGAGGTTTCCGAGGTCTTTATCGATTCTCCTTACATCCACATTGGTGGAGATGAGGCCAATTATTCCGAGCTGACCCTAGACCCTGCCTTTAGCCACCAGAAAGCAAAACAAGGAGATTCTTGGACGACGGGTCAATCATTTGTCGACTTTGTCAGCTCCCTGTGCGAGACGGTTATCCAGTGCAGGAAGACCCCACTCTTGTGGGAGGGCTTTGCGCCTTCGGAATACGCAAAATCTAGAATTCCGAAGAAAGCAGTCGTGGTTGCTTGGGAAGGAGACTACTACCCGGCGGAGCAGCTGGTACGAGACGGCTTCAGCGTGATCAACGCAGGATGGGATCCGTTTTACGTTGTTAATCACTACCCCTACGACTCCTACACTCTTGCTCCACTCCCCATACTCTTTGGCGCAGATCGACACAAGTTCGGGACCTTTCGGGCTAACAAGGTGCCATTGACGACGAGTAGAGGTTCGATGCTCTGCTGGTGGGAAGGTTGGGAGTGGAACGCGCAGCGGTACTTGCCGCTTCGGATCATGGCGTTTGGTCACTCGGGAGCGAGAGCTGAATACGGCTCCTTTTTGAAAACGAGCATGGCAAGGCTTTCAAAATTGGATCGGGAAGTGTTTCCATTCAATGTGACCTCTCAAGGTAAGTGCGAGTTGGCGCCTGACTGCTTCACGAAGTCGCTTTCACTCGAAGTTTCACCTTTGGACCCCAAAGTACAGATCGCGATGAGGACCGATGGGGAAGTTCCAACGATCGGTGACCTGGCTCGAACTGTCACATTGAACAAGACAACTGTCATTGCGATACAAGCCTTCAAGAATGGACGAGCACTTGGGGAGACGATGTTCAAGCAGTTTTCAAAGGTCTCTGAAAAGCGAAACCTGGCTTTTGGCGCAACTGTCCGCGCGACCACCGTCGAGGACCCGCAGTTTCCTCTGTCGTGCTTGACCGACGGAGTTGCGGATCGGGTCGGCGGATTTTGGTTGGGATATCCGAATCCTGCAACTGTCACGGTCGAACTCGACCGGGCTCAGGTCGCAAACCGGGTTGAAGTCGTACCTTTTTGGGCCTCGGGAGACCGCACTCGCTACAAAGTCAGTGTGCAGTCTGAAACAGGTCCCTGGGAGCAGGTTGGGGATTCGTCAGAACGATCGGGAGTTCTTGACTCAAATGGAGAGGGATTCGAATTCCGCGAACGTGGAGTGCGGCGGGTCCGACTAGATGTAAGTTCTTCGACCCAGTACCCAGCCTCCATCGCTCGCATCCACGAAATCCGATTGTTCTAGACTTCAGCTTGATTGAGACGCTTCGGACGGGCGTAGATCGTCCTTTCCCCACACCATGTCGGAGATTATTGAACCGTTTCGCATTAAGGTTGTCGAGCCCATTCGACGAACCACGCCCGAGGAGCGGGCGGAAAGCCTTCGCAAAGCCCATTACAACACATTCCTCATCGACGCTGATGATGTCCTGATTGACCTGCTCACTGACAGCGGAACCAGCGCGATGTCGGCGGCTCAGTGGGGCGGAATCATGATCGGGGATGAGAGCTACGCGGGCTCGCGGTCGTTCAAGCGGTTTGAATCGACGATTCAGGAGATTTTTGGGTTCAAGCACGTGATTCCGACCCACCAAGGGCGGGCAGCGGAGAAGATTCTGATGTCCATCGTCGGAGGTGCCGGAAAGGTGATTCCGAACAACAACCACTTCGACACCACTCGGGCAAACGTCGAGTTTTCGGGTGCGGAAGCGCGTGATCTGGTGATCGCCGAGGGTCGAGATCCGGCGTCAATGCACCCCTTTAAAGGTGATATTGACCTTGAGGCGTTGGAGGCGACGCTGAAAGAGGGTCACTGTCCGATTGGAATGATCACGATCACCAACAACACGGGCGGCGGGCAGCCGGTCTCGATGGCGAATATCCGCGCGGTCTCCGCACTGTACCGCCAATACGGAGTGCCGTTTATCATTGACGCTTGCCGGTTTGCTGAGAATGCGTACTTCATCAAAGAACGTGAAGCAGGATTTGCAGACAAGACTCCTCGCGAAATCGCAAAAGAGATTTTCAGTTACGCCGATGGGGCGACGATGAGTCTGAAGAAGGATGGCTTCGGAAATATCGGCGGCTTCCTTGCGCTGAACGATGACGCCATAGCGGAACAGGCGCGGAATCTCTTGATCCTTACCGAAGGATTTCCAACCTACGGTGGCCTCGCCGGGCGAGATTTGGAGGCACTGGCGATCGGTTTGAACGAGGTGCTGGACGAGGATTACTTAGAGTATCGCCTGGCGACAATTCGGTATCTAGCGTCGCGGCTGGCGGACAGCGATGTGAACATCGTCCAACCCCCTGGAGGACATGCGGTTTACGTTGACGCACGATCGTTTTACGATCACATCCCTCAAAGCCAGTTCCCCGCGCAGGCGTTGGTGTGCGACTTGTACCTGGAAGGGGGAATTCGTGGAGTAGAGATTGGGTCGGGAATGTTTGGAAGGTGCGTGGATGGTGTTGAAGTTCCAGCGGATCGCGAGCTGGTGCGGTTGGCAATGCCTCGCCGGGTTTACACTCAGGCGCATGTGAACTATGTCGGCGAAGTGTTTGCTCGGTTGGCAGCAAAGCGGCATGAGGCCAGAGGATTGAAGATTGTGAAACAAGCTCCGATCTTGCGACACTTCACAGCTTGGTTCGAACCTGTTTGACCTATCTGGGCAGAAGATGTATAACGTGAGCATGCGATTTGCTTTGGTTGCGTTGTTTGGCTGTGCTTCCTCTCTTGCGTTTTCGATTCCGTTTGCAAAGGTTCTTTCTGCAAACCAACAGATTCGGAATGTTGACATGACGACTCAAACTGAGCCGCTGGTGTTCACCACCGGCATGCCTTCAGAGAGCCTCGCAGTGTCAATTGGAGGGACTCACTATTTCGCTGATCCCGTCGGAAATCTCTGGACGCCGACTTCGAGCGGCTCGATTCCGGCAGGGTCGCTGGGTTTCGGACAGATTGGTGATCTCGATTGGGCAAACAATGGGCTCTGGGGATTCAGCAATGCAAACCAGTCGCTATTCTTTTATGATCTTGGCTCCTCGGCGATCACCGCTAGTTACTCGATTCCGTCTCTTTCAGCCCTGATCGTGACTGGCGTAGCTTTCCGCCCTTCGGACTCTTCAATCTTTTTGAGTGCTCGCCAAGGGCTGAATAATGACTTCTTGTTTCATGTTCCGGCTTCATCTTCGACGGCCAATCTGGTCGGAATGATGCCGATCACCGATGCCTTTAGCTATGTCGCAGACATTGACTTTGACCCGGCAGGGACGCTTTATGCGATGTCGTTCTACCATCGCGATTTCTATTCGGTGAACGTCTCGACGGCCACCACCAGCTTTATCAGTGCGGGTCCCCACCGAGATGTCTATGCGATGGCGCTCAACCCCTCCGCGGTTCCCGAGCCAGGGACGATTGCTGGTGTGGGCGTTGGGCTGGCTGCTTATCTACGGCGGCGAAGAAGTTCGTAGGTTGCGATAGCCCGGACGGCGGAGGCTTGGTGCAGGAGTTGGTGCTTGCCTTTGGATGGCTTGCCCCATCGGTTGCCAAAGAAGCCCTCGGAATCTCTGCCCTGAAGCAACTTCTCGATGCACTGCTGGGCGTCGAACTTTTTCGGATCCAGATTCTCAAAAAGCAGGTGTGCGAACTGGAGTTCGTCGTCGATCGTTCCATCGGACATGACCCATCGCTTGATGCAGGCGGCTTCGAGTCGGGCAGCGTCTTGTTGGTAGGTGGGCTGTTTGGTGAACCGGGAGAGTTCCTTTGCAGTGCGGAGCATCAGTGCGGAGTTGTAGCTCCATTTGGTCTTCTCGACCGTACCATCGAGCTTGATGTTATCCCAGTAGAGACCATCCGGGGCTTGGAGATTCTTCTTCGTCCATGCGTAGACCTGTTCGGCTTTTTTGAGTAAGTTTGGGTGCTGATTCTTGGCGTAAACCGCGAGACAGGCGACCGCGGAGGGACCGTTGGAACAGGTGTTCTTCGAGGTCTTCTCGCGTTCTTTCCAGAAAATTCCACCGCCTAGCTTTTCGTCTTCGCCGCTAAGAACGTAGGTTAGAGCTTCTTCAGCTCTTTTGAGCCATTTTGGGTTACTGGTGATCTCATAACTCTCGATCATGGCCATGACCATCCAGGCGTTGTCGTCGTAGTAGCGGTCTTGGTCGTGGGTCTTGTTTGGCTGGACATCATAGCCAGGAACGGGGCCTTCTGGGTTCCAGTAGGTGTCGACTTTCTCGAGATACGCCTTCAGGCGTTGCATGTTAGCTGGATCAACGCGTGCGGCTGAGTTGAGAGCCGAAAGCGTCACTCCGACTCCCCAGTTGTAGCAGGGAAATTTCTCTTGATCAGATTCCTGGTAGTAGCCCGTGCGCGAGTTCAAGTACAGCTCGTCCAGTTTTCCAAGCAGGGTGGATACATTGGGGCCATCCTGAGAAGCCACTATCATCGCAGCGAGCAAAAGCACTTTAGTTTGTCTGCCGCCGGGAGATTCGCCAGCGGTCGATGGCGACGGCGGCAAGGATGATGATGCCGGTGAAGATCTCTTGCTTCCAGTTGGCGACACCCATTTGGGTTCCGCCCATGCTGATAGTTGCCATGATGAGGGCTCCGATCGCGGCTCCGATCACGCTACCTTCTCCGCCTGATAGGCTCGCGCCGCCGATGACCACGGCGGCGATAATTCGGAGTTCGTCCCCGTTTGCGGATGTGGGATCGCCGAGAGATGTTCTGGAAAGCGACATTAATCCGGCGAGGCCGAAGAAGAATCCAGCGACGGCGTATGCGCCCGTCTTGACCCGGTCTACCGCGATGCCGCAGAGCTTGGCTGCGCTCTCGTTGGAGCCAACAGCGACGACGTTCCGGCCGAAGTTGGTGTAGATCATTGCCCACGCCATAAGCCCGAGAAAGAAGATCCACATCCACGTTCCGATGGGGAAAACGAACCAGGATTTGGTTTTGGAGATGAACTCAAAGAGCCAGCCTTCGCCGCCGGTGGAGACGGTTTTCTCGTCGGCGAGGCCCTTGGCGATCCCTCGGATGGCGAGCATTGAACCGAGGGTGACGATGAAAGGCCCTGCTTTGAGCTTGGAGGTGAGAACTCCGTTCAACGTGCCGCATAAGACTCCGGTGAGAGCACAAGCGAACACCGCCGCCCACGGACTCTGGGTTCGGTTAAAAACGAGCCCACCGACGACCGATGACAGGGCGATGACGCTTCCCGCACTCAGGTCGATGCCACCCGCGACAATGACATAGGTCATTCCGACGGCTCCGATTCCGATCATGGTCGACTGCCGGAGGAGGAGTTCGACGTTGGAAATGCTCAGGAATGTCTGGGGCTTGTTGATCGCAAAAAATGCATAGATCAGCAGCCAGGCAATGAGAACTCCGATGATCTGATTGGGCTTCTTTTTCATCGAACACACTCCGCAACAAGCTCTTCGGAGGTCGTTGATTTTGCATCGAAGATGCCAACTAATCGCCCCCGATTCATCACGCCTATTCTGTCACAAACTCCTAACAGTTCGGGCAGATAGGAGCTCGCCAGGAGAACGGCGGCCCCGTTCTTGGCAGCCTCATCAATCAGTCGGTAGATTTCTGCCTTACTGCCCACGTCGACTCCTCGTGTTGGTTCGTCAAGGATGAAAAGCTTGCATTCCGAGTGCAATAGGCGAGCGAATGCCACTTTTTGCTGATTGCCTCCGCTGAGACTCCCGACGGGCTGGTCGGGGGACTGAGCTGAAATGCCGACTTTATCGATCCAATTGGACCCAGTTTGGGAGACTTTTTTGGGGGAGTTTATAAGTCCTCGCCTTGTGGGCATCGTCGTGTTCTCAGCGATGCTCAAGGGCAAGGTGATCCCGTCGAGCTTGCGGTCTTCGCTGATGAAACCGACGCTATCGCGCCACTGACCGCGCCCTCCGTTCGATCCGGAAACTGTTCGTCTTAGTCCGAAAACGGTGCGGAGAAGTTCGGTCTTTCCGGCCCCGTTGAGGCCCGCAAGACCAAGCACTTCGCCAGCGCGGAGCTCAAAGGAGACATTCTTCGGCTTGTCAGCCTCGCCCGTAAGGTTCTCAACCTTCAGTACAACTTCACCTGGCTCGCGATCAGAGCGGGGAAAAAGGTCTGTAACCTCGCGCCCGACCATATGGCGAACAATCTCTTGGTCAGAAAAGTCTTCGAGTGGGCCCGAGGCGACCACCTGTCCGTCACGAAGAATCACACAGTCGTCCGAAACGGCGCGGACTTCTTCCAGGAAGTGAGAGATGAAAATGACCGTCTTATCTGCAGCTGTGAGCTTACGAACTAGGCCATAAAACTTGGACTTATCTGCCTCCGTGAGACTGCTCGTCGGCTCGTCCAGAAGGATGATCGGGCGGTTTTTGGTTAACGCCCGTGCGATCTCGATAACCTGCCGCTGCGATATTGGCAGATCGCTCGTTTGCTGGCGGACATCGACCTCGGGGAACCCGAGGTCGATCAGAATCGCTTGAGCCCGGGCTTCCAAACGTCGGGGGGAAAACTTGATGCCCGTGCTTGACCCCAGGTAGAGATTCTCGGCCACGGTGAGGTGGGGGCAAAGCAGGAGCTCTTGGTGGACCAGGTGGACGTCTTGGGGGTTGATTCCGGTTTGGCAAGAATCGGGCTGAGTTTCACCGGCAAGTAGCCGCATGAGCGTGCTCTTTCCGCTTCCGTTCTCGCCGATAAGAGCCAAAACGCGACCAGGTTTCGCTTCAAACGAAACCTGGTCGACAGCCCGTGTCGTGCCGAACGCCTTGCTGAGACCCTCGACTCGCAGCATGTTTACTTCGGAAGAACGTTCTTGACGGCTTCGGTCTCGAGGTTGTCCTTGGTGACGAAGACCGCGCCGGAGTCGATCTTTTCTTCGATTTTTTCACCTTTCAGTTGAGCGACCATCTTGGTGACGCCGAGGTAGCCCATCTTGAACGGGTCTTGGAGAAGAAGTCCAGTGATCTTTCCAGTCTTGACTGCTTCGATCAGCTCTTTGGAGGAATCGAATCCTACGAGTTTGACGGAGCCGAGAAGTCCGGCACCGTCGAGGGCGCGCATCATGCCAAAGGTGGTGGATTCGTTCGGCGTGAAGACACCGTCGATGCTCAGTTTCTCACCGCTCTTGAACCTCTGAATCAGGTTTTCGGAAGCGGTTTGGGCGGTTTCTCGGGTCGCTCCGCCGTACTGCTCCTTGCTCACGATTTCGAGACCCGCTGCGGTCGCGCCGTCAATGAACCCTGCCTCCCGATCCATCGTGCTCGCAGAGCCTTCTTGGTAGCGAAGGACGATGACCTTGCCCTTCCCACCAAGAGCCTTCGCCATCTGCTCAGCTGAGGTTTTGCCAGCGCCATAGTTGTCGGTGGCGATGAAGGAGGATGGCTTCATGCCATTGATTGCGCTATCCACGACCAAAACGGGGATTCCCGCTTCGACGGCCTCTTTGGCCGGGGCGGCGAGGGCGTCTTTATCGAGTGGGCACAGTACGATTCCGCTGACCTTTTCGTTGGTGAAGTTCTCGACGACCTTGACTTGCTCGGCTCTGTCGTCCTCCTTAACGGGAGCCTTCCAGATGAGCTCAACACCGGTTTCGGCGGCGGCTTTTTCTGCTCCTGCCTGCATCGTTTTCCAGAATTCGTGGAGTGAGCCCTTGGGAATGAAGGCGATCTTGAGTCCGGCGCCAGATTTTGCGGCTCCTGTCGGAGTTGACGGGGCAGGAGATGATGCGTCCGTTGAACTCGAAGACGAACCGCACCCGGCAAGGAGACATCCAAAGACGACAGTGGCTATGAGTTGCTTGAGCATTTCGGAATCATACCAAGTTAAGGGGAGATTGAGTTGGATTGACGCTCCAGGTACCCTCTGATTGATGTTCAAGCGGTTGATGGAGCGAGTTGATCGGATGCTCGGGCGGGGCGTGATTGACGAAGAGTTCTACGAGGAGCTTGAGGAAGCTCTGCTTCAGGCGGATACGCACATCAATGTTGTCGGCGAGATTTTGGATCAACTGCGGCAGACGATTCGCGACGAGAAAGTAATCTCTCCGGAGGCGATCAAGGAACGGTTGCAGAGATTTATTGCAGACCGTTTTCGGGTTCAGGATGAGGCAGGTCTGGCGGTTGCGGACGAAGGACCGACGGTTTATCTGTTTGTTGGGGTGAATGGCGTTGGGAAGACGACCACGATCGCCAAACTGGCTTATCTGTTGAAGACGAAGTACCAAGCCAAAGTTTTGCTAGCGGCAGGGGATACGTTCCGGGCGGCGGCAATCGAGCAGTTGGATACTTGGGCACAACGAATCGGCTGTGACATTGTCAAATCTCAGCCGGGATCAGATTCTGCGACGGTTTTGTTCGATGCGATTACGGCGGCGAAGGCCCGAGGCGCGGAGTTTGTTTTGTGCGACACTGCGGGTCGCCAGCATAGTAAGGCGAACCTGATGGCGGAACTCGAGAAGGTTCGGAAGGTCACCCAAAAAGCTCTTGGTCACGACCCGGATGAAGTGCTTCTGATTCTGGATGCTAATACTGGTCAAAACGCCATTCGGCAAGCCGAGGAATTTACGAAGGCGGCCGGGATTACCGGTCTTATTCTCACAAAACTCGATGGTACAGCGAAGGGTGGGGCACTCATTGGGATCAACGAGAGGCTTAGGATTCCCATCAAGTTCATCGGCGTTGGCGAAAAAGTGACCGATCTAAAGGACTTCATCCCTGACCAATTTGCAGCGCAAATCTTTGACTAACCATGGCTACGCTATTCACGAAAATCATCAACGGCGAGATTCCGGGTGAGGTCGTCTACCAAGACGAGTTTGTGGTTGCGTTTCGGGATATTACGCCCGTCGCTCCAACTCACATCTTGATCGTTCCGCGGGCTGAAATTCCGGGACTGGCCGAGCTGCCCGAGGAAGGCGATCACTTGCATATCCTCAATGCAGCGAAGAAGATCGCAGAGCAGGAAGGGCTGACGGGCGGCTACCGTCTCGTCATCAACCAGGGTGAAGATGCGGGACAAACGGTCCCGCATCTTCATGCTCACTTGATCGGCGGTCGGAAGCTCTCCTGGCCGCCAGGTTAGTTGTTGGGTTAGTTTTTGACGTCTTTTGGAAGGCGTCCTTTGTAATCGCCGAGAGCGTGGGTCGTTAGGTAGACCAGCTTTGCAGTGTTGGCAATCTTGTCGAAGTTGATCTTATCAACGGTGTCCGTCGGCTGGTGGTAGTCGGGGGTGAATCCGCAGAAGAAGAACGCGATTGGGATTCCTTTGCGGGCGAAGTTGTAGTGATCGCTTCGCGTGTAAACATCTTCTCCGTCGTATTTGAACTTGAATCCGACAGCATTGTTAGCCTCCAACAGGATGCGATCCAGCTCGGTCGAAATGCGCTTCGAGCCGACGAGCCGCATGGTGTCGGCGTTTTCTTCAAGCTTATCAATTCGCTTGGGGTCACCGTTTTGGGCACCATAGCTGTCTCGACCGATCATGTCCATTTGGAGTTCTGCGACCATATTATCGAGGTTGACCGGCGAGTTATTGGCGAGGTAGGCGGAGCCGAGGAGACCCATTTCTTCGCCGTAGAACGCCATGAAGAGCACACTGCGCTTGGGTTTAACTGGGTTTGTGGCAAGCGCTTTCGCGACTTGCATCACGCCCGTCGAACCTGATCCGTCGTCATCGGCTCCCCAATAGATCGTGCCGTTCCGGTTGCCAAGGTGGTCGAGGTGTGCACCAATCCCGATGTACTCTTCCTTCAGAGTCGGATCGGAGCCTTCAAGCTTGGCGACCACGTTCATCACTTTAATTTTCTCGCTCTGGGTAGATGCTTTCAACGTCACCTTTCCTAACTCTGTGACCATCGCTGGAATCGCGTTGGGTTGATAAATTGCTCGTCCAACGGCATTAGACAGGGCTTCTCGTCGGATACTCAGCCGCCCGTTTCCTCCGCCAGTGCCAGGATCTGATGCTCGTCCGGTCCAGCCTGGGGTCGCGACTTTTTCGGAGACAGTGACGGTCGCTTCTGCGTCGATCAAAGCGAGTCGGACACCCCGGTTGGCGGTGCCAACGACGAAAACGATCTTGCCCTTGAGTTGGGCGGCGACCGCATCATCCAGCTTTTCGGGAGCTTCCTTTCCGAGGACGAGGAGCACAGCTTCGGCGGACTTATCCACTTTTCCGCTGGAGAGGACACCGATGTCGCCGGCGGCGACTGTCTTCGATCCGATGGTCATCGCAAGGCTCTTCGGATCGGTGCGAACGCGCCAGAAATCGTTGTATTGGAAGTAGCTACCATCGGGCATGACCGACTTGAGTCCGAGCTTCTTGAAGTGGGCCGCGACGTAGTTTGCTGCTTTCTCGAAACCAGGCTCACCGGTTCCACGGCCTTCGCACTCCGGACCTGCAAGGTATCCCAGATACTCTTTGCCATCCTTGGTTGAGATGGATTCGAAGCCCGTTTTCAGCAAAGATGGAACCTCGGCGAGACCGGGCCTGAATTGGGCATTGGCAACGAATGCAAGGGAGCAGGCAAAGACGGGGACGGCGAAACGCGAACGCATGACGCTAATTTACCGAGTTAAGAACCTTAACAGTTCCTGTTCTTGCATCCTTTTAAGCCTTCAGAACGTAACAATGTGTATGTCAGCATGGATTTGCGGAGTCTGCGGAACTGCATTCTCGGGAGATGCTTGCCCCAAATGCATGACCGTTCGGCCCGCTCAGTTTGAGGGAAGAAATTCACCGACAAGTTATGCCAGCTTCGTCGCAGGACCAGGATCAATGCCAAGGGCTGGTGCCATACAGAATGCGGGACGACTTATTGTCATTGTCATGGGTAGCCTACTTATGCTTGCAGCCTTGCTGTCCCAACTGCGATAGTTTTCTCGTGGGGCTTACCGTTTTGCCCTGATCAATCCAGCCACAGGGTTGACGTCACACCCCGAGGGTAGTAGCGGCTGCCGCAGGCTTTGCCCGCCAACATCTGATCGCTCCATGCGAAGTAGGCGTTGGCGGGGTCAAGCAGCCAGGCGACGTGGGCTTTGTCGGCTTCGTGGTCGGGAGCGAACCCGAGGATCTTTTCGGCGATGGCTTGGCAGAGGTAGATTTTACTCAGCCAAGAGTTGTCGCTGGTCGAGCTGAGCTTCCAGCCACCGTCTTCGAACTTACAAACGCCCTTCTTGAGAACGGTTTCGAGGTGGGTTTTCAAGGCTTCCACCAGAGGCTTTGATTCAGAAAGATCGAATCCGATGTAATCGAGATAGACCAGGCCCTCGATGGCGGGGATCAGGCGAGCGGGGACGCCTTCCCCGATGATGGCGGGCATGGTTCCGTCGGGTTCGACGGCGGCGAGGATGGTTGCTTCGGCTTTCTTTGCCTGGGCATTAGCTGTTTGAGATTCTTGGGTGAGTCCAAGGTCGGCGAAGACCTTGGCGATGAGCTTGTACGCAGCCCAGCCTTTGACGGCGAGATAGAGGTTGTTTCGGGCTTGGCCGAGGGAGACGTCGAGGCTGTCGTAGGTCGTGATCTCGGCTCCGCCGAAGCAGCGGCTGGAGTCTAGGCTGATGACGCCGTTGCGCTCGGCAGGGTTCGGGTTGTCGCGGTTGAGCATGCTGGCGAGGCAAGCCTTGAGAGTCTCCTGCTTTCCTTTGATCCAAGAGTGGTCGGCTGTTTTGAGACCATAAACAGATGAGCAGATCGACCAGTTGAGGAGTTGCTCGGCGGTCATATAGCTGAAGCAGCCTTTGAGGCCACCTTGCTCGTAGCTCGAGTTTCCGGGGGAGGAGAAGTTGTTGGAGACGCCCATGTCGTGGCTGAACGAGAGTCCGCCGGGGTGTTTGGTGTCGTCTCCAGGGAACTGGATTGTGTCCTCGTAGGCGTAACGCTCGACGAAGAGGTCAAGCTCGTTTCGAACCGTCCAAGGGTTCATCTTGAGCTCGAAGAAGAGCTGATCGATGGTCAAGTCGAGGGTGTTCATCATTCGATACTCGCCCTCATTGACGACCCAGAGCGGGGTTCCGTCTTCCCGCTCGAGAAGCTCGGTTGCGCCGTAGTAGCTTCGGACGGCGTGGGCGTGCATGAAGGCTCGGTCCTCGGTAAGACCGTTTGCAAAACTTGCGTCTTGGATTTTTGCCTCGGCGATCAGCTGATCGGCTCGGCTCAGAGTGTGGTTCAGAACCTCTTCGATCGAGTTGAAGAATCGGCGGTAGTAGTAGCGGGTCTTGATACCGGTTGTGGCGGTGCCTTCGCGGAAGAAGCCGACGGCAAATCGGAAGGTTCTTTTTTCGCCAGCGGGGACGGTCGTCCAGAGGATGCCGGTGCTTCCGATGAGGAACGGCTCATTGTCAGGCTGTCGAGAGTTGACAACCATTTCGGGCTGCCAGGCAACTCCGGCTTTGAATCCCGGCTCCTTCGTTGCGATGGCGGTGGCAACGCCCTGACCGACTCCGATGAGTCCGTCCTGACCAATAACTCTAACGCCGTCATAGCGATCTGACCCTGCGTAGCCGAGGAAGACCTTACGGGCTCTTTGGCTTGAGGAGTTGTCGACTTCGACTTCGAGCAGAACTCCAGGACAAACAGCATTCTTAAGGGCCTCCGCATCGCCTAGACCGGGATCTGGAACTGTTGGATAGGGCGTGATGACTCGAAACTTGAGATCCCCAGCCGACCACTCATCGGTGCATGCGGCAAACTGCCGAGTGATGGACTCCCAAGAGAAATGACTGATGCGGTTCGGATAGGAAAACTCAGCGTTGTGACCCTCGACATCATAGTCGGCAGACTTGTCATCGGAAGCTTCAAAAAAGGGCAGGGCTTGGTAGTAGCCTTCTCGATCTATTTCTTCCAAACCGACATAAAATGGCTCGTCAGCGGGTCCCTTCAGTTCATGCCCGAGTCCACCCTTTGCGCCCGGGAAACCCAGGGTGAGCGAGGCAAAGGCTCCTACCGGGGAGTGGTGGGCGTTGAACTGAATCGACTTCATTTACCGACGAGCTTACCGTTAAATCATTGCCCGAATCCCGGCTTCGAGACCGCGTAATTCGGCCAATCCACGCAGTCGCCCAATGGCTCCGTAACCGGGATACAGCCCAGACTTCGTTAGGTCGTCCATCATCAGGTGACCATGGTCTGGACGCATCGGGATTGATCGATTCTCCTTCACAAGAATCTTCATGACCGAAGCCATGTCGGTGTCGCCTTCCAGGTGATCAGCTTCAAAGAAGTTGCCTTGGGCATCCCGTGCGGTGTTGCGAAGGTGAAGGAAATAGACGCGATCCATGAACTCCTGGAGCATGGCCGGGACATCGTTCGAGAGTGAAGCTCCGAGCGAACCCGTGCAGAAGCAAAGACCGTTTGCAGGACTTGGACAACCTTTGATGAGCTCGCGCAAATCGTTCGCGGTTGAGACGATTCGGGGCAATCCCAATACTGGCATGGGAGGATCATCCGGGTGAACCGCCATGACCACACCCTCTTCCTCCGCCACGGGGCAGACCGCGTTGAGGAAGTAGAGCAAGTTCTCGCGCAGAGTCTCTGCGGACATGTCTCCGTACTCCGTGAGAGCTTCGAGTACCTCTTCGCGGGTGAACATCTTTGTGCTGCCGGGGAGGCCTTGCATGCAGGAGAACCGGAGCTTTTCGCGCTGGTTCTCAGAGGCCGAGTCGAACCAGGCATCGGCCACCAGAAGTTCCTCGGGTGTGTAGTCGTTTGCTGCTTGGGGTCGGCGCAGTTGGAAGACATCAAAGGCGATGAACGCTGCTCTTTCGAAACGCAGTGCGAGCGAGCCGTCGGGCATTGGATACTCAAGGTCCGTACGAAGCCAATCCAAAACCGGCATAAAGTTGTAGGTAATGACCTTAAGACCTTCTTTTGCGACATTCCGAATTGACTGTTGATACTTTTCGATCAGCTCATCTCGCGACGCATCACCCTTTTTGATTGAGTCGTGAACGGGCAGGCTTTCGATGACCGTCCAGGTCATGCCAGCAGTTTCGATCTGCTTTCGCCGCGCGGCGATCTCTTCTTCTGGCCAAACATCACCGACTGGAATCTGATGCAAGGCGGTGACCACTCCTGTACAACCAGCTTGGCGAATATCACGAAGCGAGACTCCGTCGTTCGGCCCGTACCATCGCATTGTTTGTTCGAGCCATCCGGGTCGTTGCATCGCCGGAAAGCATACAGTATCCTCAACCCATGCCCCCCAGCAACCTGCGTGAACGGACGTACAAAATCGCTTGCGAAATACCGGTTTTTGATCTTCACACCCATTTGGTTGCGCCTTGCTTTGGGACGCTGAACTTGTGGGGGATCGACGAGATTCTGACCTATCACTACTTGATCGCCGAGTTTTTGCGGGTTCGTCCGGATGTTTCTGGTGATGATTTTTACTCCTGGTCGAAGTCGAAACAGGCGGACGAGATCTGGGTGGCGCTTTTTGTTGAACGAACTCCGGTGAGCGAGGCCCAGGCGGGAGTTGTTACGATCATTCATCAGCTTGGCTTTGATCCTGAAGCGGTGACGTTGGAGGAGCTTCGGGCGCACTTTCGCGGGTTGACTCCAGAGGAGCAGATTGATCGAGTTCTGCAGATCTCGGGAGTTTCAAAGGTCGTCATGACGAACGATCCCAAGGATCCGGTTGAGCGAGCGATTTGGGATGGCGGTTACGTTGCTGATCCCCGGTTCTTGACCGTTCTTCGGCTGGATCAGATTTTGGCGACCGGAAACGACCAGGGAGATCGCTCGGTTGAGGCGATTCGTAGCTATTTGGGCGTTTGGATCGAGCGGATGAAGCCCGTCTATGTGGCGATTTCGCTGCCTGAGACTTGGACTTTTGCGGAAGCGACGCTGATCCGCGAGGCGGTCTTACCTGCTTGCCGGGAGCACGATCTCCCCTTTGCAATGATGATCGGGGTTCGGCGAGGGGTGAATCCTTCACTTCGGGGGGCAGGAGATGGCAGCGGCTTGGCTGACTTAACCCAGCTCGAATTGCTTCTTCAGGAGCATCTAGCTAACAAGTTCTTGGTGACAACTCTGGCGAAGGAGAATGCCCACACGCTCGCTGTGATGGCACGAAAGTTCTCGAACCTGATGCCGTTCGGTTGCTGGTGGTTTGTAAACAACCCTTCGATCATTGCCGAGATTACAGACTTTAGGCTAGAGATGCTAGGTACATCCTTTATCCCTCAGCACTCGGATGCCCGCGTACTCGAGCATCTGATTTACAAGTGGGATCACAGTCGCCGAATCATTTCTAAGAGACTTGCAAAGAGGTATGAAGCGCTTGATATATCGGGATATGCTGTGACCGATGACCAGATTCGCGACGATCTCGCCCGGCTTTTGCACCGCAATGCGGAGGAGTTTTTAGGTGTCTCATAAGCTTTTTGATCTGACCGGACGAACGGCCGTGGTCATTGGTGGCACCAGTGGAATCGGTCGGACACTTGCGCTTGGCTTTGCCGAGGCAGGGGCAAACACGGTGGCAACTGGGCGACGGCAGGAATTGGTTCATTCCGTTCAGCAGGAAATTGAAGGGTTTGGAGTTCGGTCGCTGGGTGCAAGTTGCGATGTCTCCTCTGCCGAATCTGTACAAGAATTTGTCTCTCAAGTTGTCGACAACCTTGGTGGAGTCGATATCGTTGTTTATGCTGCAGGGGTGACCAAACGGGCTCCCACTGCGACTTTTGATCTGGAGGTCTGGAATCAGAATTTTGATGTCAATGTTGCGGGCGCACTCCGCGTGTCTCAAGCCTTTTTCGAACCGTTGAAAAAGAGCAAGTCAGCGCGAATCATCAACATATGCTCTCTCAGCTCCTTCCGGGCGTTCCACGAGGTTGCAGCCTATGGAGCTTCGAAATCGGCGTTGCTGAGCCTGACGAGGAACCTAGGTTGTGAGTGGGCAAAAGATGGGATTCGAACGAATGCCATTGTTCCGGGAGTGTTTGTCACCGATCTGAATCGGGAGCTATTGAACGGAACGGAACGGGGTCGCGAGCTTTTGACAAGGACGCCGCTTGGGCGGTTTGGCGACATATCAGAGCTGGTGGGGACCGCTCTCTTTTTGGCCAGCGATGCGAGTGCCTTCATCACGGGATCGCATATCGTCGTCGATGGTGGATTCCTCGCCAGTGGGGTGAACCAATGATCTCGCTTCTGCCTGCATCCGAGTGTCAGTGGGACTTGGTTTCGCTGGGTGAGGTGATGCTTCGGCTGGATCCAGGTGATGGACGAATCTCGACAACTCGGACTTTCCAAGCTTGGGAAGGGGGTGGGGAGTACAACGTCGCTCGAGGCTTGAAAAGGTGCTTTGGGCTCAGAACCGCTCACGTCACCCAGTTTGCTGAGAATCCGGTCGGCGATCTGCTCCGTGACCTGATCTACCAGGGCGGCGTTGACCAGAGCCTGATGAAATGGGTTCCATTCGATGGTATCGGAAGAGATGTTCGAAACGGCTTGAATTTCACGGAGCGAGGGTTTGGGGTTCGTGCGGCTTTGGGCTGCTCGGATCGCGGGCACACCGCAGCCAGCCAAATGAAGCGAGGAGATGTTGACTGGGACGATATCTTTGGAAAACGAAAGTCGCGTTGGTTCCACACCGGCGGAATCTTCGCGGCGCTCTCGGATAGCACACCACAAGTTGCGATCGAGGCGATGCAGGCGGCGAAGGCGGGCGGCGCGATGATTTCTTACGATCTCAACTACCGGCCATCCCTTTGGAAATCAATCGGAGGGCAGAAGCGCGCGCAGGAGGTCAATCGGGAACTTGCGAAGTATGTTGACGTGATGATCGGTAACGAAGAGGACTTCACTGCTTCGCTGGGATACGAAGTTGAAGGAGCGGGCGCCGATCACTCCAACCTCGCGATCGAGAGTTTCCGAAAGATGATCGATCGCTACCGCGCCGATTTTCCGAACACAAGCGTCGTTGCGACGACGCTTCGCACCGCCAAGACGGCGAGCCAAAATGACTGGAGCGCGATCTGCGTTGCCGAAGGTCAGCTTTATGAAGCTCCAAAATGGACAGATTTGGAGATTTTCGACCGAGTCGGTGGAGGGGATTCCTTTGCGTCGGGCTTGATCTTCGGGCTGATGAAGGGCAAAGATCCGCAGTGGGCGGTGACATGCGGTGCGGCTCATGGAGCGCTTGCCATGACAACGCCAGGAGATACGACAATGGTGACTTTGGGAGAAGTAGAGCGCGCGATGAAGCAGGGCACCGCAAGGATTGAACGATGAACGTGATCGAAAAACTGAAAGAGTCAAAGCTAGTCCCGGTGCTTCGAGCACCCTCGCAGGAAGAAGGCTTGAGGATGGCGCATGCGTTGGTGAGTGGTGGGGTCAAGGTTCTTGAAGTTACGATGACGGTGCCGGGGGCGATTGACTTGATTGCTCAACTCAGTCAGAGTTTGTCCGAGGACATCCTCATCGGGGCGGGAACTGTTCTTGACCCTGAAACTGCCGAAAAATGCAGGGATGCGGGCGCAAAATTTATCGTGTCTCCGGCGCTTAACATTGCAACCGTTGAGTGGTGCAAGGCCGAAGGCATTGCGTGTGCTCCCGGCTGCCTCACGCCCACCGAAATTCTGACGGCGCACCAGGCGGGAGCCGATCTCATCAAAATCTTTCCGGCTGATGCTGTCGGAGGAGCGAGTTACATCAAGGCCCTGAAAGGTCCTTTCCCGCATATCGAGTTCATGCCGACGGGCGGGGTGAACTTAGCGACTATCAAAGGCTTTTTTGAAGCTGGAGCAGTTGCCGTTGGGGTTGGTTCTAACCTCGTTAACCCAAAATTGAACTCAGAAGAGATTGCGATCCTCACGAGAGAGTTCGTAAAAGCGGCATAATGATATGTCATGCGGGCAACCATTCGCGATGTGGCGGAGGCAGCTGGAGTTTCGGCGATGGCCGTTTCGAAGGTGCTCCACGGCAGGGGAACGAACGTTCGGGTCAGCGACGCTAAGTCGGAGTTGATTCGAAAAGTCGCTCGTGAGCTCCATTATCGCCCCAACCAAAACGCAAGAAATTTTCGGAACCAAAAGACGAATCTGATCGGTGTCGTCTTTCAGCACTTTGAGGGCTTGACCGAGGATAATCCCTACCTGCCGCAGATGCTGAACGGCGTTATGGCGGCACTGTTCCCGGCTGGATACACGATGGGGATTTGCCCCAAACTTGTGTTGGACGGAAGTGCACCCGCGATTGCCGATGGTCGATTCGACGGGATTTTGTGGACTCGTCCTGACTTTTCGCAGGCTTCGGTTGATAGCTTCCGCTACTGCGGAGTTCCGGTTGTTATGCTGCATGCTCCTCCTGGCTCGGCAGAGGGAATCCCTGCGTTTTGCGCAAACAATGACTTGGCAATGGAGCGAGTGGTTGACCACTTGGCGAGTCTGGGACACAAGAAAATTGCGTTCGTTATCGATCCGATACCTGCATTGACCGCAGAAGGCGTGTCGCGGAAGAACGCTTTTTGCCGGTATGCGAAAGATCGTGAAATTCAGTTTGATGTCATTCTAAGCGACCAGTCAGATCCTGATCTTTCTGCGTATGTTTCTCAGGATCGACCACACACCGCAATCGTGGCTTACAGCGACACCCAAGCGGGTGCCATTTTAAAGGCAGCAGAAGCAGCGGGTATTCGAGTCCCAGGGGAACTATCGGTTGTCGGCTTCGACTCCTCGAGCTTCTGTGAGCGCACACAACCGAAGTTAACTTCCGTGTTTCAACCCGTGGAACAGATGGCTCGGGATGCCACGAACTACCTTCTTACGATGGTCAACGACGCCGAATCCACTTGGCGCGAATCCGGTGCCGTCACTTCGCTCTACGACTGTCACTTGGACATCAGAGAATCCACCGGGCCGCCTACCTCGTAGACGGCTCAACTCTTAGGCGGAACTTTAGCGATGATCGTTGACCCCCGACCTTTGTCGTTCGCGTAGCTCTGGATCGTCCAGAAGTCGTTGAGGTTGTCACCATCGACCACCGTTCCGCTGTAGTCGCCCCAGGCTCCGCCTTCGGTGGGCGCGATACCTTCTGCGAATTTGAAGATTTTTGGATTCAGCCAGGTCGGATCATTACGTGAAAATAGTCCTGCACGAGCACTGATGCTCATGTCGGGCCCGGTTTCCTGGAACCCAACTAGCACATCACCTGATTTGTTGACTGCCATCGTGGTTTCGATGTAGCTGTTGGTCGGATGGCTGAGCCAGCCGGTTTGGACCCGAGTTCCGTCGAGGGCAAACTTGTTGAACTGGACGCCAGCTCGGCCGTTAATGTTGACGGCTTGCGAGAAGTAGATATGCCCGCCAATGAGTTGGAGATTCTTGGGGTTTCGGTCACCGGAGGCAGTCTTTTTGTCGGTCCCTTTCATCGGCGATGCCGGGGGCCAGCCGAAGTACTTAAAGCCATGAGGCTTGCGGGTCTGCGATGTGACCATCGGGTCACCATTTTCGTCTTCGGCAACGCGAGAAATGATAATGT
Organism: Fimbriimonas sp.; assembly: GCA_029866005.1. Classification (GTDB taxonomy): domain Bacteria; phylum Armatimonadota; class Fimbriimonadia; order Fimbriimonadales; family Fimbriimonadaceae; genus Fimbriimonas. The sequence goes on along the minus strand of JARXAE010000003.1, from coordinate 277,374 downwards.
CTTTGTCGGTTAGGTCCACGAAGAGAAGGTCGGCCAAGGAGTCGGTGGTGTTCACCGGATGTCCGATGGAGCCCTTGAAATGCCACACTTTGGCGGGTTTGCCCTTCTTGACATCGGCGGCTTTCAGGACGAAGTTTCGTTCTTCACCGCCCGGGAATGAGTAGCCGATCCACTTTCGACTAAACCCGATACCGCCGCCATCGACGCCGTTCGGAGCGGGGACGGGGTAGGTGTTCCAGGCTCCGCGCGGATCAGCTGTCTCGCTTGCCGAAATGTTGACCGGCTTGACCTTCTCCTTGTCCCAATAAACCCACAAGTCGAAGCAGAAGTAGCGGTTATGGTGATCGTAAAACATCTTTGGATCTATGCCATCGTTGAACTCCTTTTGAGGAACACCGTCGACATAATTGCCTTTTTTGTCGTAGATGACGATCCCGCTGTTGGTTCCGTGAAGGACATAGCCGCCGCCAACGGCAACTTGAGGATCGACTTGTCGGTTGCCGTCCATCGAGCCATCAAACATCAGCACCGAACCTGCGGTTCGAGGGTTTCCGCCTTGGACGCGCTTCTGAGCTTTGCCGCTTTTGTTAAACGTGGCATTGCGGATGGGAGTGATTGTCTCAACCCGGACGGGTCTGATAGGTTCTTGCACAAACAGGGCCAGAAGCGCGCTGACTAGCATGTGATCAGTTTAGCCTCTGGGTAGCATCCATCCATGACAAAGTTGTCTCGAAGGGAGCTGATTGGGGCTGCCGGACTAGCCCCCATGCTTACGGCCAGAAACTCGGGTCCAAAACAGTCGTTGACGAGGCGTGCCCGGGCAGAAATCTATACCGGCCGCGAGTTGGACTTCATTGGAATGCCGATTGGAGGTTGCTTTGCGGGAACCGTGTACTTGGGGGGCGACGGACAGCTTTGGAACTGGGACATCTTTAATCGAGGGCAAGTCGGCACTGTGTCCCAGAGTGGGGTTGTGTTCATGGGCGACAACTTGCGTGAGCAAGACGGGGCGAACTATGTTCGCCCTCCGCATCAGCAGAGTCCGTTCCGTCAGCGCTTTGATCTGTTTGTCGAAGATGACAAGCAACCCAATCGAGCCATCCCAACCGGTTTGGGAGTCAAGTTTGGAGATGTGTCTTTCCGTGGTGAATATCCCATTGGCAAAGTGAAATTTCGCGGTGCTGACCACGAGGTCGAAATGGATTTGGAGGCATTTTCCCCATTCATTCCCCTCGACATTGACCGATCTTCCTATCCCGCAACGACCATGACCTACACGGTCAAGAACACCGGAGCGAAAAAAGAGTCCTATCGGCTGGTTTACGCCTTCGAAAATCCCGTTCTGGCTTACTCAAAACGAAGTCGCAATGACTTCAATCTTGACGCCAAAGTTCATGAAAATGGTGTGATTGCGTTGGCGACGAAGAAGACGAGTGCTTCCCCCGTTCGCCCGGATGTGCTGGTCGAGGATTGGTCATCAGGAACCTATGGCAGCTGGGTAGCAACTGGTACGGCGTTTGGCGATAAGCCCCGTCGTGTCAGTGATCTTCCTTCGTACATGGGGTCTGTCGACGCGGGAACCGAGTTCGTGGTGAACAGTCACCAGAACCGCAATGGAGAGGACGTGGTTGTCGCCGACCAACACGTCGGCACGCTGACATCCCCCGCTTTTACAGCGACCCATAGCTGCATCAACATTCGTATTGGAGGGGGCTCTGGGTGCAGAGTTTTCGTATTGGGTCACCCTGAGCTCGCGATCTCTGGCGATAACTCGAATCGAATGGTGTGGAAGGCTATTCCTATCGCCAAGCTTCGAGGAAAGAGTATCCAGCTGGTCATTGAAGACAACGTTCGAGGTGGTTGGGGGCAGATCGGAGTCGGAGAAATCTATCAGTCGGATTCAGTCCGCGGCGGGCGGTCTCTCGAGGGATTACAAGACTTTGGATCGTTTGCGGTTGAAGTCCTGGATGGCGCAAAGAGCATCGTCCAAGGCGACGATATTCGTGTCGAGAAGTCCTTCACGCTTGCGCCGGGCGAGTCGCGAGAAGTGACGTTTCTTATCGGTTGGAACTTCCCCAGCAGGCCTGACGGTCTGCCTGGAGTGCGCCACTGGTACGCATCGCGTTGGCAAAACGCGTCCGAGACTCTTGCCGACATCCGCCGCAACTTTTCCGACTTGAGGGAGAAGACACGGCTCTGGAACCGAACTTGGTACAACTCAACGTTGCCTCATTGGTTCCTTGATCGGACATTCGTAAATTTGTCCACATTGGCAACGACCACCTGCTACCGATTCGACAAAGAAGGTCGGTTCTATTTCAGCGAGGGCGTTGGCTGTTGCGCCGGGACATGTACGCACGTTTGGGGGTACGCGCAGGCGATCGCATACATCTTCCCCCAAGTCGAGCGCTTCCTCCGATCGGAGATCGATTTTGGTCGTTTCGTGCGCTCGAATGGTGCGATTGATTATCGAGGCGAGTACGCGGCTTCAGTCGCACACGACGGGCAGGCATCTTGTGTCCTGCGCTTCTACCGAGAACATCAGATGTCGCCGGATAACAAATTCCTGAAAAGTCGATACAAGGAAGTCAAATCGGCTCTGGAGTTCCTGATTCGAGAGGATAAAGATCAGGATGGGCTGCTGGAGGGTGCCCAGTACAACACGCTCGATGCTGCTTGGTATGGCAAGATGGCCTGGATCAGTTCTCTCTACATTGCAGCGCTGAGAGCTGGAGAAGCGATGGCGAAGGAGATGGGAGACACTGCTTTTGAGGTGAAGTGCCGAGAGATCGCAGAGAAGGGCTCGGCGAACATGGTCATAGAGCTCTTTAACGGCGAATACTTCATCCACAAGCCCGACCCAACTCACCCCGAGGCAAACAACACCAACGATGGGTGTCACATCGACCAGCTATACGGTCAGTTCTGGGCGCATCAGCTGGGGCTTCCACGGGTAGTTCCCCAGAATGAAGGGAAACGGGCGATGGCGGCGCTGTTCAAACACAGCTTCCAGACGGACGTGTGGGAATATCGGCGGAAGGTTCGGGGCATCACGGGCGGGCGCTGGTACGCAATGCCCGGTGAAGGGGGGCTAATCATGTGCACCTTCCCCCGAGGTGGAGCAGAGCGCGCTACTGGAAAGGGCGGCGACAGCTGGGCGGCTGCGTATTTCAACGAATGCATGAGTGGGTTTGAGTATCAGGCAGCCGCAAACATGATTCATGAAGGACTCGTCAACGAAGGTTTGACCGTTGTTCGGGCCATTCACGACCGCTACCATCCTTCCCTGAGAAACCCTTACAACGAAGTGGAGTGCAGCGACCACTACGGCCGGGCGATGGCGTCGTTTGGTTGCTACCTGGCGCTCACTGGCATGCGGATTAACTCGCCGGCTCGCGAGTTCAGTCTGAACCCAAAATCGAAGGGCCGAATGACCTGCGCATTTGTCGATGCGATTGGGTGGGGAACCGCAACCTACGCCGACGGAAAAACGACTCGCGAATACGTCCACAGGGTTTGATAACCCGGTAATCTCAGCGCACGCATGGGACATGTACGACCGACCGATGAGCAGTTTTTTCGCACGATGATTCGGTTGCGGCACGTCGAGAAGGCACTGACTGAGCTCTCGGCTGGTGGACAGTTGAGGGGGTCTTTGCACCTTTGTGAAGGACAAGAGGCTTGTCCAGCGGGGGCTTGTGCGGCCCTGCTCAAGGAAGACTATGTGACGGCAACTTACCGAGGACATGGATACGTGTTGGCCAAGGGGACATCTCTCAATCAAGTCATCGCCGAAGTGCTGGGAAGAGCAACAGGTTTGTGCAAGGGTAAGGGCGGAAAGATGCACTTATTTGATCAAGAGTTTGGGGTTCTGGGAACGAATGGAATTGTTGGGGCCGGAGTCGGCACCGCCTGCGGGGCGGCTCTTGCTTCTAAGCTGGACGGAACGGGTCGGGTTGCACTCACGGTTTTTGGAGACGGTGCGAACAACCAAGGTCACCTCATGGAGTGCTGGAACATGGCGGTCTTATACAAACTACCGGTCATCTTCTTCTGCGAAAACAACTTGTACTCGGAGATGACGCCACTGTCGCGCTCGCACGGAAACGTGAATCTTTCGGAGCGTGCCCGTGGATTCGGTCTGCACACTGAGTCGGTGAACGGAAACGACCCTCATGCGGTTTTTGAAGTGGTGTCAAAGGCGGCAGATCGCGGACGGAGTGGTCAGGGTCCGACTTTTGTGGAGGCGATGACTTACCGAACAACTGGCCACTACCAAGCGGATTCTGGCACTGCTTACCGCACCAAGGAAGAGGTTGAGGATTGGCGTTCTCGGTCGCCGATCTTGTTGCTTCGTCAGCGGATTGGTGCGAAAGCGGATGAGATTGAGGCTGAGGAACTCGCCGTGGTTCAGGCGTCGGTTGAAAAGGCTCTCGCCGATTCGGTGCCTGCTGTGAGCGAATCCACCACGGAGGTGTTCGCATGAGCAAGATGTCGTTCGTGCAGGCATGTAACGCTGGACTCCGACAGGAGCTCGAGCGCGATTCAAATGTGTTCCTGATGGGAGAGGACATCGCCCATTACGGCGGCATGTTCCGCGTCACCGAAGGGCTTCTTGAGACTTTCGGCGAGAACCGGGTGATCGACACTCCGATCAGCGAGAGCGGATTTATGGGCATGGCGCTCGGAGCGGCTCTGGCTGGTAAGCGCCCGGTTGCGGAGCTGATGTTCATCGATTTTGGCCTGGTCGCAATGGACCAGATTTTGAACAACATCGCCAAGACTCACTATATGAGCGGGGGAAGGTGTCCAGTGCCAATGACGATCATTACGCAGGGTGGTGGGTATCGCGGCGCAGCAGCGCAGCATAGCCAAATGCTCGAAGCTCTGTTCCTTCACCTGCCGGGAATCAAGGTGGTTTTGCCCTCGACTCCAGCAGATGCGAAGGGGCTGATGGCGGCGTCAATTCGGGATGATAATCCAGTTGTCTTCATTGGTCACAAGCAGCTTTTTGGAAAGCAGGGCGAGGTTCCGGATGGCGAGCACTTCATACCACTTGGTACATCTTCTGTTGTCCAGGAAGGGTCCGAGGTGACCATCTTGACCTACTCGTTCACCGTTGATTTGGCGATGAAGGCCGCCGAGGCTTTTCCCGGAAAGGTCGAGATTGTTGATCTACGAACCCTGAACCCTCTCGACTGGGCAACGATTGAATCTTCGGTGAGAAAGACTCACCGAGTGATCGTGGCACACGAAGCTCATGGACGGTGTTCGGTCGCCTCAGATCTTGGTTTCCAGGTGCAACAGCGGCTTTTTGATGAACTAGACGCTCCTGTCGAGATCGTCGCGGCGCTGGATGCCCCGATTCCTTTTGCGGTGGAGTTGGAGAACGAAGTGCTTCCCACTGCCGCGAGAATCGAGGCGAAGTTGCGGGAGATGCTTACTTAATGGTCGCCTTGGTGACGGGGGCAGCCCAGGGGATTGGAAAGGCGATTGCCGACCAGCTTCGTTCGGAAGGTCACCAGGTGATTGGAGTCGATCGGCAAGCGGGAGTTGAGGCACAGCTAGACTTAATGGACCTGGAGGCCATTCCTGCCTTCATCGAGGAACTTGATGGGGCACCGCAGGTGCTTGTGAACGCGGCGGGAATATGTCTCACCAGACCATTCTTCGATGTTGAACAGCCAGGGTTTTCCCGGATGCACACCATCAATGTCCAGGCTCCACTCGTACTGATGCAGGCGATTGCAGCGAGACTGATTCGTGAGGGAAAAACTGGCTCGTTCGTTAACATCACGAGTAACTCCGCTTTCATGCCTAAGCTCGAGCAGCTTGACTACGCCGCGACCAAGGCTGCCCTCATTTCGATTACTAAGTCCGCCGCTCTTAGCCTGGGACCGCATGGCATCCGGGTGAACGCCGTCGCCCCAGGGATCACAAACACTCCTTTGACCCAGGGTATCGCAAAGCAACGCGCCGAAATCCGGGGCGTCTCCCCTGAAGAAACCCTGGCTCCTGTGGTCAACGCGCTCCCGCTGAAGCGAATGGCGGAGCCCGATGAGATCGCCCAAGTGGTCGCTTTCCTTGCCTCCGACGCGGCAAGCTATGTCACCGGTCAAACTTACGTCGTCGACGGCGGGCAATGGATGAGATAAGAGATGGCATTTAACGGACTTTGGCATGCGAGTTTTACGGTCTCCGATATGGAGGCTTCACTCGAGTTTTACTGCAGGTTGCTGGGGATGGAGTTGCATCACCAGCAGGTGCAGTGCAACGAGTACACATCGAAGCTGGTGGGCTTCCCCAATGCTGACCTCAAGGTCGCGATGTTGCGGATTCCGAACTCGTTTGTGGGTCCGTCGAACCACCACTTGGAGCTCGTTGAGTATGTTCACCCGCGCGGGGAAAAGACAGACGTTACGACAAATCGTCCTGGCGCGCCGCATTTGGCATTCATTACCGACGACATTCATGCCGATTATGCTCGCCTGTCCGCGGCGGGAGTTCGATTTAAGGCTCCGGAGCCGGTCGCTATTGAAGAGGGCGTGAACAAGGGCGGGTTTACGGTGTATTTCCTTGATCCTGATGACATTACGCTGGAAATGCTTCAGCCTCCCGCAGGTCGGCCGTGGGGCTCGGTGAATGGAGTGGAGCTCACAAAGCCATGACGAAGCTAGTTCTGCGCACTCGGGAGCAGGACACGTTTGAGAACACATTGGCGTGGCAGATCGAGGATTTCCGAAAGATTCGACCGGATATTGAGATTGAAGTAGTGGCCAAGCCGATCAGTGCGCATCAGCTTGAAATGGTTGTTCAAGAAGGGGCAAAGAAGGGAGAAGGGGACCTTTTTCTTTGCTGTACCGACTGGCTCCCGGAGGCGTATGCGAAGGGTTTGATTGTGCCTTTGGATGGGTTTGATCTGCCCGATGATTGGCCAGATGGTTGGCACCCGGCGATGCAAAAGCTCGTCTATCAGGAAGGAGATCTGATTGGGATTCCTTGGCATGACGGCCCCCAGATGTTTATCTATCTGAAGCACATTTTTGAGGACCCCGGTCATATCGCACAATTTGAAGCTCGGTACGGCTGGCGACTGGATGTTCCCAAGACTTGGGAACAGTTTCGACAGGTCGCGGAGTTCTTTACCCACCCCGAAAACGACGAGTGGGGGTGCATCTGTGCGGGATACACGGATGGACACAACAATGTTTACGACTTCCTGATTCAGCTTTGGAGTCGAGGCGGGGTGCTCTTGGATAATCAGTCTCAACCGCAGTTTCACGGGCCGGCTGGAGTCGATGGGTTGACTTTTTTACGCGACCTGTACCGCGACTTTATGCCTGCGGCGGCGTTGCAGTTAGGAAGCGTGGAAGCCGGAGATTACTTTGCGAAGGGCAAAGTGGCGATGATGTGGAACTGGTGTGGGTTCGCGGCGGTCTGCGAAATGCCGGAGTATAGCAACGTAGTTGGGAAGATTGGTCTTGCGCCGCTTCCAGCAGGTACCGAATCGGTCTCTCTGAACATCTATTGGGCGTTGACAATCACTTCGGGTTGCGCAGATAAGGAGGCTGCGTGGGCGTTTATCAAGCACATCAGCCAGCCGCACTGCGACAAAGTAACGAGCATGATGGGCGCAAACGGAACCCGCCTCAGTACTTGGCGCGATCCTGAAGTCCGGGCGAAGTATCCGCATTACGAAATCATTGAGCAGATTCATGGACAGACGCTTACCTTGCCCGCGATTCCTGAATACACATTGGTCAACGACTGCATTTCGGGGGCTGTGGACGCAGTTCTGCACCGAGGAGCCGATCCGGCGGAAGCTTTACAAGCCGCCGCCGATGCCGCGACGATTCATTTGGAAATGTCGGGGAGGCTACAACGGAACTAAACCAGAGTCCGCCGATGCCGTCTCAGCTTTCTCCGATCGTGAGCATCGGGGCGGGCGGAATCGTCCAAAACGCTCACTACCCGGCGTATCAAAAGGCTGGATTTGCGGTTGCAAAGACTTACGATCTCAATCGAGACTCTGCCGAAAAGGCCGCCGCGATGGTGGATTCCACGGTGTGCGATTCAGTCTCGGAAGCTTGGCTTTTGGGCGCAATCTACGACCTAGCAGTGCCGGGCTCGGCAATCCTCGAAACCCTTCGCCAACTTCCCGATGGAGCTTTTGTTCTCATCCAAAAACCGCTAGGCGAAACGCTCGAACAAGCCGAACAAATCGTTGAGCTTTGCGACGAAAAGGGGCTGAAAGCCGCCGTCAATTTTCAACTCCGCTGGGCACCCTACATGCTTGCCCTCAAAGAACTTATCTCTCAGAGCGCGCTGGGCGAGACTCACGAGCTTGAGTTCAAAATCAATGTTCACACTCCTTGGGCGGAATGGAGCTTCCTTGAGAAGGCTCCGCGGATGGAGATGGTCTACCACTCAATTCATTACCTTGACTTCATTCGCCACCTATGGGGCGAGCCTCGATCGGTGAAGGCTCACTCGATCAAAGACCCAAGCTCGCCGAAGTTGGAATCTTCCCGGAGCACTGTGATCCTGGATTACGGTGACATGAAGCGGGCAGTGGTACAGACCTATCATGGTCATGTTGCTCCGCCTGGTCATCAAGATTCTTATCTACACTTCGAGGGCACCAAGGGAGTAGCTTGGGTTCAGATGGGCCTCAATATGAACTATCCAGAGGGTGAGGAGGATCGGTTCGAATATTGGGTCCAAGGGAATTCAGAGTGGACCAAGCTGGATCTACAAGGTAGCTGGTTCCCGGATGCCTTCATCGGCCCAATGGCGGCGATGATGATTTGGTCAGAAGGTGGACCCGCCCCTTCGACGGAAGTTCATGATGCTCTGAAGACTATGCGCCTTGTTGAGTCGGCCTACCGGAACTCGGATCAACGCGGAACCTCAATGAGTTCCTGACCCAAACGTCCTAATCTGGAACCCCGAACTCTCAAAACCCGTTCCTGAGTAAGATGAATCCGAACGTGGCACTGGTTTCAATCAATAATCTCACCGTGCGGTACGGGGCATTCACCGCATTAGATGACTTTTCTTGTCAGATCGAAGAAGGTTGTACCGGTCTGCTCGGTCCCAACGGAGCTGGTAAGACGACTCTTCTGAAGACCCTGCTCGGGTTCATCACTCCAACTGCGGGCGGCGGAAACGTGCTCGGGTTGGATCTATACAATGGAAACAAAGAGATTCGGCAAAAAATCGGATTGATGCCTGAGCAAGATTGTCATATCCCAGGGCTCTCGGCGGTTGGCTTTGTTGCGTATGCCGGGGAGCTAGCGGGGATGCCCGCGGACCAGGCGTTGCGGCGCGCTCACGAGGTGCTTGAATACTGCGGCCTGGGTGAGGCACGGTACCGGAACGTTGAGACTTACAGCACGGGAATGAAGCAGCGGATCAAGCTGGCCCAGGCGATGATTCACGGTCCTAAACTTCTCCTCCTGGACGAGCCGACAAACGGCCTTGACCCCAAGGGTCGTGAGGAGATGCTGGATCTGATCAAAGACATTTCCCACAACAAAGGTGTCAACGTCCTGATTAGCAGCCACCTCCTGCCGGACATTGAGCGAGTTTGTGATCGTGTGGTCGTAGTGTTGCGAGGGAAGCTGGTCAGTCAGGGCACGATTCGAGACTTAAAGAAGATTGAGGGTCAACCACTCGATGTTGACTTGCGAGAAACAAATGAGGCCTTTGTTACCAAAATCAAGGCGAATGGCGGGTACGCAGCTCCCACAACATACACAACAGTGCGAGTACAGATAGCTGGAACGCGGGAGCATGCGATGAACACGATTCTTCAAACAGCAAAGGACTCGAGGGCGCAGGTTCGTGGCGTAAAGCTCGCGGAACGATCTCTCGAAGAGGCCTTCCTCTCGGCGGTGCAAGCATGAGCAATTCTCCCATCGCCGATCTCAGCTATCGCCATTACGACGGTCCCCTGAGTGGCGTCGGCAAGCGATGGTGGAGCATCGCGAAGATGACGATGCAGGTTGCAACCAAGCGGCGCGGCTTCTGGGGATGGAGCCTGTTCTCGGCTTGGTGGTTCTTTATTCTGTTAGCCGTTTTCTGGTTCGCGGACAACGTGCTCGGAAACCTGGGTGGCTTCCAGCAAGGCGCGAACGCTTTCCTTCAACAGATTAAGTGGAAGGATCAGTTCATCCACGGCTTCAGTTACAGCCAGATGATCCTGCTGGTGGTGAACTTGATGATCGGAGTCGGTTCGATTGCGAATGATAATCGAGCCAACGCTCTGCTGGTGTATCTGAGTAAGCCGTGCTCCCGATTTGACTATGTTTTCGGAAAGTGGCTCGGGGTTTTCATTCTGATTAGCCTGGTCTCTTTTGTGCCGATGATGGTCTTTTGGCTCTACGGCTACATGAGCTTTCAGCCGTACGGCTTCTGGAAGGATGCACCATGGCTGTTCTTGCGCTTGGCGTTGGTGTCAGTTTGTTCCGGAGCGCTACATGCCTCACTTGGGCTGGCAGTGAGTTCGTTGTTCAACCAGGGAAGGCTCGCCGGAGCAACGTACGCGGGAATCTACTTCATGTCCTACATCTTTACCCAGGTGATGAACGGGTTCAATTCGGCGTCGACCTTCCAACGAACGCCTACTCCGGCGATTGTAAGGCAGTTGTTCTATGGCTCCATCGATGGCATGCAGATCGGTCTTGCAAAGATCATTGTGGGAACCGATGGCTCCCCACTCTTTCCGGGGATGGGACCGAATGGTGGACGTCGAGGTGGGCGACCGGAGATCGACATGGGCCAGTTCATCATTGGTGCGCCGAACGCAGCGTGGATTGTTCCAGTTTTCGTTTTGCTAGTTGTGGGCGGATTCGCCGTCGCATATTCCCGAATCAAGGCAGTTGAGGTGGTCGGATGATCCAGATTACAAATGCCTCCCGATGGTACGGGCAGATTATTGGCGTCAATGATGTCACTTGTGAGATCGGGCCCGGGATTACAGCGCTGCTCGGGATGAACGGCGCGGGAAAGAGCACGCTGATGCGCCTCATCACGGGTCAGATGCACCCGACGACAGGCTCGGTGAAGGTCTTCGGCGAAGAGCCGTTTGATAACCCGAATGTCTTCCGGAAGCTGGGCTATTGCCCCGAAATCGACAACTTTTATGAGTACATGAACGGCCTCGAGTTCGTGACGTACATGGCGGAGATGGCCGGCTATGGCCGGGCTGAAGCCAAGAAGCGTGCGATGGAGAAGATCGAGATGGTCGGCATGGCGGACCGAGTGAAGAAGCCGATCAAGGGCTATTCCAAGGGTATGCGCCAACGCATTAAGCTCGCCCAGGCGATGGTGCATGATCCCGAGATCATCCTTCTCGACGAGCCGCTCAATGGCCTTGATCCAGTTGGCCGCCACGAGTTTCTGAGCGTTCTTGGTCATTTGTCTGAATTGGGCAAAACGATCATCGTTTCATCGCACATCTTGTACGAAGTGGAGCAGATGACTCGATCAATTCTTCTTCTCCATCGGGGACGGCTACTCGCTACAGGTGACCTGCGAGTCATCCGCGATCTGATCGACAAGTACCCGCACAAGGTGCGTATCGAGACTCCGAAGCCCCGCGAGGTCGCCGGCAAACTCACCCAGCTCACCGGAGTCGTGAGTGCGAAAATCGATGACCGAAACGAAGTTATCAACCTAGAAGTGAACAACCCCAACGAATTCTATGAAATCCTCAGCCGACTGGTGCTCGAGGATGGCTTGCCCATCCTCAGCTTTACCAGCCCCGACAACAACCTGGAATCAGTGTTCCAATACCTGGTGGAGGGCTAAGTGCTAGTTGCTTATCGATATCTGCTCCGCGAAGGGCTTCGGCTTCGGAAGATGCTGCCTTGGCTCATGTTGGCTTTCGTTGCTTTCCTCTTTGCGATGTTCTGGGGGCGATTTGCTTCTGACGCAACTCCGGCGGACAAGTATGTCAACGTCATCAACCTACTGATTTTCCGGCTCTTGCCGTTGTCAGCGGCGATCTATTCGACGATGATCGTGGCTCAGGAGATTGAGCAAAAGACGATTGTGTATCTGCTCACTCGCCCGATTCCGCGTTGGCAGCTGATCATCGGCCGCTGGGCGGCGACGGCGACCACGGTCGTGATCATTTCGGTGATCGGGATGATCGCGGCTCAGATGGGCTCTCGGGGTGGCTCGGCGTTCTTTGCTCGCGACTTGCTGGCGGTTGCTCTTGGCGCGGCGGCTTACACGTCGCTGTTCATGTTCATCACGCTTCTGTTCAATCGCGCACTGATCATCTGCGTCTTGTTCGCCTTCGGCTGGGAAAGTTCGGTTCCGAACTTGCCGACGGGGCTACAGGGACTTTCGATTTTGTCTCATATGCAGGCCATTGCTAAGCACCCTGACGGCGGCGAGAGCGGTGGCCAGGTGCTGGACCTGATCGCGGGACTTCTCGGAAAGACGGACATGAACCCCCTCACTTCAGGATTCGGGCTCGTGGTGTTTTCGGTGGTGATGGTTGGACTCTCGGCCTACTGGTTCAGTACCCACGAGTTCATCCCTCGCGAAGATTCTGAATAACGGAGTGCGGACCTCCGCGCTCCGTCCTAAAACCGGGTAAACCTTTCAGCAGGCGCGAACATGGCGAGATTTGAAGTTTCCAACGACTACCTTCAGCGGTTCCTGGTGGACCTTCTGAACACCCCGTCTCCCACTGGCGACACTGAGTACGGTATCGGATTCATCGAATCTGAGCTGATGGGTCTCGGAATTCCAACTGAGCGAACCAAGAAAGGTGCCTTGATCGCACACCTTGACGGCCTCCGTTCCACGGCTCCTCGAGCACTGACTGCCCATGTTGATACCCTTGGCTTCATGGTGAAGGAAATCAAGCCCAATGGTCGCCTGAAGCTGAAGGCTCTGAACGGGATAAACTGGCCAACGACTGAGAGCGAGGGGGTCACCATCGTCGCCTCAAGCGGACGCCAGATTCGCGGCTCGATTGTTCTGGAGAACGGAGCCGCCCACGTCAATAAAGAAGCTGGGACGAAGGCGCGAAATGCCGATACTCTCGAAGTCCGCCTTGACGAACGCACCAACAAAGCCGAGGAGACCAGATTCCTCGGGATCTCGGTTGGCGATTTTGTGAACCTCGACCCACGCACCGAAATCAGCGAGTCTGGTTTCATTCGCTCGCGATTCTTGGACGATAAGGCCTGCGTCGCGTGCCTCCTCGCCGCTCTTGAGGGCATCCAGAAGAGCGGTCTTACTCCGGTTCAAAAGACGACCATTCTGTTCTCCAATTTCGAAGAGGTCGGTCATGGCGGAATGGACTCACTTCCTGCCGATCTCGCCGAGATGTTGGTTCTCGACATGGCGTGCGTCGGTGAAGGTCAAGCTGGTTCCGAGTACAACGTTTCGATCTGCCTCGCCGACTCCTCCGGCCCCTACAGCAAGAACCTGAGCGACAAGCTTCGCGGCCTCGCCTTCCGCCGAGGAATTGAGCTGATTCCTGACATCTACCCTTACTACGGCTCCGACGGCTCCGCCTACTGGCGCAGCGGCGGCGGTGCCGAGGTGGCCCTCATCGGTCCAGGCGTGGATACGTCGCACGGCTACGAGCGGACGCACATTGAGGCCCTGCGAGACACGGCCCAGCTCATCGCTGAGTACCTGATCGAGGAATAAGAGTTAACCCCAGACCTTGGCGATCTCTGGCATCTTCGGACTGAGATGTTTTGTCAGGATCTCCCGATAGTCGTTGACTGGCTTTAGGTCGCCGACCTCGTCGACCTGGTCCTTACCGATTCCCGGCCAGGCGCCGTCGATCTTGCCGCCATTCACGCCGTTAAAGACCATCATCACTGAGGCGCGGCCGTGGTCGGTGCCAAGGCTTGCATTCTCGCCGATACGTCGGCCGAATTCGGTCATGATGACGACGGTCGTTTCCTTTCGACTCTCTCCGAGATCATTGAGGAAGGCGTTGACGTTGTTGGCAACCGAGGCAAGATTGTTGGCGTGGATTCCGGTATCTGCCCCCTGCGCGAAGTGAGTATCCCAGCCGGTGGTTTCAAGGCAGGCGATCTCGAGCCCGAGTTTGGATTTGATGAGCGCGGAGACTTCTTTCAGACCCTTTCCCAAATAGTCGTCTGCGTACACGGCACCGCCGCTTGGCTTGTAGTTCTTGGGATCAAGCTGCTCGATCTTCTTGAGGGCGTCCAGCGTCAGCTCACCCGCCCGGTGAACGAGGGAATCGTCGCCATTTTTATACATGGTTCCGAGATTCCTCACGAACTCCGCGTCTGCGTCGAGACGGAAATCTGTGACGGACTGCACGACCAAAGGCGCGGGCGCCCCTTGCAGCGAGTCCGGCATGGTGTCGGCCCACGCCACAGACCGTAGGGGACCGTCTTGTTCACTCTGGGTCATGGTGAGGTACCGTGCCAACCATCCGTTAGCGGTGCCACTGTGCCCAGTTGCTGTGCCGCGCTCCATGGCGAGCATGGCTTCGAAGTGGGAACGGGTTCGATCTTGAGAGCCAACGGCAGGGGTCAAGCAAAGTTCTCCCTTTTCGTACCAACTCTTGAACGGTTTGAGTGAAGGATGCAACCCAAAATAGTCGTTTAGCTTTTCAACTTTGTTCGCCGCGATACCTACGGATGGGCGAGCCTTGTAATAGTTGTCATCTGCGTAAGGCACCATCATATTGAGGCCGTCGGAACCGCCTCGGAGAAAGATGACGACGAGATTATGTCCTCGATTGCCAAGCTTTACCTGACTAAGCGCAGAACCCGACAGGAGCCACGGAATCAGCCCCGCGGCGCCGACTTTGAGAGCCGTCCGGCGGCTCATTGCTTGCTCAAAACTCGAACAGTGTTTCATACAAAAATTAGGCGTATTGGAAGTCAGGGTGGGCGAGTTGGCTGGCGAGAGCAACCGCATCGGGGGCCTTCACGAACGTGTTTGGGATCTTGCCGTTTGCCATGTCGTACACGAATTGCCACCTTGGAAGCAGATTCGTTGCCCAACTCAATTGGTCAACCGGATACCCATCTGGGAGTGGCCATTCATAGATTGGCTGTCCCATTTTCTTGAGGTGGTTCTGCAAGGCAGGACCGCCGTCAGTCGCCGCTCCGGAGACTCTTAGAGCGGCACACATGAGCTCGAATGGCCTGCGCATGATTGGCGGCCCCTCGATCAGCGCAGGTGCAGTCATAATCGGACGAACCATTGAGGGAATATCACCGCCAGTCTTTTGGAACTGGTCCAGAACAGTCTTCTCAAGCTCAAGGTTTTGGGCTCCGGTAAAGAACTTCACGAGCTTTTTCGCCAAGTACTTTCCAGCCTCTTCATGGGATACGAGATGCTCCACAACGAGCTCACCATCGCGAATTCCGCCGCCAGCAGGTAGGTCAAGACCGAAGACATGTTTCGCGCCGTCATCGTGTTTGGACTTATCAAAGTAGAAGGAACCTCGGGCTCGAAGCGCGTGGCTCGCCCAAATAGATCGATCCTCCATTGTCCAGCCGGTCAAGCATCTCGCGAGCTCTTGGATATCTTTCTGGGTGTATCCGCCGTCAATCCCAAGCGTGTGTAGCTCCATCAGCTCCCGCGCATAGTTCTCGTTCGGGTGACCTTTGAAGTTTTGGTTATTGTCGAGATAGACGAGCATCGCGGGTGACTTCGACATCGCGATCGCCATGTCGCGGAACTTGCCCAACGCGTGTTTGCGAATAATCTGCTCCTCCTCGTTACTTTTGAAGAAGGCGCCGTCCGCTTTGCCGGCATAGATGTTGAAATGATTGCTCCAAAAATCAACCAATCGCTCTCGAAGTTGATTTGGTGAGTAGGTTGCCCGAAGAATTGCGGCGCTTTGGAGTTGCTGCGTCACTCGACCCCGAGGGATTTCGATCAACTCAAAACCGTTCATGCGGAGGCAGTCGAGCGACTGGAGTTGAATCGTCAGCTCCAGCGGCTCATCGAAGTCTGCCTTGAGCTGACGTTCGACATACTCCGCCTCGCCGAGTGATGCGAATCGGTCCGCTTCTTCAACCGACCAGCCGAACGACATTCGATCAATCATTCTCGCCGAGCGATCTTTCGGTTTAGCTCGGTATTCCGGCGCAGGTTTGCGCCGTCTTGCCTCAGTGGCAAGACGACCGCAACCGGCAATCGCTGCCCCACCCGCAACCAGAAGGGCATCTCGGCGAGAAATCATGGTTTTACACTACCTCGCCAACTGGTTGACTCTTAAGAGCTGCTTTGAAGCCAGCTCCGCCACCGACGACCATCATCAATGGTGCAAAAAGGAACCACCCCATTACGGGCAGCATTCCTGCAACGACGATGTACCAGGCGGATTTACCGAAGGCGGAAAACTCGGACTCCTGCTGGTTGGTCAGGGCTCGAAGCCGCTCTGCAGCGAGCTTAGCAACGCCTGCGGCACCAACCATTACGCAGCAGAGGTATGCCGAAGCGATGAGCAGGCCAGCTAGCTTGGCTAGTGGATTGGGTACCTGGGCTACGACGATCCCAATGAATCCTAGGAGGAACGCAACCAGACCCATCCCGAAGCATTTTCCGAGTGAACCGCTAACCGCCGATCGCGCTTCTTCTACTCGAACAGGGAAGAGCAGAGCGCAGACGAGCATGAAGCACCAGAGAGTGAGGGCAACACCTGCGAGCGTTGCGACGATTGAAAACGAGTCACCGATTGTAACCATTGCTTTACATCCTTAACTGACAAGAGCGTTGGTGACTACAATTGAGTTGCAAAGGTTCCATAATCGGGTCTAATGCCCCACCGCGAGCGTCCGTTGATCGTCCGATGTGCCTATGGCGCTTTCGGATTGGTTTGCGTGGCCGTTGGCTTCGTCGGCATCGTCACGCCGGTTATGCCGGGTTTCGTCTTTCTTGTAATCGCGCTCTGGGCGTTCCGTAATAGTAGCGCAAAGATGGAGAACTGGTTGCTCGACAATCGATATGTTGGGCAGACTTTGCGTGATTGGGACGCCGGGCGGTCGATGAAGCTGCGAACGAAGATCGTTGCACTTTGTATGATTTGGGTCGCGATCTCCGTCACTTGCTATAAGATCGCGACCTCTAATCCGATCTTCATCAAGCAGATCGCGTGGACTTTGCCGAAATGGGTTCCCCTAACGATCTTAGTCGGAACTGTCATCTGGCTGACCGACTTTTTGCGCCGTGTTCCTCTCTCTGTTGAAACCTCACCGCCTGAGAAGTTGTAAAACTGTGACATGAACGAGCGCCGCCAACCGTCGAGTATTGATCGATTCTTCTGGAGCCGTGGAGTTGGACTGTTTGGATACGTGCGCAACCCAATGGCACTGGGCTTTCTGATTGCGTCGATTTCTACGCTAGGCCTTGGTGTTGCGATGACCGCAATCTCGTTCGCGAGTGGGGGCAAAATGCCCTTCGTGGTCGGAATTGCCAATATCGTGGTAGCGACGATTTTTGGTGGAGTCTCCTTCTGGGCGGGTCGCCGCGCGAAGAACATTCCCACCACCGAAGTTAGACTCTCTTCCCAGGCGCGGGGGCTCCTTACTCGGATTGGACAGCACATTGGCTGGCACGACACAAGCCACGACTGGGACTGGGCAACCGGACCTACCGGTAACTTTTTGGCTGGTCTCTTTGGTCAGAAGACCGCTTCTAACGTGATTGCCGCTCCCGCTGCTGCGCTTCTGGAGAAGGCCTGCTTTGAGTACAACCGCGTGTGGGGCTTGTTGAAAATCGCCGACGGCTCAACCGGGAGGTCGAAGCAACTCGTTCCCCAGATGCGGGTAGCTGCCGACGAAGCGATGATCAGCATTTTGAACCAGGTCTCGCTCCTTGACAAGTCGCCAGAGACTCACGGGACGATCAGCGCGCAGGTTGGTCAGCAATCGGGCAAGCTCAAAGAGCTTGCTGATCATCTGGAGGGTCTACTATCCGAACCTGCTTCGGTGGCTGATCGGCTCGTGTCCTCAAACGTGATGGATGGCGTGCTGGATAACCTCCGTATGGAGCGAATTGCCAACGAAGAGCTTCGCGACTTCAACTCCACAAACAACTGATCGGCACCGCATGGACGTCGCCAGCAAGGGCCTTTGTTTCGGTTCCTGTATGCATCCAGATTCCGCGGTGCCACCTGTCTCCGACGACTTCCTTAACGTAAGTCAACCGCTCGATCGACTGAGGGCTGGGCACAGACTGATCTTGGAAGTCGATGGCGACAACTCGCCCGTCACGGGCTTCAATGAGAAACGGGATTTCCTTGTTTTTCACCGTCCGCATGTGGAACAGTTCGGCGTAGACGCCGGAGGTCTGGATGAGACGCAGTAACTCGTTGGCGAGAAACGTCTCCAGCATTGCAGTTCGCAAATCGCCGGGTCTGCTGAGTTGCTTTTCGTCGATTTGATTGAGATGGCAGGCAAGGCCAGTGTCAACCAAATACGCCTTGGGAGTTCGAGCGAGCTTCACCTCGGCATCCGCCGACCAGGCGGGAACGGTTCGGATGAGATAAAGAGCCTTCAGTAGATCAACGTATCGGGTGATAGATGTATGCGGCAAGTTTGTCTCTCGGCTAAGTCCGCTTAGGTTGAGCGGAGTTCCCGCGCGAGCTGCGAGAAGGCGCAGAAGCTTTGGGAGTTGGGTCAGGCC
This sequence comes from Fimbriimonas sp., assembly GCA_029866005.1. Lineage (GTDB taxonomy): Bacteria > Armatimonadota > Fimbriimonadia > Fimbriimonadales > Fimbriimonadaceae > Fimbriimonas. The sequence goes on along the minus strand of JARXAE010000003.1, from coordinate 258,720 downwards.
GTCGATGTTGGCAAGATCTCGTACATCCCGATCTAGAAGGGTTCGGATGTAGGACTGGAACCAGGGATCGCGTCGTTTCGAAGCTCGTTGCGCAGGTTCAGGGTAGCCGCCGCGAACGATGCGCTCCTCAAGTGTGAGAGGATCGCGGCTACTCTTGGGTGAGTAATCATTCGAGAAGACCGAGTTAATCCAATGGGCGTTGGTTCCTTCCAGCTCTCCCTGGGTGAGGGGCTGGAGATCGATGATCTCCATTCTCCCCGCGAGGGAGTCTGCGACTTTGGGAAGGAGAAGGACGTTTGCGGATCCGGTGAGAATGTACGATCCAGGTGTTCGATTTCTATCGACCATCAGCTTGAGGGGCAAGAACAGCCCGGGTGCACGCTGGATTTCGTCAATGATGAGTGGTGCAGGGTGGGCATTCAAGAAGTCTGCGGGGTTCTCCGTTGCGTGGGCCAGGAAAACTGGATCGTCAAGGGTGACATATTCGCGACCTTCGCCGAACCTCATGGCGAGAGTCGATTTGCCGCACTGCCGGGGCCCGACCACAATGACAACTGGCGTGTCCGCAAGTGCCTCTGCCACTACTTGCTCTGCCATCCTTGGGAACATGGATGGATGATACCTGGAATAATTCCCCACGCGCAGGGGAATAATTTACAATCGGTAAACTGTGCGGGTGACCTCCAAAGAAGCCTACGAGATGTTCATGTCTCCCCCGCCTCAGGCAGCCAGAGCGAGGCGTGAGCAGGAGCTGTTGGAACGAGGCGAGCCTTTTGAAGTACGGGTCGAGGGACAAACGGTTCGTGGCCAGTCGTGGGGGCGCGGGAAGGCGGTGGTTGTTCAACACGGCTGGGGCTCGCGAGGAACCGCAATGTGGGCGTTCATCAAGGCTTTGGAGCCTTACTTTCGCGTCATAGCGGCCGATGCGCCGGGGCACGGAGATAGCGAGGGAACGCGCTCCAACATGTTCCTCTTTGCTCACACTCTTCATCAGCTCGCCGAGCAATTCGGCCCGCTCCACGCAGTTGTTGCACATTCAATCGGGGCAACGGCGATCCCAAAGTCCACCACTCTCGGAGCAAGTGCGGATCGCTACGTTCTTATTTCCGCCCGAAATGAGCTTCAAGACTTCCTCACCCGATTCTTCGGGCTTTCCGGTGTTGATCCCTCCCTCAACCAGGCCGTTTACCAACATTGGGCGGATGAGTTCGGCTGGGATTCCGTCGTCGCCGCGACCCCGAGCCTCTTGGCTCCGAGCATAGGAAAACCAGCGTTGATCATTCACGACGAACAGGACGAAGACATCAACGTCAGCGAGGCACACGCCATCCACCAGGCTTGGCCAGATTCAGAACTGCTCATCACCCAGGGCTTGGGCCATGTTCGCATCACTCGCTCGGCAGAAGTCGCCGAGCGAGTGTGTGAATTCTTACTGACCTAGACGCTGGGAATACTTGTCGCGAAGCATCGTGTGCTTGCTAGTCAGCGGCCTCGGTTGACCGTTGATGAATACATAGCGCATTGTCGACGTCACGTCCAGCGGATCGCCATCGGTGATGATCAAATTTGCGATCTTGCCCTTTTCAACAGAACCCAGGCGGTCAGAGACTCCAAACATTTCGGCCGGCCAAAGGGTTAGCGACTTGAGGGCATCCTGTCGAGAAAGTCCGTATGCCATGTGCATGCCTACCCGAAGTGGGAGCATCATGACATTCGCTCCTTCTCCGCTTGAGAAAGCGAATTTGACTCCAACCTTAGCGAGCATCGCTGCACGGACATAAGGGGTGTCGTACGGGTCCCAAGCGTTGCTGACCGAGTTAGCACCCAACGTGCTCTTGCCGGCAACGGGAAGGATTACTGGGATTCCGCTTTCTTTAAGGATCGCAGTCTCTTTCCATGCCTCGGTGGCGCCCGTCAGAACCGCTTTGAGGCGGTACTTTTGAGCGAACGCGACCGCTGACCGAATCGCCGATGCACTTGACGCGGCAAGTACGACTGGCTTCTGACCGAGAATGTAAGGGAGCATCGCTTCGTATTTTAGGTTCAGCGGAGTAGTGGGCTCGATTCGTCGCTCACGCATGTAGGAGATCGCCTTATCAAACTGGCCTTCCACCGCCCGATCAATCTGGGCGTTACCCGCCGAAGTGCCCTGTACGGCTCCACCGAGGAATTCGTACCACTGCTCAAGTTGGTTTCTCGTCAGGTGTGCATCTCCCTGGTGTGCCGCTCCTCCGAACAGCGCGGATGAGTCGATTTGGTCGCAGAGATCGAACTCCATCTGTGAGCGTCCGGCAGAGAAGTTGACGATCAGCGCGGCTTTGCGCTGCACACCAAACTCCTCTGTCGTGTACCCATCAGTGTTAACCACTGCGCCCTGACCCGAGAACGAACCGCCACTCGGAGCCGAGAAGCAGTTCGTCACTCCGTTAAACTTAGCTGGTCCGAAGTGCGCACTTTCACACCAGATGTTGGTCAGCGAATCAAGCTCGGGGTTAAAGATTCCAAACTCCCGATTGTCGTTCATCACAGGAATCGGGCCGATTTCCGCCAAGCCGATGGAAGAGTTCGCATCGAAGAATCCGGGGAAGACGTGTTGACCGCGGGCGTTGACAATGCTCGCTCCGGCCGGAATCTTTACCGACTTGCCAACCCCAGTGATCTTGCCATTTTCAATCACAACCGAACCGTCGGTGATATCTTCACCACTGATCGTGTGGATTGTTGCGCCTTGGATCACATACGAATTCGACTTCCGAGGAAGAGTCGTCCCTTCCCAGTTGTTCATCTTTCGGTCCAGGTGTTGCTTTGCCGTCGATGCCTTATCGATACCGAAAGCGTCTCGACGCTCGAAGAACACTTCGCCCTCGATCATGGTCATGACGCACTTGGCTTGAGTGCTCAGCGGGGTGCCATCCCAAATCGCGATGTCGGCGTCCTTTCCTGGTTCGAGTGAGCCAGTTCGGTGGTCGATTCCGAGTTCCTTCGCGGGGTTGATCGTGATCGTTTGAAGGGCTTGCTCTTCAGTGAGTCCACCGAAGCGGATAGTTTTGCCCGCGTCAACGTTGAGCGAGGTCGTGCCGGAAAGACCGTCGGTGTTGATCGAGACGTTCACTCCCGCCTTTTGACAAATCCAGGCGTTCCAGGGGATGCAATCGTAACCTTCTTGTTTGAAGCTCCACTCGTCACTAAAGATTGAGATTCCGACTTTGGCTTTCGCCAGTTCAGGAGCAATCTTGTAGGCCTCAAGCGCGTGCTGCATCGCTCCGATCTTGAAACCGAACTCCTGCGAGAGGCGGACCATCATCAGCATTTCGTCACTGCGGTAGCTGTGGCACTGGATCCAGATCTTGCGGTCGAGAATGTCGCTCAGGGTTTCCAGTCGGATGTCGCGTCGTGGCTTGACTTTCGTCTTTCCTGAGTTAAAGTCTGCCCAAGCAGACTTGTACTTTTTGGCTTCATTAAAGCCGTTTCGGTACACCTGCTCTTGACCCATTCTCGTGTTGGGATAGCGGGTTGGGTTTGTCGACGACTTGCGAGTCACATTTTCGCCAAGGGCGAACTTGATCATCCGCGGTGCATCGGGGATAGGTGCCTCGGTCGCGGAGCGACCGTACTTGTATTTCAGCACCATGCTCTGACCGCCGACGTTGTTGGCTGAACCGTGGAGAACCATAGCTGACGTATGGCCGCTGGCAAGAGCAGTCCAAACATTGATTCCGCTCAGGTTGAGAACGTCGCCAATGCGAACTTCACCCGTGATGCTGTCGGCCCCTTCGTTAGTGCCGTCCGAGCCACGGTGAGAGTGCCCGTCTACGATTCCGGGGACGACGACCTTTCCGGTGGCGTCAATCACTTTTGTTCCTGCCGGAGCAGTGAGGTTACGTCCAATACGGACGATTTTCCCCTTCTGGATGAGAACATCGGTGTTGTCGAAACTCCCTTTGCTCGCCGTCATCACGCGGCCTCCTTTGATCAGACAGTCACCGTTCGTGACGGTTGAGGGTTTTCGGTGAGCTTCGAGTTCGAAAGGAAATTGTTGGGCCCCAGCGACGGAGCCGAGCATCAGTGCGAGCAGCGAGAAGTTTTTCATTTCGCACCTCCTTTGGTTGGGTCAACAATTGGGGTTCCGGCGATCCAGAGACCCTCTACTTTGCTTGTTTCGTTTTCCATTGGGCCGCTCATGAGAACTAGATTTGCCATCTTTCCAACCTCGACAGTACCGAGTTGAGAGTCAAGGCCAAAAATCTTGGCCGGGTTGATCGTCATTGCCTTCAGCGCGTCATCTGCAGGAAGACCGTTCTTGATGAGAACTCGCACATTTTTGAGGAAGTCCCCTGGGGAAGTACCAGAGCTGAATGCGACGGGAATTCCGGCCTGAAAGAGCTTTGTTGGAGCCGAAATCTGCTCCTTCCAACGAGCAAGACGCTCTTGTTTGTATTCAACAGGAGTTCTATCGGCGGGGGCGACGGTCTCCTTGTCCGGCTCGACTGAGGGGGCGTCGTTGTAATCCACCATCAGCAACACGGGGGCCTTTGCTTTGGTGAGCAGAGGAATCGTCTTGTAGGCATCTCGCCCTCCGGCAATCATGAAGGGAAAGTTGAATTCGGAGGCGATGCGTGAGGATCGCTCGATCTCACGGTCAAAATTGACCTCAAAGACGCCAGAACGCTTACCGGTCAGGAGGGGTCCAAGGTCGGTGATTGCCTTAAGGTTATCCTTTGGTGCGCCGACATCCACGCCTTCTGCCGTACTTTTCGCGTCGGCGAGCACTTGCCGCATCAGCGCGATGACACCGAGGATGTTGGAGGGGTAGCCCTCTCCTGCGCCGCCTCGGTAGGAGAGTCCAAACGCCCCATCCGGGTTTAGAACTCTATCTTTCGCACTGGACGGCAATAGATTGACGACTGCTCCGGCTCCTCGGATGGAGCCTTTGTTAGGAACCAGAAATGCGCTCGTGATGCCGTTTTCAAACGAGCTGGAGTCCTTTTCAAAGTCAAGGAGGGAAGCAGTAGAGTGATCTGAGTAAATCCCCTTCCGGTTACCTGCCCACATGTAGGGAGGTGCGGTTGTATTCGTTTCTGGTCGGCCTTCCTGCTTGGGTTCCGGCGCAGACTTTTGTAGCCTTGTGGAGTAGGCGTCGATGAAGCCCGGATAGAGGAACTTGCCTTTGCCCGAGACTTTGGTGGGGTTACCCGAAAAATCTAGGAGGTTTCCAACGGCGAGGATCTTGCCGTCGGCGATGAGAACTGCCTGATTTTCGAGAGTCTTGCCATCGCCTACTTTCACCGTGACTTCGGTAATGACTGTTGTCGTGGACTGCGCAACAACAACCACGGGCGCAATGCAAAACAGTACCGGGAATAATCGCATGAGGGGCAGTTTAGCCCGAACTACGCCGCGATAACTACGTTAAGGTTTGCCTTTGCTTTCGTGTGATTGGGATCAAGGTTCAAAGCCTGTCGGTAGCACCCTTCGGCGCCCTGATCGAGGTTCATTTGAGCCATCGCATTGCCCAGCACAAACCAGCCTTCAGCAAACTTGGGCCGAAGCTGTAGGCCGACGTGATACATCTCCGCCGCCTGAGGATAGTAGCCCAGTTTGTACAGAAGGTCTCCGCAACTAAACTGGATGTTGGAATCTTGAGGTGCGAGGGTCATCGCCCGTCGGAAACAACCGAGGGCCTCGTCTAGCCGACCGACCGATGCGAGTGCATCCGCCCATTTCATGAGCAGATTGGCGTCAAGAGGCTGATACTTCTCGAGCATTTGGAACGGCGTGACGGGGTCACCGAGCTTGATCACCGCAAACGCCCACGACTCCCATAGACCGAGATCACTTGGAGAGGCGTCCCAGGCAGCCTTGTAGTGCCGACTCGCGGTTGAAAAGTCTCCTCTTGCGGCGGCGATCATTCCGAGACCTCGATCTGCAGCCCATCGAGTACTTGCGTTCGAAAGCGCCATGCGGTAGGTGAGTTCTGCCTCATCCAATCGCTCCATCTTCAAGAGTGCCTCGCCTCGTCCGAGAAGAGCGGGTGGAAAACCGGGCTGTCGCGAAAGAGTCTCGTCGTACCACTTGAGGGCATCTGACCAATTCTCTTGGGCGCCAAAGATCATCGCTTTGTGACCGTAACGGCGGAAGTCGGCGATGGCTTTGTCACCAACAAAGTTTTCGGGCCAACTGAGAGCTAGACAGCGATCAACAGCGGCATGGGCCTCGTCATATCGCCCCAAGTTGTAGAGGGCGATAGACCAGAGATACTCATTAACGATTCCTGCGTAAGCAGTGCCCGCACAGAGTTCGCATACCTTTACGGCTTCTTCGGATCGTCCGTCCATGTCAAGGGCAGTCGCCCAGATTTGGAAAGCCGAACAGCCGTAATCAGCTCCGGATGCGGCAAGATTTCGCACGCACTTCTCCGCAGTTTCGGCCGCCTGCTGGTAGGTTTTGGCGACGAACTGGGTGTTCGCCAAGTTGAAGAGTTGGAAAGGATCGTTCGGGTTCTCGCCGACTGCCTTCTCAAGCATCTCAAGAGTGCGCTTGACTTTGTCTTTGGACTTAACGAGTTCCTCACGGTAGCCGTCGTGATGTATTTTCGCAGCGGGCAGCGGAGTCCAGGGGAGCCCAAGGGAGATTAATGAAGGTGTGATCTGCTCGTGAATCGGCTCAGAGAATTGGACGCCAGGGATCCGCCGGAACAGTCGCGTTGGGGAGTGAACGAACTCGGTGATCGTTCCGGATTCGTCGAGGTAGTTGATAATCTCAATGCTAAAGCCACCAATGTGCGGTCGGCAGACCGCCTTCTCAAACTCCTCGCGGCACGACGGATCGAGTTGCTCGTCGGCGTCGATCCAAAGTGCCCACTCACCGGTTGCTAGCGAAAGCGCATGGTTCCGAGCCGCAGAAAAATCTTTGATCCACTCGAAGTACCCTTCGATAGCCCCGAATCGGCGGGCAATCTCCATCGTCCGGTCGGTGGAGCCAGTATCGACGACGACGATTTCGTCGACGATCCCTTGCAGGGAAGCAAGGCACTTCTCTAGTACTGCCTCCTCATTCTTCACGATCAGGCAAGCACTAATGCGAGCCCCGATGCCAGATTCAGGAGTGTACGGATGGGAGATTAGCCAACCATCTGCCGAAACGTCGGCACGGGAACATCGTTGTGCCACCAGTTGGCGGCAATAGTAGTAACGCGACAGAAACAGTTCAAGATCATGGTGTCGAGGGGCGCCGACGGTCTCGGCAAATCTCCGTGAGGCGACCTCTTCATGGCCGAAATAGGATTCGACAAAAAGGTGCTCGCAGAGCAAATCGGGGTGGTTTGGCTCTTTTTCAAGAGCCATAGAAAGTTGCTCACGCGCGGCAAGAAAGTGGTGCTTGTGAAGGCTCTCGCGGGCTTGTTGGGCAACCGGATGGGGTTTCATGCGGCTCTTTCGCTGCGTTGCCTGGCAAGGAACTTGCGGGCACCAGCGATGCTAAACATCTCGTCGCGAACAAGTCGCTTGATCGTGAAGACAGTTTGAATATCTTCTGGTCGGTAGCGTCGTTGACCGCCGTCTGTGCGCACTGGCTCGAGAAACTCCTCGAACTCGCGCTCCCAATACCGCAGCGTGTGGATTTCCACTGCTGTGATCTTGCTGGCAACGCTAATGCTTACCAATCCCTCTGACTTTCGCCTTTCACTCATCGTATGCCCTTTCTCAGGTTGAATTGAAGCGTTGTCCGCCTCACAAGAAGAGGTATTGGCTGGTTGCTGGCAAATATACAGGGGCTTTGACAAGTTTTGAGGCTCGGAGTTACAGCGTTGGGCGGATCCACAAGGTGCTCACCACTCCCGGACCACTGCAAACTCCCCTTGGGATAGACTAGCGAAATGTTCTCTGCCGCTCTCGCAACGGTTCTTCTCAGTCACCTCCAAGCCGACGCGAATATGCACCTCAACGGACCGTTCAGTGGAGGCGTTCCGACTCCTGAGTCAGTTTTGGGATACAAGATTGGCTCACGAATTACGACCTACCGCGAGCAAGAGCGGGTGTACGATGCCATCGCGGCAAAAGCAGGTGGCAAGGTTCAGCGGATTGACTACGGAACCTCGAACCAGAATTTCCCCCTTCGTGTCTACGCGATTTCATCGCCCAAGAACATCGCGAGATGGGACCAGATACAGAAGGCGATGGAGAAGGCAGGTTCCACCGGGACTGAACCGCCGAAGGATACGCCTGCCATCGTTTGGATCAACCAGACGATTCACGGTAACGAGCCCGCATCTTTTGAGTCAGGGATGGAGCTGTTTTACAACCTCGTCGCAGGAAAGGGTGAATTTGCTAAAGCCCTTGAAAATACAGTTGTCATCCTGAATCCGGTTTATAACCCCGACGGTCACGAGCGATTCGCGGTTGGCTACAACTCCTACGCCCGCGGGAACTACCAAGACGGCGCGTTTGAGTCGTACGAGATCAACCTTCTGTGGGGACGGTACAACCACTACCGGTTCGACATGAACCGCGACCGCATCTCATTCTCCCAAAAGGAAACTCGTGCAGAAGTCAAGTTGATGCAGTCGATACGCCCGCAGATTTACATCGATCAGCACGGCCAGGTTCAGAACTACTTCTTCCCACCGAACCCGATGTCGATCAACAAGAATGTTGACCGCGACCGGCTCAATAAGTGGACGGACATTCTCGGTCGAGCTTGTGCCAAAGCGTTCGACAAGACAGGCTGGAGTTACTTTATCAAGGAGGATTTCGACTTTTATGCTCCCTGTTATCTCGATGCCCACGCCGCACTCAGCGGAGCGATTGGGATTACGCACGAAACCGATGGTGGCAAAGTCTTGTCGAAGAGCCGTAATGACGGCTCCATTTCGACCTTGCGCGAAGGCGCAGCGAAGCATTTAACCACGGCCCTCGCCGTCATCAAAACCGCAGCTGAGAAGCGGGACGAACTCATCGCCGACTGGGCGAAGTACAAGAAAGCCGCAGTCACCGCCGAAGGCAGTGAGATGAAAAAGGTTTACATCACCAGTAAAGACCTTCGAGTTCTCAAGCGGTTGAACGAGCACTTCATGCGCACTGGCGTCGTCTCCGAGTACGCCTTTGCACAGCAACAGCCGACTTCTGGTGGCAAAGTCGAACTCCCTCGGCTCGAAGCCAACGACCTTTGGACGAATAAGAAGGACAAGTATGAACTAGACCCCTACACACTAGTCGTTGACCTTCGCCAGGAGTTTGGCCCAGTAGCCAAGTCACTCCTTGAGCGCGTCTCCGATTTTGAGAAGGAGTTTATCGACGCCCAAATGAATAAAAAGAAGACTGCTCCAGAAGGAGAGCAGTACCCAGGTCCCGAGGGTACCGAGTTCTACGATCTGACGGGCTGGGCGCTACCATTTGTTTACGACCTAAAGGCATATTGGACTGATGGCTCGGAGAAAGTTCCAACCACTAAAGCGTATCAGACCTTGACACCTCAAGTTCAGAACAATCCCCTCGGCTGGGTAATTGCCTACCGCGACTCGGAGGATGTTTTGGCGGTTCGGGATCTCCTTGCCGATGGCGTGAAGGTATCGGTTGCAACCGCTGACATGAACTTGGGCGATCAAAAAATCACCAAAGGATCGTTCGTCATCTTTGCCCTTCGTAATCCCGAAGAAACGGCCATGCTGATCAATAAAGCCACTTTCTCACGAGGCTCTGAGGTCACTCCTTTGACAACTTCCTACCCCGAATCCGGACGTGAAGGACCGGGGAACCGGCTCGCCGGTCTGCGAGCGCCAAACATCGGTGTCGTCTTCGGCAACGGGGCGAACATGACGGGCGTGAGTGGAACCTGGTTCACTCTTGAGCAAGAGTTCAAACTCCCGTTCGTTTCGCTCGGGACGAACGCCCTGGGCACCCCAGCGATTCGTGATTACACAGCAATCATCGCCCCTTCCGGCTCTGGCGCTCTAGGTAATAGCAAAGTCAAAGAGTGGGTTCGAGAGGGCGGCGTTCTGGTCGTCTATGGTGAGAACCCTTCCGGAGTTGCCTCCTTCACTGGAAGCTCAGAAACCCGGGCGATCCCAGGAGCAATTTTCCAGGCGGTTCTTGATAAGCGATCTTTGCTTGCCAGCGGCTATGACGGCGACCGAATCGCCGTCCCGGTCGATGGAGACTCGTTCTTTAAAGCTCGAAAAGAAGGCGGCGGAGTGGTGAAGTTTGCCGACGACGACACCTCCAAGCACCTCACTGGTTGGATGTGGGGCGAGGAGACCGAGAAGGCGATCAAGGGCACGGTTTGGCTCCATGATGAGCCACTGGGTCGCGGGCACATCATCTGGTTCGCCCAAGACCCATGCGAGCGAGCGATGTGGCCGGGTCTCCACAAGCTTCTGCTCAACTCACTCATTCTGATGCCGGGGAATTAGCTCCGGCCTTTGGTCATGAGCAACTCGAGCGGACCTTCCAGTTCGACCTTGTAAACCGTTGCGTCGGGGTCCGGTACGAAGCCCTCGGGGATTTGGATTTCCAGGTCTCCGGGGACCCCAGTCCACTCCATGGTCGCTGCCTTTTTGAACGCAAGTTCCTCGCCGGTTCCCAGAACGGTTACCCGCTTCACGGCGTTTCGGATACCACGGGCGTTGACATACTCGCGAGGAATGTCGAACTGGTGCAGGTAGAGAGTTTCCCGATCTTTGCTCAAGGTCGAAGATCCATAGAACAGCCCTGATGGGAGTCCAGCAACCGAGCCGTAGATCGCCTCAGAATGTTTGTGCGTCCATCGCCCGAGGCCAAGTAGCCGCTCCTGTTGAACCGGTGTAATCTGACCATCTTCGGTTGGCCCGACGTCGAGGAGCAAGTTTCCGCCCATGCCGATGGTCTCGGCGAAGATTCGCACTAGTCGGCGCACGGATTTCTCGTTGAAGTCTTGCTTCTGGTAGCCCCAGCTGTCGTTGATCGTCATGCAGAACTCCCAGGGGCCATCAGGAGCGATGATCGGCTGTCCCTGCTCTGGGGTCGCATAATCGCCATATCCGAGCATTCGAGAGTTAAAGATCACGTTTGGTTGCTTGGCGGAAATCCGCTCCTTGAGCTCAGGGAAGTTCCACTGTTCGGGGTCGCGCTCCCAGTCACCGTCGAACCAGAGGAGGTCAATCTCGCCGAACTCCGTGCAAAGTTCATCCAATTGCTGGCGATGGAATCTGATAAAATTTCCCCATCGCTCGGGGGATTCTTCCCCATCTGGAGGGAAAGCGAATCGGTTAGAAAAGTTCGTATAGTGAGATTTTGTTGGCCGGATCGAAGCGTAATCAGGATGTGCCCAATCGAGCTGACTGAAATAGAAGCCGACCTTCAAATTGTTCGCCCGTAAAGCTTGAGCATAAGGTGTGATCAGGTCTCGAGCCGCCGGGGTGTCTCGAACTACGCTTCGACCCTCTGCCTTCGTGTCCCAAAGAGCGACGCCATCATGGTGCTTTGTCGTCAGAACGGCATACTTCGCCCCCGCCTTCACAAAGAGCTCCGCCCATTCAGAGGCGTCGTACTTGGACGCTGTAAACCCTTCTAGCTGACCCCAATAAACTTCTGGCGTCACCTGGCCACTAAACATGGACCAGGACTCGGGAATCCCCTCGACCGCATAGATTCCATAGTGGATGAAAATGCCAAGTTTGGCGTCAGGAAACCAAGGTTGCATCATTGCTTTCCGAGTTTATCCCCAGTTGCGCCAGGGCAGAGCGTATCATTAGAGTCATGCCCGTCGGAAGATTCCTTCTCTGCCTCCACTCGCACATGCCCTACGTGCTGAGCCATGGAAAGAGCCCTCACGGGACGGACTGGATCCACGAAGCGATCCTTGAGTGCTACCTCCCCTTGCTTGATGCCCTTTGGCGTCTTGAGCAGGATGGAATCAAGCCCCGATGGACGGTCAATATGACCCCCATCCTCGCCGAACAGCTTGAGGATGAATCTCTGAAAGACAGTTTTGAGCACTACTGTTTGGAAAAGATCGAATACGCAAAGGGCGATGCGGTGGGATTCAAGGCCCAAGGCGAGATGTGGATGGAAGGGCTCGCACACTTTTGGGTCGCGCAGTACGAGAAGGAGCTTGAGCAGTTCCGCGAGCGGTGGAACCGTTCGATCATCGGCGGCTTCAAGCATTTCAACGACAATGGCTCAATCGAGGTCATCACCAGTGGCGCAACCCACGGCTACCAGCCTCTGCTCGGAACAGATGAGAGTTGCAAAGCTCAGGTGCGCCTCGGCGTCGAAACTCACAAACGGCACTTCGGCAAGCAACCACGCGGAATCTGGCTCCCTGAATGCGCCTATCGGCCACGGTACGACTGGAAGTCTCCAGTTGCGGACAACGAATCGGCGTGGCAACGCATGGGTACGGAAGAAATCCTCAAAGACGAGGGGATTGAATACTTCTTCGTTGATAGCCACATGATCCGAGGTGGCAATCCCTTGGGTACTTACGCTACCAAATTCCCCCAACTTGCGGAGATGTTTGCGCGGTCGTCAAAGTTCTTCACCCCACCTGCCGAATACCGGTCTGAGTATGAGCACTATATGCTCCCGAACGGAGTTGTTTGCTTTGCTCGCGACCCCCAGACGACGGTCAAAGTCTGGTCCGGTGAAGTCGGATATCCAGGCGATCCTGCCTACCTTGAGTTTCACAAGCAGCTTTATCCCGGTCGACACAAGTATTGGCGCATCAGCGAGAACAAGGCCGATCTTGGGCAAAAGCAGCCCTATGACCCGTTCAGAGCGTATGAGTCGATTCAAAACCATGCAGCGGACATGGTGGATGTCATCAAGCAGACTTTGGCGCACTACAAAGGTCTCGCCGACAGAAATGGCTGCATCGTCGCGATGTACGACACTGAGCTTTTTGGCCACTGGTGGTGGGAGGGTCCGGAGTTCCTTTACCAACTCGGCAAAAAGCTCCATGAGGATGGCGAAGTTGAGATGGTCAGCGGCGGCGATGTCTTGGATATCGATCCAGCGAAGCATGTCATCACCTTGCCCGAAGGTTCATGGGGCGAGGGTGGTTATCACTACATCTGGCTCAACGAAGAGAACAACTGGACTTGGGGGCGGCTTTACGAGTGCCAGCGCAAGATGCGCTGGATGGCAAAAGAGTGGCGCGACGGAGGAGCAAAGGAGATCATCACTCAGGCGGCGAGGGAGCTCCTACTCGCTGAAGCAAGCGATTGGCAATTCCTCATCTCCACCCAGGCGGCTCGCGACTACTCCGAGATTCGCTTTAACGACCATGTCGATCGATTCCTAGAACTGTACGGCATCGCAGAAAAAGTCCACACTGGTGGAACTATGAACGAGCAGGAACTCGAATTCCTAAGAGATTGTCAAATCAAGGACGCACCGTTCCCAGAGATCGACCTCACCATGTGGGCAATCGATCCTGTGACGGGTGCCCTAGTACAATGATTCCCATGCGCCGCTTTTCTGCCCTCCTTCCGCTCCTACTTGTATGGGGATGCTCGCCTCAGAAGGAAGAAGCTAGCGCCTCGAGTAGCGCACCTACTGAAGCCGCTGCGTCACAGCCAGAAGCCAACACGCCGGCTACACCGGAGGCCGGCAAAACGGAACCCTTCACCAAACCGGAGCCGAAGTCACCCGATCCGGCTAAGTCGGCGACAACGAAAAGTGCCCCTCCTTTGCCTCCTCCCATTCCGGAACCGGGAACTGGGGGATTTAAACCGACGCCGAATGATGCAGTCACCACACTCGCTGCTGTGGATGCCCAGATGAAACGGATGCGTGATATCGAGTTCGTTCAGAGTGTTCGTGCGACATACCCCGTCGGTCGCGGAAGTGCGGAGCTCATCAGTCGGATCAAGGGGCCAAACGACCTCCTTCTGAGATATGCCAACCTAGAACCATTCGGCTCAAAGTTCAATCTCGTTCAGTACACCGAAGTTCGAAAGACAGGCAAGTCTCAAACGCTGGTCGGTCAGGAATATCAACCTGGCCATCGAAACGCCTCCGGAAACGTCTTAGAAACTTGGCCGAAAAACTTCTCGCAACACCTTGTGAGCAACTTTGGCGAAGGCAAGGTCAATGCCTTGAGCGATCTCGCTCGAGCAGCAGCAAAAGCCGGTTGGAAAACAGCGGTCGAAACGAAGAAGTTCGATAACGGTACGTTTCAGCGCGTTATTCTCACTTCAAACACCAAGCCCAAGCGGACCTACACCATCTTGATCGAACCGAGCAAGAAGCTTCCGGTGGAGCTTCAGATGGATGTTGATGACGCGAAAAAAACTCGAGTTGTTGCTGCATTGCGTTGGCGTCAAAGCGACAAGCCGCTTACCGAGAAAGACCTTAGCCCCAAGGTGGAGACCGCCCCGCATGTTGAGGGTGAGATGGGCAAGAAATCCGGTGTTTAGCCTGCCCGCTTGGTAGCTAACAGCCGGATACCTTTCAGAGTTGCGGCCTTTTCTCCGGCATTGAGAATCCGGATGTAGCGTCCCCCTATCGGTCGAGGTCGATAGATCACGGTTCCGGGTTCGGGGCTTGGGTAACGGCGCAATCTCGTACTCAGGCTTGATTCTCCGATCCAGGGGCGAGATTCGTTGATCTTCTCGGTGGTTCCGTACACAGCGACCACGAAAGCCTCGGGAAGATCTCCTCGAAGCTCTAGTTCGCCGAGCAGGCGGTCCCGGCCGAGGTCAACTTCGACCCAAGCTTTGGGTGCCAGCGTAAAGGTTGTAGCATCGTTGTCATCGTTGAGCCCGAGGAGCTGAGCGGGGAAGGAATTTGCAGAATCGCGGGTGGGCTTACCGAGGACGAGGTTGGTGTCACGGGTGATTTCGGATGCGGGCAGGTTGAAGGGAAGTTCGATTGAGGCAGCTTTGGTCATCCCTCGGGCAAAGATGTTGCTCAGCTTCGCGCTGCTAAAACTGAACGAGTCTTTGATCCCGCCAATTTCGGCAGAAACCGCAATAGGGCCGACATAACCGGGGGCGGGAGATGCGGGAAAGGCATAACCATTCTTGTCGGTGACTATTTCGGGTTGATCGGCGAACCGCAGCTTTGCCCCGGCCAGCGGATCCCCTTCGGTATTGACTGCTTGAAGAATGATGACTCCTGGATAACTCACCACAGGATTCATCAGACGGTCGACTTGGAACATAGTCAGTGGTCCAGTTTCTGGCTGGGCAAGCTGTCGGAAAAGAGGCTCATTCGTCGGTCTGGCGGGAGGCACCAAACCTGATAGCAACGCAATGTCGGTCAAATTGTCATCCTCGGCATCGTTAGGAATAAGCAATCGAAGGATGTCAGTCGTACCGCCAACTCCGAGAGGATTGACATGTTTTTGTGCACCAATCGGGGCAAAGCTGTAGGTCGAAGCGTCCACTTGGTTGAGATTCCAGGCTCTAGCGATCGCAGGCAGAGTCTCGATCCAAGTACCGGAAGGGTTGATGAACAGGGGTTCGCTAGAGACGGTCGCATCCTGGAAGGTAGGGATGATCCGGATAATGTTGTTGCGACTGTCCTTTGACTTCACCGATTGTGGAAGTTTTAGTTCAGTTTCCTTCGATCCGCCTTGAATTGATGTTTGAGAAGCTGATTGAGTACCCACGAAGACTCGATAACCGCTCATGGTTTGGTCGCAATTAAGAGTCAGTTTCTCACCAGTACGGGTAAGCCACACTTTTGGTGCGACGCTTTGACTCACTTCTGTCTTGAGGTGTAGCTCTGGTTGGTCGGTGGGTGAGATAGAGCTCCACATCTCGAACCGGCCAGAGCACTCAAGAATGATCCCAAAGTTAAGTCCTTCATTGTGGTGCATCGTTCGGAACGCAGCTCCTAGCCCCGAGATGGTTAAGGTATCGCCTTGGACTTCGATCTTCGCGTTGATGCGCTCTGAGTCTTCAGGTCCCAATGCACCGGGCGTCTGCCAATTGCCGGTGTCTCCACCCGCTTTCGTCCATGTCACCCCTGGGGCGAACGGTGCCTCAGCCCCGGGGACCGGCGCTTTAACGCTTTTAGAGAGCGTTTGAACTCCGGGCCACAGCCAGGGTCGTTTTAGGAGACGCACCCCCGAGACTGCAGACTTCTCTGGGTCGGAGAGCTTGAGCTTGAGCGTTGCGTCGGTGATTGACTTGCCCCGACCGAGTGCGAGATCTAACGAGCCAAAACGCAAAAGGACGCTTCGTTTGGCATCTCCGGCCAAGCCAAAACCCGTGGAAATTGGAAGAGCAGGCGCCTCCGCGTCGATTTGTGCCTCCTGGACGTCCCAGTATCGACTGAGGATCGACCCCTCAAGATTGACTCCGCGTCGAAGCACAAACGTATCGGCAGCTACGACGGCAAAGGCAAGCGAGGAAAGCATCTCTCTAGTTTGACGCCTTAAGGAATTGATTGTCTCGGAAAATGAAACGACCCGCTCGTTGGCGGGTCGTTTCGAAAACTCTGGTTGACGAAGAGCTTACTCTTCAGTCTTCTTTGGAGCGGCGGCTTTCTTGGCGGCTGGCTTTGCGGCCTTTGGCGCAGCGGCTTTCTTTTCTTTCTTAGCCCCGCCTGCCATCGCTTCCTTTTTGGCAGTCTTAATGATCTGCTCTTTTCGGTGTCGCTTCACTCGTAGTTCTTTATTTCGGACTCGCATCGTTGTTTCTAAATCTCCAGCAATTTGCTAAAAAGGCAGTTTACCCTAGCTTCGAAAACTAGCCCAATATTCGCCCGATCTGCTCCAAATCATCGCTAGACGGAACCGCGACACCAGGCTTTCGAACAACACTGGCTGCGGTATGGGTGGCTAAGTAGAGGCTCGTCTCAGTAAGCGGACCAAGAGCCGAACACAGAGCGAGGGTGGCGATGACAGTATCTCCAGCACCAGCTTCGTCATAGACATCCACGCGAACCGCAGGAACTTGGGCAACTTTTCCCCCGGATGCTGCAACGACCATTCCGCTACCACCTAGCGTGACGACAAGATTATCAATGTTGTATTGCTCGCGCAGCATCGAGGCAACCGAAGCCGCCTGATCGTCCCCTATCGGCTTGCTTGAACCTACCGCAGCGCTTGCCTCGAAGCGGTTGAGGCTGACCATTGCCGCCCCTTTGTAATAAGCTAGCGTTCCTGGTTTGGCATTTGCAACGACAGGAAGACCTTTCTTTCGTCCGAACGCTATGATCTGCTCTATCACGTTCTGCGGAATCGCTCCCTTTTGGTAGTCGCTCAGTAAGATCACGTCCCGTCCCTCGGAGTTTGCTTCCACCTGAGCAATCATTTGCTGGGCAATCGCCTCAGGGATGGGTCGGTCGTCTTCGTGGTCAATTCGCAAAACTTGATGGGAGTGGTTCGCTACGACACGGGTCTTGCGAGTGGTTGGACGGGCAGGATCGCGCTGAATGAGGATCGGATCGATCCCGCTCAACTTGAGCGAATTCTCCAGATCATCTCCTGCGCTATCCTGACCAGCAATCCCAATGATTCCCGTCTTCGCCCCGAGAGACATGAGGTTCATGGCCACGTTGGCCGCCCCTCCGGGAACCGAGCTAACTTTAGTCTGCTTAACCACCATCACGGGGGCTTCTTGACTGACCCGGGTCGCCTGACCGTAGATGTATTCGTCGAGCATCAGATCACCGACGACCAACACACTGAGGCTGTGGAACTTTGCTAAGTAGCCTTTACCATTCATGCCACCACCGCCTGCTTCGCTGGACGAAGAACAAAGAAGAGTCCGAAGAGCGCAACGACCAGAGCCATCACATGACCTTCAGTAAATGGCAACCCACCGATTGTGGTTGAACTCGACCCGGCTCGGAAAAACTCATAAATGAACCTCGTCAGGCCGTGGAGAAGGAAGACTAAGCCGAACGTGAATCCAGGCTTGTTTGACCGCTTTTCAAGCTGAAGAACCACGAAGAAGACGATCAGATTCATCAACGAATCGTACAACTGCGCGGGCACCGTCTGTGCCTTGGCCTCAGCGCTGTACACAGTAAATGGAAAGGCGGTCGCAGCCACGGCGCCATGACAGCAACCGTTGAGGAGACACCCGATTCGGCCAACCACGTGACCAATGACGAATGCAGGGCCGGCAAGGTCCAGAAAGCCTATCACGCTCAGCTTTTTGCGCTTGCACCAGATTGCTGCTGCGACACCACCAAAGATAAATCCGCCGAAGCTCGTTAGTCCTTGCATTTGCAGGCTAAAGAGCTGATCTTTGTGCGACAAATAGTAGGGCAAGTCTTGGACGATGAAGAAGACCCGAGCACCAAAAATTCCGGCAATGATCGCGACAAAGGCGACGTCCGAAACTTGTTGCTTGGTGAACCCAAATCGCTCCGCTCGCCGAGAGGCGACAATGAGAGAGAGAAGGAATGCGACAACCATCGCCGCGCCAAAACTGGCAATCTTAAAATTGCCGATGTGGATCAGCTCGGGATGCATCAGCTACGAGTGTACCGACTAGCGCACGTAGCGCCCGGTTCCGACTAACTCGAACTTCTCGATCATTGTATTGATTTCGTCGGGATGGGATTCGGCGTATCGGAGTGCAGCCTTGATTTCGCTCATCGGCAAACTTGGGTAAAGGTTTGCAAGTCCATTGACGCTCGCCCCCTTCCGCGATTCCCGCGCGACTTCCCACACGGCGACCTGGCAAGAGACCAGTTTCGCGACACCATCGACGATCTCGATGCGGTGGTCGCCAGTGCTGTGATAGTGGGCAAGCTTGGACTCGGCCTCTTCGCGTCCGATCGACAAAAGCTCAGCAACCTCTTGAACTGTGACCTGACCCTCGTCGGCGGCCATGATGGCAAGCTCTTCCAAAAGGTTCGGGTAGCGGTTCCACATCGCCGTCAACAGCTCTTCTAGTCGCTCGGGCGTGCGCTGCCCGATGCGCTGAAGCTGGTCCAACTGCCAAGATGCTTGCGATGTCATGTATAACTTGCCTATGTTATCGGCGCAGACATCGTTGGCTACGTCCCTGCTGATTATGCCTAATTTATGAGTAGAAGTGCTCTTTTAGAAAGCCAAGCACCTCTTCGAAGTACATTTCTGGATCCTCCCAGCGGGCTTCGGCGTGGTTTCGCCCCGGAAACCAGACGAGCTTTTTGGGGCCTTTCAGCGCAGCATAATTGCCCTCGGCTGCCTTGGGGAGGGCGAGAGTGTCTTTCGCGCCGTGCAGAACGAGGGTCGGCTTGACGATCTTCCGAAGCGCGTCGGAGACGCGGATCTGGAAGGGGTTGAGCCCGAGAACTGGGATGCCGAGGTAGATGACCGGTTTCAGGAGAACCTGCATCCTCTTCCCGCCCAGGAAATTCCACCATCCGTCGATCGCACTACTGAGGTGGTCATAAGCAGAGTCGAGGATCAGCACATCGGCACACCCCGGCTCCTCAGCCATAGCGAATGCCGACGCCGCGGAACCCATCGAGCTTCCAATCAACGCGATTGGAACCCCTGGATGCTTTGCTTTGACCCAGGCGCATGCCGCCAGGATCGCACTTCTTTCTCGCCATCCTAACCCCGACTTCCTACCTTCAGACGCCCCACAAGCGGGAAAATCGAAATAGAGCGAGGCGTACCCTTGTTCTAACAAGCGTGGAGCCAATGGAGCCATTTCGGCCCGGTTCATCATGTAGCCGTGGGCACAAATCACGACTCCCTTTGGCGAATCATGGGGAACCCACCAGCCGCGTAGTTTCAGCCCCGTTGAAGGATCATCGAACTCAACCCACTCCTGTGGAGCACCGAGAAACCCCGGGGAGATGAAGAGGGGGGTGCGCATCGGGTAGGCGAACAGGTAAGCGATGCCCGCCATTAACGCCACATAGAGGCCAAGAAGAAGAAAAAGAATGAACATGTTTGCGTTTTGTGGCTGGGTTAGAAGACAATGTTAGCAGTCTCCATGTTCGCACTCAACTTTTACTCAGATTTGTACGGCGACGTTTTGAAGAATAACCGCAAAACGGTCACAATTCGACTTGGAGACAAAGCGGACAAGTATCAGGATGGCATGGTGGTCTGGGTCACCGTCGGTCCCCGCTTCGGTCGGCGACAGAAGTTGTACTCGGCAATTATCGACCGAGTCGAAGTGAAACCCATCCACGAGCTTTCGCCGCGAGACATCGAAAGAGAGAACCCGGAGTTTAGATCGCAAGACGACGTGATCGGATTGCTTTCGAGGGTCTACGGAGATCTGATTACCCCGAATCATCACGTCACCGTGATTTACTTCTCGCGCATTGACGAATAGTCGCTGGCTAAACTAGGCTCCATGAGCTTCAAAATTGCGATTCTCGGCGCCGGCTCGGTGGGATTTACACGGACGATGGTGCGAGATATTCTCTGCGTCCCAGAATTCGCGGAGATGACGGTTGCCCTGCACGACATCAACGAGCACAACCTCTCGATGGTCCAGCAGCTGATTTCGCGAGATGTATCGTCGGCAGGATTGCCGACCAAGGTTGAGAGTCACCTCGATCGCCGAAAGGCCCTGGAGGGAGCGAAATATGTGTTCTCGTTTGTGCGAGTCGGCGGACTTGAAGCATTCGCTTACGATGTCAACACTCCCCTGGAATACGGCGTGGATCAATGCGTCGGTGACACCCTGGGGCCAGGCGGAATCATGTACGCGCAGCGCGGCATTCCCGTCCTCCTTGACTTCTGCGCCGACATGGAGGAAGTTGCCCACGACGAGGTGCTCTTCCTCAATTACAGCAACCCGATGGCGATGCTCACCTGGGCTTGCAACAAGTACACCGAGATTCCAACGATTGGCCTTTGCCATGGGGTGATTGGAGGGCACAGCCAGATCGCCTCAGTCATCGAAAACCTTGGCGCCGAGAAGGGCTGGCATCCGGAAGGAACGAAACTGACTCGCGACGATATCGACATCATTTGTGCAGGTATTAACCACCAAACTTGGTATATTCAGGCGCGATACAAGGGAATGGACATGACTCCATTCCTTCTTGAAGGCTTTGAGAAACACAGCAAGTATCCCGAGACCGAGAAGGTGCGAATCGACATGCTGCGGCGGTTTGGCTACTACTCCACCGAGTCAAACGGGCACTTGAGCGAGTACGTCCCTTGGTACCGAAAACGGGCAGAAGAGATCCCTAGCTGGATCGACATGAGTACCTGGATCCATGGCGAAACCGGGGGCTACCTACGTGTTTGCACCGAGGGACGCAACTGGTTTGAGCACGAGTTTCCGCAGTGGCTCAAAGATGATCCCTTCACCTTCGAACCCGAAAAACGAGGCAACGAGCACGGTTCATACATCCTAGAAGGGCTGGAGACAGGGCGGATGTACCGTGGGCACTTCTGCACAGTGAACAACGGGGTGATCACAAATCTGCCCGACGACTGCGTCATCGAATCCCCTGGTTATGCCGATGGAAACGGGATCTCGATCCCTGTGGTTGGTGATCTTCCACTCGGGTGCGCCGCAGTCTGCAACGCTTCTATCTCAGTCCAGCGAATGGCGGTCGAAGCCGCCGTCCATGGCGACCTGAATCTCCTCAAACAAGCAATGATGATGGACCCCTTGACCGGCGCTGTCTGCAACCCTCCCGAGACCTGGCAGATGACCGACCGAATGGTTTCGGAGCTGTCCGAATGGCTACCGCAGTATCAGGCGTTCTTGCCCGAGATCAATTCGCGCCTAGATTCAGAACCCTCCCTGGCCCGGTTCCAAGGCAACAAAGGCGCCGCGCGACTCGTCACGCGATCCGTCGAGGAAATGGAAGCCGATGCCGAAGCGAAAAAAGCGGCAGCTGCGAGCGATAAGGCCGGCTTGTCGAGCTAAACACCAAGGCGGTTTCCGAGAAAAGACTCAATGTGAATAACTCCCACTAGTCCATCAGTCCCGGTAACCCTCGGGGGTTTCGTATCATGGAGCTAAGAACCGCTCAATTACTGGTCCTTAAGACGCCCTTAACACGGCAACACGAGGATACGATGACAAATCGAACACGAGCTTGGCGAAGAAAGCAAACCCGACGCGTGGTTGCAAAGATCGAAGACACGAAGGTGTGGCTACTCAAGACGGTTCAGAAGCGCAAGGCCGACCGCCCCGCTCCGGTTCCGGGTGCTAAGGAGCATAAGCACGGGAATCTCACGAAGATTCAGGAGCTCAGGCTTCAGGTTTACGTGAACCAGCAGCTGCTTGACGAAACTAAGGCGGCATAGAATCCGAATAAAAAACGCCATAGCCCCAGCTCATAAGGTGAGTTGGGGCTTTTCGGTAATCCGATAGCCCATCACGAGTCCTTGCAGGAACAACCTGTCGTAATCACTTGTGAGATGGGATTGAAGGTAAGCTTCATTGGCGGCGGCGGGCCACTTGCGTGAGCGGGGTAGGACTTCGATGCCTCGGGATCCTCGATCCCGCAGGCTAAATCAACGTCCAGCTACCTCTGCTAACCCCGCCGACGCAAGTGGCTCGCCGATTAAGTAGAGACATCCAGTTCAAGGAATTGTAAAATCTCGACTAGACTCTGCTCTCCAGACACTGAGTGTGGTGGGAGCATCTTTGAGTCAAACACTCCGCAATGAAGACGTTCTATGCTTACTCTTCCGTTTTCGAAAAACACAATGTCGAATTCTTCAGTGGCCTCTGCATAGGAAAGGATACGGATAGGTTCATAGTCACCATTCGGCTCGTCGCAGTAGACGACCTTTAACTGTCCTGGGAGCCTGGATAGGTGCGACTGAATACTGTCTGCTAAGTCCGTAACTTCCATTGCCATCCTCTTGATGCCTCGGGATCCTCGATCCCGTAGGCTAAATCAACAACCAGCTACTCCTGCTTACCCCGCCCACGAGAGTGGCTCTCCGCCTACAGCTAACTTTTTCCTGCTTGGGACATCATTTGACGTGCGTTATCTGCTGTAGAACATATGTCGGCCCAATCAGCCCGTGCCACCACAGATCCTACATACTTTTGGTCTATTGGCCCCACAGATGGGGATAGCTTTTCAAGATCATCAAGGAGAAATTTCAACTGGCCTTTAATCTTTATCAATAGCTCTGCGACTTCTTCAGAATATGCTTGTTCAAGCTCACCTCTCCAATCCTCTGGAGGGAAATCGTCAAACATCCAATCGATTACGTATGACAGGTCTTCGACAGACATTTCAGTCCTAGATTCAGCCAGGATTTGAACGGCTTCTTTCATATGAATTACGGCATCACACATCTTTGAGCTCTATTTGCATCTTCTTAAGGCGAGCCGCTTCTGTGGGCGGGGTATGCAGAAGTAGCCTGGGTGGCACTGGTAACCGCGCCCAGAACATACTGACGCTCTCACCGAGCCAGGTTACCAGCGAACCAACTTAGAAATACCTGAGAGTTCCTGTTCTCGCCTCAGAACCATGCCGCCAAAAGGAAGCTTGATCGCCATGCGTGATGTTTTGATGCTGCGGGATCCTCGATCCCGCAGGCAAAATCAACAAGCAGCTACCTCTGCTTACCCCGCCCAGGCCAGTGGCTCGCCAGGAAGTAGCCAGCGCCGCGTTAATCAACGATGCTAACTTCGATTCCTCTTGCTCTCAATTTCGACACGTCCCCATCGAGATAAAACACTCCATCCCAACCAATTTTGCCAACCAGAACACCAGTGGTTGTCATGAGCGTAAACACTCTATCGGAAGACTGAATCTCGAGCGAACTTCGATTGACATTTGAACCGATCAACTGAACGACTAGTCCACTGCTTTTGAAGTAACTGTTTGCTCGTTCAAGTCTAAGTTGATTCTCCATTGAGTTCTTCCAAGCGTCGAGGTACTTGGCGCGCTCGCGAAGGTCATTGTATCTCGAATCATAGACAGCCAACGGTGCTTTTTGCTGAGTAGAGCTTGTCCGGTACACGTCTGCAATTGGTTGAGAGTAGGCAACTAGCTCGAAATGCAACAGTTTTCTCGTTGATAAATCGATCGTGTCGCGAAAGGTAGAGATTAAAGTCAAAGTTACTAACATATTCGTGCTCTCATAGACGAGCCACGCGTGGGCGGGGTAAGCGGAAGTAACCGGGGTAGCACTGGTAACCGCGCCCAGAACGTATTGACGCTCTCACCGAGCCAGGTTACCAGTGAACCAACTTGGAGCTGCCAGAGCTTTGTATAAAAATCCACCAACCCCAAACTCCCAACCAGCAGGTTGACAAACACCCCGAAACTTCGCCTAGTTGGTAGATGTTCAATTCTCACAAAAGCACCCCATCCCACCGCGTGACCACCCGCCAGCCTCAGCACAACTCGCACCGATGTTCGCTTTTCCAGGTTCAACGAAAGCACCGACTTCACCGAAATCCAAGCCGTCGCCCAGCAACTCTGAATCCAAAAGCACCGACTTCACCCACTCCCACGTTGGCCGCCGTCAAGCCGCCACGAGTCGAATTACCCCCTGTTACCCCATCAGCCAAAACTCAGGTTCAACGAATTACCCGTCTTTACCCCCCCTCGAGCAAAGAGGAGACCCGCTTGAACCTGAATTACCCCAATTATCCAACCCCCACAAGGACTGCCCCTTCCTGCCCATCTTATGACGACGATGGAACACATTTGAACCTGAACTGCCCCACCAACTCTACACACGCTGACCCCATCCGTCCCCATCAAAATCAAAAAAACCTCACCACGTTGAACCTAACACCCCCATCAAAATGCGTCGCACTTCTATCCCAACTGAGCGGGATAAGCGATAAGCCACAAACGAAAAGCGATCCCAACCAAACCTGCCATAATCATAGATAAGATGGGATTTAAGGTAAGCATCATCGGCGGCGGCGGACGGGTTGGATCGGACGCAGCTTATGCGCTCCAGCTCGGTGGAAAGGTTCGGGAGATCGCGTTGGTGGACGCAAACCCCGACATGGCAGACGGCGAGGCACTTGACCTCCGACACGGCTCTTCCTTGACCTCGAACATCAAGTTCACCTCGTCCAGCTCCTACGACATCGTGAACGGCTCCGACTGCGTGGTCATCACTGCCGGCCTTCGACGCAAGCCAGATGAGACCCGACTCGACCTCATTAACCGAAACGTTGGCCTCTTCAAAGGCATTCTTGAATCGCTGAAAGGTGTCAAGCTCGCAGAGGGTGCGACCATCGTGGTCGTTTCCAACCCGGTCGATATCCTCACCCACCTCGCAGCGAAGAGCGGAATTCTTCCAGAGTCGCAAGTTCTCGGGCTTGGAACCGTTCTTGATACGGCTCGATTCCGATCCCTTTTGGCCGATCACTTCAACCTCTCGGCTCCCGACGTGAAGGCTCTCGTCCTTGGCGAGCATGGCGACACGATGGTTCCGATCCTTTCCTCCGCAACTGCCCAAGGTGTCCCGCTTACTTCCTACCCTGGCGTTGACGCCGAGGCAGTGAAGGGTGTGTTCGAGTTCACCCGTAAGTCAGGCGCAGAAGTCATTCGACTCAAGGGCGGCGCAGGACGCGCGGTCGGAGTTTCGATCAAGGAAGTCGTTGAGGCAATCGCACTCGACTCCCACGCAATCCTTCCGGTCAGCGCAGTTCAAAGTGGCAAGCTTGGAATCGAAGGCATCTCCCTCTCCCTCCCGACCGTTGTTGGACGACACGGTGTCGTCGAAATCATCGAACCAGCCGTAAGCGCAGAGGAGAAAGAGTTGCTTCACAAGTCAGCAGCTTCGCTTAAAGAGATTTGGGCGCAGATTCAGTAATCCGCTGAATGTAAACACAGAGTCGCCCCGCTGATCACAGCGGGGCGATTTTTCGTTATCTTGCGACCATTGGAGGGCCGAGGAGCTCCATCTTGAACTTTGCATGGAGAGCAGCGATCTCGGCCATCGGCGGCTCAGCATGTGATTTGAGGAGTGAATCCAGCTCGATGAAGAAATCATCCAACCCACCCGGGGACACAACGAGAAGTAATCTGCCTGGTTCAGAACCAACATTCTGATAAAGATGCTTGACGCCAGGTTGGATGTGTACCACGTCGCCCGCATGCGCGTTGAAGATCTGTCCATCAAGTTCAAAGATGAAGGTGCCGTCAAGCACATAAAATGTTTCTGAATCTGATACGTGCAGGTGCAATGGAGGGCCACCGAGCGGTGGAGTCTGACCACTGATCACAGTGTACTGATGACCCGTTTCAGCGCTGGCGACCTTGATCGAAACCAGGTCGCCAAAAATGTTGAGAACAGCTGGCGTTGTTTGCTCTTGTTGATTGCGGACACCCGAAAACGGCATGCCGGGATTGTACTACGAGCCCCAAGGGTTCGCATTGCCGAGTATCATCTTTGTGTGCTCACGACTCTCTTCATCGCCACGAGCCTCGACGGCTACATTGCTGGCCCCGATGATGATTTGTCGTGGCAGTTCACCGACAACGACTATGGATTTGATGAATTCTATCAGTCTGTGGACACGCTCATCATGGGTCGGGGCACTTACGATGTCGTGCGTGGAATGGGCCGATGGCCTTACTCAGGAAAGCGAACCCTAGTCGTCACCCGCTCAGAAAAGCTCGACATCACAACAGCGGACACAGCCTATTTTAATGGGTCATTGGTAGAACTGGAGAAGATGCTCAAAGAGCAGGGCGTTAAGCGCTCATGGCTGGTTGGTGGCGGTGAATTGGTGAAGGGCTATCTCGAAGGCAAACTCGTTGAAGAAGTCGTGGTCTCTGTTCACCCGGTCTTGCTCGGAAAGGGAGTTCCTTTGTTCCCAGGTGGCTTCCCACAGACTTCCTTGAAGCTCCTCGACGCTGAGGCGTTTGACAGCGGCTTAGTGCAACTTCGTTACAGCGTTAAGAGCTGATCAAGTTTGTCTTTTCGAAGCGAAGTGAGCGCACCACAGCGGCGCATGGACTCGTTCGCCGAATCGACTGAAGACATCCCGCAGACCTTGATCGGATAGTTCGCAAGAACTCCGAGAAAGGTCGAGCCATTGAAGTCTCGTCCGGCGAAGTAATGATCCAGAAAGCAGACTTGATAGTCGCCCAGGTTGATTTCGTCTGGATCTTCGGGCCAAAGCGGCTCAATGCCGAGTAAGCGGTTACCTTGTCGTTCAACCCCAGTATAGGTGTGAACGATATGATCCTTTTTGATCAGAAATCCACGCAGGCGCAGGGCAAAGGACAGGTTATCCTCTATGATGAGAATCCGTCGGGAATCCGTCAGGCCCAGAACGAGTTCAAGTGTTTCGAAGGTCATCTTCGCCGTTTAGGCTGCTGAACCGCAAGGTCCTCATCGTCCTGCGTCGTCTCGTCCACGATCCCCTTGATCGTGATTGCGTGGGGGACTGGGCGAGAGGGATCCTTAGCGGAGGAGTGTCCAGAGGCCTTAATCTTCCCGTCGAAGACAAGCGACGTAGAAAAGCCTGAGTCAATCAGGACAGCTTCTTCGACACCGGCTTCGGCGATGGCCACGGCAAGCTTCTCGCTCGAAACTGAGGAGACAGCAGCGCCCGCGACGAATTGCCCATCCTTGGTGACCCCGATAAATGCCCGGCGCCGCAGATCTTGAATGTCTTTTGCACCAACAACATTCTGGAACTCGCGCGGTTGAGGTACGCCGTTGTGGACCAGCCAAACTCCGGCCATAAAGGTGTTGTTATAGTCCTTCATGAACCACTGAAACTGCTCTTCCTTACCCATTTGAGCCGGAATGTACGGAAGAATGGCGAACTCCTCGCCACTCCAGATTACGAGCGGTCGACCGTTGATTTTGTCCCACCTTTCAGGGGATTGATCCGGAGCAACTTCATCCATTTCCGGGGTTTTGAGCGGACCAACCATGGCGTTATCGGTTGATGCGATCGCCGCCATCGCAAAGAAACCACCGTTAATGCCGGCTTGTGCCTGCTCCCGTTCGACGAAGGCGGAAACCATTTCTCGCCCTGTGAGGCTCATATGGGTGGACGGCATTCCCCCGAAAGTCATTTTGAGCGGAACTCCCGCAAACTTTTCGTTGACATACTTGATCTTCGACTTCTTGTTCCACGGGGTTCTAAAGATGCTGGCAGGCTGTCCGAAGATTGCGCCATCTCGGTCACGAAGAGCTTCCTGATACTTCGTATGTACATATCGCCCTACCGCCATAATATTAGGCGATTCTTCAGCCGGAGTATTGACGATTGTGTACGCCATTTTGTATCTAGACTGTCTGGTCAGAAGTTGTGTATCTTCACTGTTACTTCCATTGGGATATGCAAGGAAATCGACAGTGATTCCAAGATTCTTCTCGATGTCCTTCTTGGAATCGACAAGTTCAGTTGTCTGCTCTGCAATATCTCGATCTTTGAGATCGAGGAAGTGATTAATTGTGTGACCACCCACAGTGAACAGCTTGTTCTGTCTGAGTTCCTTGAGAGTATCCCAAGTCATTTTGGGACGACCTTGTTGGCTTCCCACAAAGCCAGTATGAACAAACATCGTGCTGGGGTAACTGTATTGCTGGAGCAGGGGCCAGGCATAATCGTAGAAGCTCTGATAGTTATCATCAAATGTGAGCACTATCGACTTCTCAGGCACCTCTTTTCCGACAGTTAAGTGCTCATAGAGATCCTGTGATGAGATCACGGTGAAACCCTCGATATCAATCGCTTGCAGGATCGCCTCAAACTCTTCGATCGTGCAGTCGTACCACAGGGTGCCCTTTCCTCGCTCGGCAACGATGTCGTGGAACATGAGAACTGGAATTCGGCGTTGCTGCGCTTCAAAGCAGATGTCCTCTTCCAGTGGCTTCTCGCCTCGGAAGCCGCTGGATTCATCAAGGCTCACTTGCTGTATCTGACCCGAATCGGAGTTCGTATCAACCGCCGCCTTGGCTTGCTCTGCCTTACATCCGGACAGCACCAGACCAAGCACTACTGCCAGAAGCCACGTCTTTCTCACCCAAGTATTGTAGCGTCCTGCTGGTAGTCTTTGGTTCCATGTTCGTGACGTTTGAGGGGCCAGAGGGGGCGGGGAAGTCGACCGCGATCCGCAGTTTGGCGACGGCACTTGAGCAAGCTGGGTACTCCGTGTTAGTCACGAGGGAGCCAGGTGCGGGGTCGTTTGGAAAAAAGATCCGAGCACTGCTTTTAGAGCAAGGGGACGTCGTCCCAGAAGCAGAACTCCTTCTGTTTCTCGCCGATCGAGCCAACCATGTCGAGACGATTATCCGACCAGCACTCGCCAGCGGAACCATCATTCTTTGCGATCGACACGCAGACTCTTCCGTTGCTTACCAGGGGTATGCGCGAGGCGTCGATATCGACTTCCTCAAGCGAGGTAACAGCTTCGCGACAAAGGGGCTGAAACCACATCTGACTCTGCTGTTTGACCTCGACCCAGTCGTTGGGCTGCAACGAATCGGAGACGGGCGCGACAACAACCGTCTCGATCATGAGCCGCTAGAGTTTCATCGAAAAGTTCGTGCAGGGTTTCTGGACCTTGCAAGTCAAGAACCCGAAAGATGGGTCATCCTAGACGCGACTAAGGCACCGGACGCACTTTGCGCCGATGCCTTAGCGGAAATCCAAAGGCGGTTAAGCCGCTAGTTTTTCAAGTTTCTTTTTGAGATCAGCTGGTACGATCGCCTCTGGTTTTAGAAGCAAACAAAGCGAGCCATCCTTCTTGCCTACGCCGTAAGCTAGGTCCGGTTCAATGCTTGCCAGCCAGTCTTGGGCCCCGTCAAAGTCAGCTTCAGAGAAGTGGTTGATTGTCTCGACGCCTTCGACACGCAGAGCATATCGTCCGACTCCTGTCGAGATCACCAAAAGGTGCTCTGGCTCTTCATTCAAGGGAATCTCGAATCGAGCAGAGGCATCAATCACCGCCACCGTCGTGTCCTGATAAGGAAACATTCCTACCAAAGTCTTTGATGCACGAGGGATTCTCGTAAGCGTTTGAGAAGGCAAAATGCGCTCCACTGACTCAATGGGCACTCCAAACTTCTCATCACCTAAACGAAACACAACAAATTTTCCTTCCACTTCCTTCACCCGAAAAGGGTTTTCCACTGATGGAAACGCGTCATACTGCCATAAGTACCAGATGCGACTGGCAAGATTAGAGCAAATAATGACCATGTGTGCGATGTCAATCGTTGCCGGACTTCTCACGTCCGGATGCCAGAAAGGAAGCTCCCTGGAACAGTTCACTAAGCAGATCAGTAGCGCGAAAAGCATCCGCGCGGAAGCAACTTTGAAGTTGGGCTCTAAAACCCGGCCGGTTTCGATTCTTCGCAAGCTTCCTAACCAGGCCAAAACGACTTCCCAAAAACTGATTGCACTGGTCAACGATAAGGACGGATGGCTGGAAGTTGACGGAGATGCAAACAAGTACGCAACCATTCCTTGGGGGGGGAAATTCTTCCCCAGCATTGGAAAGCTCGTTGCTCCTCAGGTGACCGCATGCCTATTTGCGTACGGAGTCACGCCGCTTCAAATCGCTCCGTCAAAGGATTGGAAGCTCACAAAGGCGGGCGGAAACGAAGTTTGGACTACGTTTGTTCAGACTCAAGCTGGACCTCAGAAATTCGAGTTTGAACTCAGCACAGAAGGTGAGCTCAAGCGATTCTTGGGTCCATCGGGGGAGTTTATGATTAGCAAATGGGAACTTAATGCAAGCTTGCAGGACAGCGACTTCACGGTAAGAGTTCCAGATGGATACGTGATGGCGTTCCTACCCACGGAACCCATGAGCCTCTTCAACGGACAGGTGCTTGATTTTTCGAAAATGAAGAAAAACAGCTCCAAAAAACTTGGTGATAACTGGTCTCTAGTCCTTTTCTCAGATCCTGCAGATCCTATTTCAGCCGGAATGCGGAGCTGGCTCTCGAAGACGCAGTTAGGGGCGGCCAAAGTCGAAGTCTCGCTGGGTGCCGGCGGCGACTATTCCGTTACAGACGAAAAAGCTTTCTGGGTCATGGTGAGCGCAACTCCTACCTGTGCATTGGTGAACAAGAAGGGCGTCGTGTGCGCACTTTGGCAAGGTTTCGATTCTACACAGACAGCCCGTCTAGAGAAAGAAATAGCCCAAGCGATGAAAGAGCACAGTTAACGGTCAAGCCATTTCTTGCGCTGGACACGTTTCTTTTTTCTGGTTCGCACCATCGCTTCTCGGATGTCGCGATACATTTTTGTTCGTGCCTGAAGTCCCTTAACCAGGCCCAACTTCTCTTCCTTAAAGCAATTGCTGACGCCTCGCAGGATCACTCGCTTTACTTTTGAGCGCTTCTTCCGCACCGCTTCGGTGATCGCAACTTCTACCCCGTACCGTAGCTCCCCGATGTATGGGATGCTCTCGAAAAGCTCTCTCTTCATCGCCCGCTGTCCACTCAGAAAGGGCGTTACTGCCATCGCGGCATTACTGCCGATCTTCCCTCCGCGGAAAACACCGACACACATGTCGCATTCTCCTCGAATGAGAGGGAGGACGATTGAATCGATATGACCTGGCTCAATCCCTTCGAGATCTGCATCAACAAACGCAATAATCGGAGCGAGCGTCGAGCTGACGCCGGCGACCATCGCGCCACCTTTACCAACATTTTTAACCAAATCAACAAGGTGCACGCCTTCGATGCCCTTGACAACCTCGGCGGTGTTGTCAGCACTGCCATCGTTCACAACAATGATCTCGTGCGCATACGAAGAAGCCTTCACCGCCTTGAGTACAGTGGCGATGCGCGAGGCCTCGTTATAGGCCGGAATAATGATCGCTACACGTTTAGTCAACTTTGCTTCTTACGTTTGTTTAACGTCAGTTTTAAGGCTTAGGGTTGCGGAGACTTTTCCCCTCAACGCGCTCTCTTACCTTTGATTCTACTCGCCACGCCGCCTTGTTCCACGCATAGCCGGCCCTCGTGAGGGCGGTTTGAGGTGGCAGAATGATCCGAAAATTGGTTCGTTCCCGGGTTGGTTTCCACCTGCGTTTGTACGGCTCATCGCCACGCATGAAGTCAAATTCGGTACACCCTTCTTCGATCGCTCGCTCGATGGTTTGAGCGACTAAGACGGTGCCCGGCGACAGACTGGCGGCGGCAGGGTCCATTCCCGCTTGATAGAAGTAGCAGGTCTGCTCGTGGCGCATGGCATAGACGCAACCGACCGGCTTCCCATCGGCGATCAGCAAGTTCATCCAAAGCTTCTGCTGGCTGGCGGCGAGCCATAGCCAATCGCGCTGGAAGCGCTCTGCCTTGCCGAAGAACGCTCCGGGTAATCCCCGCTGCTTCCAGCGGAGCTTGTGGAGTTCGAAGAATGCATCGGCGAACTTATCAACTGTCTCCGGGGTCACCCATTCGACCCTCGCTCCTTTCTCCTGGAGGGCTTTTCCGTTGATACGCCTCACATCGTAGCGAAGACTCTTGCTTAGGGTTTTGACGTAGTCATCAAAATTGGCAGGAAGGTCCAGCACAAGGCACTTGGCTTGCTCAATCGCTTCGTGACCTTCGAGAGCACCCAGCGCCGGATGATCCGAGGGAAGCTGGTGAATATCTACGAGCGACTTTTGGTTGAAGCTATGAATTGCTTCCCGAAACAACTCGTTATAGGCGCCCACCGGTCCAAGATAGTCGCTTGGTCCAACGCCAAGGGGTCGGATGGAGCGCCAGCCCGAGCGGTGACGGTAAAGATTCCAGAGGCCGACGAGGTCGTTGCCCTCGCTCACCTGAATGCTGATGACTCGAGAGGGATCGCCATAGTGGGTCAGCCAGTTCTGCTGCCACTCGGGTGTTTGGAAGATTGTGCCACCCGAGAGGGTATGTACCGAGAAGCCCTTCACGATTTCCAGCTTCGGCATCATAGCTAGTATAAACTGAGCGAGATGGTCGCCGCTTTCGTTCCCGCTTTATTGGCTCAGACAACGGCAGGATTAGTCGCCGGGCCATACCTGCAGCTTGCCTCTTCGCCGGGAACGATGGTCGTCCAGGTGATCCAGCAAGGTGATCTCAAGATTCCCGTTGAGGCGAAGGGCTTGACGGTACGTCCTTTGCCGTCGATCTCACTCGCCACCCGTGGCCTGTTTGTTCGCAAATGGGTCGTTTCCGGACTCAGACCGGGGCAGGCTTGGTCTTATTCAGTTGGTTCGAAGAGTTACAAGGCTCATGGTCTTCCGAGTGGAAAAGTTCGGCTCGCGGTTTTTGGAGACTCGGGTCGAGGGTTGCCTGGGCAAAGGCTCGTGGGAAAGCAGCTCGAAAAGTATGACCCTGATCTGATCGTCCACGTCGGAGACATCGTTTATCCGAGGGGTCGCGAAAGCGAGTATCTGCTTTATCACTTCCCGGTCTACGGTTCGATCCTCGCCAAGACGGCAAGCACGGCGGCACCTGGGAACCATGACACCGCTTATCGGGATCTGAAGGCTTATCCCGATGGGCTTGCTTACTACAAGTTCTGGCACTTGCCACAGTTCAAGCCGAAGTGGGCGAAGGGGCCGGGGAACTTTGGTTTTGGCTACGGAGATGCATACTGGGTGATTCTTGACAGTAACACTTACATCAACTGGAAAGGCACTGGGCCGCAGACCTGGCTGAAGCAGGAGCTTGCAAAGGGCGCGAATTACAAGTGGCGTTTTGTTGCGTTCCACCATCCGCCGTTCCACTCTTCGGACAAAAAGAAGGATGAGGTTTACATGAAGGTCGTTGCTCCGATCTTTGAGCAAGGTCGGGTGACGGCGGTTTTCAACGGGCACGTTCACAACTACCAGCGCACGAGACCGATTAATGGCGTGACGTACTTTGTCACGGGGGCCGGCGGGGCTGAGTTGTACGACCAGAAGATTGCGGGCAACAAGAAGCTCTGGAAGCCGTTTACTGCCGCTTATATTCCGGGGTACTCGTTCACTTCGCTGGAGTACGACAGGAGCGGCGCGACGGTCCGGCAAATCGACTCGAAAGGCAAAGTGATTGACACCGTAAAACTACAGCCGTAAGGCTTGCCGGGCATCACTTTTACCAGCCAGCATCGGTGTCAGCTAGCACCGATGCTTGTTTGTTTTGACCCTGGTAAACGGGGCAGGGCTGTGCGAGTTGGCACACGGGAAATACCAAACCCGAGGCACAATGAAGGTTCAGCAATTTGGGGTTATCGCGGTTACGGGGCTTTTGTTTGCAACCGGATATGCAGGGTTCAAGGCTCGGGCGGCGGTTCATCCGCAGGCTTCCGATACGATCGATGCGGCGCGGCGACAGATTGCGAACGGCGACAAGGCCCAGGCGAAGGGATATGCCGAATCGATGCTCATGGGGCAGCGGCTCTTGGTCGCGGTTGATTATGGCGACACTCCCGCTTCGCAGATTGGGGCTTGTTCGGAGTCGCTGGCCGGTGCATTTGAGATGTGGGAGACGGCTCTGCACGGCGATGTGAAATTTGCGCTTGCCAAGCCGGGGGAAGAGGCGACGATTAAGATTCGGTACGGCAAAGATGTTCGGTTGGATGGCTCGATTGTTTCGGGTTACATCAACTGGAGTCGAACGATTGAGCGACAAGGGAACCAGGCGACGCCGATTTTTAATGCGGATATTCACTTGCGGACAACTGATCCGAACGGGAAGCAGATGAACGCGGTTCAGATGCGGCACACCGCGGGGCACGAGTTGGGGCATATGTTTGGCCTTGACGACGTGAACACCGTGGGGATGCTGATGGGGCCGCTTGACTTGCGACGGCCGGTTTCGAAGCCCAACCCGACGGAGATCGAGACAGTTCAGGCGATCCGCGAAGAGTGCGAGAGCATTGTGGCGAAGGCGGATGCTCCGCACGGGCACCACTTCCTTGGCTACGGCTCCTGCGATGAGCACGAGCATCATCACCACTAAGATTTATTGACCGCACAACCTAACCCCAACCCCAGCCCCCTCCCTCCAGGGGGCACTTTTTTTATCGTCGGTCGTTGGTCGGGAGAGAGAACTGCGACGCATTTTGATGGGGGCGTTAGGTTCAACTCGGTGTGTTTTTTTGATTTTGTTGGGGACGGTTGGGGTCAGCGTGTGTAAAGTTGGTGGGGCAGTTCAGGTTCAAATGTGTTCCATCGTCGTCATAAGATGGGCAGGAAGGGGCAGTGCTTGTGGGGGTTGGATAATTGGGGTAAATCAGGTTCAAGCGGGTCTCCTCTTTGCTCGAGGGGGGGGAAAGACGGGTAATTCGTTGAACCTGAGTTTTGGCTGATGGGGAAACAGGGGGTAATTCGACTCGTGGCGGCTTGACGGCGGCCAACGTGGGGGTCGGTGAATTCGGTGCTTTTGGGTTCAGAGTTGTAGGGCGACGGCGGGGATTTTGGTGAAGTCGGTGCTTTTCGTTGAATCTGGAAAAGCGGACATCGGTGCGAGTGGTGCTGCGGTTGGCGGGTGGTCACGCGGCGGGACCGGGTGCTTCCGTGAGAATTGAACATCTACCTACTAGGCGAAGTTTCGGGGTGTTTGTCAACCTGCTCGTTGGGAGTTTGGGGTGGGTGGATTTTCAGTCAGAGCTCTGGCGACTCCAAGTTGGTTCACTGGTAACCTGGCTCGGTGAGAGCGTCAAGATGTTCTGGGCGCGGTTACCAGTGCCACCCCGGCTACTTCTGCTTGGTCCTGCCCACGCAAGTGGCTCGCCACTGTGGACGAGGAGTAGCTTGAATGCAGGCACTCCTCCTAGTTGCAATGGTGATTCTAATAGTTGTTCTCTGTGCACTCTCTTGGTGGCTGACAAAACTGGGATTGGGACAGGACAAGTAGAGATGCCCAGCGGCGAGCCACTTGCGTGGGCCGTGTAAGCAGAGGTAGCTGGTTGTTGATTTAGCCTGCGGGATCGAGGATCCCGAGGCATCGAGGGGCTAGTCAGTCAGTCATTGTTTCGACGTGTTGCGACGAACCACGATCGATATCTTGCGCCAAAGGTAAAGCGCCCCCAGGAAGCAAAGAGAAGCGTCCGCGTAGGGCATCCACCTAAGAGGCTCAACGGGCAGACTCGAGAGAGAAACCATCTCAACAAATCGAAAAACACCAGGCAAAATAATTGCATTTCGGCCAGTCTTTGTGATGTTCCGAAACTCATCTTCAACTCTGAACACCGCAGGATTTGCCGCCATGTACCAAAAGTGGCAGGCCGCAAATCCTATGAGTAGGCATCCGAGAATCGTGTCAGCTTGGCCAAGGACTTCCATCGTCGACAAGAAGAGATGCAAAGGAAAGCCGACGACGACAATCCAGATTGTCACCTTGTAAGACATCTTTCGACCGT
The DNA here is from genome assembly GCA_029866005.1 of Fimbriimonas sp. Classification (GTDB taxonomy): domain Bacteria; phylum Armatimonadota; class Fimbriimonadia; order Fimbriimonadales; family Fimbriimonadaceae; genus Fimbriimonas. The sequence goes on along the minus strand of JARXAE010000003.1, from coordinate 222,578 downwards.
CGGTTTCGAACATCATATCGAATCATCCTCCTTACCCCACCCATGAAAACTGTTCGGCTCGGGCAAGCCCTCTACTCAGAAGCCGATCCTTGATTTCCTGGCTTTTCACATTAACACACAGTTCACCGAGTAAATGAAACAGGACATAGTTCTTCCTCTCGACCAGCCGCATTATTAACGCGTTTTCCTGCTCCCGCGTCATGTCAATGCTTGGAAAGGAGATGTCTGCAATCGGAGATCCAGGCACTGAACGACCTCGTTTGCGTATCCAACCTTCGAGTAGGAACGCGTAAGCCACTAGGGCATCTTCGTATCCTGGGAGTTCGTCCGGATTGAGAATAAGTGGTGGAGTATCTCCGTGAATGAGGAATCCATTCACAAAACTCGAATCTGGCAACCTCAGTTCCGAAACCACGATTGGCCAAAAATCTTTCGAATTGACTATGTTGAAGCATTTCTCAGGATATTTACACTTAAGATACTGCTGCCCTTGAGTCGAAATATCAATGGATTCTTGTCCTATAATCTGTCGAAACTTGTACTCAGTCCTACTCATACGTTACCCAGCCCACGCAAGTGGCTCGTCGCTCTGGCTCTAGTGCCTGACAAAGCTTAGAACCAGTTTAGCGATCAAGTAAACGGCGAGGGATAGGATAGGGTAGCCAAAAATCCACATGATCAAGTAACCACTTGTATCACTGCTTCGTAAGATACCGCCGAATACCAGTACTCCGATGCCAATCGCGAATATCACAACAAGTGCTAGTAATAGTCGATCGAGCAACTTGGAGCCCTTCAGATGATTCATCAGCCAGGTATCCCGTAGACTAGACGCCATCCGTTGCAAAATTGAGCAAATATGGTGCTGAACTTATCATGATCCCATTTTGAGGTCCACCTTTTCATAAGACGGTTTCTTCCTCCTCCGATCATAACTCATCCTATTGATTTTTGTATGTGAGGGTGCTCTAAGCTTTAGCCTGCGGGGTCTCGGACCCCGAGGCATCAAATTTCCCTTAGGGTCCGACTAAAGCCTAAAGCAGCTCTCTCAGCCTTCTTTGCTGAGCGATGATTCGCAGTTTGCGGATGGCTTGAACTTCGATTTGGCGGACTCGGTCTCTTGTGAGATTGAGGGCTTGGGCGATTTCTTCGGGTTGAACTTCGACGCCATCGCCTCGGAGGCGGAATTCCATGACTTGCTGCTCGCGCTCGCTGAGTTCGGAGACGACATTTCGGAGTTCGGAGAGGATGGATTCGCGCATCGCACGTTCTTCGGGGTTGATGGTGGTTTCGTCGCGGATCATGCCGCCGAGGGTTCCGCCGCCGTCGCCGATGGGGAGGTCGAGAGAGAGCATTTCTTGACCCACGCTCATGTTTTGTTGAAGCTTGACCACCGAGATTCCGATGAGTTCGGAGAGTTCTTGGAGAGTCGGCTCGTGTCCGGTTTCGCGGAGAAATTTGGCGCGCTCTTTTTCGACGCGGCGAATGGTTTGGGAGACGTGGGCAGGGAGGCGGATCGCCTTCGACTTGTTGTCGATGGCTCGGCCGATGGACTGGCGGATCCAGTGGGTGGCGTAGGTTGAGAATCGGAATCCGCGATCAGGATCGAACCTTTCGGTGGCTTGCATCAGCCCGATGGCGCCCTCTTGGATGAGGTCTTCCATGGGGATATGGCGGCACTTGTAGCCTTTGGCGATGTTGATCACCAGGCGCATATTGGATTCGATGAGGCGTCGGCGGGCGGTTTGGTCACCGTTCTGGATGGCCCGGGTGAGCACAATCTCGCTTTCCGCGCTGAGCAACGGTTCTTGCGTCAGGCGGTTCAGGTAGCTGGGGATACCTTCTTCTTCGTGCACGGGGGCCGGATTGATTTGCATCGACTGTTTGGGCTGGATCGAGAAAAGTGACGAGCGCAACCTAGTTCTGGGTTAGGCGCACCAACCTACTCGCAAGTTCCATGCCATGCGGATTGGCAGATGCGCTTCTTTATTCAAGTTGACGCACTTTTGGGCGGATTAGTTTCATCGTTTGGGTGATGAAATTGTGTGAAATTCGATGGCACGAAGCAGCCCTGAATCAGTCCGTTCAACGATGAGCCAGATGAAAGGGTTACCCGCCAGTTTTGCCACATATCCTTGGCTTGTTTTATCGAGAACGATACGGGTTTCTTGATCGCCGTTTTTGAGGGTGAGAACGCGCTTGTCTTCGTCGAACTGGATGACTTGGCCGACGATGGGGGCGGGGTCGTCATTTTTGGGTGGTTCGGTTCGGAGAGGGGCGTCGCTGAGGGTTGCGACGGAGATGTCGAGGGTGCTGGTGGTTCTGCCCTTGATGAAGACCGGCATTCCCTGTTTGAGGTCGGCGGTTTTGGCGGTTTTTCCGCCGATGAGGATTGCGGCTTTTTCGGTGAGGCGGTACTTGTATCGGCTGCCGTCGGCGAACTCGATGAAGATGCCGTCTTTGTCTCCGCCACGGAGGGTTCCAAGCATGATGCCTTTGCGGATGAAGCCGAGCCAGCGGGTGCTTTCGGCGTCGGTGACTTCGCGGAGGAAGGTTCCTTTTTCGTTGGTGCGGACGTTGACGGTGACCTCGTCGCCTTCTTTGAACTTAAAGGCATCGACTTGGGCTCGGCGACGCCAGAAGTGGGTTTTGGGTTCGATTTTCGCTTGAAGCTCGGTCCCGTTGGCCTGGAAGACCATCATGCCTCCCTCGACTCGGAGTACCTTTGCGGAGTAGATTTCGGCGGGGCAGGCGGCGACACAGGCGAGCGCGAGCATGACCGCTCTATAATGAGAGCGAGGGCGCATGAACGAAGAGACTTTGGTGGACCGTCGCATTGCCGATTGGAAGCGGCTCGAAGCTCTTTGCGCTCAGGCTGACGTGCGGGTCGGCAACCTCAACGAGAATGAGCTGTTCGAGTTTGTTCGATTATATCGGAAAGCCTCGACCGACCTTTCGGTGATTCGTACTCGGAGCCAGAATGTTCCGCTGGCCAACTACTTGAATAACCTGGTGGGGCGGGCTCATGCGCTCATCTATCGGGCACCGAAGAAGCCCTTCTTCCGAGCCGTTGAGTTGTTTATTCTGAACGTTGTTCTGACGTTTCGGCGGAATAAGGCGTTTTTCTGGGCTTCGTTTGCCCTGGCTTTTGGAAGCGCTTTTTTTGCTTACGGAATGATCGCTTACAATCACGACAATCTGAGCGTGTTTGCCGGCGGGATGGAGGGAAATTTCAAGGATTGGACGGACGGGAAGCACGAGGGGCGGAACTTGGATGAGAGTTTGGCGGCGAGTTTCTTTTACGCGTCGAACAACCCGACGGTCTCGATTATCGCGGGGGCGATTGGGGCCGCGACGATGGGTCTGGGTTCGATTGGGATGATGGTTCAGAACGGCGCATTGATTGGGGCTTTGTCTTACGAGATGAATGCGGTGGGCAAGCTGTATTTCTTGCTTTCGTCGATTGCTCCGCACGGGGTTCCGGAGATCTCGGGGATTATCTTTTCGGGGGCGGGGGGGTTGCGACTCGGTTGGGCGATTTTGGTGCCAGGGCTGCTTTCGCGGGGAGAGTCTTTGCGCCGGGCGTCTAAGGATGCCGTGATGATGATTGTGACCGGGGTTGTGCTGTGCTTTATCGCGGCGCCGATTGAGGGATTTTTCAGTTTCAACCCGAATATTCCGCAATGGCTGAAGACGGCGGTTGCGGTCGCCGAAGTTTGTATGTGGGTCGCGTTTTGGAGCCTTTATGGCAAAGAACGCGACCCGAATGACCCCCTTACGGAGTAGCCCTCATGCCGCACATTATTCTTGAAACCACCAGCGACGTTGTTGAGAACCAGGATGTCGTTGACATCCTCGAAGCCTTGGTGCTGAAGTTGGCGGGATTCGAAAGCATTTCTCCAGCTTCAATTAAGGCTTACCACTCGCTTCGGCATACCTGGGTGATGGGGGAGGGTGGGCCTCATGGGTTCATCCACTGTGAAGTTGCGATCCTTTCGGGTCGACCCGAGGAACTGGTTCAGCAGATTACGGATGGGATGCACGCCGCCCTTTTGGAGGCGTTCCCTCGCTCGCATGAATCTGGCGAGGCGGGCATCACGCTCGAGCTACGGCAGATGGAAAAGGTAACTTACCGCAAGTAACCCATGATTTCAGTTGCAATTGCCGTCGCTCTCGCTCAACCACCACCGAAGGGCTGGCCCTTGCTGAATGACATCTCGAAGCGAACGTTCAACTACTTCGTAGAGCGGTCCCACCCGGTCACGGGGTTTACCAAGGATCGTTCTCGTAATTTTCAAGAGAAGGACACGGATGACCACGTTGTTGCGAGCATCGCGGCCATTGGGTTTGCCCTTTCGGCCTATGCGGTTGGCGAGCATCGGGGCTGGATGACGCGCTCGGAAGCGATTAAGGTTTCTCGGAAGACGCTCAAGCACATGATCGAGGTTGCGCCGAAGCACCGGGGTTGGTTCTACCATTGGCTGAACTGGGAGACGGGCAAGAAGGAGTGGGATAGCGAGCTGTCCACGATTGATTCCGCGATCTTTTGGTGCGGGATGATCACGAACGAGCGGGCTCTGAAGGACCCTGAGATCACGCGGATGAGCAACCAGATTCTGAAGGCGGTCGATTGGAAGTTCATGCTGACCAACGGCGGTGCGAAGCCGAATAAGAAGACCCTTACGATGGGTTGGCGACCGAATCAGGGATTTCTCGCCGCAGAATGGAACGGCTACTTTGAATCCGCGATGCTGTACCTGTTGATGTTGGGCTCGGATGAGTCGATTCCGGCAGATACCTGGAAGGGATTTGAGCGGAAGCACTTCAAAGGTTACGGGCAGGAAGTGTTGACGGGTGGACCGCTGTTCTTGCATCAGATGTCGCACATCTTCTTTGACTTCAAAGGCAAGCGCGACATGATGGGTTACGACTATTGGGTGAGCAGTCGAAACAACACGCTCGCTCAGATTGAATACGCGAAGCAGAATCCGAAGAAGTTTAAGGCCTATGGCGGGGGAATCTGGGGTCTGAGTGCTTGCGATGTTCCCGACGGCTACGGCGCGCAGGGGATTTTTGGTGATTGGGGCGATAACGGAACTTTAGCGCCGCCTTGTGCGGTGGCAAGCATGATGTTCACTCCGACGGAGAGCCTGGCGTCTGCGGAGGCTTATGTGCGGCTCTACCCGGAGACTTACGGTAAGTACTCGTTCGTGACTGGGTTCAATCCATCGAAGGGCTGGGTTTCGAAGGATATGATCGGGATTGATCACGGGCAGATGCAGCTGGGGATTGAGAATGCTCGGGACGGCTTTCCGAACAAGGTGTTTATGACGTCGCCGCTTGTTCAGCGCGGGATGAAGCGGGCTGGATTCCGAGTGACTCAGGAAGGTCCGATCGAAAAGCGGCCACTTTTGATTGCCCCGAAATAGCGTGATTGGGGTAGCGTCGTGAGGTGCCGATACTTGCGCCTTTATTGCTCGCTACCTTTCAGTCTGATCTGCCGAAGCATCCGCGTTATGCAGCTTATGTTAAGGCGCGGCAGGAGATTCCTACCCTTGACTCGAAGGTTAATCCAACATCGGCGACGGGTTTTTCGGCTGACTCGAAGTTTGTGCTCTTGAGTAACGGCAAGCGGATTGAGATTTCCACCGGCGCCTTGTCGGATACTCCGAAAGAGACTCCGGCGGGAGCAGATCCTGGGTTGGGGCGACGGGGGCAGGGGGCGCCTAGTCGGGGGAGACAGTTCAGTACGGCGGCGAGCCCGGACGGAAAGTACACCGCTCGATATGCGAACTCGAACATCTCGCTAGATACACCCAATGGGAAGGTTGAGATCACCAAAGATGGGTCAGCTCAGACTCGGATCAAGTACGGCACGGCAAGTTGGGTGTATGGCGAGGAGCTGAACCAGAACCAGGCGATGTGGTGGTCTGCGGACTCGAAGACCCTCGTTTACTACCGGTTTGATGAGTCGAAGGTGCTGGATTACTTCCTCACGACCAAGCAGAACGGCGTCCAGAATGAGCTTTACACGGAGGCGTATCCCAAGGCGGGAACTCCGAATCCGACGGTTCAGCTTTGGGCTTACGACGTGGCGAAAGGGGCATCGAAGCAAGTGGATGCCGCTTTTGCATCTACCGATGCGGACGTCGCGCACTACGTTTACAACGTGCGCTTTGCGCCGGATGGGCAGACTCTGCTGTTCAACCGCACGAACCGAAAGCAGAACGTGATGGAACTTTGTGCTTCTGATCTGGCGTCTGGCAAATCTCGGGTTGTGATTCAGGAGTCGAACCCGGCGGGGTGGGTGGATAACAGCCCTCGGATGACTTGGCTGAAGGACGGGAAGCGGTTCCTTTGGGTGAATGAGCGGAACGGGTTTAACAACTTCTGGCTTGGGTCTTTGGAGAAGGGGTTGATCTCGAAGGTGACGGATCTGAAAGCGGAGGTTGACGCGATTGTCAAACTCGATGAAGAGAAGCAGGTGCTTTGGTATACGGCGCATGACGGAGACAATCCGTATTTGATTCAGCTCCATCGTGTTGGTTTGGACGGTAAAGGTGATGTCCGATTAACGGATCCTTCGACGAGTCATAACCCGATTGTCTCTGCTGACGGAAGTATGTTCATTGACCGGGCCTCAAGGTTGGGCTTGCCACCTTCTGCGATTTTGCGCGATGAGAATGGAAAGGTAAAGATTGGCCTTACCAAGGGTGATCTCTCGATTTATGAGGACGCAGGATATCGGGCGGCGGAGCGGTTTTCGGTGATGGGAGCGGACGGAGTGACGCCGGTTTATGGATATCTCTGCAAGCCTCGCGATTTTGATCCTGCGAAGAAGTATCCGATGCTTCTTCGGGTTTATGGCGGCCCGGAATCTGGTTCGAGCCGTGAGGCTTATCGAGGTGCGGATCCGGTTTGCGAGCTCGGCTTTATAACGGCCTGGATTGATGCAAAGGGAACTTCGGGGCGTGGGCGAGACTTTACTCAGGCGGTCTATGGGAAGCTCGGGGTTGTCGAGGTTGATGACACTGCGGCGGCGGTAACCAATCTTTGCAAGGCGAACCCTTGGATTGATGGCACGCGTGTTGGGGTTGAGGGCACGTCCTACGGCGGCTACTTCTCGGCGATCGCACTTGTGCGCCACCCGCAGGTGTTTGCAGCGGCATGCGCCAGTAGCTCGGTGACGAGCTGGCTCCATTACGACACGATCTACACGGAGCGCTACATGGATACGCCGCAGAACAATCCGGACGGATACAAGCTGGGTTCGGCGATGGAGTACGTGAAGGATATGACCGGGAAGTTGTGCCTTTTCTACGGGACTGCGGACGATAACGTCCATCCGTCGAACACCCACCAGATGATCGCGGCGCTTGACCGGGCGAATAAGCCTTACCGGCTTTATGTCGGCGTTGACCAGGGTCACGCGGGGCTCCGCCAAGATCGCCAGTTAGAGTTCTTTATCGAGGCGTTAAAGCCTTGAACCTCTCGAGGATCGCCTCGGGATCGTAGGGCGTGGGCTTGCCTTGGAGTTGGAACACCACTAGGGCAAGAACCAGAAGGTTTAACACCAGGGACGCCAGCGCGACCTGGTTGCCTTTGCGGTAGGCAATGACGGCGAAGAGGACGCCGGCGATTCCGGCCACCACGTGGAAACCGACGGGGAGGCAACAAAGAATGAGCGAGCCTGCGAGGCATACCCAGGACGCCCTCAGTTCAAGCCGCCCGGTGCTTACCGATTGAGGCGTGTAGGCCTGGAATGTTTGATTTTCGGCCCAGGCGAGGCCATCAATCGTGCTCGCGGCGACGCGCATGGTGCTGCCCTCCGGTTGCAGGAGTGTGGTGGGCAGAAGACGACCCTCGGCGATCCAGAGGTTGATCGTCGGGATATCTGCGGGGCCATACTGCTGACCATCAGGAGCGTGAATGAAATAGCGCAAGCCTCTCTAGTTTACGCTCATAATGAACCTGTGGTTGTAGGAGTGGGGATCGATCTGGTGGACATCGCGCGGATTGCCCATGCGATGCGTAACCCTCGTTTTGTTCCTAAAGTCCTGACCGAGCGAGAAGAGGCATATTGCAGGAACGCTCAACAGGTTGCCGGGCGATGGGCGGCTAAGGAAGCGGTGATCAAAGCGGTGGGAATCCCTCTGTTGATGAGGAATATCGAGATTCTGAACGACCCTTTGGGTCAGCCGCATGTGGTCATTCGGGATCATCGATTCGACTCGGCACGATTGCGAGTTTTTGTCTCATTAACCCACGAGAAGACTCATGCGGCGGGAGTTGCAGTGGTCGAACGGGTCGTTCTACAGGTTCCGTTTTAGAACCATTCGGTGGCTTACTTCCCACTCTTTGCCGTTTGGTTTCAGCCACTTTTCGCTGATGAGGTCGCCGTTGGGGGCGAGGATCCAGCGACGGCGGAAGAGACCGACGAAGTTGGATGTGAGTTGAGTTCGTTCCATCTCAAACCAGTCAGATTTGCCTTTCTGGAATTCGCTCCAGTTGGTGAGCTTGAAAACAAATTTCTCTGTGAGATTGCTCTCAACCCATTGGGTCCCGTCTGCGCTGATCTCGATACAATCAACCGCCCACTGATACTTCGGGGGTGAGAATCGATACTTGGTGTCGTAGACTCCCTCGCCAAACCGGACCTGGATGGGCATCTCCAAGTCTTTATTTTGGAACTGGTCGTGGTAGAACATCGTTCCGGCGTAGGTTCCTTGGAGGCGGGCGAAGCCAGGATCTATCGTGAGCATCTGAGGGGTCTACGTCACCGAAGCTTTGGAGTTTGCCTGTTGAAGCATTTCCGCCAAGTCGACAAGGTTGATCTCTTCTTCTGTCACCTGCTTGACGCTGGCGTCGAGCATGATTTTGCAGAAGGGGCAGCCGAGGGCGACGGTTTTGGCGCCGGTAGCGAGGAGCTGCTCGACTCGAGCGTTTGAGGGTCGCTCGGTGAGGGCTTCTTCCATCCACATCCGGCCGCCACCAGCTCCGCAGCAGCGAGTCTTTTGAGAGTGGAATTCGGGGTTAACCATGCCTTCGACCAATGCCCGAGGGGCTTCGGACTCGTCGTTGACTCGACCCAGATAGCAAGGATCGTGCATGACAACCGACCCTCGTTCTGGCTTGGCGGCAAGGAGCTTGCCCTTCGAAACTAGGGTCTGGAGAAGCTGGGTGTGGTGGAAAACTTCGATCTTGGCATCGAAGTCACCGTACTCATTCTTCAGCGAGTTGAAGCAGTGGGGGCAGGCGGTAACAATCTTTTTGACGCCGTATCGCTCGAAGGCAGAGACGTTCTCCATTGCCTTTTCTTGGAAGAGGAACTCTTCTCCAAGGCGGCGCGCAGGGTCGCCCGTGCAAGCTTCTTCGTTGCCAAGGCAGGCGAAACTGACTCCAGCCGTTTTGAGTAGATCGGCGACGGCTTTTGTGGTTTTGATCGCTCCGGCATCGGTTGCTCCGGCGCAGCCGACCCAGAAGAGATATTCGAACTCTGATGTGGTTCTGGCGAGAGGGATGTCAAGACCTTGCATCCACTCTTCGCGGTTTCCGTTGGTTCCCCAGGCATTGCCGGTGGAGGCGGTTTGGCGAAGAACGAGCGCGGCCGAGCCACTGAGACCGCCTTCGGAGACGATGTTTCGGCGGGCGTCGACGATGATGTCCACGTGCCGAATGAGGACTGGGCAGGCTTCAACACAGGCGTTACAGGTGGTGCATTGCCAAAGGGCTTCGGGGTCGAGCGACGGGACGACTTCGGCTCCACTCGCCATGGCTCCGCGCAAGTCTTGGACGATCTGTTTGGGATTGAGAATTTTGCCGACAGCGTTAGCGGGGCAGACTTCGGTGCACCGACCGCACTCCATACAGGCGTCGAGCGACATCAGGTGCCAGCGCGAGTAGTCCCTTGCGTACTTGACGCCGATCTGCTCGGTCTGCTCGACCTCTTCCATTGGGATGGTCCGCAGTTTGCCCATCGGCGTATCGGGAGAGCCTGCTGCGCTAAAGATTGCTAGCACGATGTGGCGAAGCTTGAGACGGGGAATAAGAACGAAGAAGACGAACACGCAGAGTGCGTGGAACCACCAAAGCGCTTTGTAAGCGAGGACATTTCCTTTGAGTGCAGCGAGTGGTTGCGCGAGCGCAAAGCCCACCCATGAGACCGAATCCCAACCCTTCTGTGATTGGGGATTGATCGCGATTCGGGCGGCTTCTAATAAGTAGCCGTTCACCGTAATCAGGAGCAGGAGCCAGAGGACCTGCATGTCCACACTGTCCTTTGAGATGGGCTCTTTGGTTGACCCCCTGCGCACAATCGCCCAGATCAAGCCGAACAGCAGAAGCAGGCCTAGGGTGTCAAAGATGACCTCGTAGGCAAGGTAGTAAGTGCCTTGGTGAAACTTGATGGGCGAGTAGGTGTTGATACCTAGAAGGGTGGTTGCTACAAAGAGCGCGAGGAACCCATAGAACATCATGAGGTGTATGGGCGCGCCGGTCTTTGGGCGGCTACTTCGCACCTTCTTTTGTAAAAGGATATAGGTCCAAACCTTACCAAACCAGCGTTCTAGCCCGGCACGAGTGGGCATCCAATACTGCTTGCCTTGGCGCACTTCTCCAGTTGGACGGCCACTCATCCAGAGCTGAACTCGGGCCCAAATCTGCCAGCACATATAGCCGACAGACGCCAGAGCACAGGCGTAAAAGAGGAGCTTCTCAGGGAGACTAAACTGCCAATATTCTTCTCGAGTTGCTCTCATGCGGGGTCGCGCCTTTGCGATCCATGATGAGCCAAAGACTCACCAAAATCAAGGGCTATTCTACCGGGGACTGGCGATTCCTTAGTTCGGCCGCGATTTGGGCGACGGTTCCGATTCGCAAATTTTTGCGCTCTCTGCCGATAGATTCCAACATCATTCGGTGTACCAGAATGCGGGTGTTATCGCCCTCGAACAAGGGTCCGAAGGGAATGATGAGCCAGTTTGGCTCTTCGAGCCCAAGGAGCGAGCGGAATTCTTGATTCGGGTACGAGGTGAGTGGTCGGGAGGAAAGGTTCTTCGCGTGGCTGAGCGGACCGTTGACACCGAGGGTCGAAGTGACGACATTGTCGAACTCTTGCTCAATGATCGTTGTGAAGTTAGTCTGGTCGCCGAAGAGGGTAGCGCCAGGATGGTAGAGACTTCGTGGACTCACACCAAAAACTTCCCGGCAGAACCGCTTGGAGGATCGGACCTCTTCGCCAAATGCGCCTTGAGTCCAGCCAGGAAGAAAGCCGGTCTTCTGGGCACCCATAAACGGGGCTAGGGCCAGCTCGTGTTCGGTTGCTCGCACTTGCTCCCATCGCCTGACATCATCCAGCATCGTCGCAGGATCGATAAAGAATGTTGCAGGGATGCTCAACTGCCTTAACAAAGGAAGGGCAAGGTCGGCATGGTCGGAGTGACCACCAACGTAAACCAGGCTCACTGCCAAAAAGGCTCCATTGGACCATGGTGCGTTGGTCTCGCTCAGGAGCACTTTGGGGTTGATTCCGTCTAAGGTAAATCCATCGCCTGGCTCCAAAATTCCTCCGTTAGTCAACCGCATGATACATCGGATTCTTACGGCAACTTACATGCCATGTCATGCAACCTTAACCCTAAACTATCAGGAAGACTGGGTTTTGTGAGTCTTTAGAGCCGACCCCTTGACTTCACGTCAAGGTAGTAGGTCACCAAATCCTTCGCCAAATCTTGGGGTTCCGAGTCGAGCACTTTGAGATGTGCGGTTTGAAGCATTGAGGCCGCCTGACGTCGCTCGTCGGTCAGGAAGTGGGCGGATGCGAACCTGAAAAGTTCGTCTGGGCTTTCGGGCTCTTTTCGGAGAATTTCGCGGAATCGAGGATCGGCGATGTTGACGAGCAAAGCCAAGTGGCTCCGGGCCATTGTGCCGAAGCTTTGCACAACATCTCGGGCCATATCTCGGTCCTCGAGTCCGGTGAAGTTGACGAGGAGGGACCTTCGCTTGTGGCGTGCGGTTAGATAGCTGAAGGCTCGAACTGGGTCACTCTCGACGGGCTCGGCGACGAGACCGTACATGGCATTTAGGATGACTCCGAGCTGCCGCTGACCCTTTTTGGGGGGAACGTAGGTGATGACATCGGCGCCATAGGCAAGAAAACCGACGTTATCGCCAGCGGCGATCGCCGACTGGATGAGCATGAGGATGGCGTCCAGAACAAGATCGAGCTTTCTAATTCCGCCGATCTCGGCGAGCATGTGGCGCCCGCAGTCGACGCAGATCATGACGGCTTGATTTCGTTCAACCTCGTACTGTCGTACGATCAGTTTTCCCCGACGGGCGGTCGCACTCCAGTCGACTTTACGGTAGTCATCGCCATCGGAGTACTCACGAAGGGACTCGAAATCGGTGCCCAAGCCACGCATCTTCGAGACTCTTACTCCGACCTCCCGAAGTCGACCTTGCTGGTTCAGAAGGGCGAACTCGCGAAGAGCGAGGATGTTTGGATACACCTTCACGTCCTGGCTGGTCTCGAGTTCGACTTGCTTTTGCACCAGACCGAGTGGGCAATCCAATCGCAAGAAGGTTCCCCTTAAGCTCTCTTGCCCGCGCTCCGGCGGGATCATGGTGTACTCAAAACCGAACTTGTGTCCGGGCGCAACCTTGAACTTGGACTCATTTGATTCGCCACCAAATGTCGAAGGGAGCTCGTCTCTTACGAGTCCTGAAACAGAAACTCCGCTCTCATTTTCGATTTCGAATTGGATCCGGTTCCGTGCTCGAACTGAAAGTACGGCATCCATTCGCCGCCGGATCCGGAGACCTTCTGCAGAGGCTCCAAAATGATAGGTCAAGAGCGCGATAGCTCCGAGCAACAAGTTGTAAGCGTAAAGCATCCAGCCCATGCCGACGAGCGTCGCGAGAACGATCAAGGGGACTCCTGCGATGATTAGCCACCACAGCCGACGCGTTGGCACGATGACGGCCCGAACTACTTTAGGCTCGAAGAAGGAATCTGATTTTCCAAACTCGTTAGGTTCGCCACTCATTCTCAGTACACTGCATGTTGTGCCGCTGGAGACTGTCGTCCTCACACCGGAAAAGACCGTTCTAACTTACCGCCTGGCGGGGTTGGGTAGCCGCTGTTTGGCCAACTTCGTGGACTTTATCATCCTGTTTTTCGGCATCTATGGCCTGCTTACTGTGATCGGTTTGATGGGTTTCTTCACCGGCGGATTGTTTTCGGGCTTTGCGCTGGGCGTCACGATGTTCTTGATCTCCATGGGACCCTTTGCTTACTTCATCTTCAGTGAGGGCCTAATGAATGGGGTGACTCTGGGTAAGAAAATGGCGGGCATTCGGGTTCGGATGCTTGATGGGACTCCGGTTACCTTTGCGGCAGCGACTGCGCGAAACATTTTGCGGGTTGCCGACTTTCTGCCTGGGTTCTACTTCATCGGGATTGTTTCGATGTTTGTGAATCCACGCCTTCAGCGCGTTGGTGATCTCGTTGCGGGAACAATTGTGGTTCACGAGAACCGTGTTCAGGAGGCATTTTCGGTTGCGCCGCACCGCGTAGGAGTGCATCCTCTCGAACACACAGTCGGCGAACTTCGAAACATGACGGATGGGCAGTACTACGTGCTTCGCCGTTATTGCGATCGATTCCCGGAGTTGCCAAGAGATGTTCAGAATCACTTGACGGACACGGTTTGGGTTCCAATGGCGAAGAATTTGAGCGTTCCGTTGGACGCCAACATCCATCCGCTTTACTTGGCTGAGGCGGTTGTGATGAAGTACGGAAGAGCGCGAGGAATGCTTTGAAGGGGTGTTGTAAACCGATGGGGATTGTTGTGTGGAAAGATTGGACTGCGACTCCATGTGGGGAGAAGGGCATGTTTCGGAAAGGGTTCAACCCTTGTTATCCACAGGCGATTTTGGGTGTGATTGCACCAGGTAATCCACAAATCCACACTGCTAATAAGAGTAATAACTCTTTCTCTAAAAGGATTCTTTTTTAAGAGAGGGATGTGGATTGATTACACATCTACGCCTTTCGAACTTCCGGAACTTTGAGTCTTTGGATCAACCTCTGGGGCCTGGCTTCACGATTTTGGCGGGGGAGAATGCTCAGGGGAAGACCTCGTTCTTGGAGGCGCTGTATTGGCTATCGACGGCTCGGCTGCTTCGAGGACAACGGGATGGCGAGGCTGTGCGGCACGGAGCGGCGGGTTGTACCGCCGAGGCGACCCTTGAGGGGGGAACGACGGTTGCGGGAGCGCTAGAGGTTGGAGCGAGGAAGAAGTTCTTTCTGAACGGAGCGAGTCTGCCTCGGGCGGCGGACGTGATGGGGCGGATTCCAACGGTTTGTATCTCGATGTTTGATCTCGCGATTGTTCAGGGGGATCCTTCTGACCGGAGGCTGTTCCTGGATATGGAGCTATCGGCTTTGTATCCGTCATATCTACGGCACTTCGCGGCATATAAACGGGCTTTGGAGCAGAGGAATGCGCTGCTCAAGATGGCACAGGAGCGGTCGGTTGATCCTTTGGCCTTTGAAGGTTGGGAGGAACAGCTTGAACTTCATGGAGCCGAGATTCGGCGGTTTCGCGAGGAGTATGTTGCCTCTTTGTCTTCGCTGTCGGCTTTGGTCCATCAGGAGATGGCCAGTCGGGAAGAGGTTTTGTCGTTGCGCTACTTTGTTCGAGATTCGGGGGGTTCTTTAGGTTTAACTCGCGGTTTGGATATCGCAAGGGGCTCGACTCAGGTGGGACCGCATCGAGATGATGTCGAAGTTCTCATCGATGGGACGGAGGCTCGGCTATTTGGGTCCCAGGGGCAGCAGCGGACGGCGGTGATTTCGTTGAAACTCGCGACGATGGAAGCTTGGAAGGATCTTCTTGGGGTGGCGCCTTTGTTGCTCTTGGATGACATGCTTTCCGATCTCGATCCGGTGCGGCGTTCGCGTTTGTGCGCTGTGGTCTCCTCAAGGGCCTCTCAGGCGGTTCTGACGTGTACTGAGGCTTCCGCTGCAGGAGCGGAGATTTTGGGCGTAGCAGAGGTTCTTACAGTGCAAAATGGAACGGTGAGGCGCGGATGAGGAAATTTGACCGAATCCTAGGTGATGCGGTGTTGCAACCGGAAGCGCTTCGGGCGGCTCGGGCATTGGCGATTTTACGTCGCTGGGAAACGGTGGTTGGGGCGGCGATGGCGGAGCGATCTTGGCCGGATCGGTATGACCATGGGAAGGTTTTTGTTGCTGTGACTGGCTCGGCTTGGGCGCAGGAGCTCCGAATGCAGAAGGAGACGCTGCTGGCTCGATTGCGGGAGATGGCGGGAGACGAGGCTCTGTTTGTTGATCTGCGGTTCGGGGTTCGACCTTTGCGGCGGCCGTTTGAGTTTGCGGTGGTTGAAGATGTGGTGGACGATTCACTGACTGGACTCTCGATTCGCGAGATCGCTCAGAGGCGGATTAAGAAGTGGCAAGATGATTCGGCAGATCACGGCTAGACCGTTTGTTTGCCTCCTGTTGGGGGTTTTGATAGGTCTGAACTTGCCGTTTGCACCTTGGATTTTCGGCATAGGAGTAGTGATTGCTACTCTTTTTCGATTTCGTTGGTTGGCCTGGCTTTCGTTCGGATTGGTGGCTTCAGGAGTTTTCTTGCTTTGGCAATCAGTGGTATCGGTTTCCGCTGGGCCGTTTTCAGATTCTGTTCGATTGACAGGCTTTGCGGAGTACCGACAAGGGCAGACTCAGGTTCCTTTTCGAGGAGGCTTGTTGAAGTTGCCTGGGCAGGTTGCGGTTGCGGCGGGAGAGGTTTGGTCAGTTACTGGGGTCGTCACTGAGGCCAAAAGTGGAGTATTGCGAGCTTCTACTTTTCGACGGGAAAGTAGCTCATTATTCTCCCCTGTTGGTTCCTTTCGAGTTTGGGCTATTAATCGGATCAACCAGCTATATGGGGTGCGCGATGGACCGTGGGTTAATGCGCTGACATTCAACTTTGCATCCGAGTTAGAAAAGCCGGACAAGGCGGCTTTGGTGCAAAGTGGTACTTATCACTTGGTCAGCGCGAGCGGGTTACACGTTTGGGTGTTAGCTCTATTTGCTCACTTTCTCTTGGTCTCGTTGGGTGTGAGACGTCATCATCAGATTGCGCTCATTACAGTCTTGCTGTTTGGATATTGCCTCCTGACTGGGTTTCATCCGCCGACCGTTCGATCATCGCTGATGTGGCTTGTCACTTCGTGCGCTTACTTGGTGAAGCGGTCTTCAGATGGCATATCGGCGATTAGTTTGGCAGGAGTACTATGGCTTGCGGTCGCTCCCCAGGATGTGTTCTCCCCGTCTTTTCAGCTTTCCTATGTTGTGACCGCAGCTCTCATGATCTGGTTTGACAAGCGCCGGGAGTTTGCTGAGTGGTGGAGAGGGCTTGAGGTTTCTTGCGTTGCCAGCCTGGCTGCTGAGCCACTTGGGGCGTGGTGGTTTGGACGAATCGTGCTGATTGGTCCGGTTACAAATATTCTTGTCGAGCTCGCATCGTCGGTCGTGGTGGTTCTCGGGTTCCTCTCCGTTATCCCCGGACTTGGTGAAATGGTTGTGCTCTTTTGTCGACCATTACTCTGGTGGATGCAGTTGATTACGGACATTGCCGCCCGGTTTCCTTCGCTTGTTCTTGCACCAAGAGGTTTCTCGCCTTGGATTCTGGTTGGCTATTACTGCCTGCTACTGATGCTGCTTTGGGGTCGGCCTTGGCGACCGACCCCGAAAGCCTCAGCTTCGAAGAAGCTCGAGTCTTGACTTGAGCTTTTCGATTCTGGACTGCAGATCGCTCAGAGCATTCTTGTCTCGCTCGATGATCTCTGGATTTGCTTTCTCAACAAATTGAGGATTGTTCAGCCTTCCGCTGAGCCCTGCGGCTTCTTTCTCAGATTTGAGCAGGTCCCGCTCAGTTGCAGCGGTGACCTTCTCAAGATCGATGAGCCCATCAACGACGATGTGGAAGTCCACGCCACCGGCAGTTGTTGAAACATGGCGGTCTTGTGGCTTGCCTTGTGTCAGCTTAAGAACCCATGCCTGGGAGGCAACGATTCCTGCAGATTCTCCAAGCGGACCTTCATAGAACACTTCGGGCACTTTTTCGAGCGGCTTCAGATCCAGCTCTGCTCTTAGCGCTCTCAGGGCTCTTGTGGCTGCAAATACTCCCTCGATTGCTGCTTCTGCTGATTCGTCGATGAGCGAGCTATCGATGATAGGCCAGGAGGCGGACATCAAGAAGCTTGATTTCGATTCGAGTGGCAGGTGACTGTAGAGCTCTTCGGTGATGAACGGCATGACCGGGTGAAGCAGCTTGAGGAAAGCCTCAAACACGGTGAGTAGCACCCACTGCGGAGTTTGCGCCGTCTCCGGATTTTGAAGTCGGGACTTGGAAATCTCCAGATACCAGTCACAGACTTCACTCCAGAAGAATCGGTACATTGCCTGGCATGCGGCCTGAATGTCGTAGCGATCATAGCCCGCTTTGACTTCGTCAATCGTCTTACTGAGACGGGTGAGGAGCCATCGGTCTACGGTTTGAAACTCGGTGGGTTGAGCGGGGACGGATTCGATGTTCATGAGAACGAATCGAGTCGCGTTCCATATCTTATTACAGAAGTTCCTGGCGTCTTCGGTCTTCTTGTCGCTGTAGCGCAGGTCCTGATTTTCGCCGGTTTGGCTAAGCAGAGTCCAGCGTAGTGCGTCGGCACCGAGGGTGTCGATGACCGTCATCGGATCGATTCCGGTTCCAAGAGACTTGGACATTCGGCGACCATCTTCGCGCAGAACAGTCGCGTAGATCATCACGTCCGAGAACGGCTTTGCTCCAACCAAGTCGTAGCCCATCATCATCATTCGGGCAACCCAAAGATTGATGATGTTGCGATCGGTAACAAGGGCGCTCGTCGGATAGAACTGCTTGAGGTCTTCGGTTTGCTCAGGCCATCCGAGGGTGACAAAGGGCCACATTCCCGAGCTGAACCAAGTGTCGAGGACGTCATCGTCTTGTCGGACGATCCTTTTGTCGCCTGCTTGCGTCTGAGCTTCTTCCCAGGTGAGGGCGACGAAGCACTCGCCGTCTTCGGTGTAGAAAGCGGGGACGCGATGACCCCACCAGAGCTGTCGGCTGATGTTCCAATCCCGGATGGAATCCATCCAAGCAAGGAAGATGTCTTTAAACCTTTCTGGGTGGAACCTGACTTCATCGTTCTGAACTGCTCCAATAACCGGCTTTGCTAGCTCGGTTTGCCGCGCAAACCATTGCTCACTCAAAAGCGGTTCGATGACTTCGCCCGACCGATCTGAAATGATGATGGGGATGTCGTGAGGTTCGATTTCGACGAGAAGGCCAGCCTCTTCTAGGTCTGCGATGATGAGTTTTCGCGCTTCGTATCGATCGAGACCTTCGTATTTAGCGATCTTCTCAACGATCTCTGGAGTCTCGTTCTCTCGCGACCAATCGGCGTTGATCTCGGCGGACAGATTGAGAATCACGGGCATCTGCAAAGAGTGCCGTGCGCCGACTTCGAAGTCGTTGGGATCGTGAGCAGGGGTGATCTTGACTGCTCCGGTTCCGAACTCTGGGTCTGGATACAGGTCAGAGACGAGCGGAATCTCTCGGTTAACGAGGGGCACTCGGAGGGTCATCCCGATCTTGCCTTCGTATCGCTTATCTGAGGGGTGAACCGCGACGGCGATGTCGCCGAGAAGGGTCTCCGGTCTGGTGGTTGCAATGACTACTTCGCCGCTGTCGTCAGTGAATTCGTAGCGGATGTGATAGAGATTGCCTTTCCGGGTCTCGCGGAAGGTCTCGATGTCGGAAACGCTGGTCTTGAGCTTCGGGTCCCAGTTGACAACTCTCTTGCCTCGGTATATGAATCCCTTGTTGTACCAATCAATGAAGACTTTGAGCACGGCATCGGCATATTTTTCATCGAGCGTGAACTTGGAACGTGACCAATCAAAAGCGCAACCGAGGGCTCTGAACTGGTTGAGGATGGTATCCCCCGATTCTTTTCGCCATTCCCAAACTCGCTCAGTGAACTTCTCGCGACCAAGCTGGGCTCCGCTGGATCCTTCCTTCCGGAGCTGCTTCTCAACAACGCTCTGAGTTGCAATTCCTGCGTGGTCCTGTCCGGGCAGGATCAGAACACTCTTACCAAGGAGTCGCTGATAGCGACCGAAGAGATCTTGGAGTGGGTAGCAGAGGGCGTGACCCATGTGCAGCGAGCCAGTGATATTGGGCGGAGGGATGGTGACGCAGTAATTGCCACCTTTCGCATCAGCGGATGGCTTAAAGAGTCCGGCCGCATCCCATGCGGCGTACCATTTGCCCTCGATCGGGGCGGCGTCATAGCGCGGAGGAAAGTTCGATATGTCCATGTAGAAACCTCGCTTCCATGTCTTGGAGTGAGGTCTATAGGATACCAAAAGGCAAGTGTTTCACGTTAAAATGTTCTATGTAACATGAACGACTTTGATCGAGGGTTTCTGCTGGGCTTCTTTTGCGGCCAGGGAAGTTTTGGTGGTGATGGAAAGCAGGGGCATATTATCCTGCGAATGCACGCGGTTCATCTCCCGTTGATGGAGCGGTTGCGTGAGCTGCTGGTTGGTAGCAAGATCAACGGACCGTATACGAACGGGGTGAAACTTTACTATCAGTGGTCGCTGAGGGGAAGTGGGTTGGAGGAGCTGGTTGCTTCTCGAGTGCTTGAGGATTTGAAGGAGTTTGATCCGGACTCCTATCTCCGCTACCGAGCGATGGTGGATCGCTACTTCAGGAAGCTCGACAGAATCCAATAGCTGAACGGAGCAGTCATGAGGAGGGAGTCAAGGCGGTCGAAAACTCCACCGTGGCCCGGCAGGAGGTTTCCGCTGTCTTTGACTCCAGCCTGGCGTTTCAGATAGCTTTCGAAGAGGTCGCCGAATTGACCAATGACTCCGCACGAGACGCCGAGGAGGAGCATCTTGTCCATTGGGTACTTGAGGAAGTAGCCGAGTGCAGCGGCGGCACCTACGGCTGCGAGGAAATTTGCGATGGAGCCTTCCCAGGTTTTGTTGGGCGAGATGGCCGGGGCGAGTTTGTGCTTGCCGAAAGCTTTGCCGGCAAAGATCGCGGCGGTGTCCCCGGCCCAGATTGGGATTGCCGCAGTGAGAATCAGAGGAAAGGGATTACCTCCATGAGTGGTGAGGAGGATCAGAGCAGAGCCAGAACCTTTTAAGAACGGGATGACAAGGACGTTCCTCCACAGGTTAGGGTTTTCAAATCCGCTTTTTTGACCGGCTTCGCTGGCGGACGATTTTGCGAGATCTCTCAGGCCCAATACTCCGATGGCGGTGAACACCACTAAGTAGATAGGATGATCGACGCGTTCGAACGGAATCAGACAAACTTGAGACAAGGCAACTAGTAACCATCGTGAGCCCCCGATCAGACTCGCAAGTTCCCATGCGACTGCTCCTAACGATAGTCTCGCCAAGAGCGGTGCCCCAACCCCCGATGGATCAAAAAAGAGAACCCCCATCACGACGGCAAAAAGCACGATCGCGGTGAGGATTCGTTGTTTCACGAACTCAGTTTAGACGAAAACGGAGTTTAGTCGACTGGTTGCTCGACTTCAGCGTTCAGGAGCTTGAGGGCGACCTGGGTGCGGTTCTCGCACTGAAGCTTTCGCATGATCACGCTGACGAGATTCTTCACGCTCTGCTCGCGCAGACCGGAGACTTCGCTGATGCGTCGGTTGGAGTAGCCTTTCGAGACGAACTCGGCGACTTCATACTCGCGGTAAGTAAGTCGATTTCCTCGTCGGTAAGGTCGCTTTCCTTCTCGGACCATCATTCGGGCCGGGAGCTTATCCTGAACGCCAGCGAGGGCATCTAGGAGCGCATCTCCACCAGCGTCACGAGGGATCATGACATCAACGATAGACTTATCAAATCCAGCAGGGAGTTTGTCGCCGACGACAATTACAACGAACTCGCCGAATGCCTTAGCACCTTGAAGGAACTGAGCGTCCTCAGCTCCGAGTCCCGCCGCTTCGAGAAGCATGACTTGAGCCTGGGCGGCTTTCGAGCTGCTGATGAGCGCCCGGGCGGTCGACTCACGGGCAACGACACTGTAGGTGCCCTTCCGCTCAAGCATTCCAGCTAGAGCGTCCAAAAGGAGCCTTTCTTTAAAACAAATTGCTATTCTCATAGTTTCACCTCGTCCGGGCTTATCTCGGAACGAATGTTCCTCACCCACGGCGAATGGCCCACAAGTATGTTTACTCCAAAAACGACGAAATGTGATACTTTTTCACATTTTAGGTTTGTGTTTTGGATGAAAGCCTTCCCTAGGTAACAGGGAAGGCGCAGATATCTTGAATTATCGGACTTTTACCTTGATTTGAGTGGAGTAGGGCTCCTTCAATCCGTACGCGTCACTGATTGTCAATGTGACAATGAAGACGCCGTCTTTGCGGATGCTTCCGGGATTTGCCGCATCGTCACTGGCGATACGGTACTTGTATCGAACAGCCTGTCCTTCGGCATCGACCTGAATGCCATCAGCATCGTCGAAATCCCAGGTGTATTTGAGAACACTGCTTCCGCCAAAGCCGGTTGCAGAGAAAACATTCTCGGCGTTCTTAAATGTCTGAAGAGTCCGGAAATTAGGCTCTCCTCGAATGGGTGTTTTGTCATTGAGTACCCGCATATCTCCGATGTAGAAGGCGGTTGAAACGTCTCCGGCAAAACCAATGCTCTTAATGATCTTGTTGGTGCTATTGAAGCCGCGAATGGCTTGGAGTGGAATGCCAGCTTGCTTCCAGCCTCGGTCATTTGAGCTGCTGGTTGCGGCAGGCAAGATGGCTTCGCTTCGCTTTCCATCAGTCGTGGTGATGATCATTCGAATTGATTTCAGGGGTGTTATTGTCCCTCCGCCACTAGGTCCTCCTTGCCCTCCGCTCGGTCCGCCTGAAGGACCGCCAGCAGCCCCGGGACCACCTCGACCTCCACCAAGTCCGCCAGGTCCACCCGACCCAGGACGACCACCGGCGGCTCCTGCTCCTGCGCCTCCAAAGGCCCCAGCGCCTCCTCCAGCAGAACCCGTCGCTGCATCAAGTGACTTATAGGTAATCCGCAGAAGGTTGTTCTTATCAACGAAACTCGTTGCTAGATCAACATTCTTTCCAAAGAGGAACGTGCCGCCTTGGTAGAAGTTCCTTGTCGTCACTCGAACTGACTTCGTTCCCTCGTAAGCCGTGTCGTCGGTCTCGGTGCAGATTCCTCCGCCCCATGACTTGACCGTAATGCTTTGCTCAGTGAGCGGCACACCCGGTCGGTACAAAATCGTTGTTCCGTCGCCCTGAGCGGCGGCCATCATGGATGCGGCGAGAAGTGTAATCACAATAGTTCTCCAGGTTCTTTCTAGTCTCTAATTTGGATGCGCTCGATGCTCGTGGCGCGGCCCGTATCAGTTCTGACGTTTATCGCTACTCCAGAGATTACACCAGGTTCGTTCGCAACCTCGAATTTTTCTGGCAATCCTGTGCGGAAGCGGCGAAGAATAATATCACGATCCATGCCCAAAACGGAATTCCTTGGGCCACACATTCCGACATCGGTGATGTAAGCGGTGCCTCCGGCGAGGATCGTCTCATCCGCAGTTTGAACGTGTGTATGGGTTCCAACCACTGCCGTTGCACGCCCTTCGCAGTGATAACCCATCGCGATTTTCTCGCTGGTCACTTCGGCATGAAAGTCCAAGAAGATGTGCGGAGTTTGCAAATCTTTGGTGAGCTCATCAAAAGCATAAAAAGGGTCGTTGTAAGCAGGATCCATCTGAACTCGGCCGCTGAGGTTGATCACGGCGAGCTGCGTGCCTTCCTTCTGGATCTGGATCATTCCGCGACCCGGGATTCCCACGGCCATGTTTTGCGGTCTGATAATGGGCTTTCCTGAATCCAGATAGGGAGCGATCTCGCGCTTATTAAAGGTGTGATTTCCGAGGGTAATCGCGTCTGCCCCGAGCGAGAAAAATTCCTCCGCGATCTTATCGGTGATCCCCAGTCCAGCCGCACTGTTTTCGCCGTTGATGATGATGAAACGAGGCAGGTACTTTGCCTTCAAAGCAGGAAGGTGCTCGCGCACCGCATCTCGCCCCGGCTTCCCCACAACGTCACCCAGAAAGAGGATCGTGTAGGTGTACATGTCGCTCAATTATGACAGAGCCGGGTTGCGTCGGAGTTTGTAAACTACGACTCCGCTGGCAATTGCGACCAATGTTGGGATTTGCTTGCGCCAACCCTCTTCGACCACACTGTTCCAAGTCAAGAGCACAACAAGAATTGCCGGGCCGATGGCTAGAAGGGCACAAATCGGCGCTCCGCCCGGAATACGAAAGGGTCGTGAAAGATTCGGCTCTTTTCGTCTGAGGACATAGAGTGCGGCGAACTCGAGCATGACGGCGAGTCCGTAAAGAATGGCATTGACGGTGATCAGCTCACTGAAGCTGAACCATGCCAAACACGTGTAGAGCCCTGCACAGAGCACGATCGAGCGAACGGGGGTCCCCATCCGCACGCTGGTATGCCCCAGCCATGATGTCAGATACCCGTCCCGCGCGAGCACGGCGGGAATTCGCGACGAGGCAAGCATTTGCGCGACAAACATCGCACTCGCGCTGCTGAGGCCGCCCAGAAGCACCAGGTTACCGACCCAGGGTCCGGCTGCCCGTGCGGCGATTGCAGGCCAGCTACCATCCGTCCACTGTTCAGGATTGGGAGACGTCGGCAACGCCGAAACCGTCGGCACAAAGTAGACCAGCGTCACCAAAGGAATCGCAAACCAAAGCGCCTTCGGAATCGACTTCTGCGGGTTCTTGACCTCTCCCGAAACCGTGCTGAGGTTGTCCCAGCCCAGGTAGTTCCACATGACAGTTGCGAGTCCGACCGAGATTGTGCCGGAGTCCGCTTTGATCGGCTGTAGCTGCAAGGGCTGAAATC
Source organism: Fimbriimonas sp. (assembly GCA_029866005.1). Taxonomy (GTDB): domain Bacteria; phylum Armatimonadota; class Fimbriimonadia; order Fimbriimonadales; family Fimbriimonadaceae; genus Fimbriimonas. The sequence goes on along the minus strand of JARXAE010000003.1, from coordinate 198,560 downwards.
CGCTTCGCGCGCACATGAGCCCGAATGGCAAAATGATCAGGAATGTAAACAGCGTCGCCGCCATTCCGACTTCGCGCACGCCACGAATGTTGATGTAGGTGATCACCAAGATATGCAGGATCGCAATCATGGAAGTCAGCCAGCCAGCGTTCATTCCTTGCAAGTGAAAAATCGTGATCATCGACTGCGAGAGGTAGCCCGCAAAGAGCAACGGATACAGCGCCGCATCGACAATGCTGTAGAGGAACGAGAGCCAAGCACACTGAAACCCTGCAAACGGTCCCAGCGCACGCCTCACCCAGATGTAGTAGCCACCTTCTTCGGGGATCGCAGTTCCGAGTTCGGCGGTCATCAGGGCGACCGGCCAAGCCCAGATCACCGGGATGAGAAGGATTAAGATCAGCCCCAATGTCGGCCCCATTGAGCCGATGACCGGCTCCAACCCGTAGGGTCCTCCGCTCACCAAGCAGAACATCGCCATCGCGAGGGGCAGCGTCCGCATTTTCGCGGGCGAAGATTTCATGGGAAGCTACGATTATCCCCGAATTCGAGACAGTGAGACCTCTTTAGCATCCCTGCCACGCCCAGTCGTGATACGATTGAAGCGTGGCGTTGGTTTTGCAGTTCATCGGCGCGCTTGTCGTCGCGTTTTTTATCCTGCTGGGTATCGGGGCCGTCTATCTGTTCTTCAAGCTCCGTAAGCTCAAGGGTCAGATAACCCAGATGGCGACTCACACGGGTGGGCTTGCGGTTCCTGTCTCCATCGAACTCATCCCCGAAGACTCTCCGGATTGGAAGAATGCCAAACAAGTGGAGGATTGGACTGTCGTGGTGAAAAGCCAAGGTTTCATGCCAGCCGGAGAGTTTCGGCTTGCGATGCAGCAAGGCTCTCTTGCAAGGGGCTTCGTCCACGCCAATGGCGAATCAATGGCGGCGATCTGCGAGTTTGGGAATGGGCAACTGTGGCTTGACTATGTGCAGTTCGGTGACGACGATTTCACCCTGACCGCAACCAACGTCGAGACTCCCACTACCCCCGCAGATCCGCCCTGGAAAACTAGCATCAGGGCCCCCAAGGAGTCACCGGAAAGCCTTTACGGACGGTTCTGCGCAGCCGCCTTGCCGCATCCGAAGAGGTTCACAACGGCAGACTTCAAGTTCCAGTTTGAAGAGGGCTTCCGGAGGGTGATGGAGTGGCAGTACTCCAGTGGCAACGTGACGACCGAACACCTTGACCAACTTTCTGAGCTCACTGGCCTCACGATCGATCCTCAGACGCAAGAATTCTTGCGTCAACAGGCCAGCCAGGAAGAGGACGAACAACAACTTCTGATCGAATGCTATCTCGAGGAGAGCGGAATCCTCGCCTCGGAGTGGGAGAAAATCGAAGACGATGTTGTCGTCGTGACCGAAACGATGTCCCAAGACGTCATCGTCTCGCTGATCGAATATCATCGGGATATTGATGATCTGGAAGAGATTTCCGAACGGCTCCTAGGAAAGAGTGGCACAGAGCTGTTTTGGGCGATCCTGCAAACCGCTGGTCAATCGGACCAAGTGAAAGTTGTTTACCAACTGAAAGCCCCGGTTGCGGAAGTGATTCAGTTCCTCTAATCAGCCAAACTCTAATCCATGAGCGCGCAGATCCAGGTCGTTGATGTCGCGCTCGACCCACGCTCGGGCGGCTCGGACGCCATCTACTCTTATCTCCCCATCCCGGGTCTCCAGGTTGGGGACGCTGTTCTCGTCCCGCTTGGGAATCGGCAGCTCATGGGCTACGCCATCGGAGCCCGAAACACCACCGAAGAAGACCTCGGCTTTGACTCGAAACACCTCCGTCCTGTGAGCGGAATCGTTGAAGGTCTGAGGGTTCCAGCCCCGGTGCTTAAAGCTGTGCACCATGTCGCGAGTGAGTATCTGTGTCCGGTTCCGGTTGCCCTGACGGTAGCCACCCCGCCGGGAGTGAAAGATCGCCTGATTCCGATCTGGCTGAGAACCAACGAGCCCACGCCATTCGAACTGAAACCCCTCGACCGGGAAGTCCTGCGAACTCTGGAGGACCAAGGTGGCGAACTTGAAGTTAAACCTGCGGAGACTGGCACCACCAAGGCCCTCAAAAACCTCCAAAAACTCGGCCTTGTTCAGCAGACTCTTCGTCTCAAGCCGCCCGCCAACCGTAAGAAGCAAGAAGGCACATTCCGACTCATTCCCGACCAAGCCCAGGTCGAAAGCTTCCTGCAAAAGGAAGGCAAAAAGAAGCCCGCCCAGGCCATCGTTCTGATGCAGATGCAACAGACCGATGGCACCGCCTTGTCGAGTGCGGAAATCAGGGCGATGGCCGGGGTGACGGAGACGACGATCAAAGCTCTCGTCACGGCCAAGCTGTTGGAGCAAGTCGACGAAGACCACCCTGCTCCCGCTAAGAATCCCCCAACCCCCAATCCTCACCAACAGCTGGCGATCGAGGCGATCACCAGTGCCGTTCACGAGCATCGTCCCCAGCCGTTTCTCCTGTATGGGGTGACCGGAAGCGGCAAAACGGAGGTCTTCTTACGAGCCGCCGGGAAAGCCCTCAGCGACGGCCGCCAAGTTCTTTACCTGGTTCCAGAAATCGCCCTCGCTGCCCAGGCGATCGCACAACTCCGGGATCGCTTCGGAGCGAGAGTTGCGATCATGCACTCCGAGCTCACTCCGGTGGAGAGACTTGCCAACTGGCAGCGAATCCGAAGCGGCGAAGCCAGCATCGTCCTCGGTCCTCGCAGTGCTCTCTTTGCTCCGCTCAACAACGTCGGCCTCATCATCATCGACGAAGAGCACGAGGGTGGCTACAAGCAGGAGCAAGCACCTCGCTACCACGCCCGCGACGTCGCCCGCTTCCTCTCTCAGCAACACAACTGTCCGCTAGTGCTCGGCTCCGCCACTCCGTCGCTTGAGAGCTTTTTTGAGGCTGAATCGAACGAAAATGCCGCCGACGAAACCAAGCTCACCTTGCTTACTCTGCCAATTCGGGCCGCTTCAGCCCAGCTTCCGAAGGTCTACATTGACGACCTTACCCAAGTATATAAACGTGGCGTCCCCAGCATGTTTGGAGAACTCCTCACCGAAAAGCTCCATCAGACCATCGACGCCGGAAACCAGGCGATCCTCTTCCTCAACCGCCGCGCCTATGCACCATTCCTGATGTGCCGCGACTGCGGACACCAGTGGACATGCCCCGAGTGCGCGGTCTCGCTCAGCTATCACAGAGGGATCAATAAGATCAAGTGCCACCATTGCGGCTACCAAGAATCCGCGCCGTTGGATTGCCCTAAGTGCGCGGGGCTGAAGATCAAGCCGTTCGGCGTCGGCACCGAGAAGGTTGAAGAGTCTGTTCGTGAACTCTTCCCCAACGCCCGCGTTGCCCGCCTGGACCGAGATATCGCGCAGAAGAAGGGGGCGCTCGAGGAGGTTATTGCGAACTTCCGCGCGGGGGAGACCAACGTCCTTGTTGGCACCCAGCTCGTCGCCAAGGGGTTAGATTTCCCCGACGTCACTCTCGTTGGAGTGATCGCCGCCGATGTCTCACTCAACCTTCCCGACTTCCGCTCGTCCGAGCGCACCTTCCAGCTTTTGAGCCAGGTCGCAGGTCGTGCTGGTCGAGGCACCAAGGCCGGAGAGGTCGTCATTCAGACTTTCAACCCCGAGGCTCAGGCCATCCTGAGTGCGCAGAATCACGACTTCCTTGCCTTCTACCAAGCCTGCAAGACTGAGCGTGTGCAGGCCGACTACCCGCCGTTCTGCCGCCTCGTCAACATCGTATTCTCCGGTGAATCCCGTCCAGCTGTCCTGTCCCTCTGTGCCCGAGCCTTGGCTCATTTACAAAAGGTCGACGGTCTCACCATCCTCGGCCCCGCCGACTGCCCCCTCGAGCGCCTCAACGGCAAATGGCGCCGCCACCTTTTGATCAAGCACGAGGGTTTACTGGATGCGATCAGCGAGGCTCTGCAGGACCTCGAAGAGAAAGGCGTTACGATGATAGTCGACGTTGATGCCTATTCGCTGATGTAGGACCCCCGGAGCGAGAGAAAGCACCAACACCGAACCGGATCGTCAACACAAACGGTTTCTAAAGAAGTCCTACCCCCATGTGCGTTGTGTGGCCATCTGGGAACTTGGCAAACGTCATGCAAGAAATCGTGTACCTTATCGAAACGACGGTCGCTTCATGCAGGTATCGGTCTACGGATGCTTGATCCGTCAACTCCATTGCTAAAGCGTTTTGATAGAGCGATCCGCTGAGGTCCAGCCAAATGTTTCGTGGCAACGTTCTCACCGGTTGTCCCACCGCGGCACCCAGCGCTTTCCAATCCGCCCCTTGTTGGCCCAGGCTCGCCGCAAAACGGCTCTCATCGCGCAGCGCTGTTTGTTCGAGTGCCAGGTATTCGTCAGAGAGTTGCTTGAAGGCTAGCTGAGCAAACGTTGATATCCGACTGTTCGTCTTCACCGCGCCCCATGTCCTAATCGACAAATTTTCGGTTGATATTTCGACATTGGGGCGTCGGCTAAACGCTTGAGCAAGTGTATCTTGCAGTCCTCCTACTTTGTTCCGGTCGTAGACGGTCGGGTGGAGCTTCCCCTCGGCTTCGCTGGTTTTGGAGAGGTTTCTCATCCGCGAAAATGGGATTGTAACCATTTTCTGACCCAACGATAGGCGCAAATCTGCATCAACTTCAAAATGCACAAGTGTCGAGTCATTGGCATCGAGACCAACTTCTCGCATTGCTGGCACAACCGCATTACGGCAGAGCTTTGAAAGACTGGAAAGAGTAGTTAATTGTCCAACAGGTCGGGTGTAGTCACCCGCTTTGTCAAGAATAGCGTTTTCAAATACCGCTCGCCGGCTTTCGATGAACTGCTCCAGCTTGGTGTGATTTGGCAGAACGGCGACCAGACCCGGCTGCACCTCTACTAAGTGGTAACTCCACTTTTTCGAAAGAGCTTCGACGTCAGCTTTGCGTTCCAACTTACAAACCCTTTTGACGAACTCGGATTCTGCTACGTCCTGCGGCAGCACGAGGCAAAATGTTACGTTCTGACTGGCCTGGGCAATCGAGATCGCAGTTAAGTACGAAAGAGAGATTGACATGTTTGCTCGGTGCTAAAGCACAGGGTCGCCACCGCCGATTTGTCCCACGGGCACGATTCGATAGGAAGCCGATGCATCAGTATATTTGACTTCTTCTCGGTCAAAAGTAACTGGCACCCAAGCGGCGTACCAACCAAGCACTAAGGAAAAGTACGGCAGATACTGTTCACCGGTGAGAGTCTCTTTTGCTGCAAGAAAGTTATCACTTTGGTAGACGGATCGTGTCGCCTTTTCGGTGACTCGAATATAGAATCCTTTTTGCAATGAGATGGTTTCATCAATTAGGGTGATGGGACCGACCGTTTGATCGTAAATGAGACCAAATGGGTCAGACCATGAATTCGACCCAGATATGCCGTTAAGTGAGAGACTTCCTTGACAATAATTGTGATAGGTGCGAGTTACGAGAATGCGAATAGCTCCAGATCCAGGACCGGGGTATGGATACTCGTCGATCCGCTCCTTCGTTGTACGGTGAGTTGTTCGACTCTCTAACCTGAATTCTCCTAATACTTGTGCGGAAGAAGTAGCGCATACGGCGAAGAGGGAAGAGTAAGTAGCCAGGATGGTTCCGTATTTCATGATAACTTCATTTTATTAGGTACTTTATCTCTTGTCAATAGTTGGAGGATAGAGACTTAAAACTCTGTCTATTTCCTGACTCTCGGAAACTAAGTTGTGCGTAATCGGGTTAATCAAAGTGTGAAGAAGCGGCGAAACCTCAGCGTGCTCGCCGGCTATCTTGCCACCATCGCGATCATCCGCTTCGGCTTCGGACCTCGGTCCGAGATGAATTGGTTCGCGTATGAAATGGTGCACAACGGCATTCTGTTCTTCGTACCGCTCGGAGTGCTTCTCGTTCTGATTGGGCTGTTCAAGCGCAAGATTCTGCCGTTTGCAGTCGTGATCCTAGCCGCCAATTGGCTCGCGTTTGCCGACCCAGTGCTAAGTGTGCCCCGGGCGAAGTCAAGAAAGAGCGACCTCCGGCTCGTAAGCTACAACATTGCGCATGGCTGGATCGACATTGAAGGCGTGCGAAAGGTTCTTTGGAAGGCAGATGCCGACGTCCTTTGCCTCCAAGAAAGCGCGACAGATCCGAAAGAATTTGAAGCTTCCACCAAACGGCTGGCGGAAAAGCTGGGATACAAATACTTCGTCCAGGAGTCGCACAATGGCATTTTGAGCCGGTATCCACTGCGCCTTGAACATGTGATTGATGTCCCGACAAAGTGGCCCCACAAAAAGTTTCCGGAAGTCGTTATCTCGACACCGCAGGGGGATGTCAGGGTGATTTGCGTTCATCTTGAACCGAGCTGGGTCGCTGGTTGGCCGCCCGATTTCGCAAACTGGAACTCGGTTCTGAGCAAGGTTGTGAAAGATCGTCGGGCGCAGGCCGAGATGGTCCTGGCAAGGGTGCGCCGCTCTAACGAACCCGTGATCGTCGCTGGCGACTTTAACGGACCGCCTTACACGGAGGTGCCGATTCGGTTTCGTCAGGAGATGGCGGACTCTTTTGCTGCGGTTGGGGTGGGCTGTGGGATGTCTTTGTTGCCGAAGCTACCCTATCAGCGAATTGATTTTGCTTTTGTAAAGGGGCTAGGGCCTCAGTCGGCTGTGGTGATTGACTCGAACGCGAGCGATCACCGACCCGCTCAGTTTGACTTTAGCTTTCCTTCGGGCGCAAGGTGACGTTGCGGCTTGCGAAGGGGATGAGCGCGAGGGTGTAGATTCCGCCGAAGGTGAGCAGAAGGGGTGCGCCGAGGTGGGAGAGCGATGCGCCGATAGTGGCTCCTCCGACGAGACCCGCCCAGAGGGTTAGATAAGGGACAAACGCCCATTTGGGTCCGCCCATAAACGCTCGGGCGATATGCTTTCCTGTCTTTACGAGGGCGCCAGTGACGTAGGTGAGTCCAACGGCGACATCACCCTTCCGGGCGAAGACCATGTTGAGCGCGCCCATGGCGACAACCTGACAGATGCCGCCGAGGTATCGGCGTTCGGCGAGGAAGCCGAGGCCCCCGGCGAAGAGCAGGGTGGCGACGTAGACGAGGATGATCGGTGTTCGGTGTCGGCGGGCTCGGTGGGCGAGGAGCGAGCCTGAGATGACACCGGCTAGGAACGCTCCGATTAGACCGGTTGCTTGAACGACTTGGTTCACTTCGGTGCTCCCGAAGGAGATTCCTAGGCGCGTCGAGTTGCCGCTCATGAACGACACGAAGTAGCCCTTCAGGTTCATGAACCCGATGGCGTCGACGTAACCCGCTAGGGCGGACAGGAGCGCCGCCAGGAGGATCGTTCTGCGGGGTAACGCATGCATAGGAAACTCAACCCAGGCTTGCGATCACGTCCGCGTACTTCTCTTTCACAACCTTTCGCTTGATACTCATCTTGGGTGTCAGGAAGCCGTTTTCGATGGTGAATACGTCGTCAATGATTGCGAACTTCTTGACCATCTCGAAGTGGGCAATCTGCTTGTTCACCTTATCCAGCTCCTTCTTGAAGAGTTTGCGGACGTCGTCGTTGTCCGCCATCGCCACGCCTTCGGAAAGTCCTAGTTCGTCGCGAACCGCTTCCTTGTTCGGAAGCAAGAGAGCAATACAGTGGTCCATACCGTCGCCCAGCACAACAACTTCGGAGATGAAGCGTGACTCGCGGATTCGGTTCTCGATGGGCAGCGGAGCGATGTTCTTTCCGTTTCCAAGGACCAAAATGTCCTTTTTCCGATCCGTGATCTTGAGCGACTTACCCTCCATCTCCCCAATGTCTCCCGTCTTGAACCAGCCATCGGCGTCAAGCGCCTCGGCGGTCGCCTCGGGAAGGTTGTAGTAACCCTTCATGACGGTCGGACCTCGGAACAGGATCTCGCCATCCTCAGCAAGTTTCAGCTCCACCCCTATTGGCTCCCCAACCGTCCAGTACTTGTTTCGTGTTCGGTGATTAACGCACGATCCGCCGGTTGTTTCGGTCAGGCCGTAGCCCTGGAGGATGTTGACGCCGACAGCGAGATAGAACTCAGCAACGTGCTTTGGTAGTGCCGCGCCACCCGAGATGACTGTCGTCAGTCGACCACCAAGCCGCTCTCGAATCTTTGATCCGACAAGCCCATCCAGCAAGCTGTGCAACGGCGCAAATCCGCCCTGCGCCTTTTTCACTCCTTGAGAAAGGAAGAGATGGAAGAGCTTCTGGCGCAGTGGTGGAGCCTTCTTAACGCTATCCACGACCCTGTCCATAAAGGCCTCGAGGAAGCGCGGAACCGCCGCCATCGCGGTCGGCTGAATCGCCTGGAAGTCGTTCGCCATCGAGGCAAGATTCTTGTTCATCCCGATGCAACCGCCACCGTGCCACACGAGGCATGTGGCAATCTGCTCGAAGACGTGGGAGAGGGGAAGGAAGTCAAAGAGAACCGTCTTCTCATCGAACTCCAAGTACGGTCCCGCATGCTTGTTGACGGTGAGGAACGCCTCGTGAGTCAGCATCGCGCCCTTTGGCTGACCTGTAGTGCCGCTAGTGTAGATGAAGATGCAGACTTCGGTTGGATCGGCGGATTCCATTGCCGTATTCCACGTGGTTTCATCGAGCCCACCTTGAGGCAAAGTTTCCTTCAACTGCTCGATGCGTAATCCCTCAATCGGAGCCAACTTCGCGGCATGATCCTGAGAGGCACAGAGGGCGACTTTCGCCCCGCAGTCCCGGGCGATGTACTCTGCTTGATCAGCGGGAAGGGTCGGGTAGATCGGAACGGTTACCAATCCTAGGGATTGTGCGGCGTAGTGGGCGTAAAGCCATTCCCCGCAGTTCTCGCTGAGGATCACGAGCCGATCGCCCTTCACCAGCCCCATTCCTGCGAGCGAGGTCGCAAACGATTGGACTTGGCTCCAGACCTGCTTGAAGGTCAGAGTATCAAACGCTTTTCCTGACGGCAGCATCAGGGCGGGTCGATCCGGGTATTGTCGCGCAACTTCGCGCAACATGTGCCCAAGCGAGCGGTATTGCATGCGCCTATACTTTATTCTTTTTTGAACGAGTGTGTCCCGGTTAAGAACGCAATTTTCATTTCTGGAGCGGTGTATTGGTTCGCGGCTTTGTTGATGTTAAAGGTGAGTTTCTGTCTATAGCCGATCGTGAGTTCTTCGGCGTCAACATATTTTCGATTCGGATTTGGACCATCGTCGGACTCGTCAACGACCTGGACGTCCTTTGGGCTCAAGATGAGTTGGTTGCCCTTGTAGGCCCACTCGCCTTTGATGTCTACCTTCTGCTGCTCACCCTCCAAGTGAATCTGGTATGCCTTCTTGTCAAGCAGTACGCGAATGTAGCCGGTGAGGGTGTGGCGACGATGGTCGTCAGGAGTATTCGGTCCGGCCCCAACATTTGAGACTGTGAACTTCCCGACCCACATACCAAGAAATGGGCGCGTTTTCTGGTCGGCGGAGATGCAACCCTGCAGGAGTAGCGCGGTCATTCCCGTCAGAACCCCCCAGCGCAGAATCTTCATCTGGTCCTCACTTCGTCTGGAAATGATCGATAGAGCGCTGACTTAAAGTTCACCACTCTACTAAATACGTCAGCGTGCAGGGTCTCTATTTCGCCGGAACGGGTTGCCGTGTGGTGAAATGCCTGATCCAGTTGGTCAAGCGTGCGTGTTTGGATGCGAATCTGAAACTCCCCAAGACCCTCGGGTGAGAAACCGAACTTTCGGCGCTCGAGGGTGAATGATTCGAGCAAGCCTTGCGCCTTGAGCGATCCCAGAAAAGCATTGACCGCGTCGCAGAAAGCGAGGTCTTCGCGGCTGTTGCGCAGGTCTACCCAGATGGCGTATGTGTTCATTGCGGTGTTATAGAGCGTACCTTTGGTGCTCGACTACGGCCCCCTTGTTGCAGATTCAGACGATCCTAAATCTTGGCGGTCTGGAAGCGCATCTTCAACAGCGTCCGAATCTGGATCAGCGTGAACCCAACCAAAATGGAGCCCATCACCCAAGCCGCTGCGGTCGCGTATCCGAACTTGAGATACATGAACGCGTTCTGCCAAACCTCAAGCCCGATCGTCCGAGTTGAGTTGAGGGGTCCACCTTGAGTGAGAACAAAGATGTTCTCCATTGCCTTAAACCCGCCAATAAACACTCCTAGGAGATTGATCAAGATAAGTGCTTTGAGACCAGGAAGGGTGATAAATCGAATCTTCTGAACCCAAGTTGCACCGTCGAGATCGGCGGCTTCGTACCCCTCGGGTTGAATGTTTTTGAGGGCGGCCAGGTACAGAATTGATCCTGGTCCGGCCCCTGCCCAAATGCCTGGCAGAACGACGGCAAACATCGCCAAAGCTGGATCGCCAAGCCAGTCAAACGCTGTCGGCCAAGGCTCCTTTCCTATCTTGAGGAACAAGGGATTCACGACGCCCTCAATGATCGGCTTCAACAACGTATTCAAAAGCCCAGTTGGTGATTTGTCGTAAAGCTGTCGCCAAACAAAGGCGATGACAATCGAAGACGTCATTGCTGGCAGGTAGAAAACCGTGCGGAACAATACCTTGAACCGAGGGATCTCGTTGAGCGCAAGCGCCAAAAAGATCGGCACGAGAAACCCGACTGAGACAGCCAAGAACACATAAACGAACGAGTTCCAAAGCGACTGGTAGAAGAGCGGCTGGGTGAAGACTCCTATGAAGTTATCGAGACCAACCCATCGCGCCCCACGCTGAATTCCGTAGTCTTGGAACGCGATGACGAGCCCTCGCAGCAAGGGGTAGTAGTGCCAGGTGGCGATTGTTGCGACTGCCGGAAACAGGCAGACCGTCATGAATCGGCGCATCTTCGCCCGGTTTGTTCCCGCAGGAATTCTTTCGACAAAGGTATCCGGCGTTGATCGTGCTTTTCGCAGCAAATAGTAACCAAGCCCAGTCAGGAACAAGCACAGCGAAACCAAAATCCCCAGCGCCCATCCTCGTTGCCGCGCCAAAATCTCCGGCGGAGTGTAGCCCAGCAGCTTCTCGTCCATTTCCTGGGCTGCCGCCGCCAAGATCTTTTCTGCAGGCTCCTGAGGGTTGAGTCTCGCCCGATCTAACATGTTATCTAGCACTGAATAGACCTGCTGACAGTTCTTGCCGTACGGCTCGGGGTGACCCGTCTTAAACAACTCCTCATTCGCGCGAACGTAGGACTCATCGACCTGTGCCAGGTACTCGGTGTAGCCAAACTTCTTGAGGAAGAGAGGGTTGACAAGGTTTCCCATTCCCATCTCGACGCACTTGTCGGTATTGATCTTGGCCGCTTCATCACCGGCAAAGAACTTGATGAACTTCCAGCAGGCTTCGAGTTTCTTGGGGTCGGTGACTCGGGAGGAAATCGCCCACATCCCGGCGTTGATTTCGTTTGCGTGCCCCGCCGGTCCAGCGGGAACTTGAGCCATACCAACCACGCTCGGTGAGAGGTCGCTGGACTGGATCAGAACATCATTCGAGTAGTTCAGCCACATGGCGGTCTTGCCAGTGCGAATGTCATCGGTAAGGTTTTTGGAGATCGCGGCGGGAGCGTCCTTTCCGACCAGCATCTTGCGAAAGAATTCGACTGACTTAGCGGCTTCAGGGGTGTTAATCGCCGACTTCCACCTTGTCCCTTCTTGTTTTACTGCCTCACCACCGGCGGCATAGATAAAGTTCGACCACTGATAGCCCGGAGGTGATGAGATCATGAAGCCGCTGCGCCCCTTCGAAGGGTTGCTCAGCTTCTTGGAATACTCATAGAACTCCTTCCAGTCCTTCGGAGGCTTCTGCGGGTCTAGCCCAACTTCTTTAAAGAGGTCCTTTCGGTAGTACAGTGCGACAGCAACTTGGAAAAATGGGACGGCATAGACTTTGCCATCGTAGCTCGTTAGGACTCCTTTGACTGTCGGGTTACATCGCTCCATGACCTGGGGGTCTTTGGCAATCAGGTCGTCCAAGGGACGGCAGAAACCTTGCTCAAGAAACGTGTAGTACTGTCGGAAGTTGACGTAAAACACGTCGGGGGCAGAATCGCCCGCCATCGACATCAAAAACATCGAGTCGTCGAGATTCCCACCTGTGAAGCTGAGTCCTCCTGCATTGACGACCCGCAGACCGGGGTTGGCGCGATGGAACTCCTCGAACGTCTTCCGTTTGATTTGTGCCGAGGTGGAGGTTGATTCCTTGGGCGGGATGCCGTAAGGACCGGACATCATCCGAATCGTCAATTCTTCTTGACTCATCGCAATTGCTGCAATCAGCAAACAGAGGAGGCAGAGAATTCGACGTTGCATTGCTACCAATATCCTAGCGCAAAAACGCCCCGACCATGGGGCCGAGGCGTTATCGTGGCGAGTAGCTTACTTCCGTCGGCGTCGAATGAGCGCGGCGGCTCCGAGACCGAGAACTGCCATGGTGGCGGGTTCTGGGACTGGGGTGTAGTTCTGTGAGATCGAAGTGATCTGGACTTCAACGCCTTGACCTGTGTTGACCAGGAGATCATCCTTTTGGCTCACTCCGGCCGTCATCGGCGAGCTGAAAACCGTTGTCACACTGTAGCTAAATGGGACCCACTGAGTTCCAACCTGTTGGTTAAAGTTGAATTCTCCTCGATTGCTACCCATTGCTCCTCCGCTGTTGTTGAGGATGTTCTCGGTCAGAACCGCGGTAAATGTTGCCGGCCCTGTTCCGACTACCTGACGAACAAGTCCGCTTAATGTCTGAGTAACCTGGGTGTATGGTGCGCTGACTGGCGAGTTGTTCGACGCCTGAGTTGTGTCAAAGGTGTGCCACCAAACAATATCAAGTGCGCTTCCACCGGTGATGTTTGGACCTGAGAAATTAGCCGTGTAGGTGTTTCCGTTGGTCACAAAAACCGGATTAAGAGATGGGCTTCCACCCAGACCGTCAGAGGTCGTAAAAACTGTGGTGTTGAACAGCGACGCTTGTGAGGCAGCTGCGAGTGAGATCCCGATAAAAACAAGTGTGCTTTTCATTACTTTGTAGCCTTCCGTCGTAGCAGCATAGCACCGAGACCAGATCCAAGCACGATGACCGATACTGGCTCAGGAACAGGGGATTGGTTGAAGTTGGCGTTGTAGGTGGAAACCTTTGCAATTCCACCGATTCCGTTGAGGTCGATCTTGGTTTTCACCGGGGTCCACTGGGTTGGTGCACTTGTGAAACTGTAGGTGAACGTCGGGAACGATGAACCCGCAGGATAGTTGATGATCGGCGCAGTCTCGTTTAGAACCCCAATGAAACTCGTCGAAATGGCAACGCTTGCCGTGCCTGTCGCAATCCCGTTTCCGGAAATTTGGCTGATTGATGATAGGAAGAAACCTGGGTCGGCAAAGACCGAATACTCAAGAAACATTGACTTGTTCGAGCCAACGGAGAATCCGTTGGGCAATGCAAATGCCAGAGTATTTCCGATTTGCTGAACCGAAATTCCGTTAGCTCCGATTCCGCCACCAACGGTGTAGTTGTTGCCATCAACAGTCACAGTCGGTCCGAAAGTGATTGAGAATGACTGAGAGACCAGTCCGACCGCGAGCAAAGAAGCCCCAAAACATTTAATTTTCATAGAAAGCCAGCCAAGGCACAGAGAACCATTGCGATCTCTGATTCCGTCTCTAGTATAAGTTGTTCAAGGTTCAGAGTGCCAAACCTGATGTAATCTTTTAACATCGAGGTTCAAACCCGGTATCAATACGAGTTCAACGGGGCAAAAGAAAAAACCGAAAGTTATTGGTTTACTAGACGCTCGTCTATGTATAATGTTGATCACAGCACGCAAGCGCATGTAAGGGGAATCGTGAGAAAAGCATCTGCAACCACAGAAAAAATCGCCGATGTGGCGTTAGACGACAAGGCAAGAGCACTGCAAATGGCACTCAGCCAAGTCGAGAAGAACTTTGGCAAAGGCTCAGTCATGCAGATGGGTCAAGACCAGAGAGACGCTATTGACGCCATCTCAACTGGCTCGCTGAATCTGGATATGGCACTCGGGATTGGTGGAATCCCGTCCGGTCGAATCACGGAGATCTACGGACCTGAGTCCGGTGGAAAGACAACCCTCGCCTTGCATATAGTCGCCGAAGCTCAGCGCAAAGGTGAGCTTTGCCTCTACATCGACGCGGAGCACGCTCTGGACACGGAATACGCTCAAACGTTGGGAGTTGATATTGACAAGCTCTATATCTCGCAGCCTTCGAGCGGAGAAGAGGCGCTTGAGATCGCCGATACGATCATCAAGTCAGGTGCGGTTGGTTTGGTTGTGATTGACTCGGTTGCCGCTCTCGTTCCTCGTGCAGAAATCGAGGGCGAAATGGGCGATTCACACGTGGGGCTGCAGGCTCGAATGATGTCTCAAGCCCTCAGAAAGCTTGGCGGATCCCTCAATAAGTCTAAAACTGCTGCCATCTTCATCAACCAGATTCGAGAAAAGATCGGTGTGATGTACGGCAACCCCGAAACCACACCTGGAGGACGTGCCCTCAAATTCTGGGCTTCTGTCCGACTTGAAGTGCGTAAGGGAGATGCGATCAAGGTCGGAACAGAGCAGATTGGCGCACGAACAAAAGTCAAAGTCGTGAAGAACAAGGTTGCTCCGCCTTTCAAGACAGCCGAGTTCGACATGATCTTTGGCAAAGGAATCTCGCGAGCCGGCGACGTCCTTGACATTGGCGTCATCCGAAACATTATCAACCGAAGCGGAACGTTTTACAACTACGGCGAGCAACGCCTTGGCCAGGGTCGAGACAACGCGAGAACCTTCCTCGAGCAAAACGAAGCGATCTTCAACGAAATCGATAAGAAGATTCGAGACGCATTTGCCCTTGAGCGCGCCGCTTTACGGTACACCGCCGTTATAGAAGATGAGGAAAAGGAGCCCGAGTACGATCTCGAATCCTAAACACATGACTGATGCCGCCAGACTAGCCCTGATTGACGCTGCAAAACTGCTTGGAAGAAGGGAATATTCGGAGGTAGAGATGCTTGGTTTACTCGCCTCACGCCACCCAGATACTTCGTACGAGCCGGTGATCCAACTGCTTCGTGAGACCGGGATGATTTCAAGTGGCCAGGGGACAACGCCGAGGCGCGCTATCGGTTACGAGGAACTGAAAGCAAGGCTGCGAAAACGTGGCATTGACGCAAGCTCAATCGACCTTTTGCTTGAATCTGATCTCGCAGCGGCGGTTGAACAGACAAAGGAGCTGATTCGTCTAAACTTGCCAGGTGAGAAAGATCCTGAAAAAGTCTTCCGGTTCCTCAGCTTTCGAGGAGTTGATGAGGTCGTTGCCAAGGCTCTTGTCGAACGTATGGATTGAAACTGAGTGCTCAAAAGGTTGAGCACTCGTTCGATACTTGCTATGAAGAGTGCAGAGCAATTCACCATGGAGGATGCGCTCAGGTATCTGGCGCAACGTACGCACTCAGCTTCTGAGTTGAGGGCGCGACTCGTTCAGAAACACGACTCTGCTGCAATTGAGTCGGTCTTGACTCGGCTGGAATCGACAGGCCTAGTCAGCGAACAACGAGTGATCGATTCTCTCAGTGTTCGATATAGTGCTAAGCGAAGTGTTGGTGACTCTCGATTACGAGAGGAGATGCTAAAGTGCGGAATCTCGTCAGAAAGCATTGGCCAGATCATCGAATCTGCTTTTGCACCCGAAACGGTGCGAGCAACGGAGTTGGTGCGCGAACACTACAAAGCAGTGACATCTCCTGCCAAAATCGGACGATTTCTCTACTCCCGCGGCTTCGACGAGTCCACAATTGAGTCAGTCCTCGAAAACCTTCCGTGGGCTGAATCGGAATGATCTATCTCGTAGCCTTCCTTGCTGTGCTCTGCGGAGTGCTGGCGTACCTTCTTGGCCAGAAACCCAAGGTCGTCACGGAGGTCAAAGAGATTGAGGTTGTTCGTGAAGTCCGGATACCAGAAACACTCCCAACACAAACTCCAAGTCAGAAGGTTTGGCTTGACGAAGACGTCGAGATTCGAGACCGCCTACTGATTGCGATGGAATCTAGCGCGATGCGCGTTGCCATCGAGTCATCGACCACGACGATCGTCCTCGAATCACCCGACGTGAAGGGGCGAATCATCGGACGCGAAGGGCGCAATCTTAAGTCGTTCGAGCAAGTCACCGGGGTTGAGCTCATCATCGATGACGCGGAGAACACCGTCACGCTGAGTTGCTTTGACCCGTACCGCAGAGAGGTTGCGTGCCAAACTCTCAAAGCCCTCGTCAAGGATGGAAAAATCCAGCCTTCAAAAATTGAAGAGACCTATCACGTCGCTACCAAACAAGTCGAAAACTCGATTCAGCAAGCTGGCGAAAACGCAGCGAAACGGCTCAATCTCACGCTCCCTAAGCCAATCTCCCAAAAGCTCGGCAAGCTCAAGTACCGGACGAGTTTCGCCCAGAATGTCCTTGATCACAGTATCGAGACTGCTATTCTCGCTACTCAAATCGCAGAAGAACTCAACCTCGACGCAGAGGTGACCAAGCGGGCCGCCTTGCTCCACGACATCGGCAAGGCAGTCGACGCAGATGGTCCGCACGCCCTGACAGGTATGGAGTTTCTTAAGATCCACGGGGAGCCAGAGCTCGTCCTGAACGCCGTCGGGGCACACCACCATGACATCGAGCCATCCAGCCCCGAAGCCCGAGTCGTCATCATTGCCGACATTCTCAGCGCATCTCGCCCCGGGGCAAGAAGAGAGGCTCACGACAATTACATCGAACGCCTTCAGAGCCTTGAAGCAATCGCTAACAATGAACCAGGAGTCGAGAAGAGCTTTGCAATCCAAGCTGGTCGAGAGCTAAGAATCATATTGAAGCCCGAGGAAACCAGCGATCAAAGCCTTCAGGAGATCGTTCAACGGGTCGGAGAAAGGCTGAAAGCTAGCTCTGATCATCGGGGACAGATCACGATCATCACCATCCGAGAGAGTCGCCACTCGGAAACGATAAAGCTATAAAAAAAAGTCCGGCCGCCGGGGTTAATGGCGTGGCCGGACAATGAGGAGCTGCTCGTGCTATGCGACTCAGGCTTTGCTGATGCGTACCGTTTTGCCAGGGAGTAATTCGTATTTCAGGCCCGCAGCCTTACAGATTCGCTCGAGGGCGAACTTGAGAGATGTGTCATACATAAAGGCATCAATCTTATACAAAGGAACATTCTTATCAAGCGTGATCGTGGTTCCCGTTTGCTTGGCAAATGCCGCAAAAACATCTTTGATCGAGGTCTTGGTAAGTTTGGTCGATACCTTCTTTTCAAGGATCAAAGGATCAATTTTTGGCTTGGCGATGGTCGTAACTGGTGTGGTCGCAAAACCCTGAGCCTGAGTGTGAACTACCGGCTTCTTGGTCCGCACGTACCAAACACCTGCCTTCTTCTCAAACTCAAGATCAGCAACTTCAGCGATCGCTTCCATTGCGTATTCAAGAGTCACGCCATCCAGGCTGAGATACAGTCCTTGCCTAGCGGATGTCTGGACAACATACTGTTGACCCGTCTGCTCAAAGATCAAGGCCAGGACGACTCGAAGGTCATCTCCTTTTGCCTTCACTCGCACGGTCATGCTTTGGGCGAGACCCACGACAGAGAGGGTAGCGATGAGTGTAGTAATCAGCAGCTTCTTCATGGTTTTCCTCAGTTGGGAGCGTAAATCTTGACTGTTCCATTCTTTGGAGTTGTCGCTTTCGTACGGGTCTTCTTTGCCTTCGAGCTAAACCGCTGAGCGCTAGTGTTGCGCTTCGTAGTCACTCGAGCAATATTGGTTGGCGGGGCAGGTTTACGTTTGGCGGCCCTCGGAGTCTTTTTGACCGCCGATGGTGAAGTTGCTTTAACCGCGATGGACTTCTTAGGCGCCTTCTTAGCAGCAATCTGCGCAGCCGATTTCTTCTTGAGCGCCGCAAGTTTTTCCGCCTGCTTCTGTTTGCTCTTCTCTCGAATTGTTGCAAATTTTTGCGCTGCTTCCGATCTCGGAGTGACCTTTGTCGGGGCGACAACGACACGGGTGTCGTTCGCCTTGGGGCCAAACATTGCGGTCGGGTTCTTTGCGATCAGGGACATTGCGATCACGACGGTGGTCAGTCCTGCCATGTAGGCAATTGGCTTCTTCATCGTCGCATCTGGAGTCGGATTGGCGGGCGCATTTTCAGCCTCCGACTCGTTGGTGCGCTTGAATAAAGCAAACGCCTCAAGCAAGTTCTTCTTGCCAATCGGCTCTTCTTCAACAACCGTAAGCTTCACCGTTTCGGTTTGCTCCTGATGAGCGAAAGCTGGAGCAACAACTGGGATTTCGATGTGTCCCGTGCGCATACTCGCCAAAGCCTCAAGCTGTTTTCGAAGCTCTGATTTGGGATCGCCTTCAACTGGCTCGGCAAACTTGCGAGCCAACGCACCAAACGTCTCCGGGCGTGGGGAATCTAGCTGGGGTGCCGTGTTACCCGGAGTCATTTGCGAAGGGGAAGTTTTCATTGGGATCGATTCGACGGTGGTTCGAATTCGCTCTTGCCGATCGGCTTCGATGGTCGACATCAAACTGTTTCGCTTCTCTTCAAGGACAAGCTTGCAGCGTGGACAAGCCGCAATGTGCGACTCAAGCTGGTCCACAACCGCCTGTCCAAGCTTCTCCCCGTTGATGTATCTACCAATCTGTGATTTGGCGATGGCGCATTCAAATTCCGTAACCGACATGTTTCAAGTCTCCTCTTTCCGAGTCCTGGTATTTGTATCGGGGCTCAATGAGAAAACTTGAGGGGCTTTGTCAGGTTTTTGTGGACAGACTTGGTGTGTCGGTAAAACGACGTGCTCCAGAGCTGAGATGTTCTGGAGCACGCGTAGGTGGCTTAACCCTCGGTCGTGACGGGAATCCGAAGAGCCTTTGGCTTCTCTTCTTCCTTCCTCGGAATCGTGACGGTGACCATTCCATGTCGGAAGGTCGCTGCGATGCCGTCCGTATTCAGGTTTTCAGCCAAGCGGATGGATCTTTGGAAGACTCCATAGATGTTTTCGCGTCGGAAGACCTTGCCATCTTCAGAAAGCTCGTCGTGGCGGTGCTCACCCTTGATCGTCAAGACATTCTTCTCGACCGTCACCTCGAGTTCTTCGGGTGCGATGCCGGGAACGGCGGCGCGGATCATCACCTTACCGTCCTGCTCGGTTACGTCAATCGGAATGTTATTCGAGGTCGGCGCCGGAGCTGGGGCAGAGAAGAGGCGATTGAACGACTCCTCGAATCGGCGAACGTCTTCCAGTGGGTTAAAAGCGATGATGTTGTGCATTGTTTCTCCAGTTAGCGCCTTTCTTGGCGCCTCCATTTGATATATACGCCTACAGATAATATGAGTGTTACACTATCATGTAAGAAAATTTGTCACGATTAGGTGCCTAAAGCGTTGCCGCTAATTTGGAGTGTTAGTCCCGAACTTCTAGACGCTCAACGTGTAGAACCATGGCGGTGGTGTTATCACTTCCGCCACCGAGAAGGGCCTGGCCGACCATCTTCCAAGCTGCCGAAGCGGGGCCATTTGTGCTCAAGATGGAGTGGATTCCAGCGTCATCCACGTGATTCATCACTCCGTCAGAACAGAGGAAGTAGACATCACCTTCGACGATATCGAACTCAAAGAAGTCGGGAATAACGTTTTCTTCCACGCCAACTGCGCGGGTGATCACGTTCTTCTTGGGATGGTTGATCGCGTCCTCGGGTGAGATCGTTCCGAGCCTCACCAGCTCGTTCACAAAAGTATGATCTTCCGTGATCTGCGTCAACTCTCCGTCTCGGAGACGATACACCCTCGAGTCACCGACCTGAACGATGTACGCCTTCTCCTGCAAAAGAACCAACGCGGAGAGCGTTGTTCCCATATCGCGGCGCGCGGTGTTTGCTCGCGAGGTGAGGAAAACCCATCGGTTCGCCGCATGGATGGCGGTTCCGAGTGCTTCCTTTGGATCCGAGCCAGGGTGGCTGAGATAGACGTCAATAAACGTTTTGCAGGCGAGCTCGCTGGCGATCTGTCCGGCGGCGTGGCCACCCATTCCGTCACAGACGACGAAAATCTGTCCCCTGCTCGCGAGAACGAGTTCGTCGTCGGGAATGTAGAACTCAAACTTATCTTCGTTGTTTTCCCGAACCCGACCGAGGTCGGTTTTAGCGCCAATTTTCACATGGGCAAGCACCTTCAACTCTGCCGGTGGCAGAAGATCGGCGACGGCGTATTCGGCGGTTATCTCGTCCATGGGAGTTGTGCGAGAGTACCTAAGCCAAGCTAACCGTCAGCTCAATTGCCCCAATACGTATCACATCCGCCTCACCCATAAGGGTTCGCATGTTCGGGTTGAGCTTGCTGTCGTTGATCATCGTGCCGTTGGTCGAGCCGATGTCGGTGACATAAACGCCGTCCTCGGCAATCTCGACGGTCGCGTGGGAACCTGATACGTATGGATCAGGGATGCAGATATCTTTGTCGCTCTTCCGGCCGAGCGTGTTGACACCGGCTTTCAGAGTAAACAGCTGATCATTCCATTTGAGCGTTCCTGCGCCGACTTCCTTGCGTGGGGCGACGCTAATTGCAGCGGTCTTGTTGCCACCAAACGCCTGGGTGACACCGGCACCCGGTCCGCCTGGAAGCTGAATCGCGACTTCGAAGCCGCCGAGGCTAATCTTGTCGCCGCCATTCAGCGAAACCTTTTCACCCGCCGAAACCTTATTGCCGTTCACCTTCGAACCGTTGGTCGAACCAAGATCTTCGAAGACGAGAACTCCGTCCGTATTGGTGACCTGGCCGTGCCGGCGACTGATCTTGCTGTCCATGAGCGAGATGTCGGCTTCACGGCCGACGACAGATGTTCCTGGGCGGAGAGGGTACTCGCGGCCGTTCTGATCAACCAGCATCGGAACCTGTAC
Organism: Fimbriimonas sp.; assembly: GCA_029866005.1. Classification (GTDB taxonomy): domain Bacteria; phylum Armatimonadota; class Fimbriimonadia; order Fimbriimonadales; family Fimbriimonadaceae; genus Fimbriimonas. The sequence goes on along the minus strand of JARXAE010000003.1, from coordinate 177,525 downwards.
GGCAGGCGCGCCGAAAGCATCGCCATCGAGAGCTCGATCGAAAATGAGTCCGCAATCGACGCAGAACATCACGCCACCAGGGTTAAAAGTCTTACAGACCGGGCACTGAATCGGCTTGATGGTGACGGTCGCATTGATCGTTGGAGCCGACCCCATGATCGTCTTATTCGGGTCAAGCGTCGGCGCGCTCCCCATCACCGTTCGGTTCGGGTCGCTGGCCAGCATCTGGGTTCGGTTTGCGTCGCTCATCGGTCTACTTCTATTTTCTCGGTATTTTTGCGGAATCGGTTAGCTGGATGAGGAGTTTTCTAAGATTTACGCTCCGACAGTTGAAAGCAAACCAAAAACAGTAGTTGTATAGTTTTATGATAATCAGTGTATAATACATGTATGAACACAACTATTCATGTAAGTCGAGGTGTAACGATTGGAATTCGGGTGCTATGTGCAATCTCAAAGTTAACTCAGGACGCTTCGGCTGATCAGCTTTTCTCTAGCCGTGAGATTCGCGACATGGTGGAACAACTGTATCCGGGCTGTACCGAGCCAGCCAGTTTGAGTACCCATGTAAGTTCAAACTGCGTTGTCAACGCCCCAGTGCATCATACGACAGAACAGCGCTTTCTGGTGAGAGTCTCACGGGATCGGTTTCGTTTAGCGCGAGCTTCGGATTTGATTGATAATCCACTTTGGTCTGTCACTTGGCCAACAACCGACGAACTGACTTCGGACGAAGCTAATCTTCTTGGATTTGCCCAAAGCTATTTTGAGAGCTGGACCAGTAGCTACCCTGGTTCCCAAAAACCCAGCCTCCTGAGCCTGTCCGGATCAGCGCGACACTTATTCGTTAACGAGAGCGCCGAAGAATACATCGCTAAATCCAACGAGGCATGGAATTGAGAAGTGTCTTCCTGGACGCAAACATATTGATCTACCTGATTGAAGGCATTTCACCGGCAGCCCAAATGGCGAAGAGTTTTGTTGCCGATTGCGAACAACGTGGCGATGCTCTTATGACCAGCTCCCTCGCGGTAGGTGAAGTTTTTGTCAAGCCACTCCGAGCGGGGGACGTCGACCTCCTTCGTAAGTATGAATCCTTCTTTCAGCCACCGCAAATCAAAGTGATTGACTTTAACCAAGAGTGCGCTTTGGTTTTCGCAAAGCTTCGAGGCATCGGAGTCAAACCGCCAGATGCGATTCATCTTAGTTGCGCTTCGATTTCAAACGTAGATGTCTTCGCAACGAACGATCAAAGGCTTTCGAAGCTCATCGTTCCCGGCATACTCCATATAACTTCTTTCAACCAATGAATCAGCCTTTCAGTCGTATCGTTTTTAACCTGGAAGTGTGCCCTCTCACAATCTCCACTTTACTCGGCGCGACTCCAAAGTGCTTCGCCACCAGCTTGATCAACGCTTCATTCGCCGCCCCATCGAGGGGCGGAGCGGAGACCCAGGCTTTGTAGGTTTCGCCGTCTTGCTCCAGCCGGTTCTGGCTGGATTTTGGTTGCAGACGGACGGTGATGAGCATCGCTTTCTGTCGTCGGCCATCAGTCATCATCCGCTCTTTCGAAGTGAACCGAAAGCTGACCGTCTCCGACTGTCAGTTACATCTTCTTCTTAACCCGTTCAATATTCGCTTTCGCAGGCAAATCATCGGGCCACTTTTTGATTTGCAATTCCCAAATGCGAATTGCCTCGCTGTACTTCTTTTCTCGCTCATAGCACTTCGCCAGAACTCGGAACGTGTTCGGGTGAACCGCAACTTTCACCGTCGGCTCGAGCACTTTTTCGGCATCAGTGTAACGCTTGCGCAGGTAGTAGAAGAACCCAAGAGGATAGGCGGCCTCGGGGTTTCCGGGATTATCGAGTCGGAATTGCTTGTAGAAATCCTCTGCCTGCCCCCATTCCTGAACGTTCTCAAGCATCCAACCGAGATTCGTCGCAGTATCGTAATTCTTCGGCTCATCAGCGAAGCTCACTCGCAACATCGAGACGACAAACGGAAAGTCACCGTCTTCAAAAGATTGATCCAATTGGTCAACAAGCCTGTTGGTTGCATGGCCCCAAATCTCATCGACACGATCTTGGGCAATCGCCGCTCCGGCGAGAAGCAGAGCAGAGACAATGGCGGCGGTTTTCATATATATTCCTACGAGCTCAAAAGCTCGTCAAGTAATTGTTGGACGATACCGGGATTTGCACGACCCTGTGTTGCTTTCATTATTTGTCCAACTAAAAATCCTTTGACGCCCATGTTGCCGCTCTTGTACTTGGCAACGACATCTGGGTTCGCATCCAGAACTCCTTGCACCTGAGCTCGAATCGCGACAGTATCTGTGATCTGGGTTGCCCCGCTCTCTTCGACGAGCTGGCGAGGCATCTGGCCAGTTTGGTAGGCCTTGGCAAAGATCGTTTTAGCGATCTTTCCACTGATAGTGCCATCTTCAATCAGCTTGACGAGCTCAACCAGGTGATCCGGCGTCACTTTGCTCTGCCGAGAGGTAATTCCCTCTTCGTTGAGCATCTTTGCAAAATCTGAGTTCATCCAGTTGCAGATCCCCTTCGGATCTCCGCCATTCGCAATGGCTTCTTCAAACCAATAAGCCCACTCGCGTTCCGATATCAGCAGGTTGGCGTCGTAGGCGCTCAGTCCATACTCCTGCGTGTAACGCTGAAACTTGCCCAGAGGGAGCTCAGGAAGGTTTGCCTTGAGCTCAGCGATGTACTCCGAAGTGAACCACATCGGCACAAGATCCGGGCAGGGGAAATATCGGTAGTCGTTTTCCGCTTCCTTGATTCGCATTGCAAAGGAGCTTTCCTTTTGCTCGTTCCACCCTCGGGTTTCCTGAAGCAAAGTCTCGCCGTTCTCGATGGCTGCCTCTTGGCGGCGACTCTCGAAAGCGATTCCCATCTGAACGGATCGAAAGGAGTTCAGATTCTTCAGCTCACTCTTGACGCCAAGCTCCTTCGCACCCTCCGGGGCGATCGAGATGTTCGGCTCGCAACGAAGGGACCCCTCTTCCATCTTTCCGTCGCAGACTCCGAGATACATGAGGATTTGTCGAAGCTGGGAGAGGTACTCCTTGGCTTCCTCACCGTTATGGATATCTGGTGGGAAGTCGGTGACGATCTCCATCAAAGGCGTTCCTGCGCGGTTGTAGTCGATTCCGGAGCCACCGGAAGGCAGGTGCATCAGCTTCCCAGTGTCTTCTTCGAGGTGAATTCGTCGGATGCCGATGCGCTTGGTGCCACCTTCGGGGGTTGGAATTTCGAGGTAGCCGTGATACCCAAAAGGATTTTCCTCGCCGTATTGGGTTGTTTGGTAACCCTTGGGAATGTCTGGGTAGAAGTAGTTCTTCCGGTGGAAGATGCTCTCTTCTTTTGTGCCGCCGATTTTACAGTTCAGCGCAAGCGCGGTCTTGATGACCATCTCAATCGCCTCGCGATTAGGAACCGGAAGCGATCCTGGTAATGCCAAACAAACCGGGCAAGTGCGCGTGTTCGGCTCCCCACCAAACGCCACCTGGCATCGGCAGAACATCTTGCTTTTCGTGGAGAGTTCCGCATGAACCTCCATTCCGACGCTGGTCACGTAGTTCGGCATTGAGTTGGCAATGAGTTTACTCTTGGGAGTCGGGATTACTGCTTGTTTGCCTCAAGAGCTTTGGCATCGTGACGCCTTGGACTACGATTGAAAACGCTACCACACCAAAGGCCGCGGCGATCAACTGCCGCTTATACGGGAAAGTTTCAGGTAAGCCAAGAACAAGTGCCAAAGAGAGAGCGCCCTTAAGTCCGCCCCAAAAGAGCACGTGCTGATGGCTGCGCTCGATACGGTCTTTTGACTTTCTGAACACCGCCGAGAGACCGTAGGAACTCATGGCTCGAGCGGCAAGCGATACGGTAACGGCCAGGAAAACCGTCTTCCGTTCCGCAATCAGCGAGTTAATCAAGGAAAACTCGTGCGTACCGATCAGAAGAAAAATGACAGAGTTCGACAAGAATGCTCCAAACTCCCAAAATGCGGAAACTGTTTGACGCCCGTGATCGGTGATTGCTCCTATGTGTCCTGTATTTCCGACAATCAATCCTGCGGTGAGAACAGCTAAAACGCCCGATGCATGGAAGTGATCAGCCAGCAAAAACGACCCGTAGGCGATGATCGCAGTAAATGACAGCTCCACTAAGTGGTCATCCGTTCTACCGGCTAGGAATAGCCCAATGAGTGAAACCGAAGCCCCAGCAAGAACGCCCCCAAACGCTTCTCGGCAAAGGATCGCGAATGCGTCCCCTACGGAAAGCTGAGTTCCCATAGCTACTAGTGTCGCAACGCTGAACAATACAGCCGCAACTCCGTCATTAACCAAACTCTCAGCTTCCACCAAGATCCGAAGGCGATCGTGAATACCTTGTTCCTTAAACATTGCAATCACAGCAACAGGATCGGTTGCGGCAATGAGAGCACCAAAAACCAAAGCCACCGCGAATGGCCAACCGGCCACGACAGACATGACCGCACCAATGACGAATGCAGACAAAAGAACTCCAACTGAAGCCAAAACGAGGATTGGCTTCAAATTTCTTCGGATTTCCGCGAAGGGCAGGAAAAATGCCGCTTCAAAGATCAGCGGAGGAAGAAGCGCCCTAAAGACGAGTTCCTTGGTGAGTTGGATGCCTTCTGCAACCCCACTCGCCGCCAAAACAAATCCTACGATGACGAGCCCAACTGTGTAGGGCAGCTTCAGGCGCTTTGCTACAAGAGCAACTAGGGACGCGATGAGCAGGAGGGCACCTGCGGCTTCAACAGATACGGGATTCATTTGTGATGGCTCTCCACTCCTAGCGGGCTCAGCCTAGGGCCCTGGCGTAGGAGCCAATAGTGGATCAATTCCCGTCGACGGCGAGACATCTAACGAGCTACGCTCCTCAGGCGGGAGCTCATACAGATATCCGGCAGTCGTTACCTCTTTCGTCAATAGCGATCGTACGTGAAGTTCGAACGGTCTCCGGAATGTAGATTCGAGAGCAGATTGAATTGTTTTTGTCTGTTCTGGAGTGATCGAATTGGGCACTCTAACGACCGCGAAGACCAGTTCAGCCGGATCGCGGGTCTCATTCTGAACCTCTGTCAGGTACGCACCAGGAATGTCGCGCAAGCCGTTCACGATCGTTTCCTGAATCTTGCGTCGAGTGGAATCAGCGCGGATTGATTCTGACAACTGCACCGACAAGAATCCAGCCAACAGTAAGAAGAGGGCCGCATCTGCTGCAATTCGGAAAACGTAGTTTTTGTCCGACGCATCTCGTTGGCTCACCTTGTGATAGCCAAATGCGTAGAGCACGACTGATGATGCGACTTGAATGGCAACCAAGTTCGTGGCAAACAAGATAAAAGCGCCACCTGCCTGACCGTAGGCTCCTCGGGAAATGCAAATTCCGCAGCTCGCCAACGGAGGAACCAATGCAGTCGAAATCGCAACTCCGACCAGACCAATCGCTACCCGCGGCGAGACGGTTGCATAAGCTCCCGCTGCTCCGCCCGCAAGGGCGATGAATAAATCTAGCAAGTTCGGCCTCGTACGAACCAAAATCTCTGGAGTCAGGTAGATGCCCGAGTGTATCTTGCCCAAGATCATGCCGATTGCAACGACCATCAGCGCCCCGATCGTCTCGGCGATGATTGCTGTTCTTAGCAACTGAAGATCTCCATCCACCATCGCCAGTGCCAGTCCCATAATTGGACCTAACAACATCGCGATAATCATTGCTCCGATCACAACCGCTGTGCTGTCTGATAGCAACCCGTAGCAAGCGACGATCGTCGCGAGCGTGTTCATAATGAGGTAGGGCGCACTGAGCTTTGCTCCGGCAATGATCCCATGACGAACCTCTTCCATTTCTTTTGTGCCCATGCTTTGCTCAGCCATGACCACAAGGATACTGTAACAAAGATGTCGTGTTCGGTGAGTACATCCATGCGGGGGAACCAATTGTTGGCAACAACCTGGGGTGCGTCCTAACTAGAATAGGAAGAGTTTCATTCGGCTCTAACCTGGCAGATAACCTCCGGTACACACAGCGCACAAGGAGCCCTTCATGCGTAAATCTTTCCGTCGCAACGCGACATTTATTGACCGATTGGTCAAGAGAACTCGAGTACTCGATTTGGTTTCCAAGTCTTCGGACGAAAAGGTGACTCAGCTGAGGTTTTTAGCTACGCTTCAGCTGGATCAAACCTGCAAACGCCTCGAACGGACTCCGTTGTCTCACAATAACCGGTTACGGGCGCGCCTGATCCAGCATGGGTATCGGGGCAAGTGAGAGGGCGTTTGCATATCTCCGTCAACTACTGATTGCGTCGCTCGACAATCACCGAAAGCCAGTTCACTTAAGCATGTGCCGCGCATGTTCGCGGTGCCAAAGTGGGAGCGCCAGCATGTTTTTTGTAGAATAGAAGTTCACCCTGTGGCGGAGGCCATTCCCTAGATGGAGTTTTCTCTCTAAAAAGAACCCAGTTTGTTATAGATTTCCGAACAATTGACGACGCGGTCGGCGTCATTGATCACCCGTCCTCGGGCGGTTTTTATGAGCTATCCTAAAGGAGTCAAAGCCGACACTGGCGCAGGCCGAATATGGAAATTAAGCTCCCATCAAAGCTGACTAATACGAAACGTTCGCCCCTCGTGAAGTGGCTGCTTGAAGGGCACGTGCCGGACCCGGAAGGGCCGCTTGAACCAGAAAGCACCAAGGAGCATAAACACAAGACCCACCCCTGGTGGCAAGTCATGTGCCTGACGGGTGTCGACTACTTCTCAACACTCGGCTATCAGCCGTTTATTGCATTCAAAGAGGCGGGTTATCTAAGCCCGTTTGCCACAATCATCCTCGTCATCCTAACACTCTTTGGCGCCTATCCCGTTTATGCAAAAGTAGCCAAGGATAGTCCTCATGGCGAAGGATCGATTTCGATGCTCCAACGACTCCTGTCCTGGTGGCAAGGGAAGTTGTTCGTTCTCGTACTGCTCGGATTTGCCGCAACCGCTTGGATCATCACGATTACGCTTTCGGCAGCTGACGCCGCCGTTCACGTCATCGAAAACCAGTTCGTTAAAGACACACTTCACCTTCACCTTGAAGGAAAAGAGGTGCTCGTCACGTCGATTCTGATCCTCTCCCTCTCAGCTGTCTTCTTAAAAGGATTCAAAGAGGCCGTCATTATCGCCGTTGCACTTGTTATCTTCTATCTTGGGATGAACATCGTGGTCATCGGTACGGGTCTCGTCGAGGTCTTTACCCATCCTGAGGTTCTTGCGAAGTGGCAAACCAACATCTCGACCCCGAAAACAGGCAATGGTAGTCCGCTAAAGATTTTCCTCTTGGCATCGTTACTGTTTCCTAAACTAGCCCTGGGTCTCTCTGGATTTGAGACTGGAGTCTCAGTGATGACCTTGGTGAAAGGCTCAAAAGGAGATTCCTCAGAGCATCCCGCCGGTCGCATCAAAAACACCAAGAAGTTACTTCTTTCAGCTGCGCTCATCATGAGCGTTGCACTGATCTCTTCTTCCATCATCACCACAACTCTGATTCCTGCTCATGAATACGTCAAAGGTGGCGCGGCATACGAGCGGGCGCTCGCTTATCTTGCTTACGAGAAGGTCGGAAAAACATTCGGCATATTCTATGACCTCAGCACAATCTTGATTCTCTGGTTTGCCGGAGCTTCGGCGATGGCGGGGCTGCTTAACCTTGTCCCCAAGTATCTACCGAAGTTTGGTATGGCGCCAGAGTGGACAAAGGCATCGCGTCCCCTTGTGCTGATCTTCACCGCGATGTGCTTTGCCGTCACGGTTTACTTCAAGGCTTCTGTTTCGGAGCAAGGCGGGGCTTACGCCACGGGTGTTCTGGTGCTCATGACCTCAGCTGCAATCGCTGCCACGATCGCGACGAAAAAGCGAAAACGGTTCGCCCGTTGGTCGTTTGGGGTTATCTCCGCAATCTTTGTTTTTACAACGATTGTGAACATTAAAGAAAAGCCAGAAGGGCTCAAGATTGCGCTCGTCTTCATCGGCGGAATCATGTTCGTGTCATTTATCTCGCGAATCTGGAGAACGCTCGAACTACGAGTCAAAGGAGTTGATCTCGACCTCCGGGCGATTCAGTTCGTTCAAGAAGCAGCCCAGGCCGGCGGTCAGATCCGACTCATACCGAACCGACCAGATGGACGAGATCAAGCGGAGTATGAGCAAAAGATCGCCGAGACTCGCCGTGACCATGACATCCCCGAAAACGAGCCAATTCTGTTCTTGGAAATCGCTGTCCGAGATGCTTCGAACTTCGAAGGAAACGTCAAGGTTCGTGGCTATGAGGTTGATGGGCACCGCGTACTGCGGGCGACCGGCGTCGCCGTTCCCAACTCACTCGCGGCGCTTCTGCTTCACATCGGGAAGCTCACCGGAAAGCGTGCCCACGCCTACTTCAACTGGGGCGAGCGAGGCCCTGGTGCCTACCTGCTCAAATTCCTCTTCTCTGGGGAAGGCGATATCGCTCCGCTTACCAGGGAGATACTAAGACGGGTCGAGGCTGATCCCAACCTTCGACCCGTAATTCACGTAGCGAGCTAGATACTCTACTGAGGACCTAGTTCGTTCGCCTTGATTGCACTCCCCGAAGCATTCTCGGGAGGTAATCCCCCCGCTGATGCGGGAGGTGGAGTTGCAATTGATGAAGGAGCTGCTTCACCAGCTGGAGCCGCTTGCGTCGGCGGAATCGCTGGTTCAGCTGACACTTGTTCAGAAGATCCACAGCCAACCAAACCAAGGGCTGAGACGACAGTTAGAATGATCAGATTCTTCATTAGTTCGCGTAGGTGTTGTTGGGCATGAAACCGCCAACATGAAGTGAAGATCCGGCAAAGCCACCGCGAATGAAGTTATCCGCTGGGCGTACCGAGCCATCAGGCTGGAGGAACTGAATGGGCCAGACCGTATTCAGGCGTGCATTGCCTGCGGCTCGGTTGCCGTTGCCAGGCTTGATCACTCGCGTGGAGGAGTCAGTTGCAACGAAGATAATCGTTTGCCCATAAACGTAGTAACTTGTCTCTCCCGTGAACAGGATGTTGAAGACGTCTCCACGAGCGTTAGCTGCCATGTCTCCTTGTGGAGGTCCACCAGGATTGAACATGCAGGGACCGGTGCCAGCGCAGTTCAAGCGAGGGTTTGTTGAGGCCGCTCCAGTCCGCGTGATATTGCCAAATCCTTGCCAAAGCATTGGGTTGATGCTTGGAGCTTCAATTGCGGTCATCGAGTAGTACTGCAGATGTCCGTTGAAGGTCAGGTTAGAGCCTTGAGGAGCTCTTCGCTGCACGCCGGCTGGCCAGCCAGTGACTCCTACTGCTCGGGTGCCAGGGAGATTCAGCATCTCAAAGTTCTTGCGATAAGGCTCAGTTGTGTTGTGCCAGATGAGCGCGTGCTCGTCTTCGATGACTGGATTCACAAACCAGCCCGCTGGGCTCATCATCGTGAAGACATTGGGCTTGTACCGCTGAACACCGACAGAAGATAGGTCGGGCACCGTTCCGCAAGGACCCTGATCATCTGAATCTGCAGTATAGAGGATCATAGCGGTTGCCGCTTGCTTGGTTTGGGAGATCGCTGCTGCTTTCTTCGCCGCGAGTTTTGCCTGAGCAAAGACTGGGAAGAGGATGGCGGCGAGGATCGCGATAATTGCGATGACGACAAGAAGTTCGATGAGCGTAAACGCTGCATTGCGTTGGTTTTTCATAAGGGAGAACCTGCGAAAAGGGAGAATGAGGACAGGTGTCGACCGAGGTCAATCGAATTCAATATACACGAGAAATACCATTATCGTTAGCGGCTTAGGACTTTGAGCGCCGCTTTCAGCCTTGTTTCAGTATTTTCACTGGGTGAAGTCTTCAGAGCAGCACTTTCGGCATCTGGTCGCCGGTAACCAAGTGCGATCAGAGCCTCCACGAGTTCTGCATCTGCAGAGATAGCTGGTGATGAGCCAGACGTTCCCGAGATGACGACCTTGAATTGGTCAATCTTCGGCTTCAATTCCAAGATAATCCGTTCCGCAAGCCGTTGCCCAACTCCGGTTGCTCGGGCTAGCGTTTTGGGCTCATTGATGTAGATCGCGTCCAAAACATCGTCGGTACCAACCTGCCCAACGAGAGCCTGAGCCACCTTCGGCCCGCACCCTTTGACGTCCAGTAACAAGTCAAAAACCCGCCGATCTTTCCTCTCTAAAAACCCGCAAAGCGAAACCCCATCTTCACGAAAAATCTGCCGAGTGTAAAGCGAGGTAGATGTGCCGGGCAACAGTTTTGGAAGACAAGAATCGGGAACGGTGACTTCATAACCCACACCCTGGACATCAAGCAAAACCATGCTCCCTTCAACTTCAACAACCGATCCGACTAATCGCCCGATCATCGCTGGGTCCCTGCGGGTTCGACCTGAAACTTGAAGTCAATTGCCGCCTCGTAAGCCCTCGGCCAGGGCAAGTAAACGTTGAGGGAGTCCATCCCAGAAATACGGTACTCCTTGTTGCTTGCAAAGAAGGTCTTTCCTTCAAACTGCAAATCAAAGAGCTGCCTTGCATACTTCTTCAGATCTTCCTCGACAAATTGGTTCACCCGGTCAAACGTGTCTCCATACACCTCATCCCGTTGATTCTGGTACTTGTCGATCAGCTTGTACGCCGCGGGTCTTGTGTACTGGTGGTAGGCGTAGTCGTCGATCATCCGGTGAAGCAAAAACTCCCGCTGAGCAACTTCTCGAGGCAACGCGTCGGTCTCCAATGCGCGCCCGCTCAGAAACACGTTCGCCGCTGGAATCGCGGTGCCGATCGTGTTCCCGGCTGTATTCCATCCCGCGAAAGCGAGCAATTTATGCGCTCTTCTTTCCTCACTCAAACCAGCAAAAAGCTCTTCATCCGAAGTGCCATCAACTCCGAAATTGATATCTGCAACCGCAACCGGGAATCCCTGATCAATCTCGTCCTTCAGATTCCTCATAAACGCCTGAAACGTGTTTCGACGCCGCCTCGGCGTGTTGACGTAAAGCGTGTAGTCAAACTCTTCACCGGTCTTGACATGAACTGCCCCAGAAGCGAAAAGCTGGTCAGCAAGGCTTTCCTCGATCGGCTTGGACTCGTAGAGGGCGTATGCCTTCTTGCCATCACCATCGCTGTAAACAATTCTCACTTTCGGTTTGAAATTCAAATCCGACAGAATTGCCCGTGAGACAAGGATGTTGCCGTGCTGGTCAATGCCTTCGCAAAAATACGCTTTATCGTCGAGCTCAATGTATTTCGCAAACTCGCGCAACTTAGCATTTTCCTGAATCTGTGGTCCGTCTGGTTTGGCGTCATCCTGGCCAATGATCAAGTAGTCAACGGGTCCCGTCTTCGTCATCTTCATGAGGGTCCGGATGACCTCAAAGTTTCGCATCCGAGTGTTCTCATAGCGCTGAATCTCCTCCTGGGGGACCATCGCCTTCAGGTTCTTGAGCTTGCTCAAAAGACTCTTGTCGCCCGTGCGCTCGAACTTATCTTTGATTTCTTCGTACTTTGCAAGGTTCATCCGGTAGGGAGCCGCCTTGGTGGTTGCAGTCGGAGTGAGCCGCATGTTTGAGGCGAACATGTAAAACTTCATATTCGACTCTTGCTTTGCACGAAATGTGATCAGCCGGCGTAACCGCTGAATCGCCGTTGAAGAATCAACGCTTATCACCCGGGATTGAATCAACCCACCGTAGGCCACCATGTCTGCGCTGGCGATTAAAGCTTTGACATTCGTCAGATCCTGGCTTTCTAACCACTCAAAAATCTGGTCAACTTGAGCCTCTTCCGTGAACCTTCCCAGCAAGTTTTGCGGAGGCAAAACGACTTCGTAACCCGCCATCGCTCCAATCATCTTGGCAAACTGCCCGGCAGCAGGTCGACCATCAAGTGGGATCATGAGAATCCGAGGAGCGGGACTCACCACGACTGGTTCTTGCGGTACGACCGTGGAAAAGCACAAGGCACCCGCAAGAAGAAGTTTGAACATGAAGTCTTGACTAGTTTACGCGGTACGTGCGGCGCGGTTCCGAACATATTCGGCACTGCGATCCAACCACTTCATAAACTCAACGGTGTCGTCAAGAATTGCTTTTGGGAAGCGAACATATTCTCGGAGAGGATCTGCTCCAGGTTCCGGCACCATGACGGAGGCCCCGTCAATGCTCATGGCTTCTTCGTAATCGGAAGGATTAAGCTTGAAGGCAACGTCGTTTTCCATGAGGAACGCAAACATGCGCTCACTAGTGTAAACACCCATGCCGCCAAACATGCGACGCGCACGGACTTCATAGGCATCAGCGGCCTGCATGATCTGCTCGTACCGAAGTGGTCTGTACACCATCGTTCCAGTTACCAGAACGGGTCAGCTTCCATGCCGAATCACCGTGGATCAAGTGTACCAGCGGTACAGTGGCGGATTTGTACCTAACGACTCGATTTGGGAGTTAAACTCTTGCCATGTCGGAAAAGCGACTGGTGATTATTGATGGCTACGCCCTTCTGTTCAGGGCGTTCTACGCCACGCGGTACCTCTCCACGAGCGATGGACGTCCGACCAACGCGCTTCATGGCTTCACCTCGATGCTCTTCCAAATCCTGGAGATCATCCGCCCCAACGCGATCGTCGTCGCTCTCGACGCGCCCGGGAAGACCTTCCGACACACCGAGTTTGCCGACTACAAAGGAACTCGCAAAGAGACCGCTCCCGAGCTGATCGTCCAGCTCGACGAATCTCGCAACCTTCTGACCGCTTTGGGAATTCCTCAGCTTGAACTCATCGGCTTTGAAGCTGATGACATCATCGGAACTCTATCGTTAAAGGCGGAACAGAATGGCTATAAGACAACGATTGTGACGGGCGACATGGACACACTCCAGTTGGTTGACGATTGGGTAAGCGTGTTGACACCCAAGACTGGAATGTCCGAGACGATGACCTATACGGCGGCGGAAGTCTTCGAGCGATGGGGAGTGACTCCCGCCCAAGTCGTGGACTTTAAAGCCATAAAGGGCGACCCGAGCGACAACATTCCCGGCGTCCCAGGGATTGGCGACAAAGGCGCTGCTGAGCTGATTTCCACTTTTGGAACGATCGAGGCGATTCTTGAACGCTGGGACGAGGTCCCCGAGAAGTACAAGAAAAAGATCGAGCCTGCTGTGGATTCGATGAAGCTCAGCAAATGGTTGGCAACGATCAAGCGTGATTGCGAGGTGTCTTACGATTTCGAACCGTTCGTGTTGACTCAGGCCGAGTTTGCCGCTGGAAAGGAATTTCTTGAACGCTTTGAGATGCGCTCACATGCCAAGAACATTCAGCGGGTGCTGGGTCCTTACGTCGAAGGTGCGTCAACATCGGAGCCAGTTGTTGAGGTTGTTCAGCAAAAGCTCGAGTTCGCCACCCGTGAAGTTGGCTCGTTCATCATGCTCAAAAGCACGGTGAACAGCCAGCCCTTTGGCCTGCACTTTGCCGCCCTGCAGACCGACGACCTATTTGATACCGAGGCCGAGCGAGCATACGTCGCCGTCGGCCACGAAGTCCTTACTTGCTCGCGAGAAGACGGACTCCGCCTGCTCTCGACATTTCCCTCCCAGGCGATTGTCCATGATGCCAAACCCCTCTACAAAGCAGCCAAGAAATTTGACCAAGCCGTCGGCTTCGACGCCCTTCTCGCTGGGTACGTTCTCCAATCCGGTCGCGCCGGATATGTCCTAGGCGATCTTGTTCAGGGTTATACAGATCTCGTGGTTCCGTCAACCCCTGAGGAAACCGCGGCATCGTTGCTTCACCTGCAAAAGGCAATGCTTGATCGCCTCGAAAAAGAGGGGCAAACGTCGGTCCTCCAGACCATTGAACTACCCCTCACGCCCATCCTTGCAGAGATGGAAGTTCTCGGAATCCGAACATCCAAAAGCCAACTTCACGAATTCTCCAAGGAGCTCGCTATCGCCATCGAAGGATCCACGAAGAGGGTCTACGAACTCGCCGGACAAGAGTTCACGATTGGCTCACCAAAGCAGCTGGGCGAAATTCTCTTCGATAAAATGCAAATCCCGGGTGCGACTAAAACCAAGACCGGATACGCCACGGGTGCCGAAATACTCCAGCAACTTGCCCCGACTTACGAGATCGCCGGTGAAGTCCTTACCTGGCGCGAACTCACGAAACTCAAATCGACTTACGCCGACGCCCTCCAAACCCAAATTGGCGCCGATGGACGGATCCACACCACCTACTCCCAAACAACCGCCACCACCGGACGCCTCTCATCGAACGACCCCAACCTCCAAAACATCCCGATCAGAACCGAGCTTGGTCGCTCAATCCGCAAGGCGTTCATCGCCGCCGAGGGCTACTCCCTCGCCTCATTCGACTACTCCCAAATCGAACTCCGCGTCCTCGCCCACATGTGCGGCGAACCCGCTCTTGTTTCCGCATTTGAGAAAAGGGAAGACGTTCACAGCGCGACTGCCCGAATCATGTTCCGAACTGAGGAGCCGACGAAAGATCAGAGAAGATACGCAAAGCTCCTTAACTACGCCGTACTCTACGGCGTCACCGATTTCGGACTTGCCAACCAGCTTGGCGGCGGCTTCAGCCGGGCCGAAGCAAAAGAACTCATCAATCTGTATAACGAGAGATTCCCAACCGTCAAGGGGTTCACCCAGGACGTCGTTGTCGATGCCCGGTCCAAAGGGTTCACAACCACGCTCACCGGACGCCGCCGCTACTTTCCCGACATCCACTCATCCAGGTTCAACGATCGAAACTCAGCCGAACGACAAGCCATGAACGCCCCGATTCAGGGTACTGCCGCCGATATGATCAAGCTTGCGATGATGACCGTCCGCAAGCAGCTCGCCGGCTCAGAAACCAAGATGCTCCTCAACGTCCACGACGAACTCGTCTTCGAGCTCAAGGACGGCGATAGCGGCGTGCTAGAGCCGATTAGAAACCTCATGGAGACATCGCTACCCCTCAAGGTTCCGGTTGAGGTTGACGCCAAAGTGGGCGAGAACTGGAACGAGATGACTCCGGTTTAGTTGGGTGCCTTGACCACGACATCCGTGAGCGTCGGAGCTGACGCTGGTCGCTGGCGTGGAAAGATCCAAAACAAATAAATCGAACCCAGCAAAGCAAGTAGCCAAAGCCAAGGAAAGCTCGACTTTGACCTCCGGATGTTGCTTCGGATCCTTGCCATCTGGCAACAGATTACCTACGGAAGCTTGCCGACCAAAACCTCGCCCGTCTTTCGCTGGATGCCCCAGACGGCTGAAGGATCCTTAGGATCTGCCGAGATCCCTTGTCCTTCACATTCCGATTTAAGAATCCTCACGAGTTGCAAAACCGATCCCGCAGATGGAAGTCGAAGCTCGTAGAGTTCCGGCGTATGATGCCCCGAAGTCATGAGGGTTCCTCGCGAGGTCCAGTACCCTCCCGAAGAGGTCATCCCGTCCCATCGATCAATCACCGTCCTTGGAAAAACCCAGCTCTCAAGTTTTCGGAATTCGCGATCATACTTGACCAGAACCGTCTGATCGTTCTTCTTTCCTGGCTCGCCTCCTTTACCGTTGTAATGACCAAAGACCACCCACCAAGCGTTGCTCCGCCAGTCGATCCAAGTGGCCGAGCCAGCATCAAGACCAAAACTATGGGTGCCAACGTGCTTCAACGATTCCGTGTCAAAGATTTCGACTTCGCCGACCATCGGAATCTCTGGATAGTTCGAGCCACAACAGTACAGCTTCTTTCCGACAACCACACCTGAGTTTAGGTGAGTGATCGTTCCGGTTTTATCCTCCCACCCCGCAACGCGTTCTCCGGTCGATTTCAGGTACTTCCCAATCTTTGCGTTTGTAATCGCGTAGAAATGTTGCGCATCGACCGCCACCGCCTGACGCGCCTCCGGAGCGTTGTAACGTCTAACCGTCTTCACCTCTGCAAACTCAGTCTGAGCTGCAGAGGCGAGAATTGCGAGGGATACTACAATCATGGGTAGACAACGCTACCGATCTGCGGATTCCACTGATCCACCCGGCCTGATCCGCAGTTGATCGACTCGACGTTGGGAACGCAGGCGTTGGTCCAAGTGAACGGGTTGATCGTCTGCATCTCGTCGTTCGTATCCGCCGTCCAGGTGGTACCAGGAGCGATCGTCTTGACGTGACCGTCAAGGTACAAGAAGTTCGACATGCGTCGTCCGCTGTGGAAACCAACCGGGAAGCCGATGGTGAAGGCAGGCCGTGAGCTAATTCCCGCCGTTCGTCGGTGATAAGGTGCTCCGTTGCGGTTGGTGCCGCCATCGGTCCGCTGTGAACCTTCATACAACAAGATCACGCTCGCGACTTCGGGAACTTGCGTCGTCGAAATTCCGCTCGCGAAGCTGACGGGTTGTTGGGGAGTTGTCGAAAGAACGTTAGTGACAAAGGTTCCTGGGTGGGAGCCTCGTAGGTAGTCGTTCATGATGTAGTTGCGCTGGAAGTCCTCCCAGATCGGCGTGTTCGGAGGAATGACTCCGGTATAGTCGGTGGCTTCTGGGCAGGAATAAATGTTGCCTTTTGCGCTGGTCGCGCTGCGGCTCTTGACGTAAGGCCAGATTCCGCCACCGCTTCCGTCGGCATTCGTCTGGTTCCAGCCTGTCATAACGCGACCGTTCGGAGGATCGACAATTCGTGTTCCTCCACCAGGACTTGGGAGAATGTCGTCAAAGTCAGTTCCGTATAGAAGGAACGAAACGCCAAGGTTCTTGTTGTTCGAAACGCAGGACGTCTTGTAGGCTGCGGCTTTCGCTTGGGCAAAAACTGGGAAGAGGATGGCGGCTAGAATTGCGATGATCGCAATGACCACCAAAAGTTCGATGAGGGTGAATGCTCTGCGAATCAATGGCATGACGGCATTTTCACCCCGCAAAGTTAACCGCAGATTATTGCTCTAAAGATTTAATCACTTCTTCACAAGGTCAAGACACAAAGAAAACCCCTCAAGGATGTTGAGGGGTTTTGGGTTCGGAAATGGCTTCCGAGTGGACTTACTTACCGGCGGCTTTGAGAGCAGCGGCGGCTTTCTTTGCGATGCGCGACTTTCGTCGAGCAGCCTGGTTTGGGTGAATCTGACCGTTCTGCGCGGCTTTATCAAGAGCCTTCACTGCGGTGACCAAGTTGGAGCTGACTTCGGCCGGTTCACCCGAAGCAGTTGCCTTGCGGCTCTTCTTGATGTAGGTCTTCAAAGCGCTCTTGACGCTGGTGTTAACTGCGGTCCGCTTCGCAATGCGGCGGATGTCCTTCTTACTCGACTTCTTATTTGCCATTTCTGAATCAGAGAGTGTACCTCAAAGAAAAATTGCGAAATGTGCATCCTTTCGAGGGTTTAGTTCGTCAGCGACGGAGTCGCTCGTTCCTCAGGCGATTCATTCGGCCTTCGGTGGCTGGCTCAGGGCTATCCGGTTCCCCTCTGAATCACGAAACTCCGCCACCTTCCCAAACTCTCCAACATCCGTGATCGGATACAACTCCTTTCCACCTGCTGCCTTGGCTCGTTCCATCGTATCCACAATGTCTGCCGTGTAGAAGTACAACCGAGCTCCGTTTAGTGACGGCTTGTAGCTCTCACCCTTTGCAAGTGCCCCGGAAGCGCCGCTGGCCGAAGGGTCCGCTGGAAAGAGCGCCATCTCATTTCCATCGATCGTTGCCATCTCAAAGTCATATCCGAATACGGCCTCATAAAACTTAGTGGCTCGATTCATATCCACGACCGGCACCTCGAAGTAGACCACCGGGAGATTCGGCCTGGTGTTGGACTGCATCATGATCATCAAGGAAAGAGCCGCAGAAACGCCGGCAAAAAACGATTTTACGCTCATACTCCTATTCGATTATGAGTGAAGTCGATACCACAATCTGAGCTTTCGCCAAAGGTCTCGGGTGAAACAGCACGTTCAGATTCTTTGCCAAAACAAGAGGACTCATACTCCGTATGCTCCATCAGATCTCGATCTTAGTCTTCGCTATGGCTTTGCTGTTTGGAGGGCTAGCCCGGGTTTGCGACCAGCACCGCGTTTTACGAATCCGTCAAAGGATTGTCCCCAAATCTCAAATCTCAGAGGAGCGCAAAACCCTGGTCACGTCGGGAAAGTATCAAGAGGCTGCTGAAACTCAATCGTGTTTCCAATACTCGATCCCGGAGAGTCGAGCTCTGAGTCTGTGAAACAACCCAAATTGGTGTGCAAGACCTCCGCCCACTTGCATCCTAGTGACACCTTCATAGACATCCTGGAACTCCTTCGTGCTTCTGATCTCGACAACTTCCTCCCATGTTTGCCACTCTTCGGCATGCTGCTGGGCTAACCGAACAAGGTCAATCTCACTCTCGGCGATGATGTAGAACCAGGCAATCATTCCAATTTTCTTCGGCATTCCCCGCAGGCCAGCCGCTGTCCCTTTCAAAACAACGTAATGTGAAGTTGCCTTTGCAAGCCGACGACCGTAGAGCAAGCGGTGGACGTAGAGCACTTGCTCCAGATGTGAGTCAAGTAACTTAGCGGCTTTCAGGTCCGCTTCGGCCGGTGCGCGCTTTCCTTCTCCAAAGTAGTATTCAGCTCGGTAGGCGTAGATCCAGGCCGCTTGCTTTTTGATGTTCTGCCGATGTTCACGGTTGGCGAGGGCAATGCCTTCTTCGCAGTCTCTGAGGAATTGGTCGTGATTTCCTAGACTCCATTCGAGTTTTGCTTTACAGGTCCAATAGAAAAGCCAGCCGTGGTATCCCTCGGAGAATCGAACTTTTCGGTAGTACTCGGCAGCGCGGTCGTACATTTCCATCCTTGCGTAGCAGACTCCGATATTGAGATCCGCATATGAGTCCGTGTCTTGGTCCCCGTCTCGAGCTTTGTCGAATGCTTCGATTGCCAGTTGGTAATGACCCTGGTTCGATTGGTACTCACCCAAGTAAGAGGCTAGGATGTAAACGCCGGGAGTTTTCCGTAGTCCCATCTCTAAAATGCGCGTCGCCTCTTGGGGATCACCCATTTCATAGCGGGCACGAGCTTCAAGTTCAAAAGCTCCTGAGTACCGAGCAACGTGCAGTTTTTCTGAGATTTTGAGAACCCGCTCGTAACTTCCCCGTTCCAGTGCCTCTAAACCCTTCTGATACAGGGCGTAGTTCTTCTCTTCGTCGCGCATGGGTGTGGAGGAGTGATAGGTCGGCAGCGGTTGTTTGCAAGCCGCTCTTGATTAATCTTCGTGGTCGAAACGCACCTATTTCATACCTCCAAGCGTAAGATAGATAAGGGCAGAACGGGTATTGTTCTGATTGATTATGTCTACAGACATTTTTGAAAGAGTCAAGAAGGTCACCGTCGAAGAACTCGACGTGA
The DNA here is from genome assembly GCA_029866005.1 of Fimbriimonas sp. Classification (GTDB taxonomy): domain Bacteria; phylum Armatimonadota; class Fimbriimonadia; order Fimbriimonadales; family Fimbriimonadaceae; genus Fimbriimonas. The sequence continues at coordinate 158,075 of JARXAE010000003.1, read as the reverse complement.
AGGCCGAAGAAGTCGTCACTGAAGCTAGCTTCACCGAGGATCTGGGTGCAGATTCACTGGACGTCGTTGAGTTGGTCATGGCTTTCGAGGACGAGTTCGGGATTGAGATTCCGGACGAAGAAGTCGGCGAGATCAAGACTGTCGGAAACGCAGTCGATTACATCTCGAAGAAAGTCGCCGGCTAATGAGCGTCTTGCCCGAACCATCCGGGCGCGTCGTCGTCACCGGAGTTGGAGCGGTTACTCCGCTCGGCACCGGTGTCGATGTCTTTTGGCCCAAGGTCATTGCTGGTGAGTCTGGTATCCGCCGGATTCAGCAGATGGAGAACCTTGAGCTCTACTCCTGCCAAATCGCGGGAGAAATTCCTGATTTTGAACCGAGCGACTGGGTCGACAAAAAAGACGCCCGTCGCATGGATCCCTTTTTGCTGTATGCAATTGCAGCCGCGACAATGGCGCTTCAGGATGCTAACGTCACCCTCACCGATGAACTGAAGGACGAGTTTGGCGTGTTGATCGGCTCGGGAATCGGCGGTCTGAAGTCGATGTACGAGCAGACGAAATTCATCCACGACCTGAAGCCCGACCGAGTTTCACCGTTCTTTGTGCCCTACATGATCGCCGACATGGCGAGCGGTCTCGTTTCGATCATGAACGATCTACGCGGGCCAAACCATGCAATCGTTTCTGCCTGCTCAACCGGTGCAAACGCAATCGGTGATGCCTACGAGATCATTAAGCGCGGCGACGCCCGAATGATGATCGCAGGCGGAAGCGAAGCCCCTGTAAACCCGATTGGCGTCGCTGGGTTCTGCGCATGCCGTGCAATGACCAGCCGTAACGATGAGCCAACAAGGGCCTCCAGGCCGTTCGACAGGGATCGTGATGGCTTCGTGATGGGTGAGGGCGCCGGAACACTTGTCCTGGAAGACCGAGACCACGCATTAGCGCGTGGCGCAAAAATCTACTGCGAAATCGTCGGATACGGCTTCTCGGCGGACGCTTATCACATCACCTCGCCTCACCCGGAAGGGCGTGGCGCGGCGAAGTCGATGAACATGGCGCTGCGAAAAGCCGGAATCGAACCGACGGCAATTGACTACATTAATGCCCACGGAACTTCCACTCCAGTTGGCGACCCAATGGAGATTGAGGCAGTGAAGAAAGTTTTTGGTGAGCACGCCTACAAGCTTGCAGTCAGTTCAACGAAGTCGATGCACGGCCACACATTGGGCGCAGCTGGCGCGATTGAGTCGCTGATCTGCATCTTGGCAATGCGCGATGGAATCATGCCACCGACCATCAACCTTGAGAATCAGGACACTGATTTGGGGATCAACCACGTTCCCAACGTTGCCCAAAAGCGCGAGCTCAACTACGTTCTCAACAACTCCTTCGGATTTGGCGGACACAATGTCTCGCTGATCATGACCAAGGGTTAATGCCTCATGACCGGCTCGCTGGCTGAGCACATTGAAGGGTTTCTAGTTCACCTTTCTGCCCGGCGCTCACCCGCCACCGTCCGATCCTACGGGTCCGACCTGAAGCAATATCTGGGTTTTGTCGAAGAAGCGGCCGCCTTCGACACTTCCACCCTTCGCCTCTTTCTCAGGAAACACGGAGGTCAGCCCGTCTCCCGAGCTCGTAAGCTCTCAACCCTTCGAGCGTTCGCAGGCTACCTTCGAACCGTTGGTGCCCTCGACTCAGACCCTACCGAGCCGCTCGAAGCCCCCTACAAGCGCAAGAAGCTTCCGAAGAGCCTGAACCAGCCCCAAGCGGGTGAGCTCCTCGATCAAGCGTCGGTGGGTCGGACACCAGAACGTGACCGGGCACTCTTAGAACTCCTCTACTCGGCAGGACTTCGTGCCGCTGAGGTGGTCTCGATCCGCCTTGCCGACATCTCCCTATCCGAGCGATCACTGCGAGTAATCGGAAAGGGAAACAAGGAGCGGGTCGTCTTCTATGGTTCAACCGCCGCCGCCGCCCTGGACGACTACATCCGGGGCCCAAGAGTAGCTGGCGAAGCCCTCTTCACCAACGAAAAAGGTCTTGCCCTCACCACAAGAACCGTGCAGAACATCGTTAAGCGATGGGCAATCGCTGCCGGCCTGCCACCCGAAACGTCCCCCCACACCTTGCGCCACTCGTTTGCAACGCACTTGTTGGATGGCGGTGCTGATCTCAAAACTGTCCAGCAACTACTCGGACACGAGAGTCTGGCGACGACGCAGATTTACACCCACGTCAGCATCGAGCGGCTGAAAGAGACGGTAGCGAACGCTCACCCGAAGTCAAATTAGACCCAGGTCGAAGCCCGGCGGAAAATCTTGTAAGTAATCGGCCGTCGCACATTAGCGAACACAAAATCCGGCCAACCAGCCATAAAGTCAAGGTCGTAATCATCCGGCGGTGATATAAGAACCAGCGGAACGCCTGCGGCTGTTGGATGTTCCATCTTCGCCATCGCAAACTTCTCGTAGCCCGCTATTTTGTGCGGTTCCTCAAGCGTTGCGAGCAGATCGACAAAGAACAGATCAGCCCCCGCGACTTTCTCCAACGCCTCCTCCCAAGAGGCGTAGTGCTCAAATGTATCGCTCGGATGGAAGCCTTCTCGCGCTTCAGCGACTATTTCCTCTTCCTTTGTGAGCAGTACGAATCGCATCTGCAACGATCATACAATAAAAAAAAAATCTGTGCAAGTTCATTAAAAAATCAAAAACATCATCTTCATATCATTCTATTGTGATATAACATGGAAAGGACATAGAGGAAGATGAATCAAATCCAAGAATCCACAGGTCAGAATCCGATCGACGCGGAAAAATTCCAGGCGATGATGGGCGAAACCCGAAGGAGGGCATACTCGATGGCGATTCAGCTCACACGCAACGCAAGCGATGCTGAGGACCTCGTCCAAGAGACTTACGTTAAGGCCTGGCGAGGATTTGACTCCTACGCTCCAGATCGTTCCTTTCTCAACTGGCTCCTCCGAATCATGCAGCGAGCCTATCTTGACTCGCGCCGACGCGAGAACCCAGTTCGCAAAGCTGAGTCGCTAAACGCTTTGATTACGCCTCATGATCGAGACTCCCTGGAGTTTCAGGTCGCCGATGATCGAATCACTCCTGACGAAGAGCTATTGCGAGAAGAGTACAAAGAGCAGCTTGCAAAGGCACTCGCCCAGCTACCGGATGTTTACAGCACCGCTCTGCGGATGTGCGACCTTGAAGGTCTGAGCTACTACGAGATCGCCGATCATCAGAACACCACCATTGGTACCGTTCGGTCGCGAATCCACCGGGGACGCCGGCTTCTCAAGGAAGCTATTATCCGCGGCGGATATCAGTTCCGCTAAGGATTCATCATAGAAATGCCAATCATTTCTTTGATGAATGGCATTTCTGGTGCATCAAGCGCAAGTAGCGCACTCTCGGCGGCCCAATCGTCGGAGAGTGGAGTTGCTCTGTCAATGCTCAAGAAGACCCTTGACGCTCAGAAGAGTCAGGGTGCCGAACTCCTTAAACTCCTCGAGGGTAAAGGGCAGATCATCGACATTAGAGCCTAACTACCAGGAAGCTCTTTTGCGGGAACGACTCACTGCCCGTAGCGGTACACTTTAAGGTGATGAGCGAGAAGCCAACACCAGCCAACCGCCCAGGGAAGAACTCGTGGGTGAAGAACACCTACTTCTGGATCGCCGCGATCCTCCTTCTTCTCGGACTTTTTGGATTGGTGAAGGGCGACAAATCGATCCGGGATCCGGGTCAGATTCACGAAAGTAACCTCTGGATGATCTATCTAGCGGCGAGCGTGGTAATGCTCATCAATGGTCTCATTTCACACCGAGCGTATCTCGCTCAGTGGGATAGCTCAGAGGAAAACAACTAAGAACTTATGGTTTCGTGCACGTGTGGAAAGTCGATTGATAAGGTGCCAAACTGGCTCCAATCGGCGAAAGTAGAATTCGTTTGCAACAACTGCCCTAATCGGCAGACAAAGAACATCGCGTTCGTTTCGCTCGCCGCGGGTGTTAAAGACGCGGGTACGCAGATTGAAGGCGAGCCGGTGCTCGAAGAACTCGAAGAAGACGAGGATTAATGAAGGCTTAAGCCTTTAAGCAACTCTAACAAATGCTCTCGGTTTGGCGATGTTAATCATCACCTGACTGGGAGCTTTTTCGTTCCCGAGGCCAAGTTTGCAAAGCGCGATGAGGGCTCGCTCGGTAACGGGGGTGCCTTCCAAGAAGGTCACCTGGGCGGTAAGTACACCGTTGTCAAACCAGGCACTTGCATCAATAATGCCCTCCTGATCCAACAAAAATCTCTCGACTTCCTTCGGGTTGACCAAATGCACCGTATTCATACGGTAATCATCGGGACTCGTTAGAAAGTCAAGAGGTCGTTTTTTCCGAATTTTCGATCAAACTTCGATAACGCTAGGAACGATCAAGGGCCGAAGCTGAGCTCGCTTCACAATCGTCTTCCGCACAATCTCAGTCGCCGCTTGTTTCACTTTGTTGAGGTCCTTCAAGTCGTTCGGAGTGAGCGAAGCCAGCATGTCAACCATGATGTCGTGCGTTTCTTCCAGAATCCCGGCAGGACCGTGGAAGCCTTTCGCATGAAGCGAAGGATCGCCAACGATCTCGCCGTGAGTTGAATCGACCGCAATCGAAACGATGACCAATCCATCGTTAGCCAAGTTGTACCGATCTCGCAGCACCGAATCCGTCACGCCCGGTGTGCCAGAGTTATCCACCAGCACGCGACCGGTAGGAATTTCTTCGCCCAAGTACGCCTTTGTATCATCAATCACTAACGGGACTCCGCTTGTGAGGGTGAATCGGCGATGCTCCGGATACCCCATATCCTCGGCAATTTTGTTATAAACAAACTGGTGCCGTGGCTCGCCATGAACAGGAGCAACGTAGAAAGGCTGAGTCAGATTGATCATCATCTTCAGCTCCTCTTGATACGCGTGACCCGAAACGTGGATCGGTCGGGCGGCTTCGTAGACCACCTGGCAACCCTGCAGGAACAGGCGGTTGATCGTTCGCCAAATCGCTCCCTCGTTGCCCGGAATCGGGCGAGCAGAGTAGATCAGCGTATCCCCTTCCTTCACCTGCATTCGGCCATATTCAGCCTTGCTCATCTTTACGAGTGCGCTCATTGGCTCGCCTTGCGATCCGGTGGTGAGTAGAGCCACTTGATGGTCTGGCAACCCGCGAACATCGTCAAGCGGTAGCAGAACTCCATTGGGAATCTTGACGTAGCCAAGTCGCATGCAGATGTCCAAGTTGCGCTCCATGCTTCGCCCGACAACCGCAACTTTCCGCCCAGTCTCCTTGGCGATCTGAAACACCTGTTGCATTCGGTGGATATTGCTTGCGAATGTCGTCAGCAGAACTCGCCCCTTCGCCTCGTTGAAAACCTTGCGAAGCCCTTCGGTCACGATCGATTCACTAGGGCCCCAGCCTGGACGCTCAACGTTCGTCGAGTCGGAAAGCAACACGACCACTCCCTCCGCGCCGATCTCGCTAAACCGCTTCATGTCAGAGAGCTTGCCGTCAACCGGTGTGAAGTCGAACTTAAAGTCTCCGGTAAACAGCACGTAGCCGTGAACCGTCTTGATCGCCATCGCGCAGTTCTCCGGAATCGAGTGAGTCACCCGAATCGGCTCAACCGAAAGTCCACCGGCCTGAATCACCTCGCCCGGCTTAAAAATCCGGTAGTCAACCTTAACACTTGGGCACCGCTCGTCCAGCTTGTGACGAATCAGCGCGTGCGTGAACTCTGAGCAGTGAATCGGCACATTCATCTGCTTCAGCAGATAGGGGAGGGCACCGATGTGGTCCTCATGGGCGTGAGTAAGAAAGATTCCGCGAACCCTTTCTTTGTTTTGAAGGAGGTAAGTAAAGTCGGGAACGATGATGTCGATGCCGAGCATCTCTTCGTTCGGAAACGACAATCCGCAGTCAATGACCACAATATCGTCGCCTTGCTCTACAACGGCGCAGTTCTTCCCAATTTCTCCGACGCCGCCAAGTGCAACGATTTTAACAGAATCCACGGTATCAGGGTACCTGTTGGTAGGTCTTGTGGTTCCGTGCACCAATTGGAACGAAGGTACACGAGAAGCAAGGAGCACCCGAAGTCAATCTTTATCCAGCATGGTTGACAAATCCCCCACTTCTTCGCCTAGGGAGTAGCCATGTCCATGCGACAAGAGTGGCCCAGAGGCCACTTTCGCCAACCGTACCATAGGTTGGCGAAACTAGGTTCAACGGTTTGCGCCAAGTTCGCCAACTTGACGGCCAAAAGAGACACACGTTGAACCTATACTCGCCAAAACCGCCAACCCAAATGTTGACGGCAAAACAGCCTGAAAGCCTAGGCTCTAGTCCGTCTGCGAAGCAGAGCAAAGGCACCTGCACCAAGTGCAATCATACTGGCTGGCTCAGGGACTGTTGTGACGGGAAAGATCTGCTGGCTGAAGTTGCCGGTTCCCGAAATGCCTTCCCAGAATCCGAAGCGCGTGTTCGGTCCGAAGTCGCCGTCGCCGAAGGTCAGGCCGCTGTTCGAGCGAAGGATCGCATCGTAGTTGACGAAGTACTGCACGCTCTTGGTCTGGTCCATTGAGCCGTTGTCAAGCACCGCAAAGCTTCGCGTCGGGAAGTCGGGGAACGGCGTGGCGGGTGAGGAGTACGGCGTCGTGAAGTTACCTTCGGCGGGCGAGCCGTTCTGGCTGAAGCCATTCCAGACTGTGTAGTTGCGCACCTGCCCGCGGGGGTTCCCAGAGGTGGTCGTCATGTACGATGACGAGTCGCCCACATCGTGGCTGAAGACGCCGTCGTTCGCGCCGAAGCTTGAGGCCGCAGCGATGTTGTTTCCCCCAGAATCGCGGTGGAAGAAGAATGTCGAGCCGCGGGTGGTGCCTGTGTACTGGATGCCCATGCCGACGATACGGTCGCCGGCCCGCCAGACGCCGCTGAAGAGGCTGCCCGCCGTCTCGCCCGTGTATCCGACGCCGTCGCCCGCAGCGCCGTTGGCGATGCGCGTGCCGCCCACGGTCTGACCTGCGCTCAGCACGAAGGAGGTGCTGTAGATGTCGTAGGTGCGGTTGGTCGAGCCCTTCACCCAGATCCCCGAGGTCTGCGAGTTGCCTTCGGAGTTCCAGCCCGCCCACGAGTTACCGCCGTTGATGTCGACCATGGAGGCCGAGGCGAGAGACACGCCAAAGGTGCCGCTGACCAAAATCTTGGCCATGATTGAAAAGGATTTAGTGAACATGAATGCTTCCTTACTTGTAGATTTTTCAAGCAAAAAATCCAACAAATATAACAGTTGGGATTTAACCTAGTGTTTGCAAATCACGTCTCGTGACAACCATGAAACCAGCAAGAATGCTTGGCTATTGCCAGTAAGAATGCCTGGCTCTTCTTAAAGCACCTTTAACAATTTCACGTGCCCTGTTGCAAAGTTGCCCCTAGAACTTGACCAGCAAATGCCTAGTGAACGATATCAACACTCGCGCGCTCGTCCTGAACTTTGAGGATCATCTCGCGAATCTGATTCTGGAGATTCCCGTGAACCGCCGGATCCCAAACCGTGTCCTCGTGCATCCTGATTTCCTCAGGAATCGACAAGGGCGGCAGCGTGGCAAACTCAGGGACTTCCCACTCGTAGCGCGGCCAAACGTGAGCGTGAAGAAATGGATCAACGTTTCCGTACATCGCGAAATTGATCCGCTTCGACTCCGTCACCCGATCAATCGCCTCACCCAAAAGCGACATGTCTTCAAGAAAGACGTATCTCTGCTTTTCTGGCAGTTCAATGAGCTGATTGACATGGGGATATGCCATCAAGAGACAATAACCCGGGAGGAACTGGTTATCGCCCATCACCGCGAATCCGCTCCGCATCCGAAGCACAAGGCGAGGATTCTCGCCATCCAACAGCTCTTGCAGGCGTTCGCTCGGGGACATTATCCCCTTATTCTATCGCGTTTCCGTTGAGATTACGTGATCTTCGAGTGAAGATTGAGATTGAGTACGAAAAAGTTAGACCACCGGCCTACAGGATAAAGACACCTATTAGGTGCTCAGAAAAGTGGGGCAATCTGAATCATACGAATCCAATGAAACCAATTGTCCGATAACGAGTTCCGATTTGCGACACAAAAATAACACACTCATCGTTCCGGTGCAATGCACGGCAACCGAAAACAAACTCCCCGTAGAGTGAGATCAATGCACCAGTTTGGGTTTGATGGATCACGACCCACAACTCTCCCGAGTCATTGCACTTCAAGATTTGCCCCTTCCGAATGCGGTTGGAATTTGCAATAAATCGGTTCCTCGTACTCATGCCGATCTATGCTAACTACACCAGCATTGCACCGCCGTTGCAAACATTGTTTGTGCCTTCTTAGGTTCAATTGACGTAAACTAGAGGTATGAACCAGCGGTTGCCTGAATGGCTGACCATCCGAATGCCTCGCCCAGACACGATTCGTCAGGTCGAGAGCATGATGCGGCAGAAGAATCTGCACACGGTCTGTGAGTCTGCCCGATGCCCAAACCTTCCTGAGTGCTGGAGCAAGAAGACCGCGACGTTTATGATCCTGGGTGACACCTGCACGCGCTCGTGCGGATTCTGTGCCATCAAGGTCGGGCGTGGCCTGACCGTAAACCCAGAAGAACCCGCTGACGTTGCCAAGATCGCCGCTGACCTTGGGCTCAAGCATATCGTTGTCACAAGCGTCGCTCGTGACGACCTCGCCGATCAAGGTTCGATGCAATTCGCCCACACCATTCGTGAGCTCCACAAAGTGAACCCGCTCTGCATCGTCGAGGTTCTCACTCCCGATTTTAAGGGGAACCGAGAGTGCATCACCAACGTCTGCGACGCGAAGCCGGAAATTTACAATCACAACATTGAAACTGTCGAGCGGCTTCACACCCTCGTTCGCCCTCAAGCAAAGTACGCCAGAACCATGAGCGTTCTCGAGCAAGTAAAAGAAATCGATCCGTCGATCTACACCAAGAGCGGAATCATGCTTGGCCTCGGCGAGACCAAAGAGGAAGTCGTCCAGACGCTCCAAGATCTTCGGGATATCGGAGTGGATGCAGTGACCATCGGTCAGTATCTCCGCCCGACAATGCGCCACCTGCCGGTTGTTGAATACATTCATCCAACCGAGTTCAAGGAATACGAGAAAATCGGCGAAGACATGGGATTTGCGTTTGTCGCAAGCGGTCCGTTCATCCGTTCGTCGTACAATGCAATTGAATTCAGCAAGAAAGTGATGGGCGATCGGCTTAGCCAGCTTGACGAGGCCGAAAGGACGAAGTTCCTTGCCGACCTGGAAGCGCAAAGCGAGAACCACACCGTAAACGTCTGAACTTACACGTAGGGCCAGGATGGCTAGTTTCCCCCTCAGGTTTGTCGCGATGTATGCTCCCATCGCAGGAGTTGGGGTCGTTGGCGGACTCTACTTCTGGGATTGTCTTCAGGAGGTTTTCTCGCCGAGTACTGGGTTCAAAATTGACTACCAAACCGACGCCGGTCTGGTGAACCTTCAATGTCAGAATTACAGCTTCGATCCTCTTCGAGGAAACCTGAGCGCCCAAAGTCTGGAGATTCGGCACCCTGACGGCAAGCTCATCGCTCGTCTTCCGAGGATCCTGGTCACGGGACTCCGGTTAGATCAGCGGCTCGCCCCCAAAGTCATCTTGCAAGACGCGCAAGTCTGGATTCGAAGAAAGCCTGACGGAAAAATTGACCTTCAGAGTTACCTTCCGAAACCTACTGATGAGCCAGGAGCGACGGCCTACTCAGTTGAACTCCTTCGAGGCCGAATCAACCTCTTAGATGAAGCTGCAGTCGGAAATCCGGCCAACCAGCTCTACATCGCTTCGGGGCGAATCAGTGGGCTGGGGGACAATCTTTACGCCTCTTTGAATGCGAACTTGGTCGGACTCGGATCTACCGACCTTCAAGTAACAAAGACGATTCGTGGCATTGCGCTTGAAGGCAAAAATCTGGAACTTGATCCTGGCAAACTACGAACTCGGCTCCTCCTGGGTCCAGAAAAGAAGACTTGGTTCGATCTACAAAAGCTCAAAATCGGTGCGGGAAAGGTGCGCGGAACATTCCAAGTAATGATTCCGCCGAAGACGGACTCGACATACCAAGCCAGCTTGACCGGGGACCTTACGGACCTGGGTTGGGATCGTTACACGGCGTCGAAAGCGCGGATACAGGCGTCTCTCTCGGAGAAGGATGTTAGATTTGTTGGGCAACTGACAGAAGGCACCAGCACTGCAATACTCCGTGGATTTACAGACTGGTCCAAAGGGGTGGTTCTCGATGGATATGCCGATGCCCGTGGGGTCACCCCGGCACTGCTTACTAAATATGGGGTGTCACTGCCAAAAGGGCTCAGCTTTGGCAACGCGCAGGCGAGTGGTCGCTTCGGATTTGGGAGCGACGCAGTCGATTTTCGCGGATCTCTGAACGCTTCTGGCGTCGTCGCGGCTGGACTCAAATTGCCGTCAGCTGCGGCTAAAGTGGACCTAGACAAAGAAGGATTGACTGCAGTTTGGAACGAGGTTGCCCTCGGAAAGACCAAGACCGAGGGGGTTGCAACCTACAAGTTTGGGTCTTCCAAGTGGCAGGTCGCAGCCAATTCAGACCGAGCATTCGCCACCGATTTTGGGACATACGCACCGCCGGAGCTCAAGGGAACAACCGGATCTATTAGCATTATCGGATCTGGCGTCGGGGCAAAGTACGAACTGCAGTTCGCCTCGAAGTTGAATGCAAGGCTGGCAGTGGATGGCCGAACGTTGCAGTTCGACAACACAGAGGTTCGGGGTAGCTTCGATGGTCGTACGATCCGTGTTAATCGTGCGACGAGCGAAGGTCGTAATGGCAGCATCGTTGCCACCGGAACGATCGATCTCAAGAATGGTCTGAGTGTGGACCTTGAGGGTTCTGGACTGGTCCTGTCTCAGTTCTTGCCCGAATTGACCGGCGAAGCAGATGTGAAGGGCCGACTGCAGGGTTTGCTTGGAAAGCCACAATTCACGGGTCTCGTTCAAGCGATCGGTCTGGGTTACGGGGAGTACAACGATTCAGTCACCGCAGTTACTGCGGAGGTCTCTGTTGACCAAAATGGAGCCAACCTCACCCACGTTCTCGGCGTGAAGGGCGCGGGCCAAGTCTCCGGTGCGTTGGGCTTAACGTTTAAGTCTCAAGCACTCTCTGGAGAGCTAACAGCCTCTGGATTAACGATCTCAGACTTCTATGAGGGTCCGGTGGCAGGCGTTATCGACCTCAAAGACGTCGTGATTGGAGGCACACTGACAAACCCAAAAATCAGTGGACTCGCGGAATCCCCGACACTGTTAGCTGCTAACGCCAAGCTCACAAACCTTTCAGGGAAAGTTTCTTTGGACGGTAACAAACTCAATCTCTCTGGATTAGTTGCCCAAGTCGCAGATGGAGACCTTTTCGATGGGGCACTGAGCTACGATACCAAGACCAAAGCCGGCACGATTACAGGCAAAGCAAAGAAGCTCTCCTTCACCGAGATTCGACAGATTGTGAACCGACAGATTGGCGACGGAAAATCAGACTTCTTGGGTGAGGATCTTGACGTTCGTGGCACCACAGGCGCAGAGTTCAATTTAGCAGTCCGTAACTCCAAAATTGAATCGATCGATGCGAGCGGACTTATCGACGCTGTGAAGCTCAACCAGGCGACGATTGGTGCTGGGGACTGGAAGTTTGGGTTCGATGGCGAATCATATCGGGTTGATGCGATACTCGGGTCCCTTGATGACTACTTCCAACTAACCGGGGCAAGTTACAACAAATCGACGAAAAAGCTCAACGGTGAGCTCATTGCTTACAACGTCCCAATTCGTGAAATGATCCTCGCGGGCGAATCAAAGCTTCGCAAGTTTCCAGGTGTGTACGAGAGGCTCGACTTGCTCAAAGGCAAGATGGGATTATCTGCTGTTCTGGGGGGCACCTCCGAAGATCCTGTTGTTTCGCTTGGAGACTTTGAAGTCGGAAACTTGATGCTCGCCGACCAAAGTCTCGGCACGGTGGCCATGAAGGGCGTCTACTCTTCTGAAGGTTGGCAGGTCACAGAGGGCTCGATTCTCGGTCCGAAGTTAACTAAAATCAGTCTGCCATTCGGAACGATCAAGCTCACCGAAAAACAGGGAATCTCTGAAGGTACCGCTCGGTTTTCAGCCGGAATTTCGAAGTCAGAGGTTCAAGGACGTTTGGAGTTGTTTGGATTCCCCGTCAGTAAGTTTGCTCCGCTTCTTGGGGCTGATAGTACCGCGAAGCTCTCCAGCACTCAAGACTTCTTGGCGAAGTCGTCCGTCAGGATCGACTTTGCCGATTTAAGACTGTCCGGAACCCCGGATGATCCCGCCCTGACTGCCGACGTCGAGTCCTCCCTGTTGAGTGGAAAAGACACTGGACCCCTCTCGGGCGAGCGCCTTCGAGCGAAGACTAAACTAACGGCAGTGCCTCGAAAAGGAAGCGACTTAGTCGATCTCACCCAAGAATCCACTCTCACGTTCAAGTCGCTCGAAGCACTCTTCAAAACGTCATTACCCGTCGCTCTCGGTGACTCGGATCAACAATCGCAGTCGATCTCAGGTGAGTTTTCGTTGGTAGGGGAGCGAAGTCTTGCCGATTTCTTGGCCAATGCACAAGATCTCAAACTTGGCGAGAAAGGCGCCCGAATTTCCGGTGGTTACAAGTTTGGAGGGACGCTCGAAAAGCCAGAAGCAAGCGGTGCGCTTCGGCTTGCCATCGATCAAGCTCAGTCCACTGCGATCAGTCCGATGATTGGGGGACCCATCCAAGTGGGACTCAAAGACACCCTGGTTGAACTCGGATTTGAACGAGATTCTCGCGGGTTGCTGGGAAGGCTGAAAGGATCAACTGGAGTGAGTACCAGCGACAAGGGATCCGTTTCTTTTGGAGCTTCCGTTAGCCTAGCCGATCTTTCCAAGTCGGTGCTGGATCAGGTCATCGAGGATGGATTCGTTAATATTATAGGGTTGAGACTTGCACAAATCTTCCCGGATGCAAGCTATTTCAACGCAACGATTGAAACCCCCAAACCTATCTCGGTGACTGGAAACCTAGGGTCCCCCAAGATTAGTGGTGAAATCGTTGCCAGCCAAGTTGCAAGCATCATCCCAACTCTTCTGCCCACATCCGGTGGCGACGACCGGTTGACTATTGACCCGAGTTTTGATCTTTCTTACCGCATTGCCGATGTCGCTTCGATCAAATCTTCAGCTGCGGAGATGCGCCTTTCTGGAGCTGGAACCCTAAAAGGCAAGCTAAGTAATCTATCAGCAGATGCAACTCTTGTTGTAGAAAGTGGTCAACTCGCACTTCCAGGAGCAAGGGTGAAACTCCTTGCTGATGGCACGCTTGCATTTAGTTATCGTGCAGACAGAGCAGATGCGAAAGCCAAGTTGATCGCAAATCTTACCGGTGAGACAAGCCTAACGGTCCTCAAAAACGCGGTGACACCAGAGCGCTACGATCTAACGATCAAGGTTGATGGGGACATGCTGGGCAAAGGTGGAAGCGATAGCGACGCATTCACGCGACCAGGCGAGCAAAACCAAGGGAGGCTTGTCTATACGTTTCCCAACCGCCCTGCCGACCTAAGCGATGTCCAGATCATGGGAATGCTCGGACGTCTTGACCTCATTAACAGCGTTACTCAACCCGGCTCCAACAGTCAAATCGAAGAAGACTTCCGGAATGCTCTGACGAGCTACGCGCTTCCCAATTTCCTAGGTGGTCTTACCAACCGGCTGGCCCAAAACTTTGGCTTCGAGTACGTCAACGTTGATTACAATGCCTATGAGCAGGCCTCGATTTCGGCCGCTAAATCCTTGGGGAGTGGCTTCTTTTTACAAGGAAGGAGACAGCTTGCCACGCCACTTCCGGGCCAAATCATTGCCTACGACTTCCGGCTCGCTTATCGCCCAAGGTCGGGACCAGAGTCGATTCGGAACCTATCATTCTCGCTTGGAACGGACCAGATTCGCCCCTACAAACTCTCCGCAGACTTCAGTCAACGAGTCCGAACTTCAAAACCGGCGTATCGTTCGTTCACTTTAGGCGTCCCACGTAAATAGCACAGGTACATTTATGGGTGGAGTGAGGGGAGTTTTTCGCAGCGTCGCGGTGGGAGTGCTGGCCATGGGGGTCATGGCGGCAGCTATCGCCCAGGATGTTGGCATCATCAAGGAAATCTCCATCCGTGGCACGAAGAAGATTTCGCCAGCTGTTATCAAGGCTCTTTTGCAGGTCCGAGAGGGGCAGATTTTGAACCTCAAGGCGATTGAGGAAGATCGCACCAGGGTCTACGAGATGGGCTGGTTCCGAAAGGTGTCCTATAACAAGACTCTTCTCCAAGACAACACGTGGCAACTGACCTACGATGTCGACGAAAATGAAGTCGTTCGTGAAATCGCCGTTGTCGGTAACTCAGCCATCAAAACGGAAGACATTCTGAAGCTTATTCAGTTCAAGCCGGCTCCGGGAGCAAAGGAGGAAGACTTACGTCCCCTCAACCTGAGCGAACTGAAACCCTCGACCGATGCAATCAACCGGCTCTACGACGATCAGGGCTACTTCGGTCGAGTTGAAACTCTGGACCCGGATCCATATAGTCCGGGAACCTGGATTCTGAAAATCAAGGAAGCAGTCATCAACTCCATTACCATCGAGGGGTTTACCGCCACGAAGGATAAAGTCTTTAACCGACTGATCAAGTCCAAACCAGGTCAGCCGTACAGTCGATTCCAATGGGAAAAAGATGCACTGCGAGTGATCAACACCCAGTGGTTTGAGGGCGTCAGCCCCTCTCCGGTCTCGTTCTCTGCAATGGAGACTGGCTTGGTCGATCTTCGGATGAAGCTCAATGACGGGCGAACGGGCATGTTCAACGCAGGCGTGGTTCTCAACCCGCAAAACTCCCTTGCCGGAACCATCAGTTATTCAGATTCAAACTTCAACGGATCTGGACAAAACGTAGCCTTCAATTACACCCAGGCGACAGTTCAGGGAACAGGCGGGAGTATCAGCTTGGACTACGCAAACCCGTTTGCAGATGCAAACGATTCGACTTTCCGAGCCTCAATCTACGACCGGGTCCAGTTCAGGTTTATAAATAACGCCTTTGGAGGCGGAAATCTAAACAACGCCAATCAGTACAGTGAGCGACGCACCGGCGGCTCAATGGGCTTCACGAAGCCAATCAACGACAAGAAGAGCTATACAATCTCTTCCCGATTTGAGCGAGTCAATGTTCCTCCGTTCGACCCATCAAGTGGAAACGTGAACAACTTTATCCAGCAAGATGGCGAAGTTGGTGTCCTCGGATTCTCCAGCATTAACAACACGAGAGACCTTGACTTCGACCCCGCGAAGGGCACCTTCCTACGGCTCGATCTTGAACCAGGATTCTCGACAATTCGCCCGATCAGCACCAATATCACCGGTGATAATCCGGAAGGACGATTTGGATTCGTTCGTCTTGGCTTTGATTACAGATCGTACTACACACCAAATAAGAAGCGGAGAACTGCCGACGATGTCTCTCGCGAAGTCTTTGCGTTCCGACTCCGAGGTGGAACCGTCCAAGGTGTCATCCCTTTCTTCGAACAGTACTTCGCTGGCGGAAACGACTCGATCCGAGGCTACATTGAGGATCGCTTCTGGGGAAAAAATCTACTCATGGCCAGTATGGAGTGGAGAAAACCGCTCCAAGAGCAGTTCTCACTCGTCACATTCTTTGATATTGGATCGGCTTGGGGCGGCTATGGCTCAGGAGCGGGTAGCGACTTCGTCCAAAGTAATTCGTTTTCTCTCAAGATGGGATACGGAATTGGCTTGCGGCTTCGAACGCCACTGGGTCCGATCCGTCTCGATTTTGCATTCAACAACGAAGGCGGCAGTCGACCTCACTTCATGATCGGAACTAACTTCTAAGACCTAAGGACAAACTAGAAACAATGAATAAATCGTATCTCACAGGCTTTCTCAGCGGAACTTCGGTGGTCGCTCTTGGTATGGTGGTCGTCCTTCTCGGCTCCGGTTTTCAGGGCGCGAGCGCAAAGACCGGCGTCGTTGATGCCATTAAGGTGATGGAAGCCGTCGAAACGTCTCGCAACTACCGTGAAGAGGAGAAGAACTACTTCAACGAGCGGGAAAACGCTCTCCAGTATCTCAGCCAAAATCGCGTTATGAAGAAGGAGGAAGCAGAGAAGTTCTGGACCCTCACGCTCAAGGCGACAAAAACCGATGCCGAGAAAGCGGAACTCGAAAAAGTAAAGATCACCGCAGCTGATGCAAAGAAAAAGTTCAATGACCTCCAAGTCAAGGCAAATCCCACCGATGCCGACTTGAAGCTCCTCGATGAGTACCGCAATCGGCAGGCAGAAATGGGTGAGTACGGCAAGAAACTTGTTGAGGACACCCAGAACGACATGAAGGAGCTGCGCCAAAAGCACTTGAGCTCACTCCAAGATGCCTACCAAGCGGCAATTATGGAGATCGGAAAGAAGGACGGTTACGGTGTCATTTTTGACAAGAATGTGGCTCCCTTTGCTGCTAACGATGTCACGGATGCTGCGGCTAAGATTGCCACTAAGAAGGGCTAAATGAAACGCGAAAAGTTGGCCTGGTCGGGATGGATAGTTGCGGCGGGACTCGCAGGCATCATGCTTGGTTCCGGGTTCCAGACTCCTTCGCTCAAGCTAGGTGTTGTCGATCTGAATGCAGTCATTGACAAAAGCGACGCCGGCAAGTCAGGTAAGAAATCGTTCGAAGAGATGAAGGCAGCACGAGAAGGGCTTCTTGAGTTCATCGACCAGTACCGAATTCTTACCATTGAGCAGGCCAATCGCCTTCGCGAGCTCATGCTCTTGAAAGAGAAAACAAAGCCTGAAGAAGCTGAACTAGAGCGACTCAAGGCCGACATTATTGCGACGAGCAAGCGGTCCGCTGAACTGGCAACGAAACCTAATTACACCCCTGAAGAGCGCACCCTTGTTGAGGAGTATTCTCGGCGGTCTCAAACTATGAACGAGACGTCCACCCGCTGGCTGCGCGAGTTTAGCGACGAAGTCCAGAACTGGGTTGCGTCCAGCCGGGAGCAGAATTACCAGAAAGCCAAAGCCGCCGCCGCCGAGGTCGCCGCAAAAGATGGTTACACCATGGTGATCGAGGGCTCGGTAGCTGTTTTCGGGGCAAACGATATCACCGATCTGTCTCTCGCCGCGATGAACGCTAAGAAGTAGATATGAAGCGTCACGGCATCTCAATCGGGCTCGTCGCCAGCCTTATTGGATGCCAACAATCTGCTCCAATCGTTTACGTTGACCTCAATCTGGTCTCAAGACAGGTTGCTGAGCCCCTTCAAACACTTGAAGTACCATCCTCCCTCGGGGCACCTGGCGTTCGCAAAGCAGTTAGTATTCCAGCGTTGCCAGAACGATTGGTAGCAGTCGATACAGCCCATTCTGCCAAGGCGATTCGTGATCTCTTGGAAGCGGAATCTGCGGTCGCAAGAACCGCAATATCTGAAAGGTTGAAGCAGTACTACCAAGCTGAGATTGACGAGTTCTTCGAAATGGAGTACGCGGACCTCGCGCCAGCTGCCCAAGAGGAATGGAAAGCTTATCGTGAGAAGATTCGCCCCATTTTTGAACGCTACGCCAAGCAGCGAGGTCCACTCTTGGTGAGCCTGACGGTTCTCACTGAGTTTCCCAATCCGGAACAACTGGTCAAAGTTGACCCGGAATCTGAGCCAGCCATTCAATCGCGAGTCGAACGCATACGCGAGTTCCAGCGACAAATTGCTCAACTCGACAAGCAATATGAACTTGAGATTGCGACGGTTGATGGGCAAACTCGCACAGCAATCCAAAATCGCGAGGAGCAGATGAATGCGCGAGTGGAGGCAAAACGCAAAGAAATCAACCAACGAGCCGAGCGCGAGGCGAGGCAGCAGGTGAATACTCTGACCGACGTCCTCAACGAGAGACTGGTGCCTCAGGGCGCGAAAAGGCTACCATTCCGGGACGGTGCCAGTTTGTCAGTGGAGCTTCGCTCAACGAACTCCGGATTCAAAGGGGTACCTTCTACAAGTCGCACAGTGGTGCTGCCAACAGATATTCACGGCCAGTTGCAGACGTGGCTAGCCCTCAACGGATACGACTTTGCCGGCTCACCAGCCGGAGCCCGCGACGCAACACAGGAATTCATTAAATGGAGAGCAGGCCTAACCTCAAAACGCTAGCCGACTTTGCGGCTTATGTGGGGGGCGAGTTGGTCGGCGACGGCTCGGTTCATATCGATCAAGCATGTTCGGTATCGGGCGACTGTCCGAGCGGGATCGCCTTCGCAGAATCTCCGAAATACGTCGCCGAGGCCAGAAAGCTTGATCTGGGCGGTGTCATTGTTTCCCCGGAAACGACCGACTTTCCGAATCCCCACGTCAAGCATCCCAATCCTCGCCTTGCCTATCTCAAGGTTTTGCACTACTTCGAGCGTCGAATCGAGCAAGCGGTTGGAATCCACCCCTCAGCGGTCGTAGAAAACACCTTGCAGGTTGCACCAACCGCGTCAATTGGAGCGATGGCGTTTGTCTCAGCCGAAGCATTCATCGATTCTGAAGCTGTCATCATGCCCTTCGCTTACGTTGGTCCCGGGTGCATCATCGGGTCAGGAACTGTCGTGATGCCTCACGCCGTGCTCGTCCAGGATGTCATCATCGGTCGCTACTGCGTTGTTGGGCCAGGCACGGTAATCGGGCACTCTGGCTTCGGTTACGCCTGGGATGGCGAAAAGCAGATTCGGATTCCCCAGGTTGGAGGCGTGAGGTTAGGAGACCACGTGGACATCGGTGCACTCACTGCGATTGACCGCGCGACCGCGGGTCACACTCTGATCTGCGAAGGCAACAAGATCGACAACCTCGTCCAGATTGCCCACAACGTTGAGCTAGGTCCCCACGGTGTTTACGCCAGCGGTGTCGGAATCGCGGGAAGCACGAAAGTCGGCGCCAGAGCGATGCTTGGCGGTCAAAGCGGATACGCGGATCACCTTGTGATTGGTGATGGCGTCGTCCTCGCTGGTCGTGCAGCCGGACTCTCCTCCATTCACAAGCCCGGAGTGTATGGCGGGACCCCGGCGATCCCGATAAGTGAGCACATGCGATCCGTCGCGGCTCACAACGACCTTCCCAAACTCGTTAAGCGTGTCCGAGCTCTCGAAAAGGAAGTCAAAGCGATCAAGGGGGAAGAGTGAATTACGCACGCAGAACGCTCCTGAACTCAGCCAGCTTTGATGGTCTCGGGCTCCATACGGGAGTCCCGGTAAAGCTCAATGTCCATCCTGGTGAGAACGGAATCGCCTTTCGATACGGCTCATCTAGAACCCTGGCAACGCCAGAAAACGTTACGGATACTCGCCGCAGTACCAAGCTTGGCGAGATCGGCACGGTCGAGCACCTAATGTCGGCCCTTGCTGGGCTAGAGATCACGGATGCAGAGATCGAACTCACCGCCCCCGAAGTCCCGGGTATGGATGGTAGTGCCGCGCCCTTTGTCAAAGGATTGCTTCAAGTGGGCCTGACAGTAGGACAAGAAATTGAACTCCCGAGTCTGTACTCTCGAATCTTTCTGCAAGAACTCCCCCTCAAAATTGCTGTCGGAAAGGGAACTGGACATTGGAGATATGAGTTCGAAACCGGCGAACGCTGGCCAGGCTCCATGCACTTTGAGTCGATGAACATCATTGATAGCTACCAATCAGAGGTCGCCCCAGCTCGAACCTTCGTGCTCACTGAGGAGTTCCCCATGATTGAGCAGTTCGGTCTTGGGAAAGGACTCACCAAGGAATCGGTGACAATTCTGGGTGACAACGGCTACGAGAACGAAACGAGGTTCTTTGACGAGCCAGCTCGTCATAAACTGCTGGACATGCTGGGCGATCTCTACCTAAGCGGAATTCCCGCGAGATTTCTCAATGTCGTCGGAACCCGAAACGGCCATACCGCAAACGTAAAAATGGCAGCAATGATGTTCGAGGCCACCAATGCCAAAAAGGCAGGGTGCTGAAAGCACACTGCCATACAATTTGGTTCGTCCGAGGCAAGCCAGCCCTAGGCGGCTTTCTGCTCTTCCTGATCAGGGAACAGCTCGATGACCTCAGAATGCTCCCCGGCTCCCGTCATAGAAGACGTGCCCTCTACTTTGATGACAGGGGCGGTTTTAGAGAGGAGTGTGTAAAAACCCACGGCTCCCACAACATATCCCAGAACAAGCGGAATCAGCATTACTAGGGTTATTGGTCATCTCTTGGAAAAACTGGAACGTGATTTTGCGAGGTTTTGGCTTTTGACCTAAAGAATTAAGAAGTAGCGCGAACCACTCATAAGTTGTAAACTTCATCTACCATGGCCGCAAAAGATGCATTAGTGAGTTTAGGCTTTACTGCCCTCGAGTCAGAAATCTATGCTTGTTTGGTTCGAGAGGGCTCGATGAGCGGTTATCGCGTCGCACAGACCATTGGTAAACCTGCAGCAAACAGTTACAAGGCCTTGGAAGCCCTTCTGAGAAAAGGAGCTGTTGTCCAGGATGACGTCAAAAAGAAGTCGTACGCCCCGATCGCGCCCGAGACATTGCTCACTCGACTCAACAAAGAGTTTGAGAAGAATCGTACTAGCGCGCTCAAAGCCTTCAAAGACGCGACCGTTCCCGCATCGCTCAGTAAATTGGTTCCCGTCGGCACTCTGGATCAAGCCGTTACTTATGCCTCACACCTACTGAGCACCGCCGAAAAGACTGTCGTTTTGATTGCGAGTAAAGCCGTGATGGATGCATTCGGCGCCTTGCCCAACATTCCAAACTTGCTCGCCATGACCAACGGAGACTCCAGCGAAGATCCTCGGGTCATCGAGATTCCTTCAGAGGCATTTGACCAGGACACGCTTGAACTCGTGGTTGACCACTGTTCCGCGGTCTTCTTCACCGCCAACCAAGGCTTCGTCATCGAAAACCACCCTCTCGGCGCCACCATGCATCAAGCCGTCGTCTGCCAGATCGGACTCTACCAAGTCGACCGAAAGCTTGAAGAAGACGCAAGTCGGAAGCAGTTGGCAAGGCTCATTGAGAATCTGCCCTAACGGCAGCTCAGTATCGGAACGCGATAAACCATTGGAGTAAGTTCTGACCCGGGTTTGTCGTTCCCCGACCCGCGTTGCTCACGTGGAGCAGTCGAGCCCCTGCCAAAACGGCTCCGCCCTTGGTCTTAAACTCCATTCCAAAAGCAAACGAAGGAGTCGTGTTGAATGCCAAAGGCACATCGTTTGATGTGTGGTTCAACCACTGAATGCCAAACCCGAAATCTCCGAAGAAGTTCATATCTCGGCGAAACTCCCATCGCCATCGACCGCTGGCCAAAACTCCGAAGCTTGCAGAGGAGTTTGGCGGATCACCGTTAACACCCTCCGAGGTGGTGTTCATGAAGTAAGCCTCCCAGATAAGCTCTCCAGGCACGTTCCCAGAGCGAAGCTGCCGGTCCTCACGGCCTACCGCGAGTGAAAATCCCCCCCCTGATCGCTTATCTTCAGAGCCCAAGATCAGCTGAGAGCGAACGGAATATCCCAGCGTGTAGTAGTTGAATTCCTTCTCTGTTTGCTCCCACCAAGCCAAGCCACGCTCGTGACGCAAATTCTCCCGAACCGCAAATGGAATCAGCGCAGATGGTTCGACAGTAGGTTCAAAAGGGAGCATAAAACCTAAGTTAAGGTACCCTTCCTACGCCGCTCGTCATGAGCCTGAGGCGTTCCCATGCGAAAAACTATGCCCACCGTCGTCATTGTTGGGCGTCCAAATGTCGGAAAATCCACCCTTTTTAACCGCCTTGTCGGTAAGCGAGTTGCTGTTGTCGAAGACACCCCCGGTATCACCCGTGACCGCCTTTATGCCGAGGTGAACTGGAATCGCCGCCGATTCAACGTCGTCGACACCGGCGGTATCGTCTTCCAAGATTCCGATCCCCTTTCCGAGCAAATTCGGGTTCAAGCCAACGTCGCCCTTACCGAGGCTGATGTCGTTCTGTTTATCACGGACGTAACCGACGGTCTCCATCCCGACGACCGTGATCTCGCCAACCAGATGCGAGGGATCAAGACTCCGGTCTTGGTAGCTGTCAATAAGGCTGACAACTTTGACCGCGAAGATTATGCCCCTGAGTTTTATGCTCTCGGCCTCGGAAATGTCTATCCGATCTCGGCTCTCCATGGCACCGGCGTCGCCGATGTCCTCGATGAAGTCGTTCTCAACCTTCCTCCCGAAGTCCCGATCGAAGAGGCAAAAGAAGAAATCCGACTCGCTATCGTTGGCCGTCCCAATGTTGGAAAAAGTTCTTTGGTCAACGCATTCACTGGCGAACAACGGATGATCGTGAGCAACATCGCCGGAACAACGCGAGACGCCATTGACACCGAGCTCACCCACGAAGGTGAACAGTTCCGCCTCATCGACACCGCTGGTATCCGCCGGCGTGGCAAGATCCAAGGCTCCGTCGAGTACTACATGGTCAACCGCGCCGAAAAGGCAATCGCCCGCTGCGAATGCGCAATGGTTGTTGTCAACGGCGAGGAAGGCCTCACTGACGGCGACAAGCGAGTCATGAAGCTTGCCCACGACGCCGGCAAAGCGTGCGTCATCGCCGTCAACAAGTGGGATGTCAAAGAGCCGCCGAACGGTCATCCCAAGAAGCAGTCTCAGCTCAAAAAGGACTTCACCAAGATCTTCCGCGATCAGATTCCCGAGCTAGCTTATGCCCCAATCGTCTTTACAAGCGCCAAGGAGAACGCGGGCCTCGAGCCGGCTCTTGATACAGTTCTCAGTGCCCTCGAAAGCTACAACTTCCGAATCTCAACCGGCCAGCTCAACCGCCTCGTACAAGACGCAATCTTCGACAAGCCGCACGTGATCCATGGTCGTCCCTTCAAGGTCTACTACTCCACGCAGGTGGCAACCTGCCCGCCGACGTTCGTGTTGTTCTGCAATGATCCCGACCTGATGCACTTCAGCTATCAGCGCTACTTGCTCAATAAAATCCGAGCCCTCTTCCCGCTCCAAGGCACCCCAATTCGCCTTTTTGCAAGAAGTAGCCACAAGAAGAACGAAGAAGACTAAGGTTTTGGGAGAAACACCCAAATACCTAGTGTAATGATCGAGCTATCAGTTCGTCTTCTGCTTGGTGGAATCTTGGTGTTCGTCGCCGGAGTCCTCGGCATACCAGCATTTCCGATTGCACTTAAGATCGGAATGGTTCAGGTTTCCCTGGCGTACCTCCATAACCGATTGGAAACAAGATCGCTAAGAACCCCTGCAATTGCGGGACTCCTTGCGGGCGTTGACTCCGTTCTCATTACGCTCACGCTCGCCGCAATACCCGACGGACTTGGAATCTATTCGCTCGTCGCACTGGCTCCGATCATTATTGCCGCAGCAAAACACCGTGCAAACCCCTTCCTCATGGCACCCATCGCTGCTGCCAGCATCGTGGTGGCGCACATGATGCACCATGCCTGGAAGCTGCCTCCGAACGAAATTTTGGTTCAGTCGCTCCTCTTCTTAGCCATCGGCTCTCTCGTCAAACCGATGAAGGTCCAGCGAGAGATCGTGATCGAACAAGTGGAAGGTCCGACTCGAGAAGAAATCGACCTCTCGCCGATCGTTCTTGAGGCTGAGAACCAGATTCTTGAGCTTCGTGAGTCGTATCGACAGATGTGCGACGCTTACCGCGTCCTCTACCGCAAGAGTCACAAAGATCGAGTCGCGGCGATCATCGCCGAAGCTCGTGGTGGTTACTTCCGCTTGTGCGAAAAGATCGTTGAAGCCAGCGGCGCCCGAGGCACCATCCTCTACCTTGCAAGCCAGTACGGTGACTCATTCGTGGTCAGTGGCGGAGCGGGTGAACTGAGCGAGGCTCAACTAACCGAAGCCTTCCCGATCCGTTCCAAGCAATCGATCGCTGTCATCCGCGAGCAGGCAGATACCTGCAGCGCGCATCTGGAGCCAGGTTATCCCAGTGCAAATATCGTCCTCTCGGTCGATAATAGGGTGATAGGTCTTGTAACCATCCTCGGGGACGATCGAGATAAGTTGTTTGAAGCAATGGAAGCTCTTGAGCCCACCGCCGCATTGCTGTCCACAATGGTGAGTGAAGAGCAGCGAATCGGCTCGATGGAGCGCCGCCTGACCGAGACCGAGATTCTCTACACCGTGGTTGCTACTGCCGATGGTGGTCTGACTCGCGCTGAGGTTGCCTCGCGAGTGGCTCGTGAATTCCAATCCGTCCTTCAGTTAGAGCACCTCGCAATCCACGCGATCGAAGCAGATGAAGATGTCGTTCTCGCACAAGAGGGACGTGACATGCTTTTGCTTGACTCGATGAAGTTTGCGCAAGGGAGAGGCGTCGAAGGCTGGATCGCAAGCGGAAGCGGTGAAATTTGCCTCGTTGATGCCCGTTCCAACGACATGCTCCCAAGCGAGCTGATCATCAAGGAGCGAATTGGTTCCTGCGTGATCTTGCCCATCGGTTCGGATGCTAATCCCATCGGCTACATCTCTGCCGCCAGCGGACGCATTGCAGGTCTTGACATGAGCGATGTGGAAACTCTCCGAGCTGCTGCGGCTGAACTATCACGCTTGCTCTCAAGGCGTGAGCGACCCGACGAAGATTCAGACGGAATTCTCTCACCGAAGCAGTTCATTTCCCGAGTTTCGCGTGTCGAAGGCGTGATGATCACTCTCCTCCCACTCCAGGTTAAAGACCTTGAGCAGAAGTATGGTAAACCCGCTATGGCGCATGCCATGCGAACCATCATGCTCCGTATTCGTCCCCACGTTCCCACCGGGGCCCTGATGTGCCGCCATCCAGACGGGATGTTTATGGTCTACCTTCCGGGGGCATCTCGAGAAGCGGCTACCGAGTGGGCCAACGAGATTAGTTCTAAGACACCATCCGCCGGTATTCGCACACCAGACGGTCTGGAAAGAATTCCCCTGCAGCTCCGCGTGAAGGTCGCCGCTTTGGATCCCAGAACCAGCCCGCAAATGAACCAGCTTTTGGCTGCTTCGTAAACTGACAGGCAGTTTTACCAGGGTGTTTGGCACATCGTGCCAGATACCCTATAGGAAGTGCAAAGCTGCTCTCCTTTCTGCCCGCCTTCCGGCATTCGTCGAGCAAATGCTCGAATGCTTCGGTTCGCGAGTAGAGATTTTCAAAAGGGGAAACGGGAGGCGGCAATGCTCACCTGTAGCCAGCTACTAGAAGCCGACCCAACACACCTCGGTGCTTTGGAACTGATGGCAAAATGCCTTTGGGCTAAGCAAGATTTCGTCTCCCTTGAACAAGTAACTCGCCGGCTCATCGCCCTCAATCCCTTCGAGCCAGGCTACTTTGGCCTTCGAGGAATGGCACTCAGAGCACTGGGCAGGTACGGAGAGGCCGTTCATGCCCTCCGGCGTGATCCCGGCTCGGTGAATCATCTTGCCGATCTTGAAGCCTTCCAGGCAAGCCTCGTTCGTGATCTCATTGAGCAAGACGCCGTTTTTGCTGCTCAGTACGCAAAGTCTGCAGAGCTAGCTACAAAGGGTAAGGGTCTTGAGTGCGAAGTTCAACGCTCAATCCAGGCATTGGACTCCCGTGCCAGAGGGAAATCTCTCTCAATCCGCCGGTACAGCTAAGCTCCACAGAGCTGTCGGTAGGTCCGCAGAATTCGCTTCACATAATTCTGTGTCTCACGGTAAGGCGGGATTCCGCCGTGCTTCTTAACTGCTCCGGGACCAGCGTTGTAGGCCGCAAGTGCTAAAGACAGTCGATGCGCGTTGTCCTCGCTAGCTCCGTATCGATCCATCTGAGTCTTTAAGTACTTCACAGTGCCGTAGAGATTCTCGTTCGTGTTCCACGGATTCCGGACACCCAACTCACGGGCTGTCTCCGGCATCAGTTGTCCAAGACCTGTTGCTCCTGGACCAGAAAGCTCCGCCGGGTTGAAGTCACTCTCGGCAATAAGAAGAGCCATCACCAATCGCGCGTCGACGTTGTAGTTGACACTCCAACCAATCACCGCCGAGGCGATTTCGTATGCCTTGTCGTAGCTGAGGCGCTTGTTGTGATTCTTGATGAACGTCGCATAGGTGGGTGCATAAGCCGCAATCGCCTCTCGTGCTGGTAACGGACGACCTTTTGAAGACGCACTGCGCGAAACTTTGGTTGACGTCGCACGAGTCGTCGTCTTTAAGGAGGCAACCTTTTTTGGTTGGATGTCGAACTTTGCGATGTCCGACTCTGCGCTCGCCATCAGTAGATTCAGCGTGACTGCGCCGTACTGCTCTTCGCGTGTTGCCTTCACCAGCAACCTCGCCTGAACGGTGCCACCCTTCAGCCAAGCCGGAACAACTTCTGCATCAATCACCTGTAGTGACGAACCCATTTCAGCTGAAATGGAACTCTTCCCGTCCATGTCCATAATGCCGTTGACGGTGCACTTTAGCTCAAAAATTTTGGAGCCAACAAATGAATCAAGCTCGCTGATGCTGACCGGCGCGGTGATCTTGTTCTTCTTGCGTAATGCAAGATACTCGCTTGGCGATTGCGCCAAGCTCATTCCTGCGGCACAAACCACAGCCAGAATCGCTACCCATCTCATATTCAGTCGTTTAGAGGGTCAAGCTGGCGGACAGATCGGGATTCGAACCCGAGAAGAGATGTTATCCCTTACCCACTTAGCAGGCGGGCGCTTTCGTCCACTCAGCCATCTGTCCGCTCGTTTTGGACACCTCAGTATATCTTATCGGTAGAACGCCCTGCTTGCGGCATGGTTCGGCGCGCTTTGTACTGGGTTTCTTAATGGAATAATGAACGTAGAAGGAGATAGATGTCGCAACCGATCATGTTTTACGATGGCGAATGTGGCCTCTGCTCGCGAACGGTGCAGTGGTGTCTGCGCAACGACAAGCGCGGAATCGTTCGCTTTGCCCCAATTCAAGGTTCAACCTACGCAGCCTTAGACAACCCGAACAAGCCGATAGATATCAGCACCATGGTTCTTGCCGAGGGTGCCCAACTCTTTATTAAGTCCACCGGAGTGCTTCGCCTCATGACAAATATGGGCGGAATCTGGAAACCACTAGGTCAGATCGGACTCATATGTCCTGGGATCCTCAGGGACAAAGTCTACGACTTCGTCGCCAAACGCCGGCTCAAGTTCTTCGGCAGCGCGGATTCGTGCGCCATGCCTAGCCCTGATCAACGAGTCCGGTTCTTACAGTAGACTCGCCTGACCGCTACCAACCAGATCAAGAACTTTCACCAAGCTCTCCTGCAATGGTCGATCTCCGTGCACGACGACATCTGCGTTCGAACATGTCGGCTGAACAAATCGCTCGTGCATCGGGTTGACGTGGCTGCGGAATCGAGTGGTCACTTCGTCCTCATCCCGCCCGCGCTCATCGATGTCCCTGCGAAGGCGCCGCATGAAGCGAAGTTCATAGGGGGTCTCGACAAAGACTTTGGTTCCGCAAAGTTGATTCAATTCCGCCCAGTAGAGGGCGAACAGCCCCTCAACAATGATGATTGAGCAAGGCGACACTTCCTCTCCAAAGACCGCGCGGGTGTGTTTCGTGAAGTCATACACCGGCTTCTCAATGGTCTGGCCATCCAAGAGCATCGAGAGTTGCTCGGTCATCAAAACATGGTCGATGGCATCCGGAGCGTCGAAGTTCACTAACTCCCGCTCTTCGAACGTGAGGTGATTCAGCGGTCGGTAGTAATCATCGATCCGAATGACCACGCCGCCGGTCGCCGCTGCCAATGCGTCAGCCAAGGTCGATTTCCCCGACCCAGTCCCACCAGCAATCGCGATCAGCACGCTGATTAGTTTATCAGACAGGGGTGAGGTAACGTACCTGCTACTTTGACCGAAGCCGAAAAGCACATCCTTGCCGCCGAACCTCGCTTCGCACCGCTCGTCGAAAGGTTTGGTCCTTGTGAGCTCATCCACCCCCTCCGCGGAGCCAATGTTTATGAGAGCTTGATGAGCTCAATCCTATACCAGCAACTTTCGACGAAGGCAGCAAGTACGATCAAAGGCCGGCTCTACGCGCTCTTTCCAGGCCAGGACGCCCCACCACCCGAGGGTCTTCTCTCGCTTTCGCCCGAAGAACTCCGGGCAGTAGGAGTCTCGCGTCAGAAGGCGGGATATCTACAAGATTTAGCTGCAAAAGCATCAACAATTCCTTCAATCGAAGAGTTAGAAGGCATGGAGGATGAAGCGATCATCCAACGCCTCATCCCAATCAAAGGCATCGGACGCTGGTCGGTTGAAATGCTCCTCATGTTCACCTTCGGACGAATGGACGTCCTTCCGGTGGACGACATGGGAGTCCAGGAAGGCATGAAGCGTCTGCTAAACCTTGAGGATAGACCCAGGAAAAGACAAATGGAAGCCCTCGCGGAGCCCTGGAAGCCGTACCGCTCGGTCGCCAGTTGGTACCTCTGGCGTGTGCTGGAGCTCTAGTCGTGCGACCCTGGCCCGAGTGCCCCGACGCTCAAGAGCACAACCGCCCAGCTTTGGGCTTCCTCATAGGTCTCCGCCGAAACCTCGACCGAGTATCCATCCAATCGTCGAACTCCCGGAATCCGGGCCGCCCAGTCCGCATCTTCGGTCCGATTGACCTCTAATCGAACAACGCACGGCTCCGAAGGAAGCCATGGCGCAGTCAGGCCCCGCAGGGCCGCCGCCGCTCCTGCCTCGATGGCGGGCCCAGTTTCGGATGGGTGCAGCAACCGTCCCATGTACCGACCAAATCCGAATTTTGTTGTTACAGTCGTAATTCCGGGAATCAAAGCGGAAGCCTCCGCACAGCCTTTGTCATCACTCGAAACAAACACCAGCGGAACTCCATAACGTCCTGCCGTTCCTGCCGCCAAGCCCATCTCTGCGATCTCGGCATCATTAATGAAAAGGCGATGCGACCGACCCGTATAGGTGTGCTCCATCATCCCACCAGCCGTCCCAGCTCCGGCGTGGTACCCCACCAAAAACGCCGCATCAAACGACGAATCGATCCCCTCCATCATCCCATCTCGCCCCGAGCCGTGTCCTGA
Organism: Fimbriimonas sp.; assembly: GCA_029866005.1. Lineage (GTDB taxonomy): Bacteria > Armatimonadota > Fimbriimonadia > Fimbriimonadales > Fimbriimonadaceae > Fimbriimonas. Next base: position 128,824 of record JARXAE010000003.1, on the reverse strand, counting down.
AATGAGCTCCACGCCGGGCTCCAAATCCTCGATCAACAGGTTCTTAGAGTTCCCATGTGAGTCCTTCACAACCACCCGAGAAGCCCCTGCTGCCCGAGCGCCGCGAATCGCGGCATTCACATCGTGCGTCATCATCCGTCGAGCAAACTGATAGTCATAGGAACCGCCATCGGGACGGCTACACTGGCTCCAAGAAACTAGGCCAGTAATCCCCTCAATATCGACGGAAATGAAGACGTTCACGCACAACGGTTTACCCATAAACTGAACGGGGACGTAAAATTTTCGTCAAAACTGGAACGGATTAGAATAACCGCGCATACACTATAAGTAAGCGCGAAAAACTATCGCGGAGAAAACTCATGAAAAACGGTCTTTTGATTACGGGCGTCGTCCTAGGCGCAGCATCGATGGCAATGGCTTTCGTTAACAGCGGTCTCAATGTTGGCGAGAATGTTAGTCCATTCCACCCTAAGCATGTTTCGGGCGCCCTCAAGGGAACCGACCAGTGCTTCCCTTGCACCTACCAGAACCGACCACAGGTTCAGGCTTGGGTCACCAACGGCGACCAGAAGACCATCCAAGCAATGGCTGGCGCTCTCGACAAGGCAATGGCAAAGTACGGCAACAAGGAATTCAAGGCTATGGTCGTGATCGTTGCTCCTAAGGCTGCTGCTGCAGAGATCGAGAAGGCTGCTCCGATGATGCAAAAGGCATGGAAGAACGTGAGCGTTGCTTACGTCACCCCAGAAGATCCTTCGGTTAAGGCATACAAGATTAATCTCAAGGCTGCCAACACCGTGTTCGCATACAAGAACTGGAAGGTCGCTCAGAAGTTCGTCGACGTCAAGGCTGACGAAAAGGGCCTCGCCGAAGTCGGCGCAGCGATCGAAGCGCTCGTCAAGTAATTCCTGACCCCATTGAAGCCCCGAGCTTAGCTCGGGGCTTTTTTTATGCCCTCAAGGTAACCTAGAACCTGACTCAACGCCGAGTCGCCGCAACCAGAAATGAGCACGGAACCGACGACTCTCACTCAGAACCAGATCGCTGAAACCGACTTCGAAAAACGACGGGGAATCAGCCGTATCGAAGTTCGCGATGGTTTTACCCAGGTACACGTCACCGGCCTGCCTGAGCCCATCGCCAAAAGTCGGATTGGAGTGCTCGAAATGGTCAGTGCCGCTAAAGTGAGCCTCGACTTTCTAAAACTCACCCCAACCGGAATGAGTTTTGTCATCCCTAGCGAACGAACGAGTGATATCCAAACAACTTTCGAGGTCGCAGAACTTCAGTTTCAGATGGTCACAGATCGTAGTATCGTCCTCGTGCACGCAGTCAATATGCGCGACGAAGAAGGTATGGTCGCAGGAATTGTTCGCCGCACCATCAGCGCGGGGATCGCGGTCGACCATGTCACCGATATGCATGACCGAATGCTCATCATTCTTCCGAAAGACAACGCCACTAAGCTCCAACAGTTGATCGAAAAGGAGGTCGCATGAGTCGCATTCGCGTCATGAAATTTGGCGGCACCAGTGTCGCCACGCCCGAAGCCCGAATGACCTCAGCCTTGCGGGTCATCAGTGCGAAAGAGAAGGGAATCCAACCCGTCGTGGTCGTAAGCGCGATCGGCCGCAAAGGGATGCCCTACGCCACCGACACCTTCATTAACCTTCTTCGAGAGATTGATCCCGATGTTGAGCCGGATCCGCGCGAACTTGACCTTCTCATCGCCTGTGGCGAGATTCTCTCTTCTGTCGTCTTCGCCCACACCCTCAAAACTCTTGGTCATAAAGCGATGGCATTCCGAGGCGGCCAGGCCGGAATCAGAACCGACGGGGTGTTCGGGAACGCCCGAATCGTCAGCATCAATCCGACGGCATTGGTGAGATGCATCGAACAGGGCGGAATCCCCGTCGTCTGTGGCTTCCAAGGAGTCTACTCCGAAGATCGTGCCCTTCCAGGCGGCGAGCTCACCACGCTGGGAAGAGGCGGCTCCGACACCACCGGCTCCGCCCTCGGCGCTGCTCTCAAAGCTGAGGCGGTTGAAATCTATACCGACGTCGATGGAGTCAAAACTGCCGACCCCGACGCGGTCAAAGGCGCCCCTACCTTGCGCCAAGTTACCTACGACGAAGTCGCCGAAATCGCCCACCTCGGAGCCAAAGTCGTCCATCCCCGCGCTGCCGAGATTGCGATGAACTACAACATTCCGCTTTGGGTCAAGAACACCTTTAGCGACGACCCCGGAACCGAGATCGTCAGCAAAGACAAGTTCCCCGGTCGTCGAGTTACAGGTGTGACTCACACCGGAAAGCTCGTCTACATGCAGTTTGATCTCAGCACTAGCGATGCATCGCATCGAAGCATTTTGGAATCCAGCATCTACGAGACTATGGAGCGCTATGGCGTTCAGCTATTCATGCTCAATGTGAACCCGGAATCAACTGGTTTCGCGGTCCCGCGGGAGCAGTATCCCATTGTCGAAGACGTCCTCGACGGTCTCGTAATTCCCGCTGGCGAGGGAGATGCCCGAAAGGTTTACGTCTTCCAACTTGGCAACGCCACCCCCGAAGTGGAAACCCAAGTCAAGCTCCTCGCCTCCCTTGGAGAAGTCCGCCGAATTCGTGCAGACCTGACAGAAGGTTGCACCGTGGTTAGCCTCGTCGGCCAAGACTACATGCAACAGCCCGGCGTCTTCCTTGATGTGCTGAGCACGTTAGATGAGGGACAAGTCAGCGTCCTCCAAACCAGCGACTCTGACTACTCGCTCTCGATGCTCGTCCCCGAAGCTGAGACGATGCGTGCGGTCCGAATCCTCCACGAAAAGTTCAAGCTCCACGAAGTGGTCTAGCCCCGCAAAGTTGCGTGTTCCTGCCGATAGGTTCAATGGAACCTAAAAAGCAATATGCACCGCAAGCGAGGACTCACCATCACAGAGATCGCAATTTCCACTGCGGTGATCGGCACGGCAACTGTCGTAGCGATTCCTAAATTCGTGCACGCGACTCACCGGGCAAAAGAGGCGGCTCTGAAGTTCGAGCTGAGAAACTTCCGCAAGGCGGTGGATCAGTTCTACATCGACACCGGCGGCTACCCCGACGAGGTCAAAGATCTGCTACGCGAGAGTCCACCGAGATCGTTTTGGCTGAAAGCCAAAGAAAGGGCCTGGAACAAATCGGTAGAGTGGCACGGCCCATATATGGCCTATGGCGAAGGGCAGCTGATTGAGCCCAAGGACCCCGTCAGTGACTTGCCATTTCTCACGAAGCGAGCGGATACAGGGCGACTGCAAATCTTCAGTTCTGCGACCGGAATGGACACGGAAGGGAAGCCTTTCACGTCCTATTAAAAAAAAGCGTCCCGGCGCTTGAGGCCAGGACGAGCGAGATCGTGCATTACACGGCCACGTCAAATTGTTGCGCGACTTCTACTGGTGTAACTCAGCGCCCGGAATTGTTTACCGAACGATAAAATTGTACGGTAGCAACCCATCATTGGGTTCCGGTAACTTGAAGCTTAATGAATCTTTCACGTCGCGAAGCTCTTAGTTTGGCTGCCGCCGGTCTGCTGCCTGGTATTCCCTCTCGTCCTGCCAGCTTTAAGATCAGCTATCTCACGGACATCCATCTTCCCGTCGATCCCCTCATCCAGGAGCGTGCTTCCGAGGCAATCGACATCGCAAGCAGTAACGCCGATTTTGTGCTCTTTGGCGGCGACAATCTCATGGCAATCGATCACAAAGATGAACCGACGATCAAGGGCCAATTCGAGGGCTGGAAGCGAGTCATGGGTAACTGGCTCAAAAAGCCCTCTCGAGCGATTTTGGGTAATCATGATGTTGAGCAGTGGGAATCGACCCCATCCGTGATGAACGGCAAAAAGCGGGCTCTCGATCACTTTGGAATGCCGGGCCGCTTCTGGGCTCACAAGCAAAACGGCTGGAAGATCATCGGTCTCGACACTGTCCACCAGGACGGCAATGGCTTCAAAGGCTGGCTTGACCCCGAGCAACTCGAGTGGCTTGCCGGAGAGCTCAAAGATACGAGCACTCCAACAATGGTTGTCGGCCACATTCCAATCCTCACCGTGACGTCTTTGGCGCATTCGAATCTAAAGCCCAAAGATCGAGCCTTCCCGATTCCGTTTGATTCTCATGTGAGCAACCATTACGAGGCAGTCAAGCTGTTCCGCGAAGCCGGAAATGTGAAACTTGTCCTCAGTGGCCACACCCACATGCAAGACCGAGTCGACTATGCAGGTACGAGCTACATTTGCGCCGGCGCGGTTTGCGGTGGGTGGTGGAACGGACCGAACCAAGGGTTTGGTCCCGCCTTCCCGATTATCGAACTGAAGGGGGACGGAACCTTCACCCACACCTATATCAACTGGGAGTCGGCTGACTAACGCCGCTTTTTCGGAGTCCAAGAACCGTGGATCTTCACATCCACGCCTTTCTCGGCCCAGTTGTAGAGATACTTGGTGGCGCTATAACGTCCGTTCGGAACCCGGATACAACCGTGAGATGCCGGATAACTGGGAACAGAACTGTAACCGTGCAGGAAGACGTTGCCGACCACCTGGATGCTGTACGGCATCGGAGCGTTGTCGTAGAGTCGAGAATAATGAATCTTTGACTTGTAGGGTCCTGTTTTAAAGTCTCCGTTTGGAGTTCGGTGTCCAGACCGCCCAGTGCTCACCTTAGTCTTGATCACCTCTAGACCGCCTTGATAGCCAGTCAGAAGCTGCTTCGATTGATCAATATCAATTATCTTCTGACCTGGAACAACTTCAAACTGTCCTTCGGTTGTGGTGACGAACACTTTCCCAGGTTCGGTCTCTGTATCAAGCGTTGCCCCGCAGTCAATTAGCTTTCGCAGGGGAATCAGAGTGCTGCCGTTGAACAGTGTCTTGTCGCAAGCGAACTGATCATCGCCAAGCGTAAGAGTCTTGGTCGAGCGATCGTACTCAACGTGGTGGTTAAACAACTGAGCCACCTGGCGTGCCGAGATATAGGTCACACCAGTCTTATCTGCGAACGTCACTGCTGGCATCGGATCAAGCTCTTTTACAAACTTGCTGCTCGCCTTGCCATTAAACTGCGCGGCAAATGCGGCACTCACCAACAAAGCAACCCCAATTCCCGCGATCCACTTCTGACTCATCACAACATCATAAGGCATAGAGGATGCCAAATGGTGCGGTTGGATCAAGGGTTAAGTCAGCCGTTCGTCATCTTCGCTTTAACCGCCTTCATCGCCGCCTCGGTGCGGCTATTCACCTGAAGTGCTTTGAGGATATTGCTGACATGGTTTTTCACCGTTTTCTCGGCAATTCCTAGCTTGTCGGCAATTTCTCGATTGCGCAGACCGGTTGCGACCAACTGCAAAATCTCCTGCTCGCGATCGCTGAGAACCAGTAATTCTGACGAAGCCTCCTCAGCCTCTCCCTCTGGCTTTTCGTGCCGACGGAAGTCCTCAATCACTCGCATCGCAACCCGGGGAGTGATCTTTGCCTCGCCCTTTGCCGCGAGCCGGACGCTCTCAATCACCTCTTGCGGCGTCGAAGTCTTCAGCAGATAACCAGTAGCCCCCGCGCGTAGCGCCTCAAAGATCGTGTCGTCGTCCTCGCGAACGGTGAGGATCACAATGTGAACATCTTTCTCTTTCCGGAGCAACCTCCGTGCGACCTCGATCCCGCTCAATCGCGGCATATTGATGTCAGTAAGAAGCACATCCGGCACCTCGGCCTGACAGGCATCTAGCGCTTCCTGCCCGTCTCGGCAGACTGCCAGCACATCAATATCCGTCGCAAAACCCAAGGTCTTCTGAATCGCCTTTCGGTAATTATCTTCATCGTCGGCAATGACTACACGGATTTTTTCTGACATCTGTAGTGGTCATTATACGGACTCCAGATAGAATGAATGCCATGTCTCTGCTTTCCGTGAACGATTTACACGTCGCTTTTGGCGAAACAGAGGTACTGCGGGGAGTTTCTTTCGATTTAGCTCCCGGCGAGACCCTAGGCGTCGTCGGTGAATCCGGCTGCGGAAAGTCGATGACCGGCTTCGCGATCATGGGGATGCTCCAACGCCCTGGTCGCGTGACGCAAGGTTCGATTCAGCTCGAAGGTCGCGAACTTGCTGGCCTTCCGGAAAAGGAGTATCGCCAAATTCGGGGTCAAGAAATCGCTCTTGTCATGCAGGACCCTTTCACCTCGCTCAACCCAATGATGCGAGTCGGAGACCAGATTGCCGAGTCCTACCGCTTGCACCAAGGTCTGTCAATGGCGGAGGGGAGAGTCAAAGCAATCGAAATGCTCGACAAAGTGGGTGTTCCTTCACCTGCCGAAAGTGCTCAGAAGTTCCCCCACCAAATGTCCGGCGGCCAAAAGCAGCGCGTCGTCATCGCTATGGCGTTCGCCTGTAGCCCCAAGGTTCTCATTGCCGACGAACCCACCACCGCACTCGACGTTACCCTGCAAGCCCAAATCCTCCGCCTCCTTCGTGAGCTGCAAGAAAAGGAAGGCACGGGCGTCATCCTGATCAGTCACGACATCGGCGCTATCGCATCCGTCTCGCACCGAATCGCGGTTTTCTACGCCGGCAAGATCGTAGAAACCGGAACCTCCGAGCAAGTCCTCCGATCGCCTTCTCATCCCTACACGCGCTCACTCCTCAACTCGCTTCCACGAGCTGGGCAAGACCGCCTCGAAAGCATCGCCGGCTCGCCTCCTGACTTTGCTCAGCTCAAAGGCGAATGCGCCTTCGCCGACCGCTGCGCTCTGCGTCACGCTAAATGCGATGTCGAGCCGCAACCCGTCTCAATGGGCGATGGACATCTGGTTGCCTGCTACCGTGCCGACGAAGTGAGAAAGCTTGAGGTCGGAGCTAGCCTCAACTCGATAGGAGTATAAAATCTCCGAAAGCCCCCCCTCTATTCACTCCGGTGCAAAGGTGGGAAGGGGGACGGATGCCGAGGCTCCTCAGTAAGTTGCCGATTATCGTCGAATGATCAGCGACTTGCGCTCAAAGCCTGCGAAACGCGGTTTGCCTCAAGCTTCGCCCGAAGTGCCTTATGCGTTCGGTGAAGCCGCGACCGAATCGTGCCCACCGGAGCACCCATTCGATCCGCGATTTCCTGATATGGAACCTGCTCAACGTCAGCCAACTGGATCAGCTCCCGCTGCTCTTCGGTCAAACTCGCCAATGCTGCCTGCAAAGGCTCGCTGAACGAAGAATCAAGAAGCACGTCTTCTGGCGAAGGGCCGTCGTCGGCAACTTCGAATCGCATCGAGTCTCCACCGACCTCAGTCGGAAGCGAAGCATCGAACGAAACCGTCTGCACTCTTCGTCGTCGATTGCGAAGAAGGTCAAGATACAACCGAGTTACAATGCGGAAGATCCAGTTTTCGAACGGGCGATCTCCCTCATATTCGTTAAATGACCGGTAAGCCCGGAAGTAAGCCTCCTGAGTCAAATCTTCAGCATCAGGCCGACTACCCGAGAGGCGATAAGCCATGTTGTAAACCTTTCGGTAGGTCAGCTCCATCAGTTCGTTGAACCGCTTGCTGTCAACTTCGCTTGTATTCATGGTCATAGTCGTCATTTCAGGTTTTCTCCTTGTATGAAAGCTCTAACGCTTATCCTCGGCAAACCGTTCCAAGTATTTTACACTTTTTGTGTGAAGTGACTTGAGTCTATGGGACTCAATCATCAGAAATTCCTCCGCCGGTCGGGTTGAATTTCTCATAACCAGCCGGGAGAGCAAACGGACGCTTCGGCTCAAAGAACCGCCAGGCTGACTGACAGATCTTGCGAAGAGTGACTTCACCCTCGTTCTCACCTGTCCACCGCTGATCCTTCTGATCGTCGGTGTACAGAGCCAAGGCGTAGGGTCGAGTCGCGTAAACAATCGCCACTTCGCTCCGCGAGCGGTTGATCGCCCCGCTTTTTGCGCAAACCTTCACGTCAATCGGCGACGCTGCGATCGCAATATCATCCCAATACTGCCGACCAAGAATCCTTAGCAGCTTCTCGCAAACCGCCGGGCTCGCCGCCTTGTTCTTGTAGAGGAGTTCAAACAGCCGAACTTGCTCTCGGGGCGTCGTCATCCCCCAACCCCACTTCTTCCCGAGTGCGGCAACTTCGGGTGTCCGATCCTTCCAATGCCCCAGAATCTGCGTGTTGAGGAGCCCAAGCGACGCCATCCGTTCATTGATCTTCTTACTGCCAATCCAGTCTTGAACCTGCATCGTTGCGGTGTTATCACTCACCCCAATCATTAGATTCACGTACCCGTCCAAGTCCAATGAAACCGCCTCTCGCATTGGATAAGTCCACATACTTGACTGCCGCTCCTTCAGCGGCATCAGTTGCTTCTTGTCCGACATCTTGAGCTTGCCTTCGTCCACCTGACAAAGTGCTTCCAAAGCTACGCTGGTCTTGATCGTGGATGCCGACGGAAATCGCTCCATCCCCCGCAAGTCAATTCGCTCACCCGTGGTTAAGTCAGCGATGCAATAGCCAATTCGGCCCTGGAACGGCTTACAGATCGCGTCCAACTCTAACTTAAGTGCAGAGAGACCCTTCGGGGCAAGAACAAGAGCGGCGATAACAGGAACCATACGGTTATCATAACCAAAAACTCCCGACCGCTTTCGCGAATCGAGAGTAAGTTCATCTTAGCCGCGCCACTTCCAAATGGGTGAGAAAACGGCGTTGCCGAGTTCCTCCATCTGGTCTACGAAGCTTGCCCCTGTTGATTTTTCTCGAAGAGCTCGTTTCGGTAGCGCGAAGCGAATTGCACGCTTCATCGGTTTAGGCAGCACCAAATAGGTTCTGCGCATGAATGTAGGAATGACCATAAATACCTCCTTACGGTCGATTTGCCAATGTCCTTGGCTCTTGGACTGGACGAGACATTGTCCAGTTGTCCTGGCTCTTCAACGAACCTATTTCTTTCTACGTTGAGGACCGCTTTCGCGTTCCTGATGTTAGATGATGGCTGTCTAAGCCGCCTTCTGAACCCGCTCAGGTAAAAGCTTAACTTCCAGTTCGGTCGCACTGCCTGGGGCGAGCACCATTGCTCGTTCGATCGTGTTTTCCAGCTCCCTGACGTTTCCTGGCCAATAATATTGCTCCATCGCCGCCTTGGCCGCCGCTCCAATCGCAAGAGGCTCCCTCTGATTCTCCGCCGCAAACTTTTGCATAAACATCTGCGCGAGCGGGACGATATCCTCGATCCGCTCGCGTAGCGCGGGAATCTTGATCTCGACAACCTGGAGTCGATAGAGAAGGTCAAGCCGGAAAGAACCTGACTCTACTGCTGCGTTAAGGTCTCTATGAGTAGCCGTAACTAATCTGACGTCGATCTTTGTGGGCTTGGTAGAACCCAGTCTCTCGATCTCCCGCTCCTGAAGAACTCGAAGAAGCTTGACCTGAACCGTGTGAGGAATCTCGCCGATCTCGTCCAGGAACAGTGTTCCTTGCTCAGCAGCTTCAAATCTGCCAATTTTCGCTCCATTGGCACCCGTGAAGGCACCCTTCTCATAGCCAAAAAGCTCGGATTCAAGCAACGTCTCCGGCAACGCAGCACAGCTGACCGCCACGAAAGGTTTCTTCGCGCGTCCGCTCAGCGTATGAAGTGCGTTGGCGACAACCTCCTTTCCAACTCCGCTCTCACCACCGATCATGATTGTCGCACGCGAATCGGCAACCTGCTTAACCGTCTCCAAAACCTGTCGCATGGAATCCGAAACTGCCAAGAATGGCTCGTCTCCCAGCACACTTTTCTTCGCCTTGCGAACCTGCTTCTTCGGTTCATTGCCTTGGTCCACTGCACTGGCCACGACCTTCTTCAAATGCTCTAAATCGAAGGGCTTTGTAATGTACTCAAACGCCCCGTTTCGGATTGCAGCAACCGCCTGCGGGATTGTCCCAAACGCAGTCATGATGATCACTGGAATCTCTGGTGCCGCTTCGTTGATGAGCCGCTGAAGCTCGTACCCGGTCATTCCCGGCATCGTGACATCTGTAATTACGGCTTCAAAGCGCTGCTTCTCTAGCTCGATCAGTGCAGTTCGACCATCTTCGGCGGTGACCGCGTCGTAGCCGGCCTTATCAAAAGCCATCTGCAAGATGCGACGAATGTTCAACTCGTCGTCAACAATCAAAATCTGCGGTTTCTTGCTCATGCGGCTTCCACATAATTGTCGGCAAACTGAACGCGGAAGCTAGACCCTTCGCCGACTTTTGAGTCCACAACGATCACGCCGCCATGCGCCGAAATGATCTTTTGGCAGTTGCTCAACCCCAAACCAGTGCCTTTGGGCTTGGTAGTAAAGAATGGCTGGAACAGCTTTGACAGCGTCTCATTGTCCATTCCGCTACCGGTATCAGACACCGAAAACCCTCGGGGGAGAATCTGAATGGTGACAGTTCCCCTTGACCCCGTCGCCTGCAAGGCGTTGAGCATCAGGTTCTGCATGACGCGTTCGACTTGGTGACGATCCCCCAGAATAGGATTCGAATCACCTATGATTCTGAGCTCGACAGAAAGCTCCAAAAACTCATGTTGATGGATCTCTCGCAACTTGGTCGCAATCACAAATAGATCGACCGCCCCGAAGTTTGGCTCAATCGGTCGAGCGAAATCGAGGAACTGATTACAGAGCTCCGAGAGCTTCATTGCCTCTTCTTCAACCATTTGTGCCAGCTCCACTGCTTGATCCGGCATTGAGACAATGAGTTGCGCCGCCGACCGAATCCCTGTCAAGGGATTCTTGATCTCGTGGGCAATCGCCGCTGTCATCTGACCAATTTCTGCTAGTCGTCGGACGCGGCTTACCTCTTTGACATCTCCCAGATGTTTCCAGTTTGCAACAGCGAGTGAGATGTTTCGAGCAAGGGTATTGGCCTTTTTGAGATCTGTCTCATCGAAAGGACAGTCTTGGTCAAGACGCGCCAGGTTCAGAACCCCGAGTCTTTCATGCGAGGTTGTCAGAGGAACAACCATGGCCGAGGAAATCTCCTTCCGTGTCTGCTTGATCTGATTCGCCAAAAGTGGGTTATCAGAGGGGTCTTCCACGAGCATCGGAAGTCCGTGCAACAGAGCCGAACCAGCAATCCCTTTACCAATCTCAATCACCGCTGTCTCGGCAACAGGAACACCCACGGAGGCACGGCACCGAATCGTCCCTTTCTCGTCAGCAACAAAAAGGGAAGCCACAGGAGCATCAAACCATTCGGCGACTCGCTGCAGAATCGTGTCGAGATACTCCTCAATGTGATCTCCATCTAAGGGTGGAAAATCAAACAACGACCATAGGTCTGGCATAGACTGACGACGACTCACACAATAGTTATCGGTTGGCCATAGCTCGATACCAAGCGAGACTTCGACTGGCCATGTTTACAGCGAGCCGCGGTTGATCCAAGAGGCATCTCATTTCCCAGAATAACGGCCCGAACTGCATTGGGGCAAAGGTGACTGTCCGATCATCGGGAACCGACAAAATCCTAGGAACGCAGTGGATACACTCCGATCATAGCTACAAGTCGTCTGGTGCTTTAGAAGCCCACTTCGGACTCGATGAGGTGAACAAGGTTGATCTTGAAATCGTTCTTCCCAACAGGCAGCGAGTCTTGGCAAAATCAGTGAACGCCAATCAGTTTCTGGACATGAATATGAAAACCCAAAAGTCAAACGTCGTGGTGGTTCGATGAAGTCTCTTCTTCTCACTGCCTCACTTCTCGCCATTGTTGGCTCTTCATGCTTTCAGTCCGAGCCGCCCGCAAAAGTAGCTGCTCCGACTTCGTTGTCCGCGAAAGGCATTGGAAAGCGAGTTTCGGGTCTTGCTGGTGTCGACCTTTCCGGTAACAAAGTCACTGCGCCTGGAACAGGGGCAAAGGCAACGGTGGTCGCTCTTTCCAGCGTCACGTGCCCGCTATGTCAGAAGTTCGGTCCGACGCTTGCTGCCCTGGAAGACAGCTACTCCAAAAAGGGAGTCAAGTTTGTCTTTGTGAACCCTTCGACAACCGAATCTGGGGGAGAGATGAGTCAGCTCGTGAAGCAGCTTGGTCTTAATGGTCCCTACGTGCATGACCCGAAAGGTACATGGACCCTGAAGCTGGGAGCCAAGACCACAACCGAAACATTTGTGTTGGATCAGGACGGAAACGTGTTGTATCGGGGCGCGATCGATGATCAGTACGCCATCGGTGCAGCTCTGCCCAAACCCAAGAACCGCTACCTAGCAGACGCACTGGATGCCGTACTCGCCAGTAAGCCGGTTAAGGTCTCAACCACCTCAGCGCCGGGTTGTGTGCTGAACGACGCCCCGATGGCGACGAATGAGGACATCCCGACATTTCACGCTAAGATTCAGCACATCGTTCAGCGAAGTTGCATGCCCTGCCACCGTCCTGGCGGTGTCGGTCCGTTCTCGCTGGATGGATATGAAGCCGTGAAGTCAAGGGCGAAAATGCTCGAGTTCGTTATGGACGGGGGCATCATGCCGCCCTGGTTTGCGAAGAAGGGCTCTGGCCCATGGCGTAACGACATGTCCTTGCCAGATGCGGATAAGGCTGCGCTGAATGCATGGATTGCCGGAGGAATGCCAAAGGGCGATGCAAAGGATGCGCCTGCTTCAACCTCCTATGCCTCGGGGTGGACGATTGGCAAACCGGATGTGAGTTTCGAACTACCCGAGCCAGTAAACGTCAAAGAAAGCGGTGTCATGCCGTACGCAAACATCAACGTGCCCACCAACTTCACTGAAGACCAATGGGTTGAAAAGATCGAAGTTCTCCCCGGAGACAAGCGAGCTGTGCACCATATCCTGGTGTTCGTCAAGTCCGCGCAGGGCGCAAACGAGGGTCGGCTACAGAGACTAGTCGGTGCAGACGCCATTGAGGAAATCAGTGGGTTCTTTGGCATCTACGTGCCCGGAAACAGCGCTCTCGTTTATCCTAAAGGACTCGCTAAGCGCATCCCGAAAGGTGCCGTTTTACGCTTCCAGATTCACTACACCCCTTATGGGAAAGCAACGACGGATCTATCGAAGGTTGGGTTTGTTTTTGCAAAGGAACCACCGAAGAGCGAGGTTCACACGGCAAGCTTAGTAAACCTGCGATTCGCGATTCCTCCGGGAGACCCTAACTTCAAAGTGGATGCGCAGCTGAAAGTTCCTATCGATGTTCAGCTGCTGTCCTTCCTTCCTCACATGCATGTACGGGCGAAGGCGGCTAAGTACGAACTGACTGCAGGCGGACAGACGACCTCGCTCTTGGATGTTCCCAGGTACGACTTCAACTGGCAGCTGAACTACGTCCTGAAATCACCCCTGAACATCAAGGCAGGAGACTCTTTGAAGTTCACCGCGTGGTATGACAATAGCGACAAGAACCCCGCCAATCCTGACCCGTCCAAAACGGTCCGCTGGGGCGCCCAGACGTTTGACGAGATGCACCTCGGCTACGTCGAGTACATCATCCCCGGTGAAAAACCTGGCGAGGGCGGAGCAGGTCTCCGGCGAGGTCCCGGAGGCGGAGGTGTCGGTGGCGGTGCTGGAGGCGGTGCGGGTGCCCAGATCGAGACCACGTTCAAACGCCTGGACCGAAACAGCGACGGCTTCCTCACGCAAGATGAAGCGGGCGTGCTGTGGAATCGAATCAAAGATGGAGATACCAACGGGGATGGCAAAGTCACGCTGGACGAGGTGCGAAAGCTCTTTGGTGGAGGTCGGGGTCGGAGTCAATGACCCCGATAGCCTTCGCGATGCTCGCTGCGACATCGGTTTCTCCCCGGTGCTCTGAAACACAATCGACAGTTCAGTGGGTAACGCCAGCCGCGCGGGCGGCTCGGGTTGAACAACGCACGTTCCAAAGTGGATCTGCAAAGGCGCGAGTTAGTTACCATGTCTACTTCCCGAAAGCCTACGAGGAAGAAAAGTCAAAGCGATTCCCTGTGCTCTACTGGCTCCATGGTTCGGGTGGTGGATTGGCCGGAATTCGGCCGGTCAGCGGCTTCTTCGATGCGGCGATTGAAGCTGGGAAGATCCCGCCGATGATCATCGTCTTTCCGAACAGCTTTGCCAATGGGATGTGGTGCGATTCGAAGGGTGGCAGACAGCCGATCGAGACCATTGTCATCAAAGAGTTGATTCCCGAAGTCGATGCCAAGTTCCGAACGATCGCCAAGCGCGAAGGACGGATTGTCGAAGGATTCAGCATGGGTGGCTACGGTGCCGGACGTTTTGGGTTCAAGTATCCGAAGGTGTTTGCCGGTGTCTCGATGCTGGCCGGTGGACCGCTGGACTTGGAGCTCAAGGGCCCTAAGGCGATGGCGAACCCGGTCGGGCGCGAGCAAATCTTAAACACGGTTTTTGGAGGTGAAATAGAAAACTTCAAAGCCCAAAGTCCATGGATGCTTGCTAAGCAGAACGCCTCGACACTCAAATCTGGAATTACGATTCGAGTCTGCATCGGTGAAGAGGACTTCACCTTGCCGGCGAACCGCGACTTCTCCGCCCATCTGACCAAGCTCGGCGTGCCTCACACTTTCGTGACGAAACCCAAAGTGAGCCACGATACAATCGCCCTGCTCTCCGCGCTTGGTGAGGATAACTGGAAGTTCTATCGCGATTGCCTGGCGGCAAAGCAGGAGACTCTATGACCCCGTTGATCTCATCATTGTTGGTGCTCCATTTTGGTCCCCCTGACCAAGCTTCCGCGCGCAAGGAATTGGTGGTACAGGTTGGGAGTCAGAATCGAACGTGCATCCTGCACACGCCATCTCAACTCGCCCAGAAGAAACCTTTGCCCGTCGTCATCGCTCTCCATGGAGGCATGGGAACAGGAGCTTCGATGGAAGCTAAAACGGGCTTTAGTACCCTAGCGGATCGTGAGGGGTTCTTGGTTGCGTATCCCGACGGAATCGCTGGTCCAGGCGGCATGGGATCTTGGAATGTGGGATGGGTGGACTCGTATTCGAGCAGGCAAAAGACTGACGATGTTGCGTTTCTCAAGAAGCTTATTGAAGTCGTGATCGAGAAGCATCATGCCGATCCTCAGCGCGTTTACCTGACGGGTGGTTCCAACGGAGGCATGATGACTCACGTCATGGCTGCCAAGTATCCGAAGCTCTGTGCGGCAGTAGCAGTGGTTGTTGCCTCCGTGCCGTTGGATTACGAGCCCCCGAAGTCACCAGTCCCGATTCTGTTCATTAACGGGGATGCCGATGAGGAAATCCCCTTCGACGGAGGGATGAGCCGGAATGCGCTCGTGAAGGCTCGGCAGCAAAAGCCGTTTACCCCGATCTCTGAACTGGTAGCCAAATGGGCTAAGGCTAACGGTGCGGTTGATAAACCGGTAGTTTCAAGAGAGGGCAGTGTGGTGACCAATACCTATGCGGCAACCAAGTCGGGAGCAGAGACCGTTTTCATCCGACTAGAAGGAACTGGTCACGGCTGGCCAGCCAGGGATTTCGTTGCAACAAACGCAGTGTGGGAGTTTTTCAAGAGGCATTAGGTCTAATTTTTTGTTATCCGCCAATCATTTGTTTGTCCGGACTGGCCCATTTTTCCGCGTCGAACGATAAGTCTGGGAAGATCTAAGTCTTTACGCTCCAAATCGGCCAACTCGGATAATCGGAGACCTGTATCGAGGGCTGTGTGGAAGATGAGAGCATTGCGGAGTTCTATGAGTGTTCGAGGTTTGCCAATCGCCTTTAGGATGTGCTCAATTTCAGCTTGTTTTAAGTGCGGCCCCGGAGGGACTCGAACCCCCGACGCCCTCCTTCGGACTGAATAAAGCAGATTAAAAACTCTGAATTTAGTCTACAGAGGTCCCTCAATCCTCAGAAGCTTGTCGAGTATCCCACCGTTAGCCGGACAGGAGATCTCGGTTCTGGCTCCGTGCGTCGCAGATCAAACTGGAGTCCAACATCGAGAACGGCCGTTGCTGAGACTTGCCGCCTGAGTCCTAATCCAACCCAAGTGTTGTATCCCGATCCGGTTGCCAACCCTTGCTCGATTCCAAGCTCTGCCAGCAGAGTCTGGTCGAATGCCTTGGGGTAACCGATGGGATTTGAGTAGCCAAGAATCGCGCCCATCCGCATCGACCGCTGACCGATCGCCGTGGACGTTGAGTTGTAATGATCGATGTTTAAGTGAATCTTGTCGTAGTGCCCCAGGGTTTTGGTCAGAATGCCTCGCACTCGAAACTCAGTCCCAGTTCCACCCGAGATTGGAATCCCCGCGTCGATCCGATACCCGAACGCTGGGTTGTTGCCAATCTCCCTTGAGACACCTTCAAAGTAACTCAATTCTAAGATGTTTCCGATGAGCTTCCCACTCTCGCTGCTGATAAACGGTTCGAGCCCAATCGAGAAGTCCTTGTTCTTCGCAAACCCATATTGGAGTTCAGATCTGAAGTTGTAAACCGGTTTATTGCGGTTGAAAGTGTCAAGCCGAAAGCCGCTCTGAAACTCAAAAGATCGATAGGCAATCGAGTAGGCATCATCGAACCGAAGTGGCCGCTCCTTGTCGATGTTATTGTGATCACTGCCTGATGCCAACTGAACGCAAAGGATGCCGGCAACGGTTACTACTGCGGTGTATTTCACTTTGCACCGCCCTTACGGTAAGGATTTGGCCGATCAATCTTTGTATAGGTGTCCGGAGTTGCATGGTTAAGCTTTGACCATTCTTCTAGGCTAAGGGCTTTCGCTCCCTTCAGCTCCGGAACTGTGCCAACAAACTTTTCGAATGCAGATCGAGACGTAAATGCCCTCGACCACACCGAGCAGTTCGGGTGCTCGCCAAAGACCTCTAAGAACACGATTCCCTTGATATTCGAGCTCCAGTTTCCTTCCTCATCCGAGATCATCACCAAGAGTCGATTCTCATCTTCGGTTGCCGCGCGAATGATTGCACGGCCCGGAGTCTCGGCTGCCATATCCCTCGCGCACATTATGCAGCGCACTGTCATCGTCCACCCTTCGGCCGAAACAGTCGCACCCCATGGACCCTCTTCGGGAAGTGAAATCGAACAGTGCGCACACTCGCTCATGTCCATCCATCCCATTCCGGACATGTACATGGTGTTCTCATCGCTGCCAATCATCATTCCCATTCCCGGCATGCCGTCAGGGAATCGATGGTCGTGAAGGGTTTTTTCCTCTCCCTCGCCGGGTTCCTCACCCTTATGGGTGGAAGCCAAAACTCGATAGATCGCAACTTTGACTTGCGTCGCCTTGTCAGCTTCAGAAAGGTTGCTTTGCGCGAGAATGTCGTTCACATTGTCGTGAAGCATGTGCAGGTTGTCAAAGGCATTTGCAATCTGCGGAAAGCGTCGCGCAAATCGCGGACTCATTTCCGCGGTCATTGGCATGAAGTCACGATCCGTTTTGTAGAGTTCGTTCTCGTGATACCGTTGTCCGATAAGGCTGTACTGGGGCCGTTGGTCGGCAGTCGGAACTCGAAAAAGCATGTCGTAGTTCACGGTCTGCAGCCAGTGATATCCCCAGAAGAGACCATTGACCTTCGGGTAGTTCTGGCGAAACGCTCCGCTATACGGGAAGCTGTCGAGGTACTCCATGTTCATCGGAAGACCAGAAATGGCGTAGGGTTCGGCTGAGTAAAACGTCCACAGCCGCTCGATCTCGGCTTCCTTCTGGGCATCGCTCCAGCCGGGGTGGGTGAAAACATCAATTGTCTGGAAGTGGAGGGTATGAGCCCAGTCAAACACTTTCTCTAGGTAGCCATACTTCTGAACAAATCGCGGTGAGACTGCCGCTTCATCGATCGGTTTGGAGGGAGGATTCTTCAGCACATAGTCAATCGTCGCAAAAGTCTTGCTTTCGAGTTCTCCCTTTTTCCCGGTGACCAGAGCCTCGTATGCCATGGCATGACCCACGCCGGTGGCATACATGTCTTGGGCAAATGCGGGGATCCGATTGATCGCCCAGTTGTAAGGAGCAGCCTTGTAAAACAAGTGGTCTGCTCCCCGGCTATTGAGCCACCGGGGGAGATTTTCGGGCACCTTTGGCATCGCCGACTGGAGCCGGGTCGAATCCTCTCTGAGCATGCTTGCACCCAGAATCAAAGCAAGGACGCTCATTTATCAGTTCCAACCGGCTTCATCACCACATCAATAAACTCGGTCAACGTGAGCGGCTTGGCATCGACCACTTTCTTGTCGGCAACATACTTGTCAAACGCCGACCTTGAGCTGAACGCCCTTGAGAGTTCGGCGCACTCAGAGTGCTTCTTGAAAGTGTTCAGGAAGATCGCCCCTTCGGGAGCCGACCACTTTCCGGCTGTGCGTTTCAGCACAACCGGCTCACCAACTTTCTCGCTTGGCGCATAGACGATCAGGTCGCTCTTGTAGCGCTTTTGATCCTTAATCACGCAGTAGATGCATCGGTACTCGATCCGTTTGTTGCCAAACTTGACCACAACCTCGTTGTCCTGATCCTTCGAGTTTTGGACCAGTGGCATCTTGCAGTATGGGCAATCCCCCTCATGCGAGAATGCAAAAGCGGAGACAAGCAGGAGCAAGGCGATAAGGATTCGTTTCATTTCTTGACCTCGATAGCAAACGGAAGCGTTCGGACTTTCCCATTCCAATCAAACTGGGCGTACACCTTGTACTTGCCTGCCTTCGGGAACCGACCGCTAAAGCGAACGATGCCCTTTTTGACGAGCGCCTCATTTTCAGCGTCCTCAGCGGGGTGGCTGTGGACAACGGTTTGACCATCCTTGTGGAAGATCATCATGTGTCCGGCTGCGCCAAGCCACTTAACCGTATCTCCCGCTGGCATACCCGTTTTGGTGTCGAAAAGCTTGACCTGGATCGTCGCCCTCCGGCCAATCTCGATCGGCTCTAGGGTTGAGATGAGTCCTTTGAGGCCTCCATCAGTGCCTGCTTTCGACAGAATCAACTTGGTGTTCCAGGACGGTTTGGCTCCTAGAACTTTGACCGAGCTGATCAGAACCCTTGAACCCTTGCCGGTAGGGGCGACATCGCCGTACACCCAATAGTCAGTCCCCGCGGGAAACTTGATCGGCACAGACCAAGTACCGTTGGCATCCATGACCGGATGCTCATGAACGAACCAATTGAGATCCTTACTCGCAATCAGCAAGTGGAAGTACTTCGTATGCGCCTCGTCAAACGACTTCTGAATCGCTCCAGTTTTTGTGTCGACGACTTGGAGTTTAAGAGTCGTCGTAACTCCGGATTGTGCCTTCTTGGGCCACTCAACCACTTTGAGCTTGTAAGGCTGAACTTTACTTGCGGTCGCCGGCTTTTCATCCTTCACATCCACGACAAACGCGATGTTCTTAGTGCCCTCGCCCGGAATGTTCAGCGCGAGGTCGATCTTGTAATCGCCGCCATGCGGAAAGTACAACTCCATTCCATAGTCGCCTGGCACTCCTTCGCGGTGCACCTTTGGTCTGACCTCGGGCATGCCCATCATGCTGGGCATGGTCATCACTGCGGTTGCTTCGATCGCACCAACGCCTTTGAATCCCTCCTCAACAGCATCTCTTTGAGTTGTATCCGTGACTCGAAACTCGACATCGAGTTCCTCACCGGCGAACAACCCTCCTTCAGGAATTCGAAGCTCGGCTTGATATTTGCCAAACGTAACCTTGGTCTTCTGAGTAATCAGACTCTCCAGGCTGAACCCGAAGGATTTTGTGGTGAATACGGTCGGTCCACCTACGGAAAGGCGCGCGAGAGATGACGCCTGTCCGAGCAGAACCGCTGTGATCGCGATAGTTGATAACATGTGTAATTCCTATTTGTTGCAAAGTGCGCCGGAGCGCAAAGTGACTGGCCCGAAGAGTGAGCACAGCGAAGTTAAGCAACGTGAACAGGAGGAGCACGGCCGAGCCAGACACAACTTGGCCGGTGAGTCGGCGGACCAGAATCAGTTCCAACGATCCCCGGGCTGGCAACCATCAAAGCAGCTACGTCAAACCGCAATCTTGTGTGAGCCAGACTAGCATCGAAGGTCTGATCGGTAACGCCAGAACTTGTGAGACAAGGCGTATTTGAATGCTCCCCGGGTGAAGAACGAGGCGCGATCTTACACCGACAGGAGTCCTTACCGGAATGAGCAGAAATAGCAGTTTCAGGTCGATCGCTCGAGTACGACGCGTTTGCCACGTTCTCGGAAGGGCACTTTTTGCATGCCGGCTCCTCTTGAACTTTTGGCTGGATCACCTTAACCGCGCAACAAGTCATGTTGCAAGCAGGCGTCGATTGGTGGGCCACTGCGAGCACACTGGCAGGAATCTGAGCCCAAACCAGTGCTAGAAGAATCAAACATCGCTTGATGAGCGTCAAATCTCGCATCCTTACAGTTTAAAACGTCTGTCCCACTAAAAAGTTCCTGGCCGCCGGGCCACGAAGCTGGGCAGATCCAACCTAGTTCAAATCTTGGCGGCCCCGGAGGGACTCGAACCCCCGACGCCCTCCTTAGGACGGAGGCGCTCTATCCCCTGAGCTACGGAGCCGCAAACCTTTCTATTATGGCGCTAATCCCGCTGGGACTTAACCCAGGTGAGGGTCTCAGCGGCAAAGCCCGCCTCCCACTGAGCGCCCTCGTAAGTGACATACCTCTCAAACAGATTGTGCGCCGAAGGATAGCAACTGAACGGCGAGACAAAGTGGGGGAACTCGAAGGTGATGATCTTTTCCGCGATCTGGGCGGCGGTTTCAAGTTTGAAGCGCAGGTAACGCCAGTCGGCGGGAGGGAACTTGATCGGCATGTCACGATCGAAAGTTTCCAGATTCGACCAGATCGTGATTCCGTACTTCTTACCAAGCGCCGCGATGCCCTCAATGAACTTAGGCAACTCTTCGTAATGCACCTGCCCGTCCTGGAACGCGCACAAGTCAAACGACTTGTTTGTTTCGGCAAAAACCCGATCCCAGTGATCGAAGCTCTCTTCGAGCGCAAGCGCGTTTTCGCCTGACTGCTTCGCTCCCTGCGGATAAGGTGAGATGAGCACGGGAAGATCCGCTTTGCTCTTACAGTGCTGCCCAATATGATTGTGAATCTCGATGATGTGTGCGTCGTTCTTGCCCGTCTCGTGGGTGAGGTACCAGCCCGCAAACGATGAGTGGTGGCCATATCGGGCATACGCCTCATCAATAAACGCCTTATTAATGTCAACTTCCTTCCACCACGTCCGTCGCCACCAGTAGAAGCCGCTGTCGTAGGTGCCAAAGTAGAGCTTTAGCCCAAACTCGTCCGCTAACGAGAAGAACGTTTCGCCGATATCGTCGTAAACCGGCAACAGGGAAGGGATGACCTGCGACGGATAGATGCACTTATTCTTGTATCCCGCGCGAATGATGATCAAAGTGTCTAGCCCGATTTTGCTGTAAAGCTCAAACTCGCGCCGCCAGTGCCTCTCCGTCCAGTTCTGGCTCGGAATATCGTGCGTAATCTCGTCAAGGAACGTTCCAGTGATGCGCGGCAAGGTCGGCATATTGCCTCAAGGTTACCGGTTTCGCAACTGCCTAACCCAAGTTCCTCAAGCTAAACGCAATCGCTGCCTGAACGTGCTTGTCCCAGTACTCCCACGTATGAGCTTCGGGGAACTCTTCGTATCCGTACCCGAATCATATTGGAGCCGAACATCCGCTTTTGTAGTAGCAAATTGCACCAAGTTTGGGCGCTTGTCCCAACATAAGATTTCTAAGATTTTCAGCTTGGCAACTTGTGTGGAGTTCCGTTGGTAAGTTACCGATGGCGGACACGCCAAAACGAGAAACCAATGAAAAACTCTCCCCTTTTCCTAACCCTCGGAGTCACGGCTCTATCTCTTTTCGGATGCGGAGGAAGTGGCCATAGCGTCACTGAAACCAAGCTCCGCGTCGTCCACGCATCGCCTAACGCACCCAACGTTGACGTTGTGGTTGGCAGTGCAGTGGCGTTTTCCAACGTTCCGTATTTCAGTGAGGGCCTCAGGACCTTGCCCGCTGGTACCACGCAGGTGCGGGTGCGTGCGACTGGAAGCACCACTGATGTGATCAACGCGAGTCCGATCTTGGCAATCGGTAACTACACGACCATTCTGGCCGTCAACAACCTGGCACAAATCGAACCACTCGTGGTCACTGAGCCCGATCTAGGACCCGGCATTGGCCAAGCCAGAGTCAGACTCGTCCACGCCTCTCCAAGTACGGGGAACGTAGACATCTACGTAACGGCTCCAACCGCCACCCTACCGGCAACTCCAACTGTGGCGAACGTTCCATTCAAAGGTGTGAGCGCGGCACTTACCGTCGCAGCTGGCAACTATCGCGTGCGCATCACGCCTGCTGGTACTCCAGGGACGATTGCGATTGACACCGGCTCCATCGCACTTCCTTCTAACTCGGTCACAATTGCCGCCGCCCTCGATAAGGCATCTGGTGGTTCGCCGCTGACAGCACGGCTCTATACAACGAGCTACTGAGCTGTTCACTGCCAGCCCTTCGAAAGCGAAGGGCTGGCAGTAAAACACGTTATAAGGAGCCGCCCCATATGCCCTTTTATAGAAATCGAGCTTAGACTCAAATTTTCTAAAAGTGCAGTTTTCTAAGTAGCCTTTTAGTTATTCGAACGCGCGGTTTGGATTGAATCCACAGGAGACTTCTCTTTGTGAGTCAGTTTCTTCAAGAGTCCAGGTTGCAAGTCAAAAGGTTTGCAATTGCAAAACGATCAAAGTGACTCTTGCGCGTATCCAATTTCGCACTCTTCGTCTCTTTTAGTCGAAATCGCCTCTTCTTCATCTTCAATCCAAACCATTAGCATTCGAGTAGGCTCGATCTCTGTGTCACAGTCTAGATCAGATTCATAACGGTGGCGATACCGGCTCCAGAAAGTAACCGCGTCACCTGGTTCAAGGATCAGTTGGTGGGTTGAAATCGTAAACTTGAGCCGTCCTTGCAGACAGAAGATCATCTCTTCTCCAGAGTGACGGAATCCGGCTCGCTCTTGATCCCCATACAACTCAACGACCGCTGCCTGCAACTTTCCATTTTGGATGCCGCAATCTAGGTTATGGAGAAAGCCGCTGACAAAGCCTAAACATCCCAGCCGAAGGCGCTCCCGTTCTGGCTCTATTGGCTCAAAATCCTTTATCTTCGTCGGTGCAGATTCTTTCCGGAATGCGATTCTCCATGAACCCGCTGTTCCGCGGTGGACTCGATAGGGCAAGCTCCAATCTTCATCAGATACCATTAGATTTGGAGGAATAGTCTGCAAAGCGTTGCAAAGTTTTATCAGCGTAGGCTCGGCAATTGGAAATCCCTGCTCCAGTCGCAAGAGTGTGTTTTTGCTCACGCCAACTCTGTCCGCAAGGCCCCGAAGAGTTAGCCCGCGCACCTGGCGCAGACTTTTGATCCTCGGCCCAACGATTTTGGCCGCTGCATCAATGTCATCACATCCAACCCAAGTCAGTTTTGGCATCGTCTTCGTTCGAACACTGATTATTCTTTTCCATAACCAAGTTGTCTCTGTTATTTTGGACCAGAAACAACTTTTCGTCCCAGGTTAGCTAAAGGAATTTTGGATTATCTCAATAACTCGGACGTAGAATCTCCGAGACGGAGCACAATAGCGTGACCCGGTAGGAGAGCAAATGAGCATTAAACTGACATTAGTAGGAGCCGTGGCGTTCGTCATTGCCCTTGGGCCAACATCTGCAATGGCGCAGAATCCGGAGCCCCTACCTTCCATCCCTGGCAACTTTACGTATCCAATTGATATCAATAATCAGGGGAAGATCGTAGGTTACACATTTAACTACACCTCTGGAATCAAAGCGGTTCAGTGGACCGATTCTGCAGTATTGCCCCTTGCTGGCCCAACATACAGTTTTGCAAGTGCGATAAATGACTCGGGGGCGATCGTCGGATCAGGTCAGTTTTCGATAGAAGGCGTGTCAAATCCGATTATGTGGGTAAACGGCGTAGTATCGTACCTACCAACTTTAGGCCTTGGCGGAGCAGCAACTGACATCAACGAACAAGGCGACATCGTAGGGTGGGTAAATACGAATCAATTCGCGGCCCCAGCGGTTTGGCGAAACGGTCAACTCAAGGTTCTAGACGGAGTCTATGGAAAGGGAGGAAACGCGATATCAATTGATGAGCAAGGTCGAATTTCCGGATTGTCGGTAGGCCTGAACGACACCGGAGACCAGATTCCTACGCAGTGGACTAATGATGTTCCAATGTCCCTTCCAACCAATTTTGGAGTCGACTATATCGGTGTAGTAGGGATCAACAAGTCAGGCTCAGGTCGAACTTCTGGCTATCAAATTCAGCGGCAGACTCTTCCAGATGGATCGAATTACTTCATCAACGTTGCCATCGCTTGGCAAGACGGTGAATACCGGGAGTTGCAACGACCATTCGGAGTTGGCAATAGCATTGCCTATGGTGTCAATGCGAAAGGTGTGTACTTTGGTGCTTACGAAGACTTAGATGGCTACAAGATTCCAACCTATTGGGACAGCAACGGTGCCGTTCGACTACCTCTCGATAGCGGTCGTGAGGCCATTGCTACGGCGGCAAATGAAAGCGGACTCATCGTTGGCTTCGACAAAACAGATGGGCTAAATCAAATTCCTGTGCTTTGGCGACTTAATTCCATCGACATCATCTCAATGAGCAACTACACGCGATCGGCTGGTCAGACGGTGACATTGACTGCGACAGCCAAGCGCGGCAACACGCCCGTAGTTAACAAGCCCATGGAATTCCGGGTCAATAATCTATCACTTGGGAGCGTTAAGACAGACGCCACTGGAACTGCTCGGATGAACTACACAGTCCCATCGAAATCAACAGACCGTCTGACGTTGATGGCTTCACTTGGTGGCAGCACCTATTTGTTGCGAAGCATTGTTGTAGGGAAGAGCTCTGTTGCCGCTTCGGTCAGTCCGGTAACTGGTCATAACAACCGAAATGTGATTCTACAGGCAACCTTGCGAACTGTAGAAACCAACGAACCGCTCGCAAATCGTGAAGTTTCGTTCATGCTTCAAGGAAAGGTCGTTGCAAAGGCGAGGACTAACTCTGTAGGACTTGCCCGGACAACACTCCGTTTGCGAAACCTCTCCAGAGCGCGACTTCCTTTGGAGGCCCGTTTCTCCGGCGACACAATGGCGAAGCCGGCAACCGCAAGAGCCACCATGTTGGTTGTTCGCTAACTCTCAAGCAGGTGCTAGCTTAGTGCTAGCACCTGGCCACTTTTGGCAATTCATCGACTTTGACGGCGAGCCACTGGCTCAGACTGGGCCATAAACCTAGCAGCCGGGACGCGTTTAGTCCCGTCTCAGACTCACCTGCTCACGCTCAGCCCAACTTCCGCAAGTTAAACGCAATCGCTTCCTGAATGTGCTTATCCCAGTACTCCCAGGTGTGAGCCCCAGGGAACTCTTCGTATTCGTGCTCGATTCCAGCATCGGTGAATAGTTTATGCATCCCGCGGTTCTGATCGAGAAGGAAGTCTTCTGTGCCGACATCAATTCGAATCGCTGGCTTGGGATCGGCGGCGTTAACAAGGGCAAGAAGATCGTTAGGGCCGCCCGTTTCCTTGACGTCGCCAAAGTTAAGGACCTGCTGGCGCAAAAAGCCATCGTCGTCCGCGCGGTGGCCTGCCCCTGCAGTGGGGTAGTTGTGCCCAATCATCAGCGACCCTGAATGGGATACTGCCGAGCGGAAGAAGCCCGGATGCGCAAGAGCGACTCGAAGAGCACCGTAACCCCCCATCGAGAGTCCCGCAGTGCACCAACCACCATCGATGTTGTACCAATGCTTTAAGTGGTCAGGAAGCTCATCGGCAATGGCATCGAGATACTGGTAGCCATTCACTGCATTGACATAGAAACTGTGCCCGCCATCGGGCATGACGACAATGAGTGGCTTCCCGTCAACATACCGCTCGATGCTCGTCCGACGCTGCCAAATCGTGTAGTCGTCGCTGTACCCATGAAGCAGCAACATGCAGTGGTAAGGTCGCGGCACACTCGCGTCCGGATGGATCACATACGCACCCATCGCCTTTCCAAGGACGTTTGAGTAATAGTTGACGTGATGGAGTGCCATGGCTTCCGTTTTACCTTGGATTATTTGAACTGGAAGGGTGGCCGGAAGACACCATTTTCGGTGATGATGTAGGTGATCAACTCACCTGGGGTCACATCAAAACCAGGGTTGAACACCGGGCAATTGTCGGGAGCGACTTGGACGCCCTCGATGTGCGTGATCTCCGTCCCGGTCCGTTCCTCAATTGGGATCAAGTCGCCGTTCGCAAGGCTCAGATCGAATGTTGATGAGGGAGCGGCAATCGCAAATGGAATGCCATGGTGCTTGGCGAGAACGGCAAGCATGTAAGTACCGATTTTGTTGGCGGTGTCGCCATTTGCGGCAATTCGATCTGCTCCTGCAATCACGAAATCAACCTTGCCCGCACGCATGAGAGACGCCGCCATCCCGTCGCTGATGCTATTGAATGGGATCTTGTCGTGCATCAACTCAAAGGCGGTGAGCCGGAGTCCTTGTTGGCGGGGGCGAGTTTCGCACGACCAGACGTGAATCTCTTTGTCACCTGCGAAAGCGGAACGGATTACTCCCAAGGCAGTTCCATGCCCAGCGGTTGCGAGTGCGCCGGTGTTGCAAATCGTGAGGATATTGGCCGCTTTGGGAACGAGTTCTGCGCCATGGCGACCAATAGCAAGATTCATTTCAAGATCATCTTGCTCGATTGATTTTGCCATCGCAAGAATCTGGTCGGGGTGATCAGTTCCCAGAGCCTGGATTTTGTCGAGTGCCCAAAACAGATTCACTGCAGTCGGTCGAGATGCACGAAGCACTGCGTCGGCCGATTTCAGATCACTTCGGCTGTGGGCCGCCAGCGCCATTCCGTAAGCCGCCGCAATCCCTATCGCGGGTGCACCGCGGACAACCATTTCTCTGATCCCCTCCGCCACGCCTTCGGCCGTGGTGTAGCGAATCCATTCAACACGCGTTGGAAGGATTCGTTGATCAAGCATTTCAAGCGCGCCGTCGGTCCAGCGAAGGGGAGTCAGCATCCTATAATCCTAGCACTCTCTGGAGAAGCGCCTTCTGGGCATGGAGACGGTTTTCGGCTTGGTCGTTGACGCAACTCTGAACCGAATCCATCACGCCATCCGTCACCTCGAGTCCTCGCCGAGCCGGCAAACAGTGGAGGAAGATCGCGTTAGAATCGGCGATTGCCATCACACGTTCGTTCACCTGGTAGGGCTGGAAGATCTTCATCCGGTGCTCCTGCTCGTGTTCATCGCCCATCGAGACCCAGACATCGGTGTAGACAACCTTTGCGTCGGTCAAACCTTCTTCGATGGATGCCGTTTGATGGAGACCCGGAAGTGGATCGAGCCGGAAGTTCTCAGGACCACAGATCGTGACGGGATATCCCATTCGAGTTGCAAGCTTAGCCAATGAGCGAGAGACGTTGTTCGCGTCGCCGACGTAGGTGATCTTCACCTTCTCATCACCAAACTTCTCCTTAATTGTCAGCATGTCGGCAAGGGCCTGACAGGGGTGCTCCCATTCGGTAAGGGCGTTGATCACTGGAACATCACTGTTATCAGCAAGCACTTGAAGATCCTTCTGCCAGTACAGTCGGGCAACGACCATCGTGCACCAACGGCTGAGATTCTGCGCAACGTCTTTCATCGCCTCGCGACTACCGATTCCTATGTCTGCTTTAGTGAGATAGATCGGATGAGCACCCAGTTCATAGAGCGCTGTTTCGAACGATACTCGCGTGCGAAGCGAAGACTTTTCGAAGACCATGGCGACGCTGCGTCCCTCCACTGGGGTGATCGCCGATGGCGCAAGCTTCCGGCGTTGCTTCAAATAGGAAGCGAGATCAAGAACATCGTCGATCTGAGAGTCCATCAGATCGTCGATGGAAAGCAGATCGCCATAGGGCTTTCGCGTAACCCGGCTCGTCGTGCCAATCGAAACGGGTTTGGGAGCTTCGACCCCGAGAACTTCGGCGACAACGCTGAGGCACTGCTGAACCTGCTCCGGAGTGATGATCAGTGGCGGGACAAATCGAAGGGTGTGCTCGTCGGTGGCGTTGATGATCAGCTTTTTATCGAAAGCCTCTCGCACGACATCGCGGGCGATCGGTTTTTCAAGTTTCGCACCGATCATCAGCCCCATTCCGGTCGTCTCGGAAACTCCCTTGAGCTGCTTCAGTCCCTCGCTTAGGAGCTTGCCGGTGATCTTCACCTGCTCCATGATGTCCGTGTGCTCAAGGGTGTCGATGACCGCCAGAGCACAGGCCGCCGAGATGGGTGAGCCTCCAAAAGTGGTCCCGTGATCACCTGCTTCGAGAACGGTCGCCGCTTTTCCGGCCATGAGGCATGCGCCAATCGGTTGTCCGCCGCCAAGTCCCTTCGCCAGAAGCATCACATCCGGGCGGATGCCGTGATGCTGGAAGCAGAACCAAGCTCCAGTTCGACCAACCCCGCTTTGCACTTCATCAAGCATGAGCAAGGCGTCGTACTCCCGGCAAAGACGTTCTGCCTCCACAAGAAACTCAGTAGTAAGGGCTAATACTCCACCTTCACCCATGATCGGCTCAAGCAATATCGCGGCGGTTTTGTGGCTGCATGCTTCGCGAAGTTCATCGAGATTATTGGCCTCGATATGGCGAATCCCGGGCATCAAAGGTTCAAATGGGCGTTGATATCGGCGTTGTCCAGTCGCGGAAATCGCGCCGATGGTGCGACCGTGAAACGACTTATGAAGAGTAATGATCTCGTAGTCGCCATCAGGCCGCTTGCTGTTACCGTGCTTCTTCGCTATCTTCAGACCCGTCTCATTCGCCGTCGCTCCGCACGGAGTGAAAAACACTTTATCCATCCCGGACAAGCGGCAGAGTTTCTCGGCGAGCTGAGCTTGAGGTGCAGTCAGGAGAACGTTGGATGTATGAATCAGCTGTTGGGCTTGTCGGGTGATCGCGGTGACGATGGCGGGGTGGCAATGTCCAAGACTATTGACGGCGATGCCGGCCAGGAAGTCAAGGTACTCGTTCCCTCGGTTGTCCCAAAGGATTGCTCCAGAACCCTGGACGAACAGGGCAGGTTGTCGGTTATAGGTCGGCGCGACATATTCAGTGTCGAGCGATTTGATCGTGTCGTATTTCAGCATGTTAAAGGATAAAAATGGAATCCGTCGTCGGATGAGGATGTAAGGAGTTTCTTGGGGAATCGAGAGGAGCGACTTTGCTCGAAGTGAGGCGATTCCCCTAAATACGACGCGAAACGCGACGCCGGGCTACCAGCGCAACTGCGCCGGCAAAGTTCGTTTTGAACTCAGCTGTAACCACAAACGTAGCATAGCACGAAAAAAACTTGACGGAATCGTTTGCAAACGTTCTCGCGTGCACTATAATGACCTTGCAACGCGGTTCATCGTATTTATACGGGGGAACGCCGCGAGGCAAAACTACACTCAGGAGGTGTAAAGGATAAAAAATATGAAGAAAATTCTCGCTCTCGTTATGGTGCTCGGTGTTATTGGTGGCGTTCTTGCAGGTTGCAGCGGTGGTGCTGCAGATGCAAGTGCTGCTGCTCCAGCTGCTCCGGCTGCTGGCGCTGCTGAAGGCGATTCCAAGTAAAGCATTCGCGCATTTAGCGACTTCAACGCCCCGACTCATTTTGAGCGGGGCGTTGTCGCGTAAATCTGTCACAATTTAACAAACGAACAATGAATGTTCCTTTCTATGACGTCAAAGCCCAATACGAGTCTCAGGCCGCCGAAATCGACGCGGTCGTTCATGAGGTCATCAGTAGCGGAGCCTACGTCTTAGGCAAACACAACAAAGCCTTCGAAGAGGAGTTCGCCGCCCTCCACGGAACCAGGCACGCGATTGCCGTTCACAGTGGCACGGATGCCCTTCGCATCATCATGGATGCCGCCGGTATCACCCGAGGTGACGAGGTCATTACCACCGCCTTCACGTTCGTCGCCAGCGTCGAAACCATCGTGCAAACTGGCGCAACTCCGGTTTTTGTTGACGTTGACCCCGATACCTTCATGATGGATCCCGTTTGTATCGAAGCGGCAATCACCCCGCGAACGAAGGCGATCCTCCCGATCCACCTGTTCGGTCAGCTTTGCGATGTTTCCGCAATCCGCGCGATTGCCGAGAAGCACAACCTCATCGTCTTGGAAGATGCGGCTCAGGCCATCGAGAGTTCGCACAACGGAGTACTAGCCGGCAATTTTGGACTCGCTGCCGGCTTTAGCTTCTATGTCACCAAGAACCTGGGTGCGGCTGGCGACGGAGGGATGATCGTCACCAATAGCGACGAAATTGCCGAGACATGCCGTTCGATCCGGGTTCACGGAATGGGTCGCGAGCGGTATTACTACGACCACCTCGGCTACACCGGACGCCTTGACGAACTTCAAGCGGCAATTCTGCGGGTCAAGATGAAAAAGCTTCCGGATTGGACGGCTCGCCGCAACGAGATCGCCGCGATTTACCGGCGCGAACTCGCCGGGGTTGAGGGGATTCAGCTCCCGTTGATCTCAGAAGGGAACAACCACACCTACCACCAGTTCACGATTCGCGCAACCAAGCGAGATGCCCTTCAAGAGCACCTCAAGCAAAACGGCGTCCCGTCGATGATCTACTACCCAGTTCCCATCCATCACCACACTCCGTACAAGCAGTTCACGCCATCGTGGGCACTGCCTGCAACCGATTTGGTCTCCGCCGAAGTCCTCAGCCTTCCGATTCAGCCGTACCTAACGGATGAACATGTGACGTACACCTGCGAACAAATTCGCGCGTTCCGATGATCTTCGACGCCCTTCGCCGATGCCCGCTGATTGCCTCAGTGCAGGCGAGCGATGGGGCGGCGGTGGACGATCCGGAGACCCTACTTCGACTCGCGCAGTGTTCTATTGATCAAGGAGTGGAGATTCTTCGTCTGCAAGGCGTCGAGAACATTAGGTTCATTAAAGCGGCGACTGGAAAACCGGTCATCGGCCTTATCAAGAAGGCCTATCCCCATTCCAAGGTTTACATCACTCCGACGGAAGCTGAGGTTCAACAGCTGCTTGAACTGGGTTGTGAGGTGATCGCACTTGATGCAACTCCGCGAGAGCGACCTTCTCAATCCCTCGCTGAACTGGTTCATACGATTCACAAAGGCGGGGCACTTGCCATGGCGGATTGCGACTCACCAGAGGCCGTCGATTTGGCCGTCTCCTTGGACTGCGACCTCATCGGAACAACTCTTTCCGGCTACACGACCGCGCGGGAAATGACCGAGGGCCCAGATTTCGAGCTCGTTCGTTACGCAGTATCGAAGGGCAAGCCCGTTATCGCCGAAGGACGCTACGCCCATCGCTGGCAAATTGAAGCCGCGCTTCGGATCGGCGCAACCGCCGTAGTCGTTGGCGGAGCCATCAACGATCCTGTCAAACAGACACGAGCCATGATGCCCACCCGCTCAGAGGGTCGCATCGGAGCCGTCGACATCGGCGGAACCTGGATAAGATTTGGACTATTTGAGAACTCAAAACTTGTCGATATCCAAAAAGTGGAACGCCCTGATGATCGTGAAGATCGTCTCTATTGGATTCGCCAGCAGATCGAATCAACGAGCGTCACCGCCGTCGGAGTCGGCACCGGCGGAACCGTTGACCCCACCACCGGCGAAGTCTGGGAGGCCAAGCCAATCATCCCCGGTCACCAAGGCTCGATGTTCTCGGTCGAAACCCTCGGGGTTCCAACCCGCGCGCTCAACGATGGCCTCGCCACTGCCTGGGGCCACGCCTGCCATCCGGATTTTGCCGGCTCCAACGTCGCCACTCTCGCCCTTGGAACCGGGGTCGGAGCCGGGATGGTTCGGGAAGGCAAACTCATCTGCGGCAAACGCGGCGAGTACCCCCGCCTCAATGACGTCATGACCCCGCTCGGACGCACCATTGAGGACCTCCTCGGCGGTGCCGGACTCTCCCCAAATCCAACTCTTGAGCAACAAGAAGACGCCATCGTCGCCTTCGAAACCGCTGTCAAACTGGTCCGCGAGATGTACTACCCCGACCATATTGTAGTCTGCGGCGGAGTCGGACTCTCGCCGTGGCTCGCCCCGTACGTAGCTAGGCTCAACTGCAAGCCCAGCCCCTACGGAGCCGAAGCTGGCCTTTATGGCAGCATGTGGCTAGCTCACTCCGGTAGTCGGTGATCCATCTTATCGCGCTTCGTCGCCATGTACCGCTCACGGTGCTCGTCGGGCTCGGCGATAATGGGCACGTACTCCGTAATCTCTAGCCCGTAGCCCATCAGCCCGGCTCGCTTGGCGGGGTTGTTGGTCATCAGCTTGATCTTGCGGATTCCAAGATCGGCAAGGAGCTGGGCGCCGAGTGAATAGTCGCGGGAATCAGCTTTGAATCCGAGAGCAAGGTTTGCCTCAACTGTATCCATGCCCCCATCCTGTAGTTCGTAGGCCTTGAGCTTCGGAATCAGGCCGATCCCACGCCCTTCCTGCTGTATGTAAACCACAACTCCGCGACCCTCTTCTTCGATGTTCCGAAGAGCAAGCTCAAGCTGCTCGCCACAATCGCAGCGAAGCGAACCGAGCAAATCTCCAGTGAGGCACGATGAGTGCATGCGCACCAACACCGGCTCCTCGGTGCAAACGTTACCCTTCACAATGGCAACGTAAGGATCGCGCTCAACCGTCGGCTCATAGGCATAAAGTTGGAAGTGGCCATGCTTCGTCGGGAAGTCAATCGGCCCCGCCGCCCGTTTGATCAAAATCTCCTGATGTCGTCGGTAAGCGATCAGGTCAGCAATGGTGACGATCTTCAGATCATGATGCTCAGCGAATGGAACCATATCGTCGAGGCGCATCATCGTGCCGTCCTCATTCAAAATCTCGCACCCGACCCCAGCCGGTTTGAACCCGGCGAGCTTGCACAGATCTACAATCGCTTCCGTGTGCCCGGCTCGAACCAGAACTCCGCCTTCTTCTGCGCGTAGCGGAATAATGTGTCCCGGTCGCCCAAGGTCGCTCGGCTTTGCATTGTCGTTAACAAATACCGCCGCAGTCAACGCTCGGTCTCCGGCCGAAACGCCAGTGGTAGCACCGTGAATCGCGTCAACCGTCTCCGCCATCGCAGTCCCGTGGCGAGCCGTGTTCTGCTTGGTCATCATCGGAATTCCAAGCTCAGACAGTCGCTGCGAAGTCGTCGGAATGAACGGTACTCCGCGCCCGTGGCGAATCATGAAGTTCATGATCTCAGTGGTGCAGGTCTCGGCAGCCACCACCAAATCCCCTTCGTTCTCGCGGTCGGGGTCATCGACCACAATAATCATCTTGCC
Source organism: Fimbriimonas sp. (assembly GCA_029866005.1). Lineage (GTDB taxonomy): Bacteria > Armatimonadota > Fimbriimonadia > Fimbriimonadales > Fimbriimonadaceae > Fimbriimonas. The sequence goes on along the minus strand of JARXAE010000003.1, from coordinate 95,405 downwards.
CTTCTTAAGTTCTTCTAGGGCTTCGGGGATGGAGGCAAATACGCTCACAACTATAGTTTACGTCTTCTTCGGCTGGTGAGTTCGTCCGAGGAACCCCCTCTCCACTCGTGGAGAGGGGGCAGGGGGTGAGGAAAGTGCGCCTGTCACCCGCCGGCCCATAGCCAAACCCCACCCGGAAAGTGTCCATTCCCGCCGCATTCGCTCTGGGAACATCCCCCCCCGGTCCCGTGCCCCTAGACGGGTGAATCCTGACGGAGAGCCAACTTGACTGCTTCGTTTGTTGCCGCCCGAGCTTGGCAGGCTAATCCGAATGAAACTAACCCAAACAAAAACAGAAGTACCCCAGCGACTCCTACCAGGCTTGGGCGTTGCGACATCGGTATTCTCGCAATTCCGAAAAACGAGAGAATGAGTAACGAGCCTAACCAGAACTGAGGTTGCCGAATTGGAAGAGGCTTCTGTCGAAACAAGAACAGCTGTACTAGTCCGAGAAAAGTCCAAACGAACCCAAACAAGAGACGAGTCGGGAGTTCATCGTGCAGTTCTCCAAACTTGAAAAGCCCAAGCCCGATCATGAATATGCCGGTCGCTGATCGCGCGGCCGACTCAGTCCACAGCTGATTTTCTTCAGCGGATAACTCCGGCAACGATACCTCGAAGTGACGTTTGAGAAACCCCCGAAATCGTGAACGAAGTGACGAAAGCATAAATTTTGCCTCAGTTACATTTTAACATGAACTACGCCTCGCTCAAGATATCCTTGATCCGCTCCGCCAGCCCCGAGGTCAGCGTCGGAACCGCTGCAATTTCCGTCACCGACGCCCGCCGAATCCCCTCGATCGAACCAAACGTGCGCAGCAACAATCGCTTCCGACGCGGACCAACGCCCGGAATCTCATCCAGCGTCGAACCGTTCATCCGCTTGTCCCGAATCTTTCGGTGGAAAGTCAAAGCAAACCTATGGGCTTCATCCCGCAGCCGCCGTAATAGCATCAACCCCGGCGAGTTCAAAGGCAGAATGACCTCGCGATAATCGTACTCAGGCAATGCCTTCACCCTAGCCTCCGAGAACACCGGAGCCGATTTAGTCTTGTACATCGCCACCATCTCCTCCATCGACCGCTTCACCGGAATATCCTCTCCCTCCGCCTCGTACTGCCACGCGCCCGGATTCTTCGGAATCGGGATAAACAGCACCTCTTGCTTCTTCGCCAGCCCCACCATCGGCACCGTCAGCCCCAGCTGGTCCCGAGCCCGCAATGCCGCCGCTAACTGCCCCTTTCCGCCGTCAATCATGAACAAATCCGGAAGCTTGATGAACTTCTCATTGCCATCCAGATAGTTCCGAAGCCGACGCAAAATCACCTCATGCATCATCGCAAAGTCGTTCGGGCTCTCCGGGTTGAACTTGATCTTGAACCGCCGATATTCCGACTTTGCCGCATCGCCGTTCTCCGTAACAACCATCGACCCCACCGGTGCCGTCCCCTGGATGTTCGAGATGTCGTACCCTTCAACCCGCAAGGGCAGTGTAGGCAACCCAAGCGAATCCTGCAACTGCTGCATCGCCTCCGCCGCCCAATCCTCCTTCGCTACCATCTCCTGGGTCAGCACGTTCAGCGCCAGTTCGGCGTTCTTCGCCGCCATCTCCAGCAGCCGCAACTTCTCACCGCCCTGCGGAACCTCCACCGACACCGCCGACCCCTTCTTCTGTCGGAGCCAAGACTGAACGATGTTACGTTCATCAATCTCAACTGGAAGCAAAACCTCACGCGGAACCTCGGCTGCATCTGCGTAATACTGCTTCACAAACTCCTGAACAGACTCTCCAGCATTTGCCTCTCCCGCTCCGTCCAGCATGTACTGCCGCTGGCCAATCAGCTTTCCTCCCCGGATATAAAGCATCTGAATCGCGGTTGATCGCTCATCCTTCACGACTGCGATGACGTCCTGATCCGCCGCGTCGGAGTTCAGAACCTTCTGCTTCTGAAGCGTATGCTCAATTGCCAGAAGCTGGTCGCGAATCTTCGCCGCTGCCTCAAAGTCCAGCACCTCGGCCGCTGCCTCCATTTTCGCCTTCAGGTCAGAAGCAATCTTGTCCTCCTTGCCTTTCAGGAACTGCTCGACTTGATCGATGACCGCCGCATACTCCTCTTTGATCGACATCCCCGCGCAGGGTGCCATGCACCGACCGAGGTGAAAGTACAAACATGGCCGCTGTTCGGGGCGCCCGCTCCAGGATTTGTTACAAGGAATCAGTGGGAAGACCTTGTGCAGCAGCTGCAACGTGTCGCGTACCGAGAACGAGTTGGTGTAGGGCCCAAAATACTTCGCCCCGTCCTTGCGCACTTTCCGAGTGAACAGAACCCGCGGGTATTTTTCGTTGGTGATGACGATGTACGGGTAGCTCTTATCGTCGCGTAGGCGCACGTTGTACGGCGGCCGATGCTCCTTGATCAGGTTGCACTCAAGAACCAGTGCCTCAAGCTCGCTATCGACGACCAGCCACTCAATGTCCCGAATCTTCGAAACCAGTCGCGCGATCCGCGCCGAGTGCTTCGTGCTCGCTTGGAAGTAGTTGCGAACTCGATTCCGGAGGTTAATCGCCTTGCCGACGTACAAAACCTCAGCATTCTCGTTGCGGTAGATGTAGCAACCAGGGGAAGTCGGCAAGTTCTTAAGCCGCTCCGTCACCTGTTCTGGCCAAATCTTTGGCTTCTTCTCACCGCGCATCTGTAGACATAAGGATACGCTTTTTAGAAGTCGTATGCCTTGCTCACCGATGGGAATTGCTGAATGTAGTCCTTCACGTCGTGGATCGTCGGGATGTGCTCAGTAGCTCCCAGATGGGGAACTTTCAGAGCGGCGGCAGCGGCGCCAAATCGAAGTGAGTGACCGAGGCTCCAGCGGTGAGTCAGTCCGTAGAGAGTCCCGGCGCGGAAAGCGTCGCCAGCTCCGGTCGTATCTTTTGTCATTTCAACCGGGTACGCGGGCAAGTGGATCGCGGCTTCCTCGGGAGCACAAACGTAGCAGCCTTGCCCGGCATCGGTGAGGATGGTTGTGCAGTTGTGCTTCGCCGTCCAGTCAGTGACCCATCTCAGGTTGACCGAGTCGTTGTGTCTTTCGCCCACCCAGTCCGTCCCGTACTGGCAAAATGAGCCCTCAGGAATGCGCTCATCTTCGCGGAAGAAGTCCATGAGATAAAGGTGCATCCCGGCGGCGTAGGCCCCAGCTATCGCTTCGCGGCTTCCGTCGGCGATATTCGGGTCGGCGGTGAACCAGGCACCTTTCCTCACGGGGATGGAGCCCTTCCCGGTACAGAACTCCTCATCATGGAAGCCGAAGCCAAACATCGTCCGGTCTCCATCATCGGTGACGTAGACATCGCAGACGGGCGTAGTTCCCTGCCGTGACAAAAGGTGAATGTCGAGACCTTTTTCGAGCAACAGCATTCGCAATTGCTCGCCTTCAAAACCCGAACCGATGGTGTTTCCGACCAGCGCAACTTCTTGCCTCCACATGGTCAAATAGCAAGCGGTATTGGCCGCCTCACCACCAAGTAACTCGATTTGGTCAAAAACCGGGCAATAGCCACCCTTCTTCGGCATATCTGTGATACGCCGAATCCGATCAACACATATGGTGCCGTAGACAATGACCAATCCGGGTGCGATTTTCCTCCGGAAAACTTTACCTACTCAAGTACCTTTCCGGCTTGTCCTAGGGCTTTGTGTTCACCCTTTTCCAAAAGGGAAACAAATCGCTTTGGAAACAGAAGCCACTCCGAACCGTCCATAATACGGAAGACCTATCATGAAGCTTGTCCCATTTTTCATAGCCGGAGCTTTGGCCCTCGGTGCATATTCCGGAGCCCAGACCCCGAGCAAGAACATTCAAGACGCAAACATGGTGCTCGTCAATATTGACAAGCTGAATGTCGTCAAGTTTGTGCTTCCGTTGCTGCTCAAGAAGAAGCAGATCGGTGACATGATGGCCGCAATGGAGAAGTGCCGCTCTAAGGAACTCGAAGTCCGGGAGTCTGATGCCAAGGAACTCCTCAAATTGGATGCTGACATCAAGAAAGCAGTTTCAGGAGCAGTTGAGAAAGGCGACTATCCCGACAAGGCGTTGCAGGGGAAGATCATCGCGGTACAAGAGGCAATCATCACCCGAAGAAAAATTGTTGTCAATGAAAATGTTCAAATCCTTGAAGATGCGGCAAAACTGAGCCTTGACGAGGGCCAGCTAAAGGTGATGGTCAACATTCTTGATCCAAGGTCGGTCGATCCATCGGCAAAGCCAGATAAGATGACGGACGAGGAGAAGCGACGATTCTATCTCCGAGCCGTCTTTCTTGACGGGCTTACTTACGAGCTTCTCAAAGTGATGTACAAGAAAGCCGAGTAGTGAGCACCAAATCCCATCCAACCTGGTTCGCCATCGTGCGTTGGCTCGTAAGAGTGTTTTTCTTCCGTTGCGGAGGGGGATTCAAGTCGTCGGGATGGGAAAACATTCCCGCGAACGGTCCGGTGATCATCGCGCCAAACCACGTCAGCAACGCTGATCCGCCGGCCGTTGCTTGTGGCGGACGCCGTCCCATGAGGTTTATGGCAAAAGAAGAGCTCTTCGGTGGTTTCTTCGGTGTTGTCTGCCGATCTCTGGGCGCCTTTCCCGTGAAGCGGGGAGAAGGGGATACGGAGTCAATCCGATTCTCAATAGAAATCCTCGAAGCGGGCGAGGCACTGGTCGTTTTTCCTGAAGGTGTCCGTGGCGACGCTGTGACGATGAACCCGATCAGCCGGGGAGTGGCAATGCTTGCCAAGCGAACCGGCGTACCAGTTGTTCCGGCCGGCATCGTAGGCACCCATCGCAAAATGCCGCGCGGATCAACACTCCCTAAATTCGCCCCGGTCTCGATTGTCTACGGCAAGCCGTTTACCTACGCTGAAGTGGCAACCGGGGCAAACGAAAGAGAGAATCGTGAAATCTTCTGTCGAGAACTCGAGCGACGAATCATTGAGCTTTGCGCGGCTCAGGGACTACCCCTCAAAACTTTCGAGAAAAACTGATTCCGCCCAGTAACAGCTGATCTTGGATGAACAGGCGCGCATCGAGACCTTTCAATAGATTGGTTTCGAATCCACTCGTCAGTCGGGCACCGTTGTGCTCGACAATCATGCGAGTCCGACCCGAGAAAGGCAGAGAAATACCCACGAATAGTCCACTCAATGAGCCGGTCTGGTACCCAAGCGTGACATCGCCGCTTTCGCCGACCTCGCCAATGTCCAGAAGCTCCCGAAAGGTGAGCGCGATGAATGCTCGGCGCCCGTCTAAAGTCTCTCCGAGGCCGTCGAGCACGCCCACAGAGATCCCTGGGGCGGTAGATGCAACTGGACTTAGGATGTTGTAGCCCAGGTCAAAGGTCGACCTGCCATTCTCGTCCGGTCGAATTCGACGACGAACTTCAAACTCCAGCCCGCTCAAGACGGAGAATGCGACGAACTGCTCCTCTGCAGTTGAGTTGTTAAGACCTCCGAGATACTCAAATCGGATGGCATTCGTGCTAAGCGGCCGCGCCGTCGGAACATTCACCAGCCGATCTGCACTCGCAACCCCAGCCACGACCAACGCGCAGAATGAACCGATTATCCTACCGACTAACGCTGACATGTCCAAATCCTCCTTGACTCCCTTTCACCGTAATTCTGACTGGCGAGAACTGCTTAATCACCCAGATCGCAGTCAAAAACCGAGATGTTAACTCGGAAACTTTGAACTCCGAACTTTCCGTGGCCAGGCAGGCCGGAAGAAGCGCGTGCTCGGCGGTAATCGGATCCAGCGACGCCTCAGTCGTCATCCACTCGAAACACTTCTCGAACGAGGTGTGGGCAAGTTGCTCCGCCCGAAGGGTGCGCGTCCCCGAGGCCGAAGCTCCCCCAACTCCGTTCTCGTACTGTGTCCAGACCGTGCAGTGCATCCCTGGTCCATCAGATTCTAAGTCGAACACATCTGCATCAATCGTCTGTCTCGAACTCTGCGCCAGCTTCTGAAGGTGGGCGATGCACCGCTCCGCCACGGGATGTGGAAAGCCGCTGTAGCTAATCACCGCTCTCATCAACTTTGGTCGACCCCGGTCTGCCCACTTCAGACCAGCAAACGGGCCTGGTTCAACCTCAACCGAAATCGCACCCTCGGACTCCCGGTTATAAGCAGCCTTCTCAATCTCGAGGGTAGCAAACAGATTTTGCTTTCGATGGACAGTTCCGACCACTCCGGCGAAGTAATCAAACGACATTGAATTGTTTGAAAATGTCTCTCCCTCAACGGTGAACTCAGAAAAGCCACCTGCGGTCGCCAGCACAGGAATCAGCGACGAGGCAATCACCAAAGAATTTGCCCCGCGTCCGTTTTCGTTCCGCTCCGTCTTGACCGACCCCTTGAGTAGCTTTGGAGTCCGACTCGGAACGAACAAGAGGGAATGCGAACCCGGCTCCAGCCCGCTCACTTCGGCATCTGTCAAAGAAGCAAGAACCTTGATCAGAGTGATGTCCTCGACATCAAGCCCGATAAACTTCGTTCCCGATCGAATGTGGTCAATCCGAAACCCTTGCTGGGTGAGAACCGACATCTGCAACGCAGTTCGAAGAAGCGCACCGCCACCCTCGCCATGCGAACCATCAATCTTGAGCAGGCTCTCTCGTTCTGCCATCTAGATCTTCAACTTAAAGATCGCATGCTCGATCAGCTTGACGGTGTAGGCGAAAGCAACCAAGATAATGGCTACGGTCAGGAATTGGTTGAAGTATTCACCTGCTCCGACGGTCTTAACCGTACCAACCGTGATCTCGTTCACCTTTTTGCTTGCGCCGGTCATCATTCCCGAAACCCAGCCGCCCAAAGACTCGCGGAATAGCAGGAAGATGATGCCGTAGAAAATCATCGCGAGTGGCATCGCTAGCTTGTACTTGTGTTTCTGGTGCTCGTTGTAAATCACGCAGTTATGGCATCGCTGTCGCTTTTGGCTGTCGGTGAGCTTGTTGTTGCGCGGGATCGCCGTGCCGTTAAGTAGCGCTTCCTTGGAGACAGGCTTGCCCGTCATTGCCGCGGAGATAACGGCCTCTTCGCACATACAACCGACAAGCTCGCGCCAGCAAGTTCGGTTGGCGTGGTAGATCGGGCACTTTTCACGGACAAACTTGCGGCAGAACGGAAGCTGCCAGCACTTGCCCATGAACACATTTTTCCGATCTGATTCTTCCTTGATGTTGGTGCCGTATTTCAGCAGCGCGGCCTTAGTGCCGTACACCATGCGCTTGCGAACTCGCGTAATGATGTCACCAATCAAAATCGCGATGGCAAATCCAACATAAATTTGCCCACCAACTGCTAGCGACTCGTACCCTTTCAGGACACCTGGATTCGAAGTTTCCGGCTGGGCATTGGTCAGAACCAATGGAAGCCACATTGGCGCGAAGAAGACAACGAGCGCGAAGATGATGTTCATCCCGACCATCATCTCCTCTTCCCAGAAAAGCCACGCTGAGCCGAGAGCAATCAGAATGGGGCCGAGGATCAACCCCTTTTCAAACATGCTCATGTTCGTCGCCACTTGAGCGGCCTTCGCAGCGTCTCCGGCGGCGACGTTCATCAGGAAAATAACCGCGATCACGCAAAGCGCGAAGACGGTTATTCCGCCATAAAGGGCGTACCTCGCAATCGTCATCGGGAGCTCACCGAGCGAGTCGGGCGAAAAGTCGGCCTGATCCTTCTGACGATTATTTTTCATCTACTACTTTTTAACACGTTCAAGGTAGGAACCGCTACGGGTATCAACCTTTAATATGTCCCCAATGTTAATGTGGAACGGAACTTGGATCGTGGCACCACTCTCCATCTTCGCCGCTTTGGTGGCTCCGCCGCTGACCGTGTTCCCTCGCTCACCTGGATCAGTCTCAACGACCTCAAGCTCAACAAAGTTCGGTAGTTCATAGCCCAAAACCTCACCGTTAACCTGAACGCAAACGATTTCCATGTCTTCTTTCAGGAAATCGGCTTGGTCGCCAAGCACGCTGGCTTCGATCACGATCTGCTCGTACGAATCCATGTCCATGAGAGTGACGTTGTTCATTTGCCGGAAAAGGAACTGCATCTTCATCTTTTCGATGAAAACTGGTTCGATCTTTTCGCCGGAACGGAAGGTCTTTTCCAGAACCTGGCCGGTCTTGATTTTGCGAAGCTTGGTACGGACGAACGCGCCGCCTTTTCCAGGCTTAACGTGTTGGAACTCGATGAGCGTCCAAGTGTCTCCGTCCATCTGAAAAGCCATGCCTGTTTTAAAGTCGCTTGTGTCTGCCAATGTAGTTATCTCCAAAGTGGGTCGCCGAGGCGAGAAGGTTCAAGCTATTTTGGCATTTTGTTTGGCTTCACTGCCCGTGCAATACGGATTTGTCGCCCCTAGGGTTTCCGATGCGCCAAGTAAACTAGCGTTTCGATGGCAGAACTCGAGATTTTCCCAAACCCCAACCCAGCACGCAACTATACGATCATGCACGTGAACCCCGAGTTCACCAGCGTCTGCCCTAAAACGGGTCTGCCCGATTTCGCCACCATCGAACTTGAATACATTCCCGGCGATACCTGCATCGAACTCAAGAGCTTGAAATACTACTATCTTGACTTTCGCAATAAGGGAATCTTTTACGAGGCAGTGACCAACCAGATGCTCGACGACCTCGTAGCCGCCTGCAACCCTCGCTGGATGCGTATCACCGGTCGATTCGCCGCCCGAGGCGGGATCAGTTCGGTGATCACGGCTGAAACAGGCTCACGGCCCTAACCGGAATCAGAAACGCAGCAAGCGGCAAGCCACTATTGACTTGCCGCTTGCTGCGTTTTGCTAAAGTCTTCCCGCTCAGAACTTAACCAGATGCGCCAACGTGAGCGTCAAGTGCTTTCGGGCATCGTCACCAGCGAACAAGTTGAAGTTCGTCTGATCTTGTCGCAGTTCAAATCGCAGAGAAGCATTCTCAGCAGTCTTGACCGCGTAGGTCGCGGTGAGCGAGCTGAGTCGTCCGCCGAGGCCGCGCAGGCCGTCGCCATCATCAATCACTGAGTAACGAAGACCGAAGTCTCGAGTGTCACTGATGTTGTGATTGCTGAAGATGCTGTATCCCGACCACTTTCCGTCGGCTGCACCTGTATCAAGTCGCTTCGCAGTTGCCCAGTCAGCGTTGAACGCTAGGGTGTGCTTGTCGGTGACCTTATAGGTTCCAACGAAGTCGAACATGCTGACGTTGCTCTGTCCAGCAGCGGCGAAGCCGATTCCGTTGTTTGCTCCGGTTTCGTTTCCACCGATCCAGTTGAGCGAGGTGGTGAGCTTGTCACTCTGAACCTTGCTGAAGCTGAATCCAAGCGTCTTGGAGCCATTGTCGTCGTCGCTGATGTTCCAGCCATTCACAACATAAAGTCCGACCGTCGTCGAATCGTTAACCGGCTTGGTCATTCGCATTCCAACGTGCCAGAAAGGCTGTGAGTAGTTGAACAGCGGCGAGATCGAGTAGTTAGCGTTGTCGACCGCGTACACGCTCTCATAGCCGATCCAGGTGTTGAACTTACCGAAGTCCCAGGTGGTACCGTCGGCAGCTGCATAGGTCAGAAAGCCCTGCTGGAACATCTTGGTTGGGCTATTCGCGTTCCTATTGACTGCGGCGGCCTGTGAGTTGTCTAAACCGGCGTTCACCTCGAAGTTTCGACCCGTTCCGAAATCGAACGTGAAACCGTAAGGGTTCTTGGCTGTTGCCCCCCTCGAAACTCGAACAACGGCGTTGGCAAGCGAGAAGTTGTTCTGGGTGAGGTCGTATCCTCGACCAGCAACATCGGCTCCGACGGCGGGTTTGTTAAAGTCGTACTGGTAGTAGAAGTCAACCCAGCCAGTGACTTTGATGTCATCTCCTGCAAATGCGGTCGAGAAGGGGGCGAGAGCAATAGCTGCGGCGAGAATTCGTTTCATTTGTCGCGTTTCCGTGTGTTAGGCAACATAGCCTTAATAGGAAACATCGGCGTATCCCTGTAACTTCTACAGGTTAAACGAAAAGGGATCCGCTGTCAAGCAGATCCCTTTCTTTTACGTTATTTATTGGAGAATTAAGATAATTCAGCCTAATTTTGATCTTATCTTGATCAAACTAGCCGCAACCGCCGCTTCCGCAACCACCAGAGCCGCATCCGCCACCTGATCCGCAGCCCGATCCTTCGGTCTTAAACGAGTTTCCGCAACCACAGGACGAGGTTGCATTAGGATTCTCAATCTTGAATCCGCCGCCCAGCACGTCGTCAACATAGTCGACGGATGCTCCTTCCATGTACCCAAGGCTGAGGGTATCGATCAAGAGCTTCACGCCATCCTGCTCGAAAATCTTGTCGTCCGCCTCGGGGGGATTGTCGTCAAGAGCCATTCCGTAGGAGAGGCCTGAGCATCCGCCGCCCGCGACCCAGACGCGAAGAGCCGACTCTGCTTTGCCCTGACCCACCATAAGGTCTTTAAGTTCACTAGCTGCGCGTTCGGTTAACGTAATCATTTTTGATCTCTTCTATTCTACGATGAATCTTGACCTTTTAATGCAGAACCGGGTGAATCTGGTGATACGTCCGGTTCGCAATTGAGGAAGATTCACACTTAGAAGCGAATAACAGAAGCAAGAGTCAACGGAGCTTGTCCTCCAACCTGCACGTTAAGCCCACCGATGCTGAGTCCATAAGTGAACGCAGTGCGCGAGTTGTATCCCGCTCGAACTGCGAACCCTCGGGTCAGTGCCAGCTCAGCTCCGTACCGTACTTCTTGTCGCCCGGCCGAGTTGCCAAGATCAATAAAGTCGGCTGCCATCATTAACTTGCCCTTACTCATCCCAAAACCTGCACTAATCGTCCTCTTATATGGGTCAAATCCACCTGCTGCAATCAGACTTCCACCCCCCGGAGCTTCAAACGGAAACACAATTCCAGGCTCAATAAGGTTCTCGATCACAGCACCAAAGAATACGTCGTCTGCGTTTGGCAATCGGTAGATCAAGCCGAGATCCATTCCAAACGAGGAAGACTCCGCAAAGTCCTGCGCAATGCCCGATCCATTCTGAACACCGTTGGCGTCATTGTTCTGAATTGTGTCCTTGTCGGCAAACTTGTGGGCATAGTAGGACTTGACCCGCTTAGCATTGAATCCGATGGAGAGTTTTCCAGCTTTGGTTTTAACGGTATTTCCATAGCCAATGTCAACTTGCTGGTAGCCGTATCCATAGGCGTCTAGGCGCGAGCCAAGATCAACGTTGCTCGTGTCTCCGCCCGCCGCGGCCCAGTTCTGAAGTTGTTGGTTCGGGCGGCTGTTGATTCCCAGCTCTCCTCGAACCCCGATGGCAAATCCGGCAAACTGAACCCCGAAGTCGGTATTGACGGCAACGACCTTGTTGCTATTCGCGTAGTCTCGGGCGAGGGTAAGGACTCCGTCTGAGTCAAGTCCGCCATTGCTGAGTTTCCCAACGACGTCGCTCACATCTCCAAACGAGATCCCATTCAATTTGAATCCAAACTGCGGCCACTGAAGTGTGGGAGCCTTGGGTCCAAAAGCGAGAAATGCCGGATTCATTCGGTAGTTGTTCCCGATGTCGAATGGGAGTGCTAAGCCCGCACCTCCCATTCCTTGGGAGCGAGTTCCGCCGATAGTGACGTCGGCACTAGCCAGAGCAGAAAAGCCCAGGCTGGCAAGAATGGTAAGTGAAATTCGATGGTTCATAAGCGAAGACCTGTTACAAATACTAGGCTAGTTCAACCTCAATATGAACCCCCTTTTTTCGGCCGCAGGGCGAACGGAAGGTCAACTTTGCTACAATTTAGGTGAGGAACATGCCTTACATCGTCGCTGAACCCTGTATCGGAGTGAAAGATAAGTCCTGCATGACCGTTTGTCCGGTCGATTGCATCTATGAAACAGACGACCAAGTCGTTATCAATCCCGATGAGTGTATCGACTGTGGACTTTGTGAAGCTGAGTGCCCAGTCACCGCGATTTTTGTGGACACAGATGTTCCCGCCGAATGGCGCTCATTCATCGAAAAGAATGCGACGCTTGGGCGAAAGATCTCCGACGAGAAATAATCGCTACCGCTCGTCTGAAAGGCGAACCCATCGTGCGGTTTCGATACGGCCCATGCTCACGATCTGAAGTCCGATTCGGTGTCTTGTAGACTCTTTGCCTTCTTGTCGACAATACCGAACCTCTGCTTTGCCGATGACGGCACCAAATTGAGTATCTACGTCGAAGTCAAGAATGTTGCCGCGCGGAATAGCCCCTTCGATCATGCCTCCCATTCCCTTGGCCGAAACGTCAAGGATTTGAATCTCAATTTCCGCTTCGCCAACGTGGAGAACCCCGTTCAAACCAACGATCGCTCGTCGAGCCTCCTCACTGGCCTTGGTATATCGAGGTTCCCCAGTAATTCGAAGAATGATAAAGCCTGGCGACTGACTCTGGAGTTCCGCCGGAAAAAGAGCTGCGGACTCTAGGCCGTTGACGGTCACAAAAAACTTTGCTCCCGGGGCAAACCACTCTGAACCCTGATAGTCAATCGTGATCTCGGTGTCGGTCATTTGCCGCACCCAGCCCGCAAAAAACTTTGCATCGGGAAGCCGTTGCAATCGCACTCTTACATTGATAAAACTTTCTGATCTTTCGCCTGTGCTCACCTTCGACATCCTTATCCTCCCAACAATCTAGCCCACCGTGCACGGCCCACTCTATTCATATCGGTAACGTGCACCCCTCCGCGATAGGCTGATAATTCTTTATCATGATGTGAATGTCGTACTTCCCCTTGCAGATTAATGGCTCCGTAAGCCGACAACAAGAGTATTCCGCGTAGTCCCTCCAATTCAACAGACTCCTCTGAAACAAATCCAAAACCGCTTTCACTCACATCCACCACGGAGATCTTTTTTTTGTCCCCGCATGAGGAATTGATATAGCCATCAATTGGGCGAATACGCAACCGACTATCGGATGTCAGCTTCCTCTCTTCCACGTCGGAGGAGACCTGTAGACTTATCGTAGATCCGGTCGAACTCGTGACGTACGCGATAAATGTGAGAAGCACTTTTGCTGCGCTGACCTCCAAGTAGAGGAATTCGCCATGGTGGATAACTCGCTTTGAATTGACTTCAACCTGGATTACTCCCGCATCAAAGCTCAGAACCCAACCGTTGTGCAAGCTGGCATCTTGAAGACCCTGCAGACGACATCGGCGTTGCGCAGTACTCGACAGCAAGAGCCGAGTTCGATCGTGCACTCTCCCGGATGATGTCCCTGCCGCCATATCCTTTGTAAGTTCCCCATGTGGAGGTGCAAAGACCTGCTATAAATACTGTGAATTGAACACCCTCATGACGGGGCTTCAGCCGCTTCAACAGTCTATACTTGGCATGTCTTCAAAAATTTTGGAGATATTGAAAGTTGACATGTCTGAAGCTGGAGAACCAAACGTAAACCTACGAAAAGCGCAAGATTTATTCGTGCTCGAATGGGGCCGAATGAGTAGTTCTTGGGGCATCAACCGGACTATGGCTCAGATTCACGCGCTGCTGTTCGTAACAGGACATCCCCTAGAAGTCAACGCCATCATGGACCGGCTGCAGATATCTCGCGGTAACGCCAGCATGAATCTTCGCGAGCTAATGGACTGGGGAATAGTTCGTCGATTTAGGCAACCTGGTGACCGAAAAGATACATATTTCAGCGAAACGGATCCCTACCAGATGTTTTTGCGAGTCGTTCGAGAACGAAAAAGAAGAGAACTTGATCCGACTGCAGATGCCATCCGCGAAGTCCTCGGAAAGCTCCCAGACTCGGATCCCTCACAAGAAGTTCAGGGACTTCGAAACCGCTTATCATCCCTGCTCGAAATATTCGATCTCATCGATGTAGCCTATAACCAAGTTTTCGGTGTCGAGCGTAGCATGGATGAGATCCTCGCACTGATGAGCTCTGTAAAGATAGATAACCGGAACTTGGGCAGCAAGTAGCGCCGATGCAAGTATTCGGGCTAGTTCTCTCCCGGTAAAGGAACCATATCTAGCTGCTCAACCCTCGGAAAGCTGGAGTCGAGTGGTAGCTTGAATATATTGTTATGGCTCGTCAGGGCATTTCTTCGGCAAAGGCAAAAGGCGGATCGCATCCCCTAGTAGCGGTGAGGGATCAAGTTCAGTTCCCCGGCATGATCATGACTCTCATGGTCTCTCGGCCCGCGACGCTCTCGGCACTTGACACCGCACTGGCGGGTGACCAACTGGTTGTCGTCCTGCTCCAAAGAGACAGCTCTGTTGAGAATCCTCTTCTGTCCGATCTGTATAGCGTCGGAATTCTGAGTGAGGTCTTACATGTTGTGCCACTTCCTGACGGTAGCTCAAGAGCAGTTCTACGCGGGGTGAGTCGTGTATCCGTCGGCTCGCTAGAGAATGGAAAAGTTAGCTACGCTCCCATGGCTGAAATCGACGGGGAACCCCTCAGCGTTCTGGCATCACGTCGCATCCTAACCGAGTGTTTTGCGCATCTCGCGGGAAACCATCGATTGGTGCCGCCGGAAAGCCTGGATTCGCTCACCTCTGCAAAATCTAACTCGGCGTTTGCCGACGCGATCGCTTTCTTCCTTCCTTGCCCAGCGTTGGACAAGCAGACCCTTCTTGAGCAAACCGATGTTGGCCAACGGCTTTCGGCCCTCATCAGGTTGGCAAAGCAAGAGGAAAACCTCATATCAATCGAGCAAGAAATTCGAGATCAAGTCGACTCTGAAATCGGACACGCTCAGCGCCAATTTTTCCTTAAAGAGCAACTGAGAGCAATTCAATTCGAGCTAGCCGGCAAAGGTCAATCCGAGACCGACCGATTCGAAGAACTGTCACAGAATCTGCCCCCAAAAGTAAACACTGCGACCCAAATCGAAATCCGCAAGCTGAGAACTGCCGATCCCGATTCTGCTGAAGCACAAACCTCTCGCACCTACTTGGAGACCGTGTTCTCGTTGCCTTGGAACGACAGCCAGAACCCGCCGATTGATCTCAAGCGAGCAAAGGCTGCGCTTGACGCCAATCACTATGGCCTTGATTCGGTGAAAGAGCGGATGATCGAATTTTTGGCCGTTCATAAGCTGAATGGCTCGCGTCAGGGCTCCGTTCTTTGCTTCGTCGGACCTCCCGGAGTCGGGAAGACGAGTGTCGCTCACACCATCGCTGATGTCCTCGGTCGTCCGGTAGTCAACATTGCCCTCGGCGGTCTCAAGGATGAAGCCGAGATACGAGGACATCGCCGAACATACGTCGGTTCCCGCATGGGAAAAATCATGAATGCAATCCGAACCGCGGGTGCAAAGAATCCGGTTTGCATCCTTGATGAAATCGACAAAATGCATGACGGAGCCCAAGGTGACCCCGCCAGCGCGTTGCTTGAAGTCCTCGATGCCGAGCAGAACTGTACGTTCGTTGATCACTATCTCGAAGTTCCATTCGACCTTTCTGAGGTTCTTTTCATCGCGACTGCCAACCTCTTGGATCGACTGCCCAGCGCATTACTTGACCGTCTCGAAGTCATCGAGTTTTCGGGTTACTCCGAAGCCGAAAGGGTTGAGATCGCGAAGCGGCACATCCTTCCCGCCACCGCCGCCGGTTCTGGTCTTAATTCGATTATGCCTCCGCTAACCGAAGAAGCTACCCGAATGTTATCCTCCTCGTATTGTCGTGAAGCAGGAGTCAGAGGGCTTACCCGGGAGTGCAAGCGACTTGCCCGAAAGCTTGCGACTCTGCATGCAACCGACCAGGCCCTTCCAAGTGTCATCGGGGTTGACGAACTCGCTCACCTCATGGGTCCCGCGCCCATCGACATGCAGGTCTCCCATGCCTCCCAGGTAGGAACCGCCCACGGCCTCGTCGTCACCGGATACGGAGGAGACATCATGCAAGTAGAAGTCGGTCTGGCCAGACCACTCGGGCAGGAGCCAAAACTCACCCTCACCGGCGCTCTTGGCCCAGTGATGCAGGAGTCTGTCCAGACCGCACTCACCTTTGTTCGATCTCAGCTCGACACCCGCCAAATTGACTCAAAGTTCGATGTCCATCTCCACCTCCCCCAAGCGGCAATTCCTAAGGACGGCCCGAGCGCGGGTATCACCATCGCCATCGCTCTCTTCTCTGCGTTCACGGGAAGACCAGCCAGTGGCAAAGTTGCTATGACTGGGGAAATCACGTTACGAGGTCAAGTCTTGCCAGTTGGTGGTCTCCGTGAGAAAATCCTCGCTGCAAAGCGCTTCGGCTACGATGCAGTCTTGTACCCCGCAATGCTCCAAGGTGAGGTCGAACGGATGTCAGTTGAAGTGCTCGAAGGGATCACATTGCACCCTGTTAGCCGATTCGAAGAAGCCCTCGAACACTCGTTTAACTACGCACAGACGGTCAGCATTCTCTGAAGCGAGAGAAGAGCGTTAGCCCGAATCTCGTCCGGCACTTTGACCTGATTCAGCACATTCCCCTCGACCAAATTCTCCAGAATCCACAAAAGGAAGCTGGGGTGAATTCGGTACATCGTGGCGCAAGGGCAGATCTCGGGATCAAGGCACACGATCTCCTTATCGGGCATCTCCTTGGCAAGCCTCGAAACCAGGTTAATCTCGGTTCCAACTGCCCACTTCGTGCCGCTTGCCGCCTTCGTAATCGAGTCCAGAATGAACTCCGTCGAGCCGTTGCTGTCCGCAGCCGCCACGACTTCGAGTTCACACTCAGGGTGAACAATCACATGAACGCCCGGATGCTCGCGACGAGCCTTCTCGATCTGCTCGACCGTAAACCGTTTATGAACAGAGCAGTGCCCCTTCCAGAGGATAAATTTTGCCGCCTGAATCGCCTCCGGCGTATTCCCACCCATCGGCTTGAAAGGATTCCACAGGACCATTTCATCTGGTGAGTAGCCGAGCCTCACGCCCGTATTCCGCCCCAAATGTTGGTCAGGAAAGAAGAACATCTTGGTCCCCTGCTCTAGAGCCCACTTCACTGCCGTGGGTGCATTGGTGCTGGTGCAAACCGTGCCCTCATGCTCGCCAACAAACGCCTTGAGATTCGCCGCTGAGTTGATGTAGGTCACTGGGATGACCTTCTCGTCAGCACCAATCACTGAATGAATCTGCTTCCACGCCGCCCGAACCTGAAACAGATTCGCCATATCCGCCATGCTGCAACCCGCCGCAAGGTTGGGCAGAATAACCACTTTGTCATGCGGAGTCAAAATATCCGCACTTTCCGCCATGAAATGAACTCCGCAGAAGACAATAAACTCCGCCTCCGGAGCTGCCGCTGCCAGTTTCGCAAGTTTGTAGCTATCCCCTCGAAAATCAGCGTGTTCGATGATCTCATCACGCTGATAGTGATGCCCGAGGATCACCAGTCGTGAACCCAGCTTCGCTCTTGCCGTAGTGATCCGGTTTCGAACCTCGTCATCGCTCAAATTGCTGTACTCGGGAGGCAATGGCGGTTGGTACATCGATCTCTTCCTACGTCAATTACTTGATCGTGATCTTGGCCGTTAAAATCGTTCCTCGGCAAAAGGCTTGGAGAGTCACCGGCCCTTTCTCGAGGCCGTTGATCTGCCCACCTTGGTCAATCCATGCCCCGCCTTGTAAACTCCAGAGAATCTCAATATTGGGAACTTCTTTGCCACTGCCATCAACAACTCGCGCCTGAGCCTTGCCATCAACGATCAGCGGTCCAATAATCTGGAATTTCATCTTGGTGTCGATGCTCGGCAACTTAGGACCGTAAAAAGCCACCCCGTTTGCCACCGTTCGCTCGCCCGTTTTGTCGCTTGGACGGTTGATACTGAGACCAAGAATATTCATCGTCGTCGACCCACCTCCATCCAAGTTGAGGGCATCTCGGCAACCGAGCTCCTTCATAATCTCGGCCGCCTCGCTCAAAGTCGCACCGACGCTCATCTTTTGGCGTCCATCAATCGTTACGAAAAGAAGATCCCCGTCCCCTGTTCGCCCAACCGCCGTCCTCGGATGCCGAACGTTCGCAAAATCTGTCCCAAATCCCTCGTTCTCGGCGTCAACGTAAATGTTTCCGTCGCGCATCAAAAGCGATCCGCCGCTCACTACGTTTTCAATCTTCTCCCAATCGAATCCCGCCGTTGAGAGCTTGATTGTGAGTCGCTGTCCGGGTTGAAGATCAGCCAGTTGCTCGATCTTCGAGCCCTGAGCGACCAACGTGAATTTTCCGTCGGTGAGCGGCATGTTTGCCGCATCTGCAGAGGCACTGACTACGGTGGCCCCAACCTGGGTTGAAGGCGTAATCCTCGATCCGTCCACCTTGAGAACCACCGTCAAGCAGGGAGATTTCGACTTCGAAATTCCGGCATCCGGAGTGTTGAGGGTCACCTTGTTTTCTGGACACTCCTGATTGAAACCGTCGATAATGATCGGGGAACCACCGTCCGGAGTAACGGAGCCACTAAATCGCGCAAAACCAAAGACCGAATTCGTCGGTCCCCAAGCAAAAACTGCTCGACGAGGATTAGGGAGGCTCAGGAATGTGCCGCGTCTGACCATCAGGCCGAGAGGATCACCCTGAGCCGGATTCACGGCAAAAAAGTCCGCGTTGATGGCGGCGATTGCACCCGTATCTTCAACGATCTTGCTGACCTTTCCAAGTCCGTTTGTGTTCGCCTCAAAAACTGTCTTTCCAGCAAGTTCAGGAAGGAACGAAATGACTGGATTTTGCCCAATCACACGTAATGAGTGGATCATCCGGGGAGGATCCAGTTGAATTTCCTCTCGATAGATGAGCCCCGGCGCGATGGGTTTCTCCCAAACTTGACTCCGCGCCGATTGGAACGAACTCGCGGTCAACCAGACCGGCACAAGGAAAATGAGACCTAATCTTGCTCGCATAGCGATTCCGTATATTTCAATGTACCAAGGTTGGCATCCATTTCGGCTTGAATACCGAGCGGAAGCGACAACATCTGCTTCGCATGCCCAAACGGAAAATCAATGATCGTCGGGATCCCCAGGCTCCCGAGCCGGTCTCCGACAATCTCCCGCCATGGCCTCGCGCCAATCGTCTTATCAACCCGTTCGTCGGAGCGAGTCATTTCGCCAACCACAATCCCTGCCGCTCCCTGAATCGAACCACTATTGATCAAATGAGTCAGCATCGCGTCCACCCGATGCGGAGCCTCATCAACATCCTCGAGAAGCACAATCTTACCGTCCATCACAACCTGCTCGGGAGTCCCGATCAAATCGCAAAGCAGCATTAAACACCCCCCCACGACTTGCCCACGCGCCCGACCCCCGACCAAACAAGAACCTTTCGGTGCACCATCCGTAATCGGATTCCTCCCGCCCAACGCCGCCTGCAGCGACTCATAAACCCAAGGCTCTCGATCCGTGTGGAGCGTAAGCGCCATTGGAGCGTGTAATGTCGCCAGTCCCCGCCGGTTCATAGCAGCATGAAGAACCGTAATATCCGAAAATCCGCTAAACAGCTTCCTCGATGAAGCCATTCGATCCAGGTCCAAAAGCGGCATCAACCGAGAGCAACCATAGCCCCCTCGTGAGCAAAAAACGGCATGAGTCTCAGGATCATCAAAGGCCTCCTGCACATCCTTCGCACGCGCCTCATCCGATCCAGCCAGGTATTCCGCCGCCGCGTAAACACTTGGCGACAGCTTAACTCTGTAACCCGCTGACTCCAGTATTCCGATCCCCTTGGCAGTCTGCTCGGGACATAAAGGAGAAGCAGGGGAGACCAAACTTATCGTGTCTCCGGGCTTAAGTGCTTTTGGCTTACGCATCGGCGATGAGAAGGATACCGACTTAAATGTAGGTCATCACCACAAAGTGACAGACCGCACCGGCGAGCACAAACACATGCCAAAGCTCGTGAAAACCGAACTTCCCGGGCCACAGCTTCGGTCGCTTCGAGGCATAAACCACGGTCCCCACAGTGTAAGCAAGCCCACCCGCGAACATCCACACCACCGCAACCGTGCCAATCTTCGGAACCAAAATCCCAACAAAGGGCAGCATCATCCACCCCATCACTAAATACAACACGAGTCTTAGCCAAGTCGGTGGCTTATCCATCCGAATGGTCGTAGTCACACCAATCGCGCAGAGAACGCACTGCGTAATCACCATAAACAAACCCACTTGCCCGCCAATCGCGAGCAGAGCGACCGGGAAATACGTCCCCGCGATCATGCAATAAATTGCCGCATGATCCATCTTCTGTAACCCCGGTTTTGCAACCTTGGTCCAGTGATAAATCGCGCTGGAAATGAACAAAAACGAGGTTCCAAAGCCATAAACCAAATACGCCGGAGCCGATGGTGCTCCATTTTTTAACAACAAGTACGCCAGCCCAAGCACCGCCAAAACCGCCCCTAAAAGGTGCGAAAAGGCATTAAACGGCTCGCGAACTCTCACAACTCGAATGTACCTTGCATCAAACTACATACGAAGTGGCGAGTTTCGACGTTGTTGACCTTGGGCGCATGGGCTATAGCGAGGCGCACGAGGTGCAAAAACAGTACGTCACTGAGGTCCAAGAAGGTCGAAAGGACGCGCTTATCCTCGTCGAGCACCCGTTCGTTCTCACCCTCGGAGCCAGTTTCCACGAAGAGAACTTGCTCCACCCCCGCGAGTGGTACTTAGAGCGACAAATAGAGATCGAGCCAACAGATCGTGGCGGCGATGTCACCTATCACGCCCCGGGCCAACTCGTCGCATACCCCATCTTCAACGTCGCCCAGCGCGGCAAAGACCTCCACCTCTGGATGCGCCAACTCGAAGAGTCCGTCATCCGAGGGCTGAGCAAGATCACCCTCGAAGGCGAAAGGCTCGACGTCAACTCCGGCGTCTGGATCAAGCAAAGAAAGGTTTGCGCCATTGGCATCAAGCTCAAGAAATGGGTCTCCATGCACGGCATCGCCGTGAACTGCGACATCAACCTCGAGCCCTTCACTTGGTTCGTCCCCTGCGGAATCCGCACCCACGGCGTCACCTCCATCTCTCAAGAACTCGGTCGCCCCATCTCGATCGAAGAATTCAAACCGCATCTGATCCAAGGCTTCCACGAGGTATTTGATGCTTGATCGCCGCCCCGGATGGGCCGGGGCCGATGAAGCTGGCCGCGGACCCCTCGCCGGTCCCGTAGTTGCCGCCGCCGTCATCCTCCCGCCTGATTTCAACATCCAGGGCCTCAACGATTCCAAGAAGCTTGACATCTCCAAACGCAACCAACTCGAACAGCGGATCCGCGACGGTGCAATCTTCCACGTCGAATTCGCCTGGCCGGAAGAGATCGACCAAAAGAACATCCTCCACGCCTCCCTCGCCGCGATGAGCCGCGCGATCCTCGCCCTCGAAACCCCCCAAGGCGCCCTGATCGACGGAAACCAAATCCCCAAGGGCCTCAGCATCCCTGTCGAAACGGTGATCAAGGGCGACGGAAAAATCGCCGAAATCGCCGCAGCGTCAATTCTCGCGAAAAACGCGCGCGACCGATACATGGTCGAAATCGCAGAACAATTCCCCCAATACGGATTCGAAAAGCACTTCGGATATCCAACGCCGGAACACCTCGAAGCCCTGAAGACCCACGGTCCATGCCCAATCCATCGTGGGTCATTTGCCCCGGTGGCCGCGTTCTATCAGGCGACCCTATTCTAATTCCGAATGGTTGCGTCCATACGGAGCAACTGCGATTTCCGAAGCGCAAGGAACCGTAGCGACTGGTTATCGAGCCACAATGGTGCCACCTTCTCAGCTTGATCAACCACAAAATCTTCTTTACCAAGCACTGTCATCGCAGCCGGGTTCTCCAGCGGAACCACCATCACGCTTCCCAAGTCGTTTCTCGACACATTGAGAGCCAGATACTTTCCATCCGGACTCACGGCAAGTGTGTTTGGAAAGGCAGTATCAACGTTCAGATCCACGACCCCCTTGCCCTCAACGTAAAGGACCGGTTTTGTCCTCTTGCTTTGGAACAACAAAATGATGTTCCTGCCTGACCACGCCGCGGCGCGGTAGAACTCCTTCGGCGCAACTTCAAGTCCGGGAAACTGCGCATAAGGGATCGCAAACCCTGGTGCTTTCTTGATGAACAACTCGTCCCCCCGCTTCCCGCAAAGCACGAATTCCTCGCCTCCCGGTCGGAAAGCAAGCCCGGTCTGAATCTCCAGTTCCTTCACCGATCCCGCCGAAGTGGTGTACTTAGAAAACTGCATATTCCCCTTCGGCGTGACCCCGGTGAACTCGCTCCGTACCGCCCAAGCTGACCCGGTCGAGTTGAACATGGGAAGCCCAACCACCTTCCCCTCATAAGCAAACCGCTGCCCATTCCAATCTCCATATCCGATTTCCGAGGGTGAGTTGAAGTCGACTTTTGTATCGAGGTGGATGCTCAAATAGTTCTTCCCGCCCGGAGCCGGAAAACTATTAACCGTTCGTGCCCGAGGCACAACCGGGGAGTTTCCCTGCAGCAGATATTCCGGCGGGCTCTGTTCCGGAACCTTGGGCAGTTCGCTGAAGATAAACGTGTATCCCTTACCGTCCGTGCTGAATGCTGATCGCACAAGTTTTGGCATCCAAATGGTCTTAAACTCGTTGGTACAAACCCTGATCCCAGGTTTCCCTCGCTCCATCCAAGCCAACGGACCCGTGTCACCGAGGCGCATCACCCGCGTGACTTCAAACTCGGTCTGAACGTAAGCGCCGTCCACGTACATCTCCCCGCCTTGGTCAGTAGTCCGCATTGCTCCAAAGGCAAATGTTCTCGAGTCGCCGCTAAACACCGGCGAGCCAACCACCGCAAAAGGTCCGAATCGTTTACCATCCATCAACGCGTACTTGCGATCCGCCGAAGTGCATCCAACCCGAGCCCGGTCCGGACTCACTACCATGCTCGATAAGTCAATCTTCTTAGAATCAAGCTTCAGTAAGACCGTTTCCTTTAGATCAATTTGTGGCGCGATAGGGAAGGCAAACATCGTTCAGAATGGTGTCGTGAGTGGGAATCGGGTTCCAAAAGGACGCGAGTACGAGGCAGTGGCGGCAGACTATCTGCGCGCTCAAGGCTATACCATTGTCACACGAAACTTCACGATTCGAGGCGGAGAAATCGACATCATCGCCCTCGATGCCGAAGAATTGGTCTTCGTCGAAGTCCGCTGGCGAACCGATGATGAAGCCGAATGGTCCGTCACCGAAGACAAAGTTGATGCAATTCGGCGTGCCGCCACTGCGTATCTCTCTGAGATGCCCGAGGCGCGCGATTACCGATTCGACTTCATCGCCATCGGTCCCCAAGGCATGCGGCACACCGAGCGCTTTCTATGACCAACCTGAACTTCGAAACCCGAATGCCCTGCTCGCAGCAGAAGCTCTGGGAGTTCCACTCATCGAGTGAGGCGCTCCACTCCCTCAGCCCCCCACTCACCAAGGTCCAGCTCAAAGGTGAACTCAAAGTCATTAACGGAGCCAAACTCGAGGTTCGAAGCACCATTCTAGGCGTCATCAACCAAGACTGGGAAGTCGAGCTCCTCAACGTCGACCCGCCAAACGGCTTCACCGACCGCGCCATCAAATCCCCCTTTCTCGAGTGGTCACACAACCACCTCTTCCGCGTCGATGGCGAAACGTCTGTCCTGCGCGACGAACTCTCCTTCACCGCCCCCGGTGGTGCCCCAGGACGCCTAGCGTCAATCTTAATCGTCACCCTCCTCTTCAAATTCCGCCACCTCCGCACGAAGGCTCTCGTGAGCCAACCATCCAAAACCCCCAGCCCAACGGGGAGCCGGTGAGATGAGATATCCCTTGCTGGCGAAGGATAGATAAGCGTTAGCGAACAGTTGGAGTGGGCAATCGGGCACCAGTCCACAGGGAAGCTGGTGCATGGAACACCCCCCCCCCGACACAAACAAATTAAGATTCGATAAACAAAAGAACGAATCCATCTCAGCCAGAGTAGATCATCAAGGAGTTTGTTCTGTTAAATCTTTCAGAACTTTCAGAAACCGATGAAAAATATTATTGAAACCGCAGTTGAAGCCGGATCATTCAACACCCTCGCCACCGCACTCACCGCCGCTGGTCTCATCGAGACCCTGTCCGGAGAGGGCCCCTTCACTGTGTTCGCTCCAACCGACGAAGCATTTGCCAAGATCCCAGCCGAAACCCTTGCCGCAGTTCTTGCCGACAAGGAAAAGCTGACCGCAATCTTGACCTACCACGTCGTCGCCGGAAAGGTCATGGCCGCCGATGTAGTCAAGCTTGACAATGCAACCACCGTCCAAGGTTCGGACGTCACAATCGATGCCAGCAACGGCGTCAAGGTCAACGACGCGACCGTCGTAACCGCCGATGTCGAAGCCACCAACGGTGTCATCCACGTCATCGACACCGTCCTGATGCCCGCCTAATCGGCACCAAGCAAAATGGCCCCCTCTAAACAGGGGGTCTTTTTCTGCCCGAACCTATTCTCCTGAACCATGAGCGGACCTGCGCTTTCGGTCCCAAAGGATGTACCAATAGCCCGTCCCGATCATCCCCAACCCTAGCAGAAGAAGAATGCCGACACGGATCATCGAGTCAAGCTCCGATAGATCAATCAGCACAACCTTTGCCACCGTCAGCCCAAAAACTGCCAGACCGCAATAGCGCAGATACCGACGATCAGCCCGGAAGCCGACCACGATTAGGAACAAGGCATAAGCGACCCAGCTTGCAGAAATCGCTGAAACTTGATTCATTCCAACATTCGGCTTCACCAACAATCCACTGAGTAAAAGCGACGATAAAACCAAGCCGAAGAAGGAGCTAAAGATCGTCACTCCGGCCTCATCCGACTCCTTGCGAGGCGTAATCCAGTACAACACACCTAGAGTGACCAAAGAAGTCAGTTGAAGCGTGGGTCGCAGCCACTCCAGATTTGGAAGAGTCTGAACACCAACCGCAGCCGCCGCGCAAAACAACCAAGCCGTCCCGGCAAGCACCAGAGTCTCAGGGCGTCGTATCCGCAAGGCCAAGGCCGTCCAAACTACATTCAAAACGCCCAGTCCCAGGTACACAATCATTTCCTCGCTAAACGACCCAACTTTGTGCTGCCCAACAACCTGAAGAATCCGGATGAAGATCACGGAGAGCAATCCTCCGTAGGCGATTCGCACTCCGGTCAGATAACTGCCGACAAGATCCTTGGCTCCTGCGGTCACTCCCAAAGTGGCGTTCAGCGCAGCACCAAACAGCAATGCCAACGTTGCCCACTGCGGCAATGCGGACGGCTCTCGGATGACGGCAAAGCTGGCCAAGAGCACCCCCGAAATCCCGGAGGAAACAAGTAGACCCAATCGTCGCACCTTCGAAGTAACCACGGTTGACGTAATGCTCCAAATGGCTAGGCCCAGCATTGCGCTCTCTTCCCAATCGAGGCCAGCACCCGTTTTGGGCAGGGTCAGCACCACGCCTCGCAAAAAGATCGCGAGAAGACTCGCAGATCCCATGAACAGAGCCAAGTCACCCGTATCTCGATCATATTTTTTGATCGCGAACCGAGAACCAAAAACGATGTTGCAGGCGTACGACGAAAGCAACATAAGTTCCGAGGACATCAAGATTGGTGAAGCCGCGACTGAGCCCGCACCGAGCTTGATCGCATAAGCCGACAAAGAGAGACCGAAGGCGGTGACACCCACCCAAAACGCCACACTCGACAGCTTACGGAGAGCCAAGATTCCAAGCACTATCGCTTCCGCTGAGTACATAAATGCCGCCACCAGTGGGCCGAAGCCCATTGGGAAGAACACAGCGGCAACAACTAGCGATCCAATCCAGACTCCTTGTCTGGCCTTCGATTCCGGAGGCAAGCTTGCCCCAATCCCACTGGCAATAACCGCGAATACCAGCGTATGCCAATGTGCACGAGGACCCTCTACCTCGAACCCAACCCAACCCGTGATGAAGATCATTCCCGCCAAGAGCAACCCGTGAGTGTCAAACAGATCTGGCTCAAACAGCTTTCCGCAGACGTAGAGCCCGACGGCCGTGTTGGCATAGAGAGCGCCCATCCGGACCAGCTGCCCCGCCTCGGACCCCAAGATCGGAACCAGAGCAAGTGAAGAAACCACCCACAGGACCGCTGCTACTGCATACCACCGATTCCGGAGCGTGATCGCCGCCGCAGGAACCAGGATCAAGAAGTGCAAGCAAAGATCCAGAACGGCCTTCGATTCCTTCATGGGCATCATCGCCGCCGCAAATCCGCCAAGAACTCCTATTGCCAAGAACGACTTAGAAGCCCGCGACTGTGCGTAGCCCAGGTTCAAGAAGCTGAGTAAAACGTAAAGCCCAACGAGTACCTCGCCTTCGAAAAGATGCTTGTAAAGATGCGCCCCGGCAAAGCTGGCATATAAACCCGCTGAACCAAGCCCCACCATCAGCTGCCCGAACTCCTCGCGTTCGTCGCGCTTCCAGAATCCAAGCCCAACAAAGCCCAAACAGAGAAGAATTTCGCCAATAAACTGAACAACCGGAGTGACGTAACCGCGCGAAATCATCACCGCGGCAAGAAACAGAAACGCAGCCAGAACAACCACGGCTCCGCCGCGCAGAAGCCCGTTGATCCCGAGTTTGTACTCCAGATCGTCATGGTCGATGCCCGAGGGTTGACGAACGTTGCTTTCGATCTCCTCATTGAACTTTGCCATCGCCTCGTAGTTCGGCGGCTGGAAACGAGGCGCATTTGGAACGACTTTGGGATCCAAATCGAAGAAAACCGGCGGGACTCTCGGCGTCTCTGCTATCTCAATCGGAGTTTCTTTTGCTGACTCCTCGTGCTCAACGAAGTCAGCCGCCGCGTTTGGACTTGGTCCAAGCTGGGATCCAGGAAGGGAAGGTGGCGTAAGATGCGCTTCCAGAGCTGCAAATCGTTCGCGCAACTCCTCCAAGCTCTGTTCCAACTTGGCGATTCGACTTTCTGAATCCATAAGACCTTCTCATCGGCATGCTACCGTATCGCCGAAGGAGTTCCTGTGACATAAGTTCCTTATCCCTGGGCTTACCAAACATACTTCCACTAGGTTGACAAACCCCCGGAATCGTGGTCTAGTAAGTGATGATCAGCATTTCCAGAACGTGCGAAAGGCAGCGCCGCTCTCGCTCAAATCTCCCTTGTCCGAACGTCGCCAGAAATGCGCCCCTTCGCGCCCATCCTGAACCTCAAATGGACCAATGCTTGAACCTGATGCGCCCATCAAACTCTACACACGCCACTCAAAAACTTGGAACCGACCCCAGCTTCCAAACCTCAAGCCCAACCACCAAAACCGCCACCCCCAAAACAAACCACTTGAACCCCGACTTCAATCCCGTACTATCCACCCTCTCACGCAAGACTGAACCCACAACCATCCCACTCGCCGCGCAAACCGTCACCCCGCCAAGAAACGCCCATGGCAACTGCGGATGGTTCAAGAACTCGGCAAAGAACCCCAAAGCCGTAATCATCACCACCGCGGTTAAAGAAGTCCCAACCGCCTTTTTCATGTCGATCCCAAAGAACACCACCAGAATCGGAACGATCATAAACCCGCCTCCAATCCCAAACAGACCGCTAATCAACCCAACCCCGAGCCCCAACAACGTCCCCGTCCAAGGATGCGCATCCTCGTGCGACTTCACCCGATTTGAAAAGAACATCGAAATTGAAGCCCCAACCAAAATCAGCGCAAACCCAAACATGAGCGCGCTCGACTTCGGCAATCCGAACAAAGTCAGAGGAATCTGCGGAACCAAGAGCTTCCGAGTCGCAAATGTCGAAAGTGCCGTCGGCACACCAAACTGCACTGCCCGAGCCAAGTCCACCTGCTCCTGCCGCCGAGCAATCCACGCCCCAGTTCCACTGACCAGCAAGCTAATGGGCAACGCATACCCCGTCGCCGCCCCCGACTCAATGCCCATCATGTAAACCATAATCGGCACGATCAAAATCGCCCCGCCCGCCCCAATCAGCCCAAACGACACTCCAGTCAGCCCGATGAGGAAGTAGGCAAGCACAAGCACACTGAGCATTTTGACGGAACCCAGATGCCTCCCGCTGGTATCTTTAAAGTTCATGCATTTTGTTAGCTTTGGCATCTCCGTCCGGCATCGCGTCATCAGCCTAATCACAATCAGCGCCATCTCGTCGCTTGGGTTTGGTCAGCTTCGCGTAGCAACTTGGAACGTCACCAATTTCGGATCGACCGCTTCAACCGTTCGTCAGAACGCATTTAGGACCGCCATTTTTGGTTCCTTCGAAGGTCGCTCGATGAACCCGGATATCTTGATCGCTCAAGAAATCAACGGTTCTGCAGGAGCAACCGCATTTCTGAACATGCTGAACTCTGCTCCTGGTCAAAGCGGTCAATGGGCGATGAATCCGTTCTCGGACGTCGGAGACTCCGACACCGTCTTCTATTACCGGACCAACAAAATCGACTACACTGGCCTCGCCAACATCGCAGGAGACCCGCGCGACACCCAGCGTTACGATTTTAAACTGAAGGGCTACGACGCCGGAAGCACCACCAACCCGCTCGTCTCACTTTATTCGTCACACCTCAAGGCAGGAACCGATCCCAATGGGGAAGACGCCCAGCGACGCCGAACCGAAACTCGAAACATTCGAACCGATTCCGCGATCCAGTCGAGCAATGGTCGTCATATTCTGATTGGGGGCGACTTCAACGTCAGCCGGTCAAGTGACCTCGGAATGAAACAGCTCACCGATGCGTCGATTACTAACAATTCGGGTCAAACCGTGACCGGTGGTCGATTCTTTGATCCTATCAACAGCTCCTTCACATCCGGAGGAGCTGCGATCACCTGGCAAGACAACAACGCCTATCGCCACCTACACACCCAAGATCCCTACGGATCAGGTGGAATGGACGACCGAATGGACTTCATCCTCTTCGGTCAAACCCTTCGGGATGGAAAGGGTCTTGAGTACGTCGGGTCTGCAACTGCCGCCTACGGTCCAACTTGGAACGACCCAAACCACAGCTACCGTGTTTGGGGAAATGATGGTCAGCAGTCAGTCGGCGGAACAATGACGCTTACCAACAACCAAATGGTTGGAACCACCATCGCAAACGCGATAAAGGATTCGATCGGTAACACGGGTCCCACCGTCACCGGCGGTCACCTCCCAATCTTCCTCGATGTCAAAGTTCCGGCTGACCTGAAGGTAGCCGAAGCGTCACTCAACTTCGGTACCGCTCTCCTCGGTGACGTTGCTCAACAGAGCGTCAACATCAGTAATGCCGTTAACACCGCGCTTTTCGGTGCAAACGGAGTCCAAAGTTCGACCTTCTCGCTCTCGCTCTCCGGCACCGGATTCACCCTTCCCAGCGGAGGAACGGTAGCCGCCGGAAGTTCCATCGCAAGGATGATCAGGATGGACACCAGCACCACCGGAATCCGAAACGCGATCCTCCAGATCACCGACACCGCCACCGGACAGATGCGAACGGTCAATCTCAGCGGAATCGTTGCTGTCCCCGAACCCGCCACCATGGCTGTCCTCGGTCTCGGCCTCGTCGGATTGCTAAGACGCAAGCGCAACTAAGCGCACCTGGCATACCGGGGCAACTTCCCCGGTATGCTACAAACTCGCATGAAGAAACTTTGGGGCGGGGCATTTAGCGAGTCCACCGCTGATCTTGTAGATCGATTTGGACAGTCAATTAAGACCGACTTGCACTTTTGGCAAGAGGATTTGATCGGCAGCGTCGCCCACGCCCGGATGCTCGGTGAGACCGGAATCATCTCAAAAGATGAAGCCAAAATCCTCATCGACGGTCTCGAAAAGATCCACGAAGAAGGACCTCGAGCCCTGGACATCGACGTCGAAGACGTTCATACCGCGATTGAGTTAAGGCTCAAGGAAATCGTCGGCGACGTTGCCGGAAAGCTCCACACCGCCCGTTCGCGCAACGACCAAGTCGCTACCGCCGCCAGGCTCTTTCTCCACAACGAACTCCTGATCGTTCTTGATCTCATCAAGTCACTTCAAGGCGTCTTGCTTGAGCAAGCCACTGCGCACAAAGGCGCGCTGATGCCTGGTTACACTCACCAGCAACACGCTCAACCGATCACGCTGGGCTTCCACCTGATGGGGCATTTTTGGGGGCTGCAACGCAACGGCTGGCGGGCAGAGCGACTTTTTGAACTCGCGAATTACTCACCGCTCGGCGCTGCCGCTCTTGCCGGGACGGGATTCCCGATTGACCGACATATGACGGCTCAGGAACTGGGATTCACCGCCCCAATTCCCAACGCGCTGGACGCCACCTCAGATCGTTCCTTTATCTTGGATGCCCTGCACGTTTGCGCACTTATCATGATCGACCTCAGCCGAATTTCTCAAGAACTCGTACTCTGGTCGGGTCGGGAGTTCGGGTTCATCAAGCTTCACGACTCCGTGACCACCGGTTCGTCGATCATGCCTCAGAAGCGAAATCCCGACATGGCGGAGCTCATCCGTGGTCGCACCGGTCGTGTCATCGCAAATTGGGTCACGATGGCCACCGTAATGAAAGGGCTCCCGCTCGGCTACAACCGCGATACGCAGGAAGACAAGCCGCCACTTTTCGACTCTCTCGGCAAGATCAAAGACTCGCTACAACTCATCCAGCTGCAGCTCGAAAGTTGTGAATGGCAGCTCCAGACAATGGCTAACTCAACCCGAGGAGACTTCTCAACTGCCACCGACCTTGCCGACTTCTTGGCCGCTAGCGGCATGCCTTTCCGAGAAGCTCATGAAGTTGTCGGCAAAGTTGTCATCGGATGCAATGAGCGTGGAATCACGTTGGAAGACCTCAACGAGAGCAACCTGAAAGAGATTGCTCCTGAGATTCCTAGCGAAGCTCTTAACGTGCTAAAACCGGAAGATAGCGTGCGACGAAGAGAGTCCTATGGCGGACCGGGACCAAAGGCGATGGCGACCCAACTTGCGTTGGCTGCCGAACTGCACGCAGAGCGGGGATTTTTAAAGATCGCCTAGGTATCTCGCCCCAAGGCGAACCTAGCCGTCGAGAACTGCGTAACAACTTGGTGGGAGACAACAGAACATGAAGGGATTTGGATTATTAGGGACCATCGTGCTCGCGGCTAGTAGTTGGGCGGGAGAGAGCCTGACGCTTGAAGAGGCTCTAAAACTGGCCAAGACAAACAATGGGACACTGAAGGCAGCAGCTTCTGACATTAAAGCTGCAACGGCCAGGAAGGCCCAGGCGACGTCTGCCCTCTTTCCTTCTCTGACACCAGCTTTTAGCTTTTCAAAGACGAAGAACGAACAGGGGAACTCCACAATCGGTGGAACGACGTTTGAATTTGAGCAAACCGCAACGCAAGCTCGTATCAACTGGAGAATCCTCGACTCTGGTGAGCGCCTGACCCAGATTCGGTCGGCCCGAGAAGGCGAAGCTGCGCAGGTCGCCCAAAGCCGCCAAACGTATCGACAAGTCATCTTCGGTGTTCATCAGCAGTACATCGAAACCCTCCGTGCTCAAGAGCTTGAGTCCCTCGCCGACTACCAATTCAAGCGGGCCGAAACAGTCTTGGAGCAAACCAAAGCTCGGGTCAATGTCGGTGATGCCGCGCGACGCGAGATCCTACAAGCTCAAGCCGACACTCTCAACGCATCGGTGAACGTCATCACGGCAAAAAACCGGGTGGACACAAACGCGGCGACGCTCAAAAGCCAAATCGGACTCCAGAAAGACTTCGAACGCCCCGTTCTCAGTCCTTATAAGGTCGAGATTGACAGCCCAGCGGAGCTCTCCAAGGCCGTTGAAGTCGGCATGACAATCCGCCCTGATTTGATCGCTCGTCGGCGAAACATCGGTTCAACCCAGCAATCGCTCCGCAGTGCTCAAATCGGAGCCAGCTTACAGTGGAGTCTAGACTACACGGACACCACCTTCTTCACTCCCACCAACGGAAACAACCAGAACATCAGTTTCTTACTCAGTTATCCACTGTTTGATGGCGGTAACGCGAGGAGTGGCGTAGCCATCCAACGAGCAAACCTTGAATCGGCAACTGCCACCCTGACTCAGGCGGAGCGTGACGCTCGCAGCGAGATCGAATCTGCGTTCATTACCTTCAGTCAGAACAAGTCCCGAGCCGAAGCTGCCGAAAAAGCGCTTGAGGCCGCCAAACTGAACTTCGAGGCAACCACCGAGTCGCGGCGACTTGGCGCAAGTGATCTGATTGAAGTGCTCACTGCCCAAGTCAGCCTAGCAACCGCCGAAAGCAACCGAATCGATGCAAAATATGACCTCTTGATCTCTCAGTTGAGGTTGCAACTGGCTACTGGGATGCCGATTCCGGGCGAGGATAACTGATGTCCAGAGTTGTTGTTGAGGCGAAAAATCTTAGCAAGCGTTACGTCATGGGAGATCAAACGGTTCACGCTCTCCGTGGGATCAATGTCCAAATTTTCGAAGGCGATTTTGTCGCCATCATGGGTCCCTCGGGCTCGGGGAAGTCGACCTTTATGAACCTGATCGGTTGCCTTGACCGACCATCCGAAGGTGAGTGCTTCCTGGACGGAAATCCCGTCGCCAAAATGAACGACAATGAGCTTGCCGGGATTCGCAATAAGTACATCGGTTTCGTCTTCCAGAACTTCAATCTCCTTCCTCGAACATCGGCACTGAAAAATGTCGAACTTCCCCTGATGTACGCAGGAGCAAAAGACAGAGAGGAGACCGCGAAAAAGGCATTGGTGAAAGTTGGACTAGGGGAGCGTATGGATCACACCCCGGCCGAACTGTCGGGCGGTCAACAGCAGCGCGTTGCCATTGCCAGGGCTATTGTCAATAATCCGGTCATGATTCTTGGCGACGAGCCAACTGGAAACTTGGACACTCGTACCAGCGAGGAGATCATGGCAGTTTTTCAGGATGTGAACCGCCAGGGTCGAACCGTCATTATCGTCACCCACGAGGAAGACGTTGCGAAGCATTGCAAGCGCATTATCAGATTCCGAGACGGACGTATCCAGAGTGACGAAGCTGTTGCCAACCCAGTCGACGCCCGAGAGATCATCAAAACTCTCCCTGATCCAGATGCGGAAGTTGCAGTCTCAGTCGGAACGGTTACGGCGCCCGAACCGACCGCTGAAAAAGTGACGTTCCAGATCTAACGGCTTTCGAGTACGAGATCCGGTGACTCAAAGGACTCGTTCGACTCGCCTCCATCATCGATTCCGTCTGACCCAGCGGAGTAGACCTTAAACTCCCCTTCGCCTGCCTGATAGAAAAACGGCTTGCCCGTGAATGGATCCCGAACGGCTTGTGCAGAGAACGCAGCAAGTGAAATGGGCAAAGGGGTTTTGAGTTTGACCTTTTGCCGCAGATAACATTCCAGCATGAAAAGCTGAGTCCGTGCGGCGCACTTCTTGACATATGGGGCAAGTGAATCGAGATTAGACGCAAAGTAGCGATACATCACCCGCCAGTTCTTTCGGCTCTTGAGTTCAGGCGGATTCAAGTCCGAGTTTGGGTGTTCCATTTGCTCAATGTGCCACTTGCTTCGACCGCGAATGTCTTCGCCGATCCAATCGAACACATTTGCAACCTTCGAAAGGTCTCGACTGACAGAATCCAAAAGCGCGACTTCGTCGTGCGCAGATTTTCCCAACTGCTCTTCGAGTTTCTTGAAGTCTCGTTTCTGGGCAAGATCCTGAGCTTGTTGCAGCGCCATGAGCATGTTGGCGGCTTCGTTCTTTAGGCAAGCCGTCAGGGCAGGGCGAGATGCGATTGCGGAAGAGACCTGCTTAGCGAGTACCCCCAACTGGCCAGCCCCCAACTGACCGAGCGCTGGAGCAAGCGTTGCTCGTGCCCTATCGACCAGAGAAATCCCGAGAGCTGCCTCATAACCTCCACCGCCAAGTAGTTGCGAGCCGAGTCGAGTCAGTTGTCCGCAACGTTGAATTGCTAGATCCAGATTCTGCGAAGCAAGAGCGTCCTCAAGATCCCATAGAATCGACTCTCCGATCAACCGAATTCCGCGTAGATAGATCGGAGGATCCCCCAGTCCTAAGGGCTGAAACTGCATCTCAATCTTTGATTCAGCCAGAGAAATGAGAGCCGCCTTATTAGCTCCGATAATTGCATTTGCCTGCTTCTTCTCTTTGCCGAAAAACGACGTGCGGGTCGTAATTGGCGGAGTTGGCTTGCCCTTGTAGAATGCCTTCGATCGGGCTTCCTGCTCTACGGCTTCTCCGATCTGAACGAGTCGGCTGAATGATCCGGAAAGAGGCTTTGCCGAAGGCTCAGGCGCCCAAGAGGTGAACTTAACCTCTTCTTTACTTCGGCAACCAGCCAGGCACAAAAATGCCCCTAAAAACAGTACGCCAATCCGTGGCATGGGTTTAGGGTAGCACAAGAACCCGGTATCCTTGCGAGGACGATGAAAGGATTGATCCTCGCCGCCGGAAAAGGTAGTCGCCTCTACCCAATCACCCACCTGATCCCCAAGCCGCTCCTCCCGTTGGCTAACCGGGTGACGATGGAGTATGCCTTCGACCGAATGAAGGAGATGGGCATAACCGAAATCGGGATTGTTGTCGGTGAGAACGAGAGTGCAATGCGCGAAGGTCTCGGCGATGGCTCCGCATTTGGTGTTTCGCTCTCCTTTGTTCGCCAACCCGAGCCCAAGGGACTGGCTCATGCAGTGAGCTTCGCTGAGGATTTTGTCGCCGGAGATTCATTCGTTCTTTATCTCGGAGATGCCATCTATGACCGCTCACTGGCGGAGTTCAAAGACAAGTTTGAGTCATCCGGTTGCGCCAACCTCAACCTTGTGATGGCGGTGGAAGACCCTTCCCGCTTTGGTGTTGCCAACGTCGAAGGAGACCGAATCGTCAAACTCGTCGAAAAGCCAAAGAATCCAGAATCGAACCTTGCAATGGCGGGCCTCTACTTCTTTGGTCCCCAAATCTGGTCGATCTTCCCAACCCTCCAGCCTTCCGCAAGAGGCGAATACGAGATCACTGACGCGATCCAAACCCTGATCGATCAAGGCGAAACCGTCCTCGCTGGTGAGTTTAAAGGAACCTGGTTCGATACCGGTACCCTCGATTCGTACCTCGAAACCAGCTTCTTTCTCTCAGGCGGAGACGATATCGACTCAACCGCCACCGTCCAAGGGAAAACAAGCAGCCCGGTCGTTATCGGAAAAGGCGCAACCGTCTCCTGCAACTCAATCGAGAATTCAGTCGTGTTCCCTGGAGCAACGATCAACGTGAGTGGAAATATCAAAAACTGCATCCTCGCTGGTCCAGTTAGCGCCGAAGGCGATCTCGAGAACCAGATCATCCACGGCGACTGGAAAGGTTAAGTTTTCGTTTTGTATCCGCCCGTACAGATGATCCGGGCGGATCAAGAGTAGAACTCACTTGTCATGAGTTTGATCACCATCGCTTACCATTCCGGATACGGACACACCAAGAAAGTTGCTGAGCACGTCGCCGCCGGAGCAAACTCCGTCGAAGGCGTCAAAGCCGTTCTGCTAGACGTCACCACCGTTGACGCCGCTATCGAAGGATACGAGAGCGGTTGGGAGCTTCTCAACGCTTCCCAAGGCATCATTTTTGGCACCCCAACCTACATGGGTGGCCCAAGCGGTCCGTTCAAGATGTTTGCCGACGCCACGAGCAAGGCATGGTTTGGTGGAGCCTGGAAAGACAAGATCGCGGCTGGCTTTACCAACTCGATGTCCAACGCCGGTGACAAGAACACGACCCTTTACTACCTGGCAACCTTAGCTGCTCAGCAAGAAATGATCTGGGTCAGCGTCGGAATCAAGAACGACGGCACTAACAACCGCAACGGCTACTATCTCGGTCTTGGCACCCAGAGCGACAACGCTCCTGCAGAAGAGACCCCAGGCAAAGCCGATCTCGACACCTCTGAAAAGTTCGGTGCCCGAGTCGCCGAAGCCGTTTTTCGTTGGAACAAGTAACTCAAAACGTCAAATTCTGAGTCCAAGTACAATAAGGCTGGTTCTAAATGGATTCAGCCTTTGCGTTATCAGCATTCATCGGTCTCTTCACGCTCACGATTCTCGAAATCGTACTAGGGATTGATAACATCGTCTTCGTTAGTATCCTTAGCGGCAAACTTGAGGGCGAAGAGCGCGAGCGGGCCCGCAAGATAGGGATGACTTTAGCCATCGTTGCTCGGATTATTTTGCTAGCCTTTGTTGGTTTTCTCGCAAGCGCAATCACCCCGATATTCCACTTACCGTTCTTGGGCGAGGCTCTGAGGGTCGCCGGAGAATCCCCCAAAGCCATTGCTGAAGCAACTGGTATCTCGATCAAAGACCTTGTCCTATTCGGCGGCGGTCTGTTTCTCATTTACAAATCTGTCAAAGAAATTCACCACAAACTCGAGGGAGCAGAAGAAGGCCACAAAGTTGAGGGTAAATCGGATTTCGGCAAAGTCATTGGTGGCATTGTTGGTATCAACATTATCTTTTCCCTTGACTCTGTCATCACCGCTGTCGGAATGATTAGCAATCCCAACCAAGCCTGGGTAATGTATGCCGCAGTAATTCTTAGTGGAATCTTTATGATTTTCTACAGCGGACTTGTCAGCAAATACGTGGACAAGCACCCGACGATAAAGATCCTCGCTCTGGCTTTCCTCGTGCTTATTGGAACGAACCTAATGGCCGACGGTGGGGGCATTCATATTCCGAAGGGCTACACCTACTTCTCAATGACCTTTGCAGTCATTGTCGAAATCCTAAATCTCAAACTACGCGGCTCTTCCGAACCTGTTCAATTACACCAGGACCCGTTACCAGACACATCTGAGTGATCTCCTCATGGACTTCGCGTCGCTCAAAGCCGTGCTTCGTCCAGATCAGATTCTCTCTGGTCCGGCCGCCGAGCGCGCCTACGACTGCGACGCCTACACCGTGGACAAAGCCAAGCCAAGCGTCATACTCCTCCCTGAAACCACCGAGGAAGTCGCCAAAGTCGTCCGCTGGTGCAACCAGCATCAAGTCCCCTTCACCGCCCGGGGAGCCGGAACTGGGCTCAGCGGCGGGGCAATGCCTGCTCTCGGCGGAGTTGTGATCTCCACCAAAAAGCTCACGCGTATCCTAGAAATCGACATCGAAAACCGCGCCCTCCACGCCGAAGCGGGGATCTCTAACAAGCGTATCACCGACGCCGTCGCCGACCACGGACTCCACTTCGCCCCTGACCCATCGTCCCAATCCGTCAGCACTCTGGGCGGCAACATCGCCGAGAACGCCGGTGGACCCCACACCCTCAAATACGGCGTGACCGTCCAGCACATCCTCGGCGTCACCATGGTTGACCCTCAAGGTGAAATCCTGACCATCGGCGGCAAGTACGGCCAAGGCCCCGGCTACGACTTCCTCGGCATCATCTGCGGCTCCGAGGGCCTCCTAGGAATCGTCACCGAAGCCTGGGTGAAACTCACCTCCGTCCCCACCCAAGTTCGCACCGCCCTCATCGCCTTCCAAACCGTCCGCCAGGCCACCGAGTCCGTCGCCGAAATCATCGCCCGAGGCACCATTCCCGCCGCGCTCGAGATGATGGATCGCGGAATCATGAACGCCGTCCACGCCGCCTTCGGCCTTGAGTTTCCCGAAACAGCCCAAGCCCTCCTCCTTGTCGAATGCGACGGCTCCGACGAGGAAACCGTCCAAAAGGAAATGGAGACGGTTCGGGCCGTCTGCCAAGAAAAACAAAGCCTGACTTTCGTCGAAGCCGCCGATGCGAAGGAGCGCGCCAAGCTCTGGACTGCGCGAAAGAAGGGTGTCGGAGCCATGGGCCGCCTCGCCCCCACCGTCGTCACCCACGACGGCGTCATCCCCCGGTCCAAGCTCCCCGAGATGCTCGACTTCGTTTACGCCG
Organism: Fimbriimonas sp.; assembly: GCA_029866005.1. Classification (GTDB taxonomy): domain Bacteria; phylum Armatimonadota; class Fimbriimonadia; order Fimbriimonadales; family Fimbriimonadaceae; genus Fimbriimonas. Next base: position 57,368 of record JARXAE010000003.1, on the reverse strand, counting down.
TCGCCAAAGAGCATAATATCGGCGTCGCCAACATCTTCCACGCCGGAGACGGCAACCTCCACCCTTGTTTCTACTTCGATGACCGCGAGCCGGGAATCATCGAGCGCGTTGTGAAAGCCGGCGAGGACATCATCCGCAAATGCGTCGAGCTAGGCGGCTCCGTCACTGGCGAACACGGCGTCGGCGTCGAGAAACTCGACCTCCTCCCCCTCATGTACACCCCCGAAGACCTCGCCGCCCAGGCTCTCGTCAAACAGATCTTCGACCAAACCGGTCTCTCCAACCCCTGCAAAGTCCTCCCCATGAACCGAGCCTGCGCCGAACACAAACTCCGCTGGCGGGGGGTGGCGACGTGACGACAATTGTTGAACCGGGGAGTTGGGAGGAACTAGCTGAAGTCGTCACAACGACTGACCGTCTTGTAGTGGGTCGAGGTGATCTGTTTAGAAACACTCCAGAAAGGACGCTTCACGAGATTGTGGACTTTGAATTCCAAACCGAATACCCGATAGGAACTGAAGAGGGAGACCTTTCATCGAAAGCACGCCCGTCAGTTCGGATCGTGCAAGAGCAGTTGCCACAGAAATTCGAACTTGACACTCAAAATCAGACGGTAACTGTCGGGGCCGGGATAGATTTCAGCTTGTTCTTGTTCGATCTGGCTCAAACCGAATTTACCGTTCCTCACCACTACCAAGTGAAAAGCCTGAGTAAACAAGCATTTTCGTGTCAGGGCACCGGATCAGTCTACGAAAACGCATTTCAATCAGTTGGAGATGCGATCGCCACGAACGCCCGCCATGCATTAGTTGCTCAGCACGGGTCTTGGCGGGACTGGCTACTCAGTGCAAAAGTGATGCTGGCAGACGGTTCGATCATACAGAGCGGCGCTCCGGTCGTCAAAAGCGTGTCTGGGTTCGATTTGCACAAGCTGATGATCGGCGCTCGACATACGTTGGGGATTCTTCTTGAGGTGACCCTTCGTGTCGTACCGCGCTCATCACTATCTCGAAGCGAATTCATTCGGAATGACGATCACCAAATCCATCTTTGGAATTTCGCTACTCACGGCAACCGAAACACAATCTTACATTGTCCTGATCAGACGATTGGGGTTGCCCGCGAGACATTTGCTGAGGATGTCATCGCCTTCGATCCAGCCTCAAACACACTTTGGTTGGAGTGTTTCCCAGAAACACTTGCCTATTTGAGCAAATTCGGTAATGTCCAAGCAAACTTCTGGGGCGACGAACCCGAAATTAACTCCCCCCAAGCCCAAGCCCTGATGCGCCGCACCAAGCAGCTTTTCGACCCCACCAACAAACTCAACCCCGGCGAGTTTGGGTTCATCTAAAACAAAAAAAGCCCCTCTGATGTCAGAGGGGCTTTTTGAACTGTAACTCTAGAGACTAGAATCGGTAGCCGAAGTAAAGACCGATCGTGTTGAACGAACCGTCGTTTGCCGTCTTGGTTGAGAAGGAGCCAATGGCTTCGATGAACGTGTGGTCGCTCAGCTCTTTGCCAAATCCGCCCCGAACGAGGTAGACAGTGTCGCTTTGCGAAATGTTCGCAAAGCCAAGTCCGAGACCGAGGATCGTGTAGCTTCGTCGGCTGCCTTCGGCTTCCTTGAAGAGTCGGGTGTTGTAGGTAACCGTGGTGAACGATCCCTTGCCGAACTCGCCAATATTGCGACCGTAGTAGTCAAGGCCAAGGAATGCTTCCGAGCTCTTTGCATAGCTGCTTGAGATCGCAAACTCCAGTCCGAGCGAGTTAATGTTGCTCGTCAGGTTATTCTTGAGTGTGTTATCCACCGGGAAGGCGAGACCGAGCTTCACCACGAAGCCCTCAAGGCTTACTCCAGTGTCCTGGAAGGTCGAGTTGGCCGAAGCCACACCGGAAATCATCACTGCCGTCAGCGCCATCAATGTCGTTTTCATGTTCGATATCCAACCGCGTCGTGGCCCCGGCAATGTTTCCGTGCCCGTCGTCTTGCTCATTATAAACCCTAGCGCGCGGGTTGTCCACGTTTTGTAGTTCAAAATCAATCAATGCCCTCGATAAAGTTGTCCCCTTCGGAATCAATCTTGCTGGTGATAGACCTTCAGGAGTCGTTTCTCAAGATCATTCACGAAGCAGATCGAGTGCTAGCACGCTCTGAGTTTCTCTGTCGAGCGGCAAAGATTCTTGAAGTCCCCGTGCTAGCATCCGAGCAGTATCCGTCTCGGATGGGCGACACCGACGCTCGCTTCGACGGTCTCCTCGATCAAGTCTTCGGAAAGATGGAGTTCTCCGCGGCCGCGAATCCTGACTTCATGGCGGCTCTTGGATCAGCTGGGCGGAAGCAGGTCATCATCGTCGGAATCGAAACTCACATTTGTGTTTCCCAGACCGCATTGGACTTGCTGGCCGAAGGCTACGAGGTCGTCGTCTGCCCCGATGCAGTCTCGTCCAGTTCCCAAGACCGCCACAAACTCGGGATGGAGCGTCTCCGTGACGCAGGAGTTATTCCGATCCACACTGAGGCAGTTGCCTACGAATGGTGCCATGCCGCCGATAGCCCCAAGTTCAAAGAGCTTCTGGCAGTCGTCAAGCAATTCTGATAGAATGCTCCCGTGGGTTTATCTGAACTCATTCAACAAGGACACACTTCGGCGGCATTCAGCCTCCTGGAGCAAAACCCCGGTTTGGCCGATGAACCCGGAGCCGCCCTGCTCGCTCTGTATCACGGTCAAAGCGAACTAGCCGAGGCGATCATCGATCAGAAATCCGCCTTAACCGGCTTTGAAGCGGCCGCTTTTGGCAGGGTTTCTGAACTGGAAGGCGTCGAAGTCGATTCAGTCAGTGAGGACGGTTGGCAACCGCTTCATCTCGCAGCGTTCTTCGGACATCTGGAGGCTGTGAGATTCTTGCTCTCAAAGAGAGCGAGTTTGGACTGGCTCTCCGAAAATCCCCTCGGCGTCTCGCCGCTCCACTCAGCGTTAGCAAACAAGCACGAGGCGATCGCTCGAGAGCTAGTCTTCGAAGGTGCCGATGTCAATCTCGCCAGCAGAAGTGGGTGGACACCACTGCACTACGCTGCACACCAGGGGAACCGCGCGCTCGCCCAATTCCTCATTGAAAACGGAGCCACCCCAACCCCGGGTCCAGAAGGAAAATTTCCCTCTGATCTCGCCGAAGAAGCAGGATACAAAGATTTGGTCGAAATCCTTGCGTGAGGGGATTTTAGAGGTACCAGTTGCGTAGACTCCGATTATGTCCAAACGTCCGGTCTCCATCGACGACCTCCTGAGGTTCAAACTCGTCTCCGATCCTCAATTTTCGCCTGACTGCGGACGGGTGCTTTTTGGACTCAAAACTATTGGGGAGAAGCTCAAGTCTGTGAATCAGCTCTGGGTTACCGATCTTACCGGAGTGACCACCCAACTCACCCAAGGCACTGCTTCAAGCAGTGCCGGGAGATGGGCACCAGATGGTTCAGGAATTACCTTCGTTTCCGCTCGCGATACCGATGGTCCCCAACTCATGTTTCTCCCCACCGTCGGAGAAGCGAAAGCGCTGACTGCACTCGCCGAAGGCTCAATCGGGGAATACAAGTGGTCGCCTGATTCAAAATGGATCGCCTTTACCTTCCGCGAGACCGCCGAAGAGTTCACGAAGAAAGGCAAGAAGGAGCGCGACGAGGCCGGAATGAGCGAAGCTCCGCTGTCCACAGAAGCAGAGTGGTATCGACTCGACGGCGATGGCTATTTCGGCGAACAGCGCTTCAAGCTGTATCTGCTCAATATTGCGACCGCCGAAGTCACGATGATCGATGACCGTGATGCCCACGGCAACTACGACTTTTCTTGGTCACCTGAATCGGATGAACTCGGAGTCATTCGAAGTGCATGTGAACACCCTTTCCGCGAGAAACCAAACGACCAGATCTACCGAGTTCGCCTCGATGGCTCCCAATCTCAAGTTCCGGGTTTGCCCGTCGGTGAAAAGCAATCGCTGCGCTGGTCACCGGACGGGACAACGTTCGCCTGGGCGGGAAATGTTGACCTTGAAGACCCCTGGGGCGTCCGAAACACCCACTTGTTCACCTGTCCGGTGACTGGCGGTGACGTTCGGAATTTGACTGAGCCAACAGATCATAGTCTCACAGTTTCAACATTAAGTGATACGAAAGAAGCCAGCTTCGGTGCCTGGATAGAATGGCGCGAGGATTCCTCTGCAATCCATGCAGTCATTGGAACCAAGGGAGAAACCCACTTCACTACGATTTCGCTAGAGGGTGAAATCGACTTTCATACTCAAGGTCAACATCTCTTCTCAGGCAACTCCGTGCGCAACGGCAAAGTTGTTGGAGTCTTCAGCACCCCAACCGTGGTGCCAGAGATTGCCGTTGTCGAAGACCTCGCCAAAGGCGAGATTCGCCAGCTCACTTCTTTCAACGCCGACTGGCATGCTGAAGCTCAGGTGCAACCCGCCGAGGAAATCTGGCTCGACACCCCGGACAATACCAAGCTGCACGGCTGGGTCATCAAGCCCGAGGGAAATGGACCTTGGCCAGCCGTCCTCGAGGTCCACGGTGGACCCCACGCCCAATACGGCTGGGCATTCTTCCACGAGTTCCAAGTCCTCGCCGCGCAAGGCTATGTCGTCGTCTACACCAACCCCCGAGGCTCCACCGGCTATGGCGAATCCCATACCAAAGCCATTCAAGGCGACTGGGGAACCGCGGACTGGGTCGACATCCAAACCGTCACCAAATGGATGCAAGAGCAATCTTTCATTGATTCCAAGCGCATGGGCGTGATGGGTGGATCCTACGGCGGCTACATGACCAACTGGGTGATTGGCCACACGAAGGACTACAAAGCTGCGATTACAGACCGTTGCGTGAGCAACTTTGTCTCAATGGCCGGCAACAGCGACTTCCCAATGAACAAAGATGGCTACTTCAAAGGCAACGCCTGGGGCGATCTTAATGACATCAAAGAGCTCTGGCGACAGTCACCCATCTCTTACTTCAAGGATGTAACCACCCCAACTCTCGTTATCCACTCCGCAGGCGACCTGCGCTGCAACATCGAGCAAGGCGAGCAGGTTTACTCCGCTCTCCAGCAGAGCGGAATCCCAACCCGATTCGTTCGCTACCCAGCCTCAACCTCGCACGGCATGAGTCGGTCCGGTCCCGCGGACTTGCGACAACACAGGCTCAACGAGATCGTCAGCTGGTGGAAGCGTTTCCTTTAAACTGCCTTGTCAGAACTGCTTCGCGTTCTCTTCGAACATCCCGTGTAGCTTGGTCGCCTGCGCATCGTAGGCGGCCTTGTCGCTCCAGGTGTTGCGCGGGTTAAGTAGGTCGCTCGGAACGTTCGGACATTCGGAAGGAATGTGCAGACCAAAGATCGGATCAGTCTCAAAAGCAACCCCGTCCAGCTGGCCATCAAAAGCCGCATGAATCATCGCTCGGGTAAAGCCGAGCTTCATGCGTGAACCGACACCGTAAGCACCACCCGTCCAACCGGTGTTGATTAACCAAACCTTGGAGCCGTGCTCGTCAATCTTTTTCCCGAGAAGTTCGGCATAAACTTTCGGACGTAGAGGAAGGAACGGCTGGCCAAAACAAGCCGAGAAAACGCTCTTGGGTTCCGTCACTCCCTTCTCAGTTCCGCCTACTTTGGCAGTGTAGCCGTTGAGGAAGAAGTACATCGCCTGCTCCTTCGTCAGCCTCGAAATAGGGGGCAAAACGCCCATTGCATCGCAGGTGAGGAACACGATATTCTTCGGGTGTCCACCCACGCTCGGCGTCATGATCTTTTCGATATGCTCAATGGGATAGGCAACACGGGTGTTCTCAGTTATTGACTGATCATTGAAATCCGGGTTGCCGTGAGCATCCAGGACCACATTTTCAAGAATGGCTCCGGTTCGAATCGCATGGAAGATCTCTGGCTCACGCTCTTCGGTGAGACCGATACACTTTGCGTAGCATCCTCCCTCCACATTGAACACGCCGTCGTTGGTCCATCCGTGCTCATCGTCACCAATCAGCATTCGCTCAGGATCTGCCGAAAGCGTTGTCTTACCAGTACCACTCAGCCCAAAGAACAAAGCCGTGTCGCCATTCGGACCAACGTTGGCCGAGCAGTGCATCGCCATTACTCCTTTCAGTGGCAGAAGATAGTTCATGATCGTGAACACCGACTTCTTCATCTCACCCGCGTACTGCGTTCCGCCAATCAAAACGGTCTGCTCGGGCATATTGAGGGCAATCACCGCGTCGCCGCGGGTACCGTCTACCGCCGGATCGAAGGATCGTTTGCCGAAATCAACAACAGTCCAATCGGGCTCAAAGCTAGAAAGTTCTTCCGCTGACGGCCGAATGAGGAGCTGCTTGATAAAGAGAGCATGGTAAGGGCGCTCGACAATGAACCGGACCTTGATCCGGTGAGCAGGATCAGCCCCACCGTAGGTGTCAACGATATACAGCTCTTTGCCCGAAGCGTAAGACTGGAACTTACCGAAAAGTGACTCGAACAACTCCGGCGACATCCGGTTGTTGTTCTCCCACCAGATGTGATCTTCACAAGCGGCATCGGCAACCGTATGTTTGTCCTTGGGCGTTCTCCCGGTGTATTCGCCGGAGAAGGCAACGACGGCTCCATTCGCAAGTTGCTTGCATCCATCCCGCTGGACACAATGCTGAATCAGGGTCTCAACGTCGAGGTTTTTGTGGATCTGAGCGGCGCTGCTGAGATCGAGTTTGTATTTGCCCATATCGAAGCCTATCTACTAGTAGTACCCCAAGACCGGGCTCCGAACGTAGACTTTCGCCTCCTCGGTCCCGTAGATTGAGGGTATGGAACGAACCAACTTCGTGATGCCCGAGAGGCGCAAACTTGATGACCTTGAGATCTCACAGCACTTAGGGCAGGTCGATGGCTGGAGCGTCCAAAACGGCAAACTCCATAAAAGGTTTGAGCTTGACTCGTACAAGGCAGGACTCGTCCTCGCGATGGCCATTGGGCATCATGCCGACCGAATCGACCACCACCCCGATATGTTCATCGGTTACCAGTACGTTGAAATCGGACTCAACACGCACGATGTAGGTGGAATCTCCACCTACGATTTCGTGCTTCTCAATCTCATCGAAGGGCTGGTCTAAAGCAGCCGGCTAATCAGTGCCCAAACAATCCCAGCATTCGTCAGCGACTTGATCGCCGAATCAAATGTCGAGGAAGCATCGGTTAGCTTAGCCACCATCACCCGAGTCGGAACAAAGATTGCATCGCCAAGTTCAATTCGCGTCGAACCCCGAGCCTTGGTGATTGTTCCGGTTGCGCGAATGACCAATACTTGCGTCGTATCGGCATCGATCGTCGATCCGCCGCACTTCGCTAAGTAGTAATCCAGTGTCTTACCCTTCTCGAAAATGAGCGTCGAGGGAAGGATAACCGAACCCCGAACCGCAATCGTGGTCGGTCGTTCTGGGATTGTAAGAATATCCCCGTCCTTAAGGGTCAAATTGCTCTGCGACTTCCGGTTTTTTTCAACTTCATCCAATCGGATTGGAATATTCCCCGACTCAATGATCTCTTCAGTAGAGAGAACTCGTGCTGGAGAAACTGTTTCGCGTTGAAGCAGTTTTTTAGTAGCCTCGCTGTCAGTTGCCGTGGCTGTCTGAGGAACCGGAGCGCCCCCTAGCACCCCTAGGAGAGCCGAAGAGTTTCCGCCACCTTGCGAATTGAGAAGTCGAATTTTGTCAATGTCCGATTTTGCAAGCGCACGAAGATACGCTTGTTCTTGAATTTCCTCAAGCAGCTTCCGAACGCGCGGCGAAAGTCGTGACTCAGCGTCACTTGTCAGATACTTGGGGGCACGGGTGAACTGGGCTCCTTCAAGCCAGCCATCCTCCGCTTTACCGCCCGCTCGCTGAAGTAGATCATAAACGGTCTCGCCTCGTTTGGTGATAGCGTACACACCGGGAAACTTGACCCGGCCCTTAATCTCAACCAAAATCGGAGCCTCCTGGTAGTCTCCACGACCAGGAATTGTGAGTACATCCCCGTCCTCCATCACCGGATTCTCGCGCCCAGCAAGCACATCAAGCACCTTATAAGTTTGGTAAGGCTTCTTGTTTGCCTGCACCTCACCACCTCTTGACGTCGAAGAGTCGAACGTGCGGGCATGCGAAATCTGAAGTTCCTCGGATGCATCCGGACGTAGACCACCGGCTAACTGAATAAGGTCACGAGCCGTGAGGGCTTCTGAACGAAGGAAGTTACCAGCCTTTACAACCGCACCCTGAATCGTTACGACTTGCTTAGATTTGAACTGCGCCTCGTCAATACTGTAAACGACGACCAGATCCCGATCCTTGAGAATGACGTCATCATCGGCAGACTTACTTAGCGCCCTGCCAAGGTTTGGCTTAAGTAGGGGGCCCTCCGTTCCGTCTGTGTTCTTCCGATATACGAAGACCGCCTCGTAGCTGGCGGTGGGTAGGGGGCCCCCGGCCTGTAACAGAAGATCAGACAAGCGCATTCCGTCAAGTCGCAAGAACTTCCCAGGAGTCCGTACCGCGCCTTCAAGGGTAACCACTCGATCCTGAAGCCACATCACCTCCGTGGCGAAGTAGATTCGCAACCGGTCGCTTCGTTGCAACGCAAGGTCTCCGGCCGGGTCCCTGTTCAGCGCCTTTTGCAAATCAATCGGAAGCAAAGTGATCGTCTTGTCAGGGTTTTCCCGGTAGAGATCAGCTCTGACATTATAAGCATCTTTAAGTAGCCCCCGGGCTTCCAAGATGGCATCGGAGACTTTCATTCCTGCGCGAAACTGGTAAGCCCGAGGCTGGTCAACAGCCCCCTCAACTTCGATTGCATTCTCAATCTCTTCACGAAGAGCGTAAAGAGTAACGATATCCCCCTCCCGGATTGCTGGATTGACATCTCCGGTCAAGTCCACGGTCTTGAGTTCTCGCTCAATCCCTGGGTTGACCGACCTGATTTCTGTTCGGCTTAGAATTGCCGTGGATTTAGCGCCCCCTGCATACTTAAGGAGGTCCTTAGCCTTCTCGGTGGAAAGCATTTCGTATACCGCAGGTCGTCCCACCTCGCCTTTGATCGCAACACGGTTGGTCGCAGGCGGCACGAGGATCAAGTCACCCGGCTGAAGAGCGACGTCCTGACTGGGGTCACCTTTCAACAGGTAAGAGTACAGATCAATCGTTCTCGAAGTGCCGTTGCTGCGGCGAAGCTGAATATTACGGAAAGATCCATCAATCGTCGGTCCGCCCGCAGTGTAGAGAGCGTTGAAGAGTGTCATCACGCTCGGCACTTGGTAGCTGCCCTGGGCGACAACTTCACCAACAATCGAAATCGAAATGGTTCGTAGTTCACCCAAAGAGACCGTGACTGACGCGTCCCGTAGGCCCCGCTGAATCTCTTTCACGATCGCCTTCTCTGCCTGGGCGAGGCTCATTCCCCTTACCGTCAGCTTTGTTCCCATCACAGGCACGATCAGGGTGCCTGTCGATTCGACGGTTACGATTCGCTCCTTGGGTAACTCGAGAGGACTGGAGTAACGAATGACGAGTTTGTCGCCGGGACCGAGCTGGTAACGCTCGGGTGCAGGCATGGCAACATTGCCATTCGCCATCTGTGCAGGACCTACAAAGTATTGAAGAGCGTTGACCGGGGCTTGATTTGTCTCCTCAAGCTCCTGATCCTTACGCATTGTCCCAGGGTCCTTTTTGTTCAGCTTTTCTTGCGCTGATGTTGACTTATCTGCTGGAGCTGACTTGACAGTTGAATCAGTGCTCTCATCCTTCTTGCGGGCTTCAGGGCCTGATTGCTCGGCTGGCTTTGCCTTTGGGATTCGCTTACCGAGAGCATTATCGCGGGCCGCCGCAAAGTAGCTGTAACCAAAGACCTGGAGGTCTTTAAACGGTCCTTCCTGAAAAACGAACGGAAGCGATCCCATTGGATCGTTGTTCTTGACTTCCGAATCCTTTGCCTGACCGCCATCTTCGCGGTTAGCCTTTGATGCGATCACGGGCTTTTGGCCAGGAGCTGACTTGTCCAGCTTCGGGTCGGGAATGGGTCGACCCGGCTGCGGTTTCGCTGGAGGATCCTTCTTAGGGTCTTGCTTGTCTTGCGCAAACCCAGACGTGCCAAGCAAAAACATTGCAGTGGCGGACAACGCGAGAAATCGAAATCGATGCATAGAATCGCCTAGATCACCTTAAATTTACCAGGGATTAGGTCACAGAAAAATTCTGGGCGAGGCTGAGGGGCTGTTCCAGCAACACCTAAGGATTTAGGGCTGTGCATGCCCATCTCTGTGGACCCCGGATCGCCCTGCTAACTTTGGCACATCTCATAGACCAGTTTGCGGCGCGGCTGCCCCAAAAATGCGGGTCAAAAGCGCAACCTAGCTGTCGCGTTCTAACGCGGTGCGGAGGCAAGGCAAATCGGTTCGAACGTCAAACCAACGATAACACAAGTCCACTATGCCCGTACAGATCTTTGACATCCGGCATGATCGGCATCAGATCGATCGGCTCGCCATACGCGTGCCTTTGGCACATTTGATAAACCCATCGAAGGGCAGAGAAGTCTTCCAAGGCAAAGCCCACTGAGTCAAAAATCGTCACCTCCGTCTCAGTTGTCCGGCCCTCAGATGGCCTTTCAAGAACTCGCCAGAGCTCCGTGACCGGAAAGTCAGCGGGCATTTGCTGAATATCGCCTTCGACCCTAGTCTGTGGCTCGTATTCGACGTAGACACGGCCTTTCGTCAGCACGTCGGCCGCAAGCTCGGTCTTTCCTGGGCAATCTCCGCCGATGGCATTGATATGCATCCCCGGCTCAATCAAGTCCCCAGTTAAGATTGTCGCCCTTAGCTTGTCCGCTGTGCACGTCGTCACAATATCTGCCCCGCTGACCGCCTCAGCAGTAGATTCGCAAACCGTTATATTCAGATGCCCCAGATTGCGATTCAGCTTGGCAGCGGCATGGGGGTCTGTATCGAAAACCGTAAACTCTCGAACTCCCATCAGCTCGTTGAAAGCAACAATCTGAAACTCTGACTGTGATCCACATCCAATCATCGCCATCCGTCGAGAGTTAGGTCGGGCCAACAACTTAGCCACAAATACCGAAGTCGCCGCCGTGCGAATCGCAGTGAGTAACGTCATCTCTGAGAGCAAGTTAGGCCAGCCTGTCCGCAGGTCGCTCAACGCCCCAAAGGCCATGACCGTCGACATCCCTTGGAGATAGTTCTTCGGGTGACCATTCACATACTTGAACGCGAATTCCTCATCCGTTGACGATGGCATGAGCTCAACGACGCCAAGATCGCAATGGTTCGCCGTTCGGGCGACCTTCTGAAACGTCTCCCACCTTGAGTAATCCTCTTCTAGCTTCTCAACCACCCCTTCCAGACAGGTTTTGAGACCAAGGTCGCGCACCAGGCGCGCCATTTCGGTTACGGAGACGAACGTCGTTGTTGCCACCTTTCTATTGTGGGGTACCGGCTACTTGGAAAGTAACCCCTGATCGTCCATCCAATCAAGGAATCGGTTCACCCAAGTCTTCACCGTCACCTTGTCGCTCCGATCACCCATGTTAAAGCCGTGGCCCCCGGTGTGCAAAATGTGTGTCTCGTAAGAACTCTTATTGTCTCGATACAGCTTCGTGATATCCAACACCACCTTGGTCGCCCCGTCGTCCTGCGCAACGATCATGAACGATGGCGGCAAGGTTCCCTTGAACTCCTTCGGAACTCCCACCGGCCCTGGATACACCCACGCCGCAAAATCTGGCTGAGCATTCATCTGATCCACCGGATCCTTTGCCGCAGGATCCGCTTTGCCCTGGAAAGTCGCCAGAGACACGACCTCTCCTCCCGCCGAGAATCCAAGCATCCCCACTTTTTTGATGCCGTAGACATCTGCAATTGTTCGCACCAGGCGAACCGCTCGCATCGCATCCACCGGAGCGTCCTTTTCGATGGTCAGCCCCGAGCCTTCCTCCCGTACCAATCGATACTTCAGAACAAAACAGGTGATCCCCTTTTCGGCAAGCATCTTCGCTGGCTGGAAACCTTCGGCACCGACTACCAGTTCTCGAAAACCTCCGCCCGGAGCAATAATCAACCCCGTCCCACTCGCCTTTCCAGCTGGCGGCTCATAGACCGTGAGCGACGGATTGTAAATGTTTCCAATCGACCAAGCGTGGGGCTTTGTCTCAGGCTCATTTCTTCGTGCCTCGGAACCCGGCGCTCCGTTCGGCCAGAGGGGAATCGAAGGCTTGTTATCCTGAACCAAAACTGCAGAAGCGATCAACGTCAACAACATAACGCAACGCTACCCCATACAAATCCCCGTTGAATCTATCGAGAGGCTAGACGTGGCACCAGAAATCGGCATAAACTGTTTGAGCAGATGGTATCTACTCACCGGAATATTTATTCCAGTGTCGCAATATCATTCACCAGGAGTTCTCGAAGATGAAGAATTGGATTCTGTCGGCCATGTTGGCCTCTCTCGTCATTGCCGGATGCGGCTCAGGTTCGGGGGATAACAGCTCCGCACCGACCGGAGACACCAGCTCCGCCGCAACAACCCCAGCTCCAACTGGCGACAAGGTTGCCGTCGCATTCGTCACCAACAACACCTCCGACTTCTGGAAGATCGCGCAGGCCGGTTGCGAAAAGGCAGAGAAAGAGCTTGGCAACATCAAACTCGAATTCAAGATGCCAGCTGACGGAACCGCCGCCGCGCAGAAGCAGATCCTAGACGACCTCGTCGCCAACGGAATCAAAGCGATTGCCGTCAGCCCGGTTGATCCTAAGGGTCAATCCGCTGACCTAGACGGTCTCGCCGGGAAAACATTCCTCATGACCCAAGACAGCGACGCTCCAGACAGTAAGCGCGAAGTCTTCCTCGGCACCGACAACGTCGCCGCTGGACGAATGGCGGGCGAAGAAGTCAAAAAGGCTCTCCCCAACGGCGGAAAGATCGCCGTCTTCGTCGGTAAAGCCGACGCCCAGAACGCCAAAGAGCGATTCCAAGGTCTTCAAGAAGCCCTGAAGGGTAGCAACGTCACAATCATCGGCGACGCACCCAAAACCGATGACACCGACCGAGCCCGTGCCAAACAGAACGTCGCCGACACCCTCGTCGCAAACGCTGATGTCGCCTGCCTTGTCGGGCTCTGGTCCTACAACGGCCCTGCCATCCTGAACGCCGTCAAGGAAGCTAAGAAGGAAGGCAAGATCAAGATCGTTGCATTCGACGAAGAAACCGATACGCTCAAGGGTGTTGAGGAAGGCTTCATCGAAGCAACGATCGTTCAGCAACCGTTCGAGTTCGGCTACCAATCCGTCAAGATGATGGCCGCCGCCGCTGCTGGCGACAAGAAGGGAATTCCTGAGAACAAGCAGATCTTCGTTCCAACCACCTCGGTCAAAAAGGACACCGTAGTGGAATTCGCGAAGAAGCTCAAGGAAATGACGGGCAAGTAATTGCTACAAATGCACGGAGTTAGTAAGCGTTTCCCGGGCGTCATCGCGCTCGACTCCGTGGATATTAGCCTCGCCCCCGGCGAGGTAGTCGCTCTTCTCGGCGAAAACGGCGCTGGGAAGAGCACCCTTATGAAGATCATCGGTGGCGTGTACCAGGCGGACGCCGGATCGCTCATTGTCGATGATGTTCCGTGTACCTTCCGTTCCCCTTCCGAAGCCCTCGACAAGTGCATCCGAGTCGTCTTCCAGGAACTCTCAGTTCTCGAAAACCTCGACATCTCCGAAAACATCTTTCTCGGTCGTGAACTTCGCAAAGCCGGTCTGGTTGATCGCAAGAAGATGCGCGAACTCACGGTCGGCTATCTCGAAAAGGTCGGTCTCAAGCGTCCTCCCTCCACCCCCGTCGCCGCCCTTTCCATCGCTGAGCGTCAACTTGTCGAGATTGCAAGAGCCTTCTCCATGAAGGTTCGCTATCTGATCCTCGACGAGCCAACGAGCAGTTTGACCCTTGAAGAAAGCAACCGACTCTTTGAGATCATCGCTGATTTGAAAAACGAAGGCGTCGGAATCTTCTACATTTCCCACCGGCTAGACGAAATCGGCGTTGTCGCCGACCGAGTCGTCGGTCTCCGCGATGGCAAGAACGCCGGAGCCCTCACAAAAGAAGAAATCACTCACGAGGCGATGGTCAAACTGATGGTCGGTCGCGAGATCGCCCCGTCCGTCAACGCCGGTCCAACCACGGCTTCCGAAGTCGTCCTTGAGATCAAAGAACTCCGAACCTCCCGCTATCCCAATATCCCAGTTTCGTTTTCGATCCGATCCGGAGAAATCCTTGGTCTCGCCGGCCTTGTCGGAGCCGGGCGATCCGAAGTCACCAGGGCCCTCTTCGGAATCGACCCCGCCCAAGGTACCATCGCGCTCAAGGGCGAAACCCTCAAAGTCAGATCACCAAGAGATGCAATCAACGCCGGAATGTTCCTCGTTCCCGAAGACCGTCGGAACGCAGGTCTGACCACCACCATGAGTGTCGGCGAAAACATCGTCCTCCCCGCCTGGCACAAGTTCTCTGCCCTAGGTCTCAAAAAGCAGCACCCTGCCCGCAAATACGCCACCGAAGGTGTCCAGCAGCTCAACGTCAAAACCCCAAGCATTGACCAAATCGCCGCCAACCTCTCGGGCGGAAACCAGCAGAAAGTAGTCCTCGCCCGTTGGCTCCAGATGAACCCCAAGGTCATGATCATCGACGAGCCGACTCGAGGGATCGATGTGGGTTCAAAGGCAGAAATTTATACAGAACTGCGGCGGCTCGCCGCGCAGGGTTTGGCGATCCTCATGGTCTCCAGCGATATGGAAGAAGTTTTGGCGGTCAGTGACCGCATCGGAGTCATGCACGAGGGACACCTTTCGGGCATTCTGGATCGCAAAGACGCGACCGAAGAAGCAATCATGAACCTGGCAGTTGGTGGCGCAAAATGAAATTTGGCAAAGAACTCAGCATTTTCCTGATCCTGATGGCGGTGTGTATGTTCACCGGCTACAAGAATCCCAACTTCTTCAGTCAGGCCAACATCCTGAACACCACAAAGATGATCGGAATCTACGGGATATTCAGCATCGGAATGGGCTTCGTCATCATCACCGGTGGAATCGACCTCAGCGTGGGCTCAGTCTTCGCTCTCCTCGGAGTAGGTCTCTCCATGCTCCTCACCGAGCACCAAATGAACCCCTGGCTCGCCGTTCTCATCGCCGTTGCGGCGGGCGGAGTCCTCGGTCTACTCCACGGTATCTTGGTCACCAAAGCCAAGTTGCAATCCTTTATTGTCACCCTCTGTGGCCTTATGATCTATCGTTCTTTAGCTCGAACAATCACGAACGATAACACACGCAACTTCTCCGACGCACCTCAAGCAAAAGCTCTGATCGCCTTCGTGAACGGAGACTGGATGGGACTACCAACCCCCATGTGGCTCCTCATCCTCTGCGCCATCATAGCCTTCATCGTCCTCCACCGTAGCGTCTTCGGCATCCGCCTCCTCGCCACTGGCCAAAATGAAGAGTCTGCCCGATTCGCCGGAATTCCGACCCAGCGCATCACGACGATCACCTACGTTGTTTGCGGCCTACTTGCCGGAGTTTCTGCGGTCCTGCTTGCCTTCTACACCAGCTCAATCTCCCCCAACGGACACGGAATCGGCTATGAACTCTACGCCGTCGCCGCCTGCGTCCTCGGTGGATTCTCACTCCGAGGTGGAGACGGAAGCATCATCGGCGTTGTCCTCGCCACCGCGCTCCTCCAAGTGCTGAGGAACATGATCAACATGCTCCAGCTCTCCCAGCAACTCGAATTCACTCTCATCGGCGGAGTCATTCTCGCCGGAGTGTTAATTGACGGCGCAATTCGCAATCGCAAGAAACGAATTCCTGGCTAAATCGTCTTTATGAGCATGAAGCGACAACGCGCCATGCTCATTCTTGCGTCGGTGGCCCTGCTGGCCCCATTTGTTCCTGCTCAGATCGGACAACTGATCAAGATCGTAGGCATCTGGGAAGTCACGCGCAAGTACGGCGGCGAGATCGACCGAGAGTTCAACAAACTCATCAAGCGCGATCCAAAGACGACGACTTCAACTAAAGTCGTCCCCATCGTCACCTCTGGTGTCGGAAGCCGGAACGCCATCGGCATGGTCCAGGTCTCTGGCCCCAAAGCTCAAGTCGACAAAGTCAAAGCCGTCGCCCAACTCGAGCAGGATCTCTTCGGAAAAGAAATCCGCATCCGAGCCATGGTTCCCATGGCTAGTGAGGAATGGAGCAGCGGTGTGAAGCCAGTCGAACAGGTCGGTGTTACGGGAATTGTCGACTTCAAGCTCTGATCGCTAAAGTCCCATCCGGACTTGATGCAGAAATCGGCGGGCATCCACATCGGGCCCGCCGAGCTCTATCGTGCTGATCTCATCAATATCTAGATACTGAATGCCATCTTCCAGACCAGATTTGTTGACCTCGATCAGCTCCAAGTGTTCGTTCGTGAACTCCTGAACAAACCCGAAGAAGTTAACATCTACCCAAGCACTCACCATTAAACGGTTTCGATGGGCATACTTCAGTAAATCTGAAAAGGCGTCAAGGGGTGGTAGCTCATGCTCGGCTCCCTCAGAAGATCTTGCACGTTCCGTAAGCAGTCGGACCGCGGTGAGATATTGGGTCCCGGTCGCCAGTCGAACCACATCGTCGAGCCGCCCCATGTAGTGCCCGTTGTACCGTCCTTTGGCATCTACCTTCTTGACAAAGTAAGTGTCATCACCAACCGCAACGATAAACCCGACCTCAAACTTGTCAAGGTCTTGCGAGTCGTCGTAAATCTCTACCAGTTCATTCTTGCCAACGTATCGGCGAAGTATTTCTCGGAATCGATCTACTGCGGCAGCCACCCAAAGATTATAGCTGGACACAAAAAAGAGCCGCCCCATGGCGGCTCAATACAGTTTCAAACAATCAAACGATTACCAGTTTCGGTTGCTGAGGGTTGTGCAGGTGACACCCTTAGGGCAATAGTCGCGATTGGTGGTTTCAGGGAAGGTGTAGATACCGATTTGCTGGTAATCCCACATCAACTGGCGCTGACCTTTGCTGGTGCCGGTTGCGGTCTTGTACGGAACATCCTTTTGGAATTTCGCATGGCCGTCGCAGAATGCCCAGTTTCGACCTTGAGCGTGGCGTGCGCCTCGCTCCCATCGTCCAGAACCATCTGCAGCACCGCTCAATCCGTATCCAGGAGCCGTGTACCAGCCCGAGAAGTTGAGTCCAGTCGCACTTCGGACGGAACCGACTTCGATGGTGTAGACAACGTTGGCTGGGCTATCGATAGCCGTCATGTTTCGACCCTTGCTCTTCGTGCTTCCTCGAGGAGCATCATAGGTAACCGAGAGGAGATAGTTGCCACCGTAGGAGGCTGGCAGCGCTTTAGCCATGGCTCCAGGAACCAAACGCATTCCGGAGTAAGCTCCACGGGTTCCGAACTGAAGAAGCTGTGTTTCGAAGCAGATCGAACCATCCTTTCCATAGACACCCTTATCTGGGTCCGCTGGGTCAGCCATGATGTCTAGATTCTTCATGTAAGGCTGGTTCGCCAGCAAGAATGAGAACACACCGCTGAAGAAAGCGTCACCGACTGATGCCGACGTCAAGTCGTGGGTGTCATCGGGGCGCATGCAGGGACCGTCCCAGCCAGTCTCTGAAAGACCATCGTCGTAGTCAGATGCATACATCACAGCCGACAGTCCCATCTGCTTCTGGTTCGAAAGCGAGAGAGATTTCTTTGCGGCCGCCTTTGCCTGGGCAAAGACTGGGAAGAGGATCGCAGCGAGAATTGCGATGATGGCAATAACCACCAACAATTCGATAAGAGTAAAGGCTTTTCTATTCATGAGAATGGCTCTATCAACCCACTTTCGCGAGCTACGCGCAGATTTTGCGCCTCCGACATTAAGCAATGGTTAACCAGAAATGTTAGTAACGTAACCATAACATTGCTGAGGTGAGATGTATCCGATGCGCATTCAAGGATTAGTTCTGATTAGCTGTTTGCTCCTTGGTTGTGGGCAAGGTTCCGCACCGGTGAGCTCCGATATGACATCATCGCCAGTCGGCATATGGGTAAGCAGCCAGCCATCCGGAATTGACCTCGATGTCGACCCTTCGGGCAGCCTTAAGATGACCAAGGGTGGAGTGGAAGTACTCGGTAGCTGGAAGAAACTCTCAGAGGGGAAGATGGAGATGACGATCAACGGCACGACTAGCCAGTCGGACTTCCAGAGGCTTGATCAAAAGCTGACTCTCACCCTGCCCGGAGAGTCAACACCGACAGAATTTGCGATGATGTAATCCCTAGAGACCTAACCGGACTCGGTTCAAAAACATCCGAGATTCCTCGTCCGGTCCACCATAGGTGAGCCGAGTAATGTCGTCAACTGGCATGATCCGGGTGCCATCCTCGTACCCCAAAAAGCTAATCTCCTCTAGCTCGACATGGTCACTTGAGTAAGCCCGGACATAACCGTAAAGGGTGCTCCCTTCCTCATTGTGCAAACCGACAATGATGTTCCGGCTCTTACAAAACTCAAGCAACTTCTCCATCTCCAGTGAGTCTGGCGCGCCGCGAGAGGGCGTCGGCCCTTGCTTAACGCGCTCCAAGAGCAGCTGAACAGACTGCATGTACTGCGTCCCATGTTGAGTTCTCAGAACCTTGTCGAGTGTCCCAACGAATGAACCCCAGTTTTGCCCATAGCGGTCAATCCGCTCGAGCCGAAATGAGTCGCCGTCAAAGGCCCTAACAAAGCCGACCTCGAACACATCTGGTTCGTAGTGGATGCCGATCAGCTCCTCACGGTCAAGGCAGGTCTGGATGGCCTCGCGCAGGCGTTCGAAGAGTTCTGACACGTCCTCGGTTGTACCTTTTTACAGCGGAAGCGAAACTTCCTCTAGTGACAGAACGATCTTGTCCGCCTTACTGAAGTCGAGATGCTCCGTCGTCGGATTCGGGCAAACCAGAGTCTTGATTCCGGCCGCCTTAGCTGCGGCAAGGCCATTTGCTGAGTCCTCTAGAGCCCAAACCTGCTTCGGCTTTAAGCCATTCTTTTCGAGACACCGAAGATAAAGATCCGGCGCGGGCTTTGTCGGAACCCCTTCATCACGAGTCGTCAAAGTCTGAAAATGTTCACGAAGTCCAAGGTCATTGAGATGCCCCTCAACCCAACGCTTCTCGCTGCTGGAAACGATGTGCAACTCATATCCGAGGGCAGTCGCCTCCGCAATGAGCTTCTCCACACCTGGCCTGGCGACCTTCTCCAAAATCTGGAAGTAACGAGCCCGGAAAGTCGTATAGATCCGCTCCGGCGTCTCATTCAGCTTCGCCTCTCGAACCAAGATATCCTCTGGTTTCTCCGAGATTTGATCGGGTCCGCGCCCGACGATGCTTTGCCAAACTTCCTTAGGATATTCAAGGTTGTGCTGGGCAAACATCCATTCCCAGGCTCGGACTTCAGGAGTTTCGGTGTCTAATACCAGCCCATCGAAGTCAAAAAGAAGTCCTTTTCTCAAGAGTTCAATATACCCGCCGCTAGGTATCGTATGGAGGTGGAGAAGGGGCAACCGCATATTGAGTTTCGAGCCGTCGAAGTCTCATACCGTTCTCACAAAGACGCCATCCATTCGCTCTCATTGCAGATTCAAAAGGGAGAATTTGTCTTCCTTGTCGGCACCACCGGAGCAGGGAAGAGCACCCTTCTGAAACTCTTGAGTCGAGAGGTCAACCCTACCAAAGGCGCAGTGGTGATTGAGGGGAAAGAAATTAACCGCCAACTTGCGCTATTCATCCCAAAACTCCGTCGAAAAATGGGAATCGTCCCTCAGGACTACGCTCTTCTGCCCAAGAAAACCGTCGAAGAAAACATTGCCTACGCCAGTCGCGCCGCAGGCAAAACTCGCCGCCAAACCCGCCGCCGAACGCCTTTCATTTTAATGGGAGTTCATCTCCTCCATAAAGCCAAAAGCTTCCCTGACGAACTTTCCGGAGGGGAACGTCAGCGCGTTGCTATTGGTCGATCGCTGGTCAATGACCCCCCCCTCATCCTTGCCGATGAACCTACCGGAAACCTTGATCCGGATCACTCCATGGAGATCATGCAGCTGCTGCTGGATCTCAACGACCGTGGTTCAACGGTAATCGTTGCAACCCATGACATGCTAGTTGTCGACCAAGTTCCTGCCCGAATTATTCGCCTAGAAGAAGGCAGGATCGTGAGCGACTCAGGGCCAATGGAGAGGCCGAAGTCCGAGCCATTGGAAACCGAAGTGATCCCCCTGATTGCGGTCGTCGATGGTAACGAGGATGCGCCATCAGAGCCAGACGAAAACGTCGATTTGCAGATCGAGGAATCGGAATCAGGGGGCGACGATGCTTGACCGGATCTTTTTCATCCTCGGCGAAGCCATAGTCTCCTTGAGGCGAAACCTCGGAATGGTCGTGCTCAGTGTTCTGACGACCGCCGTCTGCCTATACGTTTTGGGGGGTCTGGGTCTACTCTATCTTGGACTTCAGAAAGGGGCAAGAAGGATGACCGGCACTCTCGAGATGCGCGTCTATCTCAAGGAGGGAACAACTCGAGACCAAGTCTCATCAACTCTTAAAGACGTGCGAGCCACTCGAGGAGTCGAAAAAGCGATTCTGATTCCAAAGGAGAATGCCTGGGAGAAGTTTTCGAAAGAGAACCCTGACATCGCTAAGGATATCGATAACCCCTATCCGGACGGGCTCAAGATTATTCTGAACGACCTGAGCCAAGGGGACACAATCGCTGCACAGATGCGCGCGCGCGCCGAGGTCGAGCCCGTAAACGGAGTCAACTACCTGCGCAAAGAACAAAACCTTCTCGAGCAAGCCCTCAAGCTGTTGCGCTGGGTTGGCGCCACCGCTGGGGGAATCCTCCTCCTCGTCGCAGGAGTCCTCATCTTCACGGTCACGCGCCTTGCCGCGATGTCGCGGCGCATCGAAATCCGTATCATGAGGCTTGTCGGAGCGGGCTACTCAACCATGTATTTGCCAATGGTGATTGAAGGTAAGGTGCAAGGCGTATTCGGTGGACTCCTCGCCGCGGTCCTGCTACAACTCACTTACCGCCAAGTCAGCCTTGTCGTCCTTTCCTACGAGTCGATCCCACCTCTCCCAGCGTTTCCGGCTCAGCCAGTCTATTTCTGGACCGTGATCGCAGGAGCAAGCTACGGCATCATCTGCGCCATCCTCGCCCTCATCAGGCTTCACAAGAGGATTCAATGAAGCGATCTTGGCTCCTGCTCCTGCTCCTCATCCCCCTCGGGGTCATGGCACAAAAGAAGCCATCCGTCAAACAACTCAAGCAGGAACTTGAGAGGATTGAGAAGCAAAAAAAGCGAGCGCAAAGCCAACTCAACGCCGCCAAGGAGGTCATTCGCGACGTACGGGCCGAAATCGAGGGCGTAGACTCCCGCCTCGAAGAAGCCGAAACCACCCTTGAACAAACCGCCGAGAAACTCTCCGCAGCCAAGGAGAGACAAGAGGAGCTTGGAAAGTCGTTACTCAAAGCCGAAGCAGAACTCTCCGGCAAGCAAGCCGAAGTCCGGCGACGGCTCCGTGCGATGTATGTGCGGGGTCAAGAAACGACTCTTTCCGCACTCCTAGGACTTGCCGACTCCGGAGACATCGCTTCGAGACAGTTCATTCTCGATCGAATCGCTCGAAAGGATCGAAAACTCTTTGAGGAGTACGTCGTCGTCCGCGACCGAATCGAGAAAGAGAAAACCGAGCAGGACTCGCTCGTCGCAAGCGTGAACTCCATGCTCCAAACCCAAAAGGAGAAGCAGGATCAACTTGAGAAGGCACGAGCCGCCAAGATCGCCCTCATGGATTCCCTCAAGGATCGGCGCAACGAAATGGAACAAATCGTCAAACAGTTCGACGAGGACAGCCAAAAAATCGAAGACCAGGTCAACGAGCGATTGAAGGCCGCCATAAAATCAGGGAAGAGCCTTCCGCCAATGGGAGACGGCAGATTTGGTCCCCCGGCCGCCGGACGAAGCACCAGCGGATTTGGCATGCGATTCCACCCTATCCTGAAATACAACCGCATGCATAACGGCATCGACTTTGGCGGTGGATACGGCGCCCCAGTCTATGCAGCCGGCAACGGAGTGGTCATCAGTACGTCCCGCCTCGGCGGCTACGGCAACGCAATCATTATCGAACACGGTGGAGGAATGTCATCCGTCTACGGGCATCTCAGCCGTATCATGGTCTCTTCCGGATCAGCAGTCCGACGTGGCCAAAGGATCGGATCGATCGGTTCAAGTGGCCTTTCAACCGGCCCGCATCTTCATTTTGAGATCAGGCAAAATGGTCGCCCCGTGAACCCGGCATCGTATTTGTAGTCGCCGTACTTGAATCTGAAAGGCACAACATGTGATACTCAAGTTGTGGTGTTGTGCCAACTTGATTCGTAAAGTCCAAAACTCGGTGGGTAAGTAACATAGGAAAGTGCTCGCAGAGTCAGGATAAAACGAAACAAAGTAGGCAAAGTAACCACACTTTTAACAGGAGAATCTAATTCAAGCATGAAGCGAACTTACAAGATTGCCCTTTCCCTGGTGTTCAGCCTCGGAATCGTTGCACCTGCAATCGCCCAGGACTCGTTCCCGGACGTACAGGACACTCACTGGGCTGCAGACGCCGTCAAGCGACTGAAGCTCGAAAAATTCATCCAAGGTATGCCAAACGGCAATTACGAAGGCACTCGAGCGCTCACTCGCTACGAAATGGCCTCCATGATTTACGCTGTTTACGCCAAGCTCGTCTCGTTTGACGAAGATGTCGCCGCCAAGATCAAAGATCTTGAAGCGAAGATCAACAAGAAGTCAGGCGAAATGGCTACCCCTGCTCCAGCAGACAACAGCGAACTCAAGGCAGCTTTGGCTTCCCTCAAGAGCGATGTTGGAACCATGAAAGCATGGGGATCGGACATCTCGATGCTCAAGAAGATGACGTCAACCTACTCGAAGGAACTCACCTCCCTCGGCGCAGACGTCACCGGCATGAAGAAGCAGCTCAACGACTTGTCGATGCGAATCACCGCACTCGAGAAGAAGACTGAGAACGTCGTCATCAGCGGCGACGCAAACCTCTGGGCCTTTGCTGGTACCCGAGATAGCGGGTCTCCAGCCGGATACAACCAAGACGGTCGATTCACCATCGGTAACCCAACGGGTGCTGGAGTCGACGACCTTGGCGTTCTTCACGAACTCGGCCTCAAGCTTTCAAGCGGAGCATCCGCTCAGCGAGCATGGGGAGCAGAACTCGTAGTTGGTAACGTTGCAACCGCAGGAATCGGCAACCAGTCCGATTTCGCTGCTCAAATCGGAACTGCCTACGGCAAGAACCCAGCGTCAGAGGTCTACCTCAACACCGCTTGGGCCGCTCTTCCAGAAGTCCTCAACTCGACCGTGGGTCGCCAAGGTATCAACCTCGGCCACTACATCCTCGCTCGACCAGACTTCACGAGCTTCTACAACCAAGAGCGATGGGACAACGGTCAGTACCTCATGGACGGTCTCAAGACCGGCACCTACGGTTTCGGTCCTGTCTCGGTGAATGCATTCGTTGGTAGCTTCGGAGCGAACACCAGTGCAGGCACCGCGCTTCAGCCAGTGATCGCAGGCGGAATCAATCCTTCGCGAATCTTGGGTACCCAGATCGCGTTTGGCCTCGGCAACTTCGCAAAGTTCACCGGAACCTATGTCAACCTCGACGGTAACAATGGTCCAGTGAACCGACAAGAGATCTACGGTGTTGATGGCGACTTAAACATTGCTGGTCTTGCCTTCACCGGCGGCTACGGAAAGTCCATCCAGAAGTTCAACCAAGGAACCATCGTTGACAACAACAACGTGCGCTACAACGTTGCCACTTCCATCTTTGGTGGCATCAAGGTCGGCTACGACCACGTTGAGCAGAACTACGTCGCTCCAGGCGACTGGGGACGAACGGGAGTTTTCCGAAACCTCGTCGACGTCAACCGAGTCACCGCTGATTTGGGCTTCCAAATCAACGATAAGTGGAACCTCAGCGGCGGATATGCCAATAACAAGGCAATCCAAGGCGTTGGCGAAACCAAGGGCTGGAACGTAGGTCTTAAGACTGCCCTCACTCCAAAGTGGGGCATGATGCTCACCCACGAGAACACCCAGTTCGACGGTGGATTCCAGGGCTTTGCCCCCGGTTCCTTCGCTCGATTCTCCACCATCTGGCTCGACTACGACGCAGGCAGCAACTCGCTCCTCAAGTTGTTCTACCAAATGGGCGACACCAGCGGAGTGCTCGTCAATCCAGGAACCACAACAATCGGTAACCAGAAGGGCGGCTTCTTCGGAATGCAATACGGCATCAAGTTCTAAAAGAACCTGATTCTCAAATGACCCTTAGGCAACGCCTAAGGGTCATTTTGCGTAAACTTTGCGCATGACCTACTACGTCGTCTCTGCCGACGGCCAGAAATACGGACCCGGCGATGTCGTCACCCTCAACCAATGGGCTCAACAAGGGCGAGTCCTCCCCACCACCGTGCTCGAAGACGCCGCCACGGGCGCCCGATTCGCCGCCAGCCAGGTACCAGGGATG
The DNA here is from genome assembly GCA_029866005.1 of Fimbriimonas sp. Classification (GTDB taxonomy): domain Bacteria; phylum Armatimonadota; class Fimbriimonadia; order Fimbriimonadales; family Fimbriimonadaceae; genus Fimbriimonas. Next base: position 32,647 of record JARXAE010000003.1, on the reverse strand, counting down.
GTCTTCGCGCCCGCTCCCGGTTCGGACTATGCGCAACCCCCGACGTACCAGCAGTATCCCCGAGCAGGCTACGGCGTTTCCGACAGTGGTGATGGCGACTATCAAAAGGCGCTCATCTTCGGAATTCTAGGACTGCTGTGCTGCCCTCTTATCTTCAGCTCAATCGGAATCTACTACGCCTCGCTCGCCCAGCGGAAAGGGCACCCAAAGAGCCAAACCATCATGACCTTCTGTATCGCTAGCCTAGTGATCGGATTCGTCCTCGGAGCGATCCTAAACACTGTAGTCTCTGGCTTTTCCCGCCTCTAAAGAATCGTCACCCAAGAAACCCTTCGTCATTCTTGGTGAGCAGAGCGGCGTCAGCGATGGGTTTACTATAAATCTATGCTGTCGCTCGCTCTTTTCGCAATTCTTGCTAAACCGGAAATCCCATCCGATCACCGCTTCCTTCCCCACTACAATGCCGAAGCGGATCAGCAGTTTAAGAGCATGGCCGAATGGCCCGACTCCCGAGCCGTCGCCAGCAACCCTGACGAAAAGCATCTGAGCAACGTGCGCCAACTCACCTTCGGTGGCCAAAACGCCGAGGCTTACTGGAGCAAAGACGGCAAAACCATCGTCTACCAATCCCTCCAGCCCGGCTTCCCCGACGAACAGATCTTTCTCATGAACGCCGACGGCTCCGGCAAGCAACTGATCTCCACCGGCAAGGGTCGATGCACCTGCAGCTACCTCTCCCCGGACAACAAGTACATCTACTTCAGCAGCACCTTCGCCACCAATGAAGGTCCCCAGAAGAAGCTCGACCGCAGCAAAGGCTACGTCTGGATGGTCAACCCCGAGTTCGCCCTCTACCGCAAAAACCTCAAAACCGGCGCGATCGAAACCGTCCTGAGCAGCAACAGCTACATCGCCGAAACTACCGTTGACCCAAACAACAAGTACATCACCTTCACCAGCGATAAAGATGGCGACCTCGAGGTCTACCGATCTGACCTCAAAGGGAAGAACATCAAGCGCCTCACCAACGAGCAAGGCTACGATGGCGGTCCCTTCGTCAGCTGGGACGGCAAGAAGATCGTTTGGCGACGCGACCTCATCGAAAACGAAGAAGAACGCACCGACTACACCTCGTTGCTCAAAGAGCACATGGTTCGCCCGTCCAAACTCGAAATCTGGCTGATGGACGCCAACGGCAACAACAAGCAGCAGATCACGACCCTCAAGTCCGCCTCCTTCGCCCCGTTCCTCCACCCCAATGGAAAGCAGATCATCTTCTGCAGCAACTCCGGCGACCCCAAAGGCCGAGAATTCGACCTTTTCCTCATCAACACCGATGGCTCCATGCTCGAACGAGTCACCACCACCCCCGACTTCGACGGCTTCCCCATGTTCAGCCGAGACGGCAAAAAAGTAGTCTTCGCCTCCAACCGCTACGGGTCGGTGCCTGGAGAGACGAACATCTTCGTCGCCGACTGGAAAGATTAGGCTTCTTTAATCGATAAGGATCTTAGCTCGTTCTTCGACTTTCTCTCTGAATGCCTGAGGAAGCTGATCATACGGGATATGTTTTGAGATGGTCCTCGGAAAAGCATAGAACTCATCTGCCATCTTGTTGGAATCCGGTGATATGCGCCGAAACTGTAGATTGAGTCTTAGAAGGGTGCGAGTTGCCTTCGCAACCTCGATTCGCTTATCGGCTGTTCGGCCAAAAATTGTGCGAGTAAGTCCGTCGAAGTCAACATAGTTCAGATGGGGCGCGACTACGTTATCCTCGATTTTTGGAAAGCGAAGATAGTAGCCCTCCTCGCGATCGAGTTGTGCCCAAAGCAGCATGCCGTCATCGATGGCCGGAAACGCCACTGCGGGCAGCCGGCCGTCCAAGCCTGATAGTCGCTCACCAAGGTACAGCGTCTCACGGTAAGCACGTCGCACCTCCTCTGGTTGTCGAGAAATTGCAATTGGTTGCCCGGCCAATAACTTGGTTTTGGAGGCCTCGTCCAAAGTGGCGTAGAGTACTCCAAGGCTGCTGGGCCAAGCATATCCTGCCATGTTTCTTACAAGTTGATCCACTGGCGGCATCCATGCAAGATGGTATCTCCAGCTCGAGAACTTGATCAAAAGTTCCTTGTCGATGTCTTGTATCTCACCAGTCGGCTGATACGGGTACCCAGCAAGCTGTGACATGAGTTTGGAAAGTTGGTCGCGACGAACACGATGTGTTCGTACGTAGTACGGATCTCGCTGCATGCCCAATATCCAGCCTCCCGAGTCTGATCGAAATGATCCCGTCGGCATTTTCGGATGGGTTGGCATCACGACGAGGTTTTGAGCTGCGTCTGCAAGCACAGAGATCATTGGCGCCCTTTTTTCTTGGGAAAAGACCCGCCAATCATCACCGCCCAAGTAGGCTAAAGGATCAAGCGTTTCGCATTGCTTGAGTGCATCACAAAGCTCGTGGACGAGTTTGAGCGCGACACCATACGCCTTACGTTCCTCCGAGGTCGGAGCCTCGCTGGAGTCCGCTAGCAGATTTTCCGTGACAAGGAACCGTTCTTCGGCGAACTTCGAAAGTGCAGGTTTTGCCGTAAGCCCTTCATAGTGGGAGGGGTCTTCGTAATCTCCGAATTCGGATACCTCATCGAAATATGCTCCGCTTGCGTCAAGGAGCCAGAGAGCCACCGAGAGCTTCCCATCGAATTCTTCAGTGAGCCTCATTGTCCAGTGCCCCGACCTTCGAGACTCGGAAGTGCGAGGAAAATAGTCGACATACTTTTGAGCAAATGCGCGGAACATTTCACTCTCAACGTGAAACTGCTCGAGCATCGAATCAGTACCCAGTTTCAGCTTCTGATGCAACGGCAAGTTGAGGTCTGAGTAGACCCTTTGCTCCCAATCCGGACCGTGCTCGGTCAGTTGCGACGGGGTCAAAGAGTGGAAAAAGCGTGCAATCAATCGGCCGTTTGGGTCGGATCGCCTTCGCCAAACGATCTCCGGTAGGCGCGCCGCGCCTTTGGTTTCCGAGTCGAACTTCTTCGTCTTCCTGGAAAACCACGTTGCAAACTCTCGTTCTGTCCACTCCTGTTCAGCGTAGTAGGGTTCTAAGTCCTTCTTCAGCTTCTGAATCTTCGCCTTCATACACTCGTACCGAGCAGCCAAATCCGCCGCCTGCTGCTCCGGGGTCTGAGTCAGGACGAACCGCCCATCCTTCTCCTCCCAGGTCGCATTCAAAACCTTCGCCAGGTTCGATTTCACCTCTCCCCAAGGCCGCCCCATCGTCCGAATCGCCACAACATCATTCTCCAACGCAGGCACCACGCTCAACGACACCCGAGCCTCCGAAGCCAGCTTCGGAATCAGATTCACCAACCGAATCCCCGGACTCTCCACATTGATCGGAGTCGACTGAATCACCAGTCCCAGAGTCATCGCGAGCATGACTTAATCATACAAGACATACCCAAAAGTGTCTAATGAAATCCGTCCCAGATGGTTGACAGTTGCCCTCCAACGTAGCTAGTAAGTGATGATCAAGTCACAATCGTCTTCACCAAGACTGTCCTTTCCGACGGCTGACGGCTCCAAGCTTTTGCACCAACCTGCACCGATCCCCAAAATCCAGGTTCGCCCATTTGCACCACAGATCACCAAGTCAATCAAGCCGGCGGATCAAATGGTTGCCCAGCAACAGCAGTAGTTAACAACGTCACCGGTAAACTAGCGCCGATGTCCATCGATCTGAACTCCCGCGACGCCGTCACCGCTCTAGATCCCAAAGGGATGTGGCACTTCACCCAGGAGTATCCGAACCAGTGTCGCACTGCACTCGGATTGGTCGAGGGTGTTGAGTTTCCGAAGGGAGATTTCAATCTTGCGATGCTCACTGGCTTAGGTGGCTCAGCTGTCGGTGGAGACTACGTTCGCGCAATGTTCGAAGCATTCGGCTCCATGCCGTTCATCGTCAATCGTGATTACCATTTGCCATCCTATGTCGGTCCCAAAACTCTGGTTTTTGCGACAAGCTACAGCGGAAACACCGAGGAAACCCTCTCTGCATACGCTGAAGCAAAGGCTGCCGGAGCAACGATTGTTTGTGTCACCAGTGGCGGAAAGCTTAAGGAAATGGCGCTTGCCGACGGATTCGCCGTCGTCACCGTGCCTGGCGGACAACCTCCCCGAACCGCCCTTGGTTTTATGCTGATTCCGGTCTTGGCAGCTACGATCAAGATGGGACTCCTGCCAGCCCAAGACTTTGCCAAAGCGTTTGATCTGCTCGAAAATCTCTGTGCTGAATGGACTATCGAGGGCTCGAACCCAATCGCCAAGGATATGGCAAAAGATCTGCACGGCAACCTCGGAATCATCTACGGCCTCGGCCCTTGGCAAGCAATCATCGCCAATCGCTGGAAGGGGCAGATCAACGAGAACTCGAAGAACCACATCTTCGTCAACCAGTTCCCTGAGCTAAACCACAACGAGATCCTCGCCTGGGTGAAGGCCGATGAGCAAGGTGTTGGCAAGTACGTCGGAATCATTCTTGAAGACGGCAACGAAAGCGCGAAGATGAAGAAGCGCGCTGAAGTCACTGAAGACCTCGTCAAAGACCTCTGCTCCTTCCGCCACGTCGCCGCCGTCGGCGAAACTCTCCTAGAAAAGCTCTTGAGCCTTACCTATCTCGGGGACTTTGTTTCGCTTTATCTCGCCGCTCTGAACCAGGTCGACCCCGAGAATATTGATTCAATCAACATTCTGAAAACTGAGCTCGGCAAGATCAGTTAGGTTCGATCGAATACGCCACCAAACTAGCCAGCGCCTCCGCATCCTTCTTGGCCTCAGCATTGCCCCGAGGCCAAGCGATCATCATTGAGTAGCTCACCTCTGGGCTACTCAAATAATAGATCCGATCTTGCCGAGAAGTTTTTTCGATGTTGCGCTCTTCATACGCACCCTTGAATCCGTTCTTGGTTCGCACTGGCTGAGTCTTGTCGTTCGCAAACCGCTTGACAACCTCCTGCCCCTTAACTCCCTTGCCTTCGCAAATGACCGAAATGATTGCATCGTTGTAGGCATAAGCAAATCCGTCTTCCTTAACGACAACAGAAGCAGGCAGAAGGCACCTCACCTGGCTCCCGCTGTCGCCGCGAACAAACGTAATCGACTTCATCCCCGGTTTTGTTGGAACTGGAATTTCTACTTCAGGGCCGATCGACTTGACGAACTCAGGATCGCTCTGGGACGAGTTTTCGTTTCGGATCAACCCGGCGAAATTGAGCATCGGGAAGATCAGCATGACCCCAGCAAACGCCATCATTCCAAGCGAAACTTTTGCAGACTTCGTCACCAATCAAGCGTACCAGGGGAATCGCGTGGGTGAATCTCACGACAAACCGGGGGTTGCTACCGACTCTAACACCCGCCTCGTAGGGTTAAATATATGGGAGAGGAAATGAAGAGCAGAGAGTCAGGTTTCAATGTTTTCAGAAACTACATGACATCTCCGGATTATTCCGGGGAGACAATCCCGGCAAATTCCGGCTTTGCAACCTTTGCCTGGATCGTTCTGATCTACAACCTGCTGGTGGTTGGCTTCGGAGTTTTCCTTCGCGCCGCCGGACTCGGAGATGGCTGTGGCGAAAACTGGCCTCTCTGCACAGGTGAGAAGAACCCTGTTAAAGGTTCTTTCGCCACCCTAATAGAATCCACGCACCGGATTTCAACAACCCTCGTCGGACTCTTTGCCATCATCATGGTCGTCTGGGCATTTCGCTACTTTGCAAAGGGGCACCCTGCAAAGAAGATGGCAGTCGGTTTTCTAGTAATGACCCTTTTTGAGGGTCTGGTTGGGCGACATCTTGTGGTCAAAGGGTTGGTCACGGACAAAGACACCGTCGAACGAGCGATGTGGATGATGGCGCACGTCGTGAGCATATTCCTCCTTCTTGGATTCAATGTCGGAGCAGCTCTCAGTACATCAGGCATCCGACCAATCCAGTTCCGGAATCAAGGCGTCGTCGGTTGGCTGCTCGGATTAGGCTTCTTCGGGACATTCCTTCTTGGTGTCAGTGGTGCAATCTCCGCTTTCGGTCACCAGGTGCGGCCCGACGTGGAAGGTCTCAGCGAGAGGCTTCAGACGGGGGCGTTCTGGGCAAGCAAGCTCGCCATCGCCCATCCGATCGGATCCGCATCCATCGGCCTGTTCATGTTCCTGATGTGCGGACTGATCCAGCACTTGCGCCCCGATCCCTTTGTCAAAAACGCTTGCCGAACCGTGATCGGACTTCTCGCTCTCCAAATGGGGGTCGGGCTCCTCAACATCTTCATGAGCGCGCCAATCTTCATGCAGATGATCCATTTGGTGCTGGCGGATCTGAACTGGATTTCACTCGTCGTTCTCGCCACAGCCGCACTAGGAGTCGGAATCGAGCCGGTAGAATCCCGTCCCGCCCCCGCAGAGGCGGAGCACAGTAGCGAGCCACTTAAGGGGCGTGACCTGATCAAGGCCTACGTCGCGCTCACCAAGCCCCGAGTCATTAGCCTCCTGCTCTTCACCACGATGACAAGCATGATCGCCGCCCAAGGTTCTTGGCCAGGCATCACGATCTTCACGGTGGTGAGCATCGCTGGCTACATGATTGCCGGTGCCGCGAATGCGATTAACATGGTCATCGACCGAGATATCGACATCTCAATGAAGCGCACCGCGAAGCGCCCTACGGTGACTCAGAACATTTCCAGCGTCAATGCGCTGATCTTCGCGTTCACGCTTACTGTGATCAGCTTCACCTCGCTTTGGGTGGTAGCTACACCGCTAAGTGCAGTAATGGGCCTGAGTGGGCTAGTCTTCTATGTGGTCATCTACACGATGCTCCTCAAGAGGCGCACTTGGCAGAACATCGTGATCGGAGGCGCCGCAGGGGCGTTCCCGCCGCTGGTTGGCTGGGCCGCCATCACGGGCGAACTTCCTCCCCTCGCGCTCTACCTCTTTGCCATCATTTTCGTATGGACTCCGGTCCACTTCTGGGCCCTTGCAATCCTGATCAAGGACGACTACGCAGCCGCCGGAGTGCCGATGCTTCCAGTGGTCAAGGGCAATCGAGTCACCGTCATCCAGATTGGCATCTACACCGTCGCAACCATCATCACCACGATGATTCCGATGTGGCTCCCGGAGGTCGGTTGGATCTACGGTGTTTCAGCGATTATTCTTAATGTCCTTTTAATCCGGGCCGTCTGGCGGCTCTGGCAAAACTGGGAAGAGCGCCCCCGGGCAAGCTGGCTATTCCACTACAGCATGCTGTATCTCGCGATTTTGTTCCTCATGTTCGCCGTCGATCGGGTGGTTGTCCTATGAAATCACTCCAAACCACCGCAACCCCGAGGCAATACGTCCTAGGTTCCCGGTATCATCAATTCTCGTGTATCGCCGTCAAAATCGATAGACAACGCCGACCTGCACGGATGCGCCGGTCAGCACAAATGGAGTCTCTGTAAAGTATGGGTTCACAGGTTTTCAAGCCGGGTGCCAATTCCGTGGCACAAGTCGCAATCGCATGTATTGCAGGAGGTCCGCTACTTGTCGGATTGTCCCTCGCAGCACTCTCGCGATCACCAGCTAACACAAAGGTAAACGTTCCAAAGAACCAACCAGTTCCGTTTTCGCACCAGCACCACAACTGGGAACTTGGAATTGACTGTCGATACTGCCATACCAGTGTCGAAAAATCAGCCTACGCTGGCATTCCATCGACCGAAACCTGCATGAGCTGTCACTCGCAGATTTGGACGAACTCTCCTCTTCTGGAGCCAGTACGCCAAAGCATGGAGACGGGCACCCCAATCGTTTGGAACAAGGTCAACAAGGTTCCTGATTTTGTTTACTTCAACCACTCCATTCACGTGAACCGAGGATTGAACTGCAACACTTGCCACGGTCCAGTCAATGATATGCACATCACGTGGAAAGGCAACGCTTTCCAAATGGCGTGGTGCCTGGACTGCCACCGTAACCCAGAGAAGTTCCTTGGTTGGAACAAGGATTTGCAAAAAGAACACCCTGGAGACTCTCCACGACAGCTTGCCTTCAAGCTCTATTGGAAATTGCAGACCAAAGGTAAGGCAAACTTGTCGCCCGCAGAAACAATTCTGGTCAATGGCGATTACACCGGTTCAAAGGACAAGGAGTCCATTGAGGCAGGTAAGGATATCGTAGAAAAGTACGGGATCAAGACTCAACAACTCGCTGACTGCGGAGTGTGCCACCGGTAAGGGGATTTTGACTGATGGAGACAATCGAACAGATTCAACAAGATAGTCGGCAGATCGCCCTCGACAAAATGCGAGCGGAGCTGGAAGGAAAGCGCGGGCAGCAGTACTGGCGCACTCTCGAAGAGGTCATGCAAACGCCTGAATTCGAGGCCTGGTTTGAGGATGAATTTCCGAATCGCAAAGAGATTTTTGAGATTGACCGACGGTCGCTTCTCAAGTACGCCGGAGCTGGTCTCGCGCTCGCTGGTCTGACTGGATGCCGCGGCGTTTTTCTTCCTGAAGAAAAACTTGTCCCGTTCGTCAAGGCGCCTGAGGAGTATGTCTCCGGAAAGCCACTTTTCTATGCTTCCGCGGTCACTCTTGCTGGGTATGCCACTGGAGTTCTCGTTGAGCAAACCGAAGGTCGCCCAATCAAGCTAGAAGGGAATCCTGATCACCCTGCCTCTGGAGGAGCTCTTGACTCCATTTCGCAGGCTGAAATCTTGAACTTCTACGACCCAGACCGGTCGCAGAACGTAACTACCGGTGGGGATATCTCCACTTGGGAGGCATTCTTCAAGGTAGCGGGGCCGAAGGTCGCTGAGGGTGGCGTTGGGGTCCTTGTCGGTACTCTGACTTCGCCAACCGCTGCACGGCTCCTCGCTCGACTGCAGGCGAAAGGCGCAAAGCTTTATTCTCACGAGCCAGCCGGGCGTGGAAGCGTGATCAAGGCGGTCTCCGCTGTCACCGGTAAGCCTGGTGTGCCGGTCTACGATTTCAGCAAGGCGAAGGTCGTCATCTCGCTCGACTCAGACTTTCTGAGTACCAGCGACAATCCAGGTGCTCTCGTTTACGCTCGCCAGTTTGCTAAGGCCCGCCGAGTTCTTGGAAACAAGGGTGAGATGAGTCGCCTCTACGCCTTCGAGGCTGCCCCCGGCACGGTCGGAGCAATGGCAGATCACCGCTACGCAGTGAAGCCGAGCGAAGTCTATGGCGCGGGTTGCGCTCTTGCAAATGCGCTCGGAATGGCAGATCCTGCCGGAACTGCTCCAGCTAACGTTGCCGCTGATCTCGGCGCAATCGCTGGCGATCTTCTCAAGAACCGAAGTGCAAGCATTGTGGTCGCCGGTGAGCACCAGCCAGCCGAAGTTCACCAGCTCGCCTTCCAAATGAACCAGTTCCTTGGAAACGTCGGGCAGACGGTCAAATTCGTTGAAGCTCCCGAGTTCACCACCACCTATGGATCGCTGAAGGATCTGATCAACGACGTCAAAGGCGCGAAGATTAAGACTTTGGTGATCAGTAACACGAACCCGGTTTATGCTTCACCCGCCGATTTGAAGGTTGGGGAAACTCTGGCGGCCGCTGTCTCCGTCGCTAAGATTCATCACGGGCTTTACTTTGACGAAACTGCTGAAGTGTGCGATTGGCACATCCCGATGACCCACAGTCTTGAGGCATGGGGCGACGCTCGATCCTTTGAAGGCACGGCAGGGATCGTTCAACCGCTGATCGCTCCGCTCTATGATGGCCGAAGTGATATCGAAGTCTTCTCTGGTCTCCTCGGGGAGCCGAAGGGAGGCTACGATCTCGTTCGCGAAACGTTGCAAGCGAAAGGATTCGGCGGCGCCGCCTTCGAAAAATCCTGGCGGGAAGCGATTCACAACGGAACGATTCCTAATTCGGCCTCTGCCTCGCTTGCTATGGCGGGTGGCGCAGCTCCGCTTCCTGCGCCGGTCAAGAGCGCAGGAATGGAAGTTGTCTTTGCTCCTGATCCAACCATCTTCGACGGTCGGTTTGCTAATAACGGCTGGCTTCAAGAGACACCAAAGCCGCTCAGTAAGCTCGTTTGGGATAACGTCGTTTACATGTCGCCGTCCGACGCTCAGGCAAACAAGATTGCCGTTGACGACGTCGTCAGCGTCAAAACAGAAGCCGGCGAAGCTGAGGGCACGGTCTTTATTCTCCCTGGCCACGCGGTTGGCTCTGTAACGATTCACCTCGGATACGGACGAACCGCCGGCGGAACTCTCGCAACCCTAAGCGGAGTTGATGGCGGCGGATTCAGCGCCTACAAGCTGATGTCCTCGAAGAACACGACTTTCTCCAGCGTCACGATCACTCCAACGGGCAAAACTCAGCACCTGTCCACAACCCAAGGACACAGTCCTTTGGGTGGCGACAAGATTCCTGACCAACGTGACGTCATCCGGGAAGCAACGCTCGAGAAGTTCAACTCCAAGGAAGACAAGCGCCATGCGCTCATGGTCGGCCACTCGATGGAGCAAGAGGAGATCAAGGAATACAACTTGATGCCGGAAGAGGTTTTCGCTTGGAACGGCGAAAAGTGGGGCATGACCATCGACATGAACGCATGTACTGGTTGCGGTGCATGTATCACAGCTTGCCAAGCGGAAAACAACATCTCCGTCGTCGGTAAGGAGCAAGTCTCGCGAGGTCGTGAGATGCACTGGATCCGCATCGACCGCTACTACAGCGGTTCCGACGAGAATCCGAGCGTTACCTGGCAGCCAGTTGCCTGCGTCCACTGTGAGACAGCCCCTTGCGAGCCAGTCTGCCCAGTCGCAGCAACCGTTCACAGTCATGAAGGCATCAACCAGATGGTCTACAACCGCTGCGTTGGAACCCGATACTGCTCCAATAACTGCCCCTACAAGGTCCGAAGGTTCAACTACCTCAACTGGACCGACAACCAGGCGCAGTTCAGCGAGAAGAACAAGACGATCTCGACACGAAGAATCCCCGGCGCAATCAATACTCCGAAGGATAACGGGCTTCAGCTCCTCAAGATGCTGAACAACCCCGACGTCTCGGTCCGTGGTCGCGGCGTCATGGAGAAGTGCACCTACTGCACCCAGCGCATCAGCGAGGCTCGAATCGAAGCTAAGAAAGCTGGTCGGCAAATCGCAGAAGGCGACATCATTACCTCCTGCCAGCAAGCCTGCCCGAGCGAGGCAATCGTTTTCGGAGACATCGCCAACAAGAACAGCCAAGTTGCCAAACTCAGAGATGATCCGCGCAGCTACCTGCTTTTGGAGGAACTCCAGACAAAACCGCGAACTTCTCACCTTGCGAAGCTTCGTAATCCGAACCCAGAGATCAAGTCTGCCAAGGCAGAGGAGGCACACCACTAATGGCCAAAGTTCAAGAGAGAAAACTGAACGATCTGCTGATCACAGGCGATCAAACTTACTCATCCATCGACTCATCGGTTGACCGGCTGATCCTTAACCAAAAGCTACACGGAAAGGGCTGGAACATACTGTTCCTGATCGGAATTTCGCTCACCGGGCTTCTTGGACTTTCCATCTTCTGGTTGCTCTACCAAGGAATCGGAATCTGGGGCAACAACGTTCCTTCCGCATGGGGCTTCGATATCATCAACTTCGTTTGGTGGATCGGTATCGGCCACGCAGGAACGCTGATTTCGGCCATTCTGCTTCTCATGCGCCAGCAATGGCGAAACTCGATTAACCGCTTCGCAGAAGCGATGACGATTTTTGCGGTCATGTGCGCAGGGCTCTATCCAATCCTGCACACTGGACGCCCATGGAATGCCTACTGGCTGTTCCCTTATCCAAACATCCTCGCGATGTGGCCACAATTCCGCTCACCGCTGATGTGGGACGTCGCTGCGGTTTCGACCTACTTCTCGGTCTCTGCCGTCTTCTGGTTCGTCGGACTCATCCCCGACTTCGCCACCCTGCGAGACAAGAGCACCAATAAGTACGGAAAGGTCATCTTCGCCACCCTGGCAATGGGATGGCGCGGAAGCAACCAACACTGGCACCGATACGAGCAGATGTATCTGCTTCTCGCCGGACTCTCCACTCCTCTGGTTCTTTCGGTTCACAGTATCGTTAGCTTCGACTTTGCGATCTCGATCGTCCCTGGCTGGAACGTTACGGTCTTCCCACCGTACTTCGTCGCCGGTGCGGTCTTCGCTGGCTTCGCGATGGTTATGACCTGGGGAATTCCGATTCGGAAGGCCTACAAGCTTCAACATTTGATCACTGACAGGCATATCGACTGGATGTGTAAGATTACGTTGGCTACAGGACTGATCGTTTTCTACGGATACCTGCTCGAGATCTTCTACTCCTGGTACAGCGGCAACTTCTATGAGTTTAAGCTCTTGATGAAGACTCGATTCACCGGACCCTATGCTCCGATGTACTGGTTGCTGATCTTCTGCAACGGAATCGCTCCACAGATCTTCTGGATTCCCAAGTACCGACGCAATGAGAAAGTGATCATGTTTATCTGCTTCCTCATCTCGGTTGGGATGTGGCTTGAGCGATTCGTCATCATCCCGATGTCGCTGACGAACAACTACCTGCCGTCGAGCGACAAGATGTACTACCCATCGTTCTGGGATGTAGCAATGTTCGCCGGAACAATGGGACTCTTCATCACCCTCATGATGCTCTTCATCCGCTTCCTGCCGGTGATCAACATCTTCGAGGTGAAGGACCTGTTCTACAAGATGGGTGGCAAAAAGGAAATTGTCGAAGAAGTGGGGGCAAATAGCTAATGGCACACGATTGGTCTGATCCGTCCGGGCTTTGGGGACTCGTTGGTGAGTTCGAAAAGCCCGAAGACTTGATGAAAGCCGCCGAAGCGGCAAAGCACAAGGGTTTCCGAAAGATGGATGCCTACTCGCCCTTTCCGATCCACGGGCTGAGCGAGGCCATCGGCTTCCGGGATAACCGGGTGCCCTGGACAGTCTTCATTTTCGGTATTACGGGTGTCACAATCGGATACTCGTTGCAGTACTACACGGCAGTCATCGACTACCCGATGAACGTCGGTGGACGACCATTGAACTCGGTCCCCGCGTTCATCCCGGTGGCGTACGAAGCAACCATCCTCTGCGCCGCGTTCAGCGCCGCCATCGGAATGTTTGTCTACAACAAGCTTCCAAAGCCGTACCATCCGATCTTCAACACGAAGAACTTTGACCGAGCAACCCAAGATCGCTTCTTCCTCGCGGTTGAAGCAGAGGACCCAGCATATGACGCCAAGGTCATTGAAAAAGTCATGAAAGAAAACGGAGCTGTGGAGGTATCTGAATGCGATTACTAAAAGCCGGCGTGGCCTGCACCGCAGTGGGCATTTTCCTTAGTGGCTGTAACACAGACATGTGGGTTCAGCAGAAGTCGCACCCCCTCGACAAAAGCGAGTTCTTCGCCGATGGTCAAGGATCACGCCCCCTTCTTCAAGGAACTGTGTCCCGAGGAAATCTCCGCCAAGACGCCGTGTTCTTCACCGGAATCGATAACGGCAAATGGGTAGATACCATCCCAACCGACATCAACATGGAAATGCTGAAGCGCGGGCAAGAGCGATACCAAATCTTTTGCACCCCCTGCCACGGCCAAGCCGGTGATGGCGAAGGAATGATCGCAAAGCGAGGATTCAAGCTCAAGCGACCTGTCGGCAACATTCACACGGATCGTCTCCGCAAAATGCCGGTCGGACATTTTTACGATGTCATCACTAATGGCTATGGAGCGATGTACAGCTACGCAAGCCGAATCGAACCGAAGGATCGTTGGGCCGTCGTTGCATATCTTCGAGCGTTGCAGCTCAGCCAAAACGTTAAGGCAACGGACCTCACATCGGACCAACAAGCAAAGTTGAATGAAAAACCAAAAGCTGAATCGCACGAAGGAGGCGCACACTAATGAGTGAAGCGATCTTGACAACTACCCCGGTAGACACCGATAAGCCGAAGTTTTTCAACTACAAGGGGATCACGACAATCCTCGGAGGAGTTGGCTTTCTTGGGCTAGTGGCCTTCCTATCCGCCGGAAGTGGCGACACGCACAAGTTCATGCTGAACTCGTACATGTATGGCTACGTCTTTTGGCTCATGGTCACATGCGGATGCCTTGCGCTGACGCTTCTTCACAACTCAATCAAGAGCAGCTGGACCCTCCCTGTTCTGCGAATATTTGAAGCAGGCGCTAGTTGGCAGACCTGGGCGATGCTCGGTGTTGGACTTCTGCCGCTTCTACTCAAAACGGATGTTGTGTACGAGTGGGCAAGACCCGAGGCCGCTAACGACTTTATTCTCGCAAAGAAGGCTGTCTTTCTAAACAAGCCAGTTTTCGGAGGAGTCATTCTTGGTGGCTACGCGCTGTTCGCCTTCATGGCAAACACGCTGAGAAAGTCAACCAACCGACACGACAAGAGCCTTGACGAGAACGAATATCAATTCCGAACCAACTTCGCAACGCCGATGATGGTCATCTTCGTCTCCGTTCTTACTTTCGTTCTGACTCTGCTTGCCATGTCGCTGACGCCTAAGTGGTACAGCACGATCTACACCCTCTGGTTGTTGATCGGTGGCTGCCAAGCGGCTCTCTCGATGGCGATTTTCCTCGTCGCTCGAAACGCCGGAAAACAGCCTTACGCGAACGTGATGGCGCCGGGCCTCACTAAGGACCTAGGCAACATGATGTTCGTTCTGACGATGCTCTGGGGTTACACATCGGTGTCGCAGCTCATCATCCTCTGGAACGGAAACTTGCCGGAAACCACCGTGTTCTACGCCCATCGCGGCGCAGACGCAATGCTCGGCTGGAACCTCATCGGTGCTTCAACGATCCTGGGTTGCTTCGTCATCCCGTTCGTCACGCTCCTTTCACCCCGTGTGAAGCGGTATGCAGACCGACTCGCGATGATCGCTCTGTTCATCTTCTGCTTCCGTATCCTTGACGTTTATTGGATCATCGGAGCATCAATTCCTAACCGAATGAGTCCGCAGGCTTTTGGTCCGAGCACGATCTTCGATGCCACTGGTTGGGTTGTGATGGCTCTCGCTTGGTTCGCAGTGATGTTGAACAACGTGGACAAAGCCCCGCTTCTACCGCTTTACGACAAACGACTTGAGGAGGCAAAGAAAAATGCACACTAAGCCAGATCCAATTGATCCAGATGTCCTAGACAAAATGGGTTACGACCGCCGTGACCTTGATGTCCCATCCATCCGCAAGGCAACAATTTGGACCGTTGTTGGTTGTGTGGTCTGCTACATCATCGCGGTGTATATCTACAACCTTTTCATCGACGGATCTCTGATGCACGTTCCGAAAGACGTAACTCCATCGAGAAACGCTGGACTCAAGGATAAACCGGAGCTTCAAGACAACATAACGACCAAGGTCGATATCAAGCGCATGCGCGACGATGAGGACAAGAAGCTCAACTACTACGGTTGGGTTGACCAGTCCACAGGAACCGCTCGGATGCCGATCGATGAAGCCATGGAATCGGTTGCAAGAAATGGAGTTTCGACCGGAAACAGTGTTCCCGCAAAAACAACCGGTAACACAATCAAGCTGAATACTGACGCCCCGACTCCGTAGAAATAGACATGCACAGAACTCGAGGAGCAAGCGCAATCTGGATCCCAATGATGGCAATAGCCATCGTGGCGTTCTTCTTTGCGATCACTCGACCTCGAGGACGAGGGGTGTTCGAAGACAGCTTTAATCTCAAACCTGCAATCGGAGCCCAGATGCCCCTTGCAACACCGCTCACGGATGATAAAGGAGTCACCAAGACTCTCGGCGAATACCTCCAAGTGGGGCGTCCTGTCATGCTCCTACCAATCTTCTACAAGTGCAATGGAGTTTGCTTTGCAGAACTGGACTCTCTGACCAAGATGCTCATCAAGGAAGTCGCCGTGAGCACCAAAAAGACTGTCGAGTCGGTTGTTCCCGGTCGAGATTTCGACCTGGTCGTCGTTAGCATTCATCCAAAGGAGACAGTTGAACTTGCCCGGGCCAAGAAGGCAGAAATCCTTGGCATCATGAACGAGGGATGGAAAAAACTAACTCCTGAGCAGCGCGACGAAGCCTATCAGACCGTCGATAAGGGAATTCACTTCACGATCGGAAAGGAAGCCGATGTGCGAGAGTTAACCGCGACCATGGGCTTTGAGTACACCTATGACGAAAAGCGAGACTGGGTCAACCACCCGGCAGCCGCAGTGTTTCTGGCCGGTAGCGGGAAGATCATTGGCTACAATACCGGTGGCCAGTTCGCAACCGTAACCGTTCGCTCAGGAATTCGAGACGCCGCAAAAGGCATCGTCGAGCCACTTGGGGACGTGTTCCTCTTGGGTTGCTTCAAGATGGAAGCTTCTAGCCCTCGAACAAGAACTATCATTCAGATTTTGAATACTTCCGCGGTCCTCACCGTACTCGTTTTGGGCATTTCGATGTTCCGAATGTTTAAGAAGTATCCAAGCAATACTCTCCCGTCGGGAGGCCCGACAGCCTAAACGGGCGCAACCAAAGAACCATGAACTGGAATCTGTTTAACTATCCGATGAACCCACCGCAGGCGTCAAACTTCGCCTCGGAGCATGATGCGCTGTTCTACGCCATCGTAGCTCAAGCGGTGTTTTTTGGGCTTCTTACTTTCGCGCTCATCCTTTGGTTTGCGGTCAAGTTCAAGAAGGGAAGTAAGGCTGATCGATCTAGCCCCCAGTACGAAAACGCACGCATGGAGTTCTGGTGGGTTCTGGTCCCAACCGTTCTCGGTCTCGCTACGTTCTTTTGGAGCACAAAGATCTTTGTCGACATGCGAACTCCGCCGAAAAATGCGAAAGAGATATTCGTCGTTGGAAAGCAATGGATGTGGCACGTTCAGCACCCAGATGGAGTTCGAGAGAACAACACTCTGCACGTTCCAGTGGACACCGACGTCAAGATCACGATGATCTCGCAAGACGTTATCCACGCCTTCTATATCCCTGCATTCCGCGTTCAGTTCATGACAGTTCCTGGACGGTACACGCAATTGTGGTTCCGCCCCACGAAGGTTGGACGCTATCATCTGTTCTGCAATATGTACTGCGGAACTCAGCACTCGGAAATGGGCGGTTCGGTTATCGTAATGCCGAAGAGAGAGTACGCCGATTGGATCGCTCAAAATGGTCAAGTTCGAGAGAATCTGACCGCAGCCCAAACCGGCGAGAAACTCTTCAACAAAATTGGATGCGGAAACTGCCACGGGGCAAATGACCTTATTCCACGAGGCCCGTCACTTCGGGGAATCTTCGGGAAGTCGCGTGAAACCACCGACGGACGAAAATGGATCGCCGACGAAAGTTACATCCGAGAAGCAATCATGAGGCCCGCAGAGAAGGTCACGAAAGGGTACGGCTTAACGATGCCAGCTTATGATAAGACCTTCTCAGAGGAAGATATTATGAATCTTGTCGCTTACATCAAGTCAGGTGCTAGCCAAAGCATTCCGACGAGCACAATCGCCGCTGCGATGCCTGGAATTCAGGCTCGGGATCTAGCCGGCAAAGCCGGACTCAACAGCAACGCTATGCAATTCAATTCAGATAGAGCAGACGCAACTCCAACCCGCCGAGGCTCCGCCCCGTCGGTTGGTGCACTGGCCGTCGAAAAGGGAGATCAACAATGAGCACAACAGTCAAGACTGAAGTCGGGGGAATGGAGCATTTCCATACCAACCCTGAACTGAACTACCTTACTAATGGACACTCGATCCGTTCATGGCTTCTCACCGAAGACCATAAACGAATTGCAATGCTGTACCTAATGTCGGTAACGCTGTTCTTCTTTATCGGCGGACTTGCCGCTGCAGGCGTTCGATATGAATTGATGTCACCTGCCGGAAACCTGATGGAGTCGGAGACTTACAACAAGCTCTTTACTGCCCACGGGACCGTCATGGTCTTCCTCTTTCTCCTCGTTGCTATTCCGGCGGTACTAGGGAACTTCCTAATCCCTCTCATGATCGGTGCAAGGGACCTTGCGTTCCCTCGGCTCAACCTCTTGAGTTGGTACCTCTACATGGCTGCAGGCACGTGCATCATGCTTGCCATGCTTGCCGGCGGAGCAGATACGGGATGGACGTTCTACACGCCCTATTCGAGCATGTACTCGAACAGTAATGTCTCCTTGACGCTACTCGGAGTCTTCCTCGGTGGTTTCAGTTCGATCACCACGGGTATGAACTTCGTCATCACTATCCACAAGATGCGTGCGCCAGGAATGACCTGGTTCCGACTTCCTCTCTTTATTTGGGGTCACTACGCTACAGGTGTCATCATGTTGCTGGGAACGCCGGTCGTTGCGATTACGCTTCTCTGCGTCATCTTCGAGCGAACCTTCCAACTCCCAATCTATAGTCCTGAATTAGGCGGCGACCCGGTTCTGTTCCAGCACATGTTCTGGTTCTACAGTCACCCAGCTGTCTACATCATGATTTTGCCGGCATTCGGCGTCATCTCCGAGATCATGACCGCGTTCAGCCGAAAGCGAGTCTTCGGTTATCACATGATCGCCTTCAGCTCTCTGGCCATTGCGTTCCTCGGCTTCCTCGTTTGGGGACACCACATGTTCGTCTCAAGCCAGTCGATGTACCAAGCCGTCATCTTCTCATTGCTGACGTTCCTCCTCGCGGTTCCATCCGCGATTAAGGTCTGGAACTGGACAGCGACGATGTACAAAGGAAATGTTGTCCTCTCCTCGCCGATGATCTACGGAATTGGCTTCCAAGGCTTGTTCCTTGTTGGGGGACTTACAGGACCGTTCCTGGCAAGTGCTGGAAACGATGTCCACCTGTCCGCAACTTACTTTGTCGTCGCTCACTTCCACTACGTCATGGTCGGAGGCTCAATCATGGGCTTCTTGGCCGGTCTCCACTACTGGTGGCCCAAGATGACAGGAAGGCTCTATAACGAGTCAATCGCCAAGTGGAACGGAATTCTCGTCTTCGTTGGGTTCAACCTAACGTTCTTCCCGCAGTTCATCGTGGGTTGGATGGGAATGCCTCGACGCTACCACTACTACTACTTCGCACCGGAATTCACTCCGTATCACATCCTTTCAACCATGGGATCATCCGTGCTTGGAGTTGGATTCGCTGTTCCTGCGTTCTATCTGCTCCACTCGCTTTTCAAAGGCGAGAAGGCCGGAGACAATCCTTGGAATGCACACGGTTTGGAGTGGGCGACCAGTTCACCTCCTCCAACCGAGAACTTCCGATACAAGGTCATCGTTTCGGACGATGTCTACGACTACGATCCAGTTGCAGAGCATGAGAACGACATGATGGCGGCAGGAGGCAAGGCCTAGCAATGTCCCACGCAGCCCACGGCGACGAGTTCAATGTCCTCAAATTTCAATATGAGGACATGGATCAGCAGAACGACTCCTACATCGTAGGGATGTGGACCTTCCTGGTCACCGAAGTCATGTTCTTCGGCATGCTCTTCCTCACATACTCCTTTTACAGGGCGAACTATCAGAACGACTGGTTTAAGGCTCATGGCGAGCTAAGCTGGCAGTTAGGTGGCATTAACACTGCAAACCTACTGTTCAGCTCGTTCCTCATGGCTACGGCTGTACGTCAAGCGCAGTTAAAGAATCGGATGGGAGTACTCATGCGATTGGGCGGAGTTCTTGCTTGTGCGTTTGTGTTTCTCGGTATCAAGTACGTCGAGTACAGCGAGAAGTATGCTCACCATCTGTTCCCTGGGCCAGGATTCGCACCCGAAGTAAGCCACTTTCAAGGGGCTAACCTCGACCACGTTCAGCTGTTTTTCGGACTTTACTTCGCGATGACGGGACTCCACGGTGTTCACGTCCTCGTCGGAATTCTGGTCATCGGAGCGTTAGGAATGATGTGGTTCAAAGGCAAAAAGATTGTCACCGAGGACTACATCCCAACCGAGCTTGTCGGTCTTTACTGGCACTTCGTTGACATCGTGTGGATCTTCCTTTATCCCCTTTTCTATCTCATGCCCAATCCAAGTGCGGGTTCGGGTGGAGGTTCACACTAATGGCAAAATCCCCTCTCGCCGCAGTGCACGATGACCATGGAGGTCACCACATCCATGCGAACTCGATGTACGTTAAGACTGCAGGAATTCTCGCTGTCTTTATGGTCCTCACGATTGCCGCCGCGCAAATCGATATCGGTCACATCCTCACTAAGCCTCTCGGTCTGAGTCACCAAGTGGGTTACTGGGTAAACAACGTGATCGCTGTTGGAATCGCTGGGGTCAAGACATACATCGTCGTCATGTACTTCATGCACGTCAAATGGGCTTCAAGCCTCGGGAAGTTGTTTGCTCTGATGGGCTTCTTCTTCATCCCCGTGCTGTTCTCGGTTTGGACGGACTTCTATTTCCGCCAGCACGAGCCGGTTGCTCACTGGTACAACAACGACTACGTTGAATCTGCAACCCCAAGAATCATCGGATCAACCGATGGTGCCAAGATAAATCCTGGCGAAGAAGGAACCCAAAACCGAATTCCGAAATCGGTCTGGTAATCGAGAACGGAAGACAATCAAAGAGCTAGCCCATCGGCTAGCTCTTTCTATTTTGGTTCCGGTATCAAACGTCGAAGCTCAGATTCCATCCAAGCTGCAATCTCCTCGTTCGAGGAATCTTTAGAAAACGTCCGAGCTTCGCCCCAAGTCGCTGTGATCCTGGCAAAAGCCGGGCGAGGGATGACTGAACCATAAGGCACCATCCGGTTCGTGTTTCGCAACCCACAGACAATGACTGGAACCTCAGCCATACGAACGATAAGAGCCGCACCTTCTCGAATCTCCTGAAGCTGCCCATTCTCCGAAAGCTGACCCTCCGGAAAAATCCCAACGACGTTTCCTGCCTTAGCTAACTCCGAAGCGATTCGCAATGATCTCCGATCCGGAGCCCCGCGCTTCACCGGAAAAGCTCCCCAAAACCGCATCCAAGTCCCCACCACTTTCATCGAGAACAACTCGCTCTTGCTCATGAAGAAGATCGGACGTGGGCAACACCCCTGAAGCACAACCGGGTCGCAGTCCGAAAGGTGATTCGCTATCACGATCAACCCTCCCGACCGAGGAACCCGAGAAGCTCCGGAAAAAGTCGTTGGCCCCAAAATGGTGATCAGTGGCCAACCAATAATGTTCACAAGCCAAAGCCACTTGTGACCCCGCCCAACTGGTAGCTCAACTTCCTGCGCCATTGACCACCTTCTTCAGGGCTCGATAGTAACTCTCATGCTCCAAACGCAGTACCCGAGCCGCCAGCTCTTCCGGCGAGTCGTCAATCTCAACCCGGCACCGAGCTTGTAAGATGATCTCCCCTTCGTCATATTCAGCCGTCACAAAGTGAACTGTGCACCCACTCTCCCCTTCTTGAGCTGCCAAAACTGCCTCGTGGACATGCATCCCGTACATCCCCTTGCCACCAAACTTCGGCAGCAGCGCCGGATGAATATTTAAGATTCGCCCCTCATGAGACTCCAGTAATGAAGCCGGAAGCAACTTCATGTATCCAGCGAGACAAATCCAATCACAATCCGCCAACTCCTCAGCAAGCCGAGCCTCATAGGGAACAGCACCGGCATAGGGAACGGTCTCAACCCGCAGCCCCTCGGCAATCGCCGCCAAAGCTCCCGGCGCATCCGCCCGAGGAGTCACCACTTTCTGCACAACCATCGAATCATCCAGCTTGATCCGGGCTGCCAAAGCGATCATGTTCGACCCTCGCCCCTTCGGGCCGATCACAATTCCGATTCGATGCACGCCGAAAGCATACTGTAGAATCAGTTCAATGCTCCTCACCGCCATCGCCGCAAACCTGATCGCGCCAAAACTCAACGTGATCTACATCATGGCCGACGACCTCGGCTACGGCGAACTCGGTTGCTACGGACAAAAACTCATTCCAACCCCAAACATCGACCGCCTCGCCGCCGAAGGAACGAAATTCACCCGCTTCTACGCCGCCAGCACCGTCTGCGCCCCCACCCGCGCCTCACTGATGACTGGTCTCCATCAGGGCCACTCTCCAATCAGAGGTAACAAAGAAAAAGGAGGCTTCGGACCAAACGATCCCGAGGGCCAAATGCCCCTCCCGGCAAGCACCACGACCATCGCCGAAAACCTCAAATCCGCCGGCTACCAAACCGCCATCTTCGGCAAATGGGGACTCGGCGGACCCCAGTCCGGCGAAACTCCGATGGACCACGGCTTCGACACTTTCTACGGCTATCTCTGCCAGCGTCGAGCCCACAACCATTATCCAAAGTATCTCTGGAACAACCACCAACCCGATCTATTGGACAACGTCGGCGGCAACGCCCACCAAAAGGCTGAATCCGTCCCAACGGACCTCGACGAATGGAACGCCAAATACAACGGCAACGATTTCGCCCACGCCAAAATCCTCGACAATGCCCAGAGTTTCATCAAGAAGAACAAGGCAAACCCATTCTTCATCTACTACGCAACGACCATCCCTCACGCCGCGCTCCAAGCTCCACCTGAGTGGATCAAAAAATTCCCAACCGAATGGGATTCCAAACCCTACCTCGGCGCGAACGGCTACCTCCCAAACCCCCGCCCCCGCGCCACCTACGCCGCGATGATCGCCTACCTAGACTGGACAGTAGGGCAACTGAGAAAGACGATCGAAGACCAAGGCATCGCCGATAGAACCGTGATCTGTTTCACCAGCGACAACGGAGCAACCTTCAATGGCGGCGTCGACACCGAATTCTTCAACTCCAATGGCGGACTAAGAGGCAAAAAGATGTCCCTCTACGAAGGCGGAATCCGCGAACCCTTCATCGCCTGGTGCCCTGGCGTCATCCCCGCCGGAAAAATAATCTCCCAACCCTTCGTCGCCTACGATACCCTCGCCTCGCTCAGTGAACTCTGCGGCACGAAAGCCCCCAAAACCGACGGCGTCAGCTACGCCTCCGCCCTCCTCGGCAAAGCGCCAAAGAAGCGCGACTTCATCTACGTCGAATACCCCGAAGCCAGTGCAATGCAAGCCGTCTGGTTCAATAACCTCAAAGTCATCCGCCCTGACCTCAAAAAGAACCCCGAAAAGATCGAAGTCTACGACCTCGAAGCCGACCCATCCGAAAAGAACAACCTATCCAGCACTCGACAAGACCTCATCGAACGAGCCAAGAAAGTCTGGAGCACAGAACACATCCCCAACCGGGATTTCCCCCTCGGCATAGTTGATAAAGAGTAGCTAAGACCACCAGCTGCGACGATAGCGAGAGGAAGTCAGCGAGGACTCCATCAATGAGTTGAGCTCCTCATCATCCCATCCGGTGAGCCACCGATGCAACACGTAGCCGAGCAATGCCAAGCCCGCCACAAGGAGTACAACCCCGACGAACTGCGCCTCGAAACCTGTCGCAAGCCGAGGAACACCTGCCCTAAATCGACGTCTTTCGCTAAAAATCGCCTCCGCGAATATCAGGTGCTCAAGTCCCTTCCCCACCAACCCTCCTCCGAGCAAAGGAGCTAAAGCCATCACCATCCAAGCACACCCGCCCTGCGACTGCTCAATCGTACGACCCCACCCCGCAAGACGAGTCTTTGGCGAATACACGATCGCCGATGGCTCAATCACCGTGATGTGTGCCACATGCTTCCCAATCGCCCAAACATGCACCGTATCCCCAACCTTGCAGAGTCCAGTCTCCTCCGAATCCAAGATGTACCAATTCGCCCACCCGTGCGGAGACTGAACCTCGATGCGCCGATGCTCCTTCGGGTCCGATCCGTGCTTATAGATGTCCACAACCACGCAGCCAGGAATAAACCGTCGCAACCATCTCGGTTCCCACCCCCGCACGATCCGAAACTCGATGAAGCCGACGATGACCAACCCCCCTGATCCCAAAATGGTCAATGCCCACCCAATATCTCGAAACAACCCAAACCGGGGAGTCTTGACCCACCGCTCCAACGCGACAGATGGATCAATCCGCGTGAAGTACAACCAAGCCATCCCGAAGCCCAGGAGGATCGCAAAGAGATAAGTCAGTCCAAACAGCGGCGAGCGAGCGCGAATCATGTTTCAATTCCAATTCTATCTGTGGGAGGGCCTACCAAAACCAATAAGGGAAATGAAGGAGCAACTCCAATAAGCAACACCCTGCCTCACCTCCTACTTCCCCCGCCGGATCGGTGATCAAACCACGCGAGATTCCCCACCCCCGGATCCAAACCACTCCTAGCAGAAGCGCAACCATCAAACCGCCGCCAACCATCCCCCAGCCAACCAAAGGTGAAGTCGCCGAACGGCTCAACAATCCCATGCCTGCACCAGCGACAACCGTACTGACTACCGGCAATACCCACATAAAGAACTGAGCGCATCCATCTCCCGAGTCTTCCGAAAGTCCCCAAGTCCCCGCCGGAGCCTTGCCCGCCTCGATCACCACAATGTGCGAAACGTGTTTCCCAATCGCCCAAAGATGCACCAAATCCCCCTTATCGCAGAGCCCAATCTCATCCAGATCAAGAATGAACCACTGCCGCCGCCCATCTCGGAACTCCATCTCCACCCGCTGATGCCCCGGCAAATCCGACTCATCCCGGTACTTCCCAACTACTCTCGCCTCGGGATAAAAGCGCCGCAACCAAAACGGCTCCCAACCATGATAAATCCGCCACTCAATAACCGCGATGAGCAGCAGCAAAGGAAGTGAAAGCGCTACGAACACCAAACCCATCGTCGCCAGTCGAGCTTCACCCAATTGCCAAACGCCAACACCTACGCCAAACACGCATGCGAGAAGATAAGTCAGCGGAAACAATGGCGAACGAGCACGGATCATCTCAGGATTTCAGCCATATACGCAGATATGGCAATCCAGGCTTCATCCAAATCCACAATGCCAAAGAATTGTGGCGTCGGTCCTTATCTCAGCCACCCTCGCTGACACTAGGGTCAAACCGGCGGCTCTTAAACAGCCGCATCACGCTGGCCTTGTCGGCCACATTTGCTTTGATGTAGTAGTCACGGATCGCTTTCTTGAGGCGAGGAGCATAGTCATCGCCGGGTCCGACCATGAGTTCCATCTGTCCATTGATGTCTCTTCTTGTTCCACGGACGCGAACGACCAGTTCTTGAGCCGGAGGGGTCTTCGCTAAAAGTCCCTCGAAATGTCGGTCAAAAGAAACTATCCATTCGATATCGGGAACACCCATTGGCTCCAGATATCCTTCGCGATTTCCGCGGAGAATAATGAGATTCACCAGAGAGCCATCGAACGTAGACTTGTCCAAAATTGCCCACTCGACTCGCTTTCGAGCGATCGTCTTCAACTCTTCATCCCAGAAATGTCGATCAGCCAATCTGATGCATTCCGCAAAAAGCTTGCCCCCGCTCATTTTCCCTTTTCCGACGCTAGCTAGTGGTGCTTTTAGATTTTGTGCTAACAAAGCCTTTAGCTCGTTGCCGTTCAAATCCCACAAAGACCTGAGCCACAAGTCTGGTGCGGTATCTGGTCCAGCACTCCTCCGCTGGATCAAATGTTGGGTTAATTTTGACTCAAACTGCGCCAATTGCAGCGAATGCGACCGACCGTATGCTTGATATTTGAGGATTACTGCCGTCGACTCATCTGCATCTTGTTGAGCGTATGAGGTTGCTGACAACACCCAAACGATTGCTAAAACGAAAGGGGCAAGTGGTTTTTTCATTGATTTGCTCCCGGCAATAAATAGTACGGAAAGGCTGTAAAGGGCAGTTTAAAGTTGTTCGTTGCACAATGAACTCCCCCTCGGTTTGCTTCGTAGGTTAGCCAGGTGTATATAAACTTACAATCTATATTGTACTGGCTAAGAGCGTATTTCATTGATTGGTCGTAGAGGTTTACCAGACCCTTGGCGGGGCCGAGGGTCTGTGTGTCTCTAAACGAAACTGCTACCCCCAAGTATCCATGCCGACCCTGCGGTTCCCCTGATCCAATCAAGGAGTTACGACAAGCCAAATGCACAAAACCAGGTTGACAATCCCCGCCTGAAATGACTATTAGATGAATGCGCTTCATCGACGACAATAACGCCCCCGACTTCTGGTCCCGCGACCACTACGCCGACGATCCAAACCACCCACTCTACAACTTCGACCCCGAAGAAGAAGAAGAGGCCGCGCACCGTAAAGACCAAGACGAACTCATCGACTCAGGAACCTGCTTCGGCTACCTGCCAAGGAGCCAAGTCATCCCGAACCCCCGGACGTTCAAATCCAAACCCTACTCATCCTTCCATCAGATCAAGGCCCCCCGCCACAACCGGATCCCCCTCGACGAAGACATCTTCCCCCAAAACAGCCTCATCGTCCTCGCCGGACAACCCAAGATCGGAAAGACCACCATCGCAATCGCGCTCGCCAAAGCAATCGCCACCGGAAAACCCTTTGCCGGACAAAAGACCAAGAAACAATCCGTCGGCTACATCAGCTTCGACGACTCACCCAGAGAAATCAGCGAAGCCTTCGCCAAGCACAGAGACATCACCGACAAAACCCCCATCTTCCTCACCACCGAAATGGAACCCATCAATACCAAGGCCGCCCATATCGAAATCGAAGACTTCCTCATCCAGCACCGAGGCGACGCAACCGTCATCATCGACTCATTCCACGCCGCCCTCCTCGACGCCAGAACCAACGACGCCCGCGCCATGAGAAAACTCCTCAACCCCCTCAAGAGAATCTCAGAACGAGCCGGACGAATCATCATCATCCACCACACCAACGCCTACGGAACCAGAATCGCCGACCACACCCAACTCCAAGCCGCCGTCAGCCAAACCATCCTGATGACCTACCAGCAAAGAGAACACTGCCGCATCATCAAATGGCAGTCCTTCGGCAGAGGCGCAAACGCCACCCAAACCCGCTACCTCGCAAGCACCGACGAAACCACATTCAAACCACATCTCCTCGATCCGCTAACCGACATGCATCCCCAAGACGAAAGCACCAAACCAATCCTGAAGGCTCTCAAATCTGGATCAAAGACCGTTTCAGAACTTGTCGTCCAAACCGGACTCACCGCAAAGCGTAGCTATAAACGCCTTGCAATTCTCATGGCCACCGGACACGTCCGAAAAGTTGGAAACACTTTCACCCTCGCATGAATAGAGCACTTCAGCATCCTCGCACCTCCTCTACGGGGATCTCAACCGTGGGGCGCGGGTCCCAAGGCGACACTGGTTCCAGAGCGAATGCGGCGGAATCAGTGGCGTCTTGGGTGGGGTGTGGCATCGGGCAGGATGAGGAACCGCCAATTTGTCCCCACTTGTCCCCACCAAGAACGCAGAAAAATGAAGGAGTTGAACCTAGTTCCCCACCAAAAACCGTCGCAGTTCTCTCCGCACTTCGCCAACCTCAAACCGCAAACGTTCCATAATCTAATCCGATGTCCAACAAACTCCGAGTCCTGATCTGGGATGAAAACCCCCAGCACCGTTCCTTCGAAATCTATCCCGACAGCCTCAACGGAGCGATCAAAGCTGGAGTCGATGCCCTCGACGCAAGCGCAGAACTCGAGATTAAAGTCGCCAACCTCGACGAAGAGAACCAAGGCATCACCAAAGAAGTCCTCGACAACACCGACGTCCTCGTCTGGTGGGGCCACGCCCGCCACGGCGAAGTCAACGACGAAATCGCCGAGATGGTCAAAGCCCAAGTCCACGAGAAGGGAATGGGCTTCGTGTGCCTCCACTCGGGCCACTATAGCAAGACCTTTAAAGCCGTCCTCGGCTGCACCGGACACCTCAAAGGCGGCTGGCGCGAGGCCGACGACCGCGAGACGATCCGAGTCTGTGCCCCATGGCACCCCATCGCCCAAGGCATCGAAGACTTCGTCATCGAAGCCGAAGAGATGTACGGCTCACCGTTCGATGTGCCTCCCGCCGAGCAGATGATCTTCCAATCCCTCTTCAGCGTCGGAAACGAAACCTTCCCCTGCGGCCTGGTCTGGACCGTCGGAAATGGAATCGACCCCGAGTTCACCTCCGGCCCCGGCAAAGGCGTCGGACAAGGCGAAGGAATCGGCCGAGTCTTCTACTTCCGCCCCGGACACGAAACGTACCCAACCTACAAGCTGGACAACGTCCTCAAGGTCATCTACAACGGAATCCGTTGGACCGGCAAGCTCAGCTAAACACAAAAATCCCCTCTCGACCCAAGTCGAGAGGGGATTCAATAAGGGCCTTACTTGCCCTGCAGGTTATTCAAGAACTCTGCAAGAAGGTCGAGCCGATTCTTTGACCCGCTCAGGGTCACAACCTTGTACCGAACACCCGTCGAGAATAGGTTGCCAAAGTTATCGTCGTAGCTTCCTTCAACCGGAGTGAACGTATAGTTCCCACCTGCCGATGTGACGGTGAAGCTGGGCAAGTACCCGCGAAGTGCCGTCGGATTCGTGAGGAAGTTGCCAACCGTAACTCCCGTTGAAGTGCCGCCAATCGTCACATTCGTCGTGGTCGTCAAGTAGTTGTTCACTTCAGTCGAAACATTCGAAAGGTCGCTTGCGGGAAGGTTGATCGCTTCGGCGAACCATCGTGGAGATCCCGTCGAAGCACCTCGTGCAATGATGTTCGTCGCTGCCGCTCCAAGATCAGCACTCGCAGCTGCAAGATTCGCCTTCGCCGAAGTGATGCTAGCAACTCCATTGCTCGCCAACCCAAGGAACGGGGCAGGCGGAAGGAGCCGTGATGCTGGAACCGTTGCTCCAGACGTCACATCCGCCGCGAACTCAGTGGCCAACGTACGGCTCGAATCAAAGTTTGATGAGCTAAATGTAATGTCATAACCCAACGCAAAGTTGAGATAAGAGCAAACCAGCTCGGCATTAGCCCGAAGAATCAAAAGGTCAGCCTTCCCGATCCTGACTCGTGCTCCCCCAGTGCCTTTCGGGTCAATGATGGTGAAGTTGGCCGCATCAATTGCATCGATATTGGCGTCGGTCAAAATGTCGACGATTCGGGCGAGGTCTCTGAGAGTTGCCTCAAGAGCCGTTTTCACCTGAACAGGAGTTGGGTCATCCGGATACGCCCGGGAAGTCTCGGCGGGCTCGGAAATCGAATCGGTCAAAATCGAAACTGGGCTGAATGAACCGGAAAGCTCGTCCTCTCGCTTCCAAGGAGCCAGAAGTCCAACAATCTTCCGAACCGTCGGGTTAGAGATTGTCTTGCCGCTTCGACTAATCTCGGTTCCAAACAAGGTTGCTAAATCGTTTGCCAGCTTTGCCGTCGAAGCCACCGCAAATCCCGCCGCCCGGGTCGGCGTCGGCTGCTGACTGTAAGCCGTATTTAGCTTGTAAACCGCGTCGCTCAACTGCTGAGTTGGATCGCTCGAAGCGGGAAGTCCGAGCGCCGCATCCAGAGCCGCCTGCCCTTGAATAGCATTGGTAACCGGGTCAGTCAAACCCGAAAGCGTGGCCGAGCCCGCACAACCCGCGATCAAGAGAGCTGCGAGACCAAGAATGAAAGGCGATTTGTTCATAGAATTCCCATTCCTCAGCAAAGAGGTTCTTGCTTTAATTATCGGTTGTCGCCTCGAAAAACATCGTAAAAATGCGGTCAATTCTCGGGCCGCGGAAGAATCCAAATGATTTCCAAACAACTTCTTCTAAACCCGCCTGGTGATAAACCGTTAGGCTAAGGAAATGAGCGGGAAATCAAAGCTGATCATCGCGGGTTTTGCCGCACTGTTCGTAGCGGGATCGTTTGCACTACTTCCTCAACAGGGCCAAGGTGGTGGAGGCCAAAAACGGGGTCAAGGACAAGGGCGGAATCGCATCTATCCCCCCGCGAAAGCTGCCTGGCCAGTTGCAAGCATCATCCTCGGAAATGGTGAGGACAAACAGATTTCAATGGCTATCCACCCCGGAATGGACTTCGAAGGCTACATTGAATACGGCCCCGAAGGAGGATCGCCAACCGGCAAAACTTCTTCCCAAGCCTTCAAGAAAGGCACTCCGACACAACTCACCATCACGGGCCTCAAGCCAAACACGTCCTACACTTACTCGCTCAAGTACACCGAAAGTGGCGAGAAAAAAACTGGTCCCCAATACCGATTTCAAACCGCCCGAGTAGCGGGATCAACCTATACGGTCTTCGTTCAAGGTGATTCCCACCCCGAGCGAATGGGCAAAATGAACGACCCCAGTCTCTACGAGAAGACCTACCAAACGGCAGCCAGCTACAACCCCGACTTCTTCATTATGCTTGGCGACGATTTCAGCGTGGACACCCTCCAAACCAAGACGCCCGAAGCTGTAGAGTATTGCTACACCAAGCAGGTTCCTTACATGGGGCTTATCGGCAAGCAAGCTCCGATTTACCTCGTGAACGGAAATCATGAACAGGCCGCCAAAGCAAACCTGGATGGCACCCCCAACAGCCTGGGAGTTCTCGCCCAAAACGCCCGAAATCGCAACTTCGTCAACCCGGCTCCCGACAGTTTCTTCACCGGGAATCCCGAGCCGATTGAGCACATCGGTCTTCTTCGAAACTACTTTGCCTGGACTTGGGGCGATGCCCTCTACGTCACAATCGACCCCTATTGGCACTCTGAAGATGCGGTTGACAATCGCGCTGACGGAGGGCAAAAGCGCCGAGACATGTGGGGCATAACGCTGGGTGACACTCAGTACAAGTGGCTCAAAAAGACACTGGAAACCAGCAAAGCGAAGTACAAGTTCGTCTTCGCCCACCATGTCATGGGGACCGGGCGCGGTGCCGTCGAGCGAGCAACCTCCTTCGAGTGGGGTGACGCGAAGAGCATTGCAAGCAAGCGCCCCGGCTGGGAGATACCGATTCATCAGCTATTCGTCAAAACCGGAGTCAGTATCTTCTTCCAGGGACACGACCATATCTTCTGCAAGCAGGAACTGGATGGGGTGATCTACCAATCCTGCCCATGCCCATCCGACGTGACTGAAAAACTCATCAACGGCGATGCCTACACGGTTGGTGACAAGATCGTCGGCTCCGGATTGGTCAAGGTTACGGTTGGTCCGGAAAAGGCCAAGGTTGAATTCCTCCGGTCCTGGCTTCCCGCAGCAGAGACGAATGGAAGAAAGCATGGCGAGGTCGCCTACAGCTACGATGTTAAACCAAAGGTGAACAGATGAAACCGATCCCACTCCTCGGTGTTTCGGCACTGGCTGTCATCAGCCTTGCCGCTCTGAACCAAACGGATGCAGCCAAGAGGGCCGCTGAGATCACGAAGAGCTTCGCCCCGTTTGCCCCCGGTGTCAAAACGCACGCCGATGCATCGAAGTTCTACATTGAATCTGACGGAATGCCCGACCACGAGCTCATGGCCGGAATCATCGCATGGCAACAGCAAGTGGCCATCCCGCAGAAGTACACGGGCTCCAACGCTTGGAGCTTTCCGCTCTTTCCCAAGCCCGCCGCAAACCCACTCTCAGCAAAAACCGGGTTCTTCCGAGGTGCGATTGCCATCGCCGCCAACGGAGTTCCCATCTTTAACCCCATCAAAAACGATGGACGAACCGATACCCTCGTCGCGGGCGAACTCGACAAGTTCGGCGGACACAGCGGCCGTGGGGACGACTACCACTATCACATCGCGCCCCTTCACCTCCAGGCCAAACTCGGGAACGATTTGCCAGTTGCGTACGCTCTAGATGGCTATGCGATTCATGGGTACACCTGCACCGGGGGCTCAGCACCCAAGGACCTTGATCAGTTTAATGGACATACGACCAGGGATCGCGGCTATCACTATCACGCAACCAAAGCCTATCCGTATCTGAACGGCGGATTCCACGGCGAAGTGACCGAGGCTGGGGGCCAAGTCGACCCTCAGCCCTTCGCTCAGCCCGTCCGCCCCGCTTTGCCTCCCTTGCGAGGCGCAAAAGTGACGACGTTCAAAAAGCTCGGGGAGAAAAGTTGGTCATTGGGTTATGAACTGAACGGTCAGACACATTACGTCAACTACTCAATCCAAACCGATGGAAACTACCGATTCGAGTTTGTCTCACCCGACGGAAGCAAGGTCGTTGAAACTTACCGGCCAGGTCAACGACGTCCTGGTGGGCGTCGTGGTGGTGGAGGAGGCGATGAGCGCGAGTTTTTTGCTGCCAACGCAGTTTCTCTCGATGCGAACAAGGATTATGAAATCACCTTGCACGAAGTTGAAGAGCGCGTTCGGTCAATGTTTGCGACCAAGCGAGAACTCGTTGGAGCCTTCAAAGCGTTTGCCGATGCGAAGGCATCAGAATTCGATTTCGACGGAAACGGAAAGATTGATCTCAGCGAGGCCCGGAGCGGCTTCACCGCTGCCCTCCACCATGCTGACAAGAATCACGACCACTGCCTTTCGGAGAACGAATGGAAGCAGTAAAGTTGACCGGCATTGCCATCGCTGGGCTCCTAGCGGTCGGCTTTGCCGCTCAGCAGGGTCAGGGTGGAGG
The DNA here is from genome assembly GCA_029866005.1 of Fimbriimonas sp. Lineage (GTDB taxonomy): Bacteria > Armatimonadota > Fimbriimonadia > Fimbriimonadales > Fimbriimonadaceae > Fimbriimonas. The sequence goes on along the minus strand of JARXAE010000003.1, from coordinate 116 downwards.
ACAACAACGCGGTCAGGGTGGTCAGCAGCGTGGCGGACCACCCGGCGTTTTGATAACACCAAACCCCCCCTAACAAAAAACCGCAATTTAATTCGCCCCCCCCCCAACCAAATCCA
>JARXAE010000013.1 GCA_029866005.1 Fimbriimonas sp. | reverse complement strand
ATGTCGAAGGCAATGAGGCCATTGTTACGGATATTTGCGAAAGCCGAGAGCGGAGTACGCTTGATTTCCGCGTTATGCTTCGGTCCGGTTCCCTTGGTGATCATCGCAAGGAATCCGTCGCTCGTCAGGTCCTTAACGCTCACCGTCGCCGTCACCCGTTCTCCACCAACAATGCTGATGTAGTTGATGACCGGCATTCCCTTAGCGTAACGTCCGCTTTCCGGAATTTCGTAGCCCTTGAGCTTATAAACCCGTCCGCGATCCGTAAAGAACAGGATCGTGTGGTGAGTCGAAATCTGGAAGAGGTGCGCTGGTTCGTCATCGGCTTTGAGAGTGTTGTTAACGCCCTTTCCTCCACGCTTCTGCTGGCGGTAAGCGTCGATACTCACTCGCTTGATGTAGCCATCTCGCGAGATTGAGATGATCGCTTCCTCGTCCGGGATCAGATCCTCTTCGGTGAACTCGCCAGCTTCTCGCGCCTGGATCTTGGTGCGTCGCTCGTCGCCGTGCTTGTCGCGCATGGTGACGATTTCGGTCTTCATAACAGCGGTTAGTCGAGCTTCGCTGTTCAATATGTCGAGCAAATCCTGGGTCTTTCGAAGAGCCGCTTTGTAGTCGTCCTCCAACTTCGCTTGCTCCATCATCGTGAGTTGGCGGAGTGGCATGGCAAGGATTGTGTTGGCTTGGAACGCCGACATATCGAACTCGCGGACAAGTTCGGCGCGGGCGACACCTGGATCTCGCGACTTTCGGATGAGGGCGATGACCTCGTCCATGAACCGGCGGGCAATTTGGTAGCCCTCAAGAACGTGGACTTCCTCAAGTGCACGGCAAAGCTCGTACTTGGTTCGGCGAAGAATAACATCGCGGCGGTGCTTGATGTACTCATCAATCATCGTCATCAGCGGCGCAGTGCGCGGCGAGCCATCGACGAGAGAAAGCAGAATACAGCCGAAAGAGGTTCGGAGAGCGGTGTGCTTAAGGAGGTAGTTAAGAGCCTTGTTCGGATTAACATCGCGGCGGACTTCGATCTCCATCCGCATTCCGCGCTTGTCGGAGTAGTCCTGAACGTTGAGGATTCCGTCGAACTTGCGCTCCTTAGCAATCGTCGCGATGTTCTTCATCAGGGTCGTCTTGTTGACCTGATAAGGAATTTCCGTGACGACAATCACAGACTTACCGGCATCGCCCGGTTCAATCATAGTCTTAGCTTGCATCACGATCGAGCCGCGACCGGTCTCATAAGCCGCGCGCAGACCCTTGGTGCCCATGATGATCCCGTAGGTCGGGAAGTCCGGACCAGGAATGTGCTCCATGATGTCATCGAGCGTGCTTTCCGGGTTATCAATCCGATGAAGAATGCCGTTACAGACCTCGGTGAGGTTGTGCGGAGGAAGCTTGGTCGCCATACCGACCGCAATACCTTCCGTTCCATTACAGAGTAGGTGGGGGAACTTACCCGGTAGAACGAGCGGCTCGTTGGTGGACTGAAGGTAGTTCGGCGTGAAGTCAACCGTCTCGCGATCAAGGTCCTCGAGGAGTTCCATTGCGATCGGGGTAAGTCGGCACTCCGTATATCGCATCGCAGCTGGAGAGTCACCGTCGACCGATCCGAAGTTCCCTTGACCGTCGATCAGCGGATAGCGGAGCGACCATGGCTGCGCCATTCGAACAAGGGTCGGATAAACAACTTCGTTGCCGTGGGGGTGGAAGTTAGCAGTGGTTTCACCGGTGACCTTGGCGCACTTCGTGTGCGCATTTGCAGGCGTCAGGTTAAGGCCGCGCATCGCGTAAAGAATTCGGCGTTGAACCGGCTTCATTCCGTCTCGAACGTCGGGGAGCGCTCGGGCGATGATAACCGACATCGCGTAGTTGACGTAGGAACGACCAAGCTCCATGTCAACAGCGATCGTCGTATTCAGCTGATCGTTATTTTCTTCTGCCACGGGTCAAATCTCATTGCGCCAAAAATGGCGCGTGTAACCCCGTGATTGTACCCGGCGAAGGGACTTATGGTCCTGGTTGAACCCGGCGCGCCCGTGTAGCGTATGCTCTTGTTGAAATGAACGGTGTTTCACCTTCGCAACGAACGACAATTGGAATCGTCGCTATTGTCCTTGGCTTTTTCGGCTTCGGATGGCTAGGCATCCATAAGTTCATGATGGGCAAATCCAAACCTGCCGTGACTTCTATCCTCGTCACTGTCTGTACCTGCTTTATTGCCCTTCCAATCATGTCCATCATCGCACTCGTTGAGGGAATCGTCTATCTGACCAAGTCCGACGAGCAGTGGTACCACGAGTCGATTATTAGTGGGAAAGACTGGTTCTGATCAGCAGTGCCTAATCTTGCTCCCAGTAGTGAAGCGAACGAGTAGCGGGAAACTCACTCAGCCGAGTAGCTCGTAGTTCCATACTACAAATATGAATATTCTTGTTCTCGGTGGAACCCAGTTTGTCGGTCGGGCGATCGTTGACGAACTCTTGGCAAAAAAACACCAAGTCACTCTGTTCCACCGAGGCAAAACGAATCCGGATCTGTTTCCGACGTGTAAGCACATTCTTGGCGATCGAGTCGCCGACATTGAGAAGGCCAAGGCAACCCATTGGGACGCGGTTGTGGATGTCAGCGGATATCTTCCGTCCCAGCTTGTCGCCAGTGCCCAACTCAAGACCGACTTCTACACGTTTATCTCAACCATCAGCATCTACGAGACGGAGGGGATCGAAGGACCCTTCGACGAGCAAACTAGGCAGTTTGCGGAAGGTGAGATGGATGCGACGGAAGTGACAGGTGCGAACTACGGTCCTCTTAAAGTCACCTGTGAGCGCATCGTCCGCGAAGCGTTTTCAGATAACCACGCAATGATTCGTCCCGGAATCATCATCGGTCCCCACGATCACACTGGCCGGTTCCCCTATTGGGTTGCGCGGCTGGACCAATTCGACGAAGTTCTCGTTCCCAACACGTTCGAGGAGCGCTTCCAAGGAATCGATGCTCGCGATCTCGCTACCTTCGTGGTTTCAAACACCGAGCAGAAGTTGCACGGCTTCTGGAACGCCGTAGGACCAAGAGTGACCTTCGGCGAGGTTATCGACGAGATTCGGCGACAGACGGAACGGGAGCATAACTTGGTCGTTGCTTCCATCGAAGAGCTGGAAAAAGTCGATGTAAAGCTCTGGCAAGACCTCCCCGTCACGTTGCCGCCAGGTTCCCAGACCTTCAACTACGATCCCGCCAAAGCGCAGTCGGCTGGGTTGAACTTGCGTCCAATTGCGGAGACCATTACGGACACCCTGGCATGGGTTCGTGCTGAAGGGAAGGATGGATTGGGCAAGTACGGAATGACCCGAGAAAGGGAAATCGAGGCTATCTTGAGGCTGAAATCTCTAGCGAACTAACGCAAAAATCTCCATATCGACGGGACGGCCAAGGGCATCCACTTCGTCGTTTCTGAAGCGACCTTCGTGCAAAAAGCCCAGCTTCTCCGCCACGCGTCGGCTGCCTACGTTATCAACCGCACACCAAAGCGAAACTCGTTTCGCCTCCAGCGCTTCAAAAGCCATGGAAGCAATTAAACGAGTCGCCTCCGTAGCAATCCCTTTCCTCTGAGCCGAGGATCGCACCCAATAACCAACCTCGAACTTCGGCACTCCCCAATCAATGTGGTGAAGGCTGCAACGACCAAGGCACTCACCATCGGCTGACCAAATCGTGTAGTTCAAGGTCTCACCGCGATCCCACTGCTCCTCGGCGTCGTGGCAGCTGACGGCCGTCTTTTCAAATGAAGGAATTGGCAGCGCCCATCGCATTCGTGGATAAAGGATTTCGTTCGATTCTAGGATCGCTTCGAACACTCTCTCAGCATCACTCCAAACGGTTCGTTGCAGAACAATGCCCTCTCCAAGCAACTCAACCGGAGCCCCATGACGCATCCGAACAGTATATCGGCGTAGACTCTAGAGCATGAACTCAACGGGTCGGCTAGTGGTTTCGGTAACAGGCGCAAGCGGCGCAATCTACGCAAAGCGGTTCCTGTTGCAGGCGGCAAAGCACTACGCTGAGATCTACCTGATCCTGAGCCGGCAAGCTCCCCAAGTCGCCAACACTGAACTTGGAGTGACTCTTGACCCGGAAAGCTTCTCGACCAAAGACTGGCTCGGCGAAGACGTCCCGCAGATCAAACTCTTGGACTCGAAGAACTACTTCACCCCTCCCGCGAGCGGCTCCTTTCGACACGATGGCATGGTGATCATTCCTTGCTCCATGGGGACTGCCGGTCGAATCGCGAACGGGATCAGCGATGACTTGACGACTCGAGCCGCCGACGTCTGTCTTAAAGAAAAGCGGAAACTCATTCTTGTGCCGAGAGAGATGCCCTGGAACCTCATCATGCTACGTAACATGACGACCCTCGCGGAAGCGGGCGCAACGATCTTACCTGCGTGTCCCGCTTGGTACACCAATCCCCAAACGCTAGATGACCTGGCGGATACCGTCGTTGCGAGGGTGCTCCAAAACTTGGGGATCGAACAGAAAGTCCAGAGCGAGTGGATGATCGATTAAACCGCTTCTACCCCCTCAATTTTGCCAGGGGCTTTGCCGATAAGTACAGAGAAATCTGCACAATGTCGTCCTACAACCCTGAACCGGTTAACGCAAACGCGCTCCAGAACGCTCGCCTAAGAATGGCCAGCGACCCAGGTTCCGCTGCCAAAGAGTTTGCTCAACTTGCTCGGCGATACCGTGATTCTGGAGAGATTGAGTCAGCGTTGGAAGCGCGTCGATATCATTGTTTTTCGCATATCATGAACCTCGAAGTCGAGGAAGCTGATCGAATCGCACTTATCTTCTTGAAAGAGGCAAATGAGGACGGAAACGCTCGATATCTGGGAATCGCGCAGATGTACCTCGGGATCATTTCGCTGGAAACTGGAGAAATGGGGTTAGCCTGCGAGTTCCTTGAAGAGGCGCTCCAAACCGCGACCGAGGCGGACGATGTCGATTTGATCAGCCGGGTTCAAATGAATCTGGGCAACGCCTTTTTTAACTTTGAACGCTACGAAGATGCTATTCGGTCCTTTAGCTATGGTCTCGAAAACTTAGCGTCTGGTGGTGGTGTCTCGAGCATTAGCCTGGGTGAGTACAACGTTGCCTCCGCGCATACAATGTTGGCGCACCAACTCCATCGGTCAGGTGGCGCCTACCAGGAACACATTGCCGAAGCTCGTCGGCACCTCAGATCGGCACTTGTCAGATCAGAGATTGAGGAATCGACACGAGTCCTGTGTGAACTCCTTCTCATACAGCTCTTTACGCTCGAAACCGGGATCGTCAACGAGTTGGAGTTTGCTTCGATCAGTGAGGTTGCCGAAAAAACAGGAGTCGATCCAGTAAAGATTGCGGTCCTAGAGACGCAGTGCTACTGCTACGAAGCCGCTAAGGACTGGGAGTCGCTGTACACCTACGCCCGTCGTGCGATCAGTTTCGTAAAGCGGAAGGGCAGCATCAAGACGTTAGATCGCTTGCAGATATTCGCCGCTACCGGCGCGGCTGGAGTGGGTGAATTCGATCATGCGTACGAACTCCTGAGCGAGGCCTTGGAACGGATTCGGGAAGTCAACGCCAGTCAAACCAGCCGACGAGCGCACATTCTAGATACTAAGTTCGAGGTGCAGAAAGCCAAGTTCGATCAGCAAGTCCTGAGAATGAGGAACCAGTTCTTGGTTGAACGAAACCGTGAGCTGGAAGTCGAAGTAAAGATGGACCGCCTGAGCGGTGTCTTAAATCGTCGTGGTGCAGAAGAAGCGCTGAGTTCTCTAGCGGCAAAGAACCCCGGCGGGTTTGCGATAGGACTGACCGATATCGACTTCTTCAAAAGAGTGAACGACACTTACGGTCACGGCATAGGCGATCAGGTCATTCGAACCTTTGCGGGAATCCTCAAGTGCGGCAACATCGGTGTTATCCATGTTGGGCGATGGGGTGGTGAAGAGTTCATCATGGCTTTTGAAGCTACTTCGGAGTCTGAAGTCGCGGCTGCAGCTGAGCAAATCTCCGAAGACATTCGGTCGTTCGACTGGTCGGTCATCCAGCCAGGTTTGAAAGTAACTGCTTCACTTGGCATCGCAGTTCACGATCAGCTCCAGCACGTCGACAAAACCGTCGAAACCGCTGACGCGTTCCTGTACGCAGCAAAGCAAGCTGGGCGAGACTGTTGGATGTATCGTCCCCAACGTCGGGCAGCGTAACCGCGTAGAATGCCCCTGTGGGCAAGATCATCATCGCAGGCGGAACCGGGCTGATTGGGTCAGCGCTGTCAGCTGAACTCGTTAACCGCGGTCATCAAGTCCTGTTGCTATCCCGATCGCCCGGGGAGGGCAGAATCGTCTGGGATGGTGTCCACTCCGGCGAATGGGCTGAAAACCTTCTAGACTGCCAAACTGTGGTCAACCTCGCCGGGAGCCCAATCTCCGTCAAGTTCACGGGCGATAACCGACGAGAGATTCTGAAGTCTCGACTTGAACCCACTGGAGCCATCGGTGACGCGATTCAAACGACCTGCCACAATGTCGCACCACCGCATTGGATCAACGCGTCCGCAGTCGGATTCTATGGGAATCGTTCAGACGAGGTTTGCACCGAGGAATCTCTTCCCGGCAAGGGCTTCTTGGCTGCGACCAGCGTCCAGTGGGAAAGGGCGTGTCTCGATCATCCCGCTTCCTGCCCCAAATCCATCGTTCGGATTGGTGTTGTTCTCGCCCATGGAGGCGGAGCATTTCCCAAGCTCCAATCTCTGACGAAGGCGCTTCTCGGCGGACAGATAGGGGATGGCGAACAATTCATCAGCTGGATTCATCTGGCGGATCTTGTCACCATGTTTTGTTGGCTGATCGAAAGTAGAAGGGAAGGGATCTACAACGGTACGGCGCCGAATCCGGTCAAGAACCAAGATTTCATGAGCGAACTACGGAAGGCTGAAAGTCGTCCATGGTCGCCACCTGTTCCTGCTCCGCTGCTGCGCTTAATGGGCGGCACAATTGGGCCAGATGCCTCTCTGCTGCTAGACTCCACGAGGGCGATACCCGCGGCATCTGTTGATCACGGATTCACCTTCCGATTCCCGACCATCCAGGAAGCACTTCAAGACCTCTGCACCAAGTGGCCTCGGCGAGGTACCCTTTAGGGTCTAAAACCCAACAGGTTTGCGCCCACCATCATGCAAGTCACACGAGAAGATTTGAACCCTTGTACCGTCAAGCTGAATATTGCTTGCTCCGCTGAACAGGTCAAGGAAGCCTTTGATAAGGCAGTTAAGTCGATTGCCAAAGAAATCCGTCTCCCTGGTTTCCGCCCTGGCCACGCGCCAAAGGCGATGGTTGAGAAGTACATCAACCCCGAGGAGCTGTATCGACAGGCAGCCGACGAGCTGATCCGACGCACCTACGACAAGGCAGTCGCCGAGCAAAAGCTTGACGTTGATGCTGGTGTTCGGCCTTCGGTTGAAATGACCGCTCTCGACCGCGATACGAGCACAGGTTCGTACTCCGCAAAGGTGCCGTTGCCTCCGAAGATCAAGCTCTCGGAATACAAGGGTCTGACAGCAAACCGCCAGCCGCTCGACGTGACTGACGAAGAAGTTGAGTTCCAGATCGATGAGCTTCGGAAGCGACAGTCGTCTCGTGAAGCAATCACCAATCGCTCCGCAGGTGAAGGCGACTATGGAGTCGTCAACATCAAACCAGAAGGCGACACCGGTGAAGGGAAAAACTTCATGGTCGTTCTTGGACAGACCTTTGAGGGGCTGGACAACGCTTTGAAAGGCATGAACGCCGAAGAGATGAAGACTGCGGAACTCACCTTCCCGGACACCTTCAGCGACTCCACCTGGGCCGGGCGAAAGATGAAGGTTCAGGTCACTTTGAACTCGCTCAGCGCGGTTACTCTTCCTGCTTTGGATGAGTCTTTCGCCAAGTCTCTGAAGACCGAGAGTGTCGAAGAACTGAAGACTCGAATGCGTGACAGCATTGTCGAGGCCAAGAAGCAAATGTCGAACGACATGCTTCAAGAGCAACTCCTTGAAAGTCTTCGCGAGGCATCCGAAATCTCGGTCAGCGATAACATGTGGGAGGCTCTGGCGAACCAGCGGCTTACCGAAATTGCTGAGCAACAGGCTCAGCAAGGCAAGTCACTTGAGCAGTACGCGGCAGAGAACGGCATGGTCATCGATGACCTGGTCAAGGCTTGGCACGAACAGGCAAAGGTACACGTCGAGCGAGCAATGATCGTCCGCGAAATCTTTTCCGCTGAGAAGCTGGCAATCACCAACGACGAGCTGAACGAAGAGCTCTTCGCCATGGCGCAGGAATATCAGATGGAGCCGATGGAGTTGCTTGAGGCGATGCGGAAATCTGGCTCGCTCCAAGAACTTCAGTTCCGAGCAATCTCGCGGAAGGTAACCAACTTCCTGATTGAGAACGCAAACATCACTGAAGGAGAAGCTCCTGCACCGAAGCCAGCTAAGAAAGCATCCGCAAAGAAAGCCGATGCCGCTCCAGCAGGTGAAGATGCTCCGAAGAAGAAAGCTCCTGCAAAGAAAAAGGCTGAGTAAGCTTCTGAACTGTTCCCGCCACGTGCATTGCTTGGTGGGAACTTTTTTTTAGCTCTGCTGATCCGGGAAACAGCCTGATTTCGAAAGATAGCTAGATGGTGTCTGCTCGGATGGAATCATCCCCCCGGAGTCAAGTTATCGGCTTCAGCTGACCTTAGCAAGGCGAATCAGATCGGCGAGCAGACTGAGCCCGGCGGGATTTCCATTAGCGTAGATGGGTTGTGAACCGAGTCCTCCGTGAGGCCGATAGGTGGTCAGCACCGTCTGTCCAACTCGAGCGATATAAGGTGCCTCCTCGTAAGTTCTGGTGTCGACTCTCGTCTGCAACCACTCCGGCTTTCCTCCTTTTTCAAGCCACTTCACATCGAGTACTTGATCGGGGCAGTAGGCGAGAGCTTGCTCCCAAGGGTCTTGCGGTGTGGTGATTGATTCTCGCCAGAACGGTGCTGCCTTCCCTCCTTCGCCATCGACGAGGACGACGGTTGGCAGGCCAGCTTTGGTTCTTGCCCAAACGGAATCTCGCCAACCGATCGCAATCCCGACTCCTTCAGTTCCGAACTTGACGCCGTCGTATCGGTCGTCGGGCCATAAGAGGAAGGCATCATCGAATGATGGACGGGGGTGAACATGCAGTTTCCACCGATTGTGGACTTCGCCGAATGACACGTCCAAAGCGTATTCGCCCGACACGAGGCTTTCCACATTGACCTGGGCGACCTCGTGGCTCCCGTCGGAAACCGACACCTGTTTGGCTACGCCCTGCTGAACAACCTCGCCACTTGGCTTCGTAATCCTCCAAATAAGTGCGCCTTTCGTACCATGGGGACTAGCGAGTCCAAGTTTGATATGGACCGGCTGGTCGACAAAATAGTTAAACAAATCGCGGTATCCGACGCGATTACCTCCTCGAGTCCACATTGGATCTCGACTGGGGATGAGGAAGAGGACTTCGTCGGCGTTCCAGTCTTTGAATTCGCATGGCGAGAAACGGGGACGTGCCCAGTCAGTGAGGATTCCACTACTGCTAATCGGGGTGTCTCGCAGTCCAGTCAGGACGTAGCCATTAAAATCGGACCTTGCCCTAAGTTGTTCCGTGACCAGTTTCTTGACGAATAGTCCCTTCTCATGACTGGCTACCATGAGGGATTGGTGACCACTCTGTTCCGGCTCATGGGCAAAGCGGTTGGTATGGATGAACTTGGGGATGTCGTACTGCCAACGAACTCCCTGATCGTTCAGCTCGCTCATCGCGCTAGCCCAAAACGGCATGATTTCAGCGACTTGAGCAAGGTCACGGTGAAAGTCGTAGTCGTTTGTTTCACCTAACAGAATTGGCTTGTGTGTCCTTGCTCCCAAGCTGAAGCTATCGAAGAGCCCAGGGAAGTGATGAAGTTCACCATAGGGGTGGAAATCTTCGAACGAGCCAAACTCCCTTGGATCTCCTCCATACATCTCGGCTCCGCCGGAGTTATCTTTTACGACCGGGCATCCGGTGATGGCTTCAATCTTTCTGGTCCAACGATCTCGCCATTCGACCGGCCCATTACTGAGTTCGCAACCTACCGTCCAGGCAGCGATGTTGAGGTGGTGTGCGTATTGCCTGACGATGGCTTCCAGTTCTCTTTCGATCGCTGGATCCTCAAACATTTTGGCCGAGGGTTTCCAAAAAGGTAGCTCTATCCAGGCGTGGAGTCCTTTTTTCTCAAGAGCCTCAAGGTAGTAATGCGGCGGGAGCCAGAGGCAGAACTTGACGGTGTTAAAACCAAGCGACTCGATGTACTCGATCTCACGATCGATCATATCGTTGGTAGGATGCGGCGAGCCAGTCTCCGGATACCAACCCCAGTGGAGAATTCCTCGCATTTGGAGGGGAGAGCGATTGCAAAGAAGCCTTTGGATAGCGATGTCGTATCGAGATTTTCCGACTCGGTGGGTCAGCGGTGTGTTTTCATCGATAATCTCTACCGGACGAAAGATGCCACCAAAGGTGTGGAACACGTAGGGAAGGAAACCGCCTAGGGTTTCTGTGACCGGATGGGATTCACCACCGTTCTTCGTGACTCTTACAACGATTTCGACTCGTTTTCCTCGGTAAGCCTCCAGACTTACATCGAAGGCGTCCCAGATTCCCTGGTGAGTTGCTATCTTTTGTCCGTCGATTTCTACGTCGCAAAAATATGACACGCCGTGGAACCTGAGCTTACAGGCCCTCACGGGGACATCGACGATCGTCTTGTAAACCGCTGGACCTTCCCAGCGCACATCGACTTCTTGTCGCCAAGCATGCGGCACGCGAACTTCGCGAACTTGCCCTTCGCCATAATCAACCGTCCAGCGCGTAACTTGCAAACTCATCCTAAGGTTCAGACGATCCCCGAGCGCATAAGGTCTTTGAGCATTAGTAGACCGACAACTTTTCCGCCGCGCACAACAGGCAGTTCGCCGATTTTGACAGGATAGTTCTGGAATACTTCCAGAGCCTCTATGGCAAGAAGCTCAGGTTCGATGGTGCCTGGATTCTTGGTCATGAACTCGTCAACAGTTGCCTCGATGTTGATCGGAGTCTTGAGCAAGTGACGGCGAAGATCACCTTCGGTTACAAAACCAAGTAGCTCATGCTGCTCATTCAGCACGCAGGCTGCGCCAACTCCGGCCGTTGCGATACCTTTCATGACTTGCAAAACCGTATCATGCATCGTTGCCGTTGCGGTTTCGGTAAGTGGTCGCATGACGTTTTCGACAGTGAGCAGAAGTCGCTTTCCTAGCGCACCGGCCGGGTGGTATTTGGCGAAATCATCTTTGCCGAATCCACGCGACTCCATGACAGCAATTGCGAGTGCATCGCTGAGCGCAAGCATGACGGTCGTGCTGGTTGTCGGGGCTAGATTATTCGGACAAGCCTCTTCTCTTACTCCAGTGTCAAGAACCAGATCGCTCAACCGGGCTGCGGTAGAGCCTGGTCGTCCGGTGATGAGAATTGTTCGGGCTCCAGACGATTTAAATGATGGGAAGAGTCGTACAAGTTCGTCCGTTTCACCGCTGTGGGTGTAGAGAAGAACGATGTCTTTGTCAGTCACCATCCCAAGGTCGCCGTGGACGGCCTCGGCTGCGTGGAGAAAGAACGAAGGCGTACCCGTTGAAGCAAGTGTCGCCGCGGTTTTGTTGGCGATATGCCCTGACTTGCCGATGCCACAGCAAATCACTCTGCCCGTGCATCCTATAATCCATTCGGTTGCCGAACGAAAAGATTCACCGAGCGAATCGCGACAAGCGACAAGTGCTTGTGCCTCTTGATCGATGACTCTTTGCCCAATAGATACGCTCAAAATGCACCTCGCAAAATTCGTTTACCGAACAAACTGGCGACCCATTCGACGGTGACGGTTGCGGTCTGATTGTTTGTGTCATGAATTGGAGAAACCTCAACGAGGTCGAGTCCGATGAGCTTGAATGGAGCATTCGGGGAGGCAAGTGTGTCGTGCATCAGCTCGGCGAGCAAGTGAGCCTCACGATACGTCAATCCCCCACGAACGGAGGTGCCAGTTCCGGGCGCTAGTATTGGATCCATCACGTCCACGTCGAATGAAACGTAGAGGTACTTACATCCACAATCCCGAATTCGTTGAACAATTCTCTCCCATGCATCCACGATGCCATGCCGGTCTATTCGGTGCATCGAAATTGGAAAGCCGTGTCCGACAGGCTCCTGCTCTCCTTCGTCAACATCACGCAATCCGAGCCAGGAAACGTGCGACAAAGGCAGTTTAGTAGTTCCAACTACTGTTTGCAATCGAGTCCAGTCTGAATCGATCGCTTCATCGCTTGATCCGCTCCCAGCCCCACTCAGCAGAGCGAGCGGCATCCCGTGAACATTGAGCGACGGACTCACACCGGGGGTGTTGATGTCCGCATGAGCATCGATCCAAAAAACGGCAAGCTCTGAGCCAAACTTTTCCAGACATGCTGAGATGGGTCCCACGGACAGACTGTGCTCACCACCCAGCATCAAGGGCAATCGACCGGCCTCCAAAGAAGCCAAAGTAGCCGTCTTCAACGGCTCCAAAACCGACATCAGTGGATCAACAAAAGGCAGACCTGTCTCGCTTCGCTCAACGTCTAGGTTCGTGGTGATTCGCTTGCCTACCGAAACGGTTTCTTTGCCCAGAACTTCGGTCAAAGTTGGCACCAATCCCGCCAGTCGCAACGCATCTGGCCCGAGCCGACTCCCTTGTCGCGCGCCCCCCAGATCATAAGGAACGCTGTGTATCTCGATCACTCCATGAGGGTACCTTGAAGGGTACATGCACGTCGGAGTTCTTGCGATTCAAGGCGATTTTGAAAAACACATCCGCTCTCTTCAAAGCCTCGATAGTCCGCCGCAAACATCCGAAGTTCGTACCGTCGAAGACCTTGCGGCTATTGACCGCTTGATTATCCCCGGTGGGGAAAGCACCACGGTCGGGTTGCTCCTAAAGCGGTACGGCCTCGGTGATGCTATTCAAGCGCGAGCAAAAGATGGAATGCCCATCTGGGGAACTTGCATGGGCATGATCATGCTGGCTAAACAGGTTGAGGGCCGAGAGCAGTTTAGTTTGAGTCTTCTCGACATCACGGTCAAGAGGAACGCCTTTGGTGCCCAAGTGCATTCGTTCGAAGCGCCGGTTGAGGTGAAAGGTCTTGATGAACCTGTTTTAGGTGTTTTCATTAGAGCTCCAATTGTGACTTCGCTGGGTGATGAAGTTGAGACACTTGCGACGTATCAAGACAAAGTTGTCGCTGTGAAACAAGGCAGTATCCTCGGCACAAGTTTCCACCCAGAGTTAACCGCAGACACTCGCCTGCACGAGTGGTTCGTCAGAATCTGACTTCAAGTGTGCCAAAGGCAACAAACTCTCCGTTGATTCCGCAGTTGACCGAGATGGATTTCCAGTGAGCAATTCGAGCGAGGTTCTGTGGATCATCAAACTTCTCATAGTGACGAGACCGGCACATCACTTCAACAAGTTCTGAACCACTACTCAGGGTCAAGTCGATCCGGTCCATCTGTGCCCATATTGATGCTGAGACGACGAGGTGGTCTCCAGACAACTTAGGGGTTCCCTGGTCAATTCGCAAAACCAGCCGCTCGTCTAGGAATTGTTCGAGCGCGGTTGCCAACAGACTTACTCTCCTAATAGTTTTTTAAGAGTCGGTTCCATAGCCTTCGCCCAGATCCAATATCCTTCCGAATTGGGATGTAGAAGGTCGGGCATCAAGCCCATCCAAAGATCGCCGTCACGGCTCATGAACGCCCGGCTGATGTCCAGGAAAAACACGTTCTTTCCATCGGCCAGTGTCGAAAACTGAGAAGTAGCCGATGCTACATCAACACGCATTTTGTCGTTCGAAGTCGCTCCTCGAGGAAAAATCCCGAGCAACAGAATCTTTGTTGAAGGCATCACAGAGCGCAATTTGCCAACGATCGTCTTCACACCAAGCGCCGTTGCCGCCGCGTCTGACGAGCCGTGTCCAATGTTGTTCGTTCCAATCATCATCACCGCGACTTTTGGCTTCTCGCCAACGATCTCGCCGTTCTCCATCCGCCATAAAACATGCTCGGTTCGGTCCCCGCTGAAACCATAGTTGGCCGCCTTACGACCAGCGTAGTATTTGTCCCACGTCGCCTTCCCGCCACCTTCCCAGCCCTGCGTGATCGAGTCGCCGATGAAGATCAGCTCATGACCGCCCTGCTTGGTTTGCTCGACACATCGTTCATGCCGCGCCTTCCACCAGTCCTCTCCCATTCGGTGAGCAGGGGTAATCGATACTTGAGTTGTAAAGACAAAGGCGAGGGATGAAAGCATGATCGCAGTTTGCCACAAACGTGCTGAACTGCGCCTCGTTTGAAAACAGGTCTATAATAAATGCAGCGAGCACAAGGATGGTGCGAAGTGAGAATAAAGTGAGCGCAAAACGGCGTTCGAGTCCGGCTAAACGGAAGCCGAGAAGCAGGGAAGCGACCTCCTCCCAATCTAGGTCTGGGAGCAGGCAGAGCCATCGGCGTTACGACATTGTCGGAATCGGCTTCTTCACGCTCTCAGCATTGTGCGTTGTCGCGTTGATGTCGAGCAACTCCGGTGTTGTTGGCGGATTCATGCGCGATGCATTCGGGATGCTGTTCGGACGCGGAGCCTGGGTGATGCCGATCGCTTTTGCTATTTTGGGCTACACCTATCTACGTGGTCATTCAAAGGCCGGGTCGTGGATTCCTGCGCTTGGAGTCTCGCTCCTGGTCTGCGCCGTGCTCGGTGGATTCGCCCGGGCGACGGGGGCTGATTACTTCGATCCAAAGCAAATCGCTCTCGGTGGTGGCTATGTCGGTGCGGCCGTGGCGTCGTTGTTTTCCTCAATGTTTGGTGAGATCGGGAAGTTTGTTGCCTGCTTAGCGACAGGCCTGATCGGGACGGTGCTTTGCCTCGACAAACCATTGCGCGCTCTCTACACAGATTTTCGGGACCGAGCCGCACTTCCACTCTACGAGGCAGAAGATTCGGTTCCGCAAAAGGCAGCTCGGACTGGAAAGGCCGTTATTGGAATTCCAGACGAAGAAGATCAGCGAAATAGGTCCTTGCCTAAAGGCTTTGTTGACGAGCCTGCGGCAGATGTCCCTGTAAAGCGAGCAGCAATTATCCGCGACCACACTGACACTCCTCGACCTGAAAAGGCAAAGCCTGAGTTCTCGATTGAATCGACGACGCCGAAGGAAGGCTATCAGCTTCCGTCGATCTCGGCACTCAATGAGCCAGCCGAAAAGCCAAAGCGAACGGCGTCGGAGATGCAGCAGAACATCGAGACCATCGAGGGGACTCTGGAGCAGTTTGGTATTGATGCCAACGTTGTCGAGGTTGCTACCGGCCCAACGATTACTCGCTATGAGATCCAACTTGGCGCCGGAATCCGGGTGGCTCGAATTGTTTCGCTTGCCGACAACATTGCGATGGACATGGCGGCGACGATGGTTCGGGTCGAAGCTCCGATTCCGGGCAAGGCGGCGATTGGACTTGAGATTCCTAATGCCACTTCGTCTATGGTCAACTTGCGTGAGCTGGTGGAATCGAAGGAGTTCATGGATCACCCTTCGCGGCTGTGCGTTGCGCTGGGCAAAGATGTTGCGGGCGTCAACCGTTATGCCGACCTCACAAAGATGCCTCACCTGCTGATCGCTGGAGCGACCAATAGCGGAAAGTCGATTGGCCTTGCCACGCTGATTACTTCGCTTTTGATGCGAAACACGCCGAAGGATCTTCGGCTGGTGATGATTGACCCGAAGCGGGTTGAGCTGACCTTGTTTGATCAGATTCCCCACTTGCTGTGCCCGGTTATCAAGGATGTCAAAGAGGCGCCAGGTGTGCTGATGGCGGTTCGGGCCGAGATGGATCGGCGGTATGACCTGCTGTCCGAGAAGGGAGTTCGCAATATCGACGGCTGGAACGCGAAGGCGTCGTATGCCGACAAGCTTCCTTACATTGTTGTCATCATCGACGAGCTTGCCGACCTGATGATGCAGGCGAAGCAAGATGTTGAAGGCTCGATTGTTCGGCTTGCTCAGCTCGCACGCGCAGTTGGCATTCATCTTGTCATTGCGACCCAGCGGCCTTCGGTGGACGTTATTACCGGCACGATTAAGGCGAACATTCCTTCGCGAATTGCCTTCTCGGTTGCTTCTCAGATTGACTCTCGTACGATCCTCGACTCGAAAGGCGCGGAGGCGCTGATCGGGCGCGGCGACATGCTTTACATGCCGATTGATGCGACGAAGCCAATGCGGGTGCAGGGTTGTTACGTTGCCGAGAGTGAGATCGAGGCGATTTGCAAGCACTGGCGCGAACAGGAGGCTCCGAACTATGCGTTTGATCCGGCGGAGTTTGAAGCTTCGGATCCGGTTAAGGCGGCGGGCGACTTTGGTGGCGAGGTTGATCCGATGTGGGAGGAGGTCGTTCGGTACTCGGTGGAGACGGGTCAAGTTTCCACTTCGATGATCCAGCGCAAGTTCCGGCTCGGCTTCCAGCGGGCATCGCGGTTACTTGATGAGATGGAAGGGCGGGGAATTATTGCTGCAAAAGATGGTCCACGACCTCGCGAGGTTCTGCTTGCTTTGGCTGACTTGGAGTCGGTGTTTGGTGGCGCGTCGGCGGCTCCGAAGTACGAGATGGGAACGAGCATTGACGATTGGGAAGAGGCGTAATCCCGCCGTTTGTCGGCTGTTCTTTGAGAGAACTGCAACGCATTTTGTTGGGTGCTCAGGTTCAAATTCTGATCGATTTTCCACAAAAGTTGGGTAGGGTTGGGTAGTCGGTCTCTCGCCCAGCCCGACGCCACGAGATCCGCGTCCCAGAGTCGAGCGACCGTGTTTTATTGGAAAGTTGACCACCACTTTATAGGTGACCAAAGCGGGACTTTGTCAACCTTGCTTCGCTCACAAAGACTGTAGGATCATCCACGCTTTGTCAAAGTTGAGCATCTCCAGATCCTGTTTGCGGATCCAGAAGTAGATGAATCCACAGTCTCCGAAGCAGATCTCTTGTGACTCTCGGGATTTGAACTGAGCGAGAAAAACCCAATCTGAGGCGGATGCACAGGCGGCGGCGGTCTTCGGAGAAGTAAAGACATCGGGATCGTCGTCATAGACGCCAGCGGCGATCATGGCACACTCCTCATCCATGGTATCGGCTTGAATCGAGTGGGCAAAGCCTAGGGCCTGGGCGGCGGCATCCTCGTAGAGGGGGATGTGATCTCCCCATTCTGCAAGCAATGAGTCCAAGTTCTTGATGTGGGCCGCCGCCCGGTTTTCGTAACCCGGATAAGTGCTGACTTTCTCTGGTGTGAGGTGGATGCGAGTGAAGGCTGCGATCGGCGACGGGGTCTCTTGGTGAACCTCTGAATACACAACCTTCCAGCTTCCGGCATCTTCCGGGTAAATGCCCCAAGGTCCGTCTTCACTGTGCTCGTAGAAGAACGATAATGTGCCGGTGGTTGGCAATGGCGAGTCGTGCAGGAGTTCCGCGATGGCCCCGAGGTCGAGTTGGCCGATGAATTCGAGCGGGCGGCCGTTTTTCTCGGGCCAGGCGAATTCGGATCCAAGATTTGGCGATCCACCGGTGAATGAGTTCGTCGCTTGATCCGTTTCTCGATAGATGATGCCAGGCTTGCCAAGCGCAAGCAGTGCATCAACGACGCCTTCTTCAGGAGGTGTATCGGGAAACTCGATGAAAGGGACGACGGACAGCTTTCTCGCGAAGAACTGTCGCAGCTTTTCGAACATGAAGAAGGGACGAGTTTCCGTGAGATTTTGGAGCGTGGGCCAGTCGAGGCGCGGGTAACGTTGCTCGTATGTTCCTCGCCGCCACGCTTGCAATCTTGACTTCATCAGCTGCGCTGCAGACGCCAGTGACTTCGCACGGCGATGGGCTTCATGGATACATCAGCTTCGGGCACGAGCCGCTACCTGAGAAGGGTGGTTTTACGGCGGGGATGGGGTTTTATGCCGCGGTTTGGCCCCTGACGGATAAGCCGCTTGCGGGGTTCCAGATCGGTCTTCCGGGATCGTGGATTCAGCCTGATAATCGAGATAACACGGATAAACCACTTGCACCGGAGGGCACACTCGCCCGGCAGTGGAAAGAGCGGGGCCCGACTTGGAGTTCGGTTTTTCAAACGGTAGAGGGCGGACTTGGATATTGGGCAAGAAACCACTTTCGCTATGGACCGCCAAAGTTCAGCATGAACGCGACTCCGCAGTGCTACGACTATGAGGTCGGTTCCCCTGGCTGGTCCTTCTTTTACAGCAACTCGGCGCTTCCTGACAACCAGCTCGGGATTGCTCAACTGAGCAATCGGATTCTGATTCCACCAGATGGCTTGCCATTTCAGGGCAAGCCAAACGGGGAGTTTTTGGGTTACAGCTGGATGGCGCTGCCTTTCACGGACGCTTATGCGGGCGATCCACCAACGGGCGATCAGAGTTGGACTTGCTTTCTCTCGGCTCAGAACTTTCGAGGACCGATTGCCTATTACATCCCGGAGACTTGGAGCAAAATCGGCAAGCTGTTTGACTATCCTTTCCTTTACGGAAGAGGGCTCGATGCGCGACCGGGGATTATGGGCGGAGGTGCGATGGAGATCAACACGGTGCCTCGATTTGATAGTAAAGATGCAACGGGCGCGACTTACTCGAAATTGCCAAGTCTACAGTTTCCAGTCGACGGCGAGGGCCGGTCAGTCTTAGTCCAAGATGTCACTTACTATTCCAAATCGGCACTGTTTGATCAATTCAAATCTTGGAAAAATGGCGGGCCAGCATGTCTAGGACGGTTTGATTTGAATAGCGCATTTAAGCCGAAGTTGACAACGAGAACGACGCGATATGACCAGGCAGGTCAGCGATTGGAGGGGGTTGAAAAGACGTTTGACACAAAGGTCTTTGAGGGCAATGTTTGGGGGCTCCAGTGGTTTGGACCGCAGGTCTCGAAGAGCGGGAGGTTTCCCCAGTATTACAAACAGGTCGGTGACAAACGGGTTGCGGTGCCGGAAAAAGACGTTCCTGAGGAGACCAAGTTGCAATCAGCAGAGTTTCGGCTCGCTAAGACAGGTGAAAACTACACTTCGCCGAGCAAAGGAGCTTGGGTAAAACCTGGGGCGAAAACTGGTCCCTTTAAGGTGAAGCTTGTCGACGGGTCCGTGGTGACCTACTCCTGGTACCGATTTGTGGATCAGCCTTCGTTCCAGCAGTATGCATGGAGCGCGGAGAAGAAGGAGAAGCTCCAGGCGCTGGTGGAGAAGGTTCACGCTCAGTGGACCCCCAACCGCACATTTATGCCTCCTCCCTCTGGCGGAAAACTTGTTTCCCTTGATCCAGCTCTGTTGGTGGTGCCGCCAAAGGGTCTGGAGCGGGGTTACGTTCCGATCGTGACGGGACAGTCGGGGAAGGACTGACAAGAAAACGGCCTCGAAGCAAGTCGCTCCGAAGCCGCTTTTCTAGACTAGTTGTTGATTACTTGCCGAGGCCTTTGTGGAGTCGGGCGTTGACGGCGTCCCAGTCGATGACGTTGAGATACGCATCAATGTACTTCGCTCGGGCGGTTTGGAAGTCGAGGAAGTAGGCGTGCTCGTAGACGTCGAGGGCAAGGATCAGGGTTGAGTTCCAGGACGGGAAGGTGTCTTGGGCGTCGCCGATGAAGTTGAATACTCGCTCTTCGTCGTGATCGTAAGCAAGGTAGACCCAGCCTCGGGCTCCGATTCCGGTGGTTTTGAGGTCCTTTGCCCAGGCTTCGTGGGAGCCGTACGCTTCGTTGATCAGGCCCGCGACGTCTCCGGTTGCGGGGCCGCCGTTACCGCCGATGGTGTCGAAGTAGACGTTGTGGTTCTTGTATCCGCCGTAGGCGAATGCATAGTTGACCTTGAGGGCGCGGATTTGTGAGTAAATCTGGTTTGCCTTCGTCACATCCATTTCCATCTCGGCGAGGGCCTTTCGGATCTCGTTGGTCTTGTTTGCGTAGCCTTGCCAGAGGCCGAGGTGGGCTTTGTGGGTGGCTTCGCTGATGCCAGCGGAAGCGGTCTTTAGGGCTTTGGCAATGTCGGCTTCGGTGGGGACGTGAACGAGTTTTGGTTCCATTTTTGGCAGTTTCCTAACCTGTTCTACGCCCATTGAACCCATCCCGGTAGCACTAAGACCAACCGCAGCCGAGGCCGCGAGGAGGTCGCGTCGAGAGAGTGAATTGTTCATGGGCAAAGAATTTTCGGTACAAGAGAAATCTACTCCAAAACCCTCTTGCGAAATGCGAGGTTAAGGATTATAAACACGGTGGGACAACTATGAAGGGCTACCTGAGTTCTCTTAAGAACACTCCAAAAACGCTCGTCAACATCGTGGATCAGGTGAAACCAGACCACTACAACGATAAAACCGACCCGGAGCGGTTCACCTTGCGCGAGTTGATCGCGCATTTGGCGGACTTCGACGACGTGTTCCTAGATCGATTGAGGCTTGCCCACGAGTCCCCGGGCGCCTCGGTGGTCTCGTTGGATCCTGATCAAAGGGCGGCTGATAAGCACTACGCGACTCGGGACGTGCACCACGAGCTGGACGTTTTCGAGAATCGCCGTCGGGATTTGGTTGACTTTCTCACGGGGATTTCGCCAGAGGATTGGCAGAAGAAGTTTCACCACCCCGATCTGGGGGATGTGACGATTGAGTCGTACGCGAACATCATCTTGGCGCATGATTTGAGTCATGTTTCGCACGCGAGTTCTTACTTGCGTTGATCCCACACCCCAACCCCTCCCCCCTTTAGCTTCGCGAAAAGGGGAGGGGCTTGTAGGACTACTGCGCTGGGACGTAGAGTTTGTAGGTGTACTCCAGGTGGAGCTTTTCGGCGGGTTTGACCTTCGGCTTCCAAGTGAGCTTTCCGGTTGAGTTCATTTGGCGGAGTCCCTTCGTGGTTTTGACCACTGCGGGTTCGCCGTCGGCTCTGATGAGTTCCCCGGTGAATTGCTTCACCAGGTTCAGCTGAACTTCCTCTTTTCGTGAGTTGGTGACTTCGAGGGTGCCCTTGACGGTGACGAGGTCCCATCGGGGGTAGTTATTTTGGTCGCGGATGGCGGCTCGCTCGCGGGAGACTTCTTCTTCGTTCGCCTCGGGCCGAACGTCGAGAGCTTTGTTGATGCGCAGTGAGACTTCGCCGCCGGCGGGAATGTAGTTCATCATCGTTTGGCCGATCAGCTCGCCTTTGTTGAAGATGGTGGCGGCACCGGTCGTGAGAGGCTTTCCGGAGCCGTTTTTGAACTTAACGGTGTGCCAGATTTCTTCAGCGTCTTGCTGAGGAACCGGAGCGGGGCGGTAGTTTCCGGCGGCATCAACGCGGTCTTCGATGTCCCAGGTGTAGATG
>JARXAE010000035.1 GCA_029866005.1 Fimbriimonas sp. | reverse complement strand
AGATCGGGCTTACCAGTACGCGTTTCGCCTCACCCGCAACCCAGATATCGCAGCCGACGTGGTCGCCGACGCTTTTGTTCGGATTAACAACGCGCTCAAAAACTTCAAGGGAAATGCCGCATTCACCACGTGGCTCTACCGCATCATTACAAACTGCTACCTCGATCAACGCAAGCGCGAAAAGGGGAAAGGGAATCTTAGTCTAGACTCCGGATTCCAGCAAGACGATGAAGACGTTACTCGCGAAATTGAGGATCCAGGTCGAACGCCAGATGAGCTCGTTGAGCGGAACCAGCGCGAGGCCCTACTCCAAAAAGCCCTAGCGCAATTGCCCGAGTTTCAGAAGTCCATGATTGTCATGTACCATGCAGAGCAACTGTCTTACGAGGAGATTTCAGAGTCACTTGATCTTCCAATTGGGACTGTAAAGAGTCGCTTGAACCGCGCGCGCATTAGCTTGCGAGAAATTCTTGGCCAAGACGAGGAACTATTTAAGGTCTAGTCGAGTCAGAACACACATTAACCATAACCTGGAGATCGATTTCCAATGAGCCGCGAACGACTACAAGAACATTTTTCCGCCCTTTACGAAGGCTCTCTGGATGCTGGACTGATCCAGCAAATTCAGAAGAGATTTGATACCGATTTTGATCTCAAGCAGGATTACGAAGCATTCTGTTTGACAATGGAAACTTTGGCAATCATGCCGGAGGAAGTTGTCGAAGTACCTTCTTTCCTCTCTACGCGGATCGCGGATCGGCTCGAGGCATCTGTCACAGCGAAGCCAGCTTTCTCTCTGATGAACTGGTCGAAGTCACTCGGTTTCGGCGCGATTGCAACGGTTGCTATCGTGGGGTCAGTGATGGCGGTCAAGAATCGAAGCGAAGGTCCAGTTCAGGCAAGCATGTTTGGGTCCTCGTCAGCTCCAGCGAAAGCCCCCAAAGTCCTTGACACGATTGAACTTGAGATGCAGGGTTCGGACGCGTTGCTCACTTACAATGCGAGTGGACCCAAGACTCTGACCGCAACTTTTTACGGGACTGGTGAACTTCTGCGCAAGGCCGAACTCAACGGCAACTCCGTGACCTATCCGGTTCTGAACGAGGAGCCTCTCTCTGCGATTTTTCAGGTTGAAGTAACTGGAGACAAGGGCGATCAATACATTGTTGTCCCTGGCTCCTCCAATGCATTCGAACTTCAGGGCGAAGGTAAAGTCTCAGACTTCCTTAAAGGCGTGTCGGCGAAGTTCCACAAAGTCATCTCGCTCCAGATGTCGGCAACAACGTTGGAGGCAACAACGAAATGGGATGTCAAAGGCGAAGATGCAGGCTCAATGCTTGCCAGCGTTCTACCGTCGAAGGACTACTCGATCTCTACTGCTCCCGACGGAATCATATCAATCGCGGCTCACAATTAAGGACGCAATCTAATTGTTCCGCTGGTCGGAACCATTCCTACGAAGCCCTTCTTTCGGAGCTTAATCGTGCATCCGGACCAAGTTCCTGGTAAATCTGGAAGCCAAATCAACTTGCCCTGCAACTCTTTGTGAATCGGGATGTTAGTGCTGATAACATCTTCAAGGCACTCCCTGAGCGTCGTGGGAAGGGTGGATGCCTTCTCTCCGTTGATCTTCATCAATCGGCTAACGATTTTTGGTTCAAAACAGAACTGAACCCACAGAAGGTAGCCGATGTACTGGTTCATGGAGCTCTCTCCTTTGCCTTTGAACATCTCATCGGTTGGAAATGTCTGAGCGGCCTTGAACATCAAGGGGCGAGCCTTTTCGCGGACCCAGGCTTGGCAATCGGCCTGACTGACGCCCATCATCTGGTCTGGGTCGTAGTCCTTTCGCGTGCAGAGCGCAGAGAGAAACAGCTTCTCGCCGAGGAAGCCATTCGCCCAGTATTCGGGGTAATCGTAACCTCCGATAGCGGGCAGAGTTGCATGTCCGTACTCATGGGCTACTTCGCGCAGTTGCTCCATCTTCTCTTTGAACGTCGGCAGGTCATAGATATAAATCGTGTTGACTTTGCTTGAACCTCCGCGTGGTGCCTGGGGATCCTCGTCAAAAAGGTGCTCCCCGCCAGGTTGTCCCGACCAGCAGAGGTAAACGTCAACACAGCTACGTGCATAGTCCGGCTTGTGATCAATTTTTAGCTCGTTATAGTTGTATGTCCACAGTCGCAACAGCGTTCGAGTAACGAGCGGTGACAGTTCGCCGTGGACTTTCCGATCTTGAGCAAACACTCGGAATCGAAGCTGCTGCTCGGGCGAAGCACTCCATGCTTGAGCAAGACCCTCGGTCATCCATTCAAACTCAAACGGGATGTTCTTCTCGGTAAACCGCAACGGCGACTTCTTGACCGGGTTCAGAGCCATTTCGAAGGGTCGCACCTCAGTCTTCGGGGTGTCCATTAAGGACATGGCAAGGGCAGCGGCAATCATGACTTGTTGGCGAAGAGGCGGAGGCCCTCGAGGGTTAGCATAGGGTTATACGAATCAATCCCCTCGCACAGTTCTGTAAAAATCTCTCCTAGTCCGCCTGTGGAGATCACGACTGGCTTCTGGCCCAGCTCTTCGGTGATCTTGCGAATCAACTCGTTAATCGCTCCGGCGTAGCCAAACATGACTCCGCTAGCAATGCTGTGGCTTGTATTTTTGCCAATCGCCTTCTCGGGAGCTTTGAGATCAATCGCTGGGAGCTTAGCTGTGTTCTTGACGAGTGCGCTAAGGCTTGTGAGCGGGCCAGCAAGGATCGCTCCGCCGATGTAGATGTTCCTCGAGTCAATCACGTCGAACGTCGTGGCGGTACCGAAGTCAACGACCACAATGGGTCCATTCTGAATTGCGAGTGCACCCAAGGCGTTAGCGATTCTATCGGCACCGACACTCGATTGGGGCTCGTAGTCCACCTGCACCCCGTGGGCAGCAGCACCGGTAAGGAATTTGAGATCAACGTTAAAGTAGCTACGGGTGAGTAGTTTCAGAGTCCGGTCAATGCCCGGAACCACACTCGCACAAACCGCGGATTGCACCTCAAAAGGGTGCTTGGCGAGGTCAAACATTGATTTTAACCAAGCCGCGAGTTCGTCTTCGGTAGATTCAATGTTTGTACGGTGCCGCCACGTATCCACCCAGCGATCGCCGTCATGAAGGCCGAAGACCGTGTGGCTATTTCCGACATCAATCGCCAAGAGCATTTGTCAAATCTACCCGGCTGTATATCTTTCCGCCTGCTTCTTTCGTGATTGCCCCGACCACGCTGGCCGCCACGAGGTCCCGGAGATCGTAGGAATCGGCTTCAACCATGACCCGCACGATTGGCTGGGTGCCACTGGCGCGGACGTTGATCCGACCATGCCCTGCAAGGTCCTTGCTGGCGGTTTCGAGAGCGGACATTACAAGTTCGCCGTCGTTCCAGGTTGATCGGTCGGCTACCTCCATGTTAACGAGGAGTTGTGGCCACGGCTCGTAGGCGTCATAGTAACTCGCGGCGTCCCGACCCGATTCCTTGAATACGCGAAGGAGTTCGAGACAAGTGATCAGTCCATCGCCAGTTGGGCCGTGATTAGGGAAAATGATGTGTCCGCTCTGCTCTCCGCCGATCAGTGCAGCGGTTTCCGCGATCTTTTGGGCGACATACTTGTCACCAACGGGAGTTCGTTCAAGATGAATGCCTTTGAGAGCCATGTAGTGCTCAAATCCGCCGTTTGACATCACGGTTCCGACAACAGTCGCAGGCTGGAGTTTCCCTTGGTCCTGAGCATGCTCAGCCCAGATTCCAATCGTGCGATCGCCATTGATGAGACGACCTTTACCGTCGGAGAAAACCGCACGATCTGCGTCGCCGTCGAATGCTACTCCCACCATCGACCCGCTGGACTTAGTCAGCTCTTGGACGACTTCGGGCTTCGTTGCACCCCCAAACTCGTTGATGTTCACCCCGTCGGGCGCGTCGCCGCAGACGACGATTTCGGCACCCAGCCGCCTGAGAACCTCCGGTCCGAGAGCGTAAGCCGCTCCGTGAGAGCCGTCGACGACGACCTTCATCCCGCCGAGACCACCTGGGATGAGGCCGACAAGCATGTCGGCGTAAGCGCCAAGAAGCTCAGGAGATTGCGTAAACGACCCGACCCCACCCGCGATGGGACGCTCGAAGGTCTCTTCCATCAGTTGCTCGATTCGAAGTTCAACGTCGTCTCGTAGCTTGCATCCATCATGCCCAACGAGCTTAATGCCGTTGTCTGGAAATGGGTTGTGAGAAGCCGAAATGATGACACCCAGTCCAAACTCGCCTGTGCGCGCAGCGAATGAGACTGCAGGCGTAGGTGCAACACCAACCGCAACAACATCGACTCCCGCGGCATTGAATCCGGCGGCAAGGGCCATTCCAAGCATCGGACCCGATTTTCGTGTGTCTCGCCCAATCACGACGCGGCGCGTGCCGCCTGTCTCAATCAGATATCGACCCGCGGCCATTCCGAGGCTCAGTGCCATTTCGGCGGTTAACTTTTGGTTCGCAACTCCTCGAATTCCATCGGTGCCAAAGAACTTACGGCTCACGGTTTCACCGAGACACGCACGGTGGCAGGACGAATGATTCTGTCGCCCATTCTGTAGCCAGTTGCGACCTCTTGGACAACGGTATCTGCTTCGAAATCATCGGTTGCAACTGTGCCAATCGCCTCGTGCATATTGGCGTCGAAAGGCTGTCCAATCGAAACCATAGCTTGAACTCCTTGCTGTTCCAGAATGAATCGCAGCTGCTTGTCGATTGCCTTTACACCGGTGAGGAGCGATTCCATCGATCCTCCGTTTTCGGCAGCATTAACTGCTCTTGAGAAATTGTCGAGAGCGGGAAGGAGGGTCATGATAAGCGACTCGGTCGCGTATTGGCGAACCATTGACTGCTCGGCTTGTTGGCGCTTCTTGTAATTCTGGAAGTCCGCCATCGTACGAACCAGTTGATCTTGAATCTGGTCGCGCTCTTCAGTTAGTTTTGAAACTGCATCCGAGATGGCGTTAAGATCGCCTTCAACTTGCTCGGCAGACTGTTCGTTGGTGAGGGTGTCTTGAACCTGTTGCTCGTCCATTTTGAGTACAAGTTTACCTTGGCATAACCTAGAAGGGGATGACCCACTCTTGTTAGAGGTCATCCCCTTTGACTGAACCGAAGCTACTTACAGAAGTTTCTTGACTGTGGCTTCGAAATCAGCGTCGGCGCCAGGGCCGTAGCCTGTTTTGACTGCGGCGACCTTGCCGGACTTATCCACAAAGATGAACAATGGGATTCCCTCGACACCAAGCTTTCCGGCGAGTCCATCATTGCCCTTCGTAAAGGTGTAGGTGTATTTGTGCTTCTTCGGATAGCCAAGGGCTTCTTTCATCGATCCCGCACTTTCACCCATGTTGGCGCCAATGACTTTGAGTCCCTTTGATGCGTAGGTTGCATGGAGCTTTTGCATGAGCGGTGACGCCGCCTTGCATGGTCCGCACCAGGTAGCCCAGAAGTCCAGGATGTATGGTTTGCCCTTCAAAGATGCATTTGTAATTTTTTGACCACCAAAAGTCGTCATCGAAAAAGCAGGCATCGCCTTACCCTGTAGCGTCTCCGGTCCACCTTTGGCAAAAACCATGGAGGCGACGACCAAGCCAGCAAGAACGAACCAACGAGTTTGTTTCATGTTCATAAGTCTATTCTTTAAAGACGCCTAGAGTTCCCGATTGCTTCATAATCGGTGAGATGAAGGACGCAAGAATGGGCATTTTGGTCGCGCTCCTTTTATGCGTCCCCATTCTTCTCGCTAGGGCGACTTGGCCGGGACTCCTTCAGGACTCGGACACGAGCTTCCTTCTCATGAAGCTAGGGGAGTACAACAACCCTTGGCGCTGGTTCAACCACGATTGGCCGCTAGAAAACCACTTCTACCGACCGATCTCGACTCTGGTGTTTGAGCTTGATTGGCACTTGCACCCGGGTAACGCGGCTGCTTTCGGACTCACCAATTCAATTCTCTGTTGTCTATGCGCGCTTGGCGTTTTCTGGTTGGTCTGGGAAATGACCCAGTCATTGAGCAAGGCGTTGCTTTCTCAAACTCTGTTTGTCTTGTGGACGATCGGGCGCGAGATTCCGCTTCTGGACGTAATTACGCCTGGTGTGATCAGCCTTGTTGTGCTGAGGATGATCCTCGAGCGACGGGTTCGATGGGATCAAGTATTGGTTGGATTTTCATCGATATTTGTACCGGGTCTGTTGATCGTGATTGATCCTAAATTCTCGTCCGACACATTGAGCTGGCTGCCTGGACGTACTGCCACAACGATGACGGTCTTCTGCCTTGTATCGATGGCGGCTTACGTTCGATTTGAGCGACTTGGAGCTTGTCGAAATCCTGAGCCGGCTCCTTCTTCTACAGATGTTCCGGCGACCCGCTCATCGCGGCAACAGAGCTTCGAACCCCGGTCGGTTTGGGGATGGTTTGCCCTCTCAATCGGATCAGCCGCTCTCGCGATGGGTGCCTATGAGCAGGCAGTGATGATTCCGTTCGTGACCTTTGGACTTGGATTCTGGCTCCGAACGCAGGGTATTCAGGCGCGGTTTCCGCTGCAGACTGCGTTCTGGTTGCTACTATTTGGTTACGTTGTGGTGAGAATGCAATTCATCCCGATCAAGCCCAGCGGTTATCAGTCTCAGCAGTTTAGATCCGGCCCAGGGGTGCTGATTTCAATGCTCAACTACGTTTTTCCTGGCGCGCAGTCGTTACAAAGTGTTGGGGTTTCCCTCTCATCCGGTCTGCTGATTCTCTTTACACCGGGCATTTGGTCAAGCGCGAGTTTTGGGCTAGCCAACATCGCATTTTGGTTGCGGCTAAAGTCGGCAGGAAAGCCGCTCGCGATACTTGTTTACTGTGCCGCAGTGGCTTTTTTGCCGATGGCATTCCTACACCAGTTTGGGCACTATCATTATTGGCCGAGCACATTTCTAGCGCTTTTCGGGGTGCTTGCCTGCGAGCAGTTCTGGAAGGCTCTGGTTACCGCAGTGTCGCCCCGAGTTTTGCAAGCTCCGCCACGATCAAGTCGCGCACCTGGTTCCCTTCCTCGTCTGTAAAGTTCTCGCCATGCTTGCGGAACTGAAGCCCGATTCCCAGTGAGTGTTTGCCCTCGGGAATTCCTGCGCCCTCGAAGATATCAAAGAGCCAATACTTTTCGAGCAGTTCGCCGCCAGAGGTCCTGATTGCCAATTCTAGTTTCTTGAATTCTGTGGACTTATCTACCAGAATCGCGATGTCCCTTCTTGTCGCCGGGTTACGGCTAATGCCCTTAATGTTGAGCCGTGGTGTAACCGCGTCTATTAGCCAGTCGAGAGCGACTTCGGCCAGGATCGTATTTGGCTCTAGCCCCGTCTCGTTCGCGACCAACGGATGGACCTGCGCAAGGGTTCCGACTTGGATGTTCCCCACATTGATTGCCGCAGTTCGGGTTGGGTGGAACCGCCTGTCCTCGCCTGGATCAAACGATTTGAACTCGAGTTGATCGGCAATTCCGAGGTTGACAAATGCGTCCTCCAATATTGCCTTAACGCTGAAGAAATCCACCTGCGGTACCTTTTCACCTTGCCTCTCAGGTGGGACCAGATTGCCCTGGCAAAGAACCGCCGCATAAGTGGTTTCATCAAACTGACCTTCATGTTGATAGAACACTTTGCCCATTTCGAACAGCTGCAGGTCCCTTCCACCGTTCCGCCGCGCAGCATCAGCAAGGCAGGGAAGAAGAGACGAACGAAGCGTATCGTGCTCAGGAGACGCGGGTTGTCTCGGCGAAACTCTTTCGCATGGCTCATCTAATGGGTGGACTGACCGAAGCGAGTGGGAAATGATTTGAGTCAGGCCGCTCCGAAGAAGCGACTCACGGAAGCGATCTTTGACCAGTTCCTTTCCTCGTGATCCACCGATAGGTGTGCTACCAAATGGAAGAGCCTCCGGAATACGGTCGTAGCCGTGCACTCGCCCTAGTTCCTCAACGAGGTCCTCCTCGCGCATGATGTCCGGTCGCCAGGATGGCGGCGTGACTTCGAGATTTTCACCGTGGCGGGTCACGCTCATGCCTAATCGCGAAAGGTAGTTCTCGGCCTGATCTGGGGCAATTTCCATGCCCAGTAACATCGAGGCTCGTCCGACCCTCAGCGTTACCTTTTCAGGCTTCGGAGGTTGAGGATACAGATCAAGGACTTCAGAGACTTGGATGTTAGGCTGAACCTGCATCAGCATCTGAGTGAATCGTCGCATCGCCGCAATCACTCCATCGGGATCAACTGAACGCTCGAATCGGTAAGAAGCCTCGGTGTTCAGTCCGAGCTGCTTACGAGTTTTGCGAACGACCTTGTTGACGAAGTTTGCACTCTCAAGCAACAGCGAACTGGTGACATCTGTTACCTCAGTCTCTAGCCCTCCCATGACGCCGGGAACTCCGACGGGCTTGGCTCCGTCACAAATCATCATCTGGCCGTCCAACTCATGCTCATCACCGTTGAGAGTTGTTAGTTTCTCACCTGGCTTAGCTTGTCGAACAACCAGGCGACTTTCAGTGAGCTTCGCTCTATCGAAGGCGTGGAGCGGCTGCCCTAGTTCAAGCATGACGTAGTTGGTAAGGTCTACCAAGAGAGAAATCGGCCGCATGCCGCAGGCGTCAAGGCGCTTTTGCATTCCCGCCGGACTTTGGGCGTTGGCGATGACTCCTTCGAACCCTCGAACCGCGAATCGGCGGCAATCCTGGGACTCGATCGAAGCAGCGTCTTTTGGAAGCGCGAACGTCGGAGGACATGGCGTGTTCTCAAATCGGTTAGCCGCTTCCCTGTACAGTGCAGTGGGTTTTGAGTTTAGATCTTTAGCAAGCACCTCTCGTGAAAGCCCAAAAACCGAAAGCCCGTCGCCCCGGTTGGACATCACTTTGATATCCAAAACAAACTCGTCGCCGACTTCCTCGATCCCCTCAAGCTCAAACCCCGCCATCGTCAGCAGATCGCCAATTTGATGAGCGTCGAGAGAAGTCTCGACAAAGTCGCGGAGCATTGAGTAGGGGAACTTCATCCGAAGTGGGGAGTTTACCGTTTAAGAGTTTGTTAGGCGGAGAGCGATTAGGAACGGCGTAACGCATACTTTGAGTGCATGATCAGCGACTGGCTGATTTCACAAGGAATTCATGAGTAATACAGTTGCGACCATCCTCACCTCTGCCGTTCAAGAGTCGGCATACCTTCTCAACAAGGACCTCGACGCGAGCTCCGAAGAGCTCTGCGCTCATAGCCTCAATGACAAGTGCCGAACCGTTTTGGCTCTGATCATTGAGATGACCGGCTTCAATTTGTCGATCAGCCGGATGCTCAAAGGTGAGACGTTGACCTACGCCGATATGCAAGCCCCCAGCCCCAATGCTGAGTTGGCAGAAGCAAGAGTTAACCTTTCTGCAAGCTTCGAAACTGTCTGCGAGACCATCGCCACAATCAATGAAGACGATTGGATGACACAGGTCACCACTCCATGGGGCGCACACATGACGAAGGCTCATGCGGCTCTTTGGGTATCAAATCACACTATGTACCATGACGGCCAGATCAACCTGATTCAGGTCGCAAATGGCGACACCGAAGTTCACTGGATGTAATTCCTAGACAAGCTTAATGGCATCTAACGGGAGTACTGCGTGTACTCCCTTCTCTTCATTAACGACCTGAGTAACGCGGAAATCGACCGTTAGGCTAGCCAGGCCGATTGCGTCGAGTCTGGACAGATTGTATTCGCGGGTCATGAGGCTCACGATTGATTCAAGAGCCAATCGGACCGCCTCGTCGAGGTCGGTATGGAAAGCGAGCGCAATCCATGCCGATGGGGTCTTCGCGATCGGGAAAGTAAGGTTGAGTCCGTCGATCAGATCGAACTTGAGTCGGGCGCTCTGCATTGGTGCTTCAATGGCTGTGACACAGATTTCACCGTCGCCTTGTGTGGCATGTCCGTCACCTGTGCTGAAAAACGCACCCTCGACCTCAATGGGGAGGTAAAGCGTTGTTCCGGCTCCAAGTTCCTTGCAATCAATGTTGCCGCCTACGCGGCGCGGAGGAACGGTGGAATGCACGCCATCTGTGCCAGGAGCATTTCCATAGATTCCCATGAACGGGCGAGTTTTGACGGTGTGACCGTGCTGATTCGTTGCCGTCGCGTCAGCGGTATCAAAGCTCCAGACATGGAAAGCTCCATGTTCGCTGATGCCGAGCTGGTCGTTCCAATCACATTTCCAGCCGCCAATGTAGGTCGTTCCCCATTCTCCTAGGGTGATTTCCTCAATCTCGACTTTCAAAACTTGCCCGGGCTTTGCTCCTCGGATCGCAATGGGACCCGTGAGGGCATGCCCTGCATCTAGCTCTGTATCTCGGTCTGGAAATGTCCGTCGCTCAACTTGGATTCCATCGTGAGGCTCAAGCCCCCAGCCAGCGTCCAAACACTGGAAGCTCACCGTGTCTCCGGGTTCGATTTCGAGAACTGGACTCAAGGCATTAGAAAAGTGCCCATGTAGGTTCTCCCTCGTAGCCCGGAGTCGGTGGTCGGCCATGTTACAACTTGGCTCGAACTCTCTTGAAGGCTTCTAACGCCTCTTCGAGGTCGGACTGGGTGTGGGCTGCCGAAGGCATCGTTCGGATGCGGGCTTTGCCCCTTGCGACCGTTGGATAGAGGATCGAGAGGGCATAGACGCCTTCGTCCCAAAGCATTCGCTCCATCCGCTGTGCGTCACCTTCGTCACCGACGTAGACCGGCGTGATCGGGGTTTCGCTCCCCATCGTGTCGAAGCCTTCTGCCGCCAGTGCTTCTTTCCACCACTTGGTGTTTGCCCAAAGTCGCTCCATCGGCGTCGGATCGTTTTCCATGATGTCAAGCGCGGCGATCAGGGCTGCAGCGACCATCGGAGGGTGGCCGGTGCTGAAAAGGTATGGGCGTCCTCGATTGATGAGCCAGTCTTTCAGGTTTGCCGAGCCTGCAATGTAGCCGCCCATGACGCCGAGAGCCTTGCTGAGCGTTCCGAGCTGGATGTCTACTCGGCCGTACAGGTCGAAGTGCGATGCGGTTCCAGCGCCCTTCTTTCCAAGGACTCCGCTGGCGTGGGCGTCGTCAACCATGACCACCGCGTCGTACTTTTCTGCTAACGCCACGATGTCCGGCAAAGGTGCGATATCGCCGTCCATCGAGAAGACGCCATCCGTGATAATCAGCTTCTTGGCGAAGCCCTTCTCATTCGCCCTCTTCAGGCACTCCTCAAGCTGATTCATGTCCTTGTGACCGTAAACCCAGCCTTCGGACTTCTTGTAGGCAGCCACCGACAGTCGGACGCCGTCGATGATCGAGGCGTGGTTCAGCTCATCGCTGATAACGACGTCCTCTTTTGTGAGAACCGCGGGAATACAGCCGCTATTCGCGGTGAATCCGCCGGTGAAGACCAGAACTGCCTCGGTGTGCTTAAAGGCTGCGAGCCGCTCTTCAAGTTCCTGGTGAACCGACATGGTCCCCCCGATCCAGCGGACAGCGCCCGCCCCGACTCCCCATTTTTCGATTGCATCCAAAGCCGCCTGGCGGACCTTCGGGTGATTCGCAAGGCCGAGATAGTTGTTGGAAGCAAGGTTGATGACCTCCTTTCCGTTCATCTTGACGCGACCACCTGCCGGACTCTCCAAGATCTTGGGGATCTTGTAGAGGTTGTCGGTTTTGAGTTGGTCGAGCTGCTCGCCGAGCCACGACTGGAAGCCGGAATTCATGGGGATAGATTACCGTTTTCGGCTACTTTGCCTCTGAATCGTCCAGGGTCTTTTGATCTTCTTTGACCTTTGCGGTGGCTTCACCTGCGACTTCTTTTGCTCGGTCAGCGGAGCCTAGGGTGGCTTGGGTCGCTTCGTTTGCGGCCTGATCCGCCGCACTGCAGCCGAGGGCTACAAGGCAGATTGCAAGAAGGAGTGAGTATCTCACTCCTTCTTGATTCCATGTCTATTCGATCTCGGTGAGCCAAGCGGAGAGGTTCTTTTTGAAATTGCTCAAAGCTTTACGTGGCTTTCCGTCAGCTCTGTGAAGGCCAAGGGAGCTTAGGTATGCGCGGAAGCGGTCATCTTTGATTTTGTAGTAGTACTCGAACACGTCGACCATCTGGTCAGAGAAGTCAGCTTGGAGGAAGTAGCTGGCAAGCTTGATATTGGGTCGCTTCTTGATCTCCGCGAAGGAGGCATCTACGAAGGCGGCCTGGATGTCCTCGCTGCTCTTGTTGACTTCCGAAGCTGGGCAGCCGAACTCGGTGACGTAAATCGGTTTGTTTCCCGCGAGGGTGTCGATAGTCTTGAAGTGACTCGGGACTTCGCTGGTCGGCAGGACGGTGAACGACTGGTCAAGAGGGTAGTAGGTCGTCATGTAGACGTCCCACGGTTGTTGAAGTTGTTTGACGAGCTCGGGGTGACGCTTAGCTCCGTCGTAAGTGGTGATGACTCCGATAGGGGCGGTGAAGCCGGCACCCCGCAGCAAGGCACGAGAGGTCTTCATCATGTCGTTCCAGGCAGGAATTTCGTCCTTATGATCGTTAAAGTAGACATCAACCTCATTGCCGAGAGCGAGAGATTTGACATTAGGGGGTAGCGCTTTGACCACTTTAAGAAGGGCCTCCTCCCAGCGCCTTTGGAGTTGCGCGTCACCAAGCGGAAGCGTTCCGAGGTCGGGAGGCATCGACTTTGTGCTGGTATTTATGCCGGTGAAAGTAACGTGGACATCGGCTCCGATAAACTTGGCAAGCCCAAGCTGGTCTTGGACCGGCTTGAGGCTAAAAGGCTGGTCGTTTTCGAGGTCCTGCCACTTGATGCTGATATTGAGCTGGGGGACTCCCAAGCGGATTTGCTCTCGAAGGGCACCCATGAATGCTTCTTCGCCCTGACCATTTCCGATGCCCAGAGCGAGCCCGATGGGGCAGGATTTTGTCGGCTGCTGTTGGAGCAGGAATGAGGCGGCGGCAATTGCGGCAGTGATCATGATGGTTGCTACTCAGTTTAGGACGTTCGAGGTGCGGCGATGGGACTATCTACCTGTACAAGTAGTTCCTTGGACCAGACTGAAATCTGGGCGTTACTTTGCGAAGACGCGATCGATTCCGATTTGAGCGAGGTTGCGGAATTCTTGGCGGATGTCTTCTAGCAGCTCCTCGGGGTAGGTGCAAGCGCGGTGGGCGATTTCAGCGCGCTCGGTGAGGCTGACGGGGTCAGGGCCGACTTGGGCACGCAGGGTGCCGGTGCGGCGGAACCAGTAGTTGGCGTTGCTGAAGTCGCCTTCGCGGCGGTGCATGATTCCGTGCCAGTAGGCGGATTCGGGGTCGGATTCATCGCGTTGGGCTTCCTGGTGGGCGGAGTCGAGGTTGTCGGCGTAAAGGTAGATCGCGGCGGTGAGGCAGGCGTCGCTGCTGACTTGGGCGATGGCACTATTGACCGCGTGGTACATCGCCGTGTTGGGCGATTTTGGCTGGATGAGGTCTCGGAAGCTCTCTTGCAGGGGTTGGACTGCGAAGAGAGCAGCAAAGACTTCTTCCGGGGTTTTCATTTTCCAGGATTTTTATCTGGCGAAGGCCGGAGCGGTGGCGAGGATCTCGCTGGCTTGGCTGAACGGCATTCGAGGGTTGAGGCGGATGCTGAGCTCTTCGAAGACTCGCCAGGCTGGCTTAGCTTCGCCGACGGGCGGGATGATTGCCCGCATGAATTGGGTGGTGCCTTCGCAGTTGGTGTAGCTTCCGTCTTGCTCGGCGGGGAGGGTCATCGGCAGGGAGACGCTTGCGTAGTAGAAGGTCTCGGAGCGGCGGCTGTCTTGCACGGCGAGGAAGTCGACGTTTTCGAGGGCCTTAATGACTTCTTCTCGCGGGAGTCCGACGGAAAAGAGATCAACACCGACGACCCAAAGGGCTTTAAGTTCGCCGTTGGCAGCTCTCTTGACCTGGTCAAGGGCGCTGAGTCCATTGGTGGCGAGGGCAAGTTGGGCTCCACGCTCGTTTGCGCCGAGCGGGTATGCATTATAGGTTCCTTCGAGGGACTTCAGAGCTTCGGCGGCTTCGTGGTTAAGGCGGGTGGTCGTGATGACGGTTGCTCCGGCGACCTTGGAGATCGCGTCTTGGAGGTCGCCTTCAGGGATTCCGGTCTTCTCTGCCGCTTCCTGGACGGTCGCAGTTCCAGCAAAAGCTTTGGCAAGAATGGCCTCGGTTCCCGTCTTGTAGACCAGGGTCTGGGTGGCGAATTCGGAGACTTCGTCGGCTCGGTCGACGGCAACAATGACGTTGTTCCCCCGGTTGAACCAGCCCTTTCGGACGCGGAGGAAGACAATGGGGAGGTCGTCCGCGAGGTGGGTGCCAAAGACGAGGGTGTTCTTGGCATGCTCAAGCGACTCGATAGAGTTATCGACCGTTGATGCGCCAATTTGTTGGTTGGCAGAGAGGCGGTAGTCGATGTTCGGGCTACCGACTTGGCCGGTGAAGAAGCTTTGAGCGGTGATGTAGGTCTCGTTACTAAGGCCTTCACCGACGATCATGCCAACGCTGTTTGGATTCGCTTGGGCGCCTTGGAAGGCTTCGAGGAGCTTGGCGTATACGGTCGCGTAGTCGGCCTTTTGGAGTTCATCACCAGTTCGGGCGAAAGGAGTTTCGAGGCGCTTTTCGTCGTTGTAATAGT
Organism: Fimbriimonas sp.; assembly: GCA_029866005.1. Taxonomy (GTDB): domain Bacteria; phylum Armatimonadota; class Fimbriimonadia; order Fimbriimonadales; family Fimbriimonadaceae; genus Fimbriimonas. Next base: position 7,619 of record JARXAE010000035.1, on the reverse strand, counting down.
CGTGACCAAACTTGCCTTTGTCGCACGTCCACTCTTCGTTGATCGCTTCGTTGGTGCGGGCGTTGACCCGAATCACCTTTCCGGCGCGGTGGTCGAACCAAATGTTACAGCCGTTGCTGCAGTTGAGGCAGACGGCCTCGGAGGTTTGGAGGTCCCAAGGACGGGCGCGGAACCGGTACTTGCGGTTGGTCAGGGCTCCGACCGGGCAGATTTCGATGACGTTGCCGCTGAACTTGGAGGTGAACTTGGTTTCGCCGAAGGTGATCGGTTGAGTTTTGTTGCCTCGGAATCGGAAGGCTAGTTGGCTGTCGCCGGAGATTTCTTCGGTGAATCGAACGCAACGGGCGCACTGGATACAGCGCTCAAGGTCGAGGGTGACGTAGTCGCTGAGAGGGAAGGCTTTGACGGCATGGCGCTTCTGCTCAATGAATCGGCTGGTCGCAGGACCGTAGAAGAGGGTGTTGTTCTGAAGCGGGCACTCGCCGCCACGGTCGCAGATTGGGCAGTCGAGGGGGTGGTTAATGAGAAGAAATTCTAGGACGCCCTTTCGGTCTTTGTGAAGTGCATCGGACTCGGTGTTGACGACTAGACCTTCGCTGACGGGGAGAGTGCATGCCGCCGCGGGCTTTGGCATCATGCGAATGGTTCCGTCCGCGGGGTTCTTCATGCCGGTTTCGACCAGGCACATTCGGCACATTCCAACCGGCTTCAGGCGCGGGTGGTAGCAGAAGATCGGAATCTCGAGACCGAGGCGCTTGACGGCTTCAACGACCAGTTCGCCTTTGGGAACCGCAAGTTCGATTCCGTTGACGATGATATTGACGGTCTGGATGTCGGTCGCCGCTGCCATGGTGGTTTCTACGAGGCTCTGATGGCTTCGTTGGCTTGAATTGTACCTAGAGCGGTGGGCGATTTAATCTGGCAACTGAATCGGACGGTCGAAGGAAATTCGGACGGTGCTTCCAATACTGTCGTGCGTTGACTCAATAACGGTTGCGGCGCGGCTCTCGCCGTCGGGGAGGTCAACTCGGACGGTTTGGCCCTCTTTCTGGAAGCCGGATAGTTTGACCTTGGCACCGTTCGTGGAAACGTCAAGAACTTCGCCGCCGTGGCTTCCTACTTGGAGTGTCATCGGGATGTCGATTCGGCGAGCGTCATCTCGGCGATTCTTTAGTTTGGGCTTGACTGGTGCTTCAATGACGATGCGACCCTCCTGACTCTGACGAGCGATGACCTTGGACGTGAAGATGAGGACGCCACCACGGGCGAGGACTTCGCAGACGCACTCCTCGCCGATGGGGATGGGGACAAAACTGTCGCGCTGCATGGGTGCGGCGAAGACCCACTGCTTGTCGTCGTGCGAGATCAAGCGAGATCGGTAGACGGCACCGCTGGTCTTGAACCGAACTCGGGCGTTCTCCAGGGGAGTGCGGCGAAGCCGAGCATCGAGGGCAGACTTACGACCGAGGATCTTGGCGAGCAAAAAACCCACCAAGAACACGATTGTCATCGATCCGATCAGCGCTAACATATCCTCCATTCTTGCTCTCTTTGACGAACTCGAGCTTGGCTGATTCAAGGGCTTTTAGCATTTCTCCGAAGTCTATTCTTGCTTCGGAGAGGCTGTCCTCATCACCTTTGGTGCAGTATGCGCGGAGTTCGCTCATCGATTGAATGAGCAGGTTCATTGCCAATAATCGGTTGGCGTGAGATTTCTCATACCGCAGATTTGCGGGGTTTTCGCCAAGAAAGGCAACGCATGCCTTCGCAAGTCGTTCCTGTGCGTCGATCTCATCGGCGACTTCGTCTGACTTTCGATTGAGAACTGCCTTCTGAAGGAGTGCCCGGATGTCGGAGCCTTCGACCGAGATCGCAGCGTCAAAGATCGATGCCCACAGTCCGTAGTTCGTCTCGGGCAGGGTTGGGGAGTCCTTACGAACTTTCTCCAGATCAATTCGAGATCCATCCTCAGCGCCCAGAAGGGCACGGCAGAGAGCCCTAAGGCCGAACGCTTCGCTGGTCGCATCGGCCCTGATTGCGGTTTCAAGATGCTTCAGCGCCTGATCCGGCGCGGCGGCTCGGAGTCTGAGTTCGGCGAGAATCATTCTCAGATTGCCGCTGTTTGGATTCGTTACGAGAGCCTCGTTGCAAATCGCCAATGCTTCGGCGGTTCGACCGGCATCAATAAGAATTCGGGCTGCGAGCGGGGTTAGCGTTGGGTCACCAAGGGCTCGACCACTGGCGACGGTGACCGCAATTGCCTCGTCCGTCCGTCCGTTTGCCCGTAGGAAGGTGATGAGTTCTCGTCGTCGCACACCATCGAGGGGGGCGGCATCCACCGAGTCGCGCAGAAGTACCTCGGCGGCGGTGGTCCTTCCGGCCGCCACGAGCTGCTTGACGCGCTCCAGGACGGCGGCAAAGTCATTCAACTCTCGGTCGTCATCGTTCGTTTCTGGAATGATGGGTGCTTGGCCCTTTCCAGTGTCCACATCCGGAGCCTTGGTCAGCTTCGGGAGCTCTTTGAACGCGGTGACCGTCAGACGTTCGGTAAAAGCGTTGCACAGTGCCTGGAGGGAGGCGAGCATTGTTGAGGTGCCGCTGACCTGGACTTCAAGGTTTTGCTCGTCGGTCCAGACCTGTTTTCCGTTCTTGAACAGGGTGACAATGAGGTGGATGCCTCTCGCTCTTTTGTTTCCCTTGTTGTCGCCTGGCTCCATCCAAAGTGTGTATGGTGCGCCGAGGATCCTTGCTGCTTCCAGGGCCTCCGCTCGAATCGGGTTAGGTTTGGGAGTGGGGAGTTTGCCGTCGTTGACCATGCTCCGGACGGTCGGGTCGGTCAAAGAGTAGGTCACGGAGGTGACTTGCCCGACCTTATCCAACTCGGTCGCCATGGAACTGATGTAGTCCAAGGTTTGGTCTCCGCTCGGCATCGGTTGGGCAATCAGGCACAGCGGCGCCTGGGCCGCTCCAATAGCGCAGCATGCGAAAACCAGGAGGCCAAGGAGAAGGCGCATTAGTTCTTAAGAGCGCGAAGAGCGGCTTTGGAGGAATTGAGTCCGGCTTGGTTTGAGTCGTTGTTTCCTCTTCCAGCTTTGATGTCGCTTTCGTAGGCGCTGATTGCCCGTTCGTAGGCAGCGATGGCTTCGGCTTTCTTGCCGGATGCGTTCAGAGCTTGAGCTTGTCGCTGGTGGACCTTACCGCCAGTGCTGGTTTTTGCGGCTCGCTCAAAGGCGTTGGCAGCGTTCTCGTTTTCTCCGCCTTTTAGCATCTCGTTTGCGCTTCGACGGACGGCTTCGGAACCGCTGGCTCCTTGTGCGTTTGTAATCTTGATGTCGATCTGGCCGGGGTCGACGTCACCGTCGGTGATCGGTCTCGTAGGGGCGGGGGTATCGTCGGTCCCTCTCGAAGGAGGGTTCGCAGGGTTAGGAATATTGTTGCCACCACCATTTCCGGTGACTGGGGGAAGTCCGCCGTTACCATTTCCGCCGCCGCCGTTACCTCTTCGAGGCTGGCCAATCGGACCGCTCGGGGAAACCGGATCAATCTGGTTGGTTCGCCAGCCATTATCCTGTGGTCGGGGAAGACCGCCACGATTTGTTGAAGTGCCGGTGTTTTCCTCTGCACCAAGTGGCCGGACGCCATCATCGTTCAGTTGGGTGCCGGGAGTGCTCGGGGCAGGATTGACAATGTTATTGCCCGGGTTCATCGGGTTTACCGGGGCTTGCGAGGAAGCGAGCGTGCCGGGGGTTGTTGCCGATGGGGAAGTCGAAGTAATGGTTTTCTCGGTCGAACCGCTCACCACTCGGTAGGTGATCGCCCCGACAGACATGACTAACAACATCGCCGCCGCCGCCGCCATCATCGCGCCCTTGCGGTCAACCTTTGGCTCCGCCGTTCGTTGAGCGAATGCATTGCGGAGCTGATTGAGTTTAATCTTGTCGATGGTCGAATCTGGGTTGAGGGAGACAACGGTCTCAAAGCAGTCGAGAGCCTGGGCGTATTCGGAGCGTCGCTCGTGAACCATGCCTTTAAGGGCGTGTCCCTCTGGGTAGGCGGGATTAGCCATGACGGCATGCTCGGCGATTCCCATCGCCTCTTCGGTATTGCCTTCGTTGAACGAGGACATCCCTTTATTGACCAGATCCTTCAGCTTCTCTTGCGATTCGGCGACGAGGTCCTGGGGCAGGGCGTAACCGCACTTTCGGCAGAACGCGCTGTCGATGGTGTTGTTAAGGGCACATTTAGGGCAGGCAACCATAGTTCACTCCGAGGGCTTGTACTTCCATTGTACAGCAGGATTATCGGATCGCGCCCCGGTGAATCTCCTGGCGATACACTTCATTCAGGCCCGCAAAGGGATAGACGCGCCTTGCGCGCTTCAGTTTCCGTACCGCTTGCTGGTAAACCCGCTGGGCACCTTGCTTGGTACGGTTCCAGATTCGACCGATCTCTTCGAATGTCAGGCCGCGAGCCCGGAGCTTGATCACTTCGTACTGCCGCCGGGTGAGCTTGGCAGCCGTGAGGATGTTTCGGAGTTCACCAATTCTAAATGGATCGTTCTGGTTTTGGTTGATGAGGCTGGCATAAGCCAGGGTTTGCCTTCGGTTGTAGGCGATCTTGCGCTCGAGTCCGGCTTCGCTGAAGAAGGGACGTTCGTCGTCGGGCGGGACTGCCATGTAGTCGCTTGGTTGTGATTGGTTTTCGTTGTGATTGTTCATTGCATCGTTCCCAAATGGTAACTGATTAGTAGTAGACAAGTGTTTACTATATAGGCAATTTTTGGGGCGATTTGTCAACCACTTTTTGGGGAAATATGCGGATGAAAATGTGAAACGGCGCCCCGTTTTCGGGGCGCCGCTAGGTTGGTTTGAACTGGGAAAGGCTTAGGCTTTGGGTTCTTCGGGGTGGATCGTGCAGTGTTCGGCCCGTGCTTTGAAGAACGGCGCAAAATGCTCCTTGTGCCGGCTGGCAATGTAGAGCGAGAGGAGCCCGAGAACGGTAATGACGGGGAGGCCCTTGGGGTCCATTGTCGCGTCGAAGAGGGCGATAACAACGATGATTGGCCCAAGGATCAGCAAGCCGAGCGGGGCAAGGCGACCTGAGAGGAGCAGGATTCCGCCAATGACCTCGAGGCCCTTGACGACCTTCATGAATCCGCTGGCTACGAGGGCACCGAGGAACGCCTTGGCGTTCTCGCCTTCAATCGGCGGAATTGGCAGGAAGTTGAGGAATCCGTTGAGGCCGAAAACGACAAACGCCGCTCCGAGGAGTACTTTGGCTAGGCGGAAAGGAATGTCGCGGTTCATCGTACTAGCGAGTATATTTGAAACATAGCATTAAGAAATTGAGAAATCCTGCGGGTCAGCTAAGGCAAAAATGTTCATGGCAGTCTATAATCCGCCTGTTATGACTACTTATCCCACTGAGGGAGTCGATACCGTAGCTAAAATTGCTGCAGAGCTCGTGAAGCACATCACTGAAGAGGCCAATGCGCTCGTTATCGTAATGGGGGATACTCCTTCCTGCAGAAAGCTTGCTGAGATCGCTGGGAAGTGGACAGCCAGCGGCGCAATTTTTGGCGTTCCTATCGAAACTATCGTTCTTAAACATGATGCTGCTGAGATAATGGCGCGTTCTGAATTAGCCCCTTTCAGTGGCAACTTAGTCTTTGATAACTTTGATCAGATGGTCGGATTCTCGATCGGGATCGGGGATACGGTAGCAGGAGTCATTTACAAAGGAACGTCCGTCACTTCTTGGGAAGTCTATAAACTTATCGCGGAGGCATTAACGTGAGTCTACGTGCATCGATGGGCTGTGTTCTACTCTTTTTTGCCTCTGGCATTGTTCCCGCGCAGGGGCACTTCGAGATTAGAGAGCTGTCAAGGAGAGACTTGATATGCGTAGACGGTAGCCCTGTCAGGAATCTGAAGGGCAAAAATACGATAATCTTCGACCCCCGGTCTGCCTTGATAATCTCATTGGACAAGAAATCCTTAAAGGGACCAGGAGAAAACTGGAAGCCAGTTTCAGTCACAGCTCTTCGAGATATTAAGAAAGCTTTAGATTCGGTTCGAGGCTATCTTGAACTTTCGGACGCTCAGCGTAAGGATCCAACGAAGTCTCAAGATATCAAAAAAGCCGCGGAAGGCTCACCAAAATTGGTGGTAGATGTTTTTACTTCTCTCGGGATCGTGCCGGACGAGTCCTTGTTATCGCGAGCGGATTCATTTGAACAGATCACGGAAATTCTCTTATCCGAGCTAATTCTAAGGATTGGTCAGACGGTTCCTGTGTATCAAGTAAAGGGCAGCGTTACCCAGTCACGGGAGTACCGCTACGGTCGAAGCTATCCTTCGAGTGCATTCACCGCGCTCACCGTGACAGACGAGGATAAGAAGGGACTGGAGGCGATCAGGGAACTCAAACTCAAAGAGGCTGCCCGTTCAGCCTACGATCAGGCAAGAGCAGATTTGAAAAGTGCTTGGAAGGAAAAGGTTGGAGACAAGCTGAGCCTAATCCAACAAAGTAGCTCGGGCTTGACTGATGAAGCAAAAATTTTGGTCACAACTTTGACTGTTACGGGCGAGAAGCTCTCGCTCTCCTCTTTTGCAAACGAATCTGAGTACAAGACGCTTACAGATGATTTTGAAAGGGCCCGCGCTACGCTCGCAGCCATAAGAGATCTTTCCAATGAGATAAAGGTCAATCTCAACAGCATTGGGACGGGTTTGAAGGACTTCGAGAAGACCGATCTTCCTACACGCGTGATTGGACTTCTCAAATACTACGGCCTTGTTTCAAGGGTTGATGCCATTGCGAACGAACAGTTTACGGCAGTGCTGAGTTTAGACGATGCCATCGCCATCGGAAACACGGTTACTTCGCTAGGGACGAATTGGTCCAAGTCTGGTTTGAAGGTTCAATCCGCCCTAGCGCTCGATGTGTCAACGAACGACGAATTGTCGATTACAGTTGTGGGAACGCCAGGTAGCCTAGTGGACGGAAAGTTCGTGTCCAGTGCTTCGGCGTGGGAGGCGGAAACGTTTGAAGCTGGAGCGTTTGCAATTGGCAATGCAATTACGAGAACGTACGCGCTTTCATACTTGTTTCCCGGGCCTGGCCAGACCGGGTCAGCGGCACCGTCTCTTAACATTCACTGGAAGAAATACGGTAGAGGTAGGAGTTTGGCGAGTAACAGGAGTGGTAGTGTTGGCTTCGGATTCTCCATTTTTCCGCTGTCTGTAGATCAAAACAAGAGTGGCATTAACCAGACTTTTGGTGGACCGAGTCTATCCTTTTTCGACGACTGGTTGACCCTAGGTTACGGTCGCAATTTCTCTCTTGGCACTTGGAGTCCATTTGTTGGAATCGCGATCCCCTTCCGACTGGGAGGGTAGTTTCCAGAATCCCCTCAGTTGAACCGAGCTGGGCCGTTGTGGTGGTGGACCAACTCCGCTAATGCAGCGTAGTCAACTTTCTCCGACTTCGGCAACGTAAGCGGCTCTTCACTCAGGAGTTGCCGGGCTTCGGCGGCTTTGAGGTTGAGATAAGGAATCGCGGCGGTGTGGAGGGCGTTGCCCTCGTCGCCGAGCTTCGCGGCGCGCAGCCTTGAGGAC
>JARXAE010000014.1 GCA_029866005.1 Fimbriimonas sp. | reverse complement strand
CCGTTGGGTCGTCAGCAGGGGAGTAGTAAAGGCGTCGCCAGAAGAAAATCCAAACTAAGCCTGCGCCTCCAAGAATGAAGAAGCAGAGCTTCCAGCCAACCGCTTCTGCAAGGGATATTGCGAGGAGAGGGGCGAGAACCGCACCAATATTCGAACCTGCATTAAACCAACCGTTGGCCGTGGCTCGCTCACGCTTAGGGAACCACTCGCCGACGGTCTTGACGCAAGCAGGATAGTTGGCAGCTTCCGTAATTCCAAGCGACGCGCGAACCGCCGCGAGTGCACCAAATCCACCGACTAGTCCATGGAGCATTGCCGAGACATTCCAGAGTAGGAAGGAGATTCCGAGGCCCTTCTTGGTTCCAACGGTGTCAATCAGCCGTCCTACAAACAGCATCCCCAACCCGTAAGAGAGCAGGAAACTGACATTGATCAACGAAAGATCAACGGGGCCAAGGCGGAGGTCGTCTTCCAGGTAGGGGACGAGGTTGGAGAAGAGTTGCCGGTCAAGATAGTTGATCGTCGTGGCAAAAAACAGCAGGGCGCAAACGGTCCAGCGTATGTTTGTGGGGGTGGTAGACGACTTTGTTGCCACGGCTCGCCAAATCTTATCAGATTTCTCGTAAAATCACCCAACTCGTGGTGCTCTTCCGCCGCCTTTTGATGCTTATGCTGACTGTCGCCGCTTCGTCGTCTCTGCTTGCCGAAGACGGATACGAACTGTGGATGCGTTATCGACTCCTGCCCAAGTCAAAACGGGTTGCTATCAGTCAGATTGTCTGCCCAAATCCGACAGATCGACATCTGAAGGAGGCCCATTCCGAGTTGAAAACTGGATTGGAGTCCATGCTCGGGTACTCCGTAAAAGTTGGTGATAAGCTCACAAAGCAAGACGGATTAGTCATCGGAACTGCCCTCTCGAACGAGTTTATCGCGGGTTTGAACGTTGACCTGCGACCCTTCAACGACGAAGCATTCGTTTATCTGCCAACGACGATCAACGGCAAGCGAGTCCACGTCATTACAGGTCAGGATCAGCTCGGCGTGTTGTACGGCGCATTCTGGTTTCTGAGACAATTGCAGAGCGGCAAACCCCTCCCAAACAAGCGCTACTATTCAGCTCCACGATACAAGCTCCGTTTGCTGAACCATTGGGACAACCTCAATCGCTCGGTCGAACGGGGTTACGCGGGTCAGTCGATTTGGGATTGGCACAAATTGCCCGACTATGTTGATCCGCGAATCATCGACTACGCTCGCGCGAATGCCTCAATCGGTATCAATGGGACTGTTTTGACCAACGTCAACGCGAATGCGATGGTGCTGCGCGCGGATTACATCCAAAAGACTAAGGCCGTTGCGGATACCTTGCGTCCCTACGGGATTAAGGTGTATCTCACGGCCCGATTTTCGGCTCCGATTGAACTTGGCGGGTTGAAAACGGCCGACCCTCTTGACCCCCAAGTTCAGCAGTGGTGGAAGGACAAGGTTGCGGAAATCTACCGTGAGATACATGATTTTGGGGGTTTCGTCGTCAAGGCGAACTCTGAGGGCCAGCCCGGGCCGCAAAACTATGGACGGTCGCATGCCGAGGGAGCAAATATGATCGCAGATGCCCTCGCACTCGAGGGCGGAATCTTGATGTGGCGGGCGTTTGTCTATGACGACAAAACTCCAGTCGATCGGGCGGCGCAGGCGTACAACGAATTCAAGCCACTGGACGGGAAGTTCCGCTCCAACGTGATTGTTCAAGTGAAGAACGGGCCGATTGACTTTCAGCCACGCGAGCCGTTCAGCCCTTTGTTCGGGGCACTGGACAAGACTCCTGCCTTGATGGAGGTTCAGGTGACCAAGGAGTATTTGGGCTTCGCGACGCACCTCGCCTACCTGGGAACAATGTGGCAAGAGGCACTGGCTTCTCCGACTCGGCTCCGAGGGAAAGAGAAAGTTCTGGACACCTTGACCGGGATCGCAGGTGTTTCGAATATTGGGTCAGATCGCAACTGGTGCGGGTCGCACTTCGACCAGGCGAACTGGTACGCGCTTGGGCGCCTGGCTTGGGAGCCGACTCTTGGGGCCACGAAGGTCGCCGATGAGTGGGCGCGCCTGACTTTTGGCACTGCGGTGGCGAAGCCGGTCGTGTCGATGATGATCCGCTCGCGAGAGGCAGTTGTTGACTACACCGGACCTCTTGGGCTGACGCATCTGATGGCGACTGGGCACCACTACGGTCCAGGACCTTGGGTGGATAATCTTGGTCGGGCGGACTGGAACCCGGTTTACTTCCATCGCGGAGATCGCGATGGGATCGGCTTTGATCGGGTCGGCGCCGGGACTCTGAAGCAGTATGCCCCTGGTTGGCGAGAAATTTGGGGCAAACCCGAGACGGCGCCTGAGAACTTGCTTTTATGGTTCCACCACGTTCCCTGGTCGTATCGGTTGCTTTCAGGCAAGACTGTTTGGGAGGAGATGGTTGCCCGCTACACCCACGGAGTTTCTGAAGTCGCCACGATGCGAGCCGAGTGGGCGAAGCTCAAAGGGAAAATTGATGCTTCTCGCCATTTGCAGATCTCCGAGTTCCTTAAGATTCAGGAGAAGGAAGCTAAGTGGTGGCGAGATGCATCCATTCCCTATTGGCAAAGCCTGAACGGCTTGCCGCTTCCGAAGGGCTTCGATGTTCCCGAGCATTCGCTGGATTACTACAAATCGATCTTCCATCCGTATGCTCCGGGGAATACTCACACGGGTTAGTCATGCGCCAAGACGTTGTCAGCTACACGAAGGGTCAGAAGTACGAGAAGCCTGATTGGTTGGAGGGGCGGCTTGACTGGTTTCGGTCGCTAAAGTTCGGGATCATTGTTCATTGGGGGCCGTATGCGCAGTGGGACTGCTGCGAGAGTTGGACGCTGGTACCGGACTGTGAGTGGTCGCGGCGGGACGAGATCAAGTGTTGGGTCGAGCGGGATCGCGATCTTGACCGTTATCAGGCTGATTATTGGGCGCTGCCCGGAACGTTTAACCCGACTGAGTTCGATGCTGACGAGTGGGTAGCGGCGTTCGTCTCCGCGGGAGCGAAGTATGTCTGCTTCACGACGAAGCACCACGACGGATTCTGCATGTGGGATACCGCGACGACGGACTACAAGATTACAGGATCAGTTTGTCCATTCGGGCGCGATGTGACGCGCGAGGTGTTCGACGCTTGCCGCCGTGCTGGCTTAGCGATTTCGGTTTACTTTTCGAAGCCCGACTGGCATTGCGAGCACTATTGGGACCCGGCTTTGAATCCGACTTCGCAACGTGCAAATACGGTTGATGACCCAGAAAAGTGGGAGAAGTTTGTCGCTTTTACCCATGAGCAGATCCGGGAACTGATGACGAACTACGGTCCCGTTGACATTCTCTGGCTCGACGGTGGCTGGGTTCGCGGAGCCGAGGACATCCGGATGTCAGAGTTGGTGACGATGGCTCGGTCGCTCCAGCCTGGACTTATCGTCGCCAACCGCGCGGTTGGCGACGAGTTCGAAGACTTTGTGACTCCCGAACGGGAAATTCCGGATGAGGCCCTGCCGTCCACTTGGGAGGCTTGCCTTCCGTTGTGCCCAGACTGGAAGTACGTTGACGGACAGACTCCGAAGGATGCCGAAACTGTCGCGGCAGAGATTCGGTACGCCAACGAGCGCGGGGGCAACTTCTTGCTAGGAATTGGGCCGATGCCCGACGGGCGCATAGATCCCGAACATGCCGCGATTCTGGAGCGACTTGGAAAGATTCTAGTAGACTCGGCGGGATGAATCGAATTGAGATTGGCACTTCTGGGGTGATGGCGTCGGAGGTTTCCATTGGGTGCATGCGCATCGGGGGGATGTCGAATGCGGACCTGGACAAGCTGGTCTCATCGGCGCTTGATCTTGGGATCGACTTCTTCGATCACGCCGACATCTATGGCGGCGGAAAGTGCGAAGAAGTCTTTGCGGCCTCAGTCAAACGGCTTGGCATCGCACGGGAAAAGATTCTGATTCAGAGCAAGTGCGCCATCCGGAAGGGATTCTTTGACTTCTCTAAGGAGCACATTCTGACTTCGGTCGATGCGATTCTTACTCGCCTCGACACCGACTACCTGGACTTCCTACTCCTTCACAGGCCGGACACGCTAGTTGAGCCAGAGGAAGTTGCTTCGGCATTTGACTCACTGGTCGCGTCCGGAAAGGTTCGGCACTTTGGAGTGAGTAACCAGACGCCGAATCAGATTGAGCTTCTTCAATCCGCTTTGCCAATGCACCTTCATGCGAACCAGCTACAGATGAGCATCATGCACACCGGCATGATTGATCAAGGAATCGCCGCGAACATGAAGTGGGAAACCTCGGTCGACCGAGACGGAGGGATTTTGGATTACTGTAGGTTGAAGAAGATCACGATCCAGCCTTGGTCGCCGTTCCAGTTTGGTTTCTTTGAGGGCGTTTTCGTTGATAACCCGAAGTTCCCTGAACTCAACAAAGTTCTTTCTGCTTTGGCGGCGGAATACTCTATCACACCGACGGGATTGGCAATCGCTTGGCTTCAACGGCACCCGGCGAAAATGCAGACCGTCCTTGGCACCACCAACCCAGATCGGATTCGCCAGGTGGCGGTTGCGTGCCAAATCAATCTTTCGCGACCACACTGGTACGAGATTTACCGCGCCGCCGGCAACGTCCTACCCTAGGCTTGCCCGAACGACTTTGATGTGCTCGTAGGAGATTTCTCCTCCGAGTTCCTCGAAGATCGGCTTCAGAAGGTCCTCGCCAGTTTTGCCGATGGCCTTCTTCACTTTTTCTTGAATCTCGACGGGAACCCAAGTGGAGATCGAATCGGGTCTCGCCACCTCAACCCAGGTGGCGAGGTGATCCCACATGGTGCGCTCCGTTGTCCCGTTTTTCTCAGCCATTTCGGCCACCGACAATCCCGCTTGGAAGCCTGTGGCATAGCTCGCGGTCTTGTTTGGGAGTGCGGTTTGCTTTGGTCGAGCGGTGGCTCCGGGTTTATCTTGATCGGTGGGGAGTCCACTTGCCGCGATGAGATCGAGGAGTGCTTGACCGTAGTTTTCCGACTGACGATATCCAATTCCTGGTATCTCTTTGAGCCCATCGATGCTTGATGGACGAATCGCGGCGAGGCGCATCAGCGTGAGGTCGTGCATGATGACGTAGGCAGGAACGGATTGCTCTTGAGCAGTCTGTTTACGCCACTCGCGCATGCGCTCGAAGAGTGCATGATCCATTCCGGGGACTTCGGTGACCGTTCCCGATTTAGACTTTCTCGCCTTTGCCGGCTGGATCAGGGCTGAGTTCTCGATGAGTTCGACGTCCGCCTCGGATGCCAACACCTGCCGCCCTTCTTCGGTGATCGAGATCGTGGCGTACTGACCCTCCTCAGCAACCAGCAGTCCAAGATCGAGAAGCTGGTGAATCCATGTTGTCACCCGGTCGGTCGTTTCCGACGAGAATGATCCAAAGCCTTCAGCGCGGTCTGCACCTCGGTCGGTGATCCGCTTTGCTCGAGATCCGGTGAGGACCGCCGCCCAAAATGCAACGCCATTATTGATCCGTAAACTGGCAATCGCACGAAGTATCTTGTGGGCAATCTCGGTTGAACCTTCCAGTAGCTTCATCCCACCGAGACAAACGTCGCAAGCCCCACACCCGCCTTCTTCGGTGGAGACATATTCCTGACCAAAGTATTCACTCAGCGATTTGTGCCGGCACTGGTGACTGGTCGCGAACCGACGAACTTCTTCCAGAAGTCGATTCTGATGCTCGACCAACTCACGGTCAGACCCATCCAGTAGCCGCTTGAGCCGAATCACGTCGCCATGGTTGTAAAGCAACACGCACTCGCTCGGCATCCCGTCTCGTCCCGCGCGTCCCGTCTCCTGCTGGTACCCCTCCATGCTTTTTGGCAAGCACTCATGGATTACGCAACGCACGTTAGCGCGGTCGATACCCATCCCAAAGGCAACCGTCGCAACAATAATGTTCGCCCGCTCCTGGGCAAAATCTTCGCTTATCCGGCGTCGAGTCTCGTTTGGCAGTCCGGCATGATACGCGACTGCCTCAATCCCGTTCGCAACCAGAGCATTGGCAATCGTCTCTGTGTCCTTGCGTGACAAACAGTAAACAATCACTCCCTCGTTCGGATACCGCTGGACGGCCTCGATTGTTCGCCGAACGGCATCGTCCTTAGCCACGATCCGATACGTCAGGTTCGGACGATCAAAGACGCCGACAAACCGTCGAGGTCGCTCCATTCGAAGCTGAATCGCGATATCTCGTTGAACCTGTGGCGTTGCAGTTGCCGTAAAGGCCTGCACTGGAATCCCGGGAAACAACTCCTTCAGTCGTCCCAGTTGCCGAAATTCAGGTCGGAAATCGTGTCCCCATGCACTGATACAATGCGCCTCATCGACCGCAAAGCGAGCGACTTTGGCCTGTCGCAACAACTCCAAGGTGGAAGACAAAAGCAGCCGCTCAGGGCTGACATACAGAAGGCGCATCTCCCCGCGCAGAACCTTTCGCCGAGTATCCGCCTCCTCTTCTTCATCCATTGAAGAGTTGAGCGCGGCGGCCTCAACGCCAACCACGCGAAGGGCATCCACCTGATCTTTCATCAAGGCGATCAAAGGTGAAATCACTACGGTCAGAGAAGACGAGAGCAGGGCAGGAAGTTGAAAGCAGAGGCTCTTTCCCCCGCCAGTCGGCATCACCACAACCGCATCGCGGTTTGCTAGCGACGACTCTACAACCTCCTGCTGCAATGGTCGCAAAGACTCGAATCCCCAGATCCGCTTGAGGGTTTCACTCAACCCATCCATCAAACTTTGCTCAGCTACCATCAACTTGACTCGAGAAAAGTATAGACAAGAATCTACTAGTTGTCAATGCAATTCTACAGAAAATGTTCAATGCGTAATCATTGTCATGAACTTAATTTGCAGATGTCTTTCGGGAGTGACGCAAACGGTAAAACTGATCAATGCCCCAAGCCATTTCCGCCAAAGACGCAGTCCGCGCGATACAAAGTGGTCACCGAGTTTGGGTCCATGGCATGGCGGCGGCCCCCCAGGCTCTGATTCGGGCAATGGTCGCGCGAGCTGATGAGCTGAGGGATGTGGAGATTGTGCAACTGCACACCGAGGGACCTGCGCCGTACGCTGATCCTGAGCATGCCCAGAGTTTCCGGGTGAACGCGCTGTTCGTAGGGGCAAACGTTCGCAAGGCGGTCGACGAGGGCCGTGCTGACTATGTCCCCGTCTTCCTCAGCGAAGCCCCTGCCCTGTTCAGACAGGGCATTCTTCCGCTAGATGTTGCTCTAATCACGGTTTCGCCGCCGGATAAACATGGCTTCTACTCGCTCGGTACGTCGATTGAGGCGACGCGCGCGGCGGTTCAGACCGCAAAGATCGTGATTGCTCAGGTGAACAGCTTCATGCCGCGAACTCACGGGGATGCTCTTCTTCACGCAAGTCAGATCCACCATCTGGTAGAGCATGACGAGCCCATTGCCGAGCACCCCCACTGCACTCCGACTGAGGTGCAGTTAGCAATCGGGCGAAATGTTGCGGGATTAGTTGAAGATGGAGCCACCCTCCAGATGGGAATTGGTGCTATCCCGGACGCAGTTTTGGCGGCTCTCACCGGGCATCAGCATCTCGGTATTCACACAGAAATGTTCTCGGACGGGGTTATCGATCTCGTTGACAAAGGAATTATTACCAATGAAAACAAGAAGATCCACCCTGGAAAGATTGTCGCGACGTTCGTGATCGGAACCCGCCGGCTCTACGACTTTGTCGATGATAATCCCTTTATCCAGATGCTGGATGCGGCTTACGTCAACGACACCGCTGTCATCCGAAAGAACCCAAAAGTGACCGCGATCAACTCGGCCATAGAAGTTGATCTCACAGGCCAGGTCTGCGCCGATTCGATTGGCTCAAGGCTCTATTCGGGGGTGGGTGGACAGATGGATTTCATTCGTGGTGCGAGCCACTCGGAGGGTGGAAAACCGATCATTGCTCTGCCATCCACAACCAAAACGGGAGCTTCCCGGATCGTCTCCAGACTTCAACAAGGAGCTGGTGTCGTGACCACCCGGGCGCATGTTCACTATGTTGTGACAGAGTATGGCGTCGCGTATCTCAAAGGTAAGAACTTGCGGCAGAGAGCAAAGGCGCTGATCGAGATCGCCCACCCGGATCATCGCGAATCTCTCACCGAAGCATTAAGCTAAACCGGGTTTACTCATATCTTGATTCGCGCCGGAACCCCTGCTCTGGTCTTTGCTCCAATGGATGGCATCACCGATGCCCCAATGCGAGCGTTGGTGGGTGAGTGGGGGTGTTTTAGTTATTCCGTCACCGAGTTTGTCCGGGTAAGTGGGGAGGCGTTGCCGGCAAAGGTGTTCCGGCGGGAAGTTCCCGAGGTCGCGACGGATTGCAAAACGGTCACTGGGCTACCGGTGCAGGTGCAGATTCTTGGGGGCCATCCAGAGCGGATGGCACTCTCGGCTCTAGCTGCCGTTCGGGCCGGAGCCAAGTCGATTGACATCAACTTCGGATGCCCTTCGCCGACGGTGAATGGGAACGACGGTGGGGCCTCTCTATTGCGTACACCTTGCCGAATTCGAGAAGTGGTTCGGGCGGTGCGGGATGCATTACCACCGGAAATCCCGGTTTCCGCAAAGTTGAGGCTCGGCTGGGAGTCGATCGACGACATTTTTGAGAATGCCCCGATGGCGGTTGAGGGCGGAGCGGCTTGGCTCACTTTGCATGCTCGCACCAGAACTCAAAGGTACGAGCCTCCCGTGTTTTGGCCACATCTGCGGCGGGTGAATGAGCTGATCGGAGTTCCGGTGGTGGCTAATGGCGATATCTTCTCGTTTGACGACTTTCAGAAATGCCGAGAGACGACGGGGTGTGAGCATTTCATGGTCGGGCGCGGGGCCC
Organism: Fimbriimonas sp.; assembly: GCA_029866005.1. Lineage (GTDB taxonomy): Bacteria > Armatimonadota > Fimbriimonadia > Fimbriimonadales > Fimbriimonadaceae > Fimbriimonas. Next base: position 24,157 of record JARXAE010000014.1, on the reverse strand, counting down.
TGGCGGTGCCAGGGTTAGCCAGGCAGATCAGCGTGAACTTGGGGTTAGAACCAACGGCGGGGTCAGAGTTCGAGAGTTGGAACACATGGCTCTCAAGGCTGATTTATTGGTGCGATCAATTTCATCCCGGAACTGAGCGGCGGACGTTGGCTCGGCTAAAGCAGTGGCTCAATATTGCCTATCGCCACGGATCCCTCGATGTGTTTCAGCGTGTCAAGCGGGCAGAGACAGTTAAGGAACTCATGGCTTGGTTGGAACCGGATTTTGTTAATAACTAAATCTAAACACTGGCTTAACCGTGTCCTAACCGTCAACAGAAAGAATTGGTTATGCGAAGAGCGTTTACACTCATCGAGCTACTTGTTGTCATAGCAATCATCGCCATCCTGGCCGCCATTCTGTTCCCAGTTTTTGCTCAAGCCAAAACTGCGGCAAAGAAGACCTCGGCCCTTTCGAACATGAAGCAGAACGCGCTTGGCGTCCTCACGTACGCAATTGACGTGGACGACATGGCGGTTCCTCACTACGGAACCGGAACTCCCACCGATCCTAACCAGTATCACAACACGGATACCTGGGTTGGTCGAGTTTTCCCTTACGTTAAGAGCCGAGCCATCTTCTTCGATCCAACAGTCCCTGAGCCGAAAGAAGATGCTCGAATCGGCACGACCGCTTATTACTGCGACAAGTATTACGACACCTGTCCAACGGGTGGCGGTGCCTACTACTACGCTTGGCAGTGGGTCACCAACCTGAGCCTTAACTCAGATGGTTTCGCATACAATGGCTCGGGATCTTGCACTGCTCCAAGTCGCTACAACAGCATGAAGTCGCTCACCGCGATTGAAAGCGTTGCCGACCGAATCATGCTTCAGCCAACGCAATACGGAACCCTTCCGTTCTCTTGGATGTACTTCCGCGGATACGAAAGTGCATGGCCTTACATTGATCAATACACCGACACTTTCAGCTGGTACGCCCTCAGCTGGGACGCCCGAAAGCGATGGGAAGGTAAGTTCAGCGGAGCATTTGCCGATGGTCACGCTGGCAAGTACGGTCGGGAGAAATTCGTTGGCTACTCAGCCATCAACCCAGCTCTCACCGAGGCTTCCAGTACGGCTCAGTACTGCCAGAAGCTCGTTGACAAAGATATCGTCAAGTTCTGGGGAGCATCTTGGGCAGGAAACTGATCGCTCTCTGCCTGTTCACCCTGTCCGTTCCGCTGCTTGGTTGCAGCGGATCGGGCAGCGAGGAAACCAAGGGTGCTTATCTTGATGCCCCTATCAAACCAGGTGTGTCAGAAGCAAAGGCTCAGCAGGATCGCGGGATTTCACCCGAAGTTGCCCGAGGAATGGCCGAGCCAGGCCTGGCCGGCAAGCGTTAAGTATCGTTTGTAATTGAACCTGTTGGTTTCGTCTCTGGAGTAGAATTGGCGCATGGTTGCTTCTGCACTATGCGCCCTTTTTTTGTTTGCTCCTGACAACACGCTCTCCTCAAAAGAGGCTCAGCAGGGTTGGAAACTCCTCTTTGATGGCCAGAGCACTAAGGGGTGGCACAACTTTAAGGGTAAGGGAGTCAATTCAGGTTGGGTGATCGAGAACGGCGAACTCCAGTGCAAGGATCCGCACAACGCGGGAGACATCCTCACCGACGACAAGTACGACTGGTTTGAACTCCAACTCGACTGGAAGATGCCCGCTGGACAGAACAGCGGCGTCATGTTCCACGTTCTCGACTCAGGCGGGGCACCTTGGTTCAGCGGCCCTGAAATCCAGATCATGGACACTGCGGTGGACCCGAAGGGCCAACTTGCCGGATTCCTTTACGAACTCTATCGGTCCGATAAAAACGCTGTGAAGCCGATTGGTGAGTGGAACCGATTCCGCATCATGATTGACCCGAAGAAGTGCTTTGTCGAAGTTAACGGAGTCCGCTACTACGATTTCGTGCTCGGTAGCCCCGACTTCTTGGAGCGAGTCGCGAAGAGCAAGTTCCGTGCGTATCCCGAGTTCGGAAAAGCCGGAAACGGACACATCGCCATCCAAGGTGACCACGGTTTGGTTTCCTTCAAAAACATCAAAATTCGCCCGCTGAAAGTGAAGGCGACAAAGGGTTCGGAGTAACATCGGGGAGGTCTGGTTATGAGCGGAAATTATTCACGAAGAGACGTTTTGCGGGGCGGCGTTGCCGCCACGGTTGGTCTGGGATTAGGCGCTTCGGCGCTTGGTGAAGCCCAGAAGCCAATGGCTCCGGGGCAGAAGCTCCGAGTGGGCATCATTGGTTGCGGAGGAAAGGGCTGGAGCGGCCGCGAGCAAGCCGTTCAGGCGGGTGCCGAAGTCGTTGCTGTGTGTGACGTTGACCTCGAAGATCGCATCAAGGCTCAAAAGGAGCACCTCAAGGCAAACGCATTTGACGACTATCGCGAGATGATCGCAATGATGAAGGGGAAGATGGACGCTGTCATCATCAGCACTCCAGATCACCACCACGCTCCGGCAACCGTTCTTGCGCTCCATGCCGGAATGCACACCTACACCGAAAAGCCGCTTTGCCGAACGATTTGGGAAGCTCGCCAGCTTGCTATTCTTGCTAAGAAAAAGAAGGCAATCACCCAGATGGGCAACAACTCGACCCAGAGCACGCAGATGCGCAAGGTCGCTAAGCTCCTCGCCGCGGGAACCTGGGGCAAGGTCAAAGAGATTCATCTCTGGACCGACCGAGCAAAGGTGTATTGGGAGCAAGGAATTCCTCGCCCCGCATCCAAGCCAGTTCCAAAGGGACTCGATTGGGACATGTGGGTTGGCCCTCGACCAATGCGAGACTACGCAGACGGCTACCACCACTTCTCATGGCGCGGCTTCTGGGACTTCGGCACCGGAGCCCTTGGCGATATGGGCTGCCACATCTTCAACATGCCGCACATGGCCCTCGGCCTTGATGCCCCTCTTGCCGTACAGGCTGAAACCAGCGGACACAACAAGGAGTCCTTCCCGAACTGGGCTCATGTCACCTACGAGTACGGAGCGAAAGGGAAGATGGATCCGTTCAAGCTTCACTGGTATGACGGAGGCAAGAAGCCGCCGCAGGAGCTCGCTGAGCTATTCACATTTGGCGGAAACGGAGTGATTGTTGTTTGCGAAAAGGACACCATCTTCGGTGCTGACGAGAGCAATACTCGCTTCAGCCTGGTTAGCGGAAACCCGATTCCAGACACTGAAGTCGTTCAATCTCCTGGGCACATGAAGGAGTGGGTCAACGCTTGCATGACCGGCACCCAAGCCGTCTCCAACTTCCCGAACTACTCAGGACCGCTTACCGAAGCCGTTCTCCTCGGAAACCTCGCGATCTGGGCCGACGGTCCTCGCCTCGAGTGGGATTCGAAGAACATGAAGGTCAAGGGATCAACCGAGTTTGATGGCCTCATCAAGCCCGACTTCCGCCCTGGCTTCTCAGTCAAGGTCTAATTCCATTTAGCCCTCGCTTCTTTCGCCAATCCTGGCGCAGAAGCGAGGGCTTTTTGTTTGCCCGGTAAACTCTGAGCATGAACTTCGGTGATTTTCACTACGCTCTGCCTGTCAACGAACCCGTCCTGAGCTACGCTCCAGGGACGTCTGAGCGAGCTCGATTGAAGGAAGTTCTCGCTGAACTCAAAGCGTCTCAAGTCGATGTCCCGATGTACATCGGTGGTGACGAAGTTCGCACTGGCAAGGCGGTCACTATGCACCCGCCGCACGAGCGGGCGCACACGCTTGGAGTCTTCCACGCCGGAGACGCGAGTCACGTCGAAAAAGCCATCGATGCCGCCCTCGCCGCACGCGAAGCCTGGAGCAACATGAGCTGGGAGAGCCGCGCAAACATCTTCCTCCGCGCTGCCGACCTGATCGCCACCAAGTACCGCCCCTACATGAACGGCACGACCATGCTGGCACAATCGAAGAACGCCTTTCAGGCTGAGATCGATGCCGCCTGCGAGATCATTGACTTCCTTCGGTTCAATGTTCATTTCCTCAGCGAAATCTATGCCCAACAGCCGATTAGCGGACCCGGAATGCACAACCGCCTCGAGTATCGACCTCTGGAAGGCTTCGTTCTCGCCGTGACGCCGTTCAACTTCACCGCCATCGGCGGAAATCTGCCTACCTCGGCGGCAATGTGCGGAAACGTCGTCGTCTGGAAGCCGGCTAACACCCAGGTCTACAGTGCGCAGATGTTCATGCGAGTCCTCAAGGAAGCCGGGCTACCTGATGGCGTTATCAACCTCATCTACGTCGATGGTCCGACCATCGGCAAAGTCTGCTTCAATCACCGAGATTTCGCTGGAGTTCACTTCACGGGTTCAACCGGTGTATTCAACACGATGTGGAAGCAGATCGGCGAGGGTCTTGCCAACAACATCTATCGCACGTACCCTCGCATTGTCGGAGAGACGGGAGGAAAGGACTTCGTTGTTGCTCACAAGTCGGCTGATCCCGCTGTGGTCGCCACCGCTCTGCTACGCGGTGCGTTTGAGTACCAGGGTCAAAAGTGCTCGGCTGCCTCGCGCTGCTACATCCCGTCCAACATCGCTCCTCGGGTGAGAGAGCTCCTGGTTGAAGGTGCGAAGTCGTTTAAACAAGGCTCGGTCGAAGACTTTGGAAACTTCGTCAACGCGGTCATTGATGAGAAGAGCTTCGACAACATTGCCGCCTACATCGATAAGGCGAAAGCCGATGGTCAGAACATCCTGGTCGGCGGAGGATACGATAAGTCCGTCGGCTATTTCATCGAGCCAACCGTCATCGAGGTCACCGATCCGAAGTACCGAACCATGTGCGAAGAGATCTTTGGGCCGGTCTTGACCCTTTTGGTCTACGACGAAAACAAGTGGGAAGAGACGCTTAAGCTGGTTGACGAAACTTCCCCTTATGCTCTTACCGGCGCGGTGATCTCCCAGGATCGCTACGCGGTCGAGACTGCTACGAAGATGCTGAGAAACGCCGCTGGAAACTTCTACATCAACGATAAGCCAACCGGTGCTGTCGTTGGTCAACAGCCCTTTGGCGGAGCCCGGGCAAGTGGAACCAACGACAAGGCGGGCTCAGCGCTCAACCTCTACCGCTGGCTCTCTGCTCGAACGATCAAAGAAACCTTTGTTCCACCTACCGACTACCGCTACCCGTTCCTAGCGAGCGAGTAAATTCCTAGAACGCCGGATGTCCTCCGGCGTTCAACTTGTACATGCTTCCATTCTTTGCCCCTGCTATCAAGGTCGATTTCTTCATCACCTCCGACTGCCCGATTTGCCGGCGCTACTCGCCGGAGATGAATCGGATCGTGCGGGAGTTTCCGAAGGCGAAGTTTCGAATGGTGTACTCGCAGCCGGGGATTACAGCCAATGTAGCCAAGCAACATCAAAAAGAGTTCAACATTCTCGCCCCATTTCTGCTTGACCCGAAAGGCGTTGAGGCAAGCCGTGCGGGAGCGAAGGTGGTCCCTACGGCGGTCGTATACGTAGGTTCAAAACTGGTCTATAGGGGCCGGATCGACGATGCCTACGGCTCGGATTTCAAGTGGCGAAAGCCGAAGTCGCCCGACCTAAGGAACGCCATCAAGGCTGCCCTGAGCGGTCAAGCACCTAAAGTGAAAGAGACAACGCCGATTGGCTGTACTCTCAGCTTTTCGCTGTAATCTCGAACAGCCGCACGAGCTTGTCCTGCCCGCTTGCGGCTAGTCTTGAGCCGTCTGAGTTGAACGCAACGCACGAGATTGGGCGGGATGACGCCTCGATGCGCACGCTTCCGATGCCTTTCGCTGCGTTCCAAAGACCTATGGTTCCGTCGCGAGAACCTGAGGCAAAGAGCCAGCCATTGGGGTGAAACGCAAGTGCCTCTATCGGCTTTGAGTGCCCGTAAACCATCTTGAGGAGGTTGCCAGTTGAGAGTTCAAAGACACGAATACTAAGGTCAACCCCGGCGACTGCCAGGTACTCACTATCGGCGCTAAAAGCGATTGCGGTGACCATAGATCTGAGCCGCTCAATCGTCCGAACCCAGCGCCCGGTCTTGGCTTCACGAATTGTTACGCGGGCATCCGCCGTACCGCCAGCTAGCAGACGACCATCGGCGCTGAAAGCGACGGCGGTAACACTAGCATCGGCACTTCGCAGCGTGTACATCGCGGCTCCTGTCGCTGAATCGCAAACTCTCAGCTGAGCATGAACCGAACCGGCGGCGATCGACGAGCCATCTCCTGAGATGGCGACACAGCTCACCCACTCCTCCTGAACCCCCTTCCAGTTCTTAACTTCTTCGCCATCCAGCCGCCAGACGTTCACATGGCTCTCAGTTGACCCCGCTGCCATCACCCTTCCACCAGAGAATGCACGAAGGGTCGAAACCGCGCCACTTTCGAGCTTGGTCTGGCGAGTTGTCTCACCTTCTTCAGCCCACCAGATGAGCTCGTTATCAAACCCAACCGACATCAGCTGACCGCTATCCGGCGCAAAGGCCAGGGCGTAAACCGGGGTTTTGTGTCCGTGAAGGCGCTTGATCAGGCGCACCATCACCGGCGTTTGTGGCGTTGCGTGCTCCGGCTCTTGGCTCCCTCCCGCGAGCAGCGCGTCATACTCTTCCCGCCGATTCTTGTCGGTCAGGGTCTCAAACGCCTCATTAATCCGCGCCATGTTTTCGTGAGCGTCTGGGGAGTCGCTCACGTCCGGGTGGTGCTTCTGGGCGAGTCGTCGATACGCACGACGAATCGTCTCGGGATCGGCAACGGGCCCCACACCCAGGATGTCATAAAAGGTTGGTGCGGAGGTGGTCAAAGAATTTCAGGTTCAATTTTGGCAGATTTCGGGGTCGGAAGTCTCGCTTCGAGTACGGGTTTTAGTGAATCAGTTCCGAACTAATAAATAGTTCACTTGAACTACATTGTAGGTCAAGTGAACTATAAAATAGGTCATAATGAACTCATGAATGAACTGAACAATCAAGGGGCCTTTGGCTCCACAGCTAGGTCTGAGATCTTGATGGCGATCTATCTTCTTGAACAGACGTACCCTCGAGAACTCGCCAGACTTCTCGGCAAAAGCCTAACACCGGTCCAGAAGTCGATCGAGGGTCTTGAGCGTGCAGGGCTTGTCGCGACTTGGCCTGATGGAGCTGCACGTCGAGTCACCCTCAATCCGCGGTACATCGCCCTGAAAGAGCTCCGAGCCCTACTCCAAGCTCTGACGATTCATGAGGTTGAACTCCAAGACAAACTTGCCCAACAACGCCGCAGGCCAAGACGGATCGGTAAGGAAATCGCATGATCTCACATCTCACAAGTATTCGGGAATTGGCATTCATTGTCGGCGACGCCTTTATCAAAGCGGAGAGAACCGCAGTCCTTTCGGGAGGCGGGGCTGCCGAGGTGTACGCACCGAGTGTGTATCAGTCCCAGGATCTTGACTTCATCTTATCGTTTGGCGGCGGGGCGGCGCACGTCATCGAACAGCTTGGGTTTAGCTACAAGTCCGGGATGTATCGACATCCGGACACGATCTTCACTTTGGAGTTTCCGCCAGGGCCGCTGGCAATTGGAGAAGACTACGGCATTAAACCAGTGCGCCTGACGGATGAGCAAAGCGGGCAACAGCTTGACATCATTTCGCCAACGGACTGCGTCCGGGATCGTCTGGCTTGGTACCTGTTCGGTAATCGAGCTGATTTTTCGGCGTTGTCGCAAGCAGTAGCTATCGCGAAGAACCTTGGTGGCCAAATCGACTATGATAAGATTCGCAGTTGGGGGAAAGATGAGCGAGTTGAAGAAAGGCTCGCTCATTTCTTAGTCAGAGTGGGTCAGGCAATATAGCTCTTCAGTTTTGCCAAGTCTCGCTCATGCCCGTCGTCCTCAATCGGAGTCTCAAGTAGAATCGGGATGCGCCGGAATCGCTCATCGTTGACCATCAACCGGAACGGCGTTTCGCCAATCTCGCCTTCCGAGAGCTGAGCGTGGCGATCTTTGCGCGATCCAAACGGCTTCAGGGAGTCATTGCAATGAACTGCCTTCAGCCGATCAAAGCCGATCACCGACTCGAACTTCGCCCAGGTCTCCAGGTAAGTCTCTTCGGTCCGAAGGTCGTAACCAGCGGCGAAGATATGGCAAGTATCCACGCAAACCCCCACCCTCGCGTCGCCGTGAAGACCGTCCAAAACCGCCTGCAGCTCCTCAAACGTCGAGCCTAACGATGACCCTGAACCCGCCGTGGTTTCCATCAAAAGCATCACCGAAGGATCAGAGCTAGCCAGAACCCGCTTCGCCCCTTCCACAAGCAATCGAAGACCCTCCTCAACGCCCTGCCCAACATGCGCGCCCATGTGCGAATTGCAATACCGAATCCCATATTGAGCACATCGGTTCAGCTCATCCGTCAGACCCAGAATCGATTTCTCTCGCCCTTCTTCGGCAGCCGATGCCATGTTGATCAAATAGGAGTCATGAACAACGACCTCGGTGATCCCCGTCTCCGCCTGAGCCGCCTTAAAATCAGTCACCATCTCCACCGAAATCTCCTTCGCTTTCCAAAGTTGCGGACTCTTGGTAAACACCTGCACCGCCGTACATCCGATCTGCTTACCCTCGCATAGAGCCCCTCCGAGACCATTTTTGATGGGGGTGTGAGCACCTAGAAGTTCTGCTGGCATTCATCTATGATGGTTAAGAGACTGCACAATTTGCCAACCATAAGGTAAGAACTAAGGGATTCATGGGCAAATATTTTCCAGCATTCAAAGCTTACGACATCCGCGGGATTGTTCCCACCGAACTCAACCCCGAAGTGGCGTACCGAGTTGGTCGGGCATATGCCGATGAGTTGAACCCCAAAACGGTCTGTGTAGGCTACGATATCCGCCTCTCGGGACCAGAACTGTACGACGCTTTTGCCCGTGGACTTAACGATGCTGGAGTCGATGTTGTCCACCTCGGCCTCGTCGGAACCGAGATGGTCTACTTCGCCACCGCGTTCTATGGCTACGACGGCGGCTGCATGATCACCGCAAGCCACAACCCGCCCGAGTACAACGGACTCAAAATGGTCCGCCAAGAGAGCCGCCCAGTTTCTTCCGACACTGGACTGAACGAGATCGAGCGACGAGCCCATGAGCAAAAGTGGGAGCGAACCGGAGAAGGGAAGCGCATCGAGCAAGATGTTTACAAGGACTTCATCGATCACCTTCTCAACATCGTTTCACCGTCCTCGCTGAAGCCGCTGAAGGTTCTCTGTGATGTCGGAAACGGTGCCGCAGGTGTTGCTCTTGAGCAACTTCTTCCTCACCTCCCGCTGGAGTCAACCAACCGACTGTTCACTCCCGACGGCAACTTCCCGAACGGCGTTCCAAACCCGATTCTTGAGGAAGCCCGAGCCGGCGCCATCGCCGATATGAAGGCAGGTTCGTACGACTTCGGCGTCGCCTGGGACGGCGACTACGATCGCTGCTTCTTCTTCGATGAGCATGCCAACTTCATTGAGGGCTACTACATCGTTGGTCTGCTTGCCCAAGCGGTTCTCCAAGCCGATCCAACGGCCACCATCGTCTACGATCCAAGACTCACTTGGAACACCCTCGACATCGTCGAAAAGCTCGGCGGACGGGCGGTCATGTGCAAGTCCGGCCACGCTTTCATCAAAGAGAAGATGCGTGCCGAGGACGCCACTTACGGAGGCGAAATGTCCGCTCACCACTACTTCAAGGATCACTGGTACTGCGACAGCGGCATGATCCCATTCCTGCTCATCGCTCGGTTAGTCTCTTCAACCGGTCGGTCCCTCGGAGACCTCGTGGAAGAAATGGTCGCGAACTACCCATGCTCTGGTGAAGTCAACTCCAAAGTATCGGATGTTCAAACCATCCTTGCCGCAGTCGAGGAGAAGTACGCGCCTGGTGGAACAATCACCCGGATCGACGGCCTCTCCATCGAGTACCCCAACTGGCGATTCAACCTCCGAGGCTCGAACACCGAACCAGTCATCCGGCTCAACGTCGAGACCCGAGGCGATCACGCACTGATGGTTGAAAAGACAGAAGAATTGCTCGCGATTATTCGGGCCTAGCGCGAACACTATTGAAAATTTCTAAAGTACGTGTGATCAATTTCGTATGCGGTGACAGGGGTAAGTCCAAGCTGAAATTCCTTCAAAAATTCGACTAGCCTTTGCCCATCCACCAGTTCAATGGGTTTGGCCCCATCTCTGACTGCCTCTTTCTTTGCATCAGGCGTGAACGTGCTTGTGGTTAGAAATATTCCTTTGTCCGTACGCCCATCCATTGCGCCACGAAAGTTTCGAATGTCAGGCGATCCAACTGGTTTCGTGTCATATTTTTTACATTGGAAAATGACCTTAAACCGTATTAGGTGTGCCACTTCCAATTCGCCAAATCCGTCAACACCTCCATCTCCAGACTGTTGCGTTAGCTCAATATTTCTCAGTCCACACCTGTGGAGTAAGGCTTGGCAGAATCGCTCAAAGCCAAGTGCCGTCATGGAACTCAGTAACCGTAGCACTTGCTCATCGAAAATCTCTTCCGGCTCTTCCGGTTCTTCCAGTTCCTCTACTTTCAAAGGATCCTGTGCATAAGGAAGTGTCGGAACAGGAGGTGAGCCAGATTTTAGCTTACGATTTTCTGCATTTCTCGTCCTCGATTCGCGGATCCACTTGTCAAGGGTTTGTTCGTCAATCTGAAAAACAAATCCAAGAGGGGTCAGTTTCCAGAGGCCACGTTGTGCATTGCTGATGATTCCGTTCTCCCGAAGTAAGTTCCTCGCCCAAGCGATGTCGTTTTGAACCAACGTGACTCCGGTAGCTGAACGTGCGATCTGCTCCTGCTCCGAGAGCCCAAGGTATGAAATGACACGGCTTGTCACTTCTGCTGGGGTGCCGACTCCACCCATATCTTTAAGAGTTTGTTGTACAGGAACAACATACTGCTTAAAGCGTGCGGAAATTGACTTAGATTTCTTGGATGCCACTTAGGTACAAGTTACCCCGCCGTATGAAAGCTAGACCTAAGGTGTTAGAGCCGGAACGAGTCTTGAGACCGTTCCGGCACTCAACTCCGTCACCACCGCTTCGCCATTTGCATCGGGATCGATTGATACCACTCCATTGAGTCCACCGGAAATCGGTGTTTGAGATGGAATCAAGACGGAGTTTGCCTCGCCGCCCGACAGGGTGACCGGAACCGCCCAGAAGCCATCGAGCACGAAGTCGGCAACGAGGTAGCGTCCACTCAAACCGGGGAAGGCGGTGCCACGGTAGACGAATCCCCCCGTAATCGATCGCCCTTGCGAGTGGCCATATTCGACGAAAGGATCGGCAAACGCGGATCCGAATGTTGGACCTGAGTTTGTGGTTGCATGCTTGCCCTCCCGGACTCGCCAACCAAAGTTGCGTCCGCCGCTAGCCAGCCCGACATAGCTCACTTCCTCATAGGCGTCCTGCCCTACATCCGCAATCAAGAATCCACCGAGCACCGAGTCGTAGTTCCAGCGGAAAGGATTTCGAAGCCCAAACGCCCAAATCTCTGGTCGAACAGTTGTATCAGAGAGGAACGGATTTCCAGCGGGTATCGAGTAGTTGTTGTCCGAATCAGTTGGGTAGTCATCACCGGTCGGGTTGATCCGCAACATCTTTCCGATCAACGTTGTCTTGTCCTGAGATCGGTTCAACGGGTCGTTCCCGCTCCCCCCGTCGCCCATGGCAACGTACAGCAAATTATCTCCGCCAAAGTTGATTGAGCCGCCCTTATGGTTATCGTGAGGTGCCTGTGAGATCTTGAGGATGGGCTGGCTAGAACCGGTACTCGCGGTTAAGAACGTCGGGTTAATGGTGTACCGAACGATGGTGGTATCCACATCGACCCCGGTCGAAAAGTGCAGATAAATGTATCTGTTCGTCGCAAAACTTGGGTCAAATGCCATCCCCAGCAACCCGCCCTCCCCGGCTGTACTCAGCAGAGTCGAAATGTTGATCAAATTAGTCGCTTGAATGGCGTCGTTGACCAAGACCTTAATCACGCCGCCGCGCTCCACAACGTAAGCCAGCGTCGGCTGGCCCGGAACTGCTTTGTACTGCATCGGCTGATTCAGCCCGCTGGCAATCACCTGCTTTGCGACCGTTGTCCCCGTAGTAGTTGAGCCTGAGCCCCCACATCCAAACAGCAAGACTGGACCAAGAACAAGCAGGCTCTTTTTCATCTCTCGTACTTTACATCACCCTACAACTCATGCAGAGGTGTTTCGTATTTTTACTGAATCTCGGTGTGCGGTCAGTCCCTCGGCGTTTGCAATCGGAGTCACGATCGACTCAAGACTCTTCAATCCAGCTTGAGTCGCATCTTGGAACTGTATCGTTCGCATGAACGTCTCTGGGCTCACCGCCGAGGCATATCGCGCCGCACCACCAGTCGGGAGAGTATGGTTTGTCCCGGTGGCATAGTCTCCAGCCGCAATTGGGGAGAACTGACCTAGGAAGGCCGATCCGACATTTCTGAGCTTGCCAAGAATCTCTTGTGGGTCTGCCGTCTGGATCTCCAGGTGTTCCGGAGCGTATTCGTCGACATAGGTGAGAAGCGCGGCCTCAGTTTCAAAAACAAGGATCGCAGAGTATCGCTCAAGTGCCGTCGCGGCATACGCGTTTCGATCAAGTTGACTCAACTGCAAGGAAATCTCAGACTGAACAGCTTTTGCCATCGACTCAGAGGTCGTTACAACGACTCCGGCCGAATCTGGTCCGTGCTCGCATTGACCAAGAACATCCGCCGCCAAAAATGCTGGATTGGCAGTCTCATCGGCGATAAACATCGCCTCGCTTGGTCCCGCAAACATGTCGATTCCGACACGATCCGAAACAAACAGCTTGGCTGCCTGAACATACAGGTTCCCCGGTCCCGCAATCTTATCAACTTGAGGAACGGACTCCGTTCCGAACGCAAGGGCACCGATAGCAGCAATTCCGCCAATCCGAAACAGCCGATCCGCTCCAGCTTCCTTGGCGGCAACAATGATCGCTGCCTCACTCTCCCAAGGGCAGGGTGGGAATGTCACGACGGTTGTCCCTACTCCAGCCGCTTTTGCCGCAACCGTGAGGATTTGTGCCACCGTTGGTAACGCAGCCTTTCCGGCCGGAACGTACAAACCTGCCCGAGCCATTGGCACCCGACGATAGCCCGCTCGAACACCTTCAGACTGAACCGTTTCCCAATCACCCAAAAGGGTCGCGGCATACTCGGTGTGAAACTTCCGCGATAACTCGACTTGTTTCCTAATCGCCTCAATCAAGTCCGTGTCAAGGTCCGCGTAAGCTCGATCAACGTCTTCAGCAGAGACTTCAAGTCGGAAGTCAGAGACAGCTTGCCATCCAAGTCTCTCGTTCTTCAGGTCGAAGGTCTTGAGATAGTCAAGAACTGCATAATCACCCTCTTCCTCGACCCGTAGAAGCCAGTTCTGAACCGTGGGCGCAATCTCTACCAGCGAAGCCTGGCTCCGCCGCATCAGCCGCTTTCGATCCGCCTCCCCGAGCTCTGCGTATTTGTATATCGAGATCATGCCTTCCGGTCGCCTCCTCGCCGGCTGATCTTTTTACTGCGCCGATCAAGCTCTTTTTCGACCTCTGAAAGCGAGATGTCGTTCTGCACCAGTTTCGCGGTGGCGAAATAGATCAGGTCGGCGGCCTCGGCGATGATGTGCTCCCGCCCTATCGCATCCGCCAACTCTTGCGCCTCCTCGGTCAACTTGCTCTCAAGCAAGCCTTCTTCGTTAAAGAGACGAGCCGAATACGAACCCACAGGAGCATCCTGCTTTCTAGCCATAAGCGTCGATTGAAGAGCAGGTAACCCGCCAAGGTCACCCCAGCATGAGTCAGTCTGGTGATGGCAGAACCCAGAGCCGGTCTGCCGAACCGTAAACCGAAGCGCGTCGCGATCACAATCCAAATCGATCCTCAAAAGCTCCTGAACCGCGCCACTGGTCTCGCCCTTGCGCCAAATCTCCTGTCGTGATCGGGAGTAGTAGGTTCCCCTTCGCTCCTTCGCTGCAAGTCGCACTGACTCCTCACTGCTCCAAACCAACCCGAGCGACCGGCCTTGCTGATCGGCAACAACCGTCGGCCAAAGCTGATCTGGAAGCCGTCGTTTGATTGGAGAAAGCACACAGTCGATGTAGTCAATCTTGCGCGTGTAGAGAGCCATTCCCACTTGGACATCGATGCCCATCGCATCGAGTTCGGCAACTTCCTCAACCGTCGAAAGCCCGCCAGCAACCGTTAGCGGAACATCCCCACAAAGCTCCTTCAAAGCCCGGCAGCGATCCATATCCATGGTCACCATCCTTCCCTCGCGCTCAACGAAGGTCACCAAAAAGCCGCCAACATGATCGCGTAATTCAGCGATGCGCTCTTCAATTGGCTTCTTTGTGTTGGTTTGCCATCCGTCGACCACGACCTCGCCATACACGGTATCCAAAGCCGCCATCACCCTTTCGCGAGGGAGTTGAGCGCAGAACTCAGGCGTTGCCTTGGTTCCGATGATCACTTGCAATGCACCGTGATCCAAGTAAAACAGAGCATCCTCAATAGTTCGAATGCCGCCGCCGACTCGGCAGCGATGATCTTTCAAAATGCCTAAAATGGTCTCGCGATTATTGCCAGTGCCGAGGGCTGCATCAAGGTCGATAACCCCAATCTCTCCGGCAATCCCGAACTCTCTCGCCCACGCCATCGGGTCGCCGCCGTCAAGGGCAAACTCCTTTCCGCCGATGAGCTGAACGGCTTTGCCGCTTTGAAGGTCGATGCTTGGAATAATCATTGTCTTACCGTGACTCCGCGTTGGGCGAGATGCGCTTTGATGTCAGAAATGTGCAGGCTGTCGTAGTGGAAAATCGATGCAGCAAGCGCCGCGTTGGCTCCCGCCTCGAAGGCGTCATAAAGGTCGTCGGCAACCCGAGCCCCGCCGCTGGCGATGATGGGGATACTGACCGCAGAACTGGCCGCCCGAAGAAGCTTCAGATCGTAACCCTCCTTTGTGCCGTCTCGGTCAAAACTGGTGAGTAGGATCTCCCCGGCGCCAAGCTCGGCGACCTGGCGGCACCATTCAAGAGTATCGATATCTCGAACATCTCGGCCGGCTCGGGTCAATACGCTCCATCGGTTGTAGGTCCACTTGGTGTCAATGGCGACTACTGTGCATTGCGCGCCGAAAGCCTCCGAAGCTTCCCGAATAAACTCCGGGCGATCAACCCCAGCCGTATTGATCGAAACCTTATCCGCCCCGGCTTCTAGCAGCGCCTCAATATCTCGAAGCTCACGCACCCCGCCACCCACTGTCAACGGAATCGCAAGGTCCGCACGCACTGCCCGAATCGTTTCTAGTTGATTCTGTCTGCCCTCGACTGTTGCGCCGACATCGAGAATCACGATCTCATCGGCGCCTTCTTCCTGGTAGCGCAGAGAAAGTTCGACCGGAGATCCTGCGTCCTGCAATCCCTGAAAGTTGACCCCCTTCACAACGCGACCATCGCGGCAATCGAGGCAAGGGATGATGCGTTTGGTTACCACCGTGCCCACATCTCCAGAATCGTGGCGCCGACCGGTCCCGAAATTTCTGGGTGAAATTGAACCGCCGCAACTTTGCCTTTGCTAATGCCTGCCAAAAACGGACCGCCATGATCGCACGTCGCGACTTCCCACCCTTCCGGCACCGAGGTCGCCCGGAAGGAGTTTGCGAAATACACGTCGCCAGCAGGGAAGAAGTCAGACGATGACTCAATCTGGTTCCAGCCGAAGTGAGGAATCACGACTCCATCCGGAAAACGAGTCACGGCTCCGCAAACCACGCCCAACCCTCGAACACCTGGCGACTCCTCGCTAGATTCAAACAGCAGCTGCATTCCCAAACAGACTGATAAGAATGGTCGATCCGCTGCAATCCAATCCTGTAATGGTTCGACGAGAGACATCCGTTCCAACGCCGCCATCCCGGCCGCGAAGACCCCAACTCCAGGGAGAACCACCGCCTCATGCCCCGCCAAATCCGAGGTCGACCCAACCGCAATCGGCTCCAAACCCGCCCTGCGCAACCCAGCAAAAATACTGGCGGTGTTGGCCACCTTGGTATCGATCACCCCGACGACTCGGCTCATGGAATCACGTTCGATATCGCAGATACCACGATATCGGTGCCCCCTTTCGCCTTGATCAACGGGATTAAAGTTGGCAGATCAGTTCGCTTCACCGCCGACTTCACTACGAAGCCCGCGTCGCCATGCAGCGCCGCAACTGTCGGCTGACGCATCGACGGCAAGCAAGCGGCGACCGCCTCAAGCGACTCTCGGCTGACATTAACCTCGACCATCACCCGATCCCGAGCATCCAGAACCGACTGAATGAGGAGAACAAAGTCCTCAATCCGTCCGCGTAAATCCGGATTAGCCATGGCTTGTTGGCTGGCAAAAAGTGCCGTCGACGACTGCATCAGCTCATCAATGATTTGCAAACCAGAAGCCTTCAACGTCTCACCAGTGGAAGTGTTGTCAACTATGCAATCCGCATCTTCGGGTGGGAAGACTTCGGTCGTTCCGTAACTCCGAATGACCTTCGCATCCATCCCTTTGAGATCAATCCAATCTTGCGCGAGCTGAACATACTCCGTCGCAATCACCAAAGTTCGACCCTGATAAGCCTCCGCCGACGGAAATCCGGAAGGCGCCGCGACAACAATTCGAACCTTATCAAACCCTGTGTCGAGCAGATGAACGACGTCCGCCCGCTTCTCTCGAACCCAGTCGTGCCCGGCAAAACCGATGTCTCGGCGACCAATCGCGAGCATCTCCACGATATTCTGCGTCTTCAGAATCTTGGTGTCAAACCCGTCTGCGCTGAGGGTCGGACGGTAGGAGCGCGGTCCACCCGAAATGCGGATTCCTGCTTCCTCAAGAAGCTTGTACACGTTTTGCTGGATGCGCCCAGTAGGGAGGGCAAGTTTAAGATTCATATTCAAATTTTTGGAAGATTCGGGGAAAGTTGGCTCGCGCGGAACGGCAAACCAAGAACGTCACTGCGGCAACTTAGGCGCAATGACGATGGATATGGTGGTGACGGTGAAGATTCAGCATCAAGACCCCTCTAGTCTTGCATGCTGAATCCTACGTTGTCAACGGTGCCTATTTCTTCAACAAAAGCTCGGCAAGTCCCGGAACTCCATCCGGATTGAGCTTGTACTCGAACTTCGGATAGCGGGGAAGCATGGTGTCGGCGTTCGCAACCTGCAAGCCAACCACCGCGTGGGCGACCGAAGACTGGACCATGTACATGGGGATCACGTACTTCATGGTGTCGTGCTGGGTGTGGTGGATGAAGTTGTAATCCTGCGTCCCGTACTTTTCGGAGCCAGTCTCGAGGGTGAAGAACCCGGGAACGCCGACGGCGTTGAAGCTGTCCTGATCCGAACCGATCTGGGTGCGAGGGTTCGCTCGCTCGGTGTAGCGCATGGGCAAATCAGGGAATGCGGCAACGACCTGATCCATTCCTTTCTGAAGCATCGGCTTCATATCTGGGTGACCGTTGTAGCCCCCGATGTAGTTACTACCACCGTCGTCAACGAAGACCGCGCTGATCTTGTCCATCTCCTTCTCGTGCTGAATGACGTAGCTGCGCGAGCCGTAAAGCCCTTGCTCTTCTCCGCCCCACAGAATGAAACGGATCGTGCGCTTCGGCTTTGCTCCCGCCTTGAGGAGCAACCTTGCTGCCTCAAGCGCAGTGCATGATCCGGTTCCATTATCCGAAGCGCCAACTGCCCCAGGACCGTCCCAGCTATCGATATGCCCGCTGATGATGACGACCTCGTCCGGCTTCTCGGTCCCTTTAATCTCGGCGATCACGTTGTGCTGAACAACCGGCCCTTTTCGGAACTTCTGGTCCAAGTTGAATTCGAGTTCGACCGATTTGCCTTCCGCCATCGACGCTTTCAGCGCGTCCATGTCCGACTTCCGAATCGTCACACTCCGGTCCATCGGGTGCTTCTCAAAAGTCTTATCTCGGAAGCTGCCTGACGTAATGACCAACTCGCTTCGCGACCCATAAACCCTTCCTGCAATTCCGAGGGCATCAATCGCTGAATCCAAATCGATCTGCGCCTGCACTTCTGCTGATGGTGCTTCCGCACCCGGTCGAGACCGACGAGGCTGGCGATCCATCACCACCCAAGCCCCCTTCAGCTTTTCCTTAGCTGACTCAAGTTCGGTCTTGTCCTTCGGGCAAACTACTGCCAATCCTTTCATCGCCCCTTTCGTGCCCTCGGTCCAGCTTGGGGACGTGAACTCAAACTGCCGAGCGACCGGCTTATTCATTCGGCCGAACGAGCTTCGACCTCGATCAAACCCTACTGGAATAGAGCCCCAAGCTTCGAGGTGAACGTTGGTGCAACCCGCCCGCTTAAACTGGTCCATCATCCACTTTTCTGCCTTCTCAAGGTTAGAGGACGAAGTAAGCCGGGGGCCGAACTTTGAGGTCAAATCCTGCAGGCTCTTCATCGCCTGAGAGTTAGTCTTCGCCTCAGTGATCATCTTAGCGACAACATCGTCGGTTGACTGCGGAGCAAAGGAAAGGGCAAGGGCGAGTGCGACGAGGGTCATGTTAAGACGCAGATTACTTCACTCGACTTATCATATCCATAGCTTTTCACTCATCATAGCGACTTCTGCTTCGTTCGTCCAGTTCCGCCGGGTTGCCAAGATCTTGGTTGGGGTGTAGAATGCGCCCATGTTAGCGGTCTGGATCGCCTTGGGTGTTGTCTTCTTTCTTGTGTTCATGAACTTTGTTCGAATGCGCTCCATGCCTGAGACCCTGACCAGAGTTGATTCCAATAGTCCCGAAATGGTTGAAGCCGTTGCCAGCGCCCGCAAGACGCTGCCGTATTTTTGGGATAGACGAGCCTCAGCCCTGAACCCCGAGGACTACATGGTCAAAGTTGCGATAGAAGACGGCGAAATGATTGAGCATTTCTGGCTCACTCATCCCGTAGTCGAAGGTGACACCGTGAAAGGCGAAATCGGCAATGACCCAGGAATTGTCAAGAATGTGAAATTCGGCGAACTGGTGACGGTCCCGGAGTCAAAAATCTCCGACTGGATGTATTCAGAAGGTGACAAGATGCACGGCAACTACACCGCCCGAGTTCTGGCAAAGCCACACACCATGGGCAAAGCGCAATATGAGCAATTGATGGCGATGTTTGCTCCTTTGCCAGATGTTGAAGCGTAAACTGCGACCTATGGACCTCTCTCGACGCGAACTTCTCGCTGCTACTGGCGCTGCCGCGGGCGCCGCTGCTTTCGGCAACCTCGGACAAGAAAAGCCCATTGGCTGGGCCGTCCTCGGTCTCGGCGGATATGCCACCCGCAACATCATGCCGAACTTCAAGCACTGCAAGCACAGTCGGCTGGTTTCGCTCATCACGGGTTCGCCGGAGAAGGGGAAGATGTACGGCGCGCAGTACGGCATTCCCGAGAACAAGATTTACGACTACAAGAACCTCGAGAAGATCGCCAACGACCCAGATATCGACGTCGTCTACGTCATCACTCCTCCCGGCACCCACCACGAATTCGTCATGCGAGCCCTCAAGGCAGGCAAGCACGTTAGCTGCGAGAAGCCGATGACGGGCGACTTGAAGCAGGCCATCGAAATGGTCGAAGAAGCCAAGAAGCGAAACAAGCGACTCGGCGTCGGCTACCGCTGCCACTTCGAGCCGCATAACCTCGAGGCTATGAGACTGTGCAAAGAGGGCAAGCTCGGCACCATCCGCTACATCCGAAGCGACCACGGCTTCACGCTTGGTGACTGGAGCCGCTGGCACCATGTACGCGCCATCGGCGGTTACGGCGCAATCAGCGAGATTGGAATCTACGCGATCCAAGCCATGTGCATGTTCGCCGGAGCCGACCCCATCGAGGTCGTCGGAACCCGCGACAAGAGCAGCAACAAGCTCTTCAAAGAGGTCGAAGACTCCAACCACTTCACCCTCGTCTTCCCCAACGGCATCACCGGCCAAGGTGCCACCAGCTACAGTTGGAATGCAAACAATGTCCGCATCTACGGCAATGCCGGCCGCATTGACGCCGAGCCAGCCACTGGCTACGAAAACCACCAATTCACCCTGAACGGCCAACCAATGATCCCCAAGGAAGCCAACCAGTGGGCGCTCCAAATGGACCACCTCAGCCAATGCATCCGTGACCCCAAAATGACTCTCAAAACCGGTGGCGACATGGGCCTCCGAGACGTGCGGATCATGGACGCCATCCTACGTTCAGCGGACGCAGGCGGCAAGCCGATTAGGCTATGACGGACCTGGAAGTTGCAAGGATTATGGCGGCATACAAGGTGTCGCCCGAAGAGCAACTACGGCAGATCAAGTTCCGTCGGCAACTCGTCGAATGGTGGGGAATCCAACCTGGACAGCGGATTCTAGAGATCGGTTGCGGTCAGGGCGACATGACTGCCGTGCTTGCGGACGCAGTCGGGTCGGCAGGTTATGTGCTCGCAGTCGACTCGGCAGACGAATCCTACGGTTCGCCAGTGTCGCTGGGAGACTCGGCGGCGGCAATAAAGAATTCGGTGTTAGGGCCTGCGATTGAATTCCGATACAACTTTTCTGATTACGAATCTCTCGGACCCGATTCCGATTTTGATTTGGTCGTGCCAGCGAACAGCAGTTGGTACTTCACAAACGCCGATCAGCTTCGAGACTTGCTGAAAAAGGTCGGCTACCTGGCGCCAAAACTGTTGTTCTCCGAATGGGACGCTAACCCACGGCACCTCAGCCAACTTGGCCACTTTCTATCTGTCCAATTCGCCCAGCTCTGCTCCGCCCACTATGCTGACGCAGAACTCAATATCCGAAACGCCCTCTCGAAAGACGCGATCAAGGAACTGATGAGGTCTGCAGGATGGCACCCAACTTCCGAAGCCCTCTTCAACCAGCCAGAACTCTCTGATGGGAAATGGGAGATTCAGATGTGCCTCGAAGCAGCGGCGCGGCCGGGTGCTGATCAAAGACTTCTACCGATCGTTGAAGCTATCCGTGCAAATCAACACCACACGGAAGCTCTACCCGTCTTCGCGGTGGTGGCCACACTCTCTTAAAAATGCAGAACGCTCAGCTGGAATCCAGCCGGGCGACCTGAGGTCGTGAATTTCTCCGATTACTTGTCGCGCTCAGCGGACGCTAGTGGCAAGCCGATTCGTTTGTGATTGCGGACACTCACGTCTAACTAAGTGTTGTAACGGAGCTTCGGGATAAAATCTCTGTCGATATGAGATTCGCCAAAGTCCTCTCTTTAGCCGCGTTAGTCGTCACAGTTCTTGCCTGTGGAGGAGGCGGCACCGGTACATCAGCTGCCACCGGCAAACTGATCGTAGTTAACGCGTCTAGTTCGACTCTTGAGACGTTCCTCGATACCGTAAGTTCTGGCACCGATGCATCCGACCAGAGCCGAACCTTCATGCTGGAGGCTCGATCGTTTGCTGCTCGGTATCGGTTTGTGGGGGGCTCAACCGACCAACTTAATGAAACCGTGACGATTTCCGCTTCGGCGCCTACCTTCCGCGTTTTCCTCAATTCGGCAACCGCATCCTATAAGCCGTTCCGTGGGCCAACGACAGATGAGGCTTTCATCGCCGTTTTCAACGGAACCGGAAGTGCAGTCGACGCCTACTTGGTCTCGTCGCTTAGCTCGACAGTCACGCCGTCCTTTAATGATTGGAAATCGCTCGCGTCGCTAAACTTCGGCGAGGTCATCCTCACGAAGGGCAGTTACCGAGTTCTGTTCACGACGCCTGGAAGCACCACCGTCGTCGGCACATCCGATCCCATCAACCTGGGAACCTCCGGCGGAACCGCGGTCGTCGTTTACAAGGGCGGATCGGGCGCAAAAGTCTACACCTCGCTCTAAACAACTCCCCAAAAACAAAATCCCCCAGTGGTTCAACCACTGGGGGATTTTTGTTTGATAATCTGAACGCTTACTTGTCGCGCTCAGCGCCGCCCTTGCTGGCAAGGATGGCGGCTTGGGCCGCGGCGAGTCGTGCGATTGGTACTCGGAACGGTGAGCAGCTGACGTAGTCGAGGCCAATCTTATTGCAGAATGCAATCGATCGTGGCTCGCCGCCGTGCTCGCCGCAGATTCCCATCTTGAGGCCTGGTCGAACCTTTCGACCCTTCTCGACGGCGATCTCCATGAGGAGGCCGACGCCGGTCTGGTCGATAGACTCGAACGGATCGCCAGGGAGGATCTTCTGCGCCACGTATGGCTTGAGGAACTTGTCCGAGTCGTCTCTCGAGAAGCCGAAGGTCATCTGCGTAAGGTCGTTGGTTCCGAACGAGAAGAACGAAGCCTCAGCTGCGATCTCGTCAGCGGTGAGAGCGCCGCGAGGAACTTCGATCATGGTGCCGAACTCGTAAGGAATTTCGACGCCTTGCTCTTCGACAACCTTCTTAGCGGTTGCTTCAAGTCGCTCACGAACGAAGCGAAGCTCGTTCACGTGGCCAACGAGAGGAATCATGATCTCAGGCTTAGCCTTTCCGCCAGCCTTGATGACGGCGGCAGCACCTTCGAGGATCGCTCGGGTCTGCATCTCAACGATCTGAGGGAACACGATGCTGAGTCGGCAGCCTCGGAGTCCCATCATCGGGTTGATTTCGTGCATTCCTTCAACGGTGTGAAGAAGCTCTTCCTTCGCCGTATCTGGCTTGCCGAGTGCCTTAGCCGTTGCGGTCTCTTCAATAAGAGAAGCAAGCGATGGGAGGAACTCGTGAAGAGGTGGGTCGATGAGGCGAACCGTCATCGGCATTCCCTTGAGGGCTTCGAAAATTCCCTTAAAGTCTTCGCGTTGGAAGACGAGAAGCTCGTCAAGAGCAGCCTTTCGCTCGGCATCGTTCTCAGCAAGGATCATTCGCTGAACGACTGGTCGTCGCTCGCCTTCAAAGAACATGTGCTCGGTTCGGCAAAGACCGATTCCTTCGGCGCCAAACTTGATCGCAAGCTCGGTGTCCTCTGGGGTGTCGGCGTTGGTGCGAATGCCCATCGTTCGCTCTTCGTCGGCCCATCCAAGGAAGGTGCCGAACTCGCCGGTCATCATTGGAGGCTCAACGGGGACGCTACCGTTGATGACTTCACCAAGGGTTCCGTTAAGGGAGATCAGATCGCCTTCCTTAATCGTTCCGCCTGCGTAGGTGAATTCCTTCTTCGCGGCGCTGACAGAAATTTCGGAACAACCAGCAACGGTTGGGATTCCAAAACCACGAGCTACGAGTGCTGCGTGCGAGGTCATTCCACCCTTTTCGGTGAGAACGCCCTGCGCGGCGAGCATGCCCTTGAGGTCGTCTGGCGAGGTCTCGGCACGAACCAAGATCACGTTCTGACCAAGTCCGCCCTTTCCAAGCTCAGCCGCTCGTTCGGAGTCGAAGATTGCAATTCCGGTAGCTGCACCTGGGCCAGCGGGAAGACCCTTGGCGATGGTTGCGTACTTGGTTCCCGGAGCGATGACCGGCAGAAGGCAGTGGTTCAACAACTCAGGATCGACTCGAAGAAGAGCCTGGTCTCGGGTGATGAGTCCTTCGTTGACCTGGTCAACCGCGATCCTGATCGCCGCTGGGCCAGTTCGCTTACCGGATCGGCACTGCAGAATGAACAGCTTGTTGTGCTCGATGGTGAACTCGATGTCCTGCATGTCCTTGTAGTGAGCTTCGAGCCTCTTACATGTGTCATCAAACTCTTGATAGATCGCCGGATTGGCTCTCTTCAGATCGGCAATTTCGAGCGGGGTGCGAACGCCAGCAACGACGTCCTCGCCCTGTGCGTTCATCAAGTATTCGCCAAAGACGACGTTTTCGCCCGTTGCTGCGTTTCGAGTGAAAGCAACGCCGGTTCCGCAGTCGTCGCCCCGGTTTCCGAAGACCATGGCCTGAATGTTAACCGCAGTTCCGATCTCGTCTGGAATCTTCTCCTTGCGTCGGTAAACGATTGCTCGGTCGTTGTTCCACGAGCGGAAGACAGCCTCGACGGCTTCCTTCATCTGAACGAACGGATCTTGTGGGAAGTCTTTTCCGGTGACCTTGAGAACGTGAGCCTTGTACTGCTC
>JARXAE010000027.1 GCA_029866005.1 Fimbriimonas sp. | reverse complement strand
GCTGACACCCTCTCGCAGCGCGCCACTTTTGAGGCCAATCGATACGCGTCAAACGAGCTCGTTTGGAATGCGAATGCATCCGATTCATAACGAGGAGCGGATGCACAAGGGCATGGACTTCGCTGGACCTTACGGCACCCGAGTCAGTGCCGCGGCTGCCGGAAAGGTCACCTTCTCTGGAGAGCTCAACGGATTCGGAAACATTGTGATCATCGAACACCGCGAGGGATTTGAAACCGCGTACGCCCACCTCTCACAGCTGAATGTCGAAGTGGGAGATCGGATCGGAGCGGGATACAAAGTCGGCGAGGTTGGCTCCTCAGGGATGTCGACGGGTCCTCACCTGCACTTCGAAGTTCGGGTGAACGGCAAGCAGGTCGATCCTGCCGACTACTTGTGATCCTAGTAGAATAGAAGCGTGGCAAAGACGCTTTTCGACAAGGTTTGGGATCGGCATGTGGTTGCTGATCTTCCGGGCGGGGGAACCCTCATCTACATTGACCGGCACCTCGTCCACGAAGTCACCTCACCTCAGGCGTTCGATGGTTTGCGCGAGCAAGGTCGGAGTGTTCGTCGCCCTGATCTTACATTTGCGACGGTTGACCACAACGTTCCGACCGATGGACGAGCGATTGATGAGTCATCGCTCAGCGGTAAGCAACTGGCGGCTCTGGCTCGGAATGCGAAAGAGTTCGGCGTTCCGCTGTTCGGCTACGGACACGCGAAACAGGGCATTGTTCACGTCATTGGGCCACAGCTTGGAATCACATTGCCAGGTCTAACAATTGTCTGCGGCGACAGCCACACCTCGACTCACGGTGCCTTCGGCGCGTTAGCCTTTGGAATTGGTACGACTGAAGTCGAGCACGTCTTGGCGACTCAGACTCTTCGCACTCCTGGAAAAGGAAAGTCGCTCGGAATTCGGATCGATGGGGAGCTTGGCTTAGGAGTGACTGCAAAGGACGTCATCTTGGCCATCATCCGCAAACTCGGCGCGAGCGGGGGAACGGGATACGTTGCGGAATACTACGGTTCCGCTATTTCCAAATTGCCGATGAGCGGACGAATGACGATCTGCAATATGTCGATCGAGATGGGTGCCCGGGCTGGATTGATTGCCCCGGATCAGGTCACGTTTGATTACATCTCTGCCGAGGACCGTCCATTTGCTCCCAAAGGCGCTGACTTTGACGCCATGGTTGCTTCGTGTGCCGACTTGCGGACTGATCATGAGTCGGCGTTTGACCGCCACGAAATTTTGGATGCCAGCGACCTCAAGCCGCAAGTCACCTGGGGAACTACCCCGGCGATGACGGTGGATGTGGACGGGGTGATTCCCGAGCCGCGCGACGCGGCAGAGGAGCGAGCCTTGAAGTACATGGGACTGAAGGCGGGAGATGCGATGTCCGATCAGCGCGTCAACACCGTCTTCATCGGCTCATGCACTAACTCGCGGATTGAAGATTTGCGTGAAGCGGCCTCCGTAGTTCGAGGTCGGACTGTTGCATCCGGAGTTCGCGCAATGGTCGTTCCTGGCAGCGAGGCAGTCAAGGCCCAGTCCGAGAAGGAAGGACTCAGCGAAGTTTTCAAGGCTGCCGGATTCGAATGGCATATGGCGGGCTGCTCGATGTGTCTCGGCATGAACGGAGATATTTTGCGTCCTGGCGAGCGATCGGCTTCGACCTCGAACAGACCCTATGAGGGTCGCCAGGGACCAGGATCCCGAACCCACCTCGTTTCGCCAAGCACCGCCGCTGCGACGGCGATCAAGGGCAGTTTCGCTGATCCTCGCGAGATGGTCTGATGGCAACCCGTCCCGAATTCGCCGATGCAATCCGGCAGGCCCTTTCGGGTGTTGAAGATGTTGTCATTAAGCCGATGTTTGGCGAGTATGGGATTTGGGTTGAGGGCAAGATCGTCGGGCTCATCTGCGACGACCTTTTGTTTCTGAAGCCTTCGAAAGGAGTAGCGGCTCATATCGCTGGCTTCGACGAGGCTCCGCCGTATCCCGGGGCGAAGCCGAGTTTCATTGTTCCAGAGGCTTACTGGTCGGACAAAGCCTGGATCACCAAGTCGGTTATTGACTCAGCACATTCTTTGCCTGCTCCAAAACCCAAGAAACCGAAACCCTGAATCTACTATTCACGTCAAAGATACTGTCATGATGCGAAAAGGGATTTGCATTCTTATCTGCCTTCTGCCGATTCTCGCTCAGAAGAAGGATGAGGGAAACGTTATTGACAAAGGAATCGATTGGGCGATTGGGCTTTGGAAGCGAGCTGAAAAAGAGGGCAGACCTTTTGCTGAGAAGACAATCAAACAAGCTCCCGCCTACTACAAAGGGATCCAGAAATCGCTTACAGACTTTGCCAAGCGAGTTGAAAGAGGCGACGTTGCCAAATCTATCGAGGAGAAGAAAAAGCTTGTGACCGAGCTCTGGCACATGCGGTCAGCGATAAACTTGATGTCCCTTCTTGAACCGGCGGTATTGAAACAGCTGACTGGGTTCGATACGAAACAGTTCGGGGAGATGCAGAAGACACTGCAAAAGACCGAGTCAAAACTGGCAAAAGCTGGCGTCAAAGCAAAAGCCTGACTTCCCAACTTTTCATCGGGTACAATCCAAAGTTCATTCCGAGACGAATGAAGGCCGCAAAATGAAGCGAACTTTTCAGCCAAATAACCGCAAACGGAGCAAAACCCACGGTTTTCGCATCCGCATGAAGACCACCGATGGTCAGAACGTCCTCGCGCGACGCCGAGCTAAGGGTCGCCACAAACTCAGCGCATAAAAGGTCCAAGCAAGAACCGGTTCGACAAAGTGTTTAACGAAGGTCGCCGCTACCGTGGCGACTTTTTAACGTTAATTACCCACGAAGGAACCGGACTTGTAGGGATTGCCACCAGCCGCAAGCTAGGCGAAAAACCGCCTCGCAACTATCAGAAACGCAGAGTCAAAGCAATTCTCCAGTCACTTTCCACCAACCCGCATCAAGACTGGGTGGTTGTGATCGGAATCAAAGCAAAAGACGCCGACTTTGCAACGCTCAGCGCGGATCTGGCGAAATTAGTGTTGAAGGTATGGGACGACGCTTCGGCATCTTCATGATCCGGTGTTATCAACGCGGTACCGCGTGGAAACCACCGACGTGCAGATTCACTCCGAGTTGCTCCCACTACACTCTCCAAGCAATCGAAAAATACGGTCTTCTTCGAGGAAGCTGGATGGGAATGAAGCGAATCGCGAGATGCGGCCCGTGGACTCCCGGCGGACATGACCCCGTTCCGTAAACGGTCAAAAGAAAGTTTTTATGGCTAAAGCTCAACCCGGTAAGAAACTTCCCCCAACATTTTGGGTGCTCTGGCTCGGTTCATTAGTTCTGCTCATCGTGATGCAGAAGAACCAACCGCAGGACAAGTCGACCTACGACCAAGTCTACAAAGAACTTCAGAAGGCTAACGTCGAGACTAAAGACGTCACCGCTGCCAGCCTGAGATCCAAGTACGAGGGACTTCTTGATAAAGCTGTCTCCGAGTCGAAACTGACTGAGGCTGAAGCCACGACCAAGAAGCATGAAGCGGTGTTCCTGGTTGCAAACACAGAGTTTCGAGCGGGTCTCATGCGAAATGAAACTCAGCGAATCCGAACCGCCTACAACACGCTTTGGCCGCTCCAGAAAAAGCTCATCGATACGCCAGCATGGAAAGACACCAAGTTCACTGCCGCTGCCGATTCGCGATTTCCTGAAGTTCCTCAAACCGCCAGTGGTCAGGAGATGTTCGAGAAGGCAAGCGAAGTCATCAGCGCGCGGAACAAGAGCGAGCTGATCTGGGGATTCATGCCCGGTGGCTATCAGGCGATCGATGCCCTTGTCAAAATGACCGGCGCTGTCAAAGGATTCAGCTACGCCTTCGGAGCGTTCCTGCTCGCGCTCGTCGTCCGGCTTATCGTCTTCCCATTTACGCAGAAGACCATCATGCACTCGCGCATGATGTCCCAGCTCGCGCCTCTCACCAAAGATCTCAAAGAGAAGTACGGCAACGACGCACAGCAGATGCAGATCAAGACCATGGAGCTGTACAAGGAGTACGGGCTCAACCCAATGGCCGGCTGCGTACCCGCATTCGTCCAAATGCCCCTGTTCTTGACCGTCTACCAGGCGATGCTGCTTTATCAATTCGAGTTCCAGAAAGGCGAATTCCTCTGGATTAACGAAGCGCTGAGCAAGTCCACCAGCGGCTTTATCGCGCCGAACCTCGGTCAGCAAGACGCAATTCTCATCATCATCTACGGAATCTCAATGATCATTTCCCAGTTCCTCACCCCGGTGAGTGACCCCAGCCAAGTCAAACAGATGCGGTTGATGGGAATTGGAATCTCCGTATTGTTCACATTCTTCATGTTCACCGGTGCATTCCCGGTGGTCAGCGGCTTCGTCCTCTATTGGACGTTTACCAACATCCTGGCGACCTTCCAGTCGCTTCGGGCCTACCGCCTGCCGCTACCTCCTTTGCAAAAGGTGAACACGATTCACGGGGGAGCAGTCCCCAACGATACGCCTTTCGGAAAGTGGCTCAAGAATATGACGCCACCTCCTCCGAGCGGCACCACTGGGGATGCAAAGAGCACCCCCAAAAACGGCAAAACCGATATCAAAACGTCAACGAAGACCGGTAAGCCACAACAACACAAACCGAAAAAGTAGGATCACCAATGCCATCCATTGAACTGACCGTTAAAAACCTCGACGAAGCCGCCGCTACCGCTGCCGAACAACTAGGCGTCTCCGCCGATCAAGTAAAGATCACCGTCATCGAAGAGTCCAAAAAGCTCTTCGGTAAAGTCTCATACAAGGTGAAGGCCGAAGCCCCTGATGCTCCTGCCGCCGCCGCACCTGCCGCTCCTGCTGAAGAGAAGAAGAAGGCTCCAGCCAAGGCGAAGAAAGCCGAAGTTGCTCCTGCAGAGGAAGCTCCTGCCGCACCTGCAGCTGAGGAGAAGAAGGCCGCGGCTCCGAAGAAGCTCGGGGCAAAGAAGAAAGTTGATGATGCTCCCGCCGCCGCTCCGGTAGTCGCTCCAGTCGCCTCCGAGACCCCAGCCGAAGAGTCAGCTCCTGCTGCCGAACAAGAAGAGGATGCCGGTCCAGAGATCGCCGCAACTCCTGAAGATGCAGCGAAGCTTGGTGACATTCTTGAACTCCTTGCCAAGCAATCTGGCCTCGAAGCCGAGATCGTCGTAGGAGAGCTCCAAGGTAAGTACATCAACCTCTCAATCGACGGAAAGGAAGCTGGCTACCTGGTCGGCAAGAACGGCGAAGTCCTAAACTCGCTTCAGTACCTCATCAATCTGATCGCCAAGCAACAGCTCGGCAACGGAGTCCGCGTTACCCTCGACGGTAACGACTACCGCAAGAAGCGCGCTGAGTCCCTCACCGCTCTCGCTGAGAAGATTGCGGACAAGGTTAAGGAGCGCGGCGAAGAAGCCGTCCTCGAAGCTCTGCCGGCATTCGAGCGACGAGTCATCCACAAGGCTCTCCAGGAAATCGAAGGCGTTGTGACTTACAGCGAAGGCGAAGAGCCAGATCGCCGAGTAGTCATCGCCCCAGTTGATTGATTGGGCGATTTCATTTGACACAAAAAGGTCGAGCACATCAGTGCTCGACCTTTTTGCTTACGCCATCTTGACGGGCAAAATCCGAACTCTGCGATTCGGATCCTCACCAATTGCCTCCGAAGCTAACCGCCGAGACTCGATGATCTGGAATTGAGCCTTACGGACTGTGGCCGACTGAGGCCCCAGTTCGAACGGCTTGTTGCTCGCTAAAACCGTATCTATCCCGGCCTGAACTTCCGCCAGAGCCTTTTCATCCATCTTGAGTTGCTGCGGGGACCCAGCATCACCCGGGTTCTTGATGAGCTCCTCTAGAGCGGAGGCAATGTTAGCAAAGGTGTTCGACCGAACAACGACCGTCCGGACGTTCTTTCCCGCCATCTCTTTGATCTTGCGTGGCTTGTTCTGGTAGGTCGATCGGATCGCCATGACGGCATCGGCACCCTCGATGTCTGAAGTCACGATTGCCGGAGCCCGCTTCTCGCGAATCGCTCGCTCGAGCCGGGTTCGCGCAATGCCATAAGGGAAAATCTTGACCACAACGGTCGATTCCGGCGGACGAGCTATTTCAACCTCCTTCGGAGCGACCGGTCCATCTGGATGGTTCGCCTTCGCCCTCGATGCCCGCGCCAAAGCCGGGAAGCGTTGGTTGAACGCTGGATCGGCAATCTCCGCCGTTTGCTCTTCTTGAACGACTTCAACCTCTCCCTGACCAGTTCGAACCCGAATCTCCGGTCGAGGTGGAACCCCACGAAGGATCATATCCACTGTCTTCTGCACATTGTGGTGAACCGCTAGTCGGTCGTAATCCAGAAGCTCGACGATCACGTCAAATGTAGGAGGAGCCTTGCGCTCGAGAACTGTCTTTTGAGTCCCCCGCCGTTGTGCTTCGGCATCGGACAATGTGACTGCTTGAATTCCGCCAATCAAGTCCGCCAGAGACGGGTTCAGCATCAGGTTCTCAAGGGTCTGACCGTGGGCCGTTCCAATGAGCTGAACGCCTCTCTCGGCAATCGTCCGTGCGGCATGAGCCTCGGCCTCATTGCCGATCTCGTCGATGATAATGACCTCCGGCATGTGGTTTTCCACCGCCTCAATCATGATCTTGTACTGCTCCTCCGCAATCCGAACCTGCATCCGCCGTGCAAAGCCAATCCCAGGATGCGGCACATCTCCGTCACCCGCGATTTCGTTTGAAGTATCAACGATGACGACTCGCTTCATGACTTCATCGGCGAGGACTCGAGCAACCTCTCGTAGCTTGGTCGTCTTTCCAACACCCGGCTTACCGAGAATCAGAATGGACTGGCCAGATCGGACGATGTCGTCGATGATATCGATCGTCCCTTCCATGGCTCTTCCGACGCGGCAGGTCAGACCCACGATTTTGTGGTGACGATTTCGGATTGCCGAAATTCGGTGGAGTGTCCGCTCTATGCCCGCTCGGTTATCCGTACCGAACTCGCCGAGTTGTTTAGAAACGAACTCCATATCGTGTTCGCCAACCATGATGTCTGGGAAGCGTTCAACGCGGTCGATAAACCTCGCCTCCGCCGGGCGCCCGTAGTCGAGCACCACTTCGATCAGACCATGAACCCCGTTATCTTCGATGCGCTGGCGCACGATGCTGGGGAGAACGTTGAGAAATTCGACGATGCCGTCAGAATGTCTTGCCATGTTAGTTCAATGCACCGAAGGCCCCTCAAACAGGTTTGGTTGAGGGGCCTTCGATAGTTTATTTGACGCGTTGTCTCGGCGATTTGCACCGCTTGATTAAGAGAATTTTAGATCGAAGGTTTAATTTCTGTTAAGGTGATCGTGGTTTCCTTGGTTTGCCCTGCTTGCCAGAACTTAACCTTAACCTTGTCGCCTGCATTCTTGGTCAAAACTACCTTGTTCAGGTCGAACGTTGACTCGATCTTCTGACCTTCAATCTCCAAAATGAAGTCGCCGGATTTGATTCCAGCGGCCTCCGATGGACCTGAAACAGCGTTCAGCCAAATCCCATGGTTAGGAAAATCTTCGCGCTTCAACTGCTCTGCAACGAACTGCCGAGCGTAAGGGTTGTCGAGCTGCCCGGCTAGCCTAGGATCGTAGCTGACTCCTAGCCCGGCGTACCGCGGAGCTCCAAACTTTACGATGTCATTGACAACTTTTTTGGCGCGATCAATTGGAATGGCGAAGCCAATCCCCACCGACTGACCCGTGCTCGAAGCAATCGCGGAGTTAATCCCAATTAACTGCCCCTGTGCATTGCAGAGCGCTCCTCCCGAGTTTCCAGGGTTGATCGCGGCATCGGTTTGAATCCCTTCTACCAAACCATTTTCTCCGACGGGTAAGTTTCGTTTCTTCGAGCTGACCACTCCAACCGAGACTGTGTTGTCAAATCCGAGCGGATTACCAACCGCCATGACCCACTCACCCACTTCGAGGGTGGAACTTGAGCCCAGCTCAATAGGTTGGAGGTTCTGAGCTTCGATCTTCAAGACGGCAAGATCGCTTCGGGGATCGGTGCCAAGAATCTTTGCCTCAACCTTTCGTCCATCAAAAAGTCGCACTTGCACTCTTGGAGCCGTCGCTGCCTGCCGGCGACCAAAGGCTTGCGCTTCAACAACGTGATTGTTGGTCACGATGATTCCGTCCTTGCTGACGATCACTCCGCTTCCTGTGCCCGTCTCTCGCTCCGATGCTTGAGACTCGAAGAAGCCGCGAACTTTGTCGAATCGATCAACGGAGACCACGCTGGGCATCACCTTCTTAGCCGCTTCCCGAAAATCAAAAGCCGGAGCCGTCAGCGTCTCTGCGTTGGCAGGGCGCAATGAACTGAAAAATGGCTTTGATTCCGCAAAGATGTCATCCGGCTTATTCCGAGCCGTGACCATCCGGTCAACCTGGAGTGCCCCAAGAACGCCTACAAAGCAAGCGGCGAGAGTCGCGATGAACGTTGTTCGTTTCATGATTGTTATAAACGTCAAAAATCGGTACGAGTTCCCGGCTTGACAAAGGACCTAAACCGAAACAAGTACACTTCACATATCTTATGGAGGCAAAACGAACTTGTTTGGTTGGCAATACTTGCACCGAAATTCAGGACCTCCTAGGTGACCGAAGCAATGCGAAGCTCCGAGCAAAGCAGATCGGGGGACATCTTTACAAGCGCGCTGTAGATTCATTTGATGCCATGCTTGACCTCCCCGCTGAGCTCCGGGCAGATCTAAGCCAAAACTTCCTCGTTCAACCACTCGAAGTCGCCACCCACAAGACCTCAACTGATGGTGTGGACAAACTCCTAGTCCACAACGGTGATCATCAGGTTTACGAGTGCGTCCTGCTCCCCTATGAGGGGCGGGTCTCGTGCTGCCTTAGCAGCCAGGTTGGCTGCCCGATGGGTTGCACATTCTGCGCGACTGGTCTCGGTGGGTTCGACAGGAACCTGACTGCTGGCGAGATTGTTGGACAGTATCTGATGCTCCAACGGCTGACCCAACAGCGTATCTCTCATGTCGTCTTCATGGGTATGGGCGAGCCGTTGCTTAACCTCAAGAATCTCCTCAAGTCGATGCGTCTTCTGCACGATGAAGTTGGTCTCAGCTATCGTCACATCACCGTCTCCACGGTTGGCCTCGTGCCCCAGATCCGCGAACTCGCAAAAGAAAAACTTCCGATTCATCTCGCGCTCAGCCTCCACTCGCCCCTTGATGAAGTACGAGACAAGCTCATGCCGGTTAATCACAAATGGCCAGTCCGAGAAGTTGTCAGTGCCATGCGCGACTACCAGGCAGCAACCGGCCGTAAGGTCACCTTTGAGTACCTACTGATCAACGAAGTTAACGACACTCCTGAACAGGCAAGGGCGCTGATCCCCCTTCTGAAAGGAATGCCAAACGTCGTGAATCTGATTCCCTTTAACTGGGTGGATACTGGGCAAGGATTCTCGCGCCCTTCCAACGAGCGAATCAGGACGTTCCGGGGGATTCTCCAGAACGGCGGGGTTAATGTAACCCAAAGAGTGGAGCGTGGCCACGACATCGCGGCTGCGTGCGGACAACTCGCGGGTCAACACAAAGGCAAGTTCGCGAAGCGCGAGCAGGGAGAGCCATTAAAGCCGCTGCCGCTTGCGCCCTGAGCCTGCTCCTCATGGCCTGCGGCTCGACCAAACCTGAAGCACCCAAGCCCGACGGGAAGCCCCAGCCAAAAACCGCCGAGCCGATTGCGGTCGCAACCGCCGCTGGAGAAACGACCCACCTCAGCGAAAAGAACGAGAAAATGTGGCGGATCACTTGGAAGGCTGCGGAAGTCGTCGCGACCGGAGCAGCCAAAGTCGGCAACATGGCGGGGATCAAGGGTGAAACCTACGAAAAAGAGAATGTTTCCAGTCAGTTCGAAGCAGATTTTGCCGAAGCTGACAACAAGGTCAACCGTCTGATTCTCAAGGGGAACGTTAAGATCACAGCTTCCAATGGGACGATGTTCGCTGACCAAGTGGAGTTCGACGGAAAGCAAAGCGTTTACAAAGCCATTGGTAAAGTTACGTTCGAAAGCGAAAGCGGAATCGTCGGGCCAATCGACTCTCTATATGCTTCCTCGCACACCGACAAAGCAGGAAAGGCAATACTAGATAAGGTGGGGACGTCGGAGACCTTCTTTAAGAAATGAAAGCATTGACTCTTTTGGTAGCCGCAGGACTAGGGGGGATTGTAATTGCCCAGACCGGCTTCACCTACCGCAGCCCAAAACTTGACCCCAGACTGATCATAACTGGTAAGAGCGGATGGGTTGAGCTTGACAAGAGTTTCGAAGTCACCGGCGGCGTCAAGCTTGAGTCCAAGACTGACAAATTCGTCCTGACTGGCGACCGAGTCAGCGGTGACTTGGCAAAGGAGAACAAGAAAACCGTCGCCGACCACATACGAGCACGCGGCGCCGTCAAGTTAGTTCAAGAGCAAAAAAACGGCAACTTGACCGTGAAGGCCGCCGAAGCTGACTACGACTTGGTGGATGCAACCCTTGCCAAACTAGCCATGCGAGGTAACTTAAGCCTCGACTTTTTGGCGACACCCGAAAAATCGGGCAACTCGGATGTAACGGCAAAATCTCTGGAAGCCATATTCAAACGTAAGCCCGGGAAGGACGAAGATTCTCTTGTTGCTTTCAACGTGACCGGACCGGTGAGCTACACCGGCATCAGCGTCAGCGAAAAGGGCAAATCGACGATCACAGCCCGCGCTGACCGAATGAGTTACGAGACCAAAGGCGAAGGCGCCGAAATGAAACTCTCTGGCAACATCTACTTTGACCAAAAAGGGCCCGAAGATGAAGATTCGGCTGACGTCACCGGTGCCCAAAGCGTGACTCTCACCCTGAACAAATCCAAGGAAGTCGTTAGAATCCGAATGTCGAGCGAAGGGATCGGAAAGATCGTCACCAAGATCAAGAAGAAAGGTGGCGAACGGGCTTGAAGATCACGGCTGAAAACTTACAAAAGAAGTACAAAGGGCGCACAGTTGTGCGAGGCGTTTCATTCTCAGTTTCCACGGGGGAAATCGTCGGTCTGCTCGGTCCCAACGGAGCCGGTAAGACGACCTCTTTCTACATGACCGTTGGCCTCGTCAAACCTAACGGTGGCAAGGTCTCGCTTGACGACCACGACATCACCAAGTGGCCGATGTACAAACGAGCCCGTTTTGGAGTTGGTTACCTCCCCCAAGAGACCTCCGTCTTCCGAAAGCTTAGCGTTCGCGACAACATTTTGCTCGTCCTCGAACTCGCCGGGAAGAGCCGCAAGGAGCAAATTGACAAAGTCAAAGAGCTGGCGGACGAGCTCCACATCAACCACATCCTCGATTCGCCGGCAGGTGTCCTTTCAGGCGGCGAAAGACGCCGAGTCGAAATCGCCCGCGCGATGGCTACTGAGCCGAAGTTCATTCTCCTTGACGAGCCGTTCACCGGCATTGATCCCGTCACAATCGAAGAAATCCAGCACATCCTTTTCCGCCTCAAAGAGCGGGGTATCGGAATCCTGATCACCGATCATAACGTAGCCGCGACCCTGCGCATCACCGACCGAAACTACATCCTCATTGACGGGCAAATCGTCGCCGAAGGCGACCGTAAGCAGGTCGCCGAAGACCCCATGGTTCGCAAGCACTACCTCGGAAACCAGCTCAGCGACGACCTCTCGGAAGACTACAAAGACGATAAAACTGATGAAAAAGGTTGATCGCCTCATCATCTCCGAACTCTTCGGCCCCTGGCTCATGGGGGTCGCAATGTTTTCGACCCTGCTGTTGGCAGCAACCTATCTCGGAACCCTGACCGGCCTCATTGTCGACGGAGTACCGTTTAGAACCGTCGTCAAAGTCACTGCGCTCGTGCTTCCACCAACCCTCATCAGCACCTTTGCGATGGCAACTCTCTTAGGTGCCCTTCTGGCCTTCGGCCGGCTGTCGGGAGACTCGGAAATTGTTGCTTTGAGAGCCGGAGGCGCCAGCATTTACCGCATCCTCACCCCGGTCGCATTCTTCACGATGGTCGTCGCGGCCGTCACCTTCGTCCTCAACGACACGCTCGTTCCCTATTCTACAAAGCAGAAAGAGAGTTTGATTCGAGAGGTCACAAAAGCCACGAAAGCGAAGGCAGTTCAACCGACCTTCAGCGTCCAAACCGATGACGAGAGAGTCACTGCCACCATCCAGGCCCTCGACTTTTCGCTCCAAAGCGGCACCCTCAACGACGTGATCATCACCGGAATTGACTCTGAGCGACAACCGACATTCCTGCTCTTCGCCAAGCAGCTCAAGTACACCGGAAATAAAACCGATTGGAGGATCATCGGCGAGGCAACCTTAATGAGTTACGATGGTCGTGACCGCTCAATCCTTCGAGACGGACTCTGGCCCGGCCGAATCCCAAAGATCAACGCCACTCCCCAGGAGCTGACGGCCCAGAAGATTTCCGACCCCAACTATTTCACAACCAGCGAGCTTCGCGAGCAAATCCGTCAAGCGGCAATCACCAAGAGCATGACACCGTCCGATGTTCGTAACCGTGAGTTCTGGTTCTGGACGAAATTTACGATCCCACTTGCCGCGTTCGTCTTCGGAATCCTCGGCGCCGCGCTTGGCATTCGAAGCCATCGCGCCGGAACTGGAACCGGATTCGCACTCAGTATTGGTATCATGTTTGCCTACCAAGTCATCTCCAACTTTGGAGCGACGTGGGCAATGGGCGGAGCGATTCCGCCTGCACTCGCGGCATTTGTACCTCTGATCCTCGGATTGTTCGCCGCAGGAGTTATCATGTGGAGGAGGAATAACGGCTAGCACATGGACGGCGTCGCAACCGGCTTCATAGTTCTGATGATCGCGCTAGGTGGAATATCCGCCTTTGTCGCCGACATTCTGGGATATAAAATCGGCAAAAAACGCCTCTCGCTCTGGCACATCCGCCCCAAGTACATCGCCCGCGGTAGCGTCACGATCACCGGAATGTTGATCCCGCTCATCACCGTTCTGCTCCTCGCCGCCTCAAGTGCAGAATTCCGAACCTGGGTCACCAGAGGTCGCAAAGCCGTACAAGAACTCAAGCAAAAGGAAGAAGAGGTTCAGGCGAAGAACACGCTCTTGCGTAAAACGAACCGATCGCTCAAGAGCAGCCAAGACCTTCTGTTGACTAACAAGAAGAGGCAAGACGAGCTCAACAAGACTCTCGAAGAGAAAAAGAAGGAAGCCGAAGCGCAGAGCAGTCGTGCGGATCAGCTGAAAAAAACCATCGACACCCAGCAAGGACAGCTCGGGCGCTTAAGCCAAGCAGTCAACCGCGCCGAAGCCTCAATCAAGAAGTTTCAAACCGAAAGTGCATCCTTCCGGAAAGAAAGTGCGGCGGCTCGCAAAACGTTAGATTCAACAAAGCAACTCCTTGCAAAAGAGCAAACTTCGCTCAAGGAAATACGAAGCAGCCTGGTAGCTGCCGATGCAGCAAAAACCCAAGCCCTCAGCGACTATAACAGCCTCAATGCCCGGAACTTAGAGATTCAAAAGAACAACGATGAGCTGACGAAAAACCTCAACGAGCTTCGCACACAACTCCCCTCGCTCATCGCACAAATCGAGACCATGAAGGGGGATCGTGACAATGCAAAAGGGGATCTAACCGACCTGCTCCACCAGATCGAAGATCAAACAAACGTCCTCGAGCGTGTGCGAAAAGAAAACAGCACCTACGCTGCGTTCTCACGCACTTCAGCACCCATGTTCAGTAAAGGCGAGGAGCTTGCCCGGATTATCGTTCCGTCCAGCCTTACGACCGACGAAGCCCGCAATCTCCTCCGCTCCCTCGTCAGATCAGCAAGAACTGCCGCCGCGGGTAAGGGTGCGTTGCCAGACCCTGACTATCCCTTCCCAGGCGAGGCTGGTCTGTTGAGAGTTGTGAACCGACTCGAAATCCCCCAGAGCGAAGTCGAAGATTTCTGGATCAAGCAGATCACTCCCTCCTCAGCCACGAGGGTGCTGGTCGCTCGATCAACCGTCAACCGATTCGTCGGTGAGCCTGTCACGCTAGACCTCGCCTTCTATCCAAATCCAATTGTTTTCCAAGAAGGCGACATCATTGCCGAGGGGCGAGTCGATGGTCGGAACTCGGACATCAGCGTCTTTGGTGAAATCCGAGACTTCGTACGGACCTATGTCAACGCCAAAGCCAAGCGGGTCAAAATGATCCCCTTCCAGGGTCGAGATGGTGAAACTTTCGGGGAACTGGACCCGGGCCAACTTCTCAGTACCATCCGAACCATACGATCCACGGACCGCCTTCTTCGCCTGCAGGCTGTTGCCCGCAAAGACACTCGCGCCGGGGATAAACTGGAATTCGACCTAGTGGTGCGTTAGATGACCTCCAAAACCGTTCTCAGTATCGACCCCGGAACCAGCAAATGTGGCCTGGCCCTGGTCCAGCGAGAACAAAACGGCAACATCAAAATGCTTTGGCACGATGTTGTGCCCATCGACAGCGTCCTCGTCAAACTCCACGAAGCCTATATCGTCAACGA
This sequence comes from Fimbriimonas sp., assembly GCA_029866005.1. GTDB lineage: Bacteria > Armatimonadota > Fimbriimonadia > Fimbriimonadales > Fimbriimonadaceae > Fimbriimonas. The sequence continues at coordinate 110,216 of JARXAE010000027.1, read as the reverse complement.
ATTCCACCTCGTTATCCTCGGCGACTCAACTGGCTCCAAACAAGTCAAAACAGCCATCCGCCGTCACCTGCCATCAATGGGTCTTCTTGTCATTGACGAGAAGGAAACCACCATCCAAGCCCGCGAGCGTTACTGGGAAGCCAACCCGCGCACCGGCTGGCGCCGGCTCCTCCCCGCCTCCCTCCAGGTACCGCCGGAGCCTTACGATGACTTCGCTGCGCTCGTCCTCGCCGAAAGAGTTTTGAGCGAGGGTTAGTCAAGTAGGTCGGCGATCACTTCGAGCCGAATCTCGTCAAAACGCTCAGCGATTGACTCGGACATCGGCCGCACCGATGTCACCTCAACAGCTTCCCTAAACGCTCCTTCACGCGCCTCAGCCGATGGCCACTGTGCATATGCCCAATAGGTTCCATCTTCAGCTTTGTGGAGTCTTGAGCCACGCCCACCACGAGTCTTCAATGCTTCCGTGACGGCCGTCCACGACTCTGTAAACTCAGCCTCCGACCCTGGAACGAGACGCCAGCGGTAAAGAACGGCAAATGTGATTTCCGGCTTTTCCATACTCCTAATTACTCCAGATTACGCCCGCTTAACAGGTTCAAAAATGCGAAAAAGGTAAACTGCTTCCCATGTCCCCCAAAATTCGGAACATTGGCATCATCGCGCACGTCGATCACGGCAAGACGACGCTCGTCGACGCCATCTTCAGACAGGCCGGCCTGTTCCGAGAGAACCAGCACATGGCAAACCGTGTCATGGATAGCAACGACCTCGAGCGAGAGAAGGGCATTACCATTCTTTCCAAGGTCGCTTCGGTTCAGTATCTTGGCACCAAGATCAACATCGTCGATACTCCGGGTCACGCCGACTTCGGCGGCGAAGTTGAGCGAGTCCTCAGCATGGTCGATAGCGTCCTCCTCGTCGTCGATGCAAACGAAGGCCCCATGCCTCAGACCCGGTTCGTTCTGAAAAAAGCATTCCAAAATGGCCTGAAGCCACTCGTTTTCATTAACAAAATCGACCGCGAAAACGCTCGACCAGAATACGCTTACGACAAGACGCTTGACCTCTTCATCGACCTCGGTGGAGATGACGTCGACCTCGAATTCCCCGTCCTCTACGGCTCCGGTGCCGGCGGCTATGCCCGCGCAACTCCGGAAGGAACCGAGACCGACATGAAACTCCTGTTCGACATGATTGTCGAAAACGTCCCCGAGCCACGCGTAGAGCACGAAGGTGCATTCCGACTCCAAGTCAATAACCTCGACTACAGCGAATACCTTGGTCGAATGTTCGGCGGAAAGGTCCTTCGAGGCACCGTCAAAGTCGGAGACCGCGTCGAAATGCTGCGCGAAGGCCAAACCAAGAAAGCCGGGTTTAACGTCACCAAGCTCTGGACATACGAAGGAATCCAGCTCAAAGAAATCGAAGCGGTATCCGCAGGCGAAATCGCGATGCTTGCTGGTCTCGACAACGTTCTGATCTCCGACACCATCGCTCACAACGACACCAGCGAAGCACTTCCTGCCATCAAGGTCGAGCCAAGCACCCTGTCGATGAACTTCTACGCCAACAACTCTCCGCTCAGCGGAAAGGACGGCGGCAAGTTCCTTACCATCCACAAAATCCGCGAGCGAGTCGAGAAGGAAGAAGCCGTTTCGGTATCGGTTAAGATCGACAAAACTGCGGCGTCCGACACCGTCAAAACCCAAGCCCGAGGCGAACTCCAGCTTGCAATTCTGATCGAAACCATGCGCCGCGAAGGCTTCGAGATGCAGATCTCGCGTCCTCAGGTTATCTACAAAAAGGACGAGAATGGCAAGATCGAAGAGCCTTACGAAATCGCAACCCTTGAAGTCCCTGAGGATGCCGTTGGTGGCGTTATGGAAGAGATGAGCCGCCGAAAGGGCGACCTTCTCGACTTGCGCGTCAACGATAACGGTACCCAGTCGCTCGAGTACTCAGTCCCGACTCGTGGTCTCATTGGCTTCCGATCCACCTTCTTGACCCTCTCGCGGGGTCTCGGTCTCATCAGCTCCCTTTTCGATGGCTACAAGCCATATAAGGGCGAAGTTGCCAGCCGAACCCAAGGTTCGCTCATCAGCAAGGATCCGGGCAAGATCACGCGATACGCCTACGAAGACGTACAGGAACGAGGAACTCTGTTCTACCCCGTTCAAACCGAGGTCTACGCCGGAATGATTGTCGGAGCCTGCAGCCGAGACGAAGACATGATCGTCAACTGCACAAGGGAAAAGGCCGCCAACAACATCCGGTCGGCAAACTCGGAAGCGACCTCGGTTCTGGATGCCCACAAGGACTTCTCGCTCGAGCAAGCCCTCGCTTGGCTCCGTGACGATGAGCTTCTCGAAGTCACGCCGAAGCAGCTTCGTTTCCGAAAGAAGGTCCTCGACCACTCCGAGCGCCGCGTCTCCGAACGGCGTGCCGAAGTTCTGGTCTAAGCTATGTTCCCCCTCTCCCTCTCCCTCTCCGGAGGGGGAGGAAGGGTCTCTTCACACGCGACCGCCAAAGTCCATTTTCGTTTTGATATACTTCAAAAGTGGTCACAACTCCGCGAATGCGTGAGATTCAGGAATCGAAGGCGATATGGGCGGTATCCATTATCGTTGCTCCGATGATTCACCTTTTGTTCGCCGGTGTAATTTCCGTAGTTTGCGTGATTATGAAGACTCAATCCACAATCCCGTTGGCATTCATCCCTGTTTTGCTCGCGATTGGGGCATGGAACGAATCGAGAGCGCTCATCCGAATATTGCCTGGCAATTTTGTCCGGCGAAGCCTAGGCTTGATCGCGCTTGGCGCAATCGGCGCGTTCCTAATCAGTGTGATTTGTTGGAGGTTCGGATGGGCCGACTGCCTCCCAACCGCACTCGGGACCATTGTTGTGCTTCGCTATTGCATGCCGCTGATAACCAGAACGACTCCTTGTCGGCACCAACGGTAATTTGGAATACGGCTCAACTGGCTCCGATGTCGAAACGGTTGATGTCAGTTCTTAAGCGCCCGATTACCGAAAGTGAAGAAAAATATTGACGTGGTCAACCTCTACTTCGACCGGAGTGAATCTAAGAACGCGATCCTCGCAGCGGGCATTTTTTCGGCTGCAGGAATCGGAAGCTGGCTACTGATTCAGCTCGCCGTAAAGCATACGACAGGATCAGAACGACCGATTACCATGGATGCCGCGGCAGTCTTTCTCGTCGTCCCAATCTCGCTGTTTGGCGACACTACTTTCAAACGGCGATACTTGTTCTTATTCCTCGCTATACTCGCTTCGTTCGCAGCAAATGTCTTTCTGGGAATGATGCCCCTTGGTCTGCTAGCGCATTGGCTCATATTCGCGCTTTGCTTCTTCTTTGCGGAACGTGCGGATTATGCAGCAAAGTCCAAACCGGTCGCGCCGACAAATCGCCCACCCGGACAAATCTAGCGGCTCCGACTCTTCTCGGGAGGGGATTGGCATGGCATGGCCTGCCCCGGTCCGCCTTCGGGGCACGCACCGGCGCAATTTTTCATCTGTAAAGTCCACGATGTTTCAGACCTCAGTTGGTTGACTTTTGCTCCGAAACTTCAACTATAGAGTGATGGTCATATATGGACCGCACGAAGTAGCTCGCGCTTTTGCTTGCTGCATCGAAGAACCTCCGCACCATGCCTCCGACCGAATTCTGTCGTTAGTGAACTCTCCGACCAATCCGTCTTCTTTCCGGCTACCCAACCCTACCCAACTTCAACCGAAACAACGATTTGCATTGAACCTGACTACCCAACCAAAACGCGTCGCAGTTCTCTCTCAAATCTGCTTACGGTCCAAGCCGCTCTGCCAACAACTGATGAAAATGATGCGTCCCAATCTCGCGCTTCGGAGAGAATCGGCCCGTCGAATAGAACCGCGACTTCATGCCTCGCTGAACGAGTTCAACAACTTGTTCGTCTTCTCGCTCCACCCGATCAAGCTCCGCACCGGCGCCCACGCCAACCTTCGATTCGTCCCAGACGTACCGAATGAACGAGACCCGCGTGAGCTCCGGCGAGATGGGACGCACAACATTAACGCTCAGACCCCAGGGGTAGAAGTTGAGCATCTGGTTCGGGAAGAGCCAATAGTAGTAGGCCGAGATATTTTTACCGAAATCCGGCGAGGACGCCGGAAGATCAAAACAGCCCTCGGTTCCCTTTGCTTCTGCGAGTTGCAAGTTAAACGAGTCGTAACAGTACGTGTTGTAGTTCTCATATTCCAGTACGTCATTCAGCGAAGCGTGAATGAAAGGAATATGGAAGCCTTCCAGGTAGTTATCGCAATACAGTGCCCAGTGGCACTTCACCACATAGTCGCGCGAGTTCGCCGGATCATGTCGAAACTCGTGGAGAGGGAGCCAACCAATTCGGTCGAGCATCGGTGCGTACTCCTCTTCAAACGACTTTGCAGGATTGAGCGAGGCAAACAAAAGCGGTCCCCACTTGTGAAGTGGAACTGAAGTCAGATGATCCTCAGCCCTTGGAAATCCTTCGACCCCCTCAAACTCGGGCATGTGTTGCATCTGCCCGTCCAACCCAAACCGGCGTCCATGGTACCGACACCGCAAAAACCGCTCATTTCCCGCCCCCTCACAAAGCCGCATCCCCCGGTGAGTGCAGACATTGCTCAGGCACCGAATCTCGTCCTTAGAATCCCGCGTGAGAACCAACGGCTCATCCAAATAACCTGGCAAAAGTTCGAATGGGTAAACCTGCCCGGGAACCTTGACCATCGAGTCATCGCCAACAAACTGCCAGCTCTTGGCAAAGTACTTGTCTTTCGCCTGGCTCCAAACTGAAGTATCGGTGTAGTAGCTCGAAGGCAGAGTCTCAGCCTTTCGGATTTCCGGATCAACGTGGTAGTTCATAGCACTAGAATAGGTCGCAAGGCATTCCCGACTCCTCAAGATGAGCAATCAATTCGGAGGCGTGGGTCTTGTCTTTGGTCTCGACGATGCAGGAGATCGTGACTTTGCTGAAGTTTGGCTGACCAAACGTCCGCTCGTGCGAGATCTGTTTTACACTTGCCTTTTTCTCGGCGATCGCCTTGGTGAACTTCTCCAAGCCTCCAGGGCGATCCGAGATCACCGTCCGGAAGCGAACGAGACGCCAGTCGCAGCGCAGTCCGTAGTTGATGACCCGACCCAGCACTGCCGGGTCGATATTGCCACCGCAGAGAACGATCACAACCGTCTTCCCGCGCAGTTCGGGAAGCTTGTCACCGACCAAAGCCGCGAGACCGGCTGCTCCAGCGCCTTCGACCACACCCTTTTCGACTTCAAGCACCCGAAGGATCGCAAGCGCAATCTCCTGCTCCGAAACAGTCACAACCTTATCGACGTGCTGGCGGGCGAGCGCAAAGGCATTATCTCCAACTCTCGGAACCGCGAGTCCATCGCCTAATGAGTCGCCCATCTCGATCAAGACCGGCTCGCCCTTGGCAACAGCGGCTAAGTACGAGGCGCATTGGTCGGGTTCAACTCCGATCACTTTTACGCTCGGTGCTTTTGTTTTGACCGCAAGAGCGAGACCAGCGATCAGTCCTCCCCCGCCAACCGGGAGAACGATCGCGTCTGGGGTCACCGCCATCTGCTCTAAAATCTCAAGGCCCATTGACCCCGCGCCGGCGATCACGTCGATACCGTCGAACCCATGGACGTAGGTCATTCCGTCCCGATCGACATACTCGTCGGCTCGGGTTTTGGCTTCGGCGATGTTGGCTCCGAAAAGCTCAACTTCTGCCCCAAACTGTCGAGCGCGTTCTTGCTTGACAAGGGGCGCAATCGTCGGCATGACGACTCTCACTGGAATCCCAAGGAGCTTTCCGTGATAGGCAAGCGCCAACGCATGGTTTCCTGCCGACGCCGCGATCACGCCCTTCTTCTTTTGATCTTCGCTGAGCAAGAGCAGAGCATTTCGAGCACCCCGCTCTTTGAAAGAGCCTGTCTCTTGGAGGTACTCCATTTTCGTGTAGACCTCGCAGCCAAACATCTGGGACAGAATGGGGGAGTGGCTGCAAGGGGTGCGCACGATGCCGTCCGAAATCCGAGCGGCGGCGGCAACTACTTCGTCGTAAGTTGGCCGGAGAGACATGGGCTTAGTTTACTGTGCCAAAATTCTTTGTGGCTCCTCGTATCGTTTTGGCTAGTGCCTCGCCCCGGCGGCAGGAGCTTTTGAAGAAGGTTGTCGCGGAGTTCCTTGTTGATCCAGCCGATCTGGATGAGGACGCGTTAACTCTCGAAGATCCGTTCCGAACCGCCGAGAAATTGGCGTTTGCTAAGGCTGAGTCCGTCGCGCTGAGGCACAGAAATTCTGACTGGTACCTTGGCAGCGACACGGTTGTGGCTCTGCCTCTGGATGGCGGTGGCTTTAAGCAGTTTTCAAAGCCGAGGGATTTCGATGAAGCGTTCGACTTCCTGAATGAGCTTTGCGGCAAAACCCATCTCGTTATAACCGGAGTTGCGTTAGTGACGCCGTTCCAGTCGGTTTCTACCCACGCTGTCGCCGAGGTTGAATTCCATGTTGTCAGCCAAGCCCAGCTCAATGATTACGTGCATACCGGAGAGCCAATGGATAAAGCCGGCGCGTATGGCGCGCAAGGCATGGGCGCATTCCTGGTCAAGGAGCTTCGTGGGGACTTCGAGACGGTTGTTGGCCTACCTACTGACCTGGTTCGAGAGATGCTCCAACAGCTAGACTATCCATTCGAGTCATGAAAATCCTCTGCCCCGCCAAACTCAATCTTTTTCTTGCGGTCGGACCGATTGACCATCGGAAGTACCATCCGATCCGCTCGATCTTTCAAGCCATTTCGGTATACGATGAGCTTGAACTCACACCGTCAAGTGCTTTGACGTTCGAATGCGACGATTCGTCGGTTCCCGCCGAGAACACGGTCACCAAAGCGTGTCGGCTCCTGATGGAAGTCGTCGATTTTCCTCCTGTTCACGCTAAACTCACCAAGCGAATCCCGAGCGAGGCTGGCCTCGGTGGGGGCAGCAGCGATGCGGCAGGCGTCTTACGCCTGTCGAAGCAGCTGATGACAATGGCGATGCCGCTTTACGAGCAAAAGGCGATCGCCAAGGCAATCGGCGCGGACGTTACGTTCTTCCTAACCGGAGGTCGGGCAAAAGCAGAAGGTTATGGAGAGCTTGTGACCAAGATTCCTTCTCCCGATCCGGTTGAGTGGTACGTGGTTGCCCAGCCTGCTGATCGTTGTTCGACTGCGGAGGCATACGCCAAGCTTGACTCGCTGAGTTACGAATGGCGAGACTTCCCTACGGAGGATGTTTTGTACAACGACTTCGAGCGGGCAGCTCCTTGCGGTTCGCTTGAACTCATGGAGCGGTTACTCGTTCATGGCGCGAAGGACTCGGGGTTAACAGGATCCGGGTCGGCGGTATTAGGGCGGTTTGTTTCGGAAGAGGATGCTCTCTTGGCGGCAAGAAAGCTGGACGTTGAGGCTCCGTTTGTGACGGTTGCCCACAGTCTGTAGCATCGCTTAACGGGTGAAGCGGAGCAAGGCTCAGCGCTCCGGGTAAAACTATCTCTCCATGAGCCTTCCGATCAGCCTCCAGCTTTACTCCTTGCGCGATGACGCGCCGAAAGACTTCCCCGGAATCCTCGCGAAAGTGGCGGAGATGGGCTACGAGGCGGTTGAGTTTGCCGGCTATCACGGGCATTCCGCTTCAGAATTGCGATCTGTTTTGGATGAAAATGGACTCCAATGTTCAGGAACTCACACGATGCTGAAGGCGCTCGAGGATGACTTCGATGGCACTCTCGAAATCCACGCATCCCTTGGGACCAAGAACATTATCATTCCTTGGCTGCCTCTGGAACTCCACTCCACCGCTGAGGCCACCTTGGAACTCTCAAAGGTTCTCACCGAAATGACTCACAAGGTTGAGGCAGCCGGGTTCCGGCTTGGCTTCCACGCTCACGATGCGGACATGAAGCCATTGGACGACGGGCGCTCGACCTGGTACATCTTGGGCGAAAACACACCTTCGACGTTTATCCTGCAGTTCGACACCGCAAACTCGATGCACGGCGGAAGCGATCCAGTTCAGCCGCTGCTAGATTGGCCTGGCAGAGGTGTGACGGTTCACCTGAAAGAGTATCCGTTTGACGGGTCGGCGCTTGGCGAAGGACAGGTTCCGTTTACAGAGGTTCTCAAGGCGCTCCCGACGGCTGGCGCGGAGTGGATCGTGATTGAGCAGGAGCAGTATGGCTCACGAACTCCTCTTGAGAGTTGCGCCGTCAGCTTGAACAACCTGAAAGCTTTGCTCTGAGTCTCTCAAAACAAGGACGCCCCGAAGGAAATCCTTTGGGGCGTTCTTGATCTATGTACGGTAGCTTAGACGGTTCCTTCAGGGAACCAGAGTTTGAGTTCAGCGGCGGCCGCTTCGGGATCGCTAGAACTGTGGACGAGGTTGTCGTCGATGGTCAGCGCAAGGTCGCCTCGGACTGTGCCGGGGGTGGCTTCGATTGGGTTGGTCGCGCCCATCATGGCTCGAATAGCCTTGGTTGCGTTGGTGCCACTGACCGCCAATGCGACGATTGGGCCGCTGACAAGGTAGTCGCAGACATCCTTGAAGAAAGGTCGCTCGCTGTGCTCGGCATAATGTGCCTCGACGGTTGCGCGCTCGGCATTGATTAGCTTGAGCCCGGTGACTTTGAGGCCGCGAGCCTCGATTCGACCGGTGATTTCTCCGATCAGATTCCGGCTTACTCCGCCTGGCTTAATGAGTACAAGTGTCGTCTCCATTTTCCCCTAGAGGGTACCCGTTTGAGCCGCTACAGCCTCGCGACGTTTGCAGTAACAATTTTGATCACTTCATCTCGGGTGAGCTGAGAAGAGGCGATCAAAAGTGTGATTCGTTCGACTTCCAGTTTCGAAAGATTAAGATAGTGGCCATTCTTGCGCAGAAAAACAGAGGCGCAAGCGAGGCCCACTCGTTTGTTACCGTCTATAAATCCGTGATTCATGACGAGTCCGAACCAGAGTGCCCCGGCCATTTCGGGCAGGTTCGCGTACAGGTATTGACCTCCGAAAGTCTGCTCAACGTTCATAAGTGCTGACTCGATGAGTCCGCGATCTTTAACACCGGGCCTCCCACCATCTTTGCGCATGAGCGCTTCATGAATGCGATAGACCTCATCTATCGTTAGGAACACGATATCCATTGCTCCGTTCACTTGGAGAGATTTGTGAATGCCTCGTCAAATTGCACGAGCGTATCGGCAAGGGCTTCCTCGAAGCACTGTCGCCGAACCGGAGCTGAAAGAACAACCTTTCCACCTTCTAGCGTGACTTCTAACTCATCTGAAGTTAGACCCATGTAGTCTCGGACATCCTTTGAGAGCACCAGTCCTTTACTATTTCCAATTTTGGTCATCTGCCGAATCATTGTTTCGCTCCGTATCTACATAGTATATACGAAGTTATTCCATGGACGGTTCACTAAATAGAAGGCGGAACGAAGTCATCAGGAGCCTCTGCCGGAGCAGCGGCCTTAAGCTTAGCAAGCTTCTCTTCAAAAATCTTCATCGGCCTTTCTTCTAGTCCGGCCTCACCACCCACGAGCATGCGAGCCAATGCGGCTGACTCCGCACGGGAGAAAGAGATCGAACCAACTATGTGCTCCTCGAAGGCCTCATAGGCCATGGGAGCGACAGCTTTCGCGCATTGAGCTAACGCCTCGGCATAGGCGCGAATCTCGTACTGAGCGTGCGAGTCGGCGCGCAGGCGAATAAAGTGGAAGAGGTTGTGGAGGTCGATTTGCCAATACCACTCGGTGTATAGGGACAAAGGAAGATTGGTACGAGCCAGTTCGCGCGCGACTCCCTGATCGAGCATCGACGTGTAACCCGCGTAAGCTTCCTTCTGCTCCCTCTCAAGTTGTGCGATGACGGCCATAGCCTCATCGAGCGGCAAAACCCCGCCCCGACCTTGCTTATTATCCGAGCTCTGATAAGAAACCTTGGAAGGCTCTGGCACATAGAACTCGTCCTTCATAACCGAGTAGCGACCGCTGATCTCATTCAGTCGGGCCGTCCGGTGGCGGATCCACTGCCGAGCGATGAAAATCGGCATTTTGCAATGAAAAGTCAGCTGCACTTGCTCGAACGGCGAGGTGTGCCAGTTTCGGAGCAAGTAGTGAATCAGCGCTCGATCCTGTCGGACCGTCTTCGTCCCTTCGCCGTAGCTCACGCGGGCCGACTGCACTATCCGCTGGTCACCGCCCATGTAGTCCACCAGCCTTACAAACCCTTTATCCAGAACTTTGATCTCTTGATCAAGAAGGGCTTCGGCTTCGGGGACGGTGATTCGCGGCATGGGCATCCATGAGTTTACTGGGTCATCCCGGCAGTTAGCCCGGTTACAGCAATCTTCGGTTATCATGTCTTGGTGCGCCGCGCATTTACGTTGATAGAACTTCTGGTGGTGATCGCAATTATTGCCATTCTTGCGGCAATTCTGTTTCCTGTCTTTTCGCAGGCAAAAGAAGCGGCGAAGAAGACAAAAGCGCTTTCGCAAATGAAGCAACTCGGCACGTCACTCTTCATCTATGCGGCAGATTCGGACGACTATCTGGTCCCCGCATCCCTTCGGGACGGGACTGCCAACAACCCTATCATCTGGACTCAAGGGCTTTTCCCATACGTCAAGAACACTGAAATTTTTGTTGCTCCTGATGCCCCAGGATCAACATTTGCTGTTGACTGGAATGGTCGCCGAAACCAGAGCATTGGCTACTCCGACGCAACCGGTGTGGATCCACTTAGCCTGGCCGTTCCTGGGGCGGCTGCTCCCGGAACTGAAGGCTTTAGGTCAGCCGCCAACTTCTCATCGGCAGAAGAGACTGCCCGAACGGGCTTGATTGTGACGACCCCCAACACCGCAGTTACTACAGAGAAAGAACGAGGGTACGTTTTTAATCCTTACAACGGCGCTAGGCCAACAACGGCAGATCCAGCCGCAGACTACACAAACGGCCTTCCGCTCATCGCCGATGTCAACCTTGTCAAGCAAGCCGGGATCGTCCCTCAGCCCGTTTCGGGTTGCACCGCAGTTGCTTCTCAACCTGGATTCTTCAATTGCACGACCCTTGCGGCCGGTGCCCTCAAGCCCGTTTACGCTCGCTACGGCCGAACGGGTAGGAACGATGGTTCAACCCCGGTCGTCTTTGCCGACAGTCATGCTAAATCGCTAACGGCTAACGCGTTGAACACCTTCGGCAAAGTCATCTGGCGATTCCGCTAATTTGAATTGCTGAAGCATTACGAGACGCATGGTCGCCGCCATGTTTCTCGCTATTGCTCCCATTTGGACTCCGATGTTCATGATCTCGGATGACAGGGTCGGGGGATCAAAGGAGGAGAAGGCAGTCAGTAGCTGCGGCCCGTTACCTCGTAAGACAACAGATGTGCCGCCGCACCTATTCCAGGTAGAGATAGATCAGGATGGGGCGAATTCGCGCTAGGGCATTTACGTTGGTAGAGCTTCTCATCGTAATCATTTTGGTTGCGGTGTTAGCGGCTATCGCCATTCCAAAAATTAGTGACCGATGGCGATTCGCCAGCGAGTCTCGGTGGAAGGCGCAGCTAGTTGAGCGCCGGAGAGCTATTGAGCGCTTCCGTGCAGATACTGGAGTATGGCCGGCTTCGATCAATGATGTTGGTAGTTCATCTGCGCCTGCGACAGGACTAGATGATCAAGGCACCTCAGTGTCGATCAACGCGTCGAACTGGCGCGGACCGTATCTGCTGCTCATAACCAGCAATAACTCCACTGTCCTGCATCCCAGAGTAAGGAGCATTCGTTATACTTACGACACGACTCAGCCGGGCGTGGGCACGCTCCGCCTCAATACGAATTTGTTAGCCCTTGATGGCTCCAACATGGGTGCCTGGTAGGCGTCAATCCCGTTCAGTCAGGAGTTCTGGGAACAGACCACTGCGTCCACCTTTGGGACGCGCGGTTTTCACACCTCGCACTGCTCCCCAGAGAATGTCGTTGAGATGCTCGTCAATCTCGCTCTCCTCGGCGTCCAACGGGATCCGATCTGAGTCTTTCGAACGGTACGCCGATCTCGTATTCGCCTTGCAGACGATATCGCGCGACGGCTTGATCGCCTTATATGGCTCAAGGTTCGAGGCGACGGGTCCAAAGAACTGGAACGGAGGCGCGACGGCGTCGAACTGACTCATCGGAGGCATTCCGAGCAGCAACTCCATTGTCCGCAACATCGAGTCTGTATTGTAGAAACGCGAATCCACAGTTCCTTTCTTGATGAAGGGCGAAATCACGTAGGCGGTTGAGCGGTGTGAGTCGACGTGGTCGTACCCCGCTTGGCTATCATCCTCGAGGATGCAGATCGCGGTGTCCTTCCAAAACGGGCTGTTTGAGATGAGCTCAACCAGTTGACCGACAGCGTAGTCGTTGTCAGCAACCATCGATTGCGGCGTCGGCTGCCCGTTCGAGGTGCCCGACGTATGATCATTCCCTAGTCGCAACATCATGAAGTTCGGCATTTCGCCCCTCGCAACAAATTCGGCGAACTCCTTCTTGAACTCGCCAATTCTGCTCGTTGAACCCTTCGATCCGTATGTCTTTCTGCGTCGTGGCGCACTCCATTCGTATTCGTCGTAGATTTCCGAGTCAGCGTAGCTGAGGTCGTAACGGAGGAAGTCGAGATCAGAATTCCCTTCGAGCAGCTTCTTCGTCGGGCGGCTATCAACTGTGCTTGGCAGCGGGTTGAACCGCTTGTCTTCAGGGTCAGAGAACTGCATGAACATGCCGTAGTTGCGGTAGGAAACGCCGTGCTTCGCGCAGTGCTCCCAGATGTAACCACTTGGTGGTCGGGTCACATCGTTCATTCCGAGAAGATCGATCGGCACTCCATTGTTGGAGCCCTCAGTATCGTAGGCTCGGCCACGACCAGAATAGTTGGTTGGAGTATTTCGCGAGGCGTAGGCATTGACCATGCCTGCCGTCGACCAAGACCAGCCATCTTGGCTACATTCGGCACAGACATAGAAGTTATCCATCAGCACAAATCGCTCGGCAATCGCGTGCTGGTTCGGCGTGATTTCGCGAGGGAACATAATGACGCTCTTATCGCCATTGCCCTGCGGGAGGTCGGAAAGAACGTTGTCATAGGTTCGGTTCTCTTTCACGACGTAGATTACGTGCTTGATCCCTGGATTCTTGAAATTTGGATGGTTTGCCGTGCTCAAGTTCGAACGCAAGAAGTTGTTCTTTGCGACTTGAGCTGAGAGCTTTTTCATGTCCTTCAGCATCGTCAAAGGAATCCGGGTCAGGCTGCCATCAATAATGTCTTGGCCGTACTGTCCCCACGAGCCGACGGGCTTGTGATTCGGGTTCATTGCCTTAACACCCTTGGCGCAAGTGACGTAGAGGTCGGTGTCGGTTGCTACTGCTTTTGTAGGAATCCAACCAGTTGGCACCAGACCCTTTAACGTGTTGCTCTTGGTGTCCACCACGGCAACCGCGTTCATGTCCATAAGGGTTGCGTACAGAGTGTTCCCGTCGGGGCTAATCGAGACCGAGTTCGGTCCTGCACCAGGGAGACCGCGCATCTCGTTTGGCCGAAGAATGATCGTGTCGACTACCGAGTCGGTGCGGGTGTTGATGACCGAAATGGTATCGCTGCCGTAGTTGCTCACATAGAGCTTGGATTGATCCTTGCTGAGCACCAAGCCGTTCGGATTCGCACCCGTATGAATCGTCCGGATCACAGTCTTTCGATCCAAATCGATCACCGAGACTTCATCATCGCGCTCGTTAGTGACGTAGGCAACCTTGTCCTTTTGGGGACCGGTTGTGAGAGCAACGACTGCCAGCGGGAATCCGCCGACTTCGACCTTGCCTTCTGCTTCACCGGTTTTCGCATCAAGAATGCTGACCGAACCTCGATAGTAAGTTGCGGTGGTCGTCTGGTTATTGACCAACAGAAGTTTGGACCCGTTCGAATTGAACGCGATTCCCGCAGAGAATGAACGCTGCTCACCCTTGATGTCTTGAGTGCCCTCACCGACGGCACCACTCGCGGATACTGGGTGTACGGTGACCTTGTCTTGGAATCCTCGGCTAGCGAAGAGCTTGCCGGTTCCTGGCTGATAGGCGAGACCGTAATAAAGGGCTTCCTTCGGCGTGGAATTCTTCTTGCCCATATCAAGGTCGCTGAGGACTTTGCCAGTTGCGGTTTCGACAGTGGTTAAGTGCTGCCGATATCCAGAGTCCGTAACGCTAATCGATTTTCCGTCCGGCGAAAGAATCATGTTGACCGGATAGCTTCCCACCGAAGTGTGCTCACCGATTGGCGTGATGAGTTTGCCATTCACCAATTGCTGGGGTGTTGCCATCTGCAAGGCAAGCATCGTGCTGAGAGCGGATACGATCATGATGCCAGCATATCTGACAGGATGTTGCCTTAAAGGATTCTTGACAAACTTAATCCGTCTCCGATCGGGAGCATTACAGTTTCCACTCTGGGATCGCTGAACAGCTTTTGGTTGTAGGCGCGAATGACATCCGTTTCGGAGTCTTGCTCTGCCGGGTCGATTACTCGACCCGCCCAGAGTACATTGTCGCTCATGATCACTCCGCCCTTTCGAACGAGTTTGAGACAGCGATCAAAGTAGTTGGGCATGTTCGGCTTGTCCGGGTCGATAAAGGCAAGGTCAAAAGGCTCGACGCCTTCTGCGATGAGATGATCAAGAGTGTCCAAAGCGGGTGCAAGGGTGAGGTCTACTCTGTCAGCGACGCCTGCTTCGTTCCAGTACCTACGGGCGATTGATGTGTACTCTTCGCTCACGTCGCATGCCTTGGTGTAACCATCCTCGCCCATTCCGAGCATCACGCTCAGCGAAGAGTAGCCAGTGAAAACACCGATCTCGAGATATCTTCTGGCTCCGATCATCGCCGCGAACTGTCGCATGAACCACCCCTGATCGGGACTGATTTGATATCTGGCCTGCTCGTGAGTTGCGGTCTCTTCGCGAAGGCGGCGAAGGATATCGGCTTCTTGTACAGAATGGAAAGAAACGTAGGCTTGCAGGTCAGAGGAAATGAATGATTTGGACATTAGATTTTTGCTTCCAGGGATTCTCGGCGGGCGAACTCTCCGATCAGAGAGACCGTCTCTTTGCTGGCAAATGCGTCGACGGGAACCATAAAGTAGGCACCTGTCATAAACCAGAATTCGACCCAATCACTCTTGACGGAGATTCTCGAAATCACGGTCCAGGGAATGAATGAGTCGACTCCACATTCCAACCGCTGACGGATGCCTTCCGCGTTCGCGAGGACAATTCGCTGATCATCATACAACGGAGCATTAACTCGATTCCGGACGGTTTGCCGCTACTTTACCGCAATCATCCCTAAAACAACTGCGATCAGAAACAACGAAACGATAAAGGCGAACCCGGCCACAAACCAGAGGTTATCAGGAGTCCCGGCGAGAATTGGGATGGCGCAAGCGGCAACGACGACTCCAATACAGATTCCGAGTAGCGACCTGTAGTTGAGGTTTCGAAACGTTGCTCGGCGCAGAATGTCCTCATTCAGCCGAAATGGCTTGGTCTCGAACTGGGGCGGCGGCGAAGTGAGTACCCTCCCCCTCGGATAATTGGACTCCATCACATTTGCAGTCTACAGGAAACGAACTGAGGGCTAAACCGTCTTGAATCAGTGATATGAGAGCTAGACTAGGATGTATGAAGCACGCAACGATTGCGGTCATTTGTCTTCTCGGTACGACGTTAGCCACGGGCCAGGACGACATGGCGAAAGCAGGTAAGGCCAGTGAAGCCTACCGAGCTCATCGCGAGCTGATCACCAAACCCAGCTTCGGCTTGGCAAAGGTTGAGGCACTGATCAAAAAGTACAAGTTGCGCGACAAAGAGGAGGGTCCGCTCCCTGCCGCAGAGTACAAGAAACTTAGCTCAAAAGAGAAGTTTTCTTACCATATGATCTATGGTGAAGTCTCTTCGCAGAACTGCGATGCGATGCCAACTTTTGTCGACGAGGAGAAGCATATCTACGCCTATCCTCCCGGAGCGTTCCAAGACGAGCGCGGCTGGAGTGATGCTCAGATGGCTGAGATCAAGAGGAACCGAAATGCGTTTCTGCCGCTGCTTCAACAAACCATCCTGAAGGGCAAGATCGGATGCAATCTGAAGCAGGCAATTCTTGAGCTGGAAGCATTCGAGCTGATCCCCACGATGTGTGAGGTCTACAAGCGCAAGCGATATGACCACGACATTCTCTCGGTTATGATGATCTTGATGAAGGAAGGCAAATTCAAGCCGTTCCTAGAATCTGCTTCGTACAAGAAGCTGTACGCCGATGAAGAGTCCTCTTACCAGTCGTTTCTTGTTGCCAACAAGGAGAACCAGGATCTGATCATGTCGCGCGCGACGGCTTTCTACGCCTCGAAGCGAAAATGATCTCTTGGGTAACCGTTCCGGCAGGGAGCTATCAGGTCGGGGCGACCGAACTCATAGATAATCCTCGCCGGAACGTTGCTGTTAGGGCGTTTGAAATCTCGAAGTACGAGGTGACCAACCAACAGTTCTATGCTTTCGTTCAGGCGACAGGGTATGTCACAGACGCCGAGCACTCCCGCAATGGGCGTGTCTTCGAGCCGGGCCTGAAAGAGTTCCGCTGGATCAGTGATAAGACCGCCAACTGGCACTTCCCGAATGGTCACTCGCGAGGTGGAATCCAAGGCAAGATGAACCATCCGGTCACCCGCATCTCCTTCCGGGATGCCGAGGCTTTCTGTCGATGGGCAGGTGTACGATTGCCAACCCTAGACGAATGGGAAGTTGCCGCTCGTGGCGGTACAGATGGCCGTTACTTCTGTGACCCCTCTGAGCTACGTCAGTATGCAAACATCTGGGGTGGTCGAGACCATCTCAAACCGGACAAGTCCGATCCATTCTTGACGACGGCCCCTGTAGGCACTTTCAGACCGAATCCAATCGGGCTGTACGACATGTACGGAAACGTCTTCGAGTTCTGCTCTGGTCGCCTGCGCTCCGATACTCGAGATACCCAACGCCACTCACGTGGCGGCTCGTGGTGGTGCAGTAAGAACTCCTGCTGTTTCTTTAACTCCGTGGACGTGGGAACCGTCAATATACACGCAAGTTTCAGCAACCAGGGCTTTCGGGTCGCCCGAGACATAAAGAAGCCCGCTGAATAACAACGGGCTCGACTAAACTGTTCGGTTACTTGCTTCGCTTTCGTCGGAA
Source organism: Fimbriimonas sp. (assembly GCA_029866005.1). Lineage (GTDB taxonomy): Bacteria > Armatimonadota > Fimbriimonadia > Fimbriimonadales > Fimbriimonadaceae > Fimbriimonas. The sequence continues at coordinate 92,885 of JARXAE010000027.1, read as the reverse complement.
CAGTCCAACAACGCCCAGACCAAGCGCAGCCATGGTGGCTGGCTCTGGAACCGCCGCCACAACAGAAACGTTGTCAATGTGATTCCAGATACCCGCACGGCTGATGAACGAGATATCTGTGCTGGCTGAATTCGCCGTGAAAGTAAAGGTCTCGCCTAGCGATCGAGTACTGACGTTCGTGCGGGTCCAAGTGCTACTGCCTGCGTTGATTTCGATGGAACCAGTGACGCTGTAGACATCCAGCTTCAGGTCGTAGGTTTGTCCAGCGACGGTTGCGAGTGTTTGCTTAATGCCGCTTCCGACGGTGTCGGCAACGCCGCTCAAGTCCATTTCCTTTGAAGGGCTTGGCGTCAACCATGTAAATGTGGAACCTTGCCCGACGACGATCACGTTTCCAGTAGGTAGCACAGTCCAACCGGTGAGGGGTGACGCGGTGGTGAATGTTGCCCACCCATTTGCCCCGAGGGAACCAGTTCCTGATTCGAAGTTGCCGTTAGTTACCAGGTTCTGTGCATTTGCCAGCACTCCCAAAGCCCCTACAAGGCCACTCATTGCCAATTTAGTATTCATAGTCATGTCCAAACCTTGAGTCATTTCTCAGGGTTGCTACTAGTCTATTTCTTGGATACCCGGATTGAGGAAAAGTTAAGAGATGTTAGGAAAAACCTAGTAATTGAATGAAAAAGTGCCCCACAAGGGGGCACTTTTCTGCTCGATGATTCTGAATCTGAGTTCTCAGCGCTTAACGAACTGGAAGCCACGTCGTGCTTTCTTGCGACCGTACTTCTTTCGTTCCTTAACTCGTGAGTCTCGGGTCATATAGCCGGCAGCTCGGAGTTCTTTCTTGAACTCTTCGTCCACGGTGACCAAAGCTCGTGAGATGCCAAGTCGGACTGCGCCGGCTTGACCGGTGATTCCGCCACCCTTGGTGGTAGCAACCACGTCGTACTTGCCTTCAAGGCCAAGCGCGACGAACGGGCTCATGACGAGAATCTCAAGGACAGGTCGTCCAAGGTATCCCTTGAAGTCCTTGCCATTGATGGTGATCTTTCCTTCGCCTGGCTTGAGCCATACGCGAGCGATCGCGCATTTGCGGCGACCTGTTCCATAGTTTTGACTTGTAGCCATGCGTTATTTCTTCTCCTTCGTGATGTCGTAAGCAACTGGATTCTGCGCCTCGTGCGGATGTGAGGAGCCGGCGTAGACCTTGCACTTACTGAAAATCTGCTTGCCCAGCTTAGTCTTTGGGCACATTCCCCAAATCGCCTTTTCGACGAGCTTAGCTGGATCTTTCTCGAGCATTTCGCCTCGAGCAACGTTTCGGAGTCCGCCGGGCCACATGGTGTGCCAGTAGATCAGCTCATCCTTCTTGTTTCCGGTAAGAACGGCTTGTTCGGCGTTGATAACGATGACGAAGTCACCGCAATCTCGGTTGTATTCAAATGTGGGTTTGTTCTTCCCACGCAGAAGCTGTGCGACTTGTCCAGCGAGGCGGCCTACTGGGATGCCTGCAGCATCCACAACGTACCACTTGTGATCAAGCGAGTCTCCTTTATTCGTAAATGTTCGGTTCATTTTTTCGTTCCTATCTTTATTTAAATCGTCTTGTCTTGATCGAAGCTGTTAACGTGGCACACCTACTCACCCTCTTGGTTGAGCCGGTGATCCCGAGGATGTCTTCCATAGCGAATTTTCATGAGACAAAGTCCCTTCGCCGGTAGCACCTCTGGCCACTGGTACTTGAGCCGCTCCTCTGTTTGGAGGAGTCTACTGACCTCTACGACATCGCGGCTTCCACGTCCTACTTCTAGGATCGCACCCGACATTCTTCGCATCATTCCGCGCATAAATGCCGTACCCACAATGTCCACCCACACCTCGTTTCGTACTTCCCTAACACCAACACTGAACAGGGTTCGAATGGTGTTAGTTACCGTAGGCTCCAACTCCTCGGTAAAAGCTCGAAAATCGTGTTCACCTTCAAGGATGCTTGCCGCTTGTTGCATCTTTTCCAAGTCAAGCTTCACTCCGCAGAAGTGCGCGAAGCGCTCCTTTTGGGGATCTCGTTCTTTGGTAACGATGCGATAGCGGTAGTAACGATCCAAGACACTAAAACGTGAATTGAAGTCATCACTTACCTTCTGAGCTTTGAGCACGGCAACGTCGTGTGGCAGTCGGCGATTGATGGCATACGGCAACCTCTCAATCGGAATCTTGCAATCCCAATCCAAGTGGCAAACCTGACCTTTCGCGTGTGCCCCGCTGTCCGTGCGGCTGGCTCCAGTGATTTCGATTTCCTCGCCCGAAACTAGGCGAACAGCTTCTGTCAATGTGCTTCGGACAGTCCTCTGTCCTTTTTGTAAGGCCCAACCTCTGAAGTCCGTGCCATCGTAGGCAACGGTGAGTTTGATCCTCATTTTTCTTGATCCCCGACCCTTGTCGGGGAGAAATCGTTAGACGAGTTCGATGACGGCGGTTTGTGCTCCGTCGCCACGTCGGTTCCCAGTTTTCACAACTCGGGTGTATCCGCCATTTCGATCCTTGTATCGTGGACCGATGTTATCGAACAGGTGCTTTACCAAGTCTTCTCCGGTCAGCTTGTTGAACTGAGCCTTGAGTTGTGTGACCTCGAGTTCAGTCTTACCGGCAACCAGCTTTGCCGAGACAAGATTGCTACTGCTGTGGCCAACAAGAATCTTGCGAGCGCGTCGGCGTGCTTCGATTCCGTCCTCGAGCTTGGTGAGGGTGATTAGCTTCTCAACCATGCGTTGCACTTCCTTTGCCCGCCCGAAGGTCGTTCGCACATAACCGTGCGTGACGAACTGCCGTGAAAGGTTCGTGAGAAGGTGCATCCGCTGATCGGATGGCAGGCCAAGTTTACGATGGTCTACTTTATGTCGCATGGTTTTATATCCTTAGAAATCGTCGTCGTCGTCATCGAGCAGGTCGATGGATCGGTAGCCGCCCTTGCTTGGCTTCATTTCGAGGCCGTGCTCTTGTAGCTTGTCTCGCACTTCGAGGAGCGACTTCTTACCGAATCCACGAATGGCGGTAAGGTCGGCCTCGGTGACGAGAGCGAGGGCGCGGAGGTTAAGAATTCCGGCTCGGCGGAGGCAGTTGAAGGTTCGTTGCGAGAAGTCGAGTTCTTCGATCTTCACGTCAGGAACGTTCTTAAGAATCTCGTCCGTGCTCTGCTCTTCGGTTCCGATTTCGGCCTGGAAGCCAGCGGCTCCAAGTTCGAAGAAGAGTCGGAAGTACTTGTCAAGGATGTGAGCCGACTGCGAAAGAGCGTCGTTCGGAGCAATCGAACCATTGGTCTCGATTTCGATCACCAGTCGCTCGTAGTCCGTCCGGGTTCCAACGCGAGTTGCTTCGACGGTGTAGTTCACCTTTCGAACTGGCGTGAACTGCGATCCGACGGGAAGAAGTCCGATGACGCCTCGATATCGCTCTTGCTTATCAGGAAGAACGTATCCAACGCCCCAATTAACAAACAGCTCGATCGAAAGGGTTGCCTTAGGATCGGATAGAGTTGCGATGTAAGCCTCAGGGTTAACGATCTCGACACCTTCGGGGCAGACGATGTCTGCTCCGGTGACTCGGCCTGGGCCGGTTGCCTCGATCTTGAGGACGATCTCGTCGATCGGTTCTTCGCTGGTCACCTTGACCGCGATGTCCTTCAAGTTGAGGATGAGCTGAGTCGTGTCTTCCTTCACACCAACGATTGGAGCGAACTCGTGGAAGACTTTATCGATTCGGATGGCAGCAATCGCTGCGCCTTGAATCGAGCTAAGGAGAACGCGGCGAAGGGCGTTACCAACGGTTTGTCCATAGCCGCGATCAAGCGGCTCGAATACAAACTTTCCGTAATCGGCAGAGAGTTGAAGAGAGGAAATAGCAGGCATGGGTGATTCTTAGACTCGGCGTCGCTTTGGAGGTCGGCATCCGTTGTGCGGAAGCGGGGTCACATCAACGATGTGGGTGACTTCAAGGCCAGAAGCGGCAAGGGCACGCATTGCAGTTTCTCGTCCAGATCCTGGACCGTTGACTTGAATGCTGATCTGCTTGAGTCCGTGCTCCTGAGCGATTCGCGAAGCCTTATCGGCTGCGACCTGCGCGGCGAACGGGGTGCCCTTTCGGCTGCCCTTGAAGTTCACGTTGCCTGCACTTGCCCAGCTGATCGTGTTACCGTTTGGATCGGTGATCGTAATGATCGTATTGTTGAACGAAGCATGAACGTGAGCCACTCCAATTGGAATGTTCTTCTTTTCTTTCTGCTTTCCTCGGGTCGTTGTTTTGCGTGCCATTCTTTAACTCTTACTTTTTGGCCTTCTTCTTTCCGGCAACGGTCTTTGCCTTACCCTTTCGAGTTCGGGCGTTGCTTCGGGTGCGCTGACCACGGGTCGGCAGGCCTCGCGAGTGGCGGATTCCGCGGTAGCAGCGGATTTCCATCAGTCGGCGAATGTTGGTTTGGACTTCTCGGCGCAGGTCGCCTTCGATTTGGTAGTCCGCATCGAGAACTTCTCGAAGTCTCTGAATCTCGTTCTCATCGAGATCCTTGATCTTCTTTCGAGGATCAATCTGAGTCTTCTCCAAAAGCTCAATAACGTTGTGCTTACCAATCCCATAGAGTACGGGAAGGGCATACTGCGCCATCTTTTCGCGCGGAAGGTCGATACCTGCAATACGTGCCATAAATTCTCTTCTTAACCCTGTCGTTGCTTGTGCTTAGGAACACTACAAATCACGCGAACGACTCCGTTCCGCTTGATGATCTTGCATTTATCGCAAATCTTTTTAACGCTTGCTCTCACTTTCATGATCTGAATGTCCATCGTCGGTCGTCTATGATGAATACGGGTCGCCGAAACGGCGGATTGCTTCACCATCAACCAAGGCTGACGCAATAGAGAATGATACTCAAGTGTTGCACCATTTTGCAACCTCAAACCGTCTTTGTCTGTTTCGGGCGCGATTCTTTAGCAATCAAGTCGCCGCGCCTGATCAGGTTCTATCCTCAGTCCTCAGTGGTTAAAATCTCAGGCCCAGACTTCAAGATGGCAATTGTATGCTCGAAGTGCGCCGCAAGCTTGTCGTCCGCGGTGACGACAGTCCAGCCGTCATCAAGGGTTTTCACCTTATAGGTGCCTTCGTTGATCATCGGCTCAATGCAGATGCACATGCCTTCTTTCAGCTTGTCGCCCTTACCAGGCTTGCCAAAATTGGGGATGTTCGAAGGTTCGTCGTGCAGCTTCTCGCCGATCCCGTGGCCGACAAGTTCGCGTACGACCCCAAAGCCATGGCTCTCCACATACTTCTGCACTGCGTGACCAATGTCGCCTGTGTAGTTTCCGGGACGGGCCTTGGCGATGCCCTGATAAAGAGACTCGCGGGTGACGTTGAGGAGCTTTTGAGCGATGGGTGAGATCTGTCCTACCGGGTATGTCCAGGCGCTATCGGCGTGCCAACCGTCTTTGTAAACTCCAAAGTCGAGCGTAACGATATCCCCTTCCTGAAGAACTTCGTTGGTCGGGATTCCGTGGACGACAACGTTATTCACGGCGATACAGGCGGCATTGGGGAAGCCACGATAGTTGAGGAAAGAAGGGACTCCTCCTGACTCTCGGATGAGGCGTTCAGCAAGTTGGTCGAGTTGCTTCGGTGTCGTTTTGCCCGGCACGATCGTTTCGGAAACGAGACGAAGCGTCCGTGCGACGATGCGTCCGGACTCCTTGATTTTCGCGATTTCTGATGCCTTCTTGATAGTTGCCATTTACTGAATACTCTTCAAAATCTCTTGGTAAACCTGCTCCGGGTCACGGCTGGAGTCCACTCGGCGTAAGAGGCCCAGATTTTCATAGAAGTCGACTACGGGAGCAGTTTCAGCTCGGAAGCTTTCGAGTCGATTGCGAATCGCGTCTGGCTGGTCGTCAGATCTCACCATGAGCGGGCTATTACACTTGTCACAGAACCCATCTCGCGTTGGTGGCTTCGATTTACTGTTGTAGTTTTCGCCGCACTTTGTGCAGCCCAAGCGATCCTTGAGCCGATCGACGATAAGTTGGACATCTACTTCTAAGGAAACAACCGATTCAAGCGGCATATCCAGCTCAGTCAGAATCTCTTCCAGTGCTTCAGCTTGGCGAATCGTTCGGGGAAACCCGTCAAGGATGAAGCCCTTCTTTCGAACTTCTGGCTCGCGAAGACGCTTCGCCATCATCTCGATAGTAACTCCATTCGGGACAAGGTCGCCGTGTCGAATATAGCTTTGGGCCAAACGCCCGAGATCGGTTTGAGCCTCAATTTCTTTACGGAAGATTTCACCCGAAGACAAAGTGAAAATCCCCATTCGACTTGCGAATAGGGCGCTCTGAGTTCCTTTCCCAACTCCTGGGGGGCCAATAAAGATCAGTCTCATCGTTGAGGTCTCTGTCCTATCAGCCTTATCGGATCGATAAGACTGATAGGCTCTGATTGGGTTTAGTCGTACTGCTTCATCAGCAGGTTGGCTTCAATTTGGCGCATCGTCTCGAGAGCAACGCTCACAAGAATCAGAAGCGACGTTCCGCCGACCATACCGACACCGTAGCGGTAGTCCAGCTTGGTCACCGCTGGGGTGATGTACTGGAGCAGAGCAACGAGCGAGATGAACCCAGCCCCAACGATGGTGATCTTGGAGATCACGTCGTCGAGGAAGTCTTTCGTCTGCTTTCCAGGTCGGACACCGGGGATGATCGAACCGCCTCGTTTGAGGTTGTTGCTGATATCTTCGACGTTGTACTGGATTGCGGTCCAGAAGTAGCTGAAGAAGAAGATCATCGCCACGTACACCAAACAACCTATCGGGTTGATGATGAAGTTGATGCCGAACAGAGGACCAGATGGCGAAGGGTTGATGTAGTTCCCGAGGGAAATCAGCATCGAACCAAGCTTCGCAATTCCTTCCGGCTTAGCAGCTTCGCCGCCAAGCATGGTTCCAAACTGCTGTGGCAGGTAGATGATTGCCGACGCAAAGATGATCGGGATAACTCCCGCCATCAAAAGCGAGAACGGCAAATAGCTGGTCTTTCCGCCAACCGCTTTGGTTCCAACCATCCGTCGCATGTGCTGAACCGGAATTCGGCGCTGAGCGGCGGTAAAGTGGACGATCAACCAAGTTGAAGCAAGGAACAACGCAATCAGAGTGATGACGCTGAATGGTGAAACTGCTCCATCTCGAAGGCCTTGCAGCAACTTCTGGCCTTGGTAAGGCAGAGCGATCATGATTCCGGCGAAGATCATCAAGGAAACGCCGTTTCCGATTCCTCTTTCAGAAATCTGCTCGCCGAGCCAGAGGGTGAACATTGAACCTGCGGTCCAGAAGGTCAAGATCATTAGCTTTGTGCCGAGAGGCAGGCCTTGAACGGCTTGCTCCAGCATCGTAATGTATCCCCATCCCTGCAGGATGCACATGAGGATCGTGAGACCGCGTGTGCGCTGATTCTGCTTTTTCCGCGCATACTCGCCGCCCTCTTCCATCTCCTTCTTCATGGCGGGGAACGCCGTGGTGAGAATTTGGATGATGATTGACGCCGTAATGTAAGGGTTCATGCCGAGCGCAAAGATGGACAGCCGGCGCAAAGCACCGCCGCCAAATGCGTCGATCAGCTGGAAAACTTGGCTCTTTTCAAGAGCTTCGAGCATTCGCTCTTCCGAGAACCCGGGCACAGGCACCGGAATGTGAACGCCAAGAGCGAACACAGCAAACATGAGCAAGACGAACTTCAGGCGAGCGCGAAGATCCTCGTCCTCCCAAGCAAGCTTAAAGATTTGCGTCAAAGGCAGCGAAAGGGATTTATCCCCTCCGCCGCCTGAATAGCCGCCGCCGAAGCCGCCGAAGCTCACAGTGAGACTGCCTGGCCTCCGTTGGCCTCAATCGCTTCCTTTGCTTTCGCGCTGAAGCGATGTGCCTTGACCGTCAGCTTCTTGCTGAGCGTGCCAAAGGCGAGGACTTTGACTCCGTCGACCTTTGCGAGCGAAACAACGCCCTTAGCGATCAACGCTTCGATGGTGACTTCGTCACCCGCGCTGAAATGCTTCTCAAGATCGTCCAGGTTCACCACCGAAAACTCGAGGTGATTGACGTTTCGGAAGCCCTTCTTCACCGGAAGTCGGCGGAAGATGGGGCTCTGGCCGCCTTCGAAGTTAGGGTGAATCTGGCGTCGTGCCTTCTGTCCCTTGGTACCTCGGGTTGCGGTTTTACCCATTCCCGAGCCGATGCCACGAGCTACACGTCGCTTTGGACGAGTGGAGCCGGGGCTTGGTGAAAAGTTATGCAGACCCATGTTTAGCTATCCTCCGATTTCTTAGTTGCCTTCTTTTTAGGCTTTTCTTCCGACGCCGGAGCTTCTGCAACCGTTGCTTCTTTCTTCGCCGCTGCCTTCTTGACAGGCTTTTCGGCGACAGCAGTAGCAGCCTTGGCTGGCTTGTTCTTCTTAGTCGGGGTTCCTTCTACTTCTTCAACGACAAGGAGCTCCTTAACGCGGTGGATCATTCCTCGAATCACAGCGGTATCATCGTGCTCAACCACTTGGTTGATCTTGCGAAGACCGAGAGATTCAACCACGCGGCGGGTTCGCCACTGGTGAGCTACCGTAGATCGAATGAGTTTAATGCGAAGCATTGAATTCTTCCTCCTTGCGAGCCTTTTCAAGCCAAGGTACAAGTTGCTTGGTTTCGATACCACGTCGAGCCGCAACGTCTTCGGGGTTAGACAAAGACTTGAACGCTTCGATGGTGGCGTACGCCATGTTGATGGCGTTTCGGCTACCGAGCGACTTAGCGAGAACGTTGTGGATTCCGCATGCTTCAAGGCAAGCTCGGACTGCACCACCAGCCTTAACACCAGATCCTGGCGCAGCTGGTCGGAGCATGACCTGAGCGGTTCCGCTGACAGCCACGATCTCGTGAGGGATCGTTTGGCCAATCATTGGGACCTTGAACATTGCCTTTCGAGCAGCTTCTTCAGCCTTGCGGATGGCGTCGGGAATTCCCCGAGCCTTTCCGAGACCAACGCCGACACTGCCTTTGTTGTCTCCAACAACGACAAGGATCGACCAGCTAGCAGTTTTTCCACCCTTGTGGGTCTTAAAGACCTTGTTTGTTCGGATAACTCGAACGTCGAGCTGAGGGCCTTCGGTATTCCGGCTCTCTCGCTTTCCGCTCAATCGGTTCATCATTCTCATGGTTTAGAACTCCAACCCAGCTTCTCGAGCTCCATCCGCGAGGGATGCGACTCGGCCGTGGTATTGGAAGCCTCCACGATCAAAAATAACGGCTGAAAGGCCAGCGGTCTTGGCTCGCTCGGCGATTGCCTTGCCAACCAACTTAGCACCTTCAATGTTCCCGGTTGCACTCAGCTCTTTTTCAAGGGAGCTAGCTGCAACGAGGGTTCGACCCGTTGTGTCGTCGATGATTTGCGCTGAAATGTGCTTCAGGCTACGATAGACGCTCAGGCGCGGCTTTTCCGGAGTTCCGGTGACTCGCTTTCGAAGGCGAGCGTGCCGTGCAAGGCGAAGTTCATGTCTTGTTTTCTTTGCCATGTGTTACTCCTTACTTCTTAGCCGAGGCGCGCTTACCGGCCTTCAGCTTGACCACTTCACCCTGGTAGCGAATTCCCTTGCCCTTGTACGGCTCTGGCTTTCGGACCTTTCGGATGTCGGCAGCGACCTGACCCACGAGGGCCTTATCGATACCAGTGACGATGATGCTTTGGGTTCGAGCCTTGTCATCAGCCTTGATCTCGAGGGTGATTCCCTCGGGAGCTTCGACCTTAACTGGGTGCGAATAGCCCATTGCGAGGTTGAGGCCTCGACCCTCCATGGTGGCGCGGTAACCGACACCGATGATGTCGAGCTGCTTGGTGTGACCCTTCGTCACGCCTTCAACCATGTTGAAGACGAGCGTTCGAGCGAGGCCGTGCTGGCTTCGCGCTTCTCGCAAGTTGTTTGGACGCTCAAGATTGACCTTTCCGTCCTCTTGCTTCAGTGAAAGCAAGCGGGAGATTGGCTGTCGAAGCTCACCCTTCGGGCCTTTGACGACGACTGTGTTGGTTGCTTCCTCCACAGAAATCGTGACTCCACCTGGGACTTCGATTGGCTTAATTCCGATTCGTGACATGGTTAGTACACCTCACAGAGGACTTCGCCGCCGATTTTGCGTCGGCGCGCCTCGCGGTCGGTCATCAATCCCATATTCGTGGTGATGATGCGCGTGGCAAGACCGTTACGAATGGGCTTGAGTTCGGTGACGTCCGAGTAGACGCGAAGACCTGGTTTGGAAACCCGCTTCAGCTCATGAATGAGCGGTCGTCGTCGGTTGTCGTATTTGAGAACAACACGAATGTTGGGAAACTTGGATTCAGTCGTGACTTCGTAGCTTTCGACGTATCCCTCGGCCTGAAGAAGTTTGACAATTTCAACTTTGATCTTCGAGTGAGGAACATCGACGCTAATCATCCGCGCCTGGCATCCGTTTCGAATTCGCGTGAGTAGATCTGCAATTGGATCGCTGTGCATATTAGAAACCTTGCTGATTACCAGCTGGACTTGGTGATGCCCGGAAGTTCACCGCGGTGAGCCTTCTCCCGGAAGGACTGTCGGCAGAGGCCGAAGAAGCCGATGTAACCGTGTGCGCGACCAGTAAGGTTGCATCGGTTGTAGCGTCGCGTCTTGAACATTCGGTTCTTGATTCGCTTCGCTTTGAAAGCAGCCAAAGCCTCTTCGCGTTTCTCTTTGGGAAGTTCAAGGATTGCCTTTTCTTCCGCAATGAGGCGCGCCCATTGGGCCGACTGCACTCTGTGCTTTTGGATTAATGATTCTTTCGCCATACGTGACCACCGTTGTCGAGTAGGTACAAGTCGCGGCGGCGAACCGGCCTTGCGATACTCGGGGTTAGGTTGTAGTGACTGCCGAGGCAGCCAACGAGAAATGATACCTCAAAAGTTTGCGACTTTTACTCTTCCTCATCCGTCGGCTTTGCCTTGCCAATGTGCAAACGAACGGGCTGCCCAGGAAACGGGTCAATAATGATGCAAAGCACCTTCACTGACTCCCCCTCATTTGCTGGCTCATAGTGGTGCATCTCAGCGGCCCAAAACATACAGGCTTCCTCTTCTTCGAGAACAATTTCCTGGTCATCAAAAACGACCTTGAGCTTGCCTGACACGACCCAGACGAACTCATCTCCGCGGTGCGAACGACGAGGAGTTGGCTGCGTGAGCAAAATGATATTAGGATTGAACGCTCCGTCACTAAACCGAGCCTTCATGTTCGAGAAGGGAGTCACTTCCGATCCAAGCTTGTTCTCCGCCACTAACGCCGGGTCCAACGGAACATCCTGCCCGTTCCCCAAGAAGTTGTTCATGTCCATCCAGCAGTAGTCCGAGAACCTATGGACTGCACGAATCGAGCTCTGTGGAGTCTCCGACCCCACCACTGAACTAGTCTTGACCTTAAGGGCTTTGCAAACCGCAACGATGGTACTCAAGTGAGTTGGATGCCCCTGTTCGAGCCTCAGGAGCGTGTTCTTGCTTACCTGGGCAACATCCGCAAGATCACGGATCGAATAGTTCTGCCGAGTTCGGAGCCTCCGAATTCTGTGACCGATGACGTCAAGCCCTGCTTGATCTACCAACTCCTGCAATGTGGGCTTCCTGCCTTTGCGTTGACTCATCCGAGGAGAGATTATGCGTTGCTTCCGCTTCAACATTCACCCCGAATCATCAGGAACGGAGCATAACCTCAAACTATGGGACAGAAAAAGATATCAAGGTTGGGACAGGTGCCATTTTGAGCGTATCAGCCCATGATGTATGGACTGTCCCAATATTCCCGCGTTGCCCGTCCCAATTTGGATAAGGAAACTGTTCTCAGTTATCCCACCTGATTGGGAATTTTGAACCATGATCACGACTCTGATTTCAGCAATCGCCATCAAGGCGACTTTGTCCCCGCGCACAGCGCCAATGTCCGACTTCGAGCATAGCGCCGAGGTTCGAGTCATGCGAGTTTTCGATGGCAAACTCTACGTCGGAGGCAGGTTCGAGCGAGCCAACCGCAAGCTCGCCAATAACATCGCCGTATGGGATGGAACTGCGTGGTCAACCCTTGGCAAAGGCGTTGACGGTCCAGTGCACGACATCTGCGCAATCGGCAAGGACATCTATGTCTGTGGCGAATTCAGCTACGCAAACAAGGGCAAAAATGACGAAGGAACCCCTGCGAACCGAGTCGCGAAGTGGGATGGGACGAAGTGGTCCGCACTTGCGGCCCGTGTCGTGGATCGCGAAATTTTCGCTCTTGCAACCGACGGCAAGAACCTCTACCTCGGTGGAAACTTCCAGAAGATAAACGACACGACCGAAACTCGTTCTGTTGCAAAGTACGACGGCACCAAGATCACGGCCATGGGCGGTCAGTTCGACAGAGGCGTAATGAACATGGCTTGGTTCAATGGCAAGCTCTACGTTGGCGGCATCTTTAAGGAGAACGGCGATGACGAGTGCCTCAACACCGCCGTCTGGGACGGAAAGGCATGGGCTGAAGTGCCAGGGATGCCAAGCAGCTGCTACCGAATGCGAACCGACGGCAAGGATCTCTATGCCGCTCCTTCCGCAGGCAACGTGTACAAGCTAGATGGAGCGAAGTGGAGTAAGGTTGTTGAGACCAGCGGCCAAGTTTTCGGCCTTCACATCGAAGAGGGCAAACTCTACCTTGGTGGAGACTTCACCAAAGTCAACGGCAAGGAGACGCATCAACTCGCAATCGTTGACGGAAAGAACGTTACAACGATTCCAGAGATCCGATATGCCCGACACATTGCGATGATTCCGTTTGGCGGCGCCTTCATCATCGGTGGGGTTTATGGTGATGTTCAAGGAGCGGATTACCTTGGCGGAATGCTGAAGTGGGATGGGAAGAAGGAAATCGACGCCCTTACCAAAGACTGAACTCGCAACCTAAAACAACTCGCCTCGCGTAGACTCTACGCGGGGCGTTCTTATGGCAAACGATGCGGACAAGGAGTTTTTGGGAGGGTGCCTTTTCGTGGCAATCGCCTCAATCGCGGTCATCCTGCCTCCCATCGTCATCTGCCTGCTTGACCAGAAGGAGGCTCCGATGCGTGTTTACACAAGCGATGGGCTGCGCCTGTTGTTTGGGTGGAGCGTGGCTGCGTCGGGTGTCTTTGGCATCGTACTCTCCCGACTTGGCGGCCTTGCCGGCTCGTTTGGCTCCTTTGGTGGCTTTCTCTGCGGTGCCGCGTACTGGTTCATGCACCTTCAGCAGATGGTTGCCCGTTCTATAGCCCAGAATGGAACACCGACCGAGTATCCCGATTCAACGATCTGGCTGGTCCCCGTAGCGTGGACCTTGATCGGCTTCATTGTCAGTTTTGTCCCAATGTTCAAGAATCCGCGATTGAAGCATAAGGATTCCTAGTTCGGTCTGCCGATATTCTTGCTAGGTCGCAGTGAGTTACGCAAACGGAGCCAATGCATATCGAAAGAACGCCGCTATGGGGGCGTCTCCTGTCCAACTTGTCGTGATGCTCTACGATGGAGCCATCCGGTTCATGGAAGAGGGCAAACGAGCGATGGAGGAAAAGAACTACGAAGTTCAGAACGCCAAACTCCAACGTGCCCAAAAGATCGTGATGGAGCTGATGGGCTCCCTTGATTTTGCTCAGGGCGGCGAAGTAGCCAAGAACCTTCTGCGACTGTACGAATATGTTCTCTCTGAAATGGTGGAAGCAAACATCACCGACGACCCGAAGCGGATCGAGAACGCGCAACATACGATGCGAGAACTACGAGAAGCATGGGCAATGATCCAGAGCCAAGGAGCGCAAGTTGCAGCCTAACGAAGTTTCAAACTGGTTTGTCCTCACCCTATCCGCCGAGCAAGCGGCCACCGACGAAGACTTTGAGCATCTCGACCAACTCCTCCGTCGAAGAGAGGAGATTTTGGCTCAATGGGATGCGAATCAGGTGACATTTACCAGGCGCCAACAAACGGACATCGAGACTGCCGAGAACCGACTTCTTGCCGCGATGGTGAAGCTCAGAGACAAAGCAGGTAGCAATTTGAAGGCCAGCACTCAGCGTAGACTGGCAGTCGACTCTTACAAGGCTTCGGCATAAACAATAAAGCCCACGAGAGAAGACTCCCGTGGGCTAATTGATATCTCAAGCTCTTAGTTGAGCTGCGATGTTAGAACGCTGACTCGATCTACTGCCAGTGAGAAGGCTCCTGGCATGCGACCGGATCGTACTGGTAGCGTTCCTCGCACCGTCAGAGTCATGGTTCCTGAACTGGAAATGTACTTCGCTCGAGATGCCAGCGGGATGTCAACGGAACGAGTCTGTCTCGTCGCCGACAAGCCCAACGAATCAAGCAGTTCGTAGCCACCCGTCAAGTTGTTGAGAACGAAGACGTTTGCCGTTGCACCGACCACACCCGCCACCGAGTAACTCACCCTGAGCGAGTCAATGTTTGTGTATGGCAATGTGAACAAGGCGTTGATACCCGCGACCTGTCCGAGCCCACGAACGGGCTCACTTCGGACGACAAAGTTGTTCGAATCGTCGGAGAACAGACTTGTTCGATCGCCAAACTGCAACCTTCCGCCAGATACAGACGCTGCACTCGGCACAGTCTTGTCGAGAGAGGAATCGGGAACAGCGACCATGAACGATTTAACGTAGGTCTGCCATCGGCCTTGGGAGTTAGGACCCATTCCAACCGCCCACATCGACGTGTTATCGACAGGGTCAAGTTCTAGGTCGAAGTAATCGCCCCATCGGTCGAAATCGTTATTGTTCTGGTTGACTTTTGCCTTCTCGAGCACAATCTGAGCACCCATCGTTCCGGGAGGATCAGAGTTCTTTCGTCCAGCGACCATCACGTCGCCGGAAGTAGTTGCACCAATCTTCGAGAACGTGGCTCCGATGCTTCCGTTCTTGTCAATCGACAGAGCTGGGAACGTGTAACCGTGACCGGCTGGTGCGACGATGTTGCCTGATTGGAACAACGTTGGAGGAGTCGCTGGACTAAGTGGCCAGTTGTTGGTTCGGACTTCGTACCAGCGCGAGCAGGGTAGCGAGCCGTTTCCGTTGGATCCGATGACGTGACCGCCTACCAAGCGACCGTTTCGCCAAGATCCGGTGAAGATTCGACCGTCATTGATCGTATCAACCAGTTTGCCGTCCGGCCCAGCAATTCCACCGGCAGCTCGGGGCCAGTTTGGCGTTGGGATCGTCATCTGTTGCAGTGCGATTGAACCCGAGTTGGTAATGGCTGAAATTCTCAGCGACGAAGTTGTTTCGCTTTGCATTGCGTACAGAACGTCTCCAAGAGCTCCAGTCTGCTTGGCGAGTTGCGCGGTTCCACCAGGTGCCTTGAATTTGACCATGGTCGCGGTTCCGCCGTACAAGGTTGCCTTGTCCAATGCAATGAACTGAACTCCGTTGTAACCTGAAGTGAAGCCGAACATGTTTCCGGAGAATGCAATGGTCCTGCTGTCAAAGCCGAGACCCGGATAGTCCAGCCAGAAGCTTGAGCTACCTTCAGTTTGCGTAACGTCCAGGCTGTAAAGCTTCCATCCGCTCATCGGATTCGCACTGTTGGAAACCGCAACGAGGAGAGCAGACTTGCTTCCTTCCCGATCAAGCGCAAGGAACACGATCGTGAAGCGCTTAGCTACATGATCGTAAATCACCTTCGGGTCAAATTGGAATTTGACAGTGCTGACCGATTTGAAAAATTCGGTGGAATCTTGTTGGAAGAGTTCGGTACCTGTCTTGGAGTAGAACGCAATCGACGAGTTAACAGTCACGACAACGTGGGACTCGCTAACTGCAATATCTGGATCTGGCGGCTCCGCTCCGGTGTATCCGATCGTCGGGAAGTAGAATCCGGCTAATCGGGGATTCGTACTCGTAACTCCCTCACCCGCCACCAAGTTGTTTGGAGTTCCGACTATTGGTGTCGGGCGCTGGTGTGGAGGTGTACTTGGTTTCGTCCGAATAGTCTTGTTGATCAGGTTGCTAAAACTAGAAATATTCAGAGATTTACCAACTACGGGAGGAGCGGTAACGCCATCGATCTTTTGACCAAGACCGAAAGCAGAAATCGAGGCAACAATTGCCAACGAAAGGGCCGTTTTGAAGATTTTTGAATGGGGCATGATGTTCACCGAGGAGGCGAGCCGTCGTACGTCATTATACGCACAAAGCGTCAATAATTCGATAGGTAAAAAGGTACAGTTTGGCGATGCTATCTATCGAACAGCATGAAGCGCTGTCTAAGGCTCGCCCGCGCCTGGACGCTATTGGAGGTCATCTTTGACCTACCTTCACTCAAATCCCAAATAAACCAGCTCGAAGAGCAGTCGGCACAACAAGATTTCTGGAACGATCCTACGGCAGCGAACAAAGTCCAACAAAGACTGAGTCGCCTCCGAGGAATCCTTACCCCGTTTGCGGTCCTAGATAAAACGGAAAGAGATATCGCCGAGCTCTACGAAATGCTGAAACTCGAGCCGGATGAGTCCCTTGAAAAAGAGGCTGACACGATGGCTATCAAGCTCTGCAAAGACTTGGACAATTACGAACTTCAGACCCTCCTGAACGGCGAATATGATGGGCGGAACGCGCTCCTCGAAGTCAATGCTGGTGCAGGTGGATCGGAAGCTTGCGACTGGGCATCCATGCTCTATCGCCAGTACCTCCGATGGGCGGAACGTCACGGTTTCAAGTGTGACTTAATCACAGAGAACCCTGGGGACGTGACCGGCTACCGAACGGTACAGATTCTTGTTAGCGGGATGAATGCCTACGGCTACCTGAAGTGTGAAGCGGGGGTTCACCGACTCGTGCGAATTTCACCTTTTGACTCAGCATCAAGACGGCATACTTCGTTCTGCAAGGTCGAAGTTCTGCCGGAGATTGATGAGACCGAAGTCAACATCAACCCCGACGACCTAAAAGTGGAAACCCTTCGGGCTGGAGGCGCGGGTGGACAGCACGTCAACAAGACCGAATCGGCGGTGCGAATCACGCACCTTCCAACTGGTATCGTGGTCAACTGCCAAAACGAACGTAGCCAGCACAAGAACCGGGCTTCGGCGATGTCCGTTCTCCTAGGCAAGCTCATGGAGCTCGAGAAGGCGAACACTGCTGACAAGCTGAGCGATCTCAAAGGTGACGGGGGACCTGCAGCGTGGGGAAGGCAGATTCGTAGCTACGTCATGCAACCTTACACGATGGTTAAAGACCACCGTACCGGTCACGAGACCGGAAACGTCACTGGTGTAATGGACGGCGACATTGACGGTTTTATCGAGGCGTTCCTCAAAAAGGCTCCCTCGGAAGACAGTTATGTTGAATAGTTATTAGCATGATCTCTGCACTCGTTTGCTTTGCAGCACTCAATCAAAAGGCTCCTGCCGTTGACTACTCAGTCACGATGGGAGCCTCTTCGGCGTTCCACGAAGTTGTCCACGATGTGAAGACGATGCTTACTGCGAAGGACTTTGGCGGCGCAGCCGTGCGAGCCAAGTTACTACCCCAGTCAGTTGTCAGCTACCGATTTAACTTCACTAACGTCCCCAAAGACCGACTGGATTCCTACAAGCAATCCGCTTCCTTCGCAATCGACTCATGGCAGAAAAATCTCGATGGCAAGGCAACGCTCGTTGAGGCAAAGAAGGGAATTCCAAACATCTTGGTTAGCTTTGAGAGGCAACTCCAAAAGTCGGCAGATACCGGCGAAATTCCGGGAGTTGCGGTTTTCTACGGAGCAGGTGGCCAAGAGCCGCGAGTTGAGGCCGTCATAGGACTTGCGAGAACTGCTCAGCTCACCGATGCATCACCCGCCGAGGTCTTTAACGAGATCATGTTCGGTATCGGTAGTTACTTTGGACTCGCGCCTTCTGCAATCCCAGGCACGGCGATGGGAAGAGTCGACGGGAAGATGATCAGCCTCAATTTGGTCAGTCGGCAAGAAGCCTTACTAGCCGAGGCAAATTTGAGGCTCTCGAAAGCTCTTCGGGTCGCAGCACTCGCCAAAACAGTCGTCAAGCCAACCCGCCCGCAACTTGCGGTCTCAGCCCAGTCCTTCGATTTTAAGCCTGCGTTCCAGGGCGATACAGTCTATGAGTTTATGACCGTCACCAACAAAGGTGACGCGACTCTTCAGATGCGTGCCTTTGGAGATTGCTCCTGCATTTCTGGTGATGTCTTGTCCACCCTGAAGCCCGGTGAATCGACCGCACTCAAAGCGCGGTACCGAACCGAAGAACTTGTCGGAGAGATCGAGCACAACGTCGTTCTCGTCTCAAACGACCCGGAGCGACCCTCCCAAAAGTTCTCTGCGAAAATCCGAGTGGAGCCTCGAGCCGAAGTCGTTTTTCCAACTTCTGACACTCTCGTTCTTGATGGAGGGGAAAGAAAGCTGACCTTTTATGTTCACTCTTCAGAGCCAATCGAGTGGAAGGTTCTCGGCGCACAAATGGTTCCACTCAACAGCACCGTCCTTTACGAACCTTTCGAAGGAGATGTCAAAGACTGGAAGAATGGTGGACAGATCAGGCATGTCAAAGGGTATCGGCTCACTGCCGATCTCTCGGCGATTCGTGAAAGCGAAGTTTTTGGCCGAAACATGTTCACCGTCTATGTCGCGCTCGACAACAAGAACATAAAGCTCGTTAGGGCAAACCTCTTTGTCCAGAAGGGAATTGTCGCTCAGCCGGAGCGTATCTACCTTGGCGCTCCAACCGGACCAACAGAATCTAGTTTTGTCCTCATGCGCACCGGCAAGCCCTTCAAAATTCTGAGTGCGAGTTCCGACTCCAAGCACGTTACCGTCAGCGTCACATCCTCAAAGCTCGGAGCGGAATACACCATCTCGGCTAAGTACGACGGTAAAGCACCGGAGCACCGACTTGATACCCAGATAAGGATCACGACGGACGATCCGAAACAACCGATTGTCCTCATCCCTCTGATTACGGCCCAATCATGATTCGCCTGAGCAAGAAAGGGCTCCTTCCCCTCATGTGCCTTTCCCTGCTTGGCTTCGGGATGAGTAAGCCGTCCGAAGAAAGCACTTATGTGATTGTAACGGGCGGGGCGAGGGGAAGTTTGGCTCCCTGCGGTTGCACAAAACCTATGACGGGAGGACTCAAGCGCATGGCGAACATGGTGAGGGAACTGAAGTCTCGCTACAACGGCGCCATCTGGATCGACGCCGGTGACATCACAAACGCACCCGGACGCCAGTCTGAGCTCAAAGTCGAAACTTACGCTCAAGTGATGGGGGAACTCGGAGTTGACGTCTACGCGATTACCCCATCAGAGCGTGCACTTGGAGAAGGAATTATCCTCTCGATGAAGTCGCTCGCAAAGGGAATCCCCCTAGACCCCACCGAGAGAGATTCAGTAAGCGTCAAGGGGCTCAAAATCGCAGTCGACATCCCGGGACTGCCTCATTCCGAAGCGGACATCATCATCTCCCGAGACCCGAATCATCGCGATCTCAACGCAACAACAATCTTTCCATCTGGAGGTGCCGCACAAGCAAACGGAACTCTCGTTTCCCCAGGCGAGGCACTTCGGGGGCTTGTTCTGCTTCGCTTCCTCGGAGGCGAGCTGAAAGAGTCGCGAGCCATACCCCTCGAGCCTCGAGTGGCTGATGACGCACAAGCGACCAGGGCCTACAACAGCTATCTTAACCGTCTGAATGCAGAGCGACTTGCGGAGAAAGTTCTCCGCACCGACAAGGGTCGTTTCGCCGGGTCATCCAGTTGCACCAAATGCCACCCCACCGCCGCCAAGGTCCACTTCAAGTCCGCCCACTCCCACGCGATAGAAACCCTTAAATCGGTCAAGCATGACAACGACCCTGACTGTATCAGTTGCCACTCGGTCGGCTTTGAAGCCAAGGGCGGCTATTCACCTCTGCAACCAAAGAAATTTGCCGAAGTCGGATGCGAGTCTTGCCACGGTGCCTCAGCGGATCACGCAGCCAAACCGAAGCAGTTTAAACTCCAAAAAGTGGGCGAAAAAAAGTGCCTTTCGTGCCATACCACACGCACCAGCCCAGCGTTCAACTTTGTGAAGAATTGGACAAAAATCAAACACCGCTAGTGGGCAAATTGTGGATAACTTGTTAATATTTGAATAATCTGTATTTGGCGATATTTGCCAAAAACAGCAGAAAACCGTAGTAAATACATATCAGCTAGGCACAATGACGGGATATAACTAGGTTGCGTTCTTAACGTGAACACTTTACACTGTCTATAGAAACGTTACAGTTTCAATCCATCATTTTTGGCTCACAATCGTGGCATTCATTTCGGACAATCGGCAACAGCTTCTTGAGGACACTCGCACGCTCAGCGAGGTGTTTTCGTGCGTCCGGAAGCCGTCTTTCTCGACCCTAGCACCCTTGCCCAGCAACGTCGAAGCCATCGAAGCCGGACTCCTGTTCAGCCGGAAACTCCAATCGTTTGTCAGTATCTGCGGTCCCAGCGGAGTCGGGAAAAGTGAGATTCTCGCCGCCACCAAAGCGCACTGTGAAGACGCTGCTCTTATGAGTGCGGAGCACTACCTAAACGTTCGCACTCGCCTGAGCCCTCGCCAGCCGCTCATCATTGACGACTGCCAAGAACTTCTGGGGAAACCCCGTCGAATGGTGATGTTCCGAAGTGCTCTCGATCGTCGCGTTCGAGGCGGTTGCCCGACAATGCTTAGTTTCACCTGCGACCAAGCACCGAAATCTGGTTTTGTCGTGATCCCCCAAAGTAAGCGATGGGCAAAATACGGAATCGAAGCACCCAATTTTGAGGAGAGACTACAACTCATTGCCCACGTTGCCAAGCAGGAACAGATGACAATCAGCCCTGTTCTTTCGCAGCTTCTTGCCAAATGGCTAGGCGGTACTGGCCGTGGAATCCTTGGCGCCCTCCATCGGCTGAAACTGGAGCAGACCATCTGGACAAATTCTCGCGACTGTCTACGGGCTTGCGGAATTCTCGACGCCTACTTCTCTGGAAATCCCAACTGGGATTTGCGCTACCGAGTGATAAAGACGTCGGGTGCTTGTCAGCCAATTTTCCCAACTGTCAATTCCGACGAGATGGCTTGCTACACTTTGATCCGCACGGCAGCTTTGTGCGAGCACTCCGTTGCCCAGTTCCTAGGCGATACCCCCGGAAACTGTTACCAACGCGCTGCGAAATTTTCTGACCTGCGCCGCACTGATCCCTCTGTCGCTCAAGCGCATCACCAATTTGTGGAGCTGGTCCTTGACCGACTTCTTCGCTAATCCTCGTACTCTTACGAACTAAAGGGTCTCTCTTTTGCAGTTACAATCCTTGTGGGCCTTTGACGCATGAATGAACCGGGCGGACTGCCGATCATTAGGGTTTGGTTGCAACCGGAGCATCTCGTTTCGACAGCAAAGCTGTTGCTAGCTGGTCACAGATTGCCCGCGCTAGGAGTGGTGGATCCCAACCGCCGCCTTGTTGGATTTGCAACTGCCACTTCTCTGCAAAGCGCACCCGACGAGGCTGAACTTGCCTCGTTCCTCACCCATGCCGGAGAAGCGATTCACCTTCGAGCGAGTGTTCGTGAGGCAGCAAAGCAGATTCAGGAATCGACAGAAGACTTCCTTCCTGTCGTTGAGAACGGTCAGTTCTTCGGAGTGATATCGGCAAAGTCCCTTCTCGGTCAGCTTCGACAGTCATTCGACCCTATGACCGAGTTACCATGGAGCGATGCACTTAGAGACTGGGGTGCGGAACAATTGCGTCACTCAAACGAAATTGCGGTCATCTTTATTGATCTTAACAAGTTCGGCGCCTTCAATAAACAGTTCGGTCATGTTATTGGCGATAAGGTCCTACAAGGCGTCGTGCAGGCGCTAAAGGGATCAATCGATTCTTCAACCGACCTTCTGGTCCGGTACGGTGGTGATGAGTTTGCGATCGGCACACTGCGAGATCGGGATGAAGCCGACTTGCTCGTCGAAAGCCTGCGCAAGCTCGGGACAGATTTAGTCGTTCCTGGTGTTCCAGCCCCGATCAACTTCTCAGTCGGCATCCACGGCGGACGTCGTTCCAAGGTCCGAAACGACATCCATGTCCAAGCGAACCTAGATAACCTGGTGAACCTGGCGAGCCAAAACTGCCTTGCCTCGAAATCGGGAATCGCATTCCCAGCTGATGCGCCGAGTCCAACTCCCGTTACGCCTCTAACCAATTTTCCCGTCGTTGAGACCATCCAAGCAGACGAGGACCCAAACAGCCTGACCTATGTCGTGTTGCGGAGTGAGAACGGGCTCGCGGTCGGCACTTCCCTCAAGATGGGGCGCTCTGTCGCCGAGTCAGTCGCGATGGCAACCGCCAAAGCTTTAGAGAAAGCCCATCCGGAGTCCAGTATCCAAGTGGACAACCTCAAGGTCAGCAAGGCCGGATCCACAGAGCTTGTAACCATAGAAACAACTGTCGTCCGAGATGGCTTTCAACGCTCGGTTACCGCCGAAGTCGAAGCAAATGACGACCTTGCCGAATCGGTCGCCAGTGCGGTAATTTCTGCCTTCTTCGCTGAATAGCCTAAGAACGAGGCGTAGTAGTAGTCATGCCTCGCGAATCGCTCGAAATGCTCACCCTCATCGAAGGCGAACTTCCTTCGGATCAGCCGAAACTTCGAGCGTACATCGGTGCCCTGCGCCAATCCATCGAAGCCGAAGAGCGAGAGGCAATTGCTAGTGAGGAAGAACTTGCCCAGTTCCGCGCTGCCTACGAGAAGCTCACTCAGCCTGCAAACCGCATCGGTGTCTTTCTCAAGTGGATCGAGACCAAAGACGTTGGCCCTCTGGCATTCGTTTTACTCGGCGATAGCGAATACGTTGTCACTTGGGATCCAAAGATTGACCCAGATCAACTCCTGTTGGGAACAAGGGTGAGGCTGAACGAGGCCTATGCCATAGTCGGATTCGCGCCTTCGGCGGACCTCGGCTCGATCGCCAAGGTCTCCGAAATTGTTGACGAAAACCGGATTCAAATCGGAGGGGACCAACCGGGCGAAGGCACCCGACTTGTCTTCCGAGCCGAAGCTCTCACAGGCCAAGAACTCCAGCCGGGTGATCGGATCAGACTCGACCCCACTGGGCGCTTTGCGGTTGAGCTCCTGCAAAAATCGGATAACAAGGACTACTTCGTGGAAGAAGTCCCCGAGATTAGCTGGGAGCAAGTTGGTGGGCAGAAAGAGGCGATCCGACTCATCCGCGAGACCATTGAGCAACCACTTCTCTACCCAGAAATCTTTGAGGCGTATGGCAAGAAGCCGATCAAGGGGATTCTCCTTTACGGACCTCCGGGCTGCGGGAAGACTCTTCTCGGGAAGGCAACCGCTCACAACCTCGCCAAGGAGTACAGCAAGAGACTCGGCCGCGAAGTGAAGGAGTGCTTCCTTAGCATCTCTGGCCCCAAAATCCTCAACATGTGGGTCGGCGAAACGGAGCGGATGGTGCGAGAAATCTTCGCAACTGCCCGCGCTCGAGCCAAGGAAGGGCTGCTGGTGTTTGTCTTCATGGACGAGGCCGAATCCCTCCTGCGCACAAGGTCTTCGGGTCGCTATTTCTCGATGAGCAATACGGTTGTCCCCCAGTTCTGCGCCGAGTTAGACGGTCTGGTTGAGCTCGAAAACGTGGTCCTGATGCTGACATCCAACCGTCCGGACTACATTGACCCAGCGATCCTTCGCCCTGGCCGAATCGACCGAAAAGTAAAGGTGGAGCGACCCGACAAGGATGCCTGTCGGCAGATCCTCAACATTTATCTCTCCTCAACTCTTCCTTTCGACCCCGAAGTTCTTGCCGCCAATGACAATGAACCAGAGTGCGCCCGTCGGGCGCTCGTTGAGATCGCAATGGACGAGGTATGGAGAAAAACCGCCAATGAGGAGATCGCCACCATCTACTTGCGAAACGGTAACCACGAAATCCTCCATCGTAGCGATCTCGTTTCAGGTGCGATCCTTGAAAGTATCATCGACCGAGCGAAGGAAATTGCGATACGTCGCTCGCTGGAAAACCGTGAAGTTCCTACGGGTCTAAAGTCCCAAGATATCACTGATGCGGTTCAACAAGAGTTTGCCGAGAATGATATCTTGCCGAAGTCAGACCAGGTTGAGGATTGGGTTCAATTGCTGGATGTCAAGGCAGAAAACTGCGTGGCGGTTAAGACTCGGCGTACTGACGAGGCAAAAAGTCGAGACAAGTCTTTTGGAACACGCCGGAATAAAGGCATAGTCTGACGTTGGGGGCAAGACCATCCCATTTGGGGTGGTCACTCTTCTAGAAATTCTCGTGGTAACTAATCCGTCATCTTCGCAAGATCCTGGCATCCGTCTCTCTTCTGATCTGAGGGGTTCCTCTGGCAAATTTCAGGTCCATTTCGACATTGAAGTCAACTATCTCTTTGAGGGTTCAGCTCGATATTTCTTCGGACGTAGCGACTGGAACCTGCCCGAACGACGACTAGTCGCCTTTTGGGGAACAACCCCGCACCGTCTCATTGATATTTCGCCAAACGCGCGTTTGGCAACACTTCGAATCCCTCTTGTCGAATACCTTAAATGGGAGTCTCCTAAGCCAATCTTTGAGGGAATATTTGAGGGCGGGGTTATCATTGAGCCGGTAGAACTCACTACACCCCAGCGGATGGATCGGTGGCTTCTGGAGTATGCCGCCGAAGATCCTAATCTTCGACTCGCGGCATTGCTCGAAATGCAAGCCGCGATGCTGCGATCCCAAGTTGCGGTACCCGCCCGAAAATCGTCAACCAACGCAAATGCCGAGGCTCAACCAGTCATGGTGATGTGCCGCCACATTAACGCAAACCTCCGCGAATCACTCACTTCGAGCGATGTTGCCGACGTTGCGGGTCTGCACCCTAATTACGCGATGCGCCTCTTCAAGCGGCTCACTGGAATGACAATTCAGGAGTATGTGGTGCACGGTCGCATGGCACACGCCCAACGTCTGCTACTCCGCTCCAACGAAAGCGTCGAACAGATCGGCGACAAGGCAGGCTTCCAGTGCGCAAGCCAATACTACGCGACTTTCAAAAAGGTCACCGGATACACGCCTCTTCAGTTCCGCAAAAGGCACCTTGACTAGGCGGGACGGACAAGGATGGGTCGCGGTGGGACTGGGGTCGAAACCACGCTTACCGCGAACCCTATTCGATCCTGGGCAAACTGAACGCCTTTTGCATCCTTGGCATGGATCGTTATCAATGGTTGACCTTCCGTTACGAAGTCACCTATCTTGACCAGCACTTCCAGACCGACGCTGAGATCAATCTCGTCATCTTTCGTCTTGCGTCCGGCTCCGAGTTCAAGCGCAATTTCTCCCAAAATCCGCGCATCCACTTTCGATACGCAACCAGAAACGGCGGCATTGACAGTGACAATCTCCGGCGCCCTCACCAACCAACTTGGATCATCCAACCGCACCGTTGCTCCCTGAGCCTCAACCCACTCCTGCGCCTTACGCAGGGCCCTTCCCGAAGTCAAAGTTGCCTCAACTCGCTCCAAGGCGTCCCCGGCGGAAGGCGATAAGCCACTGACGCGCAATGTAAGTGCCGCGAGATATCGCACCAATTCTCTAAACCGCTTAGAGGTTGAACCCAGCTGATCTTCAGGCTTACTCAACACCTCAATTGCCTCTTGCACCTCGAGAGCATTGCCGATACTTCGGCCCAACGGCTGTTCCATATCGGTGATCGCGGCGTACACGTTCAGACCCGCCTTCTTGCCCACCGTCACCAACGCATCGGCCAGTTTCTCTGCGTGTTCTCTCGTCGGGTTAAACGAACCGGAGCCGCACTTGACATCGAGCACAACGGTCTCTGCACCCCCCGCGATCTTCTTCGACAGGATCGATCCCACGATGAGAGGAAGCGAACTAACGGTCTCCGTCACGTCTCGCAGTGAGTAAAGCGTCTTGTCCGCTGGGGCAAGGTCGGCAGTCTGCCCAGCCAGCACAATCCCAATCTTCTTTGCCTGCTCGATCATCGCTGCCGGCTCGATCTCCGTCGTCATCCCCGGAATCGCTTTGAGCTTGTCAAGGGTACCGCCGGTAATCCCAAGTCCCCGCCCGGACATCTTCACAACTGACAAACCGCAAGCCGCTAATAAAGGTGCGAGCACGAGCGTGGTCTTATCACCAACTCCTCCGGTGCTGTGCTTATCAACCCAAGGCCTCGGAACCCCGCTCAGGTCGAGCCGCTGACCGCTGCCAGCCATCGCCAGTGTAAAGTCCGCAGTTTCAGCGTCGGACAAAGGCTTCAGATAAGCCGCCATCAGCCAAGCAGCCAGTTGATAGTCTGGAGCGGAGCCGTCAGCCGCCGCATTGGCAAGCAAATCGAGATCAGCCCGAGAGTGAACGCCACCGTCGCGTCGAGTCGCGATCAGGCTCCGAATATCCGTGCTGGTTTCCTTCTTTTTTCGAGCCATCGCAGGCTCAAAGCATACTCAGAAAAGTGACTGCTGGAATCCTGACTGCTCTTGAGCGACCAAAGTCTGGAGTTTCACTGAGTCGTCCGAGTCAATGTGCTTCAACTCGATCCCTCGCCGAAGAAGCGCCTCGCCCAGCAAACGTGACCGGTGGCACGAGTGTGGCTTCTTGCAACCACACATCAGACAGATCACTCTTCCCGGTACGGCGGCAGCCTTGAGCAAGACGTCCAAGCCCTTCGCCAGCTCGGGCATTTCAAACAAGGGGTTGATATCCACCGAATCGGGGTCCTTACACAGCACCGGTGAGTTCTGGACCCCGCCGAGAGTGTCGCCCATGTAGATGTACTTCAAACCTGTTGGAGGAACCAGTATCTCTAAGCTTTGCCGTCGAAAGTCTTCCCAGTAGATCGACTGCGGAACCGAACGGACATCCACTAAGTGCGTTATGCCGAACCGCTCGACCAGAGCAATAAACGCGCCAAACCCGCGATTTCCGTACCCAGCCGTATAGATATCTGGTAATTCACCCGTCATGCCCAGATCCCATTATGGAAGAAGCCCTGAGCAATGGAAAGTGCATGGGCTCTGTGGACTGGTTTGGGAGGAATGTTGGTGGCGACCGCCGCGACATCGGTCTTCTGGTCATGGAAGAATAAACAGCGCTTCAACGCTGAACTTGATGCCCTGCAA
The DNA here is from genome assembly GCA_029866005.1 of Fimbriimonas sp. Classification (GTDB taxonomy): domain Bacteria; phylum Armatimonadota; class Fimbriimonadia; order Fimbriimonadales; family Fimbriimonadaceae; genus Fimbriimonas. The sequence goes on along the minus strand of JARXAE010000027.1, from coordinate 65,626 downwards.
AAAGCGATGCCTTCCCATCGAGACGGCCTCGTTGTCTCCGCCCTTGCGATCGACCTTACACCCAAAGGCCACGAACCCACTGGTTGGTTCTCTGACCTCATTCCTCTGCTTGATGAGATTGTTGCCCGAACCAACTTACGCCGGGTCGGCGCCTTTCAAGGAACCTACATGGTTGTGGGTACCGACGAAAGAGTTGCTAGTAGCGCCCTTCGTTCGGTGGCTCAAACGGCCCTTGACCTGCGAGACCGAGTGATGCTTTACTCCGCCATCAGAGAGGTTCCGATGGCTTGCGGATGCGGGATCCATGCCGATATCGTCCCCACGATCGGCCTTGGCTCCACCGTCGCGCTGAGTCAGCTCTGGAGCGAAACACTTGCGCTCGCCGATCGAGCGAAAGACGGTCAGATTGATCTGAGTAAGCAGTCCGCCGAGTGGCTCGGAACTGAATTCGACGTCAACATGCTTGGAGAACGACCTGTCCTCCAAGCTCGAAAGGCCGCTTAACCCTTACTTGATTCCAGTCATCACGATGCCTTTGACAAAGTAACGCTGTCCCAGCAAGAACAGGATTATGATCGGGATCATGACCAGGACCGAACCAGCCATCAAGAGTTCCCACTGGTTCATGTTCAGCGAGCGGTAGGTCGCCAAACCGAGCTCCAGAGTTTGATTCTGCGGGCTGTTGAGAATAATGAGCGGGCTCATAAACTCCTTCCAGTTGTAGATGAAGCTGAAGATGCCCACCGTCGCCATCGCAGGTCCCATGTTGGGCAGCAATAGCCTCCAGAAAATCACGGAGTGTGATGCCCCATCGAGAAGCGCGGCTTCATCAATGTCTCGCGGAATTCCCATCAAGAACTGACGCAATAGGAAGATGTTATAGGCTCCCCCGCCAAAGAAAGCAGGAACAATGAGCGGCTTGAACGTATCGATCCAGCCCAGGTATTTCCAAAGCGCATACTGCGGAATCATGGTCACGATTCCTGGCAGCATCATGGTGCTCAGAAGCAGGATGAACAGTCGATCTCGCCCCGGAAACTTCAGCCTTGCAAACCCATAAGCTACGATGGAAGAGCTGAACATCACCCCAATCGTCGAAAGAGTTGCGATGATCACTGAGTTCCGGAAGAACATGAAGAAAGGCGCGTTCTGGTTCGTCAGAACCGACTTATAGTTATCAAACGCCCACTCTTTCGGCAACGCCCAAACCGACGACCCGGCAAGCTCTCCTGCCGACTTCAGCGACATCACGACCATGATGTAGAACGGCAGAAGAGAAAGAACCACTCCCGCGACTAAGACGATCCAGAGGAGACCGCGCAGAAGCGAGGCTGTCCGCTGAGCCTTGTTCGCCGACTGTTGCCAAATTGTTGATTGATCTTGCATGGCCTACTTAGTCTCCGCTTCGTAATAAACCCACTTGTTCTGCGCCCACCACTGCACTGCAGTAATCAGCATGATGATGACAAAGAGAACCCATCCGAGGGCACTTGCGTAACCCATACGGAGCGATTGGAAGGCATTCCCGAAGAGGTGATAAACAAAGAACCTTGTCGCGTCGTTAGGTCCTCCGAGGGTCATCACGAACGCCTGCGTGAATGCTTGGAACGCGCCAACCATTCCAGTGATGAGCGTAAAGAAGATCGTCGGCGTCAGCAATGGCAACGTAACCGCCTTGAACCGTTTCATGATTCCTGCTCCGTCCAAGGTCGCGGCCTCATAGTAGTAAGTCGGAATGCCCTGAAGTCCCGCGAGGAACACGACCGTTCCGCCACCGACACCCCAAAGCGACATGATGATCAGTGCAGGTAGCGCCGTTCCTTCTGTCGCCATCCAATCAACCGGCTTCGAAGGATCGGTCATGATCCACGAACTGAGCATCCGGCCGATCGGCCAGTTCCCATTCGGCCCGTACAGGAAGAAATTGAGCATTCCGTTCTCCGCGTTGAATACCCGAAGCCAGATGAGCGACGCGGCAACGGCAGACGTGATCGAAGGAATGTAGTACAGAGTCCTAAAGAGGGAGACTCCTTTGACCTTTTGATTCAACAGCAACGCAAGGCCCATGGAACCGATGATGCCAAGTGGAACCGAGAAGACGACGTAAATGGTCGTCACTTTCAGCGATTTCCAGAACGAGGGATCAATGTTGATCATCTCGTTGAAGTTGCCCAATCCCCTAGCCTGCGCCGGCAAAATCATATCCCAGTTCGCGAACGCCATCATGAGCGAAAGCATCATGGGCACCAACGTAAAGACTAAGAACCCAATAATCCAAGGTGACAAGAATGAGTAAGCCGAGCGTGTCTCCCCTCGTTCGAGCTCGGTGAGCTTATGCCCAAAGTGCGGCTTGTAAATCCAAAAGACAATCCCAACGAATAACATCGAGCATATCGCGATTCCCAGCGGCCAGTTAAAAGGCGGCAAGTTCTCTTCTTTACGGAGGAAATCGAGCCTCGTCTGGGCGTCCACGGCATTCTCCGACATCACAGCCTCTGCCGTCTTTTGCCCGTTCCAAATGAGTTCCTGTCCTTTGACAACGCGGTCATTAATCGCCTGGTAGTACTGCGAAGTCGTCGGGAATTGAACGTAAGGGACCGCCTGGTCCGTCACGATCCGGTTTGCAGGGTACTGTTCCTCAATGGGAGTGGATGGCCCCGGAACCCACAGTCCCGGCTTAATGGCAAGCGATCGAATGGCAGGCTGGGCAATCCCCGCCTTCGCCATGGCGATCATTCCGGGCTCCCCGCCCATAAATCTTGTCAGCTTCCAGGCCGCCTCTTTGTTCTTCGTCGTGCTCATGATTCCGTAACCTGAGCCACCGGTTGGGAATCGAAGTACTTTTTTGCCGTCCTTGCCCGCATATGCTGGCGCCATGGCGACGTCCCACTCAAAAAACTCCTTTGAGCCGGGCTTCAGCATCTTGCGGATATTGGGAACTTCCCAAATCCCGTTCTGGAACATTGCAACACGCTCCTGAACGAAGAGTGCTTGCGCAGTAGCTCCTGCAAACGCCGAACTCTGCTCCGTCACCGAAGGTGCGTAATGGTATTTGTTCATGAAGTCTGCAGCAAACTGCAGTGCCTTTGAATACTCTGGAGTGCCAACCAATACCTTTGTGGGCTCTTCCATGTTGTCGTAAGGGAGCAGGCCCGTTGCGTAAACAATCATGTCGGCAAACAGGCCCGGCCAACCCGGCGTGTAACCCCACTGAACGTACTTCCCTTCCTGGTTCTTCTTCGTAAACTGATCGCAGACCCACAGAAAATCCTTCTCTTTGAGCTCGGGACGAATCTTAAAATCCCAGGTCCAATCACCCGTCGGGTACGGCAGACCTGCCCTCTTGAACATTTCTTTGTTGTAATAGATGAGACCCATTGGCGCGATGTCTCTGGGCAACGCGTAGCAAACTCCCTTGTAGGAGTGAGCATCAACGATCTGTTTGTAATACTCCTTGATGTCAAACCCAGGAGTTTGCTCGAAGAACGGATTCAGCGGTAGAAGTGCCTTCCGCACCGCCAAAGCTTGAAAGTGCTGCGGATCCATCATCACCACGTCAGGTGCAACCCCTGCCGCATACGTCACCAACATTTTCTGGTGATATAGGTTGTAATCCGGATAGTTTTCCAGTTTCACTTTGATGTCTGGATTCTGCTGTTCAAATTCAACAACAAGCGAACGGATGGTTTCAAGCGCTTTGTCGCCATCCCAAACGCTAAACCTCAGCGTCGTGACATTTGCATAGCTGGCTACCGAGGCCAAAAGCAGCGTCACAAGAAAAAGGAGGCGATGTAGGTGTCGGGTCATGGCAACGTTGCCGGTGCTGGCTCTGACATTTTATCGGTAAATCGCCCGTTTCGCTAGTGGAACTTTACACATCGGTGATTTTCCCCGCAAATGGGTAAAATCAAGTTCACCTCGCGGTGCTCGATGAGTGAGCGAATCAACGACTCCAAGGAGCCTTCAGCGGTTGAGCTGACAAGCGGTCCGGCTGTCCAAACGCCGACCCCCGCTTCTTCCATCATCGATGCAATTACCAGCCTAAAAACGACTGGTGCCCCCGAGACCCAGGAGCAAACTCAAGCAATGGCAAATGAACAGTTCGACGCAGATTTGATCGTGATTGGAGCCGGCCCTGGTGGCTACTACGCTGCCATTCGAGCCGCCCAGGAAGGACTGAAAGTCATCTGTGTTGAGAAAGAGTGGCTTGGTGGAACCTGCCTAAACTGGGGTTGCGTCCCCTCCAAAGCAATGATCGCCAGCGTTGAGATGCTTCACAAAACAAAGCATGCGGACGCATTCGGACTCAAAAAGATCGAAAACGCCGAGATGGACTTCCCCGCCATGATGGCCCGCAAGGACAAGATCGTCCTCACCGAGCGAAACGGCATCGGCTTCCTTTTCAAAAAGAAGAATATCAATCACGTCAAAGGGTTTGCAAAATTTGTCGACGCCAACACAATCACTGTGAAAGGTGACGACGGCAAGGAGACCAAGTACCGAGGAAAGAACTTCATCCTCGCCATGGGCTCGTCCGTCATTCACATCCCAGTCCCCGGACTCGAAGGCGGCAAGGACGCCGGAGTCTGGACCTCAGATGAGGCTGTCTACGCTCCGTTCGTTCCTAAGAAGATGGTCGTCCTCGGCGGCGGTGCCGTCGGTTGCGAATTCAGCTTCGTCTTCAACGGTCTCGGAACCGAGGTCACCCTCGTCGAAATGATGCCTACCCTCCTCAACGTCATGGACGAGGAACTAGGAAAAGAACTCGGAAAGAACCTCACCAAGCAAGGTGTTAAGGTCAAGACCGGCGCGACCATCGAGAAAGCCGAGAAGACCAAGACCGGCTGGAAGGTCACCGTTAAGCAAGGCACAGCTGAGGAAGTTATCGAAGCGGACGTTGTTCTCCTTGGCGTCGGACGAAAGGCCAACACCGAAGGCATGAACCTTGAAGGCATCGGAGTCAAGTTGCACCGTCGTGGAATCGAAATCGTCGACGACACCCTGAAAACCCACGTTCCAAACATTTGGGCTATCGGCGATGTCACCGGACGAATCCAGCTAGCACACGTTGCGCAGCAGGAGGGTCTTACCGCCGTCCACAACATAGTCCACCCTGAGTCGCCGAAGAAGCTCGATTACCGATTCGTTCCGAACGCGGTCTACACCTCGCCTGAAGTCGCTTCATGTGGTCTCACCGAAAGCGAAGCCCAGGCCAAAGGTTACGATGTCGTCGTGGGTCGCTCTAAGTTCATGATATTCGCCAAGGCGATGGCTCAAAACGAAACTGAAGGCTTCGTTAAGGTTGTTGCTGACAAGAAGTACGGCGAAATCCTCGGCGTCCACATGATCGGCGGACACGTCACCGACCTCATCCACGAAGCCGTCGTCGCCCTCGTCCACGAAGCCACTCTCGAGTCAATGGAGACCGTGATCCACGCCCACCCAACCATGGCCGAAGCCGTCATCGAAGCCTTCGAAGACGCCATGGGTCACGCGATCCACAAAGCATAACAGAAGCTTACAAAAACAGACAAGCCCCACCGTTTAACGGTGGGGCTTCTTCGTTTTCGGGGCCACAATCCAGGTTAGCGGTAAAGCATGCCTGCGCAGCTCAGGCTGACTTCAACCTTATTGCTCAGCAACTGTTCCTTCACGGCTTTGCCAATTTCGAAGTCAAAGCGGTTGAACGAGAAGCGGGTGTTGAACATCAATAGATCTCCGTCCTTATCGCCAAACCGCTCCTTCACCCCGCCCTTCACCAGCCGAGCCGAAACCGGCACCGAGGTGGACTTGGTGATGCCTTTAAGAGTCAAATTGCCGGTCGCCGTCCCTTCGAACTCGCCGTTCTTCGCCTTCTTCACCTTGCCCGAGGTCACTTCGAACGTCGCCGTCGGGAACTTCTCAGCATCCAAACACCATTCACCCATCATGTTGTTGCTCATGACTTCACTGGTCAGCTTCAGAGCTTTGATGCCAATCACAACTTTCCCCTTCGACTTCTCCGGGTTCTCCAAATCCAACATGATTGACCCAGAAACATCGTTCCCCTGACCATGAACTGGCTCTAGCCCATCCACCATCGCAAATGTAAACCCATTCGCGCCTTTCGGGTCTTGAATGTCGTACTGCTGCAAAGCTGCTCTCCGCGAGGCAAAGCCGACCAGCATTACAAAAGGAAGAGCAAGGAGAAGAGACTTTCGGTTCATGGTAATCCTAGTAAACAGAGCCACCCGGACCCCGACTGCATTGTACTTGCGCAAGGTGCAAAACTGACGTTAGCGGTAAACTAAAACCACATGGCTCGACGAAGGCACTATAAACCCAAAACAAACGATCAGTCGGACAAGGAAAAAGGCATTGAGCTAGACGGCACAATTCTGGAAAACCTTCCAAACGCGCGTTTCCGCGTGAAGCTGGACGAAGGGGATATGGAAGTTCTTGCTCACGTGAGCGGAAAGATGCGAATGCACTACATCCGAATCCTTCCTGGTGACCGAGTTAAGGTTGAGCTCAGCCCCTACGATCTCACCATGGGTCGAATCACGTTCCGACACCGCAACTAAACTTCAGGTAAGTTGAGCAAAAGCAAGAAAGGGCACACCGACTGGTGTGCCCTTTCTGCTTGTCAGGATTGCTTAGCTGCGCCAAGCATCAACATCGAACTTCGTTTGGACAAGTTGCCCAGCTTTATGGGTGAAAGCATGAAGTCGATACCAACCCGTATTCAACCCTGTATCGCTCTTGACCTGGCTCAACACTTCAGTCGATCCGACCTTCGTAAGCGTAATCGTGTAGTTAAACCCTGACTTGATCGTATCCTCAGGAAGCTCCACAACCTTGCCGAACTCAGTATAGGATGCGACCGGCTTAGCTCCGTCAAGCGAACCCGCTTTGGTAACGTAAACGTCAAAGTTGCTCACGCCGTTAATTGGGGCATCCACCACAACCTGAAGCATCGGCTGAACCTTGCCAACCAGAGTCTTTGCCTCAACCTTGTCTCCCGAAGGAGTGCGGGTCGTGACGATAAGGTTGTGGTAGCCAAGCTTGGTCTCGTCGGTCTTCACATCAAAGTTGCCGTTAGAACCAGTCACGCTGTAGCTCACCGTCTTGGGGTTGGCTTTGACGCCAACTTTGTGCTGAGCGAGCAGGAGTGAAGGGCTTGCAACACTGACCGCTTGCGAGGTGACTCCACCACCGGTGGATACGGAAACCGCGTCAACGCCGTCGGCAAGGTTGGCAACGTAAAACTTCTTGTTAGCATCGGGCTCGAAGTTGTACTTGTGAGCGGTCGAACTCGTCGCCTGGTACATCAGTACTCCGGCGATAATGCTGAGGGCTAAGATCAATCCTTTTGGGTCCATGACACTATTAATTTAGTGCCTTTTTGCCTCTGGTAACAGGGTCTAACTAGGGAAACCGACCCTAAGTGGCACGATCCAATGTCATGACTTTTCCTGACATATCAAGACCGATTTCGACTCCAATCCTACTTAAAGAAACAGCCCGCCGTCCACCGTCAAGGTCTGGCCCGTCACATAAGCGGCATCCGACGAAGCCAAGAACAACACCGCGGGAGCGATGTCTGCAGGAGTCCCAAGACGACCCGCCGGAGCTCGCTTCATCACGTCGTCCTTAAACTCCTGTGGCAGTGCCTCGGTCATGTCGCTCTCGATGAAACCCGGCGCGACTGCGTTGCAGGTGATTCCTCGTGAACCAAACTCCTTAGCAATCGTCATCGTAAGCCCAATCAGCCCTGCCTTTGCCGCAGCATAGTTCGCCTGCCCTGCACCGCCATGCAATCCAATCACGCTGGTGATATTGACGATCCGCCCGTACCGCGCCTTCATCATCGGCTTAGCAACTGTCCGCGAAGTTATAAAGGCGCCCTTGAGATTCACTTCGAGTACGCGATCCCAGTCGTCGTCCTTCATCCGAAGCATCAAGGTATCCCGAGTGATGCCTGCGTTGTTGACCAGTACCGAAGGCGTGCCTAAGTCAGCTGCTATCGCCGCAAAGACCTCTTCTACCGAAGCTGTAGACGACACATCGCACGCGTAACCTTTGCCACCAATTGCCTCTGCCGTCTTGTTTGCTCCTTCAAGCGTGGTCGCGATACAAGCCACTTTGGCCCCCTCGGCAGCAAAGGCCTCGGCAATCATTCGCCCGATTCCACGGCTAGCTCCGGTAACAATCACGACCTGATCCTGAAAACGCATCCATCTAGGATACTTGAGCAACCTTAACTTGACCAACCATTGGAAGCCTGATATGATGGCTCCATGTCAGAGATTGGCACCAAAGAATCTCCTTGGCAGCTCAAAACGGCGCCCGGAACCTCGGAATACACCATGTATCGAGATGGAGATATTCTGGTCTGCAAAGTTGGCTCAACCACTCTTCATTACCTATGGAGATGCCTTGAAGACTGCCACACCATGCTAAAGACGCACGGCGATTGGATGGAGCTAGGCTCGGCTGACGAGCAAAAGGAGGCGAAGCCTGGCACAGTCGAGGCTTGGGGAAGATCAGCATCCAATCCTGTTGGCGGATGGTACGGTCAAAAGAAGGGCTTTCGAGGACGATTCGGCATGTACGTCCCGCCCCTTATGGAAGCGATTGGACTTGTCGAGTTAGAACACAATCCAAAAAACAACCGAGTTAGGGCGGTTTAAACTCCCCCTCTGGATGCCGAGAGGGGGTAAAGATTCAGATCAGGGGAAGATTCCGCGTCGAACGGTTGCGTCTGCAACCCGCTTGACACCGATGATCAGCGCAGCAGTTCGCATATCCGTCTTATGCTGCCGCATAGTAGCGTCCACCTGACTATATGCTCGTTTCATGATCTTGGTGAGCTGGTCGTTCACGCGATCCTCTTCCCAGAAGAAGTTCTGCAGATCCTGCACCCACTCAAAGTAGCTGACAACAACGCCACCGGCGTTTGCCAGGATGTCAGGAACGACATGAACACCGCGGTCATGAAGGATCTTGTCCGCTTCGAAAGTGCAAGGTCCATTAGCTCCTTCGACAAGAAGCTTGGCTTTTACTTTGTTGGCATTACCATCGTGAATCTGAGATGCGATCGCGGCGGGAATGAGAACGTCGCATTCGAGTTCAAGCAACTCAGCATTCGTGACTTTTTCAGCATCCTTGTACTCCTGAATTCCGCCCTCCCGGCCGGCGTAGCGGTTTGTCAATTCGGCGATCGGCAGTCCCTTGGGATTGTAGATGCCCCCAACCGCATCGGAGATTCCAACTACGATTGCGCCATGCTCTTCGGCGATCTTGGCCGCTGTTGCGCCAACATTACCAAAGCCCTGAACGACCACTTTCGCGCCACCCAGGTTCATATTCATCGTCTTCGCAGCTTCTTCCGTCGCAACAATTACGCCTCGACCAGTCGCCTCAACTCGCCCGAGCGAGCCGCCAAGGTCAACAGGCTTTCCGGTGACAACACCCGGCACGGTGTAGCCCTTCTGCATCGAGAAGGTATCCATGATCCAAGCCATGGTCTGAGCGTTGGTGCCAATGTCTGGTGCGGGAATGTCACTTCGCTCACCCAAAATCATGTTGATTTCGGTGACGTAGCGACGAGTCAGTTTCTCAATCTCTCGGCGACTAAACTGCTTGGTATCAACTTTGACGGAACCCTTCGCTCCGCCGTATGGGATGTTGACAACTGCACATTTCCAAGTCATCCACATGGCCAGTGCCGTGGTTTCATGGACGTCAACGTCGGGGTGATAGCGAATACCGCCTTTGGTGGGTCCCCGAGAGGAGTTGTGTTGAACGCGGTAACCCTCGAAGCACATCACTTCGCCATTATCCAAAACAACCGGAAAGTTGACGATGAGCTGCCTCATCGGGCGGGAAAGCACCTGGTGAAGACCCTGATCAAGGTCAAGGTACTTGGCCGCTACGCTAAGCTGTTCGCGGGCCATGCCGAGGACGTCGTGGTGTGCACTCATGGTTATTGTCTCGCTTTGACGCCGGACAGCCTCTCCACTGGTGGATAGACCAGAGCGGCGATAACGGCGTTGTACATCGCAGATATCAGTGTATCTCTCAGACTCCCAAGGATGTTCGGTTGAGAAGTTAAGAACAAGAAGAGGACACCGGAGAAAATCGTGGCGACAAAGCAAGCCATCGCGGCGATCACTAGGTTTCGTTGAAATCGCAACTCGATGAGTGATCCTCCAATCCAACCAACAAGCAACCGGGTCACCACGTACTGCCACATGTTTGCACCGGTGATCGCCCCCTGAAAGAAGCCGCCTGTGAATCCGGCCATCGCGGCACCCCGCATATCCGAGAGCATACTGATCACAGTTGTTGCGACCAGCAGAAAGTCTGGCTGGGCACCAAAGATCGCTATGTCTTTTGCAAGACCTTCATTAAGTCCTCCGCATATCCAGAATGTAAGAACTGCAACCCAGATCAAAGTTCGATTCTTCACTTGAGGATCACCACTTCGCGCAAGTTTCCAGGATTGACCTTTGGCAACACAATTGCCCGCGACGCACCCACCTCTGGTCTCGTTTCTGTACTCAGGACTCGCCCAATGACGATTCCCCGGGGGATCCCCCTAGGAAGCTTGTCCGAGAACCCACTCGTAACAACAATATCCCCACTTTTCACCGGAGGTTGCTCACTCTGAAAGCCCAAGATCAGGGTCTCAGTGTCGTCACCTCGGATCAAACCGTAGGGGGCTGGGTTGTATCCTAGCGCAGTCGCTCCAATTTGGAATGTGTTGGCGGTAAGAAGAAGTGCCTGGCACTCACTTGGCGCCACGGTCTGCACACGACCAACCAGACCTGCAGCACACACAACAACCATGCCAGGCTCAATGCCTTTATTCTTGCCTGCGGCAATCGTGACTCGATCTTCGATCGCAGAGTAGTAGATCACATCTGCCATAACCTTTGGTCGATCGTAGCTTTTCGCTAGATCTGCGAGTTGACGCAGTGAATCAACTTGGAATTCGAGGTCTTTGATGCGGTCGTCATAGAGACTCAGCGCATCCAGTTGTCGCCTCAGTCGTTCATTTTCGAGCGCAAATTTATCTCCTTGAACCGCCCCTGAGAAAAAACCTGAAATGGCGCGGTAGGTTTGACTCGAAACCATCGCGACCGGTTGGCAAACGGTTCGCACCACAAGATCAAGAGGACTAGTCTTTCCGGCTTTTCGTTGTGAAGATTGCACGTATGAGACGGCAAACCCTAGGATCAACAATCCCAAGAACCAAAGAGCTGGGCGGGTGGGCTTTTCTTTTCTTACGGCTGGGATGACCTCTCAAGCATTTTGCGAATCAGAGCGTTTTCGTTCATTTCTTCAACAATGATCCCAGTGCCAAGGGCAACGCAGCTCAAAGGATCGTTCGCAATGTGGACGGGAACGAGGGTTTCGCGGGAAATGAGCTTATCGAGACCGCGAAGGAGAGCACCGCCGCCGGCAAGATAAATGCCTCTTTCCATTGCGTCTCCGGCAAGCTCGGGGGGAGTGGCTTCCAACGTAAGCTTGATAGCATCGACGATTTCTCGGATAGGATCTGCTATCGCCGTGCGAATCTCTTCTGACGTCACGACCGCCGAGCGGGGGAGCCCAGTAACGAGATCGCGCCCCTTGATCACCATATCCATCTCCTGCTCCATGGGAAAAGCTGAGCCAATTTGCAGCTTAACTTGTTCAGCCGTTCGATCCCCAATTGCAAGGTTAAACGCCCGCCGAACATAGCTAATGATTGACTCATCCAGTTCATCACCTGCGGTTCGAACTGATTTTGAGGAAACTATTCCACCTAATGAAATCACTGCAACTTCGGTCGTACCACCACCGATGTCAACGATGATCGATCCACTGGGCTCCGCAACAGGAAGTCCCGCTCCAATAGCTGCTGCCATCGGCTCTTCGACGACATACGCCGCTGTCGCTCCTGCTTTGCGTGCCGCTTCAATAACTGCCCGCCGCTCGACTTCGGTAACGCCGGAGGGGATTCCGACAACAACGGTCGTTCGAAACGCTCCTCGGCTCACCGCAGAACCAATGAAGTGCCTCAGCATCTCCTCGGTGTGCTCGTAATCTGCAATCACCCCGTCTTTTAATGGGCGAACAGCCACGATGTTTGCCGGGGTGCGACCTAGCATCCGCTTTGCTTCAGCTCCAACTTTGATCACTTTGCCATCGTCCTGGCTTACCGCGACCACGCTCGGCTCTCTGAGGATAATTCCCCGCCCAGCTACATACACCAGCGTGTTGGCAGTACCGAGGTCAATACCGATATCTCGGTGAAACCTGCCAAAAAGCGTGCGCATTAAACTCATCTCAAACTACTCTTCGGCTTCGTCGGCATCGTCAGGAGTGTGACCCACTTCAGCAAGACGGCGAGCCAGAGTCTCCTGCGAGATTGCTGACAGCACAACATCTCCGCTCACCGTGAAAACGACAGACTTGGTCTTCCGACCTTGCGTGGCGTCGATCACTTTTCCGGCCTGTCGCAGACCCTGCACAAGGCGCCGCATCGGAGCCGATTCCGTACTCACCATTGCGATAATCTTGTCTGTCAGCACGTAGTTGTAAAATCCAACGTTAAGAACAACAGGCGCAGACATAAGCAAACTCCCAAGACCGTCAAGCCTAGGGAGTTTACTTTATTCAGGGAGTCTGAACAGCGATCGTGAACAGATTGAAGATGTTAGTCGCTTCCGTCACCGACTGACCGTCCACCACTCGGAGGACGACCACCGCTCGGAGGACGACCCCCACCTTGTCCGCCAACGCTAGCTGAGGGGGGAGGGGCAGTAAAACCACCACCGCGTGCCGCTGCTCCGCCAACTGCTCCGCCGGAGGCTCCTCCGCCAGCACCTGGCAGAGCGTTGCCCATCTGGACGCCGGGATCCGGCAACTTAGCCGCTGTGGTATTGACTGCAGCCGGAGCCGCTTCTGGAACAAGCGTAGGCTTTGTAAAGTACAAAACTGCGATCGCAATCAGTGCAATGACCGGTGCTACGATCGAAATGATCAAATTTGTTTGAGGATTCGGTCCGGCGCCAGTGTTGCTCATGATAGTCAGTTCCTTGGATGCAAAGGTTTGAAAGTTAGGTTACACCATTTTACAAGTTTTGCCAAGGGGTCAGTGATTAAAGTGGCGAGTTCCGGTGAAGCACATCGCGACCCCGAGTTCGTTTGCCCGTGCAATCACGGCTTCATCCTTCTTGCTACCACCGGGCTGCACAATTGCCGCTATGCCGGCAGCTGCGGCCGTCTCCACTGAATCTGGAAAAGGGAAGAAGGCATCACTTGCAAGCACCGCACCGGTCGAAGCATCGCCAGCTTGGTCCAATGCAAGGCGGACACTCTGAACGCGATTCATCTGCCCTGCACCCACTCCCAAAAGTTGAGTCGCGTTCCCAACAACGATGGCGTTCGACTTAACGTGCTGAACGATGGCCCATTGCAACCTTAGAGCGGTCATCTGCTCGGGTGTCGGGACGATTGAAGTGACAACACGCCACTCGTTACCTGGATCCTCGTCGCTCTGCTGGATAATCGCTCCACCCCGAATTGCCTTAACGCTCAAGAACGAGCGACGCTCAGGAAGTACGACCTCGAGTAGGCGTACATCTTGACCCCACCCCGATCGACTCTTGAATATCTCCACTGCTTCGTCTGTAAAACGTGTGGCAAGGACGACTTCCAAGAAATTGCCTTTCTCCGTCATTGCCTCAGCGGCATCGACGTCCACGACACCATTGAAAGCGGCGATTCCGCCAAATGCTGAAATCGGATCAGATGCTCGAGCCAGTGAATAGCTTTGACCAAATGAACCACTCGTCGCAGCCCCGCATGGGTTACCGTGCTTAATGATTGAGCAACCCAATGGAGGAAGGTCCCCAACTAACTCCCAGGCACCAACGGAATCGTTGATGTTGTTGTAACTCAACTCCTTCCCCCAAAGCTGTTTCGCTTGGGGAAGACCCGGCTGAGCCAGCCCATCCAAGTAAAGCGCACCTTGCTGATGTGGATTTTCACCGTAGCGAAAGGCCTGAACTCTCCGTAGCCCAAGAGCAAAAAGATCGCTCTCAAGCTCGTCCTGCCCGCTGGCGGAAAACAAGTAACGGGAGATCAAACTATCATAGTAGGCCGTCAGCCGAAACGCCTTTGCCGCAAGCTTTGGACGGAGCTCGGGCAGAGATCCTTGGTTAATGGCGGTCAAGACGAGGGCGTAATCTGCAGGGTCTGTTACAACCGCCACCGAGGCGTGGTTTTTCGCGGAAGCACGAATCATCGCTGGTCCGCCAATGTCAATCGACTCGATCGCCTGATTCAAATCGTGTGGCTTTGACACGGTTTCCTCAAACCGATACAGGTTAACCGCCACGATTGAGATCGGTTCAATGCCCGCGTTCTGCATCGCAGAGACGTGTTCAGGATTGGCGACCACCCCGAGGAGTCCGCCATGCACCATCGGATGCAATGTCTTCACACGCCCATCCAGCATTTCGGGAAACCCGGTGACGTTGCTAACGTCGGTAACGGGCAAGCCAGCCTCGCGAAGAGCCTTCGCCGTGCCTCCTGTGCTCAAAATCTCAAAACCTCTCTCAACGAGAGCTCCCGCAAAATCGACGATCCCTGATTTATCTGTTACTGAAAGTAGTGCCCTCATCTTCCTGTGGTTGCTCCGCTGGTCGCCGTCGTTCCGGTTGTACCCCGCAGGTCACCCGAGTCGGTGGGGCTTGTTGGGTTAGAATCCGCTGGCTTCTTGACCTGTACTGTAATCGTCTTCGTAACACTCTTTCCGTTGGCATCAGTTGCCTTGAGTGTGAACGTTGTCTTCGCCACAACTGGAATTTCGGTAGTGCCTGCCGGATCAAGCGAGTAGGGCTGGCTACCAGTGTAACTAAACTCGATTTTCGAGGCCTTTTCGACCTGCCAGCTCATGCTCACCTTTCCGCCCTCTTCGACCTCCAATGGCGAAATTTCGAATTTGTTTATTTTCACCAAGACGGGTTCAATCATCTGGACAGTAAACGTCTTCTTGACGCTTTTCCCCGCGGAGTTCTCTGCGACGACGGTGTATTCATTCTCGCCTAACTTAGTCGGTTCGATGAGGATAGTATTGAGTCGGAGGTCCAAGTCGATATTGTCAGGACCAAGCTTGGCCTTTACGACCGCAGGGTCGAATTTGTAGCTAAGGGTGAATTTTTCACCTTTGTTGACCGTTGGCAGTGAAGGCTTCAACTCAAGAATTCTTGGCTCAGGAAAAACTGGTGCGGCCTCTACCGTCAAAGTAATGGTTGCAACCTCACTTTGGCGAGTATCCCTAAACGCTACGGCTTGAATCGTAAGTGTTCCGACCAGTGGCGTTTCTACCTCCTGTGTTCCTTCTGGGGGCAAGTTTTCTCCGATCGCCTTCCCACCCGCCACGAGTTTGACAGCTGAGGCATTGGAAGCGACCCAATGAACCAAAACCTTGGTTCCCTGGGTCACTTTCGCCGAACCAGGCAGCAGATCGATCGTAACTTCAGGCTTCTTGGGCTGGGTTAACCAAACGGTGAGTGCCAGCATTGACATGATGAAAAAGACAATGATCGTTGCAGGAGTCAGTAGAGGGCGAACTTCAAGCTGAGCCTGGCTTGAGGCGACCACGCCGGGCGTGGTCGTGCTTCGAGCAGTAACCGCGAATCCAATCAGCCTCGGTGATCCTAAGGGCGAACCTTTTTTGGGATTAACCGCAAAGTCCACCTCTCGCTGATGCCCCGGCCCAACCGTGATCAGCTCATCATCAAACTCGTAAGCACATGAGTTCTCAGGATCGTCTGCCATCAATTGAACGGCATGCTCCGAGTTCCCCATGTTCATTACCTTTGCGGCGAAAATGTTCTGAGTTTTCGTCGCGGTAACAAATCCCTTTTTTGGGGTGAGCTCAAGCGTGATCGAGTGAAACGGCTTGATCGTGAGAATTCCCTGTGAGATTCTCTGATCGCCAGACGTTAAGGAGCGAACCTTTGCAACAAACGGAAAGTTGCCAGCTGTGCTCTCGCTCTGACGAGGAGGCTTGAAGAAAATCTTGAGACTCTGCCGCTCCCCGGGTTTGATCTCTACTGAAGGGACCGGAATCGCAATCCACTCTCCGTCGATTCCTTCAATTCCGATTTCGACATTCTCGACTGCCTCACCTTGATTTTCGATCTCGACGGTCAGCGGGGCAGTCGCTCCCGGTTCCACAACAACCGACTCAGAAGAAATGGAGGCAACGAGCGACATGCCTCCATATTGTATCTCGTTATAAATACCGGGGCGGCACTTGCACCCCAATGTCATCGGAAGTTAGATTTTGTGCTTCGTGATGGACTCGTCGTCTCTGGTCGCTTGGGCAGCCTTTTCTGCCCGTTCGCAGAACTCCTCAGGAGTCGCCTTTCCGCTAACTAGCGCGGTAGTGGCATTCTCTAGCTCTTTGAACATGGCCGGATACCAACTGCGGAATTGCACAGACCACACGTCCTTGCTCTCGCCGTAAATTCGAGCAGGCTCTACAACGTAATCAGGCAGCTTCGCACCATCCGCACTTCCCTTGATCGCCATCAGAGTGCCCTTTTCTTCGACGAACTGCTTCGCTTTCTCGACTGAAGTCATGTACTTGAAAAAGTCAATCGCAAGCTCTTTGTTCTGAGCCTTGGCAGGAACCATCCAAGGTTCGATCGCAACCTGGATCGCTGTCGGATCACCCTTTCCACCATCGACGGTCGGAGGCAACATGAAGGCAATCTTGCGACCCTTTGGCCAGCTATCCTTCATTTCCGGATGAATCCAAGTACCGCAAGGCACAAAGGCGGCTTTCCTATTCAAGAATCCTGCCTGAGCCTGGGTATGGCTCATCCCCACCGCCCCGCTTTCGAAGAACCCCTTGTCTCGAAGTTGCGCAATCATCTGAGCCGCCTTGAGCACGCTCGGCGACTTCCAAGCGCCCGGCTCAAGATTCTGGCAGGCACTGAGTGCAGGCTGTCCACCCTCGCTGACGACCCATGGCAACATCATCATGCAGAGCATGTAGAACGGATACTGCCCTTGAAAAGTGATCGGCGCCATGCCCTTAGCTTTGATTTTTTCGCTCGTTGCAAGCAGTTCGTTGAAGGTCTTGGGAACAGTCCAACCGTTTTCCTTGAACAATTCGGGGTCGTACCACCAGCCGTAAAGGATCACATAGTACGGAAGAGTCCACTGCTTTCCGTCAAGCTGCCCCAGTTTGAGCAATGCCGGATCGAATGTTTCACCCCAAGGCGTCTTACCATCTGATGCCGGAGTCTTAAGTGCCTCTTCAAGTGCAATCACTTGCTCTTCTTCGGCAAGCCCCCAATGGTCCATTCCCCAACCCGGGAAAGTGAGATCCGGCACTTTGCCACTAACAAACCGAGGCTTCAACTGCTCCCAAACGCGAGGGTTACCATCAACTGAGATTTCAGTGCCTGGATGTTTCGTCGTGTACTCCTTCGCGGCAGTTTGGAAGAAATCGATTCCATAACCACCCTTGAATGACTGAACTTCAATCTTTCCGGTCGGAGCTTTTGCCGAGCCAACCTTTGGTGCTGATGACGAGTCGCCATCTTTGGGATCTTCCGATCCTGAGGATCCACAACCCCACAGGGAAACGGCGAAAAGGGCGAGAATCGAAATGCTCCAGCGCATGGTTGGCACTATCTTACACCCCACTCCCATAGTCCGTACGCAACTTTATCCGACAGCGGGTGCCCCGCCTGCCTCAAGGCCACTTCGATGCATGTTCGATGAAAAGCCTCATGAGAAACCGTGTAACCCAGAAAGGCTGATGCATGAGGCTTAAACCCTTTCACTCTGCCTTCGGGAGTTTCCGCTCGACGAAAGATCTCACTGAGGGCCTCCGTCGACAGGGGCAGCGCATCAAAGAGTTCTTATCGAGAAGGATCTTCTAGCTTGAAAATCCCATCGTAAAGGTCAACCGCCGCTGACTTAACCCACATTCTGCGAACATTGTGAATATGGGCAAAATTCCCCGCGACAGTCTTACCTTTCTCGAGCTTGATACCCAGTTGGTCATCGGGAACAGCCTCCAAGAGGTACAAGTTGAGCCTGGAATTGATCTCCCAGGACTGAACGATAGCGTCATTCAAAGCAAAAGAATTGTATTCGGACGCACCAGAAATGTCAAAAGAACCGACAAAAACCTGCAAACTCTTGCATTACCACAATGCGTATGCGATAATGAAATTGACTCATTCCGAGTCAACAGACGCAGGAAGCGCACCGAGCAGATTGAAGTTGAACAGCTTGGAACTCACAAGGAACATAGGAAAGTGTGAGAGCCGGCTCCGATTAGATCTGCAGAGAATGCAGAATGTGTCGAAAATCTAAAACGGAGAAACAAGAAGAAACATGAACAAAACGTTCAAGTACGCACTCTCGGCAGTTCTCGGCGTCGCAATGGTAACCCCAGCGTTCGCACAAGGATTCCCAGACGTCGCTGATACCCACTGGGCCTACGAAGCAGTCACCCGACTGAAGAAGGAAGGCATTATCACCGGTTATCCAAACGGTAACTTCGATGGTAAGAAGAACATCACCCGCTACGAGATGGCAACCCTTCTCTACGCGATCTACCAGAACATGAAGAACGTCACCGACGGCCTCAATTCGCAGATCGAAGCTCTTGAAGCTCGAGTCAACGCGATGAAGCCAGCGGCCGGCGGAAACAGCGATACCACGACCATGGCAGCCCTCAAGGCTCTCCAGAGCGACGTGGCTTCCATGAAGGCATGGGGCAGCGATGTCAGCCAGCTCAAGAAGATGGCTTCCAGCTACGAGAAAGAGCTCAGCTCACTCGGAGTCGACGTCGAAGCAATGAAGAAGGACATCAAGGACATGGACGCTCGCGTCAAGGCTCTTGAGAACAAGAAGCCCAACGTCACCATCAGTGGCGACGTCAACTTCTTCGTCTCCGCAGGATCCAAGGGTTCAGCTGGTAACGCACTGCTCAACCAGGACAACCGAGTTGCTGGCGGATCGGCTACCGGTGCTGGCATCGATACCCTCGGCGTCAACCACGAGCTCGCTCTCACCCTGAAGACCGACACTGCTAAGGCAACCCTGGTTGTTGGCAACATGCTCGGTGCTGGCGGTGGATTCATCGATCAGTCGAGAACCGCAGGAAACGCAGGTCGTGCATACGGACAGAATGGTCCGACCAACATCTACCTGCACGAACTCTACGCCAACCTCAGCGACAGCTTGGTCGGAATGAACTTCGATGCAAAGATCGGTCGACAAGGCGTTAAGATCAGCCCTTACGTCATGCATCGACTCGACACCACTTCGTTCTTCGAGAACGAGCGATACGACAACGGCGAATTCGCTCTTGATGGTATCACTGCTGGTTTCAGCTTCGGTGGCAACACCAAGCTTGGTCTGTTCCTTGGTAACATCGGTGGTGCAAACCTCGGTGGAACCCAAGTTCAGGGAATCACCATCGGTGCTGAAGAGTTTGGTCAGCCTGGTGCAAACTCTCTGAACGTTGCACGAGCAATGGGCGCAGTCCTGAAGTTCGGTCTTGGCGACAATGGTGGAATCACCGCAGCTCTCGCTACATTCGACGGTAACACAGCAATTGCTGGAACACCAGGTGTCAACGGAACAACTGCTGGTGCTCTTTACAACCGAAATGAAGTCTACGGCATCGACCTGGACTACAAACTCGGTGGCAACCTCTCAGTCATGGGTGGAGTTGGTAAGAGTTCCTTCAAGAACAACAAGACCGACAACAGCAACGGAAACAATCAGCGACAGAATTACGGTCTGAAGTACAACGCTGGTTCATTCGATCTCGGCGTAAACTACCGAAACATCGAAGCTAACTACCAGGCTCCTGGCGATTGGGGACGATTCGGCTTCTACCGAAACGTCAACGACGTTAAGGGTGTTGACTTCAACCTTGGAATCAAGGTTTCGGACAACCTTAGCCTCAGCGGAGCAGTTGCAAACCTTGATCGGGTGAGCGGTGCTGGTAACCGTGCAGTCGAGTCGTCCACCTTCGGTGCGAACTTCAAGATCAACTCGAACTGGACTCTCATGGCTTCTTACGAAGATACGAAGTTCAAGAACGGTTTCTACAACAACGACTCGTTCAAGTACACCACTCTTGGCTTCGGCTACGACATGGGTGCAAGCACAATGTTCAAGTTGTGGTACCAAGTTGGCGACGTCCAAACGACTCCTAACTTGTCCACCAACCTTGCTGGACAGTCCAAGGGTTCCTTCATCGGAGCTCAGTTCTCAGTAAATTTCTAAACTAGAATAAGGAAAAAGGATGGGGGGCGAACCTAGGGGTTCGCCCCCTTTTCTATTTGCCTTCGGCTAAACTTGGAGCATGAAGCGACTTTGTAGGATTACCCTCAGCGCACTCGCCCTGGTCTCCGCTTCGGCAATGGCCGAGGAGATCAAAAGGATTCAGTACCCGGCCATCTCGCCAGACGGCTCGACGATTCTGTTTTCATGGCAGGGCGATATTTGGTCCGTACCTCGAACCGGGGGAACAGCTATTCGTCTCACCGTCCATTCGTCTCCGGATACCCGACCCGTCTGGTTTGCGGATGGCTCGCGCTTTGCATTCGCCTCCTCACGTTACGGCAGTGCCGACATCTTCACTCTGAAGCCAGACGGAAGCGACCTGCGAAGGATCACGTTCGACTCATCCTCGGAACTCCCAACTGCCGTTTCACCAGATGGACGATTCATCTACGGATCGACCTCCCTCTGGTCGCGTGGTGATATTTTCCGAGTTCCAGTTGCCAGTGGTGACCTTCAACGCCTGACAAGCCACCCCTTCGAAGCTTGCTTCTCCCCGAGCCTTTCGCAAGATGGTTCTAAGGTCTACTACAACCGAGGCGCCTACAGGGAGACAGCGTGGCAAAAGATGGGCATGATCAGTTCAGCCCTTCCCGAGATTTGGGTCGCCGATAATACCGTTCCGCTTAGCAACCACAAACGGCTGACCAACAACGAGAATACCGACCAGTTCCCAATCCCTCAAGCCGATGGCTCCCTCATCGCCGTTACAAACCGAAGTGGAGCGCCGAACATTTGGCGACTCCTGAAGGGCGACAAGGCGCTAACCACACACACGAACGGATCCAGCCGAAATCCGTCGTCCAGCCGAGACGGCCGCTTCATCGCCTACGAATTCGAATCTGAGTTGCGCGTTCTTGACACCCTCGATGGACAAACAAAGGAAGTGAAAATCGAAGTCCCAGCCGATGACCGCACGAACCCACTCCAAGAAGTCAACGTTGCGAGCGGAATCTCCGAGTTCTCGGTCTCCCCCGACGGAAAACGAATCCTTGCGGCGGCAAGGGGAGATGTTTTCCTCCTCCCGGAGAAAGGCGGAACCACCCGCAGAGTCGTCAGCAACACTGGCCGCGACTACGGAATCACTTGGCTCGATTCCAAAACTGGACTCTATACGACCATGGAGAAGGGTCGGCGTCGCATTAAGCAGGTGAACCTTGAAGGCGTCTCACGAGACTTCGTTGCTGATGAAGCTACTGACACCATGTGTCCAGTCGTCTCTCCCGACGGCAAAATGGTCGCCTTCCATAAAGGTGCCACCGAGCTTTGCCTGGTTGACAACGAAGGCAAAGGGATGCGAACGCTCCTCAAGGCGAACTTCAACGATGCTTACGAAGGAACCCCTCTCGTCAGTTGGTCGCCGGATAATGCCTACCTTGCGGTCAGCATTATCCAAGGTCGGCGCACCTTGGTGTCCATCGTTGACGTGAAAAGCGGCAAGGTAACGACCATTGCAAAAATGGTCAACCGGCCCCAACGTGGTTCGGTCAGCGTCCCTCAGTTCACAGGAAATGGTCGATCACTCTTCTTCATTTCGCCCGAGTACGACGAAGCTGATCTCTATGTGATTGATCTCATCCCCGCTGACATCGCCTTTACCGAGGATGATCTCGACAAGATTGATGACACCACGAAGAAGGACAAGCCCACTGTCGAAGTTAAGGTCTACGAACCGAACCTCGAGGCTAGACTCCGACGACTGACTACCACCGGCTGCGGCGGAGCAATTCCCGCCGCCGACGGAAAGTCCATCATCGCCCTCACCGAAGCAGGATTGGCTCAGATCAATCCTGCCACTGGCGCGGCGTCCACTCTCATCGCCACCGCTACGCCTGGAGTCCGAATCCAAGGTGGTTTCCTTAACGGAGGAAAGCTGTACGTCCTCAACGCCGGAACGATGGCGAGTATCAACGTCGCTGGGCCAGCTTCGAGCCTCGCCCCCATCGCAATGAGCGCAAGCTACACTGTGAACGCCAAGGCGGAAGAACGAGCGCTCTTTGAGGACATCTGGTGGACCCTTGACTCGCAATACTATGACCCAAAGATGAACGGTAAGAATTGGAAGGCGATCAAAACCAAGTTCGCCGCCTTGGTGCCGTTCGCCTACGACCGCGCTGATTTCTACCGAATGATGGGCGAGATGATGGAAGAGCTTGAGTCTTCGCACCTGGGTGCAACTGCCCCTCCCATGGATTACCCCGGCACCGGTACCGACTCGACTGCATTCCTCGGAATCGACCTTGACCCAGTCTCCCTAGCCCGAGATGGAGCGGCTGTGGTTGGAAAAGTCATTGCGAACTCACCCGCCGATCATCCCTCAATGATGCTCAAGGTCGGCGACAAGATCGTCGAAGTCGATGGCGAGAAGGTCGCCGGATCCTCGTTCTCTCAACTTCTCAATAAGAAGGCATCCCGCAAGGTCACCCTTCGGGTCGAACGAGATGGCAAGTTTGAGACCGTTATGATCAAGCCTTCTTCCTCCGCCCTTCGGTCGGCGCTGGACTACGACAACTATGTCAATGAAACCCGAGCCAGAGTCGAAAAGCTCAGCGAAGGCAAACTCGGCTATGTCCACATTCAAGCGATGGATAAACCAAGTCTCGACCGCTTCCTACGAGAGATTCGCACCCAGGGCGAGGGCCGAAAGGGGCTCATCATTGACGTCCGCTTTAACGGTGGAGGTTCAACTGCGGTGGATGTGCTGAATACGCTTATTCGCTCTCCATGGCTCATCAGAACCACGCGCGGTGAGTTTGGTCTGAAGCTCTCGGAGAATATCTACCGCGGCGACGCGTTGGAGCTCCCAACTGCACTGATGTGCAACACCTTCTCGTTTAGCAACGCCGAAGTCATTACCGAAGGCTTCCGCAAGCTCCGACTCGGACCAATCATTGGCGAACGCACTCCAGGTTACGTCATCGGAACCGGAGCCGCCTCCATGTGGGACGGCGGAACAATTCGCATGCCAGTCATCGGAGCGTATGCCGTCAACGGTGAGAACCTTGAAAACGGTGGCCGCCGCCCGGACCACACCGTCTGGTTCGATCCCAACGCCTGGATGGAAGGCCGAGATCTGCAGATCGAAAGAGCCGTCGTAGAGCTTTTGAAATCTGCGAAGTAACTCTGAAGCCCTTCTCCTTTTCACTACGGTGCAAAGGAGAAGGGCTGGGGGGATCGAATGCCACTGAAAAACCGCGTTGACCCGTTTAAACTTCTTCACGCTGTTCCACAGCGTGGAGCATGGTTTGGTAACCGGGGTTGTCTCCACGACCGTAACGGAAACATTAAGTGGCTCCAGAAGACTGACCGTTGGATCATCTGCGAGTTGTCCTTCAAAGATCGAAGGCGTCCGCTTTTCCAACCCGGAAAGTACACCGAGCTTTTCTTCATGGACGAAGCCACCGCTCTTGCCGGTGGACACCGTCCCTGCATGGAGTGCCGCCGCCCCTCCGCCAAACAATTCCTTGAGCTAACCGGCTTCAACACTGTGACTTCCCTCGACGCTCAACTAAGCTCTGAACGCCTCATCGACGGCCCAGTGATCGAAGACCCCCTCTCACTCCCAAATGGCGCGATGGTCGGCTGGCAGTTCACCGCGTATCTCGTCTACGAAGGCAGCTTCTACCGGTGGAGCTTTGATGGCTACGAACGCGTCGCGTCGATTCAGCAAGACGTCGAGTCCACCGTGATCCCCAACTCGCCCGGCTTGACACGACTCAAAACAACATTCTCAAACGAACGAGTCAAACTCTTGACACCACTCACATCCGTTCGCGCCCTCAAGCTTGGGTATCCAGTTCAAATCAGTTTGGCGAGATAACTCATCGCCTCGGACTTATCCAGTTGCTCATTGCCAACTTCGCACCCAGCGAGAAGCAAGCAACTCGGACATCCTGACTCGCAGGGGCAGTTCTTGACTTGATCATATGCGGCCTGAACCAAGTCTTCAACTCGATCATAAAGCAACTCTGCAATCCCCACTCCACCCGGGGTTCGGTCAAAGAGGAAGACTGCCGGGTTACCCGTATCCACAAAGTGTGTAAACCAAGCCGAGCCGATGTCGCCACGGTCACATCCGGCAAACAGCGGAGCTAGCGCGAGAATCGCGTGCTCTACCCCGTGAATCCCGCCGATCTGCCGGTCCAACGTATCATCCAAATCAAGCGGCGGAAGGTCGATGCGAAGACAAACTGTGTCGAACGAAACTTCAGGAAGGTCAAGATTGACGACATCCAAAACTGTGTCTCCATCGAATGACTTTTTAGCATATGCAACTACGAGATCGGTCACTCGACATCCTGCCAAATAATAGACCAATTTGGATTTGATTGCAGTTTGCGGCTCAAGCATTGATTGGACACGAGCTTGTGAGTAGTAGTTACCAGTAAATCTTGTCAATTCAGCGTTCTTCGTCTCCAAATTCAAAGACAAAACTTCAAACGGCTCCCCTCGGTGCAAGTAGATCGCCCCCGTATGCGCCTGCGACAGCGCTCGCTCGTACTCCATCGACCCAATCTCTTCTTGCCCAACCCGCAAAGTGACGGAGTCTCGCCCTGCCCCTCGAATGTTCACCTTCAATGCCGGAGGATCGTACGCCGGATAATAGAAGTGCCCACCCGAGAATGTCAATTCTCCTGCCCGATCCATGTTTTCGGCAACATCTAGCGCTCCATCAACGAACTCCGTCAGTTCCACTGGCGAAATAGGCCGCTCGTGTGCCGCGCAAAGCAACTGGGCCGACAGAATTGACCGATTCGAGGGCTGAATCGAAACACTCTCGGACCGACTATCTAGAATGCGCTCGGGATGCGACAACAAATATTGCTCCAGCGGATTATCCCCCGAAACATAGATCGCCAACCCGTCCCGATCACCTCGCCCTGCTCGTCCCGCCTGTTGCCAGAAGCTTGCCACCGATCCGGGATATCCGTTCAACACGACTGCGTCGAGCGATCCAATATCGATCCCCAATTCAAGAGCATTTGTGGCCGACAAGCCCTTCAGTCGCCCTTTCAGCAAGTCCTGCTCAATCTGTCGCCGCTCCCTTGCCGTGTAACCCGCCCGGTAGCTCTCCACTTGCCCCTGGAGTGCCTCAGGGAGCCGTTTACGGGTGTAGCGAAGAACCAACTCCGTCGCAACGCGAGACCTATTAAAGGCCAAAGTCGTGACACCCGTCTCAACGAGGGACGACACCACTTCCGCAGTCGTGATATTAGTGCTCAGCCGCTCTCCCGAAGGCAGCTGAGGAGGATTCAGAAAGATCACCGATCGCTTCCCCGACGGCGAGCCATCCTGATCCACCAGAACTGGCTTTCGCCCGCAGAGCCGTTCGAAGAGCTCCTCGGGATTCCCGATTGTCGCCGACCCCGCAATGATCTGCGGTCGGTTATGATGCATCGCGCAAAGCCGCAATAACCGCCGCAAAATCAGCGCAACATGCGAGCCAAACACACCCCGATAGGCGTGGAGCTCATCTATCGCGATCACCCTAAGCGCTTTCAGAAACTTCGTCCAATGCGCGTGTGTTGGCAGAATCCCCGTATGCAGCATATCGGGGTTCGTCAGGACGATGTGCGACAGGTTACGGATCGAAGATCGGTGAGACTTTGCGGTGTCACCGTCATAAGTTGAAACCCGGATTCCAAGGTCGATCCCCATCTTCTGGAGCCGCGCAGCCTGATCTTGGGCAAGCGCCTTGGTGGGATAGATGAACAAAGCTCGAGCCAGGGGCTCTTCCATGCAAGCCGCCAAAGCCGGCACCTGAAAGCATAGCGATTTGCCCGAGTTGGTGCCTGTCACGACAAGAACATCCTTGCCTGATCGCGCAGCCCCTACCGCTTCCGCTTGGTGAGAATAGGGTCTTTGAGGCAGTGTAGCGAGAAGTCGAGGGTCAAGCCGACCCCATTCCCCAAAAACCGGTAACCGAGAAGGCACTTCGTGGGTGAAGACGATTTGATTCGAAAGAACTTCGTGCTCAAACGGAGTCATTACCCGCCGGGAGTTCCTCGGGGTCCGACCAAAGGAAAGCCTCTGGAGGTCGCCCCTTCTGCGTGTGCTTCACCGCGACAACGCTGATCGCAAACAGTCCCGTCATGGGAATCGCGATGGCAAGCATCGAAACCGGGTCGTTCGATGGCGTAATGGCCCCAGCCAGGAAGAAAATTGCCACCGCGGCATGTCGCCAATACTTCATCAAAGTCTGAGCAGAGAGCAAGTTGAGTGCACCCAGTACGAAGACAACGAGGGGTAGCTGGAAGCCAATTCCGAACGCAAGGAGCGTCTTCAGGGAGAGCATCGCCATTGAACCCACTTCCTGGGTAATCGCAACATCAGAGAATTCGACAATGTAGGCCGCAAACCAGGAAAATGCCTGCGGGAGAACCAGCCATGCGAAAAACGCACCCAGCAAGAACAAAAATGCCGATGCGGGAGCCAATCGCTTGAACGGTTTCTGCTCCGAAGGCTTGAGCCCCGGAGCGATGAAGTTCCAAAGCTCAACAACGATGAACGGAAGGGCGATGACTAAACCGATATACGCCGAGAATTTGAACTTCAGAAAGAACAAATCGGGCATGTGGAGGGATACCTCAGAGTATGTCTTCCCAAGTGGCTTGAGCGTCGCGTTAACCGCAACCGCCGCGCGATCAGTGAGAAGAGAGAACAGAGGTTTGAAGAACCACCAACCAACCGTGAAGCCGGCAATGAGAAAGACCAACGAGCGGATGACCCGCTTGCGCAGTTCCTCTAAGTGACCAACCAGGGAAAGTCGAAACTCCTCAGGATCATGATCCGAGGAGTTCCAATTTGGACGCCTTAGCATCCCTTACTTTTCCAACGTAAAGATCAACTGTGACCGAATTCGAACGAAACTTGGTGCGCCTTGTGCTCCAGCTCCTCCAACTCCTCCAGCTCCACCGGAAGGTGGTGGACCTCCAGCGCCGACTCCAGGGGCAGAAGCACCACCACCACGTGGGGCGCCGCCAGAGGGAGGACGTGCCCCTCCTCCTTTTTGGAGAAGCCCAGTAGCGCCACCCTTCTTGTGAGAGAAATCGTCCGGCCCCTTTCCAGATCCTCCGCCAAGTCGTCCTCCCGAAGGTCGCGACCCGCCGCCCGGTCCGGAAACGCCAGCTCCGTCACCTGAGTTGCCCGAGGTGAAGCCAAAATCAGCTTTACCTTCGGTAGTGATATCTCGGTAGTACTGGACGATCTGCTTTGTGTCAAGCGCAAACCAGATGGTCTCTTCGACAGACACTTTTCGATCTGCAATATCTTGGAACTGAGATCCAACTTTCGCCTTGACTGGGCTACCTTGAGCGATTGAATTTTTGATGACAGCGCATGGGTGCCCCTGCTCCCATTCGACCCACTTGAACTCACCGCGAGCGATTGTCGTGGTTACGACAGTGTTGACTTCGCTCTTCTTATTAAGGTCTAGTGCACCTTGCTGGAAGGCCGCTTGCCATGTATCGCCAGGTCGAACACTCTTGGTCGGCAAAACTGGAAGTGGGAAGGATGCGTACAGTCCAAGCCTGTCTCCACCACCGACATTTCCATCGAATCCGAAGTAATCAGGAACCGAACCAAAGATCTCTCGTCCGGTGGAAGTGATTCTCATATAGATCGGAGCCATGTTTTCTGGATAGAACTTCTGGGCTGCAGATGCGCCGGTTGTCGTCAGTTTGGCGTATTCACGGTTGTTGATCCCCTTGTCTGCCAAAACCTGCAATCTCATCAAACCTTCGCCATTTGCGTAAGCGTTGTCGCAGGCATAGAGCAGTCGAATTGCCTCACCCTCTTCGTTGATCTCGAAAGGACGATCGCTGCCCTTCTTCTGATCGCTTTCGCTGATCACGTTGACAACTTGGCGCTGACGCAGTCGGTAGACCGACTCTGTGCCCGGTCGGAATGCATAGCGCATGCTGATTCCATCTTCAGGAACATTGATGCTCGATTTGTTGGCAACAACAATATCAACCGAACTCGTGTCAACGATGCGAGGCTGGCTGCTGTAGTCTACGTAGAGTTTCAGTTCAAGTTTGTGTGAACCGTCCTCAATGCTCTTAGTGTTGAGAGAATATTCCAAGTACTTGCCATCTTTCGATGCCTTCGGAACGAATGCCTCTCGGAACTGCCCGTCAAGGAAGACGCCCACGTAGCCGGTTCCTTCCGGAACACTGCTCTTTGGCATCAAGACCTTAATCGTCTCGCGAACCTTTGACCCGTCAAACGGGCGAACAATGGTGAAAGAGCCTTGGGCGACTGCCAAAACTGATGCTCCACCAAAAATGATGCTCCAAACTGCTCGTTTCATCACGTCTCTACTTAATCTCCAACCCTAATTTACGAGTATGACGCTCTAGTCTAACGGGAAGTCACGTTTTCGTGCAAGTTTCTTTGGGGTAGTTCATAATTTTTATGCCCATGACTACCGCGCTCGACTTGGCATCCCTCAACCCCGAGCAATACGAAGCGGTCGTCCACCCTGGTGGGCCCTTGCTCATTTTTGCTGGGGCGGGTTCAGGCAAGACTCGCGTCATCACTTATCGAATCGCCAGACTCATCGAAGAGGGTGTCCCTTCGCAGTGCATTTTGGCGGTCACATTTACGAACAAAGCCGCTAAAGAGATGGTTGAGCGCATTACTCCGCTCGTCGGAGAACAAGCGAAAGGGCTCTGGATCGGCACCTTCCACTCGCTTTGCGCACGCATCCTGCGTATCGATGGCTCTGCCATTGGGATCGATCGAAACTTCGTGATCTACGACGATGGTGATCAGCTATCCATTATCAAGGACATCTTCAAGAAGAAGAACATCGACGATAAATCGATCCAGCCCCGAGCCGTCCTCAACGAGATTTCGAGAGCCAAGGAAAAACTCCTGAGCCCTGAGCAGTACAAAGAACGTGCGGCGGGTTTCTTCGAGCAAGTCGTCTGCGATATCTTCAAGTCTTACAACGAAGCCCTACAAAGAGCTAACGCACTTGACTTCGACGACATTCTGTACTTCGTCAATCGCCTCCTCGAGCAGCGCGCCGAAGTTCGCGAAAAGTATCAGAAGCGCTTTCAGCACGTCATGGTCGACGAATACCAGGACGTCAACCTCGCCCAGTACAACATCGTCCACCTCATGGCGGCCCACCACCGAAACGTCGTTGTCGTCGGCGACGACGACCAGTCGATCTATGGCTGGCGAGGAGCCGACGTTAGCCTCATCTTGAAGTTCGGCAGCGACTATCCCGACGCCAAAATCATCAAGCTCGAACGCAACTACCGCTCCACCCAAAACATCCTTACTGGCGCCAACGAAGTCATCAAGAAGAACCGCTCTCGTGCTTCCAAGGAACTCTGGACCGAAAACGGCACTGGAGCGCCGATCACCCTCACAATGTCCGGCACCGAGCAGGATGAGGCGATGAACATCGCCTCCGACGTCCTTCGCGACGTCCGAAGCGGTCGCCGACAATTCCGCGACTTCGCTATTCTGTACCGAACCAACGCCCAAAGCCGCGTGGTTGAAGAAGCCTTCCTCACAAACCGCATCCCACACATGCTCATCGGCGGACAGCGATTCTACGAGCGGCGCGAGATCAAGGACATGATCTCCTACCTCCGGCTCATCTACAACACCAGGGATGACGTCAGCTTCCGGCGTGTCATCAACACCCCCACCCGTGGAATCGGCAACTCCGCAGTGCAGGCGATGGAGCAATACGCCGCCATCAACCAGTGCTCTCTTTTCGTAGCGTCCCAGGATCAAGGCGTGCAAGCCTGCATGCAGAAGAAAGCCGCCTCCTCCATCCGAGTCTTCTCCGACGCCATCGAAGAA
Source organism: Fimbriimonas sp. (assembly GCA_029866005.1). GTDB lineage: Bacteria > Armatimonadota > Fimbriimonadia > Fimbriimonadales > Fimbriimonadaceae > Fimbriimonas. Next base: position 35,434 of record JARXAE010000027.1, on the reverse strand, counting down.
GCAGTCCAAATGATGGAGCAAGGACCTGTCACTCCGATTCTTCGGCTTATCATGAGCCGGTCTGGCTACCTTGATGCGCTGAAAGCTGAACACTCCGAGGAAGCTCTCGGCCGACTCGAAAACCTTCAAGAACTCCTCAACGTGACCTCTCAGTTCGACGAAACCGCCGAAGAGGTCAACCTCGGGATGTTCTTAGAGAGCGTCTCGCTGGTTGCTGACATTGATAACCTTGTAGACGGCTCCAACGCGGTCACCTTGATGACTCTCCACTCTGCCAAGGGCCTCGAATTCCCTGTCGTCTTTCTCGCCGGACTCGAGGAAGGTGTCTTCCCTCACTCGCGCTCGCTTTATTCAGATTCGGAACTCGAAGAGGAGCGCAGGCTCTGCTACGTTGGCATGACCCGCGCCCGCGAGGAGCTGCATATCTCCCACGCCCACCGCCGATCGCTCTACGGAATGCCGAACTTCAACGCTCGCTCAAGGTTCATCGACGACATTCCCGCCGATATCATCGATCTCCGTGGCGAAGCCGCTCCCGGAGGCTACGGCGGAAACTTCGAGCGTCCCGCCCGAACCGTCACTCCCACCCGGTCTGGCGGCTACATCGTCAACGATCCCCCCAAGCCCGTGCAAAACTTCGCGGCAAAGGCTCCATTCCAAGTCGGTGATCGAGTTCGGCACGCGAAGTTCGGCGTCGGAGTCTGCATCGCATGCAACCCCATCAAAGACGATTTCGAGGTCACCGTAGCCTTCCCAGGCGTGACAGGCATCAAAAAGCTTGTGCAAAAACTGGCCAAGCTCGAAAAGGTGGAGGCATGAAACAGATCGCTTTCCTGATCCCACTCGCCGCACTCGCAGGCTGTGGCAGCAGCTCCGGCGACTACATGCCCCTCGCGAAAGGTAAAGAGTGGGGATACGAAGTTAGGGCCGGATTCCAGCGCAACATCTCAACCCTTCGGGTCGTCGAGCCCACCGCAGTTGGTTCAACGAAGGGCTGGCGAATAGTTGGCTCGCTTGGCGAATCGCGGATGGCGTGGAAAGACACCAAGCTCGTCGTCTCCGAGTTCGCCAACTGTCGATTCTCCGTCCCCGTCCCCTTGTTGGACACCGCAAAGATCCCACAGAAGAGCAAGAGCCAAGGCGACGCATTCACCCAGGCTCACACTTGGAAGGGCAAGATTGAGAGCTTTGGCATCACACGACCCGCCGGCGCAATCCTTCGCCAGCGCTCAACTAAGCTCCCAGGAAACAAAGCAGAGCTCGTCCAAACCATCCTCGAACTTTCCATTGGCGGAGCCAACATGGAAGTCCGAACGTGGTTCGAAAAGGGCAAAGGCATCGTCAAACAAGAGCAACGCACCAATGGCAGCCTCGTCGTCGCCATGGATCTTCTTAAATACGAGTAGAGTTAAATCAGTTCAATGGAGAATCTTTCCGTTCTGAGTCCAAAGCCAATCACTCTCAAAGAAGTGAAGGCGAACCCGAAGGTGAAAAAGCTGATCGATGGCGCGAACGAAGTGATGCGGGCCATGGGTTACACCGAACACGGACACCGTCATGTCGGAGTCGTGTCCTCAATTACCCGCTACATCCTCGACAACCTGAAGGTAAGCGAACGAGAGATTGAGCTGGGTCAAATTGCCGCCTATCTCCATGACATCGGAAATGTCATTCACCGCGTAAATCATCCCATGCATGGCGCAAGCATCGCTTTCGTCATCCTAAACGAGATGGGAATGGACGCCGCCGAAATCGCCCCTATTCTCAGCGCAATCGGCAATCACGAGGAGTCAAGCGGGCTCCCCATTTCCACTATATCTGCCGCCCTCATCATCGCGGACAAGAGCGATGTCCACTTCAGCCGAGTGCAGAATCCGATCATCGAAACCTACGACATCCATGATCGTGTCAACGCCGCCGTCCAAAAAAGCCGAGTTGAGATGGACAACGAAGCGAGAACAATCCAGCTAGTTCTCGAGATTGACAACACTATGGCGACCGTCATGGAGTATTTCGAAATCTTCCTCCATCGAATGATCATGTGCCGCCACTCAGCCGAGCTTTTCGGCTACGATTTCAAACTCGGCGTCAACGGGACGGTTCTCGAGTAACAACCGAATCGTTTAGGCCTCTTCGTACGTCGCGGTATACTCTTCGTCTACCTCTCTGTCCGACCTTGATTGAGTCGGGCCGATAGACCCTAGGGAGAACAATGGCTAATCGAAATTACGAAGCACTTTATATCGTCCGACCAGAGCTGAAGGACGCAGACATCACCAAGATCGCTGACAAGTTCAGCAAGATCGTCACCGACAACGGCGGAACCGTTTCCAAGGCCGGGCTCTGGGAAAAGCGAAAGTTCGCCTATGAGATCGAGGACATCAAAGAAGGCAACTACATCATCATGCACTTCGAAGCTCCCGGCACCGTTCCTGCCGAGCTGAACCGATTGATGCGCATCAGCGATGACGTCCTTCGCCACACCATCGTCAAGCAAGAAGAAGTCACCGCTCCGGCTGAAGCCGCTGCTGTCGCAGTCGAGGCATAAGAAACCATGCTCAACCGCGTTGTTCTCATCGGTCGATTGGTTCGCGATCCTGAAATGCGAACCACAACAACTGGAAAGAGCGTTGTCTCGTTCTCCATCGCCGTCAACAAGCGCGTCAAAGCGCAAGACGGCACCGAAGCAGACTTCTTCCGAGTCACCGCTTGGGGACAAACTGCGGAATACGTCAACACCTACCTCACCAAAGGCCGCCTGGTCTCGGTTGACGGTCGGCTCGACACCCGGAAATGGACCGACCAAAGTGGCGCCAACCGTGAGACCGTCGAAGTCGTTGCCGATAACGTCAACGGCCTCGATCGTCCTCGAGACGACGCCGCTGGTGCTGGTGGAGCGGCTCCCCGAGCCGCCTCAAACGCCCCCGCTCCTGCCGCCGACGAGTACGACCCATTCGCCGACGAATAAGCAGAAGAGTTAACTCCCACTGCTGCCTCGGGATCCTCGATCCCGAGGCTTTATTTTTGGTCCACCACTCCAGGTTCGCGAATTGATAAGGAGCTTTTCGTGCTCACGAAAAAACCGCCAGCCGTGAGGGATCCCAAAAACAGGAGAGTCGGTAACGCACAAATCGCATTCATGACTTCGAAAATTAGCATATGAAGTGGCGTTTCCAGCCCAATGGGTACGCAGCCACCATCCGAGAGTTCTGGCTCAAAGGCGGTAAGTCCCACCCACCGGGCAAGTGCGAAACCTCCTGCAATGGCACATCCTCCGCTGACTAGTGTTAAGTAACTCTTCAACAGTTGAGATACCAGCTTGCCCTTGAAATGGTGTCGGAAGAGCCACGCAAACGAGCCCTCGAGAATCCCAAAAGCCCACCAAATTCTGCCAATTTGATTTCCCGCGTGAGAAAACGGGACGAACATGTACAGCGCAGGTCCCACCCAGGCGCAAAGCCCGAGCAAGAAGAAGTGACAAACGGCCGATCGGTTAGGGAGCCGCAACCTCAAACAAATCCCCCTGCTCGTTCGTCACGATCAGCTTGTCCTTTTCGTCCCAACAAATCGCCTCGCACTGCTTCGCTCCTTTGAACTTAATCTGCCGCAGCGGGTGCGACAACACCTTGTCCCCTTTGGTCATATCAAAGATCCAAACCGACTGCTGGGGAGCCTGAACCAACACGGCCAGCCGCCGTCCGTCCGGCGACAGATCGCAAGCCGTCACCCATCCGCCCAGATCGAGCTTGGTATCCAACTTTTCCGGAAAGTTAACCTTGCTCGTTGAAGCATTTTTAAGCCGATACAGCGAAGCCCCTTGGGCCGGAAGCCTGTGACTCTTATCCCGCCATTTGGTCAGAAAATACATCGTGCCCTTCCGCACCGACAAAGCCTCGCAATCGAAGTTCCACTCGCCCTCCGGCGGAAACTCCTTCTGATCCGGCCAGATCAAGCGGTACGAGCGAAATACCGCCGAAGTCGTTGCCTGAACCGGGTCAAAGTCTTTGATCGCATAAACGGTCAACTCCTTCCGAAAGTTCAAGTTGTTCCCGGTGTCGGCAACATAGATCGTGTCGCCATCCACCGCGATATCCTCCCAATCCAGATTAACCGCCCCCTCGATCTCAACCCCTTCATGCGCCCCGATCGACTTCCCTTGCCGATCAATCGCAAACACCCGTGCTTTGTCCCCGCTATCGTTGTGAACCCAATACGCATACGGGAACCGGATCGACCGAGCAATCCCGCTCATCTCATTGATCTTCTTGGATTCAATCGAACCGATTCTGGTCAGTTCCACGGAAGTTTGAGCAAGGAGTACGGCAGCAAGTAGCATTGTTATCTTATGAGACGAAGGCAGTCTCACCTTCGTCGTTGGAACTTGTCACGTTACGACTGATTCACACCACCGCTCTCTAGGAGTTGAGGTTATAATCTCCGCGTGACGTCAACGTCGACGACGGAAGAATTCGGGAAGCAAAAGAAGCTCGGCTTCCTCGCCGCCTGGCTCGGTTGGGCTTTTGATGGGCTTGACGGCTTCCTCTACACCTTGGTTGCCCTGCCTCTCGTCGCTGGGTTAATGAAGTTGCCGGGTTCCGATCAGGCAGTCAAGGATAAAGCAGCCCTCATCCAGGCGGTCTTCCTGGTTGGCTGGGCACTCGGTGGCGCCGTATTCGGACGCATCGGAGACTCCCTCGGACGCACAAAGACACTCAACCTGACCATCATCTTTTACGCCTGTTTCACTGGTCTCTGCTACTTCGCCACCGAATGGTGGCACCTGCTCATCTTCCGTTTCCTCGCAGCATTAGGCATCGGAGGCGAGTGGGCTGCAGGTGCCGCTCTCGTCGGCGAGACTGTGCCAAACCGGCTCCGACATTGGGCAAGCGCGCTTCTTCAAAGTGGATACATGTTTGGGATGATCCTTGCGGCGCTGACAGTAAGGGGCCTCGCTGGGGTTGAGTACAAGAATATCTTCCTCATCGGGGTACTTCCTGCGCTGGTCACCCTGTGGATTCGAAAAGCCGTTCCCGAACCGGAAGAGTGGCTGGAGAACAAGTCGAAGCAAGTGATGCCCAAAGTATCTGAGCTGTTCGGAAGGGCGGTCCTGCCAACAACCCTCAAGGTGCTTGCCATGTCCACGATCACACTCCTCGGGGCTTGGACTATCCTCTACTTCGGGCCGGGAATGATCCGAACCCACGTTGAAAACAAGGGGCTTCCAAAGGCCGAACTGGACTACATCGTAGTCAACGGAACAATACTGTTTACGCTAGTCAACATCGCCGGAAACTTCTTCATGGCGTTCGTGACGCAAAAAGTCGGTTATCGAAAAGGGTTTATCTTTGCCCTCTCCGCAGCTCTGTTCGTATTCATCTTCGGCTTCTCGCAGGAGCGTAGCCTGGCGTCTTCGCAGATTTGGATTTCCGCCGCAGCGTTCTTCGGTCTCGGGGTGTTTGGTGCCTTCCCACTCTATTTCCCGATGCTCTTCCCAACACTTCTAAGGACCACGGGCGCTGGATTCTGCTATAACGCGGGGCGACTCATTACCGCCGCAGGCACCTTCTCAGCCGCGTCACTGATCCCTCGTGAAACGTTCTACTACGCCGGATTCCTCTACATCCCCGCGATCATCCTAGCGTTCTTCATGCCCGAAGTCAAGCAATCACAAGAAAAGATCGTCGCGGCTTAGGCAGTTTTAAGAGTCAGAATCGCGACCTGCGGCGGGCACAAGAACCGCGAGGGTGGACCCGTTGTCCCAACCCCCCGTGTCACAAACACCGGGGTCGAAGCTTCGGGATAATACCCATCCCGATAGCGATCCCCATTTCGTGACGTCATCGGAGTCAGATTGAATGGGAACCGGAACTGACCACCATGCGAGTGCCCACTAATCTGTAACAAAGCGGCATCGGAAGGAATCTGGTCTACAAGATCAGGCTCGTGCCACAGCGCAATTGTTGGTTCGTCAGAAGCATTCAAAAACGCCTTTGCCACATTTGAATGCCCGGCGTTATGCGAGTCTACGCCCACCCAGCAGATGCCGTCGTGAGTCCAATTCTCATTCCGCAAGAGCTTGATGTTCAGTTCGTCAAAAATGATTCGCAGAATCTCCGGCGAGCCCTTGCGATAGTCATGGTTCCCGGGCACCGCAACGACGTTGCCGTTCATCAGCAACAAGGGCTCCAAAATGTCACCTAGCTTCGCAGGAGAGGAAGTATCCCAATACGAAACGTAGTCTCCGACCAACGCCACCATATCCGGCGCCTCGTCGAGCGCGAGATCGATTGCCCGTTGCGCGAGTTCCACCGACCACGAATGCCCAATATGAAAATCTGCAAGCACCGCGATGCGATAACCATTAAGCCTCTCTGGCAAGCGGGAGAGAGGGATATCAAATCTCTCAACGACAAGCCGCTTGGACTCGACAAGTGCGCCGTAGATCAGCGCCGCACTCCCCAACGCAGAGAAACCGGTCGCAGCAACCGCTAACAGCTTCTTGTTGTTCATCGCACTGCCTCCATCACCCTTGCCGCAATATCGGCGTTTCCGAACGGGGGCATCAGGTAGATGCCTTGTGCACCTTTGATTTCTCGGCAGAGTTCGCGAGCGTCTTCGATGCCAATTTCCAATGCAACCTCATCGGATTCTGCTCCCGCAATCTTTGCCCGAAGTGCCTCGGGAATCGATATCCCCGGGACTTCATTGTGCATAAACTCCGCGTGCCGCGCCGACCTCAAAGGCAGAATTCCTACCAACACCGCCACCCCAAGTTTCTTGCAAGCTTCGACGGATCTTTGTGCATCCGAGATGTCGAAGACAGGCTGAGTATAGATCAGAGTTGCCCCAGCAGCAACCTTTCGTGCCAACCGGTCATCCTCTAGAGCTTGGTCAATTGCGCATGGATTGTACGCAGCACAGATCGTGAACGCCGTCTTCATTCCCACCGAGTATCCCGCCAGATCAACACCCTCATTGAACCGAGACATGATTCGGCAAAGCCCAATCGCATCGATGTCAAACACACTCGTTGCCGAAGGATAGTCACCAATGTTCGCCGGGTCTCCGGTGACCGCTAGAATGTTGCGAATTCCGAGCGCGTGGGCCCCAAGAAGGTCGCTCTGTACGGCAAGCAGATTTCGATCCCGGCAGCTGAAGTGCATCGTCGCTTCGATCCCCGCCTCGTTCTGAATCAATGTGCTGACGGCGGTCGGATTCATCCTCAGCCGCGCCCGAGCGCCGTCCGAGATGTTAATGACATCACAACCCGCCTCCTTCAATTTCTTGGCTCCAGCGATCAGTTTCTGAATCCGCAGTCCACGCGGAACATCCATCTCGATCGCTACGACGAACTTGCCTGCAGCAATCTTTTCCGAGAGCGAACTCGGTGAAGCCTGAATCAGCTCCTCCTTCTCTTTCTCGGTTCGCGTGACGACCGTCCTCGGCTTCACCTTGATGCCCTTATCAAGCACTTCACGCATCGCCCGAATGTGTGCCGGAGTGGTCCCGCAACAACCGCCAATGATTCTAGCGCCCTCTTCGACCAGGCGCGCTGTCGCCTTTGCAAAGTAGTCAGGTGAGGTGTCATACGTGATCTCACCCTTCACAAGCTGGGGCAAGCCCGGTGTTGGAAAAGCGATGATCGGAAGCTCGGTCTCCTCCGCCATCATCCGTACGAGATCAAGCATCCGCTGCGGGCCAACGATACAGTTCGCCCCCACGGCAACTGCTCCACTCGCGCTCATCTCCCGCGCGCATCGCGAAGGTAGACCCTCGGCGAGCATTTCACCGTCCTCAATGAACGCCTTACTGACAAAAACTGGCAGATCCGACACCGCCCGAATCGCGGCGACCGCGATCTCGATTTCGCCAAGGTCAACAAAGGATTCTAGGAAGAATCCGTCAACTCCTCCCTCTACAAGTCCGTGAGCAATTTCTGTGAATGCGGCGGTCGCCACATCTTGCTCAATATGCCCGAAAGGTGCAAGAGGCTTGCCGCATGGCCCGACTGCCCCCATGACATATCGATCCCCCGCCGCTTCACGAGCGATCTCCGCCCCGCGCTTGTTCAGCTCAAAAATGCTCACGCCACGCCCTTCAAGCTTGAAAGCGTTGGAGCAGAACGTGTTGGTCTCAATAAAATCCGCCCCCGCGGCGATGTACTCCTGGTGCACCGATAAGACCAAATCCGGAGCTTCAAGGTTTGCCAGATCGTAGGGTTGCTTCTTAAATCCTCTCTCTGCTAGCAGAGTTCCGTTTGCCCCATCACCAAGCAAGACGCGAGAAGAGAGAGCTTCGAGAAGGGTCACCCTATTAGGTTACCAGCGCGGCTAATCTCCGCCCGCTTTGAAGGAACCCAGTACATCGACATAGTCATCTGTCCATGGCTTGACTGTCTCGGGGATATCGATTTCGGTCCAGTCGATCCCCGGGCGGATTCGACCAAGTTTGAGTTCAGGGTGTCCCACCGAATTTCCGTTGGCCAGCTTTTGCAATACGCTCCGGTCCCGGGTGAGGAGTAACCAGTGCGATTGCGTCTTGCCGTCTGTTTTTTCCTCCGAGTTCTCGGCGTCCATGTTGCTAAACGTTTCAAGACCAGCCGCACGGGCGGTGAGTGCAACGACTGGAGCCAACTCCAGGTAACGGTTGGAAATGTGCATTGCCAAGATTCCCCCCGGCGCAAGCTTGCTTGCGTACATTTGAATCGCCTCGGCAGTCAAGAGGTGGGTCGGAATTGCATCCGAGCTGAATGCGTCGAGTACGAGCAATCCATACTGCCCGTCTGGCTGCCTGGCAAGGGTCAGCCTAGCGTCGCCAAGCACGTAATTCATCCTCGCGCGGGACTGCTTGAGGAAGGAAAACAGACCACTGTCGCGCGCCAAATACAAAACCGTCGGATCAATCTCGAAGTAGGTGAACTCCTGATCAACTCGACCATACACCGCAAGCGACCCGACTCCCAAACCGACTAAACCAACCTGGTGGACATCAAGCATGAAGTCCGGAGAATTAAAGATCGACCCGATCGGCCCTGTTGGATAGTAGTAGGTCAGCGGCAATCCCTTCTTTGCGGGATCAAGAGACTGCCGACCGTGAATCGTGTTCCCGTGCATCAACTGGCGGTAGCCCTGTCCATCTACCACCCTATGAACTCCAAAAAACGATCGATGAGTCGCGAGTACCTTTCCGGTCGACGCGATTCCCAGCGCGATTGAACCGAAGAAAAGACCCAACATCCCGAACGCATAAACCTTGGTTCGCTCGACTAACGCGAATACCGCCACAAGCGGAACCCCGAGAGCAATTCCTGAACGCAGATTAGGTTGAAGATCAGCTCCGAGGTACCGAATCGCAGCCATCCATAGCAATGATGCAACCACCAAGAATGCAGTCAAGCCGAGTTGCTTCTCAAACACCTTGGTTGGAGGTCGGAACAGCAGGATCAGACACATCACGAGCGGATACTCGAAGAAGGTTGGGAAGATGATCGGAGCAATGATTGAGTTGAAAAACCCACCCAGCGCTCCCCCGATCGATAGGCAAAGATAGAACTGGGTCAAGTTCCCTGCATCTGGTCGATCTTCCGACAAAAGCGCGTGACAGAACCACGCCGCAACAAAGAAGACCGAGATGTGTAGTATCGCCAAAGGCATCAACGGCTCCGTTGCCTCAATGCAAATGGTAAACGCCAACGGAGTGACCAGTAGAGGCAAAATGCGCGCCAGTTGAGCCGCCGTCACCAGCCGCTTCGAGGCAAATGCAAAGATAAAGCTAAGCAAGTACGCCGCCAGAGGCACCACCCAAATGAGCGGAATCGGGGCGATGTTGCTGGAGATCGTGTTCGTCACCCCAAGAAGCAGGGAAGAAGGCGCTGCCGCAATCAAAATCCAACGTAGCAACCGCTTACGCTCAAGCTTCTCGACCTGGGCAACCTCTTCCTGAGGCTGCGGACGAACAAAAATCGCCGCAACCAGCATTGCGACCATCATCGTGATGAATCCGAGCCGGAACAGTTGCGCCTGCTCTCCGAGCTTAAAGTGCCGCTCGATATAGAATGGGTAGGCAAACAACCCGACCATCGAGCCAACATTGCTGATCGCGTACAAGAAGTAAGGATCCTTCGCCGCCGGGTCAGCCGTGGTCGCAAACCACCGCTGAAGCGTCGGTGAGCCAGCTGAGATCGCAAAGTAACTCAGTCCGACCGTGGTTGCTAACATCAGAAAAACCAGCAGCGGAGGGTAACCCGTCGTAGCATTCTCTGGAACCTTCACCGCGAACGGCAACGTGACAACCGCGCCAACCAGGAGCGCGAGATGCACGAATCTCTGTCGCGCTGGGTTCAGCAAGCGATTGCTGTAGTGAGCATACGCATAGCCTCCCAAGAGTGCAACTTGGAAGAAGAGCATCGCACTCGTCCAAACCGCCGGTGATCCTCCAAAAGTCGGTAGCAACAGTTTTGCCGCCATCGGTTGAATCAAAAACAGCAAAGCGGAGCCAATAAAAATGGCAAAGCTGTAAATGATCCGCGCGAGAGTCACGGGATATTGTAGCTGGTTGAGCCCAGCCGGGTAGAACCAACTGGTGCTTGGTCTCGTCGCCGCAGTCACCGTCTTCGCCTCTGGCGAAAGCGGATTTAACACCTACCGCATCCCTGCCCTTTTCCGAACCACCAAAGGTTCACTCGTCGCCTTTGCCGAAGCCCGGGCGAGCCAAGCAGACGCGGCCAACAATGCAATTGTCACCAAGATTTCGAATGACGATGGCGCGACCTGGGGCAAGATGTCTGTTTGCCAGTCGCCATCCCAAGGCTTTGGTGGCTCGTTCAATAATCCCTGCGTTGTCGAGAACCGCCGCCAAACGCTCGTCCTCCACTTTCAGCACTATCCCAAGGACACCCACGAATATGATGTCGAAGCGGGCTTCAGTGGCCCCAAAGTCGTGCGAGGATTCCAAACCGAGAGCAGAGACGGTGGCATTTCCTGGACCGCCCCGCAGGACATCACTGCCGAAGTTAAGCCCGCGGAAGCCGTGACGATCGCGAGCGGCCCAGGTGTCGGAATCCGCCTGGTGCGCGGCAAGCACAAAAATCGCCTTGTTATGCCCTACAACTACCGCGTCGGAAAGCGCTGGTGGGTCTACTGCGCCTATTCGGACGATGACGGGCGGCACTGGAAGCGCGGCGCGAGAGTCGAGCAACCAGAGGAGATGAACGCGAATGAGGTTCAAGTGGTGGAGCTGACAAGCGGAGACATCTTGCTCAACGCCCGGAATCAGGCAAAGCGCAAGGAGCGGTGCATATCGCTCAGCCACGACGGTGGAGCGACGTTTTCGCCTGCGGCCTTTGATTCCCGATTGATTGATCCTGTGTGTCAGGGGTCAATTACTCGGCTCGGCAGCGGGGTTTTGGCGTTCAGTAATCCGGTTCACCAGACGAAGCGAGAGAATGGAATGGTTCGGTTTAGCTGGGACGAGGGTCGAACCTGGCCGTCGTCAATGCAACTCGAACCCGGTTCCTTTCAGTACTCATGTATGGCCGAGCTTCTACAGCAACAAATCGGAGTGCTCTACGAGACGGTAGTGAACGGCTCCTATCTGATCCGATACCAAAGGATTCCTAGCCCTCAAGCACCTGGCCAGATGTTTTGAAGTGCATTTTTGCGACCTTCCCCAGGTTCTCGGCACCGTGCATCTGTACGAACCGCTTGCCGGTGCCGATCACGTTCGTCGCTCCCTTGGGAAGGTCGATTCCAAACTCTTGACTAAGACCTTTGAGGCGCTTTAGGAACTCAGCTCGGGCCAAAATCGAAGCCGCCGCCACAGCCAGATCTGATTCCGCGCGAACGCGCGAGACAAACTGGGCTTGGCGTCCAAGCTCTTTGAGCTTGGACTTCACCACGTTCCCACCCGCAGCGAACTGGTCACTGATGATGAGGTCGGCCGGCTGTTTCTCAAGCACATTCTCAATCGCTTGGGCGTGCCCCCAGGCGAGCAAGTGATTCAAGTTTTTGATCTTGAGATACAGCTCGTTGTACTTAACGGGATTCATCAGGATGACGGAGTGTGGGCAGACCTTTTTGATCTTCTCGGCTAGCGCTAACGCCTGGAGATCAGTCAGCTTCTTGCTGTCTTTGACACCCTCCAGCTCGGCATAGTGTTCCGGTCCAACGTAGCAAGCCGCCACAACCAAAGGCCCAAAGAAGTCTCCCTTCCCGCTCTCGTCAACTCCAACTCGGCCCTGGTTCAAAGATTCGCCTCTTCCAATTCGCTTTTCTCAAGCACTGCCTCAAGCTGCTCCCCAGTCATGTCGGGCAGGGTCGCATCTCGAAATGCCTTGCTGAAAAGCGGCATCAGGCCCGTCAGAGTAAACCCGAGACCCATCAGGACGTGCATTCCAATCGGGCCGAGAATGATCAAGAGCGAGCCTCCCGCCGCCATACCAAACGGCTGGATGCCCATCCAAATCAGGTTCCCGAGGCTCATGACACGCCCCCGATACTCGTCGGGCACTTTGAGCTGCTGGTAAGTCCGCATCGGAACGTCAACCGCGCCAATCGCAAATCCACAAAGTAGATTCCAGAACGAATAGAGCGCAAAGATCGGCGAGAAGCCCATGAAAATGACCATGACGCCGGCGACCGCAATTCCAAAGCTGTAGGCTAGCCCAGGACGATGAAACTTCATGCGCGGAACGATGAAGCTCATTGCTAACATCCCGATGATGAAGCAGCTCTCGATAATCGCCAGTGGCGCCGCTTTATTGCCGAACCAAGCTTTGTTGATCGAAAGATAGACAACAAAGAACGGCGACATGAACAACGCCAGCCCCACGCTTGCGAGAAGCGAGAGTCCGATGACCTCATCCTTCTTCGCGTACTGGATGCCCTTGACAATGTCGTCAAACATCTTCGACTCCTCGACATCCGTTCGCTCCGGAATCACTTCCGGCAGCTTGAGCAAAAAGTAAACCGAGATGATAAACGAAAGCCCGTTCGCAATCACCATCACCTTTAGGAAGGCCCCGGGACTGTAGCGATCAGCAACCATGCCAAGCGCCGCGGTGAGCATATTCCCGATCAGCCAAGCAAACTGATCCGTTGCTGCACTGAAGGCGTTAGCCCCCATGAGTTTCTCCGGCGGCACCAAGCGTGGTATCACCGCGTTCTTGGCGGGGAAAAAGAACACTCTAAGTGTCGCCAAGAGTGGGCCAAAAACATAGAACGCCCAGCGCGGCGGGTCGCTCGGGATCACCATCAGGTAGATCAGAAATGCTATCAGCACGATCGAGCTAAGAATGTCCGACCATATCAGGATCTTCTTTCGGTCCATCCGGTCGGCAACCGCTCCGGCTACCGGACCAAGAAACAGATACGGCAGTGCCTCTAGAGCACCCACGTAGCCAACCATCGCGTCATCGTCAAAGAGTCGCTTGATGACAAACAATGGGCCGATGAAATAGAACGCATCCCCGATGCGCGAAATGGCCTGACCTAGCCAGAGATTGCGAAAATCCGGGATCGATAAGACATCTTTTGGGGAGCCTAAGGCGGAAGAGCTTTGCATGCGAGGGATGAGTTAGGGCAGTCGGAGCGCGGACAGGGCGCCAGATGACGAGGGCCTTTATCGCGTGCGGAGGAGCTTCATGAACTAGTAAGATTACCCGACGGTAGACTGAGTGCCAACATGATCGCCGCGATTTTTCCTGGCCAAGGCTCTCAAACCCCAGGCATGGGCAAGGACGTTTTTGATGCATCGAACGCTGCCCGCGAAGTCTTCGAAAACGTCTCCACAACTCTTGGATTCGATGTTGCAAAGCTCTGCTTTGAATCCGACGAAGAGACCTTGCGAGCCACCAACAACGCTCAGATCGCTCTCTACACCGTCGGCGTTGCCTCCTATGCCGCAAGCGAGTTTGCTGCGGATGTATTTGCCGGACATAGCATCGGAGAGTACGCCGCGCTTGTCTGTTCTGGAACCCTCTCGCTCGAGGATGGAGCGAGACTCGTTCAGAAACGCGGAGAGCTCATGGCGTCCGCCGGAGACCTCACTCCCGGTACGATGGCAGCCGTGCTCGGCCTCGAAATCCCTACCATCACCGAAACCCTCGCCAAGGTCGACGGAATCGTCGTCGTAGCCAACGACAACTGCCCCGGGCAGACTGTCATCTCCGGCGCGGTCGAAGCCGTGGCGAGCGCAATCCCGCTGCTCCAAGAAGCCGGTGCGAAACGAGTTCTCCCTCTCAACGTCAGCGGGGCGTTTCACAGCCCGCTCATGACCGAGCCAAGTCGCCAGATGGCCCAAGCCCTTGCCAACGCCGTTTTCCAAAAAGGCAAACCCGTTTACGCCAATGTGACCACCAGACCAATAGAGGATCCGAGTGATTGGCGAACAACCTTGGAACAACAGCTCCGTGATCAAGTGCGCTGGACCGATAGCGTTCGAAACATGATCGCGGATGGAGTGACCGAATTCATCGAATTCGGCCCCGGTGAGGTTCTTTGTGGGATGCTGAAACGGATTGACAAAACAGTCCCCGCCAGACGGTTTAGCGTAAACTAAGGCATGCCCCGAGTTCGCGTCTATGTCACTCTTAAGCCCGCTTTGCTCGACTCAGCCGGTCGGACTGTGACCTCCTCACTCCAGCACCTTGGATTTGAAGAAGTGAACGACGTCCGAATCGGAAAGCTCATCCACCTCGAGGTCGAAAAGGTTGAGGAAGCACGCATCAAGGAGATGTGCCAAAAGCTCCTCGCGAACCCTGTGATCGAGGATTTCAGCTACGAGGTGATCGGGTGAAGGTCGCCGTCCTCCAATTCCCTGGCTCCAACTGCGACCAAGACGCATTGAAAGCCCTTCGTGAGGATGTCGGCGTTCAGGCGGAATACGTGTGGCACAACGATGGGTCACTCAGCGGCTTTGACGCCGTCTTCGTTCCAGGAGGCTTTTCGTACGGTGACTACCTCCGATGTGGCGCAATGGCCTCTCGATCCGCGATCATGCAGGAAACCATTCGTTTTGCCAACGAAGGTCGTCCCGTCATCGGAGCCTGTAACGGCTTCCAAATCCTTACCGAGAGTGGACTCCTTCCCGGCGCCCTACTCAAAAACGAGAAGCAAAAGTTCGTTTGCAAAAACGTTGAACTCGAAGCCGTCAACCAAACAAGCATCTGGACCAGCGGCGTTAACAAAACCATCTCTCTTCCAATCGCTCATGGTGAGGGCAGGTACGTAATCGATACCGATGGACTTAAGCGCCTTCAGGATCAGAATCAGATCGCATTCCGCTATGTCGAGAATCCCAATGGTTCGGTAGACAACATCGCCGGAGTCGTCAACGAGAAAGGCAACGTGTTGGGTTTGATGCCTCACCCAGAACGCGCAACCAAAGAACTTCTCGGTGGAAATGACGGTTTATTGATCCTTCGAGCACTTTCGCTCGTTAATGCTTAAGGCAATTGCTCCACTTGGAGCGATTTGTGCCTATCATTTAAGTGCTAGAGAATATGTTGAAAGTTGGTTTGATTGGACTGGTGCTATCCGGGGCGTGCTTTGCGTCTGCCGAAGAACTCGTGCTTGGCAACTATGGCCAAACCCTCGAACCAACCTCCATCTACAAAAGCGCAAGCACCAAAGCCGGCAAGTTTTACAAAGCCAAGCAATACCAGTATCTTGTGGTCAAGGCCTACAACGAGCGCTGGACAAAGGTGCTCATGGCAAACAACGTCTGGGGCTACATGCTCACGAGCAAGGTCGCAATCCTGCCGGAAGAGTATAAGGTCCAAGCAACCCGTGTTACTGACCTATCTAGCCGTGCCAAGGCCGCATGGAAGGGCACCACGTTCAAAGGCACCCCGTACGTCTGGGGCGGAAACGACATCAATCGGGGCATCGACTGCTCCGCCTTTGTGAAATCGCTGTATGGTGAGATTGGAATTTCGCTCCCGCGCACCGCTGCGGAACAGGCAAAGGTTGGCCTTCCCATTCGCCGCCTCGAAGACCTCCGCGCAGGAGACCGCCTGTACTTCTGGGAGAAGAAGCGCAATACGATCGGTCACACCGGAATGTATCTTGGAAACGGCTACTTCGTCCACTCTTCTCGCGGACATAACGGTGTGAATACCGATAAGCTCACCGAAAAGTGGCAACGTATTCTCGTCGCAGCCCGCCGCTAGAAGCTGTGAAACTCTTCGACCGGAAGTAGGAACATTACAGCTCCGCCCACCGAAACTTTCATCGCGCTCGGTACAAACGCTGCCGCTGGATTCGCGTCGTAGGCAGCCATGCTCAGGACTTGCTCGCGAGTCGGACAGGCCGTCTGAATCACGAGTTTGAGCGTTGCAACCTGCTCATCGGTCGTCCCGATCAGAAGCGTCGTGTTCCCCTCACGCAAAAACCCTCCTGTTGAACCGATGATCGTGAACTTGAATCCCGCAGAGATCAACTCGTCGATGATCCGATTCTTGTCCCGGTTATGAATGATGCAAACGGCGAGCTTCATGGCTTGTGGGGGACAGTATAAACGAAAACACCCCGATTGAGAACAATCGGGGTGTTTTATGATCAGTTGATCAGACCTTACTGACCAAGTGCCCAGAATGGGTAGTTGATGTTCAGGTTCGGGTTAGCAGCCATTCCAACTGTTCCACCGGTGAATCCTCGGAGGTTGGTGGCTGTGGTGTTGAATCCGAAAGCAGGAGTAGCAGCAACGCCAAACTCAGCAGCAGTTGGGGTAGCAGCCAGGAACTTGCCGTACTGATAGTACTTAGCCGATCCGTCAGCGTGTCCAACGATCATGCCACCGAAAGCTGCTCGAGCCTCGTCGTGGTTTCCGATGACTGCCGTCGGCGAGTAAGCCGCGGTGACTAGTCCAAGCTCGTGCTGCCAATACTCTCGAACTGCGGGCGGGAATACCGTCACCGAAGTCGAAGACGAATCTGTTCCGTAAGCGATTGGCACAACGCCGATCTGCATGTTGCCTGACTCCATCAGAATTGCAGCGCCTGCGGTGTTTGGCAGAGCGGTCAAGCTTCCACCAAGCCAGCTGTTTCGATTCATAGTGGAGGAGCCTGGAGCTCGGTTGTATGTGTTCAACTGACCGGTAAGAGCCGTGTTGAGCAAATAGCTGCCGGTGAGCTGTCCACACCCGCCCCAACTTCCCGAACCGTGCGGGAAAGCTCCGCATGAAGGGGTATTGGTGTTGTTGATGCCGCGCGAAGTGTTCTGGAAGATCTGAACGTTTTTAACGTACGGCATGATCCACTTCTGCCAAGAGAAGTGATTCATTCGGTAGAAGAATCCGTTGCTGGAGCAACCAGCACCCGTTGGGTTGAACGGCTGCGTGTTGAGAGCTGGGTTCAGAGCTGAGCCTGCGATACAGTCATCGTTTCGTGGGTACATGTCATCGGCATCGCCGGCGTACATCACGACTCCGAGGGAGATCTGCTTCTGGTTGCTGATACCAGCAGCCTTTTTTGCGGCGGCCTTAGCTTGTGCAAAAACTGGGAAGAGGATAGCGGCGAGGATTGCGATGATCGCGATGACGACCAGCAGTTCAATAAGGGTAAATGCCTTTTTCATTTTAATGATTCCGGGAGGATATTGCGGCGCAGCTTGGGAAATCCTTCTCCCCACCGCACCGAGTTGTTAGACAACTCCTTCTAAGCAATAAGTTTACCAAACCGTGTTAAATCTTTGTTAAGATGCACTGATTTTTAAGGATTTAACCGATCAACCACTGTTTGATCAGATTCAAACTGCCCCCGTTCTCTACCAGTTTACGAAATTTTTCACTTCCCGACAAAATGTCAATCGGCATCCGGTCATACACATACTCGTAGGGTGGTTGCTTCCATGCGAAGCCCGGCAGTTGAGTCTCGTCAGACGTCGCCTGGAACCGATCCAGCTTCACATGGCTTGAATCATGAATCCCCGTCTGCTTTGCCACCTCGTTGATAAGGCATGCGTACGCAAGAACCGGACGGAACGAGGCGCGATCCAAGACATGCACCTGCACACCTTCGCAAATCTTCTCGCGATGCTTGTTAAATGTCGGCTCAAACTGCAGGGCCCGAAAGTACACACCTTCCAATACCAGTGAGTTCAGCGCTTCTGCCAGCCGCCAGCCATCAACAAAAGGAGCACCTACAATCTCAAACGGCCGCGTCGTCCCCCTGCCCTCACTCAAGTTCGTTGCTTCCAAGAGGCACCCGCCGGGATAAACCACTGCCGTGTCCACCGTCGGCATGTTCGGTGAAGGCATCACCCAAGCGTATGGAATCTGATCGGTATACAACATCCGGTCCCACCCTTCCATCTCAACTACCTCCAGGTGAGCACGTGTATAGTAACGATCAACAACCTGCCGAGCCACTTCCCCAATCGTCATCCCATGCCGAATCGGCACATCATGTAGCCCGACAAAGCTCTCAAACCCCGCCGCAATCCCCGGTCCCTCCACCGCAGAACCGATTGGGTTTGGACGTTCCAAGACCATCACCGGAATTCCCAGCCGCTCTGCCGACTTGATACAGAGACTCATGGTCCAGATGAAGGTGTAGTACCGTGACCCCACATCGGGCAAGTCGATGAGTAGCAAATCAATACCATTCAACATCTCGTCCGTCGGCTCTCGATGCTCGCCGTACAGAGAAAAAGTTGGATAGGACCGAGGCGGAGCCCCCTCCCCATTCCACTCGATCATGTTGTCCTGAGTTGTCCCAAATAGCCCGTGCTGCGGCCCAAACACCGCCCCAATCTCAACATCACTCAGCAAATCCAAGATGTGCCGATAGGAAGAATCCACTGACGCCTGATTGCAAACAACCCCAACTCGCTTGCCGCGCAGGCGCTCAAACTTTTGGGACGCGAGTCGGTCGAGGCCGATGGCAAAGGACATTGGAGAATTATACGTATTAGGTCCAAACTGAGGTGAACCACCTCTTCGCCGCATTCGAGAGCACAGGTAACGCCAACAAAAAGACCTGCCCTGAATCAACTCAGGACAGGTCTCTCACCTAACATATTAACTGGAGCCCCAGACAGGAATCGAACCCGCGACCTCCGCTTTACAAAAGCATTGCTCTACCGCTGAGCTACTAGGGCGTACCTATATTATGGCGATTCACTCGCCTTTCTTGCGACGGGTTCTCGTTTTAACGAGTTTCGGAGTGCCGTCGGGCGCAACGCCCAAGCGATATCCCGCGGGAAGATTCTTCAAAGCCTCTGCAAGAGCGGCTGGAAGCTCAACGGCGGACTTTCCTTTCCTAGCACCACGCTTCTTCTTGGCCGAAGGCTTAAGTGCCTCGTAAGCCGCAGATCCATCCGCAGCTTTGTCCATTGCCTTCAGACCTTTTCCATCGACTTCATAGAGCTCCGAAGACGCCCCAAACGAGAGGAACATGAATTTTCCATCACTCATCATGCGGGCTTTGTGGGGAACCACAAACTTCTTAACTCCGAAACGAATTGTGAGAAGACCTTCCTTCTCATCTGCCTTAAACTTGAGGCTATTCTTAACCTCTTGGACACTCTTGTTCATCTAAACTTTCCAATTTTCACGCAACAATGCGTGAGAATATTGATTTTACCTTAGTTGAATAAGATGTTATCAATGAGACGAGTAGTGCCAATTTTAACTGCGGCGATAATCGCACTACTGTTGGTTACTGAGCCCGTAGGCGTAAAGGTCTGTCGATCAATGAGTGCGAAATAATCCACTTCAAATCCGCTCTGACTCAATACATGAATAGCGTCTTCCTGAGCACTACTTGGAGAGATTCCACCAAGAATTTGGTCACGTGTAATGCATAACTGCTGGTAAATCTGCGGGGATAACGCTCGATGTTCTGGTGACAGGTAGACGTTGCGACTCGACATCGCAAGCCCATCCGCTTCTCGGATCGTAGGTTCGATCTGAACCCGAACAGGCAGGTTCAGATCAGCAACCATTTTTGTCACAACCGCGCACTGCTGGAGATCCTTTTGACCGAAATATGCCACACGCGGCTGCACAACATTGAATAGCTTTGCAACGATAGTTGCCACTCCGTCAAAATGCCCAGGTCGCGTACGACCTTCAAAGTGCTCGGTCAAACCCGGTACGTGAATCATCGTCGGCAAATGAGGATACATCTCCTCTACCGTTGGCGCGAAGATGACGTTTGCACCCGCCGCCGAAGCCCGCTCCACATCAAGGTCGAATGTCCTCGGGTATCGCGAGAGATCTTCATGGGGTCCGAACTGCGTTGGATTGACGAATATCGACACGACTCGATTCTTATGCGGCGATGCGGCTGCACGAACAAGCGAACAATGACCCTCGTGAAGCGCTCCCATCGTAGGGACAAAACCTACATCATCCAACCCTAAAGCCCTGTACTCAGCTACCGTTCGTACTATCGTCAAAAACTATTCTCCGAAGTTGGGAATTCCCCCGACCTTGTTGAGGAAATGTATTCAGATAGTGCTGCCCCAAAGACATCTTGTCCTTGAGCAAACCAACGAGCATGTTTCAACTTTCGGGCACTCAGACCAAAGACATCGTGCCACACCTGAATCTGCCCATCACAAGCCGCACCGGCACCAATTCCAATGGTCGGAATCTCTATCTTCTTCGTAATCACCGCGGCAACGTCAGCCGGAATCATTTCCAGAACAATCCCGAATACTCCTGCTTCTTGAATACTGATCGCCTCGTCCAGCACGCCCTCGCCGGCATCGCCTCGACCCTGAACCTTGTGACCACCAAATTCATTGATCGACTGTGGCGTGAAACCCACATGACCCATCACCGGAATCCCGGCCTTGACAATTGCCCTGATTTCCTCGGTGTAATCGCCCTCAAGCTTCACTGCATCGGCACCAGCTTTCATCAAAGCAATGGCAGACTCCACCGCCTGCGATACGCTCACATTGTAGGATCCAAACGGCAAATCACCGACGAGCAACGGCGAAGATAGTCCACGTCGAACGCAGCGCGTGTGATACACCATCTCTTCAAGAGTCACCGGAACAGTCGTTGAGTGGCCTTGGACAACATTCCCGAGCGAGTCCCCGACGAGAACAACATCCACACCCGCCGAGTCACACAGCAGAGCCGATGTGTAGTCGTATGCCGTAATGCAGACGATTTTCTCACCTGCTTCCATCATCTGCCGCAGGCCCGGCGCCGTCACTTTTCGAGACATCTCAAGGAGTTTAGCCGATAGCGGCTTTGATCTCAGCGGCGTGGCCCTGTGGCTTCACTTTCTCGAAAACATGTGTCACAACCCCATCTGGTCCAACGATAAATGTCGTTCGCAGAACACCCATGTATTTCTTTCCGTACATCGACTTCTCTGCCCACACTCCACAAGCCTGACAAAGTGCCGTTTCGGTATCGGCCAAAAGTGTAAAAGCAAGGTTGTACTTATCTGCAAATTTGCGGTGCGACTTCACTGCATCTGGGGAGACTCCAAACACGTTCTTTCCAGGAAAGTCCGCTAGCCGCTCTTGGAACTCGCACGCTTCCGCAGTGCATCCACTCGTGTCGTCTTTCGGATAGAAGTAGACCACCGAGACCGTTCCGCTCAATGCCTCATTTGTGATGGCTTCGCCATCCTGATTCAACAACGAAAACGCGGGAAACTGGTCGCCAACTTTGAGCATGTTGCCTTCTACGCCCCAACCGCTGCGTCCATCATCAGCGCCTGCATTAAATCGACCCGAAGAACGACTCCTGCCAAAATCCCTTCGTCCGTTACTGGCAAAATTGTCAGCCCAGAAGCCAGCATTCGGTGCAGGGCGTCCGAGATCTCTTGGTTCACATCCGCCATCGTAGGCTCCTTCGTTGCATAGATGTAAGCAGGCTCCCCGGCCATGCTCACAAAGTTGTCCCGTCGAGCAACTTCTCGGCTTAAATCGCCCTCCGTCAGCACGGCAATCGGCTTCATATCAATATCCACAATCACCAAGGCCGGGAATTGGTAGACGTCCATTTTGTCCACCGCATCCCGCACCGTGCTGTCGGCAATCAGAGTCGGAATGTGCGCATGAAGCACTTCGCGAAGAATCATGGCTTTAGTTTGAATCATAATCGCCTTATGAAATTCGATGCGGCGATCATAGGCGGCACCGGTGTGGGCTCGCGCCTCATCGCTCTCGGCGGCTCGCCCGTTCACATCCCGACCCCAGTTGGAACCATTCGCGGACGACATCTTGAGCACGAAGGAGCCGATATTCTCCTGCTCAGCCGCCACTCCGCCGGTCACAAGGTTCCGCCTCACAAAGTCAACTACGTTGGAATGGCAACCGCTCTCAAGCAACTTGGCGTGAAATACTGCCTTGCCAGCGCCGCTGTGGGCTCGCTCCACGAGCAGTGGGGACCCGGAACCTTCATCGCCTGCTCCGATTTCCTCGATTTCACCTTCCGAAACACAACGATCCACGACTCGACCGTCGTCCATACCGGCTTCAACGAACCGTTCTCACCCGAAATCCGCCACCAGTTCATGCATCAAGGGTTAGACCTCGGAGTTGATGTCCATCCCAAAGCCGTCTACCTCGCCGGAAACGGACCCAGGTACGAAACGCCCCAAGAAATCATCCTTTACCGCCAGTTCGGAGCTGACCTTGTTGGCATGACGGCGACGAGTGAAGCCATCGCAATGAAGGAATCGGGAGTTCAGTACGGCTGCCTCGCCATCGTGACCAACCTCGCCGCCGGAATCTCGCCCATCGAGCCGAACCATCAAGAAGTCGAAGAAGAAATGAAACGCTCTGGCGAGAACGCGGTCAAAATCCTCCTCGCCACCGCCGTTGAACTCTCGAAGAAATGAGCGCAACCCGACGAACCTTCACCCTTGCCCTGGCGATGACGCCCGGCGTCGGTGGGCGTTCCGTCGTTCGGGTCCTTGCTCGGAACGATCTCCTCAATCGTACGGCAGAGGAGTTCCTCAGCCTTAGCGTCGAGGCCTACCGCGAAGAATACAAGCTCAGCGTCAAATCTGCCACCTATCTCGCCGAACACCGAGACAAGCTCTTCGAAGAAGTTGCCCCGATGGAGCGACGACTAGAAGCCCTCGGCGTCCGGTGGACCGTCATCACCGATGCCGGCTACCCCGAGCTCATTGAAGCCTTCGATCCCGATCCCCCTGCCATGCTGTTCCTCTACGGCAATACCAAGCTCCTCGGAGCCCGCACCTTCTCCGTCCTCTCTTCCCGAAACGCATCGCGAGATCAGTTGGATGAAATAGAACGACTTACCGAGGAGGGCGTCCTCAACGGTGAAGTAATCGTTACCGGTCACGACAAGCCTGAGTACCAGCGGTCAGCCGTCGTTCCGCTCCGATGGGGTGCACCGCGCATCCTCTGCCTTGACCGGGGTCTTTTTCAAGTCCTGGGCGAAGACTTGCGCAACGAAGCCTTCCGCATGGCCCGCCTCTGGCGTTACGAATTCGATCCGACTACCGATCTAGTGGTCTCCCCTTTTCGTCCCGAAGCAAGCTTTATTGGCATAAACAACCAACTCCGCGACCGAATCGTCGCCGGACTCTCCGCCCGCCTAGACTTCGTCAAGATTTCCCCGGGCGGAAACATGGAGAAGTTGGCAAAGATGGCCGAAAAAGCGGGACGCACCGTTCGGTTTTTGTGATCTCGTTGTTGTCGTGCGGTTTTAACCGTCAATCGCCGAGTGTTCGGCAATCGGAAAGTCGTACAGTCCAATCAACTCCGAAGCTGACATTGACCCCAGCCCGTTCAACCGCGAGACAAGCCCGGCAACATCTCCGCCCGCTGGAACCGCGATCGAACCCAGAAGACCAAATTTGTGGTCCAAAATCCCCGTCAGGTCGGCCGTAACATTCCGAGCATGACCTGCCGGGTACATCACGAAACCCGAATCCAAGACGGTGCCGTCCGCCAACGTCGCCACCATCGATGTTGGAATTCCGTCCGGATAGTTCCGATCATATTCCGCACCTCCGTGCTCAAACTGAATCTTCTCCATCAATGCCCGCGTTGCCGGATTGTGGAGCGCCTCAGCACCGTAGTCTTCAGGCGACAGCATCAGCGACTTCCAGCGTGAATCGTTATCCACGCCAGCCCCAAGTTCAGAAGCCTTCCGAAGTAGCGTCGCCACGATATAAACCATCGAGTGGTCCGCCGACTGCCTCGTCTTAGGATCGCGCTTCGCCGGATCACCGATGATGCCGAACGCGGGTTCGTACGCCTTAATCGTTATGGAAGCAACGTTTGAAACAAACGATGGATCCTTGCCCAGTAAGTCCAAAGCGCCCTGCAAAGCTCCCGCAGACTGGTGCTCATAGAGCCCCAGCTTAAAGTGCATCCCCATCACCGCAAAGTCATCACCCGAATGAGTCAAGTGCAAATCAAACGGCGACGACCCGTTGGTTGGCTCGAACTGGCGGAACATGGACTCCGGGTTGCGGAAGATGTCTTTCGGCCCCACAAACCCCCGAAGAGCCCGACGAGCACACAGCACCGCCGCCTCCGCGCTAATCGCCGCCGAAGCCCCCTTGGAGTCGCTGAGCTGCTTGCCCGCGCGAATCGCGCGCCAGGGGATGTAGTGCGCAACAAACATCCCAATTGCGTGCTCCGCCTGTTCAGCCGTCCCGCCGTGCAGCGCAACATACACCGCCGCCGAAGCAATCGCGCCGTGGACAACGTGGTCAATCTTGTAAGTCTTCAGGCTGAAAACCTCAGCTAATCGGCCACGAATCTCATCAATGAGAACCATCGCTAGCAACGCCGTTCGACCGTCCAACCCTCTCTCCTGACAGGCTGCGACCGCTACCGGGTAGTAGTCGTTGTGTCCAAACTCGCCTGCCAAGTGACCCAAAGCCGGGTTGTATCCAAAGTTGGTTCCGTTGGAGTCCCACTCACGCACCGCTGACGAGTTCGCCGCAACCGCCTTCTCGGCCTTCACCCGAGTAGTCGAACCAAATACGGTGGCTCCGGAAGGATCCACGTACTCAAGTGCCTCCTCTCGAAGCAATCGGGGAGCGTTCGTTTGATAGGCTAGAGCCGAAGCCCCGCAGAGAATCGCATCAGTGTGAAACAGTCGACACCGATCCAACACTGCTTGCGAGGGTCCTGGTCCCAGCTTTCCAGCTAAGAAATCAATGGCAAACTGCCCAATGCCAATCGCCTGATTGGTGTCGCGAGCGAGAACAACGGTGGTCACATAGAGAGTTTACTGTCAACCCAAATCTAAGCCACACCAGATTCAGGGGCATCCATGATCTTCGACTCATCCAATTCGCGAACGCAGACCGTCACAACCTGCCCTTGCGAAGTCTTCATCGCGCTCAGAGTTGTCGCGGTCAAGAACTCGGATCCATCCTTTCTCAAAGCCGGAGTACCGTAGTGATCTCCCATCCGCCGCTTCGTCGGATCGGCCAAGTACATGCTTCGATGCTGCGAATGAAGCCCGTGGAATCGACTAGGAATCAGGAGATTAACTAGCTGATTTGCAAGCTCGTGTGAGGAATACCCGAACAGCCGTTCGGCCTCGTCGTTGGCGTATTCGATTAATCCATCTTGATTGACAAGCAAAATCGCGTCTGGAGCCGCGCTCAGCACGCGCCGCAACATCTCCGCCTTTCCCCGCGCCTGATCAGCGGTCTTTGACTTCAGTTCAAGCTCGGCTTGCAGTGCTTCGTTCTGCTTCCGCATCTCATCCAGAGTCGCCGAAGCCTTCTCGCGCATATAGTTGGCAACCAACTCTGTGCGCGAATGATGACCCAGCTTTGTACGAATTCGGCCCCAATAGGTTCCGACCGTCGCCGCACTGATTTCAAGCTTCTGAGCGATCCCCGAATCTGTCAGTCCCCTGGCCGCGAGGAGCATGATCTGCCTCTCACGCTTACTCAGACTCTCAAGTGCTTCGGCCATCTCTTACGATCTTAGCAAAAATCCCCAGGCAATACCATGCCTGGGGTCATCGATTTTGAAATCGACCGAATCAATCTTCCGGAGCATTCAATGGGCAAACGGTAACCCCTGCCACCTTTTTGTCCTTCACAAAGATTCCAAAGTTCAATCCTTGGAAGTAAATCCACTCTTCCATCGCCGCATTTCGAATCAGCTGCCGAGCCTGTCCGCTTCCCGAGTCGATGAATTTGTTGAACTCCTCAATCGACATCCCCACCGTCACTCGGAACGCCACGTCCACCTTGTCGTCCGCCGAGCGCATCTCAATGAATGCGCCTGGGTTATAGCTCGTGACACGAATCACCTCGAGGGTCTTGACCAAATCTGGTGTTATCCTCCCATCGTTCTTATCGTTCTCGTCGTACTGCTTATCAGTCAGGATCGAAAAATTTCCGCCCTGCCAAACGAACTCCAACAGACTCGCGAATTTGCTGCTGTAGCTCTGAATCACGTCAAGAACGCCGATGCTCTTGTAATACTTTTCAAAGGGGTCGAGCATGAAGACCGTTCGACCACTATCGGTGAGCGAAAAGGCTCTGCAAATCGGAATACCCCGGCGAGAAATCTCCTTTGTCGTGAGGTTCAGCCGCTTCTTGAGGTCTTCGAACGACTTCTGCACTAGGGAATATCCTCTCGCTTGGTCGTTTGTGTTACTCAAGAACGTGTAGAGCACGTTGAGCGCAGTTTTGGCTTCGTCTCCTTTGACTTTGGCGGGAAGTGGCTGCGCGCCAAGGTTGGCGGCAAGATAAGCGTTAAAACGAGTCGACTTCTTTTGCTCCGCCAGCATTTTGTCAATGGCGGTAGCAACGTTTCCTTGACGCTGGTAGCCAATCGCAAGGTTGTTTGTGATGCGCAGCCGGTCGTCTGGAGTGACCGCAGTCGTCAGGACCTTCTCAAGCGTCGCGATACCTTCGGAGATCGCCGCCGGTTTGCCGTCTGGGTCGAGAACGAGAGCGAGACCAAGTAACTCCGTCGCTTCTGACCGTGAGTTGAGTTGTAAAGCCGTGACGCGGATACGCCTCAAAGCTTCAGCGTAGTTCGATTGATCCTGAGGCGTAAGTTTGCCTGCCTTCCCCGTGCTTAACGGAAGTAGCAAGGATGCGCCGAAGTCTGGCTGGTACCAGAGTTCTTTGACAACCGGATCAACATTATCGTAGTAGAACAGCAACGCTGCTTGGGCGGCGTTAAACTTGGCTTCGTAAAAATCTGGTGCTTCCTCAGCAGCTCTGTCAAATTGTTCCTTTGCCTTGTTGTAGGCTCGGACATCCATGTAAGCCTCTCCCGTCGTGAACGACACCATTGAGCGCAAGACCAAATTACTCTTGTCCACCGCCGCCGCCCGCCGCTGGCAATCTGCATGATCACCCATCACCTTGATGCTCGCCGGAGCCGTTCGACCGACTTCACCAAGTCGGAGCAGCATATCGGTCATGTCCTTTCGAGAGTAACCACACTTCTCCAGAACCGCGGCACCAGTGGTGTCCGCCTCATATTCCTTTTGGCGCGTGAACACCAGGTCCAAATCATCCGCCTTCATGCCCGAACCCAAGTGCTTCTTCGAGAGGTGAGCTAGCTCGTGGGCAACAACCGCTCGCACAAGGCGAATATCGTTGTTCATCCACTTGAACAACCCGGTATAGACCCGCATTCGAGCCGTGGGCTTGCCTTCCTTCTTGTTCTCATCAGGGTAGAACGCCGAGGCGTTCGCATTGACATCTGGGTTGTCAACAACGAAACATTTCACGGGGTAGTTGAGCCGAGGATCCTCGGGTAGATACTTTGAGATCTCCGCCACCATCTTCTCCAGGTCGGCGGTCGTAAACTTCACCGTGTCTTGAGCACGGCCCGACGAACACATCAAGAGGGCAAGAATTCCCGCTCCAAACATTGCAAAAGGTCTTTTCATAATCCTTATCCTAAAATGGGTCAACACTCTTGACCCGCATCCAGAGTTATCCAACGAACGTCTTTATCGACCGTTTCACGACAGGTTATCTTAACAAACCGTAAAGACCAAGCCTGTGTCGAAGAAAATCAGGATAATTTGAACTAGAAACGCCCTCTCTTTGTCCAACTACAAAGGCGTTGTAGGACCAAAAACATGAAAGCAAAATACGTCATCCTCGGAGCAGGCATGCAAGGCACCGCCGCCGCATACGATCTCGCAAAATTCGCTGACGCCGAATCCATCACCCTGGCTGACATGAGCCTCGAACAGGCCCAAAAATCTGCCGATCGTGTCAACAAGCTCGTTGGCTCCAACGCATGCACGGCCGCCCAAGCGAATGCAAAGGACGATGCCTCCCTTACTGCTCTTCTAGCGGACGCCGACGTGCTGCTCTCTTGCGTGCCGTACTACATGCACCCTTCCATCGCCCGAGTCGCCATCTCAACCGGAACCTCGATGTGCGACCTCGGCGGAAACACCGATGTGACCATGGAAACTTTGGCAATGAATGATGCTGCCAAAGCCGCCGGCGTCACCCTTGTCCCGGACTGCGGCCTTGCTCCGGGGCTTGTCAACTCGCTCGGCTGCTGGCTGATCGAGAATCTCGACACCACTGACTCGGTAAAGCTCTACTGCGGAGTCCTCCCTCAAAATCCGGTTCCGCCGCTTAACTACAAGGTCACTTTTAACGTTGAAGGTCTCGTTACCGAATACGATTTCCAAGCCGTTGTCCTCCGGAACAACGAAATCCAAATGGTGGATACCCTGACCGAGCTAGAAACCCTCGTCGTCGACGAGCTGGGCGAAATGGAAGCCTTCGTCACCTCAGGCGGCACCAGCATGGCACCTTACTCATTCCAGGGCAAAGTGACCAACTACGAGTACAAAACCTTTCGCTTCCCTGGTCACTGCTATGCCATGAAGCTATACAAAGATTTCGGCTTCTGGCGCGAAGATGAAGTCGAAGTGAAGGGCGTTAAGGTTCGACCAAAGGACGTTTGGTGCCGAGTCTTTGGCGAAGAGTTAATGAAGATCAAAGACCTTGATCAATGCATTATCCGAGCTGTTGGCGTTGGAACCAAGGGCGGATCTAAAAAGAAGCTCCAGATCGATATTCACGATCGGCAGTGTGAAATTACCGGCTTTACGAGCATGGAGCGGCTCACCGGATTCTCATTGGCAATTTATGCCATTGACGCCGCCAACGGCAAACTAGAAAAGGGCGCTCTCCGATACGAGCTCGCCCTTTCCGGAACCCGCTTCGTGGAAGAAATCCAGAAACGGGGTATCCACCTCAAATTCAGCGAAGAAAGCGCATAGCGACTATCGCACCAGAGAAAATAGTGCTTGGATGCGGAAACCGCTGAAATTCAGGTTTCCAGCATCCGGCATGAGCAGATACTGCGCCGAGACTGTAAATCGCTTGCTCAGGACAACCCCGGCTTCAAAAGTCGTAATCGGTCGGAAATACCGATCATCCGCTGGAACGAGTGGAGCACTCAGGCTGAAATCATAGTAGGCGAGTCCCGCGTTTGCTCGGAAGTAAGTCATGGCGTTGGTGTCGTTACCGCTCTGAACTTCGAAGCCATAAGTGGCTCCAACCGTCTGGAAACGATTTCCCGGTGCATTCAAGCTAAGACCAACAAGGTCAAAACCGCCGCCGGCTCGACCTTCCCGAGTAGATCGGCCGAACGCTAAGCCCAAAGCAAAAGCATTTCTGCCAAAGACATTTCGGACGGCGGAATCGTTTGCAGAATAAGTTCCTGCACTAATTGCAATTTGAGCATTCGCTGCACATGCAAGCCCGAAAGTAGCCAAACCGAGGATGGCAAGTCGATTAATCTGCATCACATCAGTATTGTAGGCTGTTTCTGTGCCGAGAAATATCCCCTAACCCTTAAGTGCACCGGCCAGCATCGTCTTTTGAATCTGGTCTCGGAAGATCAAGTACACCACCATCACCGGAATCATGACGATCACAATCCCCGCAAACAGCGCCCCCCAGTCCCCTGCGTACTGCTGATTCTCAGTCAGGTTTGCAACCCCGACCGGCAGAGTCGTGAAGTCTGGCGTGTTCGCCAACACTAAAGCCAGCGGGTACTCGTTCCAAAGCCCGATCAGGTTGAAGATAGCTACGACAAGCACGCCGGGTTTCGCCAAAGGAAGCATGACCTTCCAGAACGTCGCATTGTCCGAGCACCCATCCAGTCGCGCCGCTTCCATCAATTCACCCGGCAAAGCTTGAAAAAATCCGTGGAGCACGAACACAGTAAATGCCAGAGAGTAAGCCACATAAACTAGGATCAGACCGATCTTTGTGTTCAACAATCCAAGCTTATCGACAAGCAAAAACAGCGGAACAATGACCAAGAAATTCGGGAACATCAGCCCACCCATGAACCCGCCAAGAATGAACTTCGAACCCTTAAATGGATACTTCGCAAGCACATAAGCTGCCATCGACCCCACCGGAATCAGAATCACCAGCGTCCCAATCGTCACGATTAGCGACGTCACAAAGTTCTTTGCAAAGCCACCCTCACCCCACGCAACCGAGAAATTCTTTGACCCCTGCGAAAGATCGGTTGGCAGCGACCAAGGCGAAGCGAGAATGTTCGCCCCGCTCTTAAACGAAGTCATCAGCACCCAAGCAAACGGACCCACAATCGAGATCAGAAACACCCAAAGCAACAGCCAACCAAGGAATCTGTTCATCGCGACCTCTCCGGATTTCGCCCAATCGCCAAGCTCGCAATCCCGCCCAACGCCATCGCAACAATAAAACCGTAAACCGCCAAAGTCGCCGCCTGACCCATCTGAGATTCGTCCCATCCTCGCTGGTAGACCAGCGTCAGAATCGACTGGGTCGTATTATCCGGTCCCATCTTTGTGAGCAGTTTAACGATCGCAAACATGCCCATGACGTTTGCTACAACATAAACCACCGCAACCTTTTTCACCGACCACAGCAGAGGCCAAGTTACGTTCTTGAACCGATGCCAGCCGCCCGATCCGTCCAACTGCGCCGCTTCCAAGACCTCGCCATCAATGTTCTTGATCCCCGCTCCAAAGAGCATCACATAGAACCCAACCGCATGCCAGCAGAACACCAGGAGCACGGCGACATTCGCCCAGCCTTCCGTCCCCAAAATCCCATTCTCCAGTTTCGGCCACCCAAGCGTCTGCGTAATCCCGAAGCGCGGATTGAACAAAAACGACCACATAATCCCGACCACCACAATCGAAACCACCTGCGGGAAAAGCATCACCGTCTGAACCGTTCTCGCCAAACGCGTCGGCTGAGCCAACGCATGAGCAATCGCCACGCTCACCCCGATCAGCAAGATTCCGCCGCAAATCAGTAGCAAGAACTGGTTCACCGCCGCCTTATGCATCACCTCGTCTTGAGCAACGGTGACGAGGTTCTTTGACCCCACGAACGTCATCTTCTTCGACAGTCCCTTCCACCGGAACATAGAGTAATAGAACGTCTGGATCAACGGAACGCCGACAAACAAGCTGTACAGCAGTACCGCTGGCGAAAGATAAGCAAGAACGAAAAGGCGACGTTTCAAAGTTAAGCCTTCGACAATTCGATCTCTTTCAGAGTCAATCGTAGTGACGCAATTGATGTCTCCGGCGTCGTCACATCAAACGGCTTGCCCGAGGTCACCCGGTCCACAAAGTGCTTGATCTCGTGGTAGTAGCCGCCCATGTCGCTGATGTTTCCACCGCCCGCGGCCGCCATCTTGGGGAACTCCGGAACATAAGGATCCTTGCCCTTCTCGTATACCGTCATCGGTCCACCATCCATGATCACGGCGCCCTGCTCAAACACCGCCCGGAACGCCATCTTAAACGGAGTCTGGGGTGGCATGTTCCATCCCCCCTCAAGGTGACAAACCGCCTTGTCATAAACAAACGTCGAGAAGATGTGGCTCACGCCCTTCTCATCAACTGTTCCTCGTGAGAAAACCTCCTTCGGCTCACCCAGCAGATAAAGCGCAAAGTCCGTGTCATGGATGTGCATGTCCAAAGCTCCGCCCCCTGCCTTGCTCTCGTCTGCCAGCCAGTTATCACTGCCCCAATGCGGAAACTCGCCGTAGCGAGTCATGTTAATGCTGAGAAGCTCGCCCAAATTGCCCGTCAAAGCGATCTGCTTCAACATCGCATACTCGGGCCAGAACCGGATGCAGTGCGCGATCATCAGCCGAACATCGTTCTCCTCACAAGCCGCCTTCATCACCTCAGCGTCCTCGACCGTAAGAGCCATCGGCTTCTCGCAAAGGACATGCTTCTTCGCCTGCGCCGCTTTTAACGTGAACTCTTTATGCAGATAAGTCGGCAGGCAGATATCAACTGCCTCGACCTCGCTCAGAAGCTCTTCAAACGAAGCAAACGCCTTGATCCCGTGCTTGTCAGCGAAAGCCGCCCCTCGCTCCTGATTCGAATCAAAGACTCCCACAAGCGATGCCTCATCAATCGTCGCATAGACATTCGCATGCATCGACCCCATGAAGCCGCACCCAACCAAACCAACTTTCAACATCGTGGGAATAGATTAGCCGTTTTACTGAGGCTAAAAAAAGGGAACGGGGAGATCAATCGTTGGACTGATCTCCCCGTTCCCAACCGCGGCCAATTAGCCGTTCAAAAGCGACCGCAGAACATACTGCAGAATGCCGCCGTGAACGTAATACTGGATCTCCTGCGGAGTATCGATTCGAACTCGAACCGGGAACTCCTTCACCGACCCATCGGTTGCCGTCGCCTTCATCGTCAGCACCTTTCCGCCTGCAAATTCCGAAGCAACGGCAGCTGACAGACCCTGAAGATCGAACACCTCATGTCCCGTCAATCCAAGCGACTGAGCCGAAGCCCCGTCGACGAACTCCAGCGGCAAGACACCCATTCCCACCAAGTTGGATCGGTGAATCCGCTCAAAGCTTTGCGCCAGAACCGACTTCACGCCGAGCATGAAGGTCCCCTTTGCCGCCCAGTCGCGGCTAGAACCTGAACCGTACTCCTTGCCTGCGATAATGAACAGCTTCGTGCCCGACGCCTTGTACTTCACCGCCGCATCGTAGATGAACTCCACCTCGCCCGTCGGCAGGTACGTAGTGTATCCACCCTCAGTGCCCGGAGCGAGCTGGTTGCGAAGTCGAATGTTCGCAAACGTTCCCCGAACCATCACGTCGTCGTTTCCACGGCGCGAGCCGTACGAGTTGAACATCTTTGCCTCCACGCCACGCGAGATCAGGAACTGACCACCCGGAGTGTTCGCCTTGATGGAGCCTGCAGGGGAGATGTGGTCCGTAGTGATCGAGTCACCCAGAACCGCCAATGCCCGCATTGCGTGAAGATCAGCGACCGTCGAAGGCGCCGTAGCCGACATCGCCTCAAAGTAAGGCGGATTCTTGATATAAGTCGAGTCAGAATCCCAACCGAATCGGTCGGACCCCTCAACCCCAATCGCCTGCCACTTCTCGTCGCCCTTAAACACGTCGGCGTAGTGCTTGTTGAACAAGCCCGTCGTCACCGCGCCCGCAACTGCTTCCGCAACCTCGTGCTGAGTTGGCCAGATGTCCTTCAGATAAACCGGCGAACCATCAGCACCAACTCCAAGCGGATCAGTATTCAAGTCAATGTTAATCGTGCCCGCCAAAGCGTAAGCAACAACCAACGGCGGCGACATCAGGTAGTTCGCCTTGATGTCCGGTCCAATCCGCCCCTCAAAGTTTCGGTTCCCAGAAAGCACCGAAGTAACGACCAAGTTTTCCTTGTTAACCTTATCGCTAATCGCCTGCGGCAACGGTCCTGAGTTACCAATACACGTCGTACACCCGTATCCAACGATGTGGAAGTTCAACGCCTCCATGTACTCCAGCAAGCCCGCCGCGCGGTAGATATCTCCCGCAACGCGCGAACCCGGAGCGAGCGAAGTCTTCACCCAAGGCTTGACGTCCAGACCCCTCTCAACTGCCTTCTTTGCCACCAAACCAGCCGCCAGAAGCACTGAAGGGTTCGAAGTGTTGGTACACGACGTGATCGCCGCAACCACAACCGAGCCATGCCCGACCGAGCCTGCCGCCGCATTTGCCTCGGTCTCCGCCTCGGTGAAAGTCTTCGAAGCCGCGGCCCCACCCTCAGTGGCCGCAACCGAAATCTGGTCCTTGAACGTCGAAGCAAAGTTCGACCGAATCTCCGACAAGACCAACCGATCCTGTGGCCGCTTAGGTCCTGCGACCGAAGGCTCAACCGTTCCCAGATCAAGCGTCAACGTATCCGTAAACACCGGATCCGGAGCGCCCGGCTCCCAGAACATTCCCTGCGCCCGGTAGTAAGCCTCGGTCAGTTCAATTGACTCTTGCGATCGACCTGTCAGAGCCATGTACCGCAAAGCCTCGGCATCAACCGGGAAGATTCCGCAAGTCGCGCCGTACTCCGGAGCCATATTCGCGATCGTCGCACGATCCGCAAGCGGCATCGTCTCCAATCCAGGCCCAAAGAACTCAACAAACTTGCCAACCACGCCCCGCGCCCGAAGCATCTGAGTAACGGTCAAAACCAAATCAGTCGCAGTAGTCCCCTCGCGAAGCCGACCTGAAAGCTTAAACCCAATAACCTGAGGAATCAACATCGTCACCGGCTGACCCAGCATCGCCGCCTCCGCTTCGATTCCGCCCACGCCCCAGCCCAAAACGCCCAGACCGTTGATCATCGTGGTGTGGCTGTCGGTACCCACCAAGGTATCCGGATAAGCAACGCCTTCCGGGTTCACAAACGTCACGCGCGCCAGGTTCTCCAGGTTCACCTGGTGAACAATTCCCGTATTCGGAGGAACGACACGGAAGTTGTTCAGAGCCTTCTGGCCCCACTTCAGGAACTCATATCGCTCCTGGTTGCGCTCAAACTCAAGGTCGCGGTTGATCAGCAAAGCCGC
This sequence comes from Fimbriimonas sp., assembly GCA_029866005.1. GTDB lineage: Bacteria > Armatimonadota > Fimbriimonadia > Fimbriimonadales > Fimbriimonadaceae > Fimbriimonas. The sequence continues at coordinate 618 of JARXAE010000027.1, read as the reverse complement.
TTCCGAACCGTAAGCATCCACCTGAACCGAGTGGTCGATAACCAGCTCAACCGGCTGCAAAGGGTTGATCTTCGTCGGATCGCCGCCCAAAGCCGCCATCGCATCCCGCATCGCCGCGAGGTCCACAACGCAAGGAACGCCTGTAAAGTCCTGCAAAATAACCCGCGCCGGAGTAAAACTGATCTCCTTCGTCGGCTCCGCCTTCGCGTCCCAAGCTGCCAAAGCCTCGATGTCTGCCTTGAAAACGGACTTGTTGTCCTCAAGCCGCAACAGGTTCTCCAAAAGCACCTTTTGCGAGTAAGGCAGCCGCGAAATATCAAACCCGCGCGCCTCCAGCGACTTCAGCGAATAGTAGGCATAACTCTTGCCCCCAACTTCCAGCGAACTCTTCGTCTCAAAACTGTTCAGCATTCATTTCCCTCCGAACGGAATCCCTCTTCGTAGGTTCAAAAGAGGCACAAAAAGAGCCCGTGCGCGGAAAACTAGGATACCTGCAACCGACTACCACTCAACTCCCCAGCCGCGACCCAACTGCTTCACCCGCCCCTAGGTGGCACGGGACCCGGTGAAGTGCTGACCTCAGAACGAATGTGGCGAGGTCAGCGGTTTGCCGGGAGG
>JARXAE010000015.1 GCA_029866005.1 Fimbriimonas sp. | reverse complement strand
AGAATCGCCTCCAGGCATGCCTGGAGGCGATTCTTTGTACTACCTCAGCTCACTACTGGCAAGTTACGCCATAGGTTGCCAGGGCATAGGTGCGGTGGTATGCGCGCTGATCAGACAAAGCTGCCATGTACTTGGCATGTGTACATTCCAAGTTGCCGCGAGACACACCTGTTGCGAAGGCCCAGTTTGTTCCCGTTCTTGGCGGTCGGGGGAAAATCACATCGCCTTTGAAGAGCTTTGCGTGGCTATCTACGAAAACGTAGTTGGCCGAATCGGTAAAGCGCCACGGGGCATCTCGGGTGTAGCCGACCGCTGGGCATCCTGCAGGCCGCGGATTGTTGTCCCGACACATCCATCGCTCGAAATATCCTTGTTGATCGTAGGTTCGACCCAATCGACCTGCCGTGCCGCCATCCCCAACAAAAATGGTTTCGGCAACTGCCTCAACCTGGGTTCCGTTGACGTACCGGTAGTAAAAAGGACTCGTGCGTACGGAGTCGTAAATGAGGCCCATGCTGATTCCGATTGAACGGCGATTCTCTTTGTTTTCGTTGCCCAGCGATTGCCAGACACCACCCCAGTTCGCGGTGGTTCCACCAGCAGCGAAGCCTGGGTTACCGCTCTTGACGTAAGGGTAGAGTTTTGCATCCCAGTACCGGTCCGTGGTGTCAAGACCGCGTCCGGCGAAGTTAACGTAGTAGTCGTACCAGTACTCGCTCCAAGTTGGCATACCATCGTCAAAGTCAGCCATGTAGATGTTGACAGCAGTACCGATCTGCTTCATCGTGTTGAGGGTTGCTGACTTCTTGGCAGCTTCTTTCGCCTGGGCGAAGACCGGGAAGAGGATGGCGGCGAGAATTGCGATAATTGCAATCACAACGAGCAATTCAATAAGGGTGAATCCCTTTCGTAAAGATTTCATGTTGAGGTCCTAATTGGGCTCCTTCCTTACTCTCCGTTGAGAATTGGACCGGTCCTCATTCAGCATTATAACTGAATCTCCATATCTTTGGAGAATTTCAGCGAAATTCGACTTGGGAACCGATAAACGCCTCGGTTTGTTGCGATTGTTCGATGAAGGTTCCCAAGTCTGAGGTTATCGGAGTAGTCTCGCTAGCGCTACTCATCGGCGTGCTGGCGCAGGATTTGTTGCTGGCGGATTCGATAGGGCTTAATCTCGCGATTCTGTCCGGAGCCACCTCGATTGGGGTCTTCGCACTCACGCAGATGGGCAAGCTGAAGCTAGGGTTTAGCAAGTGGATGCTCCATGTGCCGCTTTGGATTGCGGCATTCGGATTTGGATTTTCGGCTTCAGTGGGCACAGACGCGATGAACCTGATCCTGCTCATCGCGGTGATCGGTTGGCTCGGGTTGAGGGGAATGAAGAATCAGGTTCTCTCGACCGCCCAGTCGCTTTTGCTTGGGCCGATGACTTCTCTCGTGGCGCCGTTCCTTCCCTTCCTGTTGCCATCAATGACGGACTGGAAATCCGGGGGTGAGAATCGGTTGAAAGTTTCAACTGGGTCACTGACTGGGGTCGCACTGGCGATTCCTGCGTTAATCGTCTTTGGAGCGATTTTAAGTTCGGCCGATCCGGTCTTCGCACGATCGATTTCGATGGAGTGGCTGACGTCTTCGGAGACGATTGGCCAACGGGTTCTCATCTTGGGCTCCGTTTCGTTTGCGTCTTGCGGCATGCTCATGATGGTATCGAGGGAACTTTCGCTGGCGGTTGGGACCTCGTTCTCGAGCCCATGGCCCGCAATCTATGACGTTCAGTCGGCGCGGAGGATCGAGATCCAGGGTCCACCGGCTCCGGGCGGATTGAAAGTCGCGAACAAGGATGCGGTCAGCGCATTTGTAGCGTTCTTTGGATGCGTTGGGGCGCTGTTCGCCCTATTCGTTCTCTTTCAAGCGAGGTACCTGTTTGGAGGAAACGATGTCGTTCTCAAGACTGAGAATCTCTCCTACGCTGACTACGCACGTCGAGGATTCTTTGAGCTGGTAACGGTGGCGGTGATGACGCTTCCGATGCTGATGTTTTGGCAAGAATCACTGCGGACAGCATCGGTCGCAGATCGGAAGCCGGTGCGGTGGGTTGTACTGACGATGTCTGGATTACTTGGGCTGATGCTGGCTTCGGCGGCGTATCGCATGGGACTTTATGTCTCGGCCTACGGGCTCTCAACATTGCGGTTTTATGTTTCGGCGTCGATGGGGCTACTGATGGCGATTATCGCTGGTTATGCCTGGTTAGGGTCGAAGTGGAGGTTATCAGCGGTACCGCATGTGGCTTACGTATCCCTGATGGGGATGGTTTTGGTCACGAACGTGATTCGTCCGGATAGCTTGATTGCGTCGGTGAACTTAACCCGGGCCCAGCCGGACGTGGATACGGTCATGAACTTAGGATTCGATGCCGATTCAGCGGTCCGTCGGCTGGGCTCGAGTGAACTCTTGGCGAAGTGGGAGACTCGACAGGCGAACGGCTCAAAAAATTGGCGCGGTCTAAGCGTTTCGGAGCTTGGCAAGTAAACTGCTCGAATGAGCCTGCGTGTTGAACCGTGTACCGACCTTGAGGAGCTCTTCAAGGTTTGGAGTCCCACCTATCGGGATAACGCGCCGGTGACCATTGAACCTGATAAGCCTCGGCACGACGAGGCATTTGCGGCCAGAATCGATGGGCGAATTGTGGGGGCATTTGCGTCGTTGCCAATGGTAGTGACACGAGAAAAGGCGGAGTTACGATGCGCAGGGATTGCCGGCGTTGCAGTCTTGCCCCATGAGCGGCAGCATGGCGTCGGCAAGGCGATGATGGAGCACGGCATCCGCCACTACCGTGAGGCAGGGTACGAGTTGGCTTCTCTTTATGCCTTTAGTGAGAAGTTCTATCGGAAGTTTGGCTACGAGGTGGCAGGTTACAAATACGGGATCAAGGTTGACATGGGCCGGTTCCCCCGGTTCGAGTTGACGCTGCCGACGGCGAAGTTGGGAGCTGCCGACCGAGACCAAGTGAGGGATTGTTACGAGACGTTTGCACGGCGTCGGTCCGGAATGAATCTGAGGCCTCAGAATCAGTGGGATCGAATCATTCAGTTGGATTCGAACAAGGCGATCTACACCGTTGGGGAGCCCGTTGAGGCTTACGCAATCGTGACCCACGATTGGAACTTCTGGGTGGAGCAGAAGGTGGATGAGTTTGTCTGGACGACTCAACCCGGGTACGAGTCATTGCTGAGCGTGCTGAGTGGAATTGGCATCAACAAGACTCACTTGAGTTGGGTTGAACCGTCGGATTCGCCGTATCGGGCAAAGCATTGGGACCGTGGGGCGGAACTGAACGCTGGGTCGGGGTTCTTGATGTGGAGGGTCTTAAATGTGCCTAAAGCGCTTTCGACCTTGAAGCCCCAAACCTCAGGATCCTTTACGATCGAGGTTGTGGATGAGCACTTTACTGAGAATCAGGGTCCCTGGTGGGTCGAGTATTCGCCCGAGGGGGTGTCGGTCGTTCCCGCTTCGAAAGCCGGTCTGGTGATGGACATTCGTCAGTTCTCGCAGGCGTTTATGGGGCAGCCAGGGCTGATGGATTTGGCACTCAACGGGTTGATCGAGGTTCGTTCCGATGCAGATTTACTTGGCGCGTCCGGATTGCTTTCAGCTCAGCCTGTTTGCTGTCTAGATGCCTTCTGACCGCCATTTTGCCAGCTTTGGGGCAGCCCAGTAACAACGCGGAAGTTTGGGCATGGATTGTGCGGAATTCTTCATATGTCAGCGGGTTTGCCTCCGTTGGCATCGAAAACAAGATCCGGACCGCTTACCCTACGAGAGTCCGGACGAAAAACCCTCCAAGCCCATCGGGCCCGCCTCTGTTGCGGGCCCTTTTTTTATGGAGCGATGGTCAAGAACTCGTTCCATTGGGTGTCTTGAGCGAGTTTCAGCTTGGCATAGTCGGTGGCTCGGACATTTCCCAAGGAATCCGCCGCATTGAATGTCGAGGCAGGCGAGAAGTCAATGGCAAGTCCGGTTGCGTTGGCGGAGTTCGAGTTATGGCCTTCATAAACGATCGCGTTTGCGGCGGCGGATTTGAGCGCGGTGATCGAAGAAAGAACACCTGGGAGCGTTGTTCCAAGCTCGATTCGTTTGGCGACATCGAGTAGATCTCGGTAGTGCCGAGTCGATGTCGGGCTGAATGATTGTGCAGATGAACGAGTTGAAGTGATGAGCGATGTGAGCGCAACGCTGTTCGTGTTCAACTCTGTTCCGAACGTTGAGAGCGCGGTAGCCAAAGGCGCGAACTGGGAGGTGTCGAGAACCGACTGCGTGATCTTACGCAGCTGGTAGGCAGTCACCGCGAGGGGGCCATCCACAAAGCCTTTGCACAGGTTTAAGGTTGTGTCGTCCGGATTGTCTCTGAATTTGTTGAAGACCAACTGGTAGGGATATCCTTCGCCGGGAGGAGACTCCTCAGAACCAACAACGTACTTGGTATTGCCTCTGATTTCGTATGCGACCTCAAACATCTGCATCAAACTGCAGTCCCAAGCGATAAAGTCGAACTGTTCGGATCCAAAGGCTTGGTTGAGATCCCAAATCTGGATCGAAGTTCCCTTCTCATCGTCGTAGCTAACGGCCCGCGACTCGGCCTTCGCGGGAGAGCGGAGCCAGCCGTTGCCGTGGTTCCAGATCACGATTCCATAACGATCAGCCGGATAGTTGGCTTTGCCCCATTGAATGAACTGGTTGAGGGTTTGGGGCGAACCCATATCGACCGTGGTGCCCATGTCCTGAAGCATTTCGGACGCAATTGCACTGGTGGTATCTGGCTTCACCAAGTAGCGCCGAGTGCCATCGAAAAGGCCGCCAGAAAACGCGGTTGGGTAGTTTTTCCACTGGACGACGATTCGAACGTCTGGATTGGATGCGACCTGCTCCATCTGGTTCACATTGAGTTGCGAGAACGATTGAAGATCGTTGGCCGCATTAAGAAAAACCAGGATGGTCCACTTCTTCTTAGTCGCCCCGCTCGGAGTTGTAGTGACGAGAGCCGACCCGTTCATGGCGAGCGGGCTGTAGGTGGCGCGAACGGTTCCGGAACCAGTGGCGGTAGCCGAGAAACTGCCGTCTGAGGTCACGGTCCCAACTCCCCCGAGAGCGGTCCAGTTGAGCGAACTAGGGGCGATGAAGGTTGAGGTTCCGGCAGAGTTAAGACCGCCAGCCACGAAGACCTCTCCGCGACCCACTTGTACAGTTGCGTTTGTGGGTGAGACTTCGATCGAGCTGATCGCGGTCCCGACGGCAGAATTCATGGTCATCGAACCGCTGAGCGAGATTCGCTTTCGGATTTCTCCGATCAGTGTTCCGTCGGCATTTGAGCCGGAGAACAGCTGGACGATTACTTGATAGTTACCGCTGGCGATGGAAAAGTTAACTGACTCAGTACCTGCGGAGGGGTTGCGAAGGACGGCATTGGTGACGTCTACCCCGTTCATGTCTCGAACTGTGATGCGCTGAGATTGACCCGAAAGCTGTCCAGGCGAACCGTTGAGGGTCCAGTTCGTACGATAGTTCAGCCCCGTTGAACCTCCGGGTCCGCTTCCGCCGCCGCAACCAATAAGAGCGATCAAAAGAATCACAAATCCGATCAAAGAGAGGCGGTGGCGCATAAGAATCCCGAAGTATCTCATATGACGACTACTACGCAGTCTGGGTTCGTCAAATGTCAACCTTGACTTTTTAGTCAACTTTCATTCTCAATGATACGTAGGAACCATTTGCACCCCATGCTGACAATTACAGACCTCTCTGCGCGCGTTGAAGAAAAAGAAATCCTGAAGGGTATCAATTTGACCATTAACCCAGGTGAGGTTCATGCGATCATGGGTCCCAACGGGTCTGGTAAGTCGACCTTGGCTTCGGTTCTTGCCGGTCGATCGGACTATGAGGTGACGGGCGGTTCGGTTGAGCTTTTTGAGCAAGATTTGCTTGAACTCGAGCCGGATGAGCGGGCGGCGGAAGGGCTTTTCCTTGCGTTCCAGTATCCAGTCGAGATTCCGGGAGTCACCAACACCTATTTCCTTCGCTCGGCAATCAACGCGATCCGCAAGTATCACGGTCAAGAAGATATGCCTCCGAAGGAGTTCATGGCTTTGGTTAAGGAAAAGGCGGCTTTGATGGAGCTCGATCCGGCAATGCTTTCCCGCTCAGTTAACGAAGGATTTAGCGGCGGCGAAAAGAAACGCAACGAAATCTTCCAGATGGCGATGCTTGATCCGAAGTTCTGTGTTCTGGACGAGACTGACTCAGGTCTGGATATCGACGCTTTGAAGATCGTTGCAAACGGCGTCAACGCCCTTCGCGGCGGAGATCGGGGGATCTTGGTGATCACCCACTACCAGCGACTTCTCGACTACATCGTTCCTGACTTCGTCCACGTTTTGATGGATGGTCGCATCGTCAAGTCGGGCGGCAAAGAGCTTGCCCTTGAGCTTGAAGAAAAGGGTTACGACTTCATTAAAGAGGAAGTGGCGGCGCGCGCATGACGGCGACTTCTTTGAGCTCAGATCCCCTGGTCGCAGCTTACGACGAGCTGTTGCCGGTTCTTACTGTTGATGGCTTACCTGGGTTTGAAGAGCTTCGGGCGGCGGCGATTCGTCGCTATCGAGAGTCGGGCATTCCGACGACTCGCGACGAGGAGTTCAAATACACTCCTCTTCACGCTCTGACCGAGACGAAGTACCGCTTCGGATACGGTGCCAACCTGACGCGGGAAGATGTTTCGGGGCTTTTGCTTGGCGATGTTGATGCGATCACCGTCGTTTTTGTAAACGGGCAGTTTGCGCCCGATTTGTCTTCAACTGACTCGCTCCCGAACGGGGCTTACATTGGCTCGTTCAGCGAGGCCACCGAATTTGAAGATGACATAAAAGCACATCTCGGCTCGATTGCTCATTTCGACGGACGTCTCGGCTCGACTAACGACCTCCGTTTTGTTGATCTCAACACGGCCTATCTCGGCGACGGGACCTTGGTCTTCCTCGAGAAGAATGTTGCTGTCGAGAGAACGATTCATATCGTCCACGTTGTTTCGGCTTCAGAAGTCGCTGCTCTCTCATTTCCCCGTATCCTGATCGTTTTGGGTGAAAACGCAGAGGCGAAGGTGATTGAGTCTTACGTCACTTTTGCTGGTAACGGAGTGACGATTCCGGTAACCGAGGTTCGGTTGGCCGCCTCAGCACGGCTCGAGCATAACCGGCTTCAGAACGAGAGCCTGGCATCGACGCACATTGCCAACATCTTTGTTGACCAAGCAACTACCTCGGTTTACACATCGAACAATATCAACTTTGGGGCATCGGTGTCGCGCTGCGACATCAACGCCTACGTTGGTGGTGAGCACTGCGAAACCTGGCTCAACAGCGCGAACGTCGCCGCCGGATCACAGATCATCGACAACCACACCCGAATCGACCACGCGCAGCCAAACTGCCAGTCGTTCGAGGTCTACAAATCGATCCTGAAGGACAACGGCGTTGGCGTCTTCAACGGCAAGATCTTCGTTTACGAAGACGCCCAGAAGACCGACGCGAAGCAAACCAACCAGGCGATCCTGCTCTCACCCACCGCGACGATGAACACCAAGCCCCAGCTTGAAATCTTCGCCGACGACGTCAAATGCACCCACGGCGCGACCATCGGTCAGCTCCGAGAGGATGCTCTGTTCTATCTTCGCGCCCGAGGAATTCCTCTGGCGGAGGCTCAGGGACTTTTGGTTTACGCGTTTGCGGCCGAGGTTCTTGAGAAGATCACGATTGACGAGGTTCGAGGGAAGTTGGAAGCAGCGCTGTTTGAAAAGCTAGCAAGCTAACAAACAGCAAATACTCGGCGATACGGAGTTTCACAAAACTTTGAAAGTTCCCATCGCGTAGACTCTCTTGCCAATGGCTTACCGCGACTACCGACATTTTCTGGAGTTCCTTGAATCGAAGGGCCAGCTCAAACGAATCACGGAAGAGGTGTCGCCGTACCTGGAAATCACCGAGATTACGGATCGGGTCGTGAAGAAGGGCGGGCCAGCGCTGCTGTTCGAAAATGTCGTCGGCCCAACCCACCGAACCTCAAGCCCAAATCCGAAGAGCGCGGTCATGCGGAACCCGTCGATTCACCCGGCCGAGAGGCCGACAGATCGGCGGAAATATGACTTCCCCGTCGCGATTAACACCATGGCAACCCGCCAGCGGATGAGCTGGGCGCTTTCTTGCGACGACTTCGAGGAGCACTCAGGACGCATCGCCGAGCTTCTGAAACCAGAACTTCCCAAGGGACCAATCGAAGCGCTTAAAAAGCTCCCCTGGCTTCTCGGGGAAATGAAGAACATCCCACCCAAAGAAGTCAAAAAGGCCGCCTGCCAAGAAATCGTTTGGCAAGGCGACGAGATTGACCTCCGCAAACTTCCTGTCCTCACATGCTGGCCCGAGGACGGCGGACCATTCGTCACTCTCCCCCTCGTCTTTACTCACGATCCAAACACCGGCAAGCGGAACGTCGGCATGTACCGCGTCCAGATTCACGACGAACGAACCTGCGGTATGCACTGGCAGATGCACAAGACGGGCGCGCGCCAGATGGAAGACGCTGCCGAGAAGAAGCAAAACCTAGAAGTCGCGGTCGTCCTGGGTGGAGACCCGGTTTACAACTTCTCCGCGATCTCCCCATTACCCCCCGGAATCGATGAAATGCTCTTCGCCGGATTCCTTCGTAAGCAGCGGGTCGAAACCGTCAAGTGTAAAACCGTCGACGTCATGGTCCCCGCCGATGTCGAATTCGTCATCGAAGGCTACATCGACCCGACCGAGAAAAAGCTCGAAGGACCGTTTGGGGATCACACCGGCTACTACTCACTCGCAGAGGACTTCCCAGTCCTCCACGTCACCGCGATCACCATGCGCGAGAAGGCGATTTATCCCGCGACCATCGTCGGCCAACCCCCGATGGAAGATGGTTGGATGGGCAAGGCGGTTGAGCGCATCTTCATGCCGATGATCAACCTGACGGTTCCTGAGATTGTCGACATGAACCTCCCCGTTGAGGCGACATTCCACAACATGGCGTTTGTCTCGATCAAGAAAAAGTATCCGGGGCACGCCTACAAGGTAATGAACGCGATCTGGGGACTCGGCGGACTCTCGTTCACCAAGTTCGTCTTCATCTTCGATGAAGACTGCAACGTGCAGGATATCGGCGAGTGCCTCTTCCGAATTGGGGCAAACTGCGATCCATCGCGCGACACGTTGATGAACAAAGGGCCCATCGACCAGCTAGACCATGCTTCGATTGCCGAAGGGTTCGGCGGCAAGATCGGGTTTGACTGCACCCATAAGTGGCCAGGCGAAAACGGCTTCTCAAGGCCGTATCCGAAGCTCATCACGATGGCGGACGATGTGGTGGCGAAGGTTGATTCGATGTGGTCGCGGCTAGGGCTATAAAGTGTCCGCCGAAGCACTGACGGCAATTGTTGGGCGGTAAAGCACTGACTGGTTTTTCAGCTAGGACATTGCCATGCTGGAAGGTAAGAGATCCCCTGTTAGGGGATACGAATCTCATGCTAACCACCATCAATCGGCTTATAGGATTTAGTCTTGCCAGTTTCGGCGAAGAGTTTGGAAAGATCAAGGAGTTCTACTTCGATGATCGGTACTGGTCGATTCGCTATGCGGTTGTAGATACCGGAAATTGGCTTATCGGACACAAAGTTCTGATATCGCCGTACTCAATGATCGAGGTGAATCACTCGGCTCGTCATTTGGTGCTAAGTCTTTCTAAGAAAGATGTTCAGGACGGACCGAACCTCGAAGCTCATGTTCCGATCTCTCGGCAGTTTGAAGAGACCTACTACGACTACTACGGCTGGCCGGTTTATTGGAATGGGCCGTACGCTTGGGGTGGGTATCCGATGATTATTCGTGACTCTGCAGCCCGCATGGTGGTTGAGCTCCCGGCAGAGACCTGGGATCCAGATTTGCGAAGTTCGGCGGAAGTCACTGGCTATCATGTGTCGGCTTCAGACGGAGACATCGGCCACGTCAATGACTTCGTTCTTGATGAAGAAACCTGGGCCGTCCGATACTTGGTCGTAGACACCGGTGCGATTTTGCCAGGCAAGCAGGTGCTGGTCTCTCCTCATTGGATTAGTCACATCAGCTTCGGAACGAAGATCGTGAAACTCAACCTGACTCAGGCGCAGATACATGCGGCACCCGAATACACCGCAGAGACGCTGCTTAGTCGGGATTACGAGACGTTGTTGCACAAGTATTACGGGAAGAAGGAGTACTGGCTGGATACCATCGAACCTATTGTCGTTGGTACCGTTTCTCGACTTTGAGTCAATCTGAATAGGATCGTAGGGAAATTGCAGATTTGTCTGACGATCCGAGGGTGACGACAAAAAAACGAGCTGATTCAATCTGGAGATCGACAACAATTAACTTCGATCTCCACATCTCCGGCATTCGAGACTCTTGCCCTTCACGCAGAACAGACCGTTGATCCCACAACGAAGTCATGAGCGGTTCCAATCTAGCGAACGACTTCTTACGTCTTTGATGACACGTCCCACGCTGCCCGACTTTTTGGACGGCAAGATTTTGGGAATATTGACGACCTGCCACCGGATTTAGGACAGGCCTTGGGTTAATGTGTCCGAGGCACAGTTTTTTAACGAATCGTCGTGCTGAAACGGCGGACTGTGCGTCTACGGAATAGAATATGGGAATGATTTTGATCATGGCACTGGCTTCGGAGCTTATTCCGGACACGAGTTCGCCTTCGAAGACTTTTGGAGTCCATCACGTCCAGGTTGGCACTTCAGACGTGAATGACTTGGTGAACCTGAAAACTGGTAAGGCAGTGACTCGACTTAAAGGGTTCAGTGGTTTTGATGGCGAGAATCACGGCGGGGTCGTGGCGGCCTACAACAAGTCTGAAACGATCGCCGCAGTGATGCACGCCGGCAAGTGGGAACCTCGGGCGCTCAGCCTCGTCAACACTGCGTCTGGCAACCAACTCAGCATGCTCAAGCGAGTGCAGACCGACTCGAAAGCGTTCTATGCCAGCAAGGCGAAGTCGAAGAAGCAAGCCGGAATCGTATTCCAAGTTGGTGGCGGCAAGTTTATTGGCGAATCCGTGTCGTTCTGGGTCATCGGTGAAGTTCCCAAAAATGAAAACGTGGCACCGGTGTATCAATCGGTCAGCTACCCATGCAAAGTGGCGAAAGGCGAGTTCGTATTGGGCAAACCAAAGATTCGGCCGCTCGGAGTAAAGGACAACTTCGGTTGGCCAAAGGATGTAGAGTAAGACAATGAAGAATGTGATCGCGATATCGGCAGTATTGGTCTTGACGCTTGGAGCGACCAGCTTCGCACAGCAGAAAAAGGCCGACAACCAGAAGGACATCATCAAGGCTACACGCTGGCTCAGCGGAACGGTAACCGGGTTTGAGACTGGAGATTATCTCCACGCACTCGTCAAGGATTCGAAAGGTCAAGAGCGATCTTTCTTCATCGGAGGCGGAGGGACCGACTACTTTCTTGCCCTTCACAAAGGCAAAAAACTGAGAATCAGTTACCAAGTCGTCAGTAGCTACATTCACGAAGCGGGTGGTCGCCAGGAAATCGAACGCATCAACTCCGCAAAGTTCGGCAATTTAGAGTCTGGAGCCTGGTGGAAGGCGCAGCGGAAGAAGTATTCGTTCGAAGAGCTGGATAAGAAATACACTCCACTGATCTACAAAGCCAAGTAGACCTTCGGGCGTTGACATTTCTGACTTGAATACGTCACACTTTATGCTGTCTGAGATTGCGCCTCGCGCTTTCGTAGACCGCCATCGTTCAGGAGGGCAACAGATTGGGATTGGGTACTGGTTAAACACTTTTTAACATCACCTCGAATCCCCCTGTCAACCGAAAGGTTTGAGCAGGGTTTTTTGTTGACCGAAAGTGAGCGCAGTGGCGTCAGGAAATCAGAAATGCCAACAGTCAACCAACTAGTTAGAAAGGGACGAAAGGCGCCGAAGGTCAAATCAAAGAGCCCGGCGTTGAAAGAAAACCCATTTAAGAGAGGCGTTTGCACCATCGTGCGAACCATGACCCCTAAGAAGCCAAACTCGGCTCTTCGAAAGACCGCTCGTGTACGACTTACGAACGGAATCGAAGTTACCGCTTACATCCCAGGAGAGGGACACAACCTTCAGGAGCACTCGGTCGTTCTCGTCCGCGGTGGTCGTGTTAAGGACCTTCCGGGCGTTCGCTATCACATCATTCGTGGCACGCAACAGACCGCTGGTGTTAGCAAGCGAAACCAAGGTCGATCTAAGTACGGATCGAAGAAGCCAAAGCCGGGCGCAGCCGCTCCAGCAGGCAAGGGAGGTAAGAAGTAATGCCACGAAAAGGTGCAGCTCCAAAACGATTTATTGCTCCTGACCCAATTTACGGATCAGAACTCGCAGCTCGGTTCATCAACCGAATGATGCTCAGCGGAAAGCGCGGAAAGTCGGAATACATTTTCTACCAGGCAATGCAAATTGTTGAAGAGAAGACAGGCGTTCCAGCAATCGAAGCGTTTGAGAAGGCGATCCACAACGTGACGCCGGCAGTCGAAGTTCGACCCCGACGCGTTGGTGGTCAGACCTACCAAGTCCCGATGGAAGTTCGCCCTGAGCGACGACGAATGCTGGCATTCCGCTGGTTGATCGCCGCCGCCCGAAAGCGATCAGGTAAGTCGATGGTCGAGAAACTCAGCAATGAGCTACTCGATGCCTTCAACAACAACGGATCCGCGATTAAGAAGCGAGAAGATGCTCACAAAATGGCCGAGTCCAACCGAGCCTTCGCGCATTACCGCTTCTAATCCTGACGTAGTAACACTTAGACCCCGGCCAAACGGCCGGGGTCACATCACGAAAGAAACAACAAAACTCGCAAGAGAAGAGAAGAAACCATGCCCCGTAGCCACCCACTCGACCTCGTTCGGAACATCGGCATTGCCGCGCACATTGACGCTGGTAAGACAACAACAACCGAGCGAATCCTCTACTACACCGGACGAACCCACAAGATTGGTGAGGTGCACGATGGTGCGGCAACCATGGACTGGATGGAGCAGGAGCAGGAGCGCGGTATCACCATTACCTCGGCTGCTACGACCGCCGCTTGGAAGCGCACGCGCTTCGAAACCGACGGCGGCAAGAACAACTCAGACCACGAGTTCAAGATCAACATTATTGACACTCCGGGTCACGTTGACTTCACGGTTGAAGTTGAGCGATCACTTCGCGTCCTCGACGGATGCGTTGCTGTGTTCTGCGCAGTAGGCGGCGTCCAGCCCCAATCAGAAACCGTTTGGCGACAGGCCACCAAGTACAAGGTTCCTCGCGTTATTTACGTTAACAAGATGGACCGAATTGGTGCTGACTTCTTCTCGGTCTATAACCGAATTCGAGAGCGACTCGGTGCAAACGTTTCGCCAATCCAGATTCCTATCGGAGCTGAGGGCAATTACCAGGGCTACGTCGATCTGATCACCATGGAAGCCACGATCTACAAGAACGACGACGGCAAGGTTTTTGAAGTCGGACCGATTCCTGCGGACATGATGGAAGCGGCGAAAGAGTGGCGAGAGAAGATGATCGAGAGCATCGGCGACTACGATGACGAGATCGCGATGAAGTTCCTTGAAGGTGAAGACATCACCGTTGAAGAACTGCGAAAGTCACTTCGAGAAGGCGCGATTGCACTCAAGATTTTCCCAATGATCTCCGGATCGTCATTCAAGAATAAGGGCGTTCAGGCCATGATCGACGCGGTCTGCGACTTCCTTCCGTCTCCTTTGGAGCGAGTTGAAGTCGACTGTGTCGACCCAGACACCGAAGAGCCGATGACGCGAAAGATCAGCGACGAAGAGCCGTTCAGCGCTCTTGCGTTCAAGATCATGTCGGACAAGTTTGTTGGCCGTCTGACCTTCCTTCGCGTCTACTCAGGTTCTCTCAAGAAGGGGTCACCAGTTTCGATCGTTTACCGAGATCCTTCCACGAACGAGATTCGAACCCGAAGCGAGCGCGTCGGTCGAATCCTCGAAATGCACGCCAATAACCGAAAGGACTTGGAAGAGGTATTTGCGGGAGAAATCGTAGGCGTTATCGGTCTTGGCGACGTCATCACCGGATACACCATCTGCGATCCTGCGAAGCCAGTTGCACTTGAAGCAATCAAGTTCCCTGAACCAGTTATCCAGATCGCAATCGAGCCGAAGTCGAAGGCAGACCAGGAGAAGCTGGGCACCTCACTTGCACGACTTGCTCAAGAGGATCCGACCTTCCGCGTTCAGACCGATATCGAATCCGGTCAGACGATCATTTCTGGAATGGGTGAGCTTCACCTTGAAATCATCGTTGACCGATTGAACCGAGAGTTTGGCGTCCAGGCAAACCAGGGCAAGCCGCAGGTTGCTTACCGAGAAACCATCTCGGCGAAGGCAAAGGGCGAAGGCCGATTCATCCGACAAACGGGTGGTAACGGTCAATATGGCCACTGCTGGTTGAACATTGAGCCGCTTGAGGTTGGTCAAGGATTCGTCTTTGAGAACAAGGTCGTTGGTGGTTCGATTCCTAAGGAGTACATCCCGGCGATTGAAAAGGGTGTTCGAGAAGCACTTCTGGCGGGCGTTCAGGCTGGTTACCCAGTCGTTGACGTCAAGGTGACGGTTACCGAGGGTAGCTATCACGACGTTGACTCCAACGAAAACGCGTTCAAGCAAGCCGGAATTCTGGCTTTCAAGGAAGCGATGAAGAAGGCTAGCCCGATCATCAAAGAGCCAGTTATGCAGGTCGAAGTAACGACTCCGGATACCTACGTTGGAGACGTTATCGGCGACATTTCAGGACGACGTGGTCAGATGCAAGGTCAGGAATCAGCTCCAGGTGGCGTGACGATCATTAACTCGTTCGTCCCTCTCTCTGAGATGTTCGGATACGTTACAACTCTGCGCTCCTTGACTCAAGGGCGAGCTGCTCCAAACGTCACCCCTTCGCACTACCAGATCGTTCCGAAGAACGTCGAGAACGAGATCATTTCGAAGGCTCAGGGCGGACGCGGCTAAGGTCACTCACCCGAATCAGTAATCTGCAACGCTGGGCAAGATAACTTGCCCAGCGTTTCTTTGTTTGGGGGTTCCTTTTTCCACTTGCTCGCGTTTCGCTCTCTTCTCAACCTGTTAATCAAATGCTAACCTCAGATTAACACTGGCTATTCATCATTGTGGAGAACTGTTGTTCACAAAGGCAACTGGATGAAAAAGGCTTTTACTCTCATCGAACTTCTCGTCGTCATAGCGATCATTGCGATCCTCGCAGCGATCCTCTTCCCGGTCTTCGCTCAAGCAAAACTCGCCGCCAAAAAGACGTCTGATCTCAGCAATCAGAAGCAGATCGGAACGGCACTACAGATCTATCTAGCGGATGCAGACGATGTGTTGCCTCCGTATCGAACGCGAAACACCCCAAATCCGTACTCGCCTCATCCGAACATCACCGGAAACAGTGCTGGCCGAGTGTTCTTCAACCAGCTTCTCCATCCCTATGTCAAGAACAACGACATGTGGAAAAGTCCAGGTAATCCACAAGCCTGGGTGAACACAAACCTGAGCTGCGACCCTGCAGTGGGTGATGATGATAATCAGAATGTTGGAGATGGTTGTAGTTACGGCGGTCAAAACAGTTACGGAGTGAATAACTACATGTTTCCTTCCGGAGCGTCGTTAGCAAGTGCTGTTCGAACGGTTGGACTCAGTGCAACTGCCATTGACCAGCCGGCAGACACATACTTGATGATGAATTCCCGATACTACAACGTTTTACCGCGCTACGTCCGTAATGGGGCAAAGGTGATGGACGGCCTATTGGTTGGAGACACCAGTGGACTCAATCCGGCGGACCCAACTTCATATGCCGATACTCGAGACTACTACTTCCATTATTGGAAGTACGTCAACTACGGTCTCAGCTTCAGCAACACTGGCGTGGCAACAGGGCAACTTTATCTAACCGATGCGGCTTCAACTGCTGCGGTCGAGAAGCGGGCGAAGGGAATCTTCAACGGCAATCTCAACGTGGTCTTTGCCGACACTCATGCCAAAACGCAGGATTATATCAGAGTGATCGACGATCTAATTAATCGGCCATCAGCCTCTTCATGGGATCCATACAAGCTGGGCGTCAAGCAGTAGTAAACCATTAGCTCACTGACTCAGACGCTGGACACTCTCGAGCGGGCAGTCGTATCGGGTGAAAGCAAAAGCGGGGCGAGAGAAAACTCTTGCCCCGCTCTTTTTGTTATTTCATCTCACAACGCACACGGGCGCAAAGTACCTTCGGGCATGAAAAAGCCCACCGATCCTTACTGAACGATGGGCATTGTTAGCAACTACTTTCCGGCTTTGTAGTTTGGATCGTTCTGGGAAGGAACCATTGTAAACGTTGGTTCCTTACCTTCCATTTCTCCCGATGGGGAGACCTTTGTTTCTGAGACTGTCTCGCTGCTCCCGCACCCGAAGGCAAGGAGAGCAGCAAGAACTGCGATGAGCAAGCGTGCACTCATCGGATTAGTTTGGCAGTCGGTCTGGTCGGAACAGTGGCACGTGGCACTGACTGTCGATGTAGATGTTGCTTTGGCTAGGCACACCATTTTGCAGGTAGGTTCCAGCAGCAACGAACGGATCCAAGTTAGCTGCACCCGTTCCGGTAGGTCGGGTCTTAGCGTGGCCATCAGCATAAACCCAGTTTTGGGTCTTGTTGAAACACCAGGTGGATCCGTAGGAGACGTTTCCAAAGCTCGACTGGATCCCGTTTGGATTAGTGGTTGATCGATCATCACGTCCAACGTTACAAGATGAAACGTCAGCAACGACTGGACCGCCACCGTTGAACCTGCACTGAGCCGTTTCGATTGCACAGATGAGGAACGGGTTGGTGTATCCACCGCCGCGCTCTGCTTTCTTACCGAACATTGGCCACCACATCGGCACGGTAGCTGGGGACACTGGCTCGGTTGCCGAGCTGGTTCCAAGAAGACCGTTGAAGCTGTAGGACATGTTGGTTGGCTGAACAGCTAGGTTAGTAGCTGCAGTGTTAAAATCACCACCTCCGATTTCCACAACTGGAGCATCCGGCATTTGGAACATCTGTTGGTTCTTGGTGTAGGGTTGGATTGAGTTACCAGCGGCATCTCGTCCACCTCGGATTCGTCGCATGCAGCCTCCTGCTTCAGCGGCATTTGCGGTGATGTTCCAGTTAGATGGGAAGTAAATTCGTGAGTTGTAGTTCCACTCGTTATCGCAGCTGATTCCGGTTTGCTGCATGTAAACATCGTCGTAATCGGCGGTGTAGATCATGGAAGCGGTTCCGATCTGCTTGAGGTTGGAAAGGTCAGCGGTCTTCTTCGCAGCAACTTTAGCTTGAGCGAATACGGGGAAAAGGATAGCAGCGAGGATCGCAATGATTGCGATAACAACGAGCAGCTCGATAAGAGTGAATGCGCGACGTAGCATGAATAGGTCTCCAATTGGAACGCAGTAGCGCCCCAAGGAATAAAGTTACGACCCCATTGTTAAGTACAGATTATGAAAATGTCAAACTCAACGTCGAACTTAACTTTGCTAAGTAGTTGAAATTCTAGCGATCTCCTCGCATGCATGCCTGGGACCTGGTTGATACACTCATGGGCATGAAGGAGTGCAAGGTTGTTCGAACGTCAGCGGAGTTTAGAGGCAAGCAGGGCCTCGACTATTCTTCGGGAATTTCCGCCGAGTCCGTAGGCTCCAAGGCGATTTGTATGCATATGTTGGTGATGCCTCCGGGAGCATCTGCCGTCGCCCACTTTCACGAGAATCACGAAACTGCGATCTATATGCTTGAGGGAGTCGCCGAGTTTGTGCACGGCCAGGACCTAGAACACCGTGATCGAGTGGAAGCTGGGGACTACGTTATATATTCCCGCCGGAGTGCCGCACCGTCCCTACAATCCAACTGAACATCGGGCAGTCGCCATTATCGCCCGGACAGATCCGAATGAACAGGAAAGCGTGGTGCTAGTGTGAAAGTCTCTCTGAGGCGATTCCAACCAGGGGACTGGGTTTGGCTTGCAGAAGTCGAGTCTAAACCTGATATGGTGCAGTACCAAGACTTTGAGGCACGAACACCTGAAACCGCCCAAAAATATGTCGAGGAGGCGATCCATGACACTGAGGAGTATGTCGAGCGAGTGGTTTGTGACCTGGGGACAACACAAATGATTGGCAGAGTTGGACTCCGTCGAGATGGCCAGGTCGGCTGGCTTTGGTACAGCATCGAGCCCAGTTGGCAAGGCAAAGGAGTTGCCACCGAGGCCGTGAGACAACTCATGGCGAACATGGCAATGCCCGAGTACAGAATTGAATGTCACCCACAAAATCTTCCATCGCGAGGTGTGGCTAGGAGACTTGGCATGCACCTGGTTATAGAAGAAGAGAACTCATGCACCTACTCAAGTTGGAAAACTGAATAAGTCACGTTCTGGCAAATTGTCAACGGATATCCTAAACATTCGCTGGTTGTTTCGCAGGTGGTTCCTTGCGTCCGCCTAACATCCAGCGGTATACTTCTCGCTTGTCTGTAGCCCTGCCGTGCGGTGTGGGTCGGACCGAAGTTGGGCGACGGGTCGCCCTCAACCTGATCCCAATTTAGGAAAAAAACAAAATGGCTAGAGCTAAATTCGAACGAAAGAAGCCGCACGTCAACATCGGCACCATCGGCCACGTTGACCACGGCAAGACCACTTTGACCGCCGCAATTACCGGCGTTCTCCAGACCAAGGGCCTCGCCCAGGCACGCCGATACGACGAAATCGACTCGGCACCTGAAGAAAAGGCACGAGGAATAACCATCAACATCTCGCACCAAGAGTACGAGACGGATACGCGACACTACGCGCACGTCGACTGTCCTGGCCACGCCGACTTTATCAAGAACATGATTACCGGCGCTGCGCAGATGGATGGAGCAATCCTCGTTGTTGCAGGTACCGACGGTCCTATGCAACAGACGCGAGAGCACATCCTCCTGGCCCGCCAGGTTGGTGTTCCTTACATCGTTGTTTACATCAACAAGGCTGACCAAGTCGACGACGCCGAGCTTCTCGAGCTTGTCGAAATGGAAATCCGCGAGCTGCTTTCGAAGTACGGCTTCGACGGCGACAACACCCCGGTTATCATCGGTTCCGCACGAAAGGCTCTCGACCAAGTCGAGGGTGGAACTGTAGACTACACCGAGAAGAACGTTAAGTCGATCACCGACTTGATGGATGCTGTCGACGCTTGGATCCCAACTCCAGAGCGAGACAAGGACAAGCCATTCTTGATGGCTGTCGAAGACGTTTTCACGATCACTGGTCGCGGAACCGTTTCGACGGGTCGTGTCGAGCGAGGTCAGCTCAAGTCGATGGAAGAAGTCGAGATCATCGGTCTCCGAGACAGTCGCAAGACGATCTGTACCGGTATCGAAATGTTCCGAAAGACCCTCGACTATTGTGAAGCTGGCGACAACGTCGGTCTTCTCCTCCGAGGTATCGACCGAGAAGGAATCGAGCGCGGAATGGTTATCTGTAAGCCAGGAACCGTTAAGCCACACACCCAGTTCAAGGGCGAAGTTTACGTTCTCTCGAAAGAAGAGGGCGGACGACACACCCCATTCGTTCCTGGATACCGACCTCAGTTCTTCTTCCGAACGACTGACGTTACCGGTACCATCGACGAGATCCGAGGCCAAGGCGGCGCAGTCGCTGAGATGTGTATGCCTGGCGACAACGTCCAGATGACCATCACCCTCATCAACCCAATCGCGGTTGAAGTTGGAACCAAGTTCTCCATCCGAGAAGGTGGACGAACCGTCGGTGCGGGCTCCGTCACCGAAATCATCCTCTAATTCCTTCGGGAAGTAGGATGAGGATAGACATCCCCATGTCGTATTGGCATGGGGATATTTTTTTGATTTTCTTATCGTAAAGTACGGCGTTTTTTTTTGTTATAGTAGTGATGGGGAACTTTCATGAACCTATTCACGCAACTTGGAATACTCGTAACTTGTGGGATTACGGCATCGTCATCGCTCGCACAGATCGCACCACCGCCGGGCGGTGGGAGCGGAGGAGGTGGAACCTCCGGTGGCGGCGGCAGTACCGGGGGGGGGGGGGCTGGAGTGTCAGCTACCAAGTAACCGGAACGTGCATGTATGATGGCTGGTCGGTAAGAAACCTGCCTGGAGGCGGTCAGACCGTTGATCCGGTTCATGTTGACCGTATGGCAGTAATGCCACAACCAGTGACCAACCCAAATCAGTTCTTTTCGGGTGCCGGTGTTTCCTACACTCCGCCCGGGGCGAGTCAGCCTACGTACTTATCCGCCGCCCTTAACCTTGATCTAAAGGTTAAGACAACTTTCACTTGGACTGGCTCTGGCTCGGCCCCCACTGAATTAAAGGTCGCGATGGGGTCACTATCAACTTCACAGGCCCTCTACGGCGCAGGCTCTGCTTCCGCATCGAACGGACTAGGGCACACAGAAGTTGGAGGAACTACGGTTGGTTACTACGGCATTGTGACGAGCAAGTCCTCTAGCGGAACTCGATATCGAAAGTTCAAGGTTTCCGGTTCGACGGTTAAGTTCGAGACAAAAATCAAGGGAACTGCCTCTGGAATCAGCTACATCAGCGTCCAGTCCCAATACTCGGCAGCGGAAAGTCCTTGGGCTGTGGGTATCACATCGGATAGGGGGACGACCTATCGGAGAGTTATGGTCAATGGAACACCAAAAGCCGTAAGCAACTTCTTGGAGGATGACGAGCTCACAGCAAGGGGAGGAGATGGAGTAGTTTACGGCGATTCCGTGATTTCTTCACCGTCATTTGTCAACTGGTACGACTGGGACTTTGCAACCACGATGGAAGCAATGCTTTACGGACCTTGGAGCACTTGGAACACTAGCGGTTCTTTTAGCGTGAGCAAGGCTCCAACGAACCTTGCAAGTTCAACGAGCTGGGCCACTTTAATTGGCTTTGACTCATCAGATGTTTTAGTCATGGGAGAAGACAACATGACCCCTGGAACGAAGACCTTTACAGCCACTGTTCAAGCTAGCGATTCCCAGAATATGATCAGCGATTCGTGTGTGTATAAAATGACAGCTCACTTGGAAGCCGAAAGCAAAAAATCAAAAGGAGCGGCACCTACTCAGAAACTCTACCGGGTTCATGAAACATTCGCAGACTACACAGGATCCCACGATCCCGCCGTACTGCTCAGAATAGACGCTCCAACTACCGAGAAGTGGACAATAACTGTCTCCAACTCAGTGAGTTCAACCGAGGGGTGGGAAGCTTCGGGTGAGGGCAGCCTAGGATTCTCGATAAAGATGATAGACTTCCACTTTGGTGGTAGCTATACAAAATCAGGGTCGGTCACCGTCAGTTCGAGTAAGAGTATTGAAGGTGAAATTACTGTACCGGGAGGTACTCATAGAACTTACTGGGCTCTACCGCTTGGAACTGTAACCAAGTATTCATTCGAGCGATATGGCAATCAAGGCTACGTAAGGGATGGGTGTGAATTCGAGCTAACTGGTTACTCCGAGACCTTCACTTGGACATCGGGACCGTTGAACGGCGCGTTGGTGTACCCATGATGCCCTTGGCCGTCTTAGCTGTACACCTCCAACTCAGAGACATTGAGCAAAACGTAACTGTAGCGTGTGCAAAATTGCTGGAATCAAGAAGCGTGGAATCTCTTGAAGCTCAATTCAAGGATTTGATGCGAACGAGAGAGCCAGAGTCGAATGAGGTTTCAGCGGCGAAGGTCTTTTACGCCTGCCTCCTTTTGCAGGGAAGCACCAGGAAGAGACTAACAACTATCAAACTTTCGCAATATGGCATGCGGATAGACCGACTTGCATCGAAGGAGTACTCCGCCACGAGCACGAAGCTACTCCAAGGATGGTGGTTGCAGACGTGCGCTCCGCTGATCCGCATGCGTACTGATGCTGGCAGAAAGGCTTATGAGCCAGTTCTAGTGAATGGCAAGCGAGTGATGGTTGAAGGAACGATCTTTGACACCGACGACCCGGCCATCGAAAAGGGAAAGACGATAATCGCAAAAGCCCTGGCAAAGAACAAAACGAGCCCACTGGCACTTCATTACAGGCTCCGAAGTCCCACACCGCTGCCCATTAGTGGTCCAGATAGTGTCCGATCTGCCTTTCAAAGCCTCTCCGCCCCCTATAGATTCCTTTTCCTCAAGGAACTGGTCTTTCGCGACGCCAATAGCAAAGATGCGGGGGAGATCAAGAAAGAGTGGTTACAGCTCACCTCCTCCAAGGACCGGTCGTTCGTCATTCAGTACTTGATGGCCGCTGAACCGAAGCAGTGATTCAAATGACACACCGATCGCCCCGAGTCAATTTTTACTCGGGGCGATTTTCCTTAGAGCTTGACTGTGCCGGGCGCCCTGTTGGAGCCGCCGATGGACTTTGTTAGCGCATCGCCGAGCTCGTTTCTTCCGATAGAGAAGAGGCGGGTTAGGCGGACGACGATTTCGGGGTGGTCGGCGGCTAGGTTTTTTGTTTCACTGGGATCGTCCTCTAGGTTGTAGAGCGCAAGATCGTGCTTCTCAGTCGTTTCTCCGGCAGGCTTTCCGTCCTTTCCAACGGGATGGTTCTGATGCCGATGACTATGCGGAACGTGCAGTTTCCAGTCCCCACTTCGAACGGCTTGGAGTTCAGCTGGCCAGAAGTAGTACATCCATTTCCAGGGGGTTCGTGCCCCCTCCTCGCACTTGAGCAAAGGCATTATGTTGTGCCCGTCGATCTCCTTCTCAGGCGGCTCTGCGCCGATGAGCGCGGCGAAGGTAGGAAGAATATCCATAGTGGATGCCATTTCGGTTTGCACTTTTCCCGCGGGCAGAGTACCAGGCATCCAGAAGATTCCAGGTTCGCGGAAGCCGCCTTCAAAGGTTGTTCCCTTCCCTTCCCGGTAGATTCCCGCCGAACCTGCGTGATTCCCGTAAGGAAGCCACGGACCGTTGTCAGAGCTAAACATCACCATCGTCTTGCGGTCAAGCTTTAGCTTCTTGAGGTGGTTAAGTATTCGTCCCACGGTGTCATCGATCTCCAAAATCTGGTCGGCGTAAAGGCCCGCTTTGCTCTTGCCAAGAAACTTCGGCGAGGGAGCAATGGGGACATGGGGCTGGTTCAGAGGAAGGTAGACGAAGAACGGATTCGACCGATTGCGAGAGATGAAGTTCAGCGTTTTCTCAGTGAATTGGTTCGTCAGTTCAGCCTGGTCGTCCAACGTTTTGATCTCGCGCTCTTGAGTCTCATCATTGAACACGAACAGCGGCGGCCAGGTGCCATTCTTGTTGGGTGGCCACATATCATGGGAGTAGGGGATGCCATAGAACTCGTCGA
This sequence comes from Fimbriimonas sp., assembly GCA_029866005.1. GTDB lineage: Bacteria > Armatimonadota > Fimbriimonadia > Fimbriimonadales > Fimbriimonadaceae > Fimbriimonas. The sequence goes on along the minus strand of JARXAE010000015.1, from coordinate 103,144 downwards.
AACCGTGGGTCCTTGGCATGAGGTTCCCCACGCCAAGATGCCACTTCCCAAAAATCGCAGTCTTGTAACCCTTCGACTTCGCGACTTCGGCTATCGTGGTCTCATCCGGGTTTAGGCCGATTTTACTGTCGGGATTGATCACTTGGGGGAGGCCAATGCGTGTTGGGTAGCAACCCGTCAAGAGTGCAGCACGAGACGGGGTGCAGGCGGGAGATGCGACATAGAAGTCTGTGAACCGCACACCCTCGCGGGCCATTCGATCCAGGTTCGGGGTTTTGTACGCCTTCTGCCCATAACAACTCAAGTCACCAATGCCCATGTCATCGACAAAGATAACAACGAGATTGGGCGCAAGGTTGGCGGCGAGGGCTAGGCTAAGCACGCGCCTATTCTACTTTCGAGCGTTAGCTGGAAGGCGCCGATGCCAAGCTTCTTCAACGATGAATGCCTGCTCGGAGAATGCCCCTTTCAAGGTCGCAATCTGGCACAGTTCTGATTTCTCGTTGTATCTTGCGAACAATGAGGGGGGGTAGTGCGTTATTCTGTAAGTTCCCGATGAGCGCAACCACAGATTCCAGCCCGATGCCGTTTGAGCAAGTGCGCCTCGAAGGACGCAAACTAGACACGGCCCTCATCGAACTCATTCCGGGCGAATTTGCTCTCAAGAATCAGGTTCTTCCGCTGGAGCGAATTGACGGGAAGATGTTGGTTGCCATTGGATCGCTTGCTTCCCTTCCTGCAGTTTCCGATTTGGAAGTGCTTTTGCAATCGGAAGTTGAGCCAGTTTTGGCCGACCCGGCAGAACTGAAAGAGAAGATCGAAGAAATCTTCCTTGAGAAGATTCTGAGCCAGGTTTCCGGTTCCAACGATGCAGATTCCGTCGTTGATGGTGATGATGTTACTGACCTTGCTGACCTCCAGAAGATGGCAGGGGAAACCGCGGTTGTCCAGATGGTCAACTTGCTCTTTGCCCAAGCAGTTCGTGACGGGGCCTCGGACATCCACATAGAGCCCTACGAAAAAGACGTCAAAGTCCGGTTCCGCGTGGATGGCATGCTCCACGAATCCATGAAGCCGCCAAAGCGGATGCATGCAGCGCTCATTTCGCGCATCAAGATTTTAGGTGAGATGAACATCGCCGAGCGGCGATTGCCTCAAGACGGTCGCATCAAGATCACCATCGCAGGGCGCCAGATTGACGTTCGCGTCTCGATCCTTCCGACGGTTTACGGAGAGCGAGCCGTTATGCGTATTCTCGACAAGGGAACTGCGATGATGGGTCTCGAAGAGCTTGGCGTCGCGCCTGAGGTGTTGGAGAGATACCGAAAGGTTATCGGTCAGCCATACGGAATCATCCTTGCTACCGGACCGACGGGTGCCGGTAAGTCGACAACGCTTTACGCCTCTCTCAGCGAGATTTGGAGTCCAACGACGAACATCCTCACGGTTGAAGACCCAGTTGAATATCAAGTCTCGGGAATCGGACAGATGCAGGTTCGAGCCAATATCGGGTTGACCTTCGCGGCTGGACTTCGCTCCATCGTTCGTCAAGACCCTGACGTCATCATGGTCGGAGAAATCCGTGACCTTGAGACAGCAGAAATCGCGATTCACGCTTCTCTTACGGGTCACTTGGTGTTCTCTACGCTGCACACTAACGACGCGCCAGGCGCAGTCACTCGATTGCTTGACATGGGCGTCGAGCCCTTCCTGGTCTCTTCTTCCCTTCTTGGCGTTGTCGCCCAGCGGCTTGTGCGTCGCATCTGCTCCAACTGCGCTGAGCCTTGCGGACCACCAAGCGTTGAATTTATCCACGCTCTCGGGATTACCGAAGAGGATCTCAAAACCGCCAACTTCCGAAAGGGCGCAGGATGCGAGAAGTGTGGCGGGTCGGGATATAAAGGTCGGCAGGGACTTTACGAGCTGTTTGTGATGGACGAGGCCCTCAAGAAGATGGTTGTCGATCGTCAATCGGCGAACGAGATCAAAGCTTATGCAGTCAAGAATCAGGGGCTTGTGCCTTTGCTCAGCGACGGAAAACGAAACGTTTTGCTTGGCAAAACCACGCCCAACGAAGTCCTGCGGGTTTGCCAGAGGGAGGAGCTTTAATTGGCGACTTACGCGTTTACTGTCCTGGAACCATCCGGGCAGCGAAAGAGTGGGTTTGTAGAGGCGAACACTCGTGAAGCCGCAGTGATTCAGCTGACTCAAACGGGTAGCTTCCTGCTTGATCTCAACGAGCAAGCAGCTCGGTCAGGCTTTGGTGGCGGAGAGGAAAAGAAAACGCGCGGCAAGCCGAGCAGAGCCGATATGGCGATGTTTTCTCGCCGAATGGCAGACCTTGCGGATGCTGGGCTCCCGTTGGATCGAGTTCTTCAGGTTGTTGCGGAGCAGTCAGAGAATCAGTACTTGACCGAAGTGGCCGAGGCGGCTCTCGAAGACGTCCGGGGCGGCGCATCCGTTTCGGCTGCACTCGGGAAGTACCCGAAGGTCTTCCCAGAGGTCTTCACATCGACGTTGCAAGCCGGTGAAGCCTCTGGGCAGTTCGCCGAAGTTGCGGCGCGACTCTCAGAGTTTCAAGAAAAGGAAGTCGCAAGACGAAGCACAATCGCCTCCGCCATGGTCTATCCGTCCATCCTCGGCGGAACCGCGATTATGGTCGTCATCTTCATTCTCACCTTTGTCATTCCGAAGTTGAGCGATACATTTGAAGCCCAGGGCGATAAGCTTCCAACTCCCACCAAAATCCTGATGGCTTCCGGAGCCTTTATTTCGACCAACTGGCTCATCATTATTGGTGGAATTATCGGCGCAGTTGTCCTCTACCGACTTTGGACTGCGACCGAAGCAGGCGCAGAAATCCGCGACCGGATCATGCTCAAGATTCCGCTCATCGGAAAAATCATTCAGAAAGCGACCGTCTCCCGGTTTGCGCGCGTCCTCGGTACGCTGGTCTTTGGTGGAGTCCAAATTCTCGACGCCCTTGAACTTGCGGGAATCGCCGCGGGTAACCGCGTCTTCCGACGCTCGGCGATCGAAGTTCGCGACGCCGTCCGCGAAGGACGCCCTATCGCTGAAGCAATGCGAGATACCCGCGCGTTCCCAGCCGTTCTGACCCACATGGTCGCGGTCGGAGAAGAAACCGGCGACCTTCCAAAGATGCTCACACGCGTCTCGGATGCACTCGATTTTGAGGTAGATAATGGCTTACGACGCGCCACATCTTTGGTAGAACCAATGATCGTTCTTTTTATGGGCGTTTTCGTTGGTTTTGTCGTTCTAGCTATCCTGGTACCAATTCTTAACTCGGCAACTCTCGTGAAGTGAAACATGAAACTCTCTCGCAAAACTCGTAACACACGCGGCTTTACGCTCATGGAGCTTATGGTCGTTATCTTGATCATCGCCGTTCTGGCGTCGCTGGTCGTTCCTCGTCTTCTTGGCGCGGGCGATGATGCCAAGAACGCGGCAGCAAAGTCCAACATATCCGTCATCGGTAGCGCTCTTCAGCGATTCCGGCTGGACTGCGACCGCTTCCCAACTTCAGAAGAAGGAGTTCAAGCACTCACAATGCCTCCTTCGGATGCAGATGGATGGAAGGGACCTTACGTCGAGAAGGACATTATTGAAGATCCTTGGAAGATGCCGTATGAGTACTCCTGGCCAGGTATGGCAGGCGACGACTCGTTCACGATCCGAAGCTACGGCAAGGATAAGCAAGCGAACACCGACGACGACGTCACGAACATGGATCTGTAAGGAACGTTTTGATGCGTCGTCGTGGATTTACCCTGTTAGAGGCAATGCTGGTTTCAGCAGTGCTTGCGTTACTCGCAAGCCTGGTGGCGCCACGCCTGGTTGCGTTTCAGGATAGTCAACGGACGCTCAGAGATTCTCAGACCATCGAGACGTTTGCCGAGCAAGCACATTCGGCAGCGGTCAGGGGTCGAATCGTGTATGTGCTCACCTATGACGACACGACAAACGCTCTGAAATACGAAGCAGAAGAAGCCGATGGGGCGACAGGGGAGACCACGTCACCAACCGAGCAAACCTTGCTGAATCCTTGGACCGTTTCTGATGTATCTAAAGGCTCCTCATCGGAGACAACTTCGGACTTTTCAGTTCGATTTTTTGGAGACGGAACTGCGGAAGCAACGACGGCGAGTTTTACTCAGAACGGCGTTGTTTTTGGGTTAGTGATCACAAAGGAAGGCAATGTAACGGTGAACCGTGGGGCTCCGACAGTGCAAGACCAATCAGAGTGGGAGGCGGGAGACCTTGAACAGAAAACAACGACTTAGTGGTTTTACTGTCATGGAGGCGCTCGCCGCCGCTGTTCTGGTCGGGGTTGGAGTAACTGCGGGCATGAGCGCGATTGGATCCATGAGCCAGACGGAGATTCGGATGCGAGAGTCCGAAAAACTCAGCCATTTGGCGCACATGAAGCTGGATGAAATCATAGCGTTGGGGGACGGTGCGAACACCGCCACCGATGGTGACTTCGAAGAGTATGGGGAACCAAACTATGGGTTCACAGTCGATGTTCAGCCCTCGGGTATCGACAGCCTAGACACCATTCTTGTGACCGCAAAGAAATCGAATGGTGACACTACCAGCCAAGAAGCAAGGGCAACTGGACTGCTTTTCACCCCGCCGGAGACAACCGAATGAGGAAGCGCGGTCTTACTTTGATCGAGCTTATGGTCGCAATTGTGATCACTGCCATCATCGCCGCTTCGGCGAGTCAGGCGACCTACGTCGCGGTTCGGCAAAACGCCTCGGCAAAGGCTTACCGACTAGCCGCAACCCGCGATGCTCAGTTTGAGGATAGGCTCCGAGCGCTCATCTCGTCCGCTTGTCTCTCGACGGTGACAACCGATCCAGCGAGCTACTACCTAGGCGGAGATGCTGCCGGAGACACCGATCAGAACATCACGACCTCAGGTGCGGGGTTGGTTTTCACCTCTCTCGGCGAGCGATTGCCGGCGGAGTTCGTGACTTCGCAGGACGACTTTGAAACCCTGAACCAGACATACGGACCACGGGGCGGATTAACCGAAGTTTCAATTTCGCAATCAGCTATCGGTAACGCTCCGGTCTCAACGGGACTCTATTTGAGAAAACAAACCCCTGCGGATGGAGACTCGTCACAAGGCGGGTTCGAGTCCTCGCTGGATCCCGATATTGATTCAATCTCCTTTGAGTTTTACAATGGCGAAAGTTGGGATCTGACTTGGGATTCGACAGCGATGGATGTCCCACGGCTTCCTGCGGCGGTTCGAGTGACCTACTCCAGGACAAGCGATTCAGTCGAGCATATTTTTGTCGTCCGACTCCCTCTCAGCGACGTCACGCCGGACAACCCGGTGACCGCGGGAGGCTCTTCCGAATGAGGCGTCAGAGAGGAGTTTCGTTCATCATCGCATTGGCAGCAATGGCCTTGGTTGTGACCGTGGTTGCGGTCTATGCGCAGAACCAGACGGTGGCATTCAAAGCAGTCACCGCCAGGAATGAGGCGCGGCGGGCCGAGGCGGCGGCTATGGCAGGCGTTCAGCGCGCCCTTGCAGAGCTCCAGGCAGTAGTGGATGCACCGGGCCAACCGGTGACCCTCGAAGATGACTGGGCAGTCTTGGGTACCAACGGAGCAGAGGAATTCACTATGGGCTCGGACTCGTTTCGAATCCAGATCATCGACAATGCTGCGAGAATCGATTTAAACACCGTTACAGAGGACCACTTAGCCAATCTGAACCTCACCCAAGAGCAAATCGATAGCTTCCTTGACTGGAGGAACGTCGGCGCATCTAACCGGGTGGAGGGAGCGAAAGACGATTACTATAACGGCCTCGCTAGGCCTTACAATGCCCACGAAAATCAGCTGCAATCAGTGTACGAGCTTCTGGACATCAAGGGCTTCACCCCCCAAAACGTCTTCTATCCGGTCGACAATACGTCAAGCACAGCCGCATCTTCGGCAGTCAGTGACATTGCCTTGATCGAACTGGTCACAACTCAAAACTTCTCGGCAGCAACAACTGCCGAGGGAGATGGGCGTGTGAACGTTAACAACCCCCAGTTAAACGCTCAGAATTTCTCACAGCAAGCGCAGATTCCTCTGCAGACCGCGCAACAGATCATTGCCCAAAGAGCCGTTCAGCCAAATGCGACCTATACTGCTCTTAGCCAGGTGCTGAACGTTCCCGGAATCGCAAACAATCAAGCAGTGGTTCGAAGCGTTTTGGACCGGATGACCGTTTCGCCCGGGGAGCAGTTGAGCGGCAAGATCAACGTCAACACTGCGCCCGAAGCCGTGCTTCAGACCATTCCTGGGATTAGCCAAGACATCGCGACTCAGATCGTCGACAGTCGACCCACCGGAGGCTATACCTTGCTGAGCGAATTACTCAGCATTGGCTCAGATCAGGCATTTGCCGGAGCAATCGCCGATACGCTCAATGTCAACAGCCAGTGCTTCATGATTCGAGTGCTCGGAAAGTCCGGACGGACTGAGCAAGGAATCGAAGCCTTGATACAGATTGACCAGGGTGTTCTGAAGGTAATTCGGATCGAACGCCCTCCTTACGCCGACCTCGCCGCGCAGTGGCTTTGGGACGAGGCAACGACACAAACCCCACTTTTGGAAAACTAGATGAACCAGAAACCAACTCGACCAAACCTGATTATTGAATGGGATCGCGAATGGACGCGGGTTCATTTTGTTGACTCATCACAAACGAAGGAGGGCGTTTCGCTCGGCTCGATTGAGGGAGTGGGGGGGAAGAATGCAGTGGTGGTTCTCTCACGCCGTCTGGTCATGCATCGTTCGATGGTGTTGCCCGACGCTCCTCGGAACGATACTCTCGTCGTTCTCAAGCAAAAGCTCGGTGATGTCTTCCCTATTCAGGTTTCGGAGCTAGCGTTCGACTTCTTGCCGTCAGCGATTCGCTCCTCGGAAGGTCGTCTCAATGACGTTTTTGCCGCGAAGACGGCGGATATCCGTGAGCTGCTGAATGTCTGTGATGAGTTAGGGATCACGATTCAACAGATTGTGCCTGCTCAGGCGTACGCACTCAGAGTTGCGCAGGAGCAGGGGCTGGTTTCAGGAATCATCGCGGAGCGATTTGGCGATCTCGTCAATCTTGACGGATTCCATGAAGGCTCGCTTGCGGTTTCTAAGACAGTCTCTCTGGATCGCTTGGACGACGAGGTCGCCCGAGTTACAGCTGTCTCGGGATCGAAAATTCTCGCGCAGGGGGTTGAGTTCAAGGGAACTGAGCAAAAGCTCGGAGGATTCTTGGTTTCGCTTGCCGGTACGGCGTCCATTCCGATGGACTTGGAGCCTGACGAATACCGACGTGAGAAGATCGAAAAGAAGCGAAAGACTTCTCATCGCCAGGCTTATGTCCTATTCGCAGGAGGATTCTGCGTTGCGGCCATGGTTGCAAACGACCTCATTCTCAAGCAACAAGACTTCGCGAAGACTGAGAAACGAGAGAAAAATCTCACCAAGCTCGTCAAGGTTGGTCTTGATTCCAAAACTTCAGAACTTGGAAAGGTGGGTCCCAAAGCAAAACAACTCAAACTGGCATTCATGCCCGCACAGAAGATCAGCGATGTGACCAAAGTTGCGACAATGCTCATTCCGAAGGGCGTCTGGCTGACTTCTCTAAATCTGGAACGCGGGAAGTTGCTTCAGCTTCGTGGCAGCGCAAAGACTTCCGAGTCAGTTGCGAATTATGTGAGCGCATTAAGTAAACAATCGCGCTTCCGCGACGTTCGACTAGTATTCGCCAACGCGGGCGAAGTTGAGGGCGAGAAGATTGTGCAGTTCAACATCACCGCCTTCCCGGTCGGCAACCTGCCGATTATTCAAACCAGCAAGAAGAAGAAATAGATGATCAACCTAAAAGATCCAAAGGACCAGGTGCCGAGCCTTCTTGCCATTGTCGGAATTGTGCTGTTGTGCAGTTCAATCGTTGGGCTCTTTTTGAACAAGAAAATCTCTACGAGAGAGCTTGTCCGCAAGAACAACGAGCAACGTCTGGAATATTCCGCCATCAAGGATAAGACGGCGGCTGACATCTATTCTGCCGACCTCTTGGTTGAGAAGGAACTTTGGGTTGGAAAGGTTGCTGATATCACCCCGGCCGCTCTTGCCAAAGTTGGGCGTCTGGTTTCGGAGTCAAAACTTAACTTTGTCTCTTTTCGACCCCAAAAGCCCTTAGAGGGAACGGTTTTACTGCAAATTCAGTACAACTTATCTGTCGACGGTTCGTATACAAACGTAGCGACCTTAGTTGACAAAATCGAGAAGTCAGACGCAAAGCTGGCAGTCAATTCGATCCAGTATGCAGCCGCTGAGAATGACTCAGACAAAGTGACGGCAGTGATCGGATTAGTCGCCTTCCACGAAATCGTGAAGTCAGAGAAGTCAACCACCAAGCCTGGGGTGAAGAGTTAACATGTCGAAAGCAACAACAACAAACAAAAAAAGCTCCTTACCTCTATTGGTAGGAGTGCTTGTGGTGGCACTCGCATTCGGCATGATGGGCGGTGGAGACTCGAAAACCTCGACAAAGAAGAGCACTGGCATGCAGTTCCCAACTGCGGCCAAGAAGAAGAAGACTGGAGACATCGAATACCTTCCTGAGGATGAAAAGGCTCAGTTTGCTTCGATTGAGGGCGGATTGCCAAACGCCTTTAAACCAGCTGTTGAGAAAAAGAGCTTGATGGGGTCGTCCAAGACTTCTAACGCCATTCCCCCAGTTTTCACCTCAGGGGAAACCGGCTGGATCTACACCGGCAATATGGAAGTCAACGGAGGACAAAACGCTCTCGTTGAGAACAGTGGTACCGGTGAAGGTGTTTTCCTTAAACCCGGCGAAAAGTGGAAGTCCATGACCCTAAAGCAGGTCAAATCAGATTCAATCATCCTGAGGGCAGGTGACGGGTTTGAGAAAGAAATTTTCTTTGGAAGCAATGAATCGAGTGCGACCCAGATGGTCGCTCCGTTAAACCCAGGTCCCGCGCCGAGAATGGCGGGACAGATCGGTGGAGGCGGGCAAGTTTTTGCTGAAGCTCCACAAAACATGTCAACTCTCCCCGCTATCGAAGGTTTCGGTGGCAATGACCAAACAATTGGACGGCGTGGACGTCGTAACCGGTAATGAATAAATTCCCAACTCGTAGTTTCTCTCTTGCTCTCGCCATAGTGGCCGGCTCGGTGTCTTTTGGCCAGTTTGATATGGGAGGCGGAGCATCTACTTCGAACTCCGGTGGGTCGTGGGCTGAGAAGTTGAAAATGTCTTCGAAGGCGAAGATCAAGCTTGATTTCCGTAATGCAAACATTGATCTTGTTCTTCAGATGTTCCAAAAGACGAGTGGGAAAACGATTATCAAGGATCCAAACCTTGTGGGTCCTTTTACGATCACTTCGGCGGGCAATGTTGATCTCAATACAGCCTTTACGATTCTCGAGAAGACTTTGAATCTTAAGGGTTACGACATGACAGCTGAGGCTGGAATGGCGGTCATCAAGAAGCGTGAGACACGCGGCGGTGGCGGTGGGATGGGCAGCATTTTTGGCCAAGGCGGCGGCATGTCTACCGGATTCAATCCGATGACGATGATGGGCGGAGATCAACCCCAGCTCAAACTCAAGTTTTATCCGATCAAGTACGCCAACGCTACCCAGGTTGCAAGAGTGGTTAACGAGGTATTTGTCTCTGCTGGTCAAACCAGTTCGAACCCCTTCCAGAGCATGTTTGGTGGCGGCGGAATGTCGTTCCAGATGGGTGGACGAGGTGGACGAGGCGGCGGCGGATTTAACCCGATGAGCATGCTAGGCGGAAATCGAGGGCAGTCAAGTTCGAACGTAAGAGCTTCGGCCGATGATTTCTCCAACTCGGTCATCGTCAATGCACCTGATAAAGAGCACTTGGAAGTCGAGCGAGTCATTAAGCAGATTGACAAGGAAACCGATCAGCCGCAGAAGACAATGGTTTATAAGCTCGAATTTGCGACGGCGACCGAAATTGCTCCTACCATCCAGAACGTTTTGACTAACAACGCGCCTCGTGGACGAGGTGGCGCAACTAGTTCCGGCTCTAATATTGGAGACCGTTTCCAACAGGCAGCTCGATTTGGATCGACGCAGGCAGCTTTCGGAACCGTTGCTAGCGATACCCGAACGAACTCGCTAGTAATTACGGCCACCGAAGAAAGTCAGCTCATCGTCGGACAGGTCATCAAGGATATCGACAAGCCAGTCGAATTCCAGAACACAACCTTCGTATTCCCACTCAACAACGCGAAAGCCGATGATGTTGCAAATCTTCTGAACCAATCGTTTGGTCAGCGACAAGGTGCAGGACGGGCCAACCGAAACACGACACCTACTCAACAGCGAACCAACACCAACAACGCTCAGCGCAACAACAACGCCCAGCGAGTTGGGGGAACCATTGAAGACAACCAGATGTACGTCGACATGGAAGATCCGAACGCCACTTCGGGCGACCTGATGACCAATGTCTTTGCCCAAGGCGGCGGATTCTTTGGCCAGTTCGGTGGTGGTGGTGGAGCGCGAACCAACGCGCAGACGCAGAATCAGACCCAAACCGGTCGGGACGCCAATGGGCGACTCGTTCCAGTCCGAGACCTTACCGGTCAGATCACCGCGATTCCCGACCCCAATACCAACTCAATCATCGTGGTCGGAAACCCAGACTCAGCCGCGCTCATCAAGCAGATTCTTGAGCAGCTTGACCGAATCCCCGAGCAGGTGATGATCGAGACGATCATCGTCGAGGCGAACTTGGACTCAACCAACAAGCTCGGCGTCGAATGGAACTACACGAGCACCGGACAGTTTGGAACTCCCGGACAAAATGGTTCGATCGGAACCAACTTCAACCAAGCAACTGCGAATCCGGCTCTGCAGGGCTTCCGATACACCTTAGGTGGCGCGAACCTGACCGCGTTCATGAACGCGATTCAGACCGATACGAAGTTCCAGATCCTCTCGACTCCGAGAATCTTCACCTCGAACAATACTCAGGCCCAGATCAACATCAGCCAGAGCATCCCTTACGTTACTAACAGCCGAATCGATGCGAACGGCAACACCATCTTCAACTACGCCTTCCTTGATGTAGGAATCGTCTTGACGGTCACTCCTCGAATCACAGCTAACGGATACGTGACGATGGATGTTAACCAGACCGCAAACGACCTTCAGGGCTACACGACCTTCGATGCGCCAATCGTTAACCAGCGAGAAGCCGACACGGTTGTCAGCGTCAAGAACGGCGAGACGATTATCCTCGGTGGCATCATCCGAAACAGCGTTAGCTCAACTTCGAACAAGGTGCCAATCCTTGGAGATATTCCTCTCCTTGGTCAGCTCTTCCGAACGAACTCAAAAATCTCGAACAAAACGGAATTGCTAGTGCTTTTGACACCTCGAATCGTGAAAGATGAAGATGAAGCTAGGCAGCTCCGCTTGGATCAAACCAAAAAGCTCTCTCAGCTGAACCAGGACGCGCTTAACAAGGCGATTCCACCAGAGAACACAAAGACAGAAGTCAAGGAACCCGCAAAGGCTCCCAAAGACCCGGCAAAGAAGTCGGGAGGCAATAAATGAAGAAGATCATTCTATCAATCGTCGTTATGATGGCCGCTGTTGCCTCGTTTGCTCAGGGTGGCGGTGGTCGCCAGGGCGGAATGATGGCCGGATTACAAAACAATCCGCTGATGTTGCTGACCCGAGAGGATGTCCAAGAAGACCTTGGACTCAACTCAGATCAAAAGCTCAAAGTTGCCGAATACTTTGCTCCCGATGCAATGCGAGAGCGCATGATGTCCGTCTTCCAGAACTCAGGCATGAGCTTCGAGGACATGCGATCCGAAGAAGGTCGAAAGAAGATGCAGGACATCATGACCAAGCAGATGGATTCGATGAAGAAGGAAGTCGAAAGCTGGCTCACCCCTGAGCAAACAAAGCGAGTGGTTGAAATTTCGCTACAAGTCAACGGTTTCAGGTCAATCCTCAACAAGGACGTCGCGAAGTCTCTCGAAATCACATCTGCTCAACAAGCGAAGATTGATGGTCTTCAAAAGTCGTCTGGTGAAGCAATGCAAGCTCTGATGCAGAAGATGCGAGATCAGGAACTGAGCCGCGAAGAGATGCAAGAGAAGATGAAGAAGAACGGTGATATTATGAACACCGAGCTCGGAAAGGTTTTGACCGACAATCAGCGAGCAAAGCTCTCAGAAATGGGCGGAAAGAAGTTCGTAGAGAAGAAAGAAGGCAACTGACCACCCTCTCTCAAACTATAAAAGGGGTTAGCAGCGACTATGCTGCTAACCCCTTTTCTATTTAGCGACTCCAGCTCTTCCAGTAGTTCTCGTCTTCGATCTCGAGCGCGTACTTGGTGAGCTTAAAGGGCTTGAACGTATCGACCATGACGGCAAGTTCGTCGGTCTTCGTCGCTCCAATGGCTTTCTCCACCACACCCGGTTGAGGGCCGTGCGGAATTCCAAGCGGGTGGAGCGTAATGCTTCCCTCTTCGATTCCCTTTCTTGAGCCAAACTTGTCGTTGCAGTAGTACAGGACTTCGTCAGAATCGACGTTGCTATGAACGTAGGGCACGACGATAGCCTCTGGGTGGTAGTCCAGCATCCGCGGGCAGAACGAACAGACGACGAAGCCAGGTGCCTGGAAAGTCTGGTGGATCGGCGGTGGCATGTGCAGCTTGCCCGTGATCGGCTGGAAGTCGTTAATGTTGAAAGCGTATGGATAGCAGTAGCCATCCCAGCCAACGACGTCTAGCGGGTGGTAGGGGCTGGTGTACTCTGTCATCCGGTTTCGAGCACGGATAATCACCTTTGTCTCTTCCCTCTTGTCGTGAACTGGTAGCTCGGATGGCGGCCGGAAATCTCGCTCAGTGTATGGAGCATGCTCTTCCAGCTGCCCGTACTCATTACGGTAGCGGCGGGGAGTTTCAATAAACCCGTGGCTAACGATCGCAAGCATTCGAACCGGGAGCGTCTCAAAGTTGAGCTTGTAGATGGTTCCGCGCGGGATGATCAGATAGTCGCCCTCTCGGAAGTGGATGGTGCCATAGAGCGACTCCATCGTTCCCTTGCCGTCGTGAATGAACAAGCACTCGTCGCCGTCCGAGTTCTTGAAGAAGTAGTCCATCTGGTCGGCAACGAGCACTTGGTTCCACTCGATGTCGTTATTGCCCATCAAGCATTTGCGCCCGGTCACAGCATCCCCGTAAGGCGTCAGTTGGGCGGTCTTAAGGTGCCGGTGATGGACGGGCTGCTCTTCGAGGTACTGAGGAGCACAGGAGCCTAAGTCACGCCACGGTCCCATCTCCGTCGGTTCGTTAATGTGATAAAGCGTCGAGCTGACGTTGCTAAAGCCATGAGTGCTAAACAGCTGCTCTGTATAGAGCCCGCCATCGGGCTTTCGGAACTGGATGTGGTGCTTCTTGGGTAGCTGGCCGAGGTGGTGGTATCGCATAGTTGCCTCTTCGTTGAGTTGTTCTACGAGTTTACTGCCACCAAGGTCGAAGGGTGGACCCCGAGTCCCTTGCAACACATGCAAAAACGCCCTGAACCAATTGGTTCAGGGCGCTTGAGTGAAGTTAAACCTCTTAGAGACCCTTTCGAGCGGCTTCGACGACGGCCTTGAAGGCGCTCATGTCGGCGATGGCTAGCTCGGAGAGCATTTTGCGGTTGAGCTGAATGCCCTGGGTATTCAAACCGTGGATCAACTGGCTGTACTTGATGCCGCAGTGTGAGCAAGCAGCGGTGATTCGGACGATCCAGAGGCGTCGGAAATCTCGCTTCTTGGCTCGTCTGTCGCGGAAGGCGTACTGCCCCGACTTCATGACCTGCTCATTCGCACGTCGGAAAACGTTCTTCTTTCGTCCGAAGTAACCCTTGGCCTTGCCAATGATCTTCTTGTGACGTTTGTGGCGCATAAGGCCACGTTTAACTCTTGCCATTTTTTATCTCCTGTTTAGTATCTTTCCACCGGGTCCCAGCCTAAGGAGGCGGTAGCGGTAAGGGGTCGGGGTCCCGCAAGCGGGACATAAAACTATAGAACGAGTAGTCGCTTAACGCGCTTCTGCTCGCCTCGGAACAGTACCGGCTCGCCTTCAAGAGCACGCTTGGTGCTATTGCGCTTGTGCAGGAACTGGTGGTTATTGTGGCTCTTGCGTCGAGTGATCTTCCCCGTCCCGGTGATCTTGAACCTCTTCGCTGCCGACTTGTTTGTCCTGATCTTTGGCATCTTTCTTCTTCACTCCCGGCTTTGGCATCAGCACCATGATCATCTGGCGCCCATCCAAATTCGGTGGTCTTTCGACCGTTCCCACTTCGCTCACCAATTCTGCAAAGTGCTCAAGTCTCTTTAACCCGTTTTCAGGGTGAGCTAGCTCTCTTTGCCGGAACATACAGGTGACTTTGACTTTGTCGCCGTGTTCAAGGAACTTGATTGCGTTCCGAGACAAGTGCGCCATGTCGTTTTCTGCGATACGCGGACTTATCTTTATACCCTTTAATTCCTGTCCTTTGGGCTTTTTATCCTTACCAAGTTTGCCCTCAAGGTATTTGTGCTTGCCATAATCGGCAATTTTTGCGACCGGAGGCTGCGCGTGGGGGGCGACCATAATGAGGTCGAGACCCTGGCTTCGAGCCTGATCAAGCGCGTCACGAGTTGTCATGACGCCTAGCTGTTCACCTTCGGAGCCGACAATTCGTAGCTCACGGTGCTTCAGAAGCCGGCCGTTAATATCTGGGCCTGGCTCTGGTCGGACGGGACGTCGTCCCCTAAATCCTGCGATGGGTGTTCACCTCGGTAGTTTTCATCATGTGTGTTTGGTTTGTATGCCAATTATAGCTTCGGCATTTTTACCTGTCAATGAAGGGAAGCCAGGAACCTTTTGCGGTCGGTATCCTTAGCAGTATCGTGAGTTCACTGGCCAATCGGTTGAAGACAGGTAATACAGTATGCGTTATTGGCGCAGGAACGATGGGGTCTGGCATCGCCGCACACCTTGCAAATCTCGGATTTAACGTCACTTTATTGGATTTAACGACACAGTCTGTCCACGCATGTTTCGATCGGGCGAAAGCGGCAAAGCCTCCGCACTTCTTTGTTCGAGGAACCGCGGACAAAATTCGATTGGGGTCCATCGAAGAAAACCTCGATTGGGTCAAGGGCGCAGATTGGGTTTGTGAGGCCATCATCGAAAAGCTCGACGCCAAGCGGTCTCTTTACGAAAAGCTCGAAAAGCTGATCGACGAAGACGCCCTGATCTCCACCAATACCAGCGGCCTCGAGATATCGCTACTCGCAGAGGATCGATCTGAATCCTTCAAAAGTCGCTTCTTCGGGACGCACTTTTTCAACCCGCCCCGCTATCTCAAGCTCCTTGAGCTCATCGATACCCCCCACAACACCCAGGAAGACCACGACGCCGTCGCAACCTTCCTCGAAAAGCGAGTTGCTCGCCGAGTTGTGCCGGCTTTGGACACCCCCGGCTTCATCGCGAACCGCTACGGAATGTGGTCGATGTACCACGCCATCCACATCGCCGAAAAGCTCCAGCTCTCCGTCGAGCAAGTCGACCTCATCACCGGTCCTTTCCTCGGTCGCCCCCGTAGCGGCTCTTTCCGACTCAACGATATTGTGGGGCTGGATATCATGCAGGACATCGCAAGAAATCAATTCGCACGGTGCTCCGAAGATCCGTACACAGGCACACTCACAAATCCGAAGTCGATGGACTACCTGCTTAGCCAAGGCAACATCGGCAACAAAGCCGGCAAAGGCTATTACGACAAAATCGGCAACGACCTTCTCTCCTTCGACCTCATCACCCACGCCTATCGCCAGCGAATCGAGCCAAACCTGCCAACCGTGACCGACAACCTCCGCAAACCCCTTGCCGAGCGGCTCAGGATCGGGCTGGAGGCACGGGATGAAGTTGGCGAGTTCATGCGCCTCTACCTCTTACCTACTCTGCGATACGCCGATTACCTAAAGGGATCCATCTGCCATGCCGTTCAAGACTTCGACCGAGTCATGCAATGGGGATTCGGATGGGAAGCCGGACCATTCGAGATGATCGACATGATCGGTTCCCAAGCCGTTCTCGGCGAGGCAAAGCAGTTCTACTCCGTCGAAGGCCAGCTCTCCCCGAATGAAGCCGAACGGAGCATCATCCTCCGGGAACCCGAATACCGCCCTCTATCCGACTACCCCGTCGTCGCCTCCCAAGGCCTCGTTGATGTTCGCGATCTTGGCGATGGCGTCCGCAGCATCGAACTCCGAACCAAGATGGGCTCCGTCCCGCCCCAAGGCGTCGAAGACCTCCATGCTTTTCTCGACAAAGAACCTGACGGTCGATTCGTGCTCGCCTCGTCCACCAAAGTCTTCTCCGTCGGCTTCGATCTCAAATTCTTCCTCGACGCCATCGACCGTGAAGACTGGCTCGGCATCGAAACCGCCCTCGAACGTCTCCAATCGCTCGGCGAAAAACTTTCCCAGCGCCGCGTCGTTGCCGCTTTGCACGGGTATGCGTTAGGCGGGGGCCTCGAGTTAGCGATGAGCTGCCCTCAGGTCATCGCCCTCTCTGATGCCCAGATCGGACTGCCTGAAGCGCGAGTCGGCTTGATCCCTGGTGGCCGAGGCGTCACGATGATGCGCCAGCGGTGCCAGGATGGCCCTCAGATGATGCGTGACACCATTGGGCTGATGACCAGCGGCTTCGTGGCGACAAACGCCGTAGAGGCTCGCCTAAACGGATTCCTCCGTGATCAAGACAAGGTCACGTTCCACCCCGACATGCTGATCACCCGTGCACGAGAGTTGGCTCTGACCGTTGAGCCGGTCGGCTCTCCCGAATGGAAGGAGATGCCCCCCTTCACCGCCGGAATGGTTGACGAGCGCCTCAAAGACCCCGCCTTCACCCCCTACGACGTGTTCATCGGTGAACAGCTCAAACACTGCATGGTCAAAGCCGCCAGCTACGACGAGTGCCTCCAGCTGGAGCGAGAGCGGTTCTTACTGCTTTGCCAGCGGCCGGAGACGAAGGCGCGGATCGCGCAGATGTTGGAAACTGGGAAGCCATTGCGGAATTAGGCTTTTGGGCAAAGATCGCGTGGGTAAAGTTTGAGGCGCAGTCCAGATTCAAACACAGTCCCGAATTGCGAAAAGTTGGGCAGGAGGGGGCAGTTGGTTGGTCACCTGCAGAAGGGTTTGCCTTGGGCGATGGCTTTTCCGAGGGCTACGGCGATGGTGGTTTTTCCGATTTTTGGGGGTCCGGCGAGGAGGACGAGGCTGTTCTTGATGAAGAGCTTTTGGTGTCCGTTGGCGCGGCCGTAGGATTGGAGGCGTTCGGCTTTGACTTGGTGGAAGGCGTCGGGGACGGGGAGCGGGGGGCCGGTGCGGGCGTAGCAGACGGGTTGGTACTTGTCGTACTTGTTGATTTTTCGCTTACTCTGGAAGGTTTTCGCAGATGCCTCCCTCACCCCCAACCCCTCTCCCTCCTGGGAGGGAGAGGGGAGCTTGTCCTCGGCGTAGTGGTCTTTGGTCCAGAAGTCAGGGGCTTGGGTTTCGTCTTCGAATTCATTGTAGTCGTACATGCACTTACTAGGCGAAGTTTGAGGAGTTTTGTCAACCATGCTGCGTGAGGTCACTTAGAATGTTGCGGTGATAAGGAGAATATGTGTCGTGGATCTGAAACTATTTCATCATTGTTAAGAATTAGATGAATATTTCACGCACTATTGACCGACTTGTGTTTTTGTGACAGCGTATCGATATGCGATATGGTCTATTGCTCTCGCTTTTAGTTCTCGGCTGCCAACAGTCCCAAGGCCAAACTTTGACAACCACAAGTTACCTCGTCCCTGGCTCGGACAATTGGAAAGTCAAACTTGGGTTGAGCGGAAGGACATCATGGTGGACACCGTACGGAACAGGTTCAATACCTTGGGCGGATGCTCTCAACCAGATAACTTGGGAGATGAATTTCGGTTATTCGTACATTTCCATGGTGCAAGCTTCTGCATTAGTAAGCGGGACCGGGAGTGGCGGCAGCTCTTCCGGAACAATTGACTTCAAACTGAAATATGAAGGCTCCAGAACCGATGCTTTCAGGACGTTCTTTGCAGTGGGCAGTGTCGCTTCCGCTTCCGCCTATGGGGACAAATCGGCCGCAAATGGGCTTGATCACCCAGCGACTGGAGATCAATACAGCAAGACTTCTAGCGGACGAAGAGTTTACGAGGTTATGCAGAAAGAGAAATCCCTTACGTTCAGCCCATCTGCTACCGCAAGAGCGGCATCCACGCTGATTGTCGTTGATTACCCCTTGGTCACCCTGGGTGCAGTTCTTCAGGCTCTTGCACATCCATCAGTTACGGTTGGTGCTGGGATGGGACTCGGGATCGGTTCAACCTATCGCAAAGGACCAAACAATTCCAGGGTGCTTGAAGTGCCTGATGGATTCGGCAACTCGCACAAGACTTTTGGTGTAGGCTGGAACAACTATTCAAAGGACTGGCGGTTCCAATCAGAAAAAGTCTCATCTAATACGCTTTACCCGGTGAACTACCTTTGGACCCACACAATAACTGGAGGACTAGAAACCGCACCTCATCTTGATTCTTGGATTCAGGGTTCTTTGGGATCGGACGTTGACTCTGCAACGCTTGGAAAGACTTCAACACTCACTTCAGTTTTGAAGGATACTGCTGATGCCAATAATCCAGAAGTCACAATTAAAAACGAAATGGAATTCCATAAGCCACTGGAAAATCCAGCACTTCTTTCATCGAAGCCCTATTTAGAGATATGCTCCGATGTTCAAACGGTGACGAATCTGCCAGTCGGCTCTATCGGAAGTGTAAATTTCAAGTTTTTGCAGCCAGCTGCCAGTATTATTGGGGACTCTACCGTTCAACAAGTTGTAGACATTGCGATCGACATTGCAGAAATGATCCCTCGGACTAAAGTTGTAGCTAAGGGCGCGGGGATGGTTTTTGACAATCTCAAGCCTTCTCCTCAAGACAAGACTCAAACGATGGTCGCTATTTTCGACACTTGTTGGCCCGCAAGCCACGGCGGGCAGGGTGGTCGTATGGGAATTGGAATCAATTCGGCGGACCCTGACGTGGCGAAGCATCAACTTAACTCATTGGATACCGTATTCACCAACAGTATCCTCAGCAAATTTGACTGCGAAATCTACGGTGGATCGGGTTACATTGGAAATGGGATTGTCATTACAGTGAAGCCAGAAGCTAACAGTACTTTAGTGCGAGGTGTTTTTAGTTTTAATCCTCCAGGAGGAGGCACGCCCCCTCCTGGAACCGGAGGCGTTACGCCAACGCCGGGCAATCCCCCTGTCCCAAACAACAATTAGAATGAGACAGAATCCAATAACGCAAGTAGCAGTTTCTCTCTTGCTCTCTTCAGGGATCACGGCACAAACCCGCCCGCCTGCAGGCGGGCGGATTTCTCCGGCATTCTCTGTCGGTCAGGCTCCAAAGACGAAGATCGTAGATCATGTTGCTCGTGGAAAAGCGGAGGTTCCGAAGTTTGCGTTCGCTTATTCGGACTGGATAAAGGCCACCGCCGCCACCACACGGATTCAGGCACAATCCGACTCCTGGTTCCGGAATCCAGCAGAAGCTTCGAATAAAATGGCCGAACTGAACAAACGCCCGATTGCAAAGTGGGATCGGAGTCAACTCTGCGAAGGAACAGTTGCAACCACCGTTCTTCGAGAGCTAGGGAAGCCAATCGATACAAAACTGGCGTTAGCGATTTTGTCGGCCTGGAACAGGTTTAAGTCGCTTGACTTTGTGGAATATCGTTGGGCTACTTATCTCCATGCAAACTGTCTACCGAATCCTTACCTCTTGGCTCCACTTAAGCGACTTGACAACGCCGTACCTGATAACTATCTGACCCAAAGACACATCATTTTAATGTCAGGGGCGAGAAGCGAAGATATCGAGTTCGGTTTGGCGTTGGGGAAGAATTACTCCAAGAAATGGGCCGAGTATTCAGCTGCTCAGGTTTGCTACGCGACCATCCTTTGGGACAAGGCAAGAAAGACGAAGCGAGCATCAGACTTCGACGTAGCAATCGCTCAGATGGAAAAAGCGAAGAAATGTCCGGATTGTGACAGTTCCTATCGAAAGGTTATCGATTTGTGGATTGGAAACATTCAGTTCACGAAAAAACGAGATGTAAAGTAATAGAGTCGCCAACTAACTGTACGCACTACTATCACCGTCTAGAAAGCCCCTTGCCCTAACAAGAACAAGGGGCTTGTCTAGACGGACCAGATCGGACTTAGTAGTCCATTCCGCCCATGCCGTCCATGCCGGGCATTCCTGCTCCTCCGGCGCCCTTCTTCTCGGGCTTGTCGACGACTAGGGTTTCGGTGGTGAGGACGAGCGCTGCGATGGACGCGGCGTTGGTGATGGTGGATCGGGTGACCTTTGCGGGGTCTACGATTCCGGCTTTCACCATGTCAACGATCTCGCCGGTAATGGCGTTGAGACCGAAGCCGTCGGCGGCTGCGCGGACCTTCTCCACGATGACCGAACCTTCGAGGCCGGCGTTCTTGGCGATGTGTCGGATTGGCTCTTCGAGGGCGCGCTTCACGATGGCAACTCCGGTTGCTTCATCGGTGGTCATGCCTTCGGTGGTGAGCTTATCGGCTGCTCGGAGGAGGGTTGCTCCGCCGCCAGGGACGATTCCTTCTTCGACGGCAGCTCGGGTTGCCGAGAGGGCGTCTTCATAACGGTGCTTCTTCTCTTTCAGCTCGGTCTCGGTGGATGCTCCGACCTTGATGACGGCAACGCCGCCGCTGAGCTTAGCAAGTCGCTCCTGCAGCTTCTCTTTGTCGTAGTTGCTGTCGGTGGTTTCGATTTGTCGCTTGATGAGATCGATTCGACCGAGGACGGATTCCTTGGAACCGGCGCCTTCGATGATCGTGGTCTCGTCCTTGCTGATGACAACCTTCTTGGCGGTGCCAAGTTGCTCGATCAGAACACTCTCCAGTTTGACGCCGAGGTCTTCGCTGATGAAAGTTCCGTTGGTGAGAACGGCGATATCTTCGAGCATTGCCTTTCGTCGGTCGCCAAAGCCAGGAGCCTTGACGGCGGCGATTTGGAGAACGCCTCGAATCTTGTTGAGAACGATGGTCGACAGTGCGTCGCCTTCGATGTCCTCAGCGATAACCAAGATTGGTCGTCGGGCCGCTGCGGCTTTCTCGAGGAACGGAAGGAAATCGGCGGCAACGCTAATCTTCTTCTCGTGGATCAAAATGATCGGATTCTCGAGAACGGCTTCCATGCGCTCAGGATCGGTGACGAAGTAGGGGCTGATGTAGCCTCGGTCGAACTGCATTCCTTCGACGACGTCCAGTTGGGTATCTCGACCCTTGGACTCTTCGACGGTGATGACTCCGTCCTTACCGACCTTGTCCATTGCTTCAGCAACGTGCTTTCCGACTTCTGAATCGTTACCAGCGATGGTGGCAACGAATTCGACTTGCTCTTTATCCTTGATCGGCTTGGCGGTTTCTTTGATGGTCGCGATGACCTGCTCAACTGCCTTCTCGATTCCGCGCTTGACCGCGATGGGGTTTCCACCAGCGGAGACGTAGCGGAGGCCTTCGTTTACGATTGCCTGGGCGAGGACGGTTGCGGTGGTAGTTCCGTCACCCGCGACGTCGTTGGTCTTGGAGGCGACTTCTTTGCAGAGTTGCGCGCCCATGTTCTCGTACGGATCTTCGAGTTCGATTTCCTTGGCGACGGTGACGCCGTCCTTGGTGATCGTTGGGCTTCCCCACTTTTTGTCGAGGACGACGTTTCGACCCTTAGGTCCAAGGGTGACCTTGACTGCGTCGGCGACTTTGTTGACACCGCGCTCAAGGGCTCGTCGTGCGTTTTCGTCGAATACTAGGTTCTTTGCTGCCATGTTAGTTCAATTAGGGTTGGGAGTTAGAGCTGGGGCGTTTGCACCCCGGCTCTCACTAAACTTCAGTCTCTGTCTCGTGGGCCACGGAATCCGCCGCCGCCACCTGGGCGACCGCCGGGTCGGAATCCACCGCCGCCACCTGGGCGACCGCCGCCTGGGCGACCATAGCCGCCTCCGCCGCCGGGTCTACCACCGCCGCCACCTGGTCGGAATCCGCCACCGCCGCCGTATGGGCGTCGTGGAGGTCCGCCTTCATCGTCGCGACGTGGTGGGCGATCATCGCCACCCTCGTCTCGGCGAGGTGGTCGGTCGTCGCCGTAGTCTCGGCGTGGTGGACGATCGTCTCGGTCGAAACTTCGCTGAGGGCGATCGTCGCGATTGAAGTCGCGCTGGGGCCGGTCGTCGCGATTGAAGTCGCGGCGTGGCGGGCGATCGTCTCGGTCGAAACTTCGCTGTGGTCGATCATCGCGATTGAAGTCGCGCTGAGGTCGATCCTCGCGGTCGTTTCGCTCCGTTCGCATCGGCTTGGACATCGATCCGAGTTTAAGGCTCAGTTCGCGAACTCGCTCTTTGATATCCGTGGTGTGGAACTCTTCGACATAGCCGAGATCGGCAGCGAGAGCCACGAGGGTATCGAGGCGGTTGAGGGAAGCGACAGATTCGCTGTAGTTTCCGGTGTCTTGCCAGGCCGACACGGCGATGGTCGCCGGGACGTCGTAGGAGGCACGAATGATCTCCTGGGTGAGCCGATCCTTTTCGGCGTCGGGCAGAACTTCGGTAAAGCGGTAAGCGGTCGTGACAAGTGTCCGACCTTGTTGCCAGACGTCGAGGTTGCGGTAATCAGCCATTTTTATTCGTTGCGGTTTTAGCCAATGACGGCGTAGATCTGGTCTTCATCGAGGATGGTGTATTCCTTGCCGTCGATGGAAACTTCGTTTCCGCCGTACTTGCTAAAGAGCACCTTGTCGCCGACTTTGACATTGAGTGTGTTGCGCTCACCGTTGTCGAGGACTCGTCCGTTGCCAGTGGCGACGACGGTTCCTTCTTGCGGCTTCTTCTTTGCGCTGTCTGGGAGGTAGATTCCCGATGCGGTCTTTTCTTCCGCGTCGAGTACCTCAACGACGACTTTATCACCGAGTGGTTTCAAGTTTGCCATGGTCGTTTTCTTTTGGGTTTCGGTGGTGTTCCTCTTCCCTGTTCAGGTTAAGAGGGAGTGCAGGGTTTTAGCACTCGCCTGCCGAGATTGCTAAATTATACCCTTTGCTTGTTACGCCGGTTCGGCAGGATTTGTTACGGTCTCGGCTACTCCCGGTCACCAAATTTCGCATAGGTTCGTGTAAACGAGTTGTGTTCCCCTGCGCATGGAATCGGTGCTGAACTCTGTTTGCGCGCGAAGGCGAGCCTTGCTTGCTAGCTCGGGACGGTTGAGAGAAGTCTGGGCACCGGCGGCCATGGCATGTGCATCATTTGGCGGAACTAAGAACCCGACTTCAGGGGTGATCACTTCGGGGAGACCGCCTACGTTGGTGCTGACGACGGGGAGGCCCATGGCGAGGGCCTCGACGACGCATATTCCCATTGCCTCTTTGAGGCTGGGGAAGAGGAAGATGTCCATCGCGGCGAGGGGGTTAAAGACGTTGGATTGGTAACCAAGGAAATGGACTCGGTCCTGCAGATTACTGTCGGCGACCCATTGGCGGTACGTGGGTTCCCCGTCGCCACTGCCGACGAGCACATAGTGGGAATTGGGCACCTTTTCGGCAAGAATCTTGAACGCTTCGAGGCCCGTATCGATGCCCTTCATCGGTGTAAGGCGGGCGACGGTACCGAAGACAGTGGCGTCCATCGGGAGGTTGAAGGCTTCTCTGGCTTCTTGTTTAGACATCACTCCGGGAGGAACGTCAACACCGTTGTACACGGCCGTTGTTTTTGCACTCGGGACACCTTGGGCGACGAGATGGTCGCAGACGCCTTGGCTGACGCCGATCATGTGATCGGCAAAGATGAAGCTCCGTTTGCTGCTCATTCCGTGGACGGTCGCGACAGATGGGATTCCAGCAAATTTAGCTGCCAAGCATCCGTTGATGGAGCTTGTCGAAAGGTGGGTGTGGACGATATCGAACTTCTGCTCGCGAAACCAGCGGCGCATTTGGAGGATGGCAAGAAGGTCGATTTTGGTGCGGACCTTTACCTCGTGGGCTCGGTAGCCCAACCCGCGCAGCTCGGCGCCAAAATTCCGCCCTTGCCAGGTTTCAAACTGGACGTCGTCACCGGCGGCGATTTGAGCCTTGGCGAGGGTCATCATGCTCATGACCGCGCCGTAGGTATAGCTTCCAGCGCTCGTAACATGAACAATTCGGAGCGACCTATCGGTCATAGCGGAAACCTCTCCATAGCTTGTAGATCAGAGCCGAGACACTCGTATCGTGACGAATCGCAATGCGCTTGAGGCGCACCGGGTCGGTTGTGACGTCGTTGAGGCCCTTGTCGGTGCTGAAGCCGTATTTGATTGCTGAGCTTCGGACAATGCTCAGTGTCGTTTCGTTGTAGCTTCCATACGGGTAGCAAGTGGTTGGAAGTTGGTTGACGGAGAGTTCGGGGAAAGCAAGAATCTCCCTTCGCTGTTCTTCTTCGTCAAGGTTTGCCAACCTTGGGTGACTTAAGGTGTGGGAGCCGAATTGGGTGCCTTGTTTGGCCAGTTCCTGGATGGTTTCCAGATTCATTAATGGAGCGGGTTTATCGCCAACTGCGATGTCCCAGTCATTTTGTCCACCGATGTGGTTTAGGACGAGGAAGACGAGCGCACCGAAGCCATGCTTCTGGAGGAGTGGCCAGGCGTTGTCTGCGAAGTCTTGGAAGCCGTCATCGAAGGTTAGGAGGATGGGGTTTTCAAGACCTGAGTCGAAAAGATTGGAGGTACTGACGGAGGCAAACCCTCGCCGGTTGAGTAAGCGAAGGTGTTTCTCGAATAGATTTGGCGGAACAAAGGTTCCAGGATAGATGGTGCCTTTTGTGATTGGCGCGATCTTGTGGTAGGTCAGGATCGGTACTCGGGCGCCCACCGAATCAGTTTATTCGATTCGGTGGGTGAGTATCTGCCTGCCAAGCTCGCTACTTGATCCAGTTCCAGCTGAAGAGCTTTGTTGGAGTAAATGGATTCGCGACGTTTCCGGCAACGAACGAGGTGTTCACCAATGAAGCTGAATCCATCACGACATTTCCGCCAGTCGCGGAATAGGATTCGTAATTCACTTCAAAGGCGCTTCCACCAGTTGGTTTGATATCGATATCTCCATTGGCTCCAACTCCTCCAGCTAACAACATTCCGGTGAATTGTGCGTTCGTCCCATCGAGTTGGATACCGCCCTTCATCGCAAACACCAAGCCAGTTGTGGCTGACCGCGATGTGTGAAACTTGAACGCGTCATTGCTCTTTTTCAGAGAGATTAAGGCAGACTTCATGACGGCCTCTTCCTTAGTCTTGAATGTGAGTGCCTCTTCTTGGATTGTGTATTGGGCAGCTGGAGCGTCCTCGTAAGTCTCTGTGAAGATCAGAGTGCAACCGTGGTTAACGATGTTGCCCGAGTTCCTGACGTTCCCCCTTACGTAGACGATGTTCTTTTTGGGATTTGTACTACCGGGCCATAGATGAACCGTGGCACCACTTGCGACGTTCAAATCTCCCGTGATCAGTGCGGGCGACTGAATCCCCACCTGGCCATCCGAGCTACGCGGCGTGAGGTCGCTGGAGCGACATCCAGAAGCATATTTTGTCGAGATGGCAACGCTCGCTGAGTTCAGGTAGTCCGCCGCCCATGTGTCGACTGTTTTCTCATCTGGGAAAGCGGCACTGCCATTAAGCTTGATCACCGTGTTGGCTTCAGACCCGGGGAAAGTCCCTTGAGCCTTCGCGGCGAGTGATTTATAGTTCTTCTTTCCATTCGAGTTGCCGATACCTGCATCAGATTGAGTGGTGTTGTAGGCGTTACCCTCCGGGACCAAAAAGAAGCCTTGGCAATCAATCATATTGGATGCGGTGACGCCTGATTTTGAACCACTCGTTGGTTTCCAACTGATCCCATTGTTTCCAACAATGTGGGCATCCCCGTTTGTGGAGGCCGTCTTAATACTGCGATCTGTGGTCATTTTGACCGTTCCGTTCGCAACGATAGCACCGGTTGGAAACCAGATTGAATCTGGCGCACCGTTATTGCTATAGATGCTTTTGGGCACAAGGTGGCGCCAGATCTCGCCGCGAAACTCGACTCTCGCAACACTTTTTCTACCGGCTTGCGAGATGCCAGTTCCTTCAACGGTGAAGAAGTAAAGCTGTCTTCGTCTGCCGCTAATATCGGTCTCGACGAGTCGGTTGGCGACGAGTCGTGCCGAGCACTTCCCCAAAACCTCTTCTCCTCCTCCAGGAGGGGTGATTTTTTGAGTCTGCTCCGAGAGAGTGAACGGGTAAGACTGATCAGCGATCATCTGCTGACGAATCTGTTCGTACATCAGGTTGGCCGCAGTTGAAGCGAGGCCATCGGCTTGCCACTTATCAGCAGCGGTGCGAACCTCTCTTGTCTGGGTATTCGACATGGCCACAATGCTGACCCCCACTGCGGAGAATCCAATAACAAAAGTCATTACGGGCACGATCGTCATTCCGCTCTGGCGGATTCGAGTTTGATTTCTGTGTGTCATAAGTTAGTCCACCTTGTTCTCAAGATTTGGCATGGCCGAGAGAGAGATCTCGCGGGTTTTGGTTGAAAAGTCGTTGGCCGTCCAACGCGGTTGGAAAACAATCCTCGAATAGATCGAAGTTGCACCGTTCGAACCATTGTTGAAGGCAACGGTAGTAGGCTCAATGTGATAGGTCACATCCATCGCCACCCCGTACTCCATTGCCTGGAACAGGGTAACGGTCTTACCGGATAACTTAGCATGGCCCGACTCGAGTCGATTAACACCTCCGATCAATGCTTGGAGCTTGATCTCCTTGGTATCTGCCGATGGCGTTGAAATTAGCGTATAGACTTTTGATGACCGGTCGCCCCAGAAGGTCTGACTCGTCATTTGATTCCAATTGACGCTCTTGATGTTTTTCGCCACGACAACCGACGTTCCGCGGTTGGACGAAGTGGTTGTGCCAACCATCCTTATGGAGCCACTCGTTCGTTCCAAAACAAAGGGGCCATCCGCCGGTTTCAGGGCCGGAACCAAGCGATAAACCACTACTCTTGCGTTGACCGGATCAACAGAGTTGTCGGCCAGAAAGATGGGTTGGCGCAGAATCACACACAGGTCGTCCTTGGCTTTGAACCACGGATTTGCGCTGTAAGTTGGAAACTGGGTGAGGCTAAGTTCAGCTTTTTGAACATCGGCAACGAACTGGTCAAAAGTACGTCTGCCAAACGTGTGCATCCTCGAAACGTCGTTGACCTTTTTGAAGGTCTTCGCCGCCATGAGAGAAGTTTCCGCCAGCAGAACGGTTGCCATCAGACCAATGGAAGCCGCTGTTATCGTCTCAAGGAGGGTGAATCCTCGGCGTTTACTCCGTTTCACTTCCATTTGTTTCCTCCTCCCAGATTAAAACCTGTTGGGGGTGGGGGTGGGGGCGGAGGCGGGGGCGGGGGCGGGGTTGGAGGAGGCGTAGGCTTAGGCGGGGCCGGGGGCGTCGGCGTCGGTTTGGGCGGGGTAGGTGGCGCGGGTGGAGGAGGAGGAGGGGGTGCATAGAAGAGTTGGTCTAGCGGAACTGGGTTCCAAGGATTCTTCGTCCACGCGCAATTCACGATCGAGGTAAAGGTCTTGGCAACCGACACACTCGACATTCTCGACCCCGTGGCACCCGCTTGGTTCTGCCAGCGAATGGTGATTTCGATCGACTGCAAATTCAAAGAGGTCCCGACCCGGTTGATACTGTAAGTAGCGGAGAGGTCAGTTGCTGGAAGTTGCTGCTGCAAGTCTTCATCTATTGCAATCGGCCGGTTCAAGACCAATCCACGATTCTGTATTGAGACGGCAATCAGCCGGTCAATCTGGCTCCTGGCAATCGACTGGACAGTCGATCTGATCTCATTTTGTCTCGCAATTTTGGTCGTCATCACTGACATGCCGACGACCGTCACGGAGCCAAGTCCAAGGATCGAGATCGCTGCCATGACTTCGATCAACGTGAAGCCATGCTGAGAGTGACCTTTATGGGGGTGAATGGGTTTCATGTACATTCCAGCGGTCACAGAATGACCGCACGGAAGAGGTGTTCCGCGTTATCCCATCGGGTCTATTCATCAAATATGCCGGGAAGTCACCTTTTTATTGATAACCAGTATTTCTACTTTGGGGGACGGTTTTCTCGGCGAAACTTGCGCCGCATCTCGCTGTCTTCCTTCACTTTCCGTTGGAAGTACAGGGCGCCCCAGATGCAGATGACGGTGATGAAAAACAGACCGGCGCAGATAAACAATGCACCCAGAGTTGGGTTTTGAAAAATGACATCGTAACCCCTTCGCATCGTTCTCTCAGTGTACTATTGCTATTCCATGAGGCAGATACGAAAGAAGGCAGGGATTCGGAAGCTTTTCAAGGAGTATGAGGCTTCGGGATCAAGGGTTGACCTCGTACTGCTGCTTCAGGACTGGGAAGACGGCTATAACGTTGGCGGAATGTTTCGGGTCGCTGATGCGTGCGGGGCAACTCAGATCCTCTTGACCGGCAAAACTCCGACGCCAGAGAATTCACCTCTAGTGGGCGTCACTTCGATGGGTGCGCACCGGAAAGTGCCTTGGCTACACGTTGAGAACCATCTTGAGGCGTGTAACAAGGCGCTGGAAGCTGGCTACACACTCGTAGCGGTCGAAGTTGCCGACGAAGCTTCGCCGTACATGGAATTTGCGTATCCCGCTCAGACGTGCCTCGTGCTCGGAAATGAGGGCGCGGGGGTCTATGGCTCAGTGATGAAGAAGTGCCAATCGGCAGTCTTCATTCCAATGGCGGGCAAGGGTCGCTCCCTCAACGTTCACGTTGCGGGAGCGGTTGTTGCGTTCCAAGCGATGCTCGGAACTACTTCGGAGCGTTCTTCGGATTAAACCCTTCGGCTTTCTTCTTGAACTCTTCTTGTTGCTCTTTGCTCATCGATGCGTCAAGTTTGGCTTGCGCCTCGCTGACCGATGTCTCAGTCTTCGTAACTCCTGCCTCCTCGCTCGATCCGCACCCGAAGGTGCAGATCGATGCGAGAATCGCGGCAAGGGCTAAAGCGCCCCTCACTTTGGAACCCGAAGAGTGATGAGCAGGGCGTTGATGTCAACGCATCTCATTCCGGTGGTTGGGAAGCCTGAGTCTCCTTCAACGATCGTATCATCTGCACAGTATCGATTTGCATCCACGACGCTCTTCGGCATTTGGATGTACGCACCGCCAAAAGCAGGAAGCGTGTATGCGCCGTAGAACACGGTCTTGGCGTGTCCGTCTACGAATGCATTGACCCATCGTCCGCCGTTTCGTGGCTCCTTGATCTGACCGTCGCCGTCCTGGTAGTAGTAGGCATTGGTGAACATCGGGGTGTCTGCGGTGGTGGTGAACATCTGCATTTCAGCTGGTGCCTGGAATGAGGTCATGCTCTTGCCGGTCCACATGCTACCGTTGTGAGTTCCACCGAAAGTCGTGGTGATCGGGAAGCTCGCCGATGCGACATTGAACATTCCGGTTCCGCCTCGGTAGTTCAAGACTCCGAAGTTTGGTGCGAAGCCAACACATCGGCCCTTGGGGTCAATGTAGGTGTCGCAGCCTGTTCGAGTTCGGTTGATGTCGTACACGATGTCGCGGTTCTTCATGTATGGCTGAAGGAACCACTGCCATTCGCCGTAATCGTTCAACGAGTCGTGGTTGAACTCGCAGAGGAACACGTCGTCGGAGTCAGAGACGTACAGCATGGTTGCTGTAGCGATGTTCTTGATGCTCGAAAGGTTGGTCGTGTGTTTCGCAGCAGCTTTCGCCTGGGCGAAGACTGGGAACAGGATGGCGGCAAGGATCGCGATGATTGCGATGACGACGAGTAGCTCAATAAGTGTAAATGCTTTTCGCATAATGAATCCCCGACAACTACTATTCATTCACTGTATTAACAGAATGTTTGCATTTGATTAAGAATCGGATAATAAAAATCGCCCGCTCAAAGAGCGGGCGAAATGCATAGGCATTAAAGTGACCCAGATTCGATCTAGGCCACCGTTTCGGACTTAGTTGCCCCAGCGGCAGACAGTTGCGGTGCTGTTTCCGGCGCAGACTGCAGTAGCCTGGTCGACGACCCACTGTGCGTACGCTCCGCAAGCGAGAGCTGGCGGGCGAGGGGTGCTGTTCAGGCTTGACGTGGTTCCGTCCTCAGGCTGAATAATCGCGAACGGATCGGCGCAGAAGCTTGAACCGAACTGAACGTGGTTGCTTGGCATGATCCATCGATCGCTGAATGCGCCGGGGAGAATTCCACCCTTGACCTTAAGCGCCTTAGCGTGACCGTCAACAAAGGCATAGTTGAACGAACCGCTGTATCGAAGTGCGTTGTTCGAGAAGCCGGTGTAGTCGTCGCCTGCGAAGCCGATTCCGACGGTAGCTCGAGGAGTGTCATAGGTGTCGCCGAAAGCGAACATGTTTGCTGGCTCAACAACCGAAGTTGCGCTGATACCGGCATTCATGTTGCCGAATCCGCCGCCTGGGCGAGGAACTGCAACCTGCTTCTGAAGCATTCCGCCTCCGCGCCATCCGAATGGGCCCCAGTTGTATCCGTATGCCGAGATGTACTTGGCACCGTAGACGCCATTTCGCACGGAGCTGGTGTCTGGATCCTTTCGCTCGTCCGAGTAGATCAGGTCGATCGACTTGAAGTATGGGAAGATTGGCATCCACCACTCGTTGCTGCATCCTGCAATGTTCGTTGGAGGGGTGCAGTTAGCAGGGTCGTTGGTTCCCCAGATCGACGGAGTCATGTCATCCGCGTCAGCGTAGTAGATGTTGGTTGCGGTTCCAATGTTCTTGACGTTGCTCAAGGACTTGGTCTTCTTCGCGGCAAGCTTTGCCTGAGCAAAGACCGGGAACAGGATGGCGGCAAGGATCGCGATGATTGCGATAACGACGAGTAGCTCAATAAGTGTAAATGCTTTTCGCATAATGAATCTCCCGAGGCTAGTATTCATTCACTGTATTAACAGAACGTTAAGCATCTGTTTAAGGATCTGATAACAAAAATCGCCCGCTCAAAGAGCGGGCGAAATACAAAGTCTTCGCTGTTGCCCAGATGTCATCCGGGCAACAAGTCAGGTGTTAGCTACCCCAGCGGCAGACAGTTGCGGTGCTGTTTCCGGCGCAGACTGCAGTAGCCTGGTCGACGACCCACTGTGCGTACGCACCGCAAGCAAGAGCTGGCGGGCGAGGGTTGCTGTTGAGGTTCGAAGTGGTCCCATCCTCAGGCTGAATGATCGCATCTGGATCGGAACAATAGGCTCCGCCCCACTGAACGTGGTTGCTCGGCATAATCCATCGGTTGTTGAATGCTCCAGGAAGAATTCCGCCCTTAACCGGAAGCGCCTTAGCGTGACCGTCGAGGAATGCGTAGTTGAACGAACCGCTGTAGCGAAGGCTGGTGTTCGAGAAACCAGTGTGCTGATCGCCCGAGAATCCGATTCCGACCGTTGCACGCGGGGTGTCGTACGTATCTCCGAAAACGAAGACCCTAGCAGGTTCGGTCACACTTGTAGCGCTCTTTCCTGCGTTGATGTTTCCGTTTCCACCAGTTGGTCGGACGTAGACAACTTGCTTCTCAAGAAGTCCGCCGCCTCGCCATCCGAATGGGCCCCAGTTGTAACCGTAGGCAGAGATGTACTTGGTTCCGAAAACGGTGTTTCGGGTAAAGCTGGTATCTGGGTTGGTTCGTTCGTCAGAGTAGATAAGGTCGATCGACTTGAAGTATGGGAAGATCGGGTACCACCACTCGTTGCTGCAACCTTCGACGCTCTTGGTGAGAGCAACGTTTGCGGCGGTGCAGAGGACCTGGTTGTTTGTACCAAAGATCGATGGGGTTACATCGTCGTTGTCTCCGAGGTAAATCTGGAATGCCGTACCAAGGTTCTTGACGTTGCTCAGGGACTTGGTCTTCTTCGCGGCAAGCTTTGCCTGGGCAAAGACCGGGAACAGGATGGCGGCGAGGATCGCGATGATTGCGATGACGACGAGAAGCTCAATAAGTGTAAATGCTCTTCGCATAAGATTTCTCCCAGCGAAGAGGATTCACTTAGATTATTAACAATACGTTAGAGGAATGTTTAGGGATTGTTATTATTGAGATTAACAACGCTTTACAAAGTTAATGTTTGCCACCTTTTTGTTGTTGCTCCAGCCATTTGAACCATTCTTTCCCATCCATCTGAACCGATTTCATCGCCCTTCTTCGCTTGAAGTCTGGATCGGTAGGGTCAAACGTTTCCTCGGGTCGGAATACTCGACGATCCGCAGCAACGTGCTTGTACGGTGTGAAGTCGGGCTTGTCCGTGAACATGTCATCCAGCGGAGTTGCAACCGCATCGAACATATTGTTCGGCCCCAGACCGTAAATCTGATAGATCGACTTGATGATGCTCATGATGCTCGTGTGCTTATGGCTGACGTAGCCCTTTTTGGCGTACGGGGAGATCGCAAGTACAAAGCTCCGCTGGCGGTCGATGTGATCAGCATCTCCACCCGCATCGTCTTGGGTGACAAAGATCGCCATGTTTTTCCATTCAGGCGTGTGGCTCAAGTAATCGACGATCTGCCCTAGGGCCATGTCATTGTCGGCGAGATAGCTACTGGTGAATGGGAAGCCCTGCTTCGCATTTGGCCCTGCCCCGTGATCGTTGCAGATGGCGATGTTCATGAACTTGGGCAGAGGCTTTCCTTTGCTCCGATAGTTGTTCTGAATATCGTCTTTGAACCAATCGGCCCGGACGATGTCCGGGATATTGTTGTTATAGCCCGGAAACTCGAAGCAGGTGTTATCGAAGAGGATTTTCGGCATTGGGAAGTTGACGACTTCACCGGTTCCGGTCTTGCTGAACGGTGCTTCCTCGTCCGAATCGGCAAACTCGAAGCCCTCACCGTAGTTACGGAAGCTCACCCCGTTCCGACCAAGGTGCTCCCACATTGAACCGTTCTCAAGGTAGTCCTCGGGAATCTGGCTGCCGTTGGATCCGAAACTGATGAGCCTTCCCTTGGCGGCATCGTTGGCCTTGAAGTTCCATCCGGAGTAGTACAGGCGCGATGTCCAGAGAGAAGCGTAGACTCCGACCAACCAGCGGTGGCCAGCACCCGAGGCACCGACTTCCATGTAGAAATTGTCTGAAATACCAAACTGCTCGGCGAGGCGAATGTGGTTTGGCATAATCGGCACCTTCTGGTCCTTCTTGCCGTCGATGAACCCGTTCATCCCGTGCATGTCGTAGTCAGGATCACCATTCGCGCCTTTGAGCGAGCCGAAGATGCCGTCAAACGTATGGTTCTCCTTGGTGATGAACACCACGTGCTTGATTTCTTTGGGGAACTTGGGCGTTCGGTTGACAGGGAGGAGGCCGTTGTTGCGAAGAACAGTTTGGGTGTGCTCTGGGGTTGGTTTCGGATTAAACCGATTGATCATCCCGGGCAGGTACTCGCCGGTGATTGCTCCAGTGCCGGGCATTCCGTATCGCTCGTCTTCGGGCTTGCGGAACTCCTTGTAGCCCCTTGGTCCCATTCCCACTCCGTAGCTATTCGCTACAAACATCTCACCTTGTTTGTTAAACGTGGCTGCGATCGGCCAGTCTCCAGCGGGTAGGTACCCCTTGACCGCCCAGGTTTTGGTGTCGAGTTCAACAACGGCATTGAGTCCGGTGGCGCAAACAAATGCCCGTTTTTGGTCTCTCGTTGTCGCAAGGCCAGTCGGGATGACGCCTCGATAACCCTTGAGAAGTGGCTGAGGGGTTAGGGTGATGGTCTTTTTGAGCTGTAGCGAGCTGTCGAAGACTTGGACACTATCATTGTTGGCGTTGGAAACGAGAAGTTCGTTTCCAACGAACTTCAGCGCGTTTGGTGAGCTTCCGCCAACGGCCTTTCCTTGTCCCGCAGGGGCATGGATCAGAATTCCCGTTTTGACCTTTCGGGTTGGGAACGGGGCGTTGGGCTGAACGACGTTAAACATCCAAACCGAGTGAGCGTCCGGCACGAGCGGATCGCCAAGACCAGCGATCTTGCGGCCTTCAAACTCAATGCCGTTGGTGGCTTCGCTGGTCGGAAATCCGAAGGGTGGCCGGCTGAGGCCACGCGGATTTCCCTTCCCTTCCTCAGGCTTTTTGACGAGTTCGTAATCGAAAATGCCGATATTGGCGACAAAAACCGATTTCCCGTCGGGAGCAAGTTCGATTGCGTACGGCTGTCGTCCGGCTTTGACGCTTGAGATCACCTTCTCGGTTTGAAGATCAATGGTGACCAGCCGCTGGTGGGCAACGTCGATCGTGTAGGCATAGCGAGAGTCCGCACTAAGAGCCAGATCGACAATAAACGGATCCTTCTCTTCGACGGTTTTGATCGAGATCCTTTTCACAATCTTCCAAGTAGCTGTTTCGAACACGAGTAAGTCACCATTCTCGCCACCTCCGGCGACGAAGCTCGCGCCGTCCGAGGAGAACTTCCCAGCGATGGAACCCTTAGGAATTGGGATCATCTTCTGCTTCGGAGACGCTTGAGTCAGATCGAATAGCGACAGTCCTGCCTCGGTGATTCCGACGAGAGTCTTCTCGTCTGGAGAAAGTTCAACCCGCCAGAGGTTTTCGGCGGTATACATGCGCTTGCCAAGTGGGGTGATAATGCGCCCGTTTGGGAGAACCGTTTCGCCTCCGTACACAACTTTGGCGAACTTCTCGCCAGCGGGCGCCTCAAACTGGGGAGTTTGGGCAAGAACAAGAGTCGAGGCGAGCGCAGCAAGCATTGCGGCTGAGTCTAACCCTGGTTGAGGCTTCGATGTGGTTATCGGAGTGTTAACACTTGCTTACGGCTTCCAGAAGCGATACTTAAAAAGGGTTAAGAATGCATCGGGTGCATCGGTCCACCGAATCTTCTTTCCATCGGCTTTTGTTCTTGGGACGTAGCTGATCGGGAGTTCCGTTATCTGGGCTCCCAAACGGATGGCCTTCGCGGTGACCTCAGGGCAGAATTCGAAGCGCTTGCACTGTAGGTTCATTTGCCTGAGTAGTTCAGTATCGATGAGTTTATAACAGGTTGCTTCGTCATGAAGCTTCACTCCGAAGAGAACTCGGACAGTTGCTGCCAGAAGAATATTGACGATCTTATTTGGGATGGCCATGTCCTTTGGAAGACCGTGGTGGAAACGGTTGCCGAAGACGACTTTGGTTTGTTCGTCTAAGATCGGCTGCGCAAGCGCAACCAGTTCTTCAGGCGCATATTCAAGATCGGCATCCTGGATGGCAACGAGCCTGCCTTTAGCAAGAGGTAGGGCCTTGACGATCGCGGCACCCTTTCCACTCGGCTGAGCGTTTGTTACAACCTCAATGCGGTTTGCAAACTCCCCAAGGATGTCGGCGGTTTTGTCACTGCTGCCGTCGTCAACAACGATGATTTGAGTGCTAGCGTTCAGAGAGAGGAGACGATCTACGACCTCTCGAATCGTTCGTTCCTCGTTCAGAGCAGGAACGATTATGGTGAGGTCGGGCTTGGTCATATTCCTGCGAATTCAACAGAGTATACGGCTTGACAGTGCTCGTCATTCGGTTTAGAGATCGCCCTTGCGAATGATTTCGGCGAGGCGGGTCATCGTGACCTCCGGACGAAACTTTGCTGCGATCGTCAATCCCCTCTGTCGACACTCTGATACCAAAGCTGGATCTCCGGCCATTTGTTGCATCCTCAAAGCGATCGCCTTGAAGTCATCTACATCGGCAAAAGCGGGATAGTCGTCACCGAGAAGTTCACGACCTGGGACGATATTCGGACCTACGACGGGCAACCCAGTTGCCATCGCCTCGGCTGGCGCAACCCCAAGCCCTTCAACCTCTGAAGACCACACCAAGCAGTCCATGTCGCCGTACTCTCGGGCCAACTCGGCACGACTCGAGACAAAACCGTCGCTGAGTTTGAACTGGGACTTGTACGGATGGTTGGCAATCGCTTCTTCAATTTTTCGGCGGAGAGAACCCTCGCCGATGATCCTAAATCGCCAATCTGTCGGAACGTCAATCAGCTTTGTGGCCTCAATCATGGCAAGCGGTCGCTTGTCATGCTCCAACCGCCCGACGAATCCGAATTTTGTTACGGGTCGGCTCGCTCGATCCACGGGTTGAAACACGTCATCGATCGCGTTGTAGAGCACTTCATATTGTCTTGCCGGGCCAAATGCCCTCTCGTACTCGCCCAGAAGCGTGAGGCTGGCAGGCAATGAGAAGTTAGCGTTCTGATAGGCATATCGCTCCCACCTAAGGCTCTGCCGCCTGAGCAACGGTGGTAGCACCGCGGGCATGAGGGCAGTTCCTTGAATAGAATGAGCACTTGGAACACCGTATCTAGTACCGAAAGGAATCGCTGCGTACGCACACTGCGAGTCGATAAAAAGGATGAAGTCGATCGGCTTTTTCCTGTGCAGAACCTCAAGAGCTTCCCGTTGACCTGGTGCAAGGAGAGGATGGAACCATTGCTTTGCAATCCATCGGCCAAGCTTGAAGTCTTTCGGAGAAACCGCTACGACGTCAACGCCGTTGACCTTCTGCAAGCCGCTCCAATCTCGCGAGCCACGACAGATGATGGTTGTGGAAATCCCGACCGAGTTCAAGTAATCCGCTCGATTGAGAGCTTGGGTCGGAACTCCGCCTGCCATCTGCGGATTCCCGCTGCTGAGCATGATGACCGCATGCTTCTCACCCGCTGGCGAGATCGCAGTCAAGTCAAATCCATGCTGGAGAATTCCTTTCATCTTTCGGTGTTGAGAGGCTACCTTCGTGCCAACGGACCTTCGTCCAAGAAAAAGACCGGGACTTTGGAAGTCCCGGTCCACGCCTCATCTCAGAGCTTTACCGCTCGACTTCGCTTTGACTTCCGCGTCGGACGACGAGGAATTTGATGCGGGCTGGCTTGAATCGATCCTGGAGGAGTTCGACTGCTCGGCGTACCTTGACGGTGCCTCCGCAATAGAACAGGTCCACAGCCGCGTAGCCGTGCTCGGGCCAGGTGTGAATCGTGTAGTGCGACTCTTGAATGATCACCGCACCGCTCACTCCATAAGGCTTGAATTCCTTAAAGCAATCCGCAACGATGGTGGCTTCGGAGACATTTGCGGCGGCGACCATAGCCTCGCCAACGGTGTCATCCTTCTCCAAGGTACTACCATCGCATCCAAAGAGTTCGATGAGTAGGTGGCTACCCAAGGATGGCTCTTCGCCTGGCCGGTAGGGCAGACCTTCGGAGTCTCGGTCGAGCCATTCATCGAATGCCTCGATGTCATCGCACTCGATGGTGGTCCATCCCCCTTCCTGCCGTAGGCGAGGAGGAGCAGCGGCAGCAAGTGCTGGCTCTGGTTTGGCTTTGCCTTCAAAAAGGCCTCGAAGCCAACCCATAAACCCAAGACGACTTGGGTCGACGGCGACGGCGGCGCAACAAAGGCCGCTAAGCGTAAGAAGAGTTA
Source organism: Fimbriimonas sp. (assembly GCA_029866005.1). Classification (GTDB taxonomy): domain Bacteria; phylum Armatimonadota; class Fimbriimonadia; order Fimbriimonadales; family Fimbriimonadaceae; genus Fimbriimonas. The sequence continues at coordinate 65,441 of JARXAE010000015.1, read as the reverse complement.
TAGTTGTCAATCACACAGTCCTCAATGTTAACCTTTCGCAGACACAAGACTAATCTTGTGCGAGAAACCCGACGAGAATGGGACGATTCGAATCGAGCAAACTTGTGCAACTTGGTGTGGTCTCTTCATCGAGCATGACCAGCTTGCAACCCGTCTCCCCTCATCTCTTCGTCTAAGTTTCATCCTTTTGTGGATTGTTTAGGCCCACAGAAGCCACGCGGTTGCCCGTGTGACGCAATTGAGGAGAATACCTCAATTGTTTTTACGAACTGTAATGACAACAAGTTTCAAGCAAATGTTCCAGAGTCTTAACACTGTTCAACAGTTCGTCCGTTGTTCATACCGATGACTCGGTTTGCTTGATTTAACATCGTCGGGTCGTGGGTGACCATCACAAGAGAGCCAGCCCCTCTGTGCTGGTTCAATAGCTGGACAACTTGCTCCCCATTCGTATGGTCAAGCGCAGCTGTTGGTTCGTCGGCGAAGATGACTTCTGGCTGGTTAACGAGTGCACGGGCAACGCACACACGCTGACGCTCGCCACCGGAAAGTTCGTGGGGCAGCCGATGAAGTTTATCTTTCAGGCCCAGTTCGACAAGAAGCTGTTCAGCACGCTGTTTCGATGTGGGCGAAATCGCCAGAATGTTTTCGACCGCCGTGAGATAGCCGAGAAGAAAGGGCTGCTGGAAGACAAAGCCGAAACGTTTCTTTCTGAGTTCTGCCCGCTGCTGATCATTGAGGGATTGCAAGTCACTACCGTCGTGGAGGATCGTTCCACTCGTAGGGTTTTTGAGTCCAGATAGGAGATACAGCAGAGAGCTTTTCCCAGACCCGCTGGGACCCAGGATTCCGAGAAACTCGCCCTGTTTGACCTCAATGGTCACCTCGTTACAGGCGAAAACCTGCTTCTCGTGGTCGTTGTAGACGAGCGATACGTCTGTGGCTTGGATCATACAAGCCTCCTCTCCACCACCGCAACAGGGTCGAAATTGCGGAACCGGAGCCAGATGGTACCGATTGCGACGATCAGGATCGCGATCGGAACGGGAACAGTGTAGAGGAGCGCCATCGGGTCGGCGACATCAAGGGCAAACGCGTTCGGGGTCATCAGAGTGGCCTGCGCGATCATCAAGACTCCTCGAGCAGCAGCAAGGCCGACAAACCAGCCACCGATGATGACAATCATCGACTCAATCAGGACTCGTTTAAGAAGCTGTTGCTTGGTGAAACCGATTGCCTGGAGGAGACCAAATTCGACAAGTCTCTGGCTCTGGTAGATGTTCATCAGCATGCCCATCATCGTGGTGATCACGATCACGAGGACGCCGATCACAAGATTGATGATCTTGTACAACACCTCAAACATCTCTTTTGACTGCTTTTCGATTTGGTGAAACGCGAAGAGCTGAGCGAATTCACCTTTCATCTTTTTCTCCGCCCAGCGATCGTACTCACCTTGCTTTGTTCGATCTTTGGTGAATACCAATGCAAAGTCGATCGGGATGGGCTGGGTGTCAGCGTAATACTGCTTGTTACTGAGCATTAGCCAGCGTTCGGCTTTGATGATTCCGACGACCTTGACTGGCATCCGAGAGAAGTTCTCGGCTTCATCCGGCTTTAAAAAGATATCGCCGATTTTTAGGTTCTGGTTACGGGCGACGGGCTCGCTGACGATCATCTCTGGTTCGCCATCTTTTGGATAGCGCCCCGTGATTCCAGTTGCGCCCTGCCGCTTGAGATAGTAATCAATGTCGGGACGATCCATCGCCATGACGGCAAAAGGCCACTTTCCAACGATGCTCTTAACCTGAGCTCCACTCCCGCGGCACAGGATCACCTTCTCAATCTCAGCAGGCGGGTTTGTGGTGAGAATTTTGACAAACTCGGGAGTCTTTTCAGGGTCTAAGCGAGGAGAAACCCCAAGAAAGGCATCTGTGTACCGGTAGATCGTCTGAATACTGAGCGGGATGCTATTGATGAGCGCAATGATGCTCTGGATGAGCATGACCGCCAGCGTGATGACCAGCACCAGCGGCACCGTCTTTCCGGCGTTGCGCCGAAGGAACATCGTGGGCGCGAGCGGATTCATTTTGGCTTCGTGTACCGAAGGAACAGCTCGTCGCCAATTTGGTGGGTCTCTTCGAGTTTGTATGTCTGAACCATTTCGCGCGGCAGCGGGTTGCCACCAGCGTACGTGGGAACTTGGTCGCCAAGTTTGATCTTCGGGGCAAGGGTAAGGAATAGCTCATCGACCAGCTCGGCCTGTAGGAGTTGAGCGTTGATGTCACTTCCGCCCAGAACGTTGATGATCTCAACTCCCTCTTGCTTGAGCCTCCGGAGAGCACCCGGCCAGTCTTTGAATGCGATGCTCTTGATGTTCTCGGGGATAGAAGGTGTAGAACCTTCGGGGTACATCACAATTGGCTTGCCTTGGGTGAAGAATGGGCGGTCATAGGGGAGGTCGCCACTTCGTGTGACCGCAATCCGGATGACGGTCTCGGGGTTCCAGTTGCCGCTAGCCCGCACACTGGTTCCGCCGCTGAGAATAGCATCGGCTTTTTGCTCGAGACGACGCATGATTTTATGATCATTAGCCGATCCGAGGTCTGTCACAGGTTCGCCACGCTCGCCAGTGATGATTTTTCCATCAATGGTCGTGACCATGTTGATGAAGGTGAAGGGTCGATCTGCGTGCCAATTAGCAAAAACTAGGTCTTGATACACAAGTCCCGCCGGATCAGGTGGAATCAGCTTCTCCATAGCCGCTTTAATCTTTCGGTAGGGTTGCTCGGCAAGGCGTTCCTCGCCGATAAAGAAGGTGGGAAGGTTGTAGACGCCGGAGTCGAACGCTGGCTGATCGAAATCAACAACCTTGTCATCAAAACGATTGTCTTCGACTGCTTTAAGCATTTCAGAAACGTTTTGGACGAGTCCAGCGGCTTCCCTTTCCAACACATCGATGGCGTTGATGTCCTTCCCTTCCTCCCAGTGCGCTCGGTACAGACGCTCAACGAGTTGATTGGAAACTCCTTCGGTCTTGGCGTACTCGACGGCTTGATGGGAATTGTATGTACGCTGCTCAAAAGGTCGGTCAACGTTTGGAACCGGAATCCCCTCGGCGAAAGCGTGGATCGCGAAACGGCCTGGAGTTTTCGGCTTGTTCTTCGGCTCAATCGGGCACGAAGAGTAGTCCCACTCCATCTCCTTCGGGAACAGCTCATAACCCACCCACTCGATGGTCACCCCGAACTCGCGCTCCAATCGTTGCGCATGAAACAACCCAACCCAGCACCACGGGCAGTTAAAATCGTGAGCGACTCGGATTGTCATGAAATGCTTTCTACGCGACTTTGGGTCCGAGTGACTCATACGCTCGAAGCGAAACTCGTGCGGCGGCAAGTCCATCTTCAAGGGTCACCGGGATTTCAGCGTTGTCAAGGCAGGCGTCCACGAAGGCACCCATCATAGCACCGTCGAGATCGCTACCGTACCCCTGATCAACATAACTCTTACTACGATCATTTTTGTAATGCTGCAGAGATTGGTCGAAGAGGTTAACGTTGAGAACGCCCTCGGTGCCGACGACCTTTAGAGTCACATCGCCCCAAGTTCGAAAGGAAGAAGGACGGGACCACGAACTGTCCAGGGTAGCAAAAACTCCGCCTGGGTAGTCGAGGGTCACCATGGCGGTGTCATCCCAATCTTTACCTCCGTAAACATTTGAGCCGATCTGACCCTCGACACGATTGGGCTCCTCTCCCAGGAGATCGCGTAGTAGATCGGCCACATGCACGACATGATCAATCATTGCTCCGCCGCCGCTCAACTCGGGCTGAATGAACCACATCTTGGGGCATTGACCGCGGTTTGTGGCGTTGATTGCTTTGATTTCGCCAAGTTCCCCACTGCGAACACGTTGTTTGAGCGACTGGTATGCCGGAGAGAACCGGCAAGGAAAAGCCGTCATGAACTTAACGTTGTTGCCTTCTACCGCCGCACGCACTTTATCAAAGTCCGCCTGCCGAACGACGACGGGCTTCTCGCAGATGATGTGCTTACCGGCGTTGGCAGCAGTTTCGATATGGGCGAGATGTTTGGTGTTTTCACTGCTGATCGCCACCGCATCACAGACAGCCAAAAGTTCAGAGAGTTCTGAAAAGAACGGAATTGCGCGCTTTTCCGCGAACTCAGTGCCGCGTGTCAAATCATCGTCCCAAAGTCCCACGATTTCGGCCCGCGGGTTAGCGGAAAAATTGTGAGCGTAGCTGGGAGTGTGGACATGGGCGGCGCTGATGAGGCCGACACGAAGAATCATAGAATGATGTTACTCAGAGTGACCCGGCGTCCGGTACCTTCGGTCGTGATTTGCACTCTCGGACACTCTTCCAAGCGCACCAGCGAAGCCAGAGCATCCGGCCATTCGATCAGGCAAAGGTGAGTATCCAGATAATCCTCGATGCCCGTTCCTCGTGCGTCCGCCAAACGATAAAGATCCGCATGAACCACAGGAGGATCGGTGTCATAGGGGGAAAAGATGTTGTAAGTAGGAGAGCGCACCGGTTCCTTCCAACCAAGCCCTGCGAGAATTCCTCGGATCAGGGTTGTCTTACCTGCTCCTAAGTTTCCTTCGAAAAGCACCAGATCGCCTTGGCGCAGAACCTTTGCGAGCTGCTCACCCAGCGTGAGCATTGCTTCCTCATCCGGCACAAAGATCTGGCACACCACCTCATTTTGACTGACGACCGGCATCCATGTATTCCTACCAGAAATGGGCACCTTGACCTGCCATCTGTAAAGTTTTAGCCAATACTTAAGGCAATTCGCTGAGAAACGGGCACATTCCCACAATCTTGGCGTCAAAATATTGACAGGTCTGAAAACGGCCGGGAGCTACAAAACAACGATGTTTCGACGACTCTATTGGGTGAGCGAGCAAGTCTTCACCGACGGCACCAGCAAAGTAAACGGTGTCTACACTTCCATTCCTGACCTGGTTCGCTACGGCCTGCAATACGCAGACGGTGGCGATCTTCGGCTTACACTAACAAAGCTTGATTCGAGCAGCGATCCGCTCGGCACCTGGATGTCTCCCGGATTCGGAGAGATGGAAACAGCGATTCAGGAATATGTGAAAACCGAGGAGATCTCCTCAGAGCATGTCAAGATGCTGATCAACGGTCTGAGTGCATCGTCGCACGCAGCCTGATCTCACTCCATTTAAACAGAAACGCCCTCAAGCTTATTGCTTGAGGGCGTTTTTCCTTGTTACTTCGCAGGAGCGTTGGCCGCAGCTCCGGCACCTGTGCTCGTTTTAACGTCGGACTCTTTAAGCGACTTCGCGATGTTATCGAATTGCTCCTTCAGACCGGTTGCATTCACTACCAACTGCGCATCCTTTCGTTTGGATAGAAGCCTCTTGTCAAGGTCAACTGCCACTGAACCCTTCTGGGTGGCAAGAGCTCGAGAAATCTCGACCTTCATCCACGGTTTGATCTCAATCTTGGAGGCCTCGGTCTTCTTATCAATCTTAAACCGGACTTTGTTGTTACCGTCGACCAACCAATCGGACACCCCTCCTTCAGGTAGCTTATCGACCACCTGCTTGAGTCGATCCGGGAATTGAGAATAAAGTCTGCTTGGATAGGCCGGGGTTTTGGCGATACTATAGCGAGTGGCAACGATTGAGAACGTCTCTCCGCCTCGGACAGCTGAATCGACTTCCTTCTGAGTGGCTTCGTCTTTAACAACGATCCAGCTCAGGTCAACCGTCTTTGGATTCATGAACTGCTGAGGATTGTTCTTGATGTAGTTATCAACTTGGGCGTCGCTAATCTTGATTCCCTTGGTGATGAGCTTAAATCGACACCGCTCAAGCGCAAGCTGTCGGCGAATCTCAGTCATCGTGTATCCCTGCGAAGTAAGTGTCTTCACAAACCCTTGGTTCTTCGTCTGCTGGAAGCTAATTTCGTCCTTGACCTCTTGCTCCGTCGGAAAAACACCTTCATCCTTAGCCATCTGCTCAAGGAGTTTTTGATTAACGAGGTCGTTGAGAGATTGGAAGTTAAGCGGGGTCGCAACGTTCGCGCTAGCCGCGCCTTGTGGGGTTTGCACCATCACCGAAGGCTTATGCTCGAGATAGGTGTAGAAATCCTCCCGTGTGATCTGCTCTCCGTTGACCGTTGCCATGACTTCGGCAGTCTTTCCTTTACAACCAGAGGTGACAAACAGTCCACTAGTCACGATCGCTCCGATCATTATCCCAAACGCCAATTCTTGTTTCTTCAAATTCATTGTCCTCGTAAAATTACCAGTCGAACCATGGTACCTGGCAGGTTCAATCCAGGTTCAGCCGAGAGGTTTAACAATCTTGAGGCAGGATTCGTGCCAACTTGCAGACATTAGGGAGCCGGACAAGTAATTTTCTGCGATATCAGCGGGGTACCTGCGGGCATCGGAACCGTCTTGCTTGAAACTCCAAATCCACAATAGGCGGTGCGAAGGGTGTTAAGGTCTCTTTGGGTCAGCAAGTCGGTCGCGTTTCCGGTGAAATACATGATGTCTGCAATGACGTCGGAATGCCCATTGATCCCCAGAGCGTGACCAAGTTCATGAGTTCCTGTCCCGGCATATCCTCCGGTTGGGAGCGATGGCCAAGTATAAATGACCATTTCGGAGCGCGTAATGATGTTCTGGCCCTGGAAGAAGTAGATCGTTGTTTCAGCAAGTGTGCTTTGAGGTGCACTTGATTGCACCCGAACCACTAAGTTTGCCGTTGAGGCAGACGTCACCTCAGTCCAAAGATTCTGCCCAAGTGCAGTCTCCCAATCATCGAAGCCCTGGCGGGTCTCATTCTCAATGTTGACGCCACCCGTGTTAGTGTTGGTTGAGAAGTAGACACGGATTGGCAATGATGCCCACTTCTTCAGATTGACGTTCGAAACGTAGTTAGGAGTGAACGAATCTGGTCCGCAAATTGCGTCGGCTGCCGAACCTGGTCCGGCACAACTGGTTAAGATCAGCGTGAAGGGCAGAAACCACAGAACAGGTCGTTGAAAATGCATGATTGATTCTAACGCGGAAGAATGCTAGAGATTGCGGATTAGAGGTCGGCATTTTTGCTTGTTGAGGGGCTATAATCCGGTTGCTCATGGCAGAAGTAGCGGAGTTGTGGCCAAAGATCCTTCCTCAGGTAAAGGCGGGCGTCACCGGAATCGGTGTTTGGACCGCTCTTTCTTCCGCGGTGCCCATTGCCTTAGAAGACGGTGTTCTTGTCGTCGGCGTCCCTCCTGGGCAGTCAGAGCTAGGCGGTCACCTGCGGATGCCAGCCACTTCTCGACTCATTGAGCAGACAGCATCGGCAGCTTCTGGCTCGCCCATTAAACTCCGAGTCATCGACGGCACCACGCAAAGCGAGTGGGACCTGACCAAACGGCGAGATGCCGAGCGACGGCGCATGCAAGAAGCCGACATGGTCAAGATGAAGGCCGAGCTCGAGACCAAGACATCTTGGGAATCGGTTTACGAGAAGATCAGCCGCGAGTTCGCCGGAGTTGCCAACCGATCTTTGCCCCAGAACCGCGGTCGGTTTTTTGATGCAGCGGTCTCAATTGTCGCCGACGCTCGGCGACAACAAACCAACTTTGACGACGTAAACGAGCGTAGCTTCGCACGCTGCTTGGAGCGCATTTCGCAGTACACCGAGATTCCGAGCGCTTTTGTCGCGTTCGAGGTTCTGAAGCGGGCCGAAGAGATCTAAGGTGTCTTCCGGCACGGCAGTCATTCTTGGGTCGGGCACGAGCAACGGCGTGCCGATGATCGGTGTGAGGTACTCCGACGAATTCCTTGGTAATCCCAAGAACCACCGCACACGGTCTTCTTGCCTTTTGATGGGGCCTTCCGGGAACCTCCAGATCGACTGTGCACCCGAGATGCGTCTTCAACTCACTCGGGAACAGGTTTACGACTTAGAGGCGGTTCTTATCACGCACACCCACGCCGACCATGTCATGGGAATGGATGATCTTCGTTCTGTTTGCGTGGTCGGCGGGAAGTCAGTTCCGGTCTATGCGATCCCGAGGTACCAAGAGGATATCCGTCGTATTTATCCGTACGCGTTTATAGACACGCCTCCCGGAATCTGGGTTCCTCGGTTCGACTTACGCGATGTTCCCGAGGTCATTCATGTGGGTGGGCTGGAAGTGCGGACGTTCGAGGTGATGCACGGAAAGTATCCTGTCACCGGAATTCGAGTGAATGATTTTGCATTTATTACCGATGTGAACCATATCCCGCCGACTTCCATTGAGATGCTTTGGAGACTCGACACCCTCGTGATCGATTGCGTGCGCCATGAGCCTCATCCGAACCATTATCACTTTGAAGCAACGATGGCAGTGATCGAAGAACTTCGGCCCAAGAAGGCGTACCTAACGCACTTGAGCCACGAATTCGACCACAACTCCTACGAAGAGGGGCTTCCAGATCATGTTCGCCTGGCCTACGACGGATTGCGGCTCGAGTTCTAGTCCGAAGTTCGCTAAGCCAGGCGGTTGCTGAGACCAGCCGCCGAGCAACTGTCCAACTCCTCCAGCTTTCTCCTTCCAAAACCTGATAACTTTACGAGGTTTGACCCTAATGCCAACATGGAAAACTGGCACTATTAACAGTAACTCGATAGACATCGAGGATGGTCCATATGCCGAAGTTAGTTGCTTGTCTCGCAGGGTTTGTAGCCCTTCTTGCGGGCATTTTTGGCAATGTTGAACCCACCTTATGCCTGCAAAGAGCTGTCGTCGCTCTAGTTTCTGGTTGGTGTTGCGGTGCTTTATGGCAGGCTATTACGTCTGTTCCGGTACAACTAACTGTAATGCCAGGTGGTGCTCCTCGCGAGCATGCCGACGCAGAAACTACGGAAGGAGAACAGGCAAAGGCCGCTTAGGCCCCCGCCATGGATTGGAATCGCTATGCCGCTCAGTGCAGAACAGCTTCAAAAGGCTTGGAAAGACTTTAAGGTTTTCAAGGATCCCGGTTCCCGGGCCGACATCATTGATCACTATTCGTATCTGGTGAAAATCACTGCGGGACGATTGGTCACTTCCCTTCCCGGCGGTTTGGACCGTGAGGACTTGGTGGGATCTGGAGTAATCGGATTGATTAAATCCGTCGACCAATTCGACCCAACTCGAGACGTCAAGTTCGAAACGTACGCCATTGCCCTCATTCGAGGAGCAATTTTGGAAATGCTCCGCGACGAGGACTGGGTTCCGCGTTCCATTCGTGAAAAGCTTAAAGCCCTTGACCGAACGATGATGGCTCTTGAGACCAAGTTCGGTCGCCCAGCGACGGACCAGGAGATTGCAGAAACCATGGGAATCAGCTCACAGGAAGTGAGCGAGCTAATGGTTCGAATGGGACGCACCAACGTGTACTCCCTGGACGACATCCTTGGGAGCACCGACGGAGATGACCATGTCTCTTTCATCGAGCTTCTTGCCGATGAGAACACAAGCACAGGTGGTGAGGTCGAAGGCAAAGAGATTCGACGCATTCTCACAAAGGGCGTCGATCACCTTCCAGAAAGAGAGCGACTCGTTGTCGCTTTGTACTACTTTGAGGGGTTGACCTTTAAAGAAATCGGCAAGGTTCTTGGAGTCTCCGAAAGTCGGGTTTATCAGCTGCACACGCAGGCAATGAATCGGCTAAGGAACTTCATGCGGCAAGAAGGCGGGATCGGAGTCAGGTAGGTGTAGCGTGGGCGAAGTCGAAAAAGTGCACGGAACGTACAACTCAACGTTCGGACATGACTTTCGACATCGTGTTGACGCCGCCTCAAAGGATAGGAAGCGTGGCTCGGGGGGCTCAGAAAAGGAGTCCGCCCCAGAAGAAGATGTCGTTGAGCTTCATGAGGACGGTGCCGGATCGGTGACATTGGAGCCAACGAAGTTTGTCGAATCGGACGGAATCGACTTCAGTGCCTAGAATCGCTCGCCGACGTGAGTCTGATCCATGCCTGTGTAAGGGCGAAACGCGCCGATCCAACGGCCCATGAGCTCAATGTCTCCGATCATTCCCTCTCCACATTGGTAGAAAACGGGTTCGGCGCACTCATATTCCAGGGAACCTTCCGTAGGGCTCAAAACCCGGACGTAAAAACGCAGTTTGTCCTGAAACTCAAATGACGATTCGTCAGTAATCTGGATGCCATTCTTGTCAATGGCAAATCGAGCAATGATTCCGGAATTGGGGCGAACCACCCGAGCACCCTGATTCTTGTTCTTGTCTTGGAAATAGCCATAGAGAAGCGAGCCGATACAAATCAGGATTCCGCCAAAGAAGAGAACTACGGCGATTGGGATATACACCCCAACGCCAATGTCGTTAACTTTTCCCGACGTCGGATCTCGCGTGTAAGTGGCGCGGTGAACGCTTGACGCTGTGAGTGCATACCCAACGACAAGAGATGAGACACTCACAAGTGCCCCTAACAGTACGCCACAGCCCACGGCGTACTGTTTTCTCTTCTCGCGCTCTTCGGTAGTGATCCAACGCATGGCTTGCTTAGTAAGACGAAGTCAAACTAGGCAATGGTTCGCGATGGGCTCGCATGACCTGGCTGAATGAGATCCGCTACGCCAAAAGACCGACGAAGGTCGTGAATAGCGACCCTTGCCCGATGTCCGATGGACTCTTGGCCGTTGATTAGCTCGATAAAGAAGCCGTCATCTGTCCAGCCAATGGAACGATTCACGTTCTCAAACGCGGATCTTCTTACGTTCACTTCGATAACCTGCGAACGTCGGTAGTTCATCAGTTCTTTATCGAATACGTCCAAGGTTCCACTGGTGATCTCGTACTCATCGTACTCGAAGTCGAAGTTTGCCCGAATGTAAATCCCACGCCGAATCTCATGCTCAAGCTCTTCGACACTTTCGCCATCAAGCCCGATCAAGGCTTCGACGACCGCAGGGTGAGCCTCAACAAAGAAGGCGTTGCCCGGCTCACCGCGCCGGTTCCGCATCTCGCGTTCGATCATCAAACTGAGAGTTTCCTTGGAGGCGATGCGTCCAACCCCAAGGCACATCGGGCAGATTTCGGTGATCTCTTGGGTCACAGATTCGCCAGTGCGCTTTCGGGTGAGTTCGAGGAGACCAAGAGACGAAATCTTACCAAGTCGGGTTCGTGCCCGGTCGCGCTCGAGTCCGGCTGAGAAGTGATCCATCACGCGCTTCTTCGCGGCGGCATCTTCCATGTCGATGAAGTCGCAGACAATGATTCCGCCCATATCACGCAGTCTCAGTTGTCGGAGAATTTCATCCGAAGCTTCCATATTGGTCTTCAAGATGGTGTCCGAAAGGCCTCCCGATCCGCCAACGTGTTTTCCAGTATTGACGTCAATCGCGGTGAGAGCTTCCATTTCGTCGATGACGAGGTAGCCACCGCTCTTGAGCGGAACCTGGTGTTGCATGATGCGATCGAGTTCCTTTTCGATTCCGTGGAACTCGAAAATCGGCTCTTCGCGATCGTAAAGCTGAATCTTGCTGACCATCGCAGGCGCAACCGCTTTAGCGATGATGTGAACCTTCTCGTACTCGTCTGGGTCGTCAATCACCATTCTGGTGATCGACTCGCCAAACACGTCTCGGACGGTTCGGAACAACAGCGTCTGATCGCGGTGGACACAGGCCGGAGCGCGCTCGCGCTTGGCGACCTTGGTCACTTCTTCCCAAACGTGAACGAGATACAAAACGTCGGCTCGAAGTTCCGCTTCGGTGCGACCTTCGCACTCGGTTCTCATAATGAGACCGAATCCGTCTGGACAAATCTTTTCACCGATCTTTTTTAGCCGCTCGCGCTCTCTTCGATCCTCGATTTTGCGGCTAACTCCAACGCTGCCGGTTTCGGGCATCAAGACGACGGCACGACCGGGGAGAGAAATGCGCGTGCTAACTCGGGCACCTTTGGTTCCTCGAGGACCCTTGGTCACCTGAACCATGATCTGCTGGCCAGGCTTAAGTAGATCCTTGATCTTTCGACGGCGAAGCTCGGAGCGGCGAACAGCGGCGGGCGAGTTATCACTTCCCTCTTCAGGGAGAACGTCGGCAATGCTCAAGTAGGCGTTGCGCTCAAGACCGATATCAACGAAGGCGGCATCCATGCCGGGCAACACGTTCTGAACGATGCCCTTGAAGATTGAGCCGACGACGCGCTCTTCGCGCTCGACTCGGAACTCCATGAGTTTCCCGTCTTCGAGGAGGGCGATGCGTGTTTCTCGGTTAGCGACGTTAACGATCAGTTCGCTACTGCGTACTGCGCTGTTGGTAGGGGTGGAAGAGACTAAATCAGTTTTCCGACGGCGCGGAGCTCGTACGGGTGTTTTTTTGGGAGCGGCCATTTGTTTGGTCCTAAGCGGTAGAAACTCTAGTTTACCGGTTTTCGCTCCTGATCTAGATCGAATCTAGTCTGCGTGTGCTTCATCACCGCCTCGAACAGTTAGCTTTACCTACCGAATAACTAGTAAAGCCAGCGCCGAAACAGATCATGCGAAACAGCGATCACTGCGAGATTGCGCGCGGTTTCGCCAGTCTTGATGGCAGCACCAAGTTCTGACTTGACCGCATCGTGGTGAGACCAGAAGTCTCGAACAGCAATATCCTCGTTGTCGATCAACGCACGAACATAGTCGCGCGCATCCTTACGCCCAAACTCAATGAGCAACCACTCGATCGCCGTCGCGTGATCGAAAAGCGGAGCTTCGAAATCGAAGATCGCCCTGCGGAGCTGATTGGGTGCGTCGAGAAGTTCCAAGAACGGTAAGACATCCTGCCTAATGGTGAAGAGAAGCTCAGAAAGCGCATCTTCGGTCAAAACATTCCAGATGTCAAATGTCGGAATTTGCTGCGTCAGACCAATGTTGCCGCTGACAAGGACCATCGGTGGACGACCAGCTCCTAGCCAGTATCGTTCTCGGATTTCGCGCAGACCTTCATGGCAAATGTGAAGTTCAAGCGACACAGGAAGATAGGCACCCCGAACAGCGTTCGGACCGAGCCTCAGGAGAATCTCCTCCCTGAGTGGCGGAGTGCGCCGTTCAAGCAAAGGCAGTCCACCATTCCGGAATAGCTTGAAATCCGACCTTTCGAGGGAACCTGCGATAAAATGTGCAGCAGCCTGGAAGCCACTCTCGGTGCTCAAAGAACCTGGTTCGCCCAACTCCCGGACGAAATTGGGGACATCCACGGGTGTGACCCAAGCTTCCTCATATTCTGCGAGGGTGCGAAGTCGGCGCTGGACAATTCCGAACATGGTTATGCCTGTGATGTTGAGGGAGAAGTTTCGCTGAGGCGGAAGCTGTCGAGGGCACGCTTCCTCATCCAGAGCGTTGCCCAAGTGTCGTGGACGCAAACTCGCTCAGTGCCAATCACCTGAGATCCGCCCGAGATGGTGCTCACCGTGGCATCGCTCACCGCAACCCCACCAACTGGCGACTCTTTCTGAAGGTGGGCCGCAATATCGATGACGCTTGCGAAGTTAATCGAAGTCACATCCCCGCTCTTAGGTGCGACGACTTCCCCGGTGTGGATTCCCGCTCTCAAAGAGAGGGGAACACCGAGTTTGTTACGCAGAGCATTAAACTCCACCATCCCGGTCTGAATTTGCTTCGCAGCGTTGAATGCGCTCTGTGCGTGGTCAAATGCGACGGTGACACCATCGCCGGCCGTCGAATGCACTCGCCCACCGTACTTCTCAACGACCCGTTCAACATACTTGTGATATTCGTTAAATGTGAATTCGACCGATAGGTTGTCAGCGCCTATTTTCATCTTGGTCGATCCCACAACATCCAGCGAGAGGAATGTGATGTTTTGAGAACCCTGCCGAAGTTGGTCTTGAAGATCGACGAGCTGTTTGAGTAGCTCTTGACGAGCCTCAACACCTTTAGTGGCTTGGGTCGAATTCTTGCCCTTCTTATGGGTTACCGCATGAGCTGCGATTCCTACAACGGCCCAAAGAGCCGCCCAAAGAATGATCAGGGGAGGAGTGTGGTGCATATCTCCGATGAAGAACACCAGTCCGAACACGGCACTCATGAGGAAACTCGTTGCCCCAAAAATAAGTCCCGATCCGGCTCCAGCTTTCTGAGTCTTCGTAATCGTCGAATTGTAAACCGCCCCCGCAATCAACAGATAAGCGAGCGTCTGGAAAACTCCGTACTGTGAGTTGAGTGCGGGGTTTGAGGTCAGAGCATCGAGCTTCTCCCCCAACCGCCAGAAAAGCGCGGTAAAAGTCCCCAGCACACCAGCAGATACATATCGACGGGTGTCGTTCTCTAACGCAAAATACTGAGCTCGAAGGTTGTCAGCGAAGTTTCGTGCTTTACGAACACTCTTGTCTTGTTCAAGGAACTTCAGATATTCAGGAGCAACTCCGGTTGCTTCTGCGATTGCCTCATACTCGTCTGCCTCAAGTGGTTCACCTTTGGCTTCCCGAAGCCGGTCGGCCAGTTGCATAGCTTGAAGCACGACCGGGTCGCGCATGAGTTCGCGCGGATCTGCGTTCACCGGAAGCAACTGCTCGGGCACGGCTTCATTGTACTCGCCTGGGGTCAACTCCTCCACTCAAAACAATACGAGACCGGAAGGTGCTTCCGGTCTCGTACTTGGCTTATGTTGAGTCTTTCGACTAGGGGACTGAGCAACCCTCGGCAACCAGCAGAGGATCAAGCGGACCGCCAAGAGAGTTGAGGGCCGTGGTGGGCACTACCAAAACTGGATTGCTGAGATAGTAATCCGAGGCAGTCAAGCTGGTTGTGGTTGAAAACAGCGGCTTGCAAGGTTGCGAAACGCCGGTCAATCGATACTGGGTACCCGCAGTGCTAATGCTTTGAGCAACTGGAACTCCTGATGAGTTTCGGTTATCCAGATAGCTAGGCCGAACCGTAGTCAAGGCTGCGTTCGAGTTGAACTGAATCAACCTGAAGAAGGAAGCCGAGAGACTATCGTTTACGATCTGGAATCGCTGGGCAAGACGCGGAAGAGCTGCGCGGAACGATCCATCGTAGGTCGACTGGGCAATTCCAACATAGGCTCCGTTCACATCATAGAAGTAAAGATAGACACCTGGCACTGGCAACCCTGTTCCCTGGTGGAGGACGCTACCCGTAACCCGCGTCTCCCGACCTTTGATCGCGTACTCGGTCGAGTATTCGACGCCGTTGTAGGTTCCGGACACAAGAAGCGCCGATGGAGTTTGGCGAGATGCCGCGTCGTACACACCCGTGTTGGAAATCGTTCCGAAGGTGTTCGAGGTATCTGAGGTTCGCCAGTTAGTGGCACCGAGAATAACTCGATCGCCAGCTGATGTGTATCCGACCATTTGGAATCGAACCTGCTCACCCGTGCGGATGTTCAGCGGATCGCCAAAAACGGGAAGTGTCGCCGTCGAACCTAGACCAGGCGAGTAAATCATCTCGACTTTTGGAGTCGTCGCGATCGTGACGCCTCCGCCGCCCGTGGTACCGGTCGTCGTCGGAGTCGTTCCTGCACAAGCCAAGAGCAGGAGTCCGCACATACATGCGCCGAATGAGCGTAAATGCTTCATTGAGGCTTATTATGCCAAGTCCCTGACACTTTGTGTAAGGGTTATGGCAACTTTTATGAACAACCGTCGGGAGGAGGGGGAGGAAAAGTCGGTGATGCTTGATAAATCGCAACGTCTGAAGCAAGCGGCGTCGTCACCAAATTCGTCAGTGTTGGCAGCGGGGCAACGCATCCCGCTACGCCTGGTGAGTAGTTTTTCCCACTGTAAACGAACTGCCGGATGTAGTAAAGGAAGGTCGGGTCGGCGATGGAGAAGTCGACATTAAATTTCGTCGCATTCGTAGGAAGGCTCATACGGATGACGCCATCCGCCCCCGAGAGCCCGGTTGCGACAATGTTTGCGGAAACGTCCAAAGCCTGTATCTGTAGCTTGCTAACGCCCTGACCGGTCGTCAGACGTATTCGCCCGGTGATCACAGCTTGCGGTTGGACGACCCGAACTCCGGTAGTAAAGGTCAAGCCCTCGGCGCTGGCAGTCGCGGTTCCGGTGCTGGAAGATGCCGTTGCTGAACCAGAGTATAAGCCGTTTGAGGCGAGCGTTCCTCCGGGAGTGCCAGTCATGGACCAGTTAGTCACATTCAACGTGATCCGCGGGTTCCCAACAACGCCACCATCAATGGCGGTCAACTTAAACTTGACCTTTTCACCAACGAAGATATTGGTTGGGTCAATGATTGTCGTGGTTCCGTCGAGGTGGGCTTCGAGGCGAATCGAGCTGAATGGTCCAACTCCGCCGGTTCCACCACCAGTTGTGCCGCCGCCGCCGCCACAGGCGAGGAGGACAACGCATAGAAGCGCAAACAGGACGCGGATGATAGTGCTCATTTCTTCTTAACCAAAGCGCTGGACCACAAGTAGGGAGCCAGCTCTCTCAACGATCTCTCAATAAAACCGTTCTCTGATGGTACGACAATTCTAGTTGAATCTGCGTCGATTGCAAACTCTGCAATCGTCTGGAGGCAGATTCCGCAAGGCCAGCCATGGTCGGGCGTGTGGACAGCTACGGTATGGATTCTGTGATCGCCTCCCGTTCTCATGTTAGCGATGGCGGTTCGCTCGGCACAAATCGTAGCCCCGTACGAGATGTTCTCAATATTTGCGCCTTGAAACACCTCCCCATTCTCGGTCAAGATGGCCACTCCAACGGAGTAGTTGCTGTAGGGAGCATAAGCCCTATTGGACGCCTGCTCTGCAAGGGAAAGCATTTCAAGCGAAGTTGGCAATCGTCACCCCCTGACCACCCTCTGTCGGGTCGCCGTCGCGGTAGCTCTTCACATCTCGATGTTGCTTCAAGTAGTCCTGCGTAATCTGTCGAAGGATGCCTTCGCCCTTTCCATGGACGATCCGCACGAACGGCGCGTTTCCAAGTATTGCTTCGTCGATAAACTTTTCAAGAATTCTGATCGCTTCTTCGGCTCGTTGGTTCCGAAGCGTGATCTCCGTAGTGACGTTGAAGGTCTTTTCAATATTGACCTTCCCTCTTGAAGTTGCTTTGGGCTTCGGGTTTTCGACCGGGATGAGCTTTCGGATGTCCACCTTCATCCTGATCGCGCCGATTTGCACCTGGACTTCCCTTCCAGTCGGCTCGTCGAGGAGTATTCCGTTTTGTTGGAAGCCGAGGACTTGGACGGTATCGCCCTTTTTGAGCTGGGCCTGAGTGGTCGTCGGCTTTGGCTCACTTTTGAACTTTTTGCTCAGATCTTTTCCGAGGGAGTCGAGGGCTTGTAGGTCCTTCTTCGCCCGTTGGGTCGCTTCCGGGTTTCCACCGTACTTTTTCAGGCGGTCGAAAATGTCATCGCTTTGGATCCGAATCTCGCGCAGCGTGGATTCGATTGCATCATGGGCGCGCTCATTGGCCCGTTTCCGAATGTCCTCAGCTTCTTTGAGCTTCCTCTCGGCTTTTGCTTCAAGCTCCTTGAGTTCGGCGGCTCGGCGGTCAGCCTCACTCTGGGCGGCACGCGCTTGCTTTTGGCTATTCTCCAGTTGCTGCAACATGGCGGCAATGTCCTGAGCTTGCTCGCTGAGACCAGCCTTAGCGCGTTCGACGATGTGTGGGGCGATGCCGTATTTCTCGGCGATCTTCAAGGCCTGGCTCGCACCTGCTGCCCCGAGGATGAGCCGATACGTCGGGCGAAGCGACTTTTGGTCGAACTCCATACTCGCGTTCTGGAAGCCTTCCGCCTCAAAGGCAAACGCCTTGAGCTCGCCATAGTGGGTGCTTGCGAGAAGGGTCGCGCCCCTCAAGGCAAATTCCTCCAGAATTGCTCGGGCGAGTGCCGCGCCTTCGGCGGGGTCGGTTCCTGCGCCTGCCTCATCTAGCAAGACGAGAGCTCCGGGTTGGAGATTGTTGAGCGCCGACGCGATGTTTTTAAGGTGTCCGCTAAACGTCGACAAGGACTGCTCGATGGACTGCTCGTCACCGATATCAGCCCACAGTTGGGTGAAATGACCAAACTCAACGTGAAGAGCCGGTGGCAACATTCCACATTGGAGCATTGCCACGAAAAGTCCCACCGTCTTGATGCTCACGGTCTTCCCTCCAGTATTGGGACCAGTGATCAGTACGCTGTTACCCTGTCCCACCTGGATATCCAGCGGAACGACCTTCATGGGATCAAGTAACGGATGCTTGCCGCCTTGAATCCGAATGAAGTTCCCACCCTTTCGAATTGGCAACGCGGCTTTCATTTCCGCAGCAAGTCGAGCCTTAGAGAAGATCAGATCGAGTTCGGCGAGGTGAACAAGAGATCCGCTGGTCGCCTCAGCAATATGGGCAACTTTGCGGCTCAGCATGGTGAGGATTGCCTTCTCCTCCTCCCGCTCTTCGGCATCGATCTGCCTAGCCTGATTGGTGGCGGCAATGACATCATCAGGTTCGATGAAGAATGTCGACCCCGTCGCGCTGCTATCGTGGACGATGCCTTTTATCTTGCCTTTGTGTTCCGCTTTGACCGGAACCACGTAGCGACCTTCGCGGACGGTGTAGATCGGATCACTGAGGTACTCGCGCAATCGTCCAGTCGTGTAGGAGGTGATTCGTTCGATGATTCGAGCGTGCGCACCTTTCTTTCGACTCCGGATGTTGGCAAGCGTGGGGGTTGCGTCGTCGACAATCGTTCCGTCGCCATCAAGGCAGTAAAGGAGTTCCTGCTCGACCTTTTGCTCCGGGCAAAGGCCGATGGAAATGTCCTTTAGATTTGGCTTCTCCTGATGCTCCAGGTGATCCTTCATTGCTCGAATCGCACCAAGTGCAGTTCCGATCTGGTGCAGCTCCTGACCACCAAGCATTCCACCTTTAGCTGCTCGCTTGAGGGAATCGCGACAATCTGCCACGCCATAGAGCGAAGGGGGTGGGGCGGTTCCGAGAAGGTCGTAGGCTTCCCTCGTTTGATCCAGAAGCTTCCAGACTTTTGGCTCGTCGAAATCAGGGGTCAATTCAAGTGCGTTAGAACGGCTCAGTGCGGTTTGGCACTGCGAAGCCAGACGATCTCTGATCGCCGGAAACTCAAGGATTCGTAGTGCTCTAATTTCGCGCATGTTGACGACTAACTTTTCGTTGCCTCAAGCGTTAAGTATGATTGAGTTATGGTTTCTACGCTTCTTTTCGCAGCGCTTCTCAATCGTCCAGTACTTGCAGAGACCATAGAGGCGAGCGAGGACGTCTGGGTGTACTCGCACGCCAGTGACCCGGGTGGAGATTCGGCGCTGAGAATCTTTGGAAACGGCGGTCGCGCTGTGGCAGCCTCCGCAGGCGATCTCGAATCATTCAGCTACGGCTACCTGAAGTTCGACGTGAGCAGTTTACCGAAGGACAAAAAGCTTGTCTCAGCCGAGATGATCCTGACTCCCTCGGGAAAACCAGCCGTTGACCCGGCGGCAAAGGATTGGCCCCTGGAAGTCCGACCACTCGTAGGCAAGTTTGCCGAAAAAACTTGGGCCTTTGAAATGGCTGGTGATATCAGTCCTTCGCCAAAGTCACTCTACGGTTCAGGTGTCATCAAAACAACAACCGCCGACGATACGTTTGAAATTCGGATCAACTTGCTAGGCGAAAAATCAGCATTTGCTGAGGATTTTGCCAAGCTCACCGACACTCTTTTTGTGGCGCTGACCTCAAAATACGACGCCAGCGAGCAAGGCATGAAAGGGATGTACAAGGTCTTTTCCCGTGACAACAAGGAGCGAGCAGTTCGCCCCCGACTTGAGATCAAGTTCGCTGATTAAATCTTTGCGAACGGTCCTCGTAGCAGCCTCAATCCGTTGAGAATGACCAGCAGGGTTGAACCCTCGTGTCCAACCACCGCGATAGGAAGCGGGAGAAGCCCCGCAAGCGACGTTACGGTCAGACACGCGATCACTCCCCCACCGACAATGAGGTTGGAGAGCACGACGCGGTTCGTCCGGCGCCCCAAAGCGATGAGCTCTGGCAAGGCTTCGATACGGTCGTTCATCAGGACTATGTCTGCAGCGTTCAGCGCAATATCACTCCCTAGTCCTCCCATAGCGATGCCAACATAAGCCTGAGTCAACGCAGGTGCATCGTTGATTCCATCACCAACCATCGCGACCATGTGATCTTTGCTGAGTTTGTCGATGATCGCCAACTTATCTCCGGGCATCAGGGCGGCGTGGAAATCTTTCAGTCCAACCTCTTTGGCAATCGCCTCTGCGGTGCGAGGATGATCCCCAGTCAGCATGGTCATACTTGTGATCCCTTGCTGTCTGAGTTTCTCAAGCGTCTCAACGGCACCCTTTTTCAGACCATCCTTGAATCCAAGTGCTGCCATCTTTCCGTCAACTGCCAAAGCCGCAACCGTCCAACCTCGCGCCTGAATTTCCGCGAAATGCTCTCGGAAGTCGTCGGTCGGTTTCAGACCCGCTTGCTCAATTAGCGACAGCTGGCCAATGAGAACTCGCTTACCATCAATCATCGCCCGAATACCCTCGCCAGGAATGACTTCGATCGTTTCGGCAACCGGGATTAAGATTCCCGCTGGAACTGAGCGGCGAACGGCATGACCGACCGGATGCTCACTCTGCGCCTCGGCGGAAGCGGCATAAGCCAGGATTTCGGCGGCCTCTGCCGAAAACTCGCCGTTCCCTCCCCAGCAAATCTCACTCCCGTTGCACTCAACATCGCAAAGGCAGATTTCTGTCAGCTCTGGTCGCCCCGCAGTAAGAGTTCCCGTTTTATCAAATGTAAATGCAGTTACCTGCCCCATTCGTTCGATCATCTCACCGCCCCGAATCAGGAGCCCGTGACGTGCCGCCCAAGTCATAGCACTCAACGTCGCCGCCGGAACGCTAATCACGAGCGCACAGGGGCTTAAGGCGACAAGAAGCGTCAACGACTGGTAGCTTGCCTCGCGAAGCGGCAGTTTCAACACGAACAGTCGGAACAGAAAAACCGCCAAACTCGCGATCAAAACAAACCACGTGTACTTCTCTCCAAACCACTTACTGACCCGTTCCCCGCTTGCCTGGTTGTTCTGAGCCTCTGCAACGAGATCCACGACCTTTTGGAGAGTGGAATTCTGAATCGTAGATGTAGCTCGGTACTTAAGCCCAAATTCAAGATTGCGAGCCCCCGCCAAAACCTTTTCCCCTGGTCTTACCGAAACTGGGATGGATTCACCGGTGAGAGCCGACGTATCGATGCTCCCAACTCCGTCCGTCACCTCGCCATCCACCGCCGCAGTGAGAAACGCGGGAAGTAGCAACTCGTCACCTAGAACGATCTCCTCGACCGGAATTTCGATCTGAGCACCGTTTCGAATCGCAATCGCCGTAGCCGGACGCAAGCGGACCAGAGCATCAATCGCCCCTTTCGTCTTCGCCATCGTAAGGTCCTCAAGCGCTTTGCTCAAAGAGAAAAGAAAGAGAAGAACCGCTGCTTCGCCGGGTCGTCCGAGTGCTATCGCCCCCACAGCCGCCAAGATCATTAAGAACTCAACATCAAGCTTTTTCGCTCTGATAGTCTCCCAAGCAGCCGGCACGGACTCAATAGCCCCTAAAAGTATCGAAATGTAGGCCAACCAGCCGTAACCGGGGATGAAGCTGAGTAGAAGGAAGAGCAATGCGCCAATGGCAAGTTGAATTTGGCGCGATGCGAAGAAGCTCATCTAAACGCAATTATGAAGCCTCATCGCAATCCACGAACCAGAGTTGTATGAAATCAGGACAACGTGAAGCAGGTATAACCACCAAGCCCCGAGCTTTGGGCCCCGTGGAACAGAACGGGCAGGGGTCAGGTCAGTAAGCCTGAGAATGATTGGATGAGGGTTTTATTCATTTCGGCAGAAGTTGCACCGTTCGCAAAGGTGGGCGGTCTTGCCGACGTTGCAGGCGGATTACCAAAGGCACTGGTCAAACAAGGCGTCGATTGCCGCGTCATTATGCCGCTCTACAAGATGATCGAGACCGATCCTCGCTGGTCACTCAAACAGATCAAAGCTCGCTTTGAAGTCAAAATGAACCAAGAGTGGACGCAAAGCGCGTCGCTGTGGGAGTACGAGCACGACGGAGTTCTGCATTACTTCATCGGATGCGATCGCTGGTTCTCAAACGCGGTAGATTCTTCCACTCTGTACCAACCGGGCGGCGATCTTCACGCATTCTTTGCCGCCGCGGTATTCCGTGCCTGCGAGGAACTGGGCTGGATTCCTGAGGTGCTTCATGCCAATGACTGGCACACAGGATTTGTACCCGTCCTCCTCCGCGAGCGAGGTGAAGCGAAGTGGGCAAACACCGCTTCGGTATTTACGATTCATAATCTCGCGTACCAAGGCGAGTTTGATATCGACGCCCTTGATTGGCTCAACCTCCCGCACCACCTCTTCAACTACCACCAGGTCGAGGCTTGGGGCAGGGTGAATTTCTTGAAGGCAGGCATGTCATTCGCCGAGAAGGTCAACACCGTTTCGCCAACTTACGCAGCGCAGATCCAAACTCGCGAGTACGGATGCGCTCTAGAAGGGATGACTCAATTCCTCGCCGACAATGGCAGACTCTCGGGGATTCTCAACGGAATCGATACTTCCGTATTCGACCCCTCGAACGACCCCGACATCGCTGCGGCATTCTCTGCCGCAGATCTGTTTGGAAAATCTACCTGCCGCCGAGCACTGCTCGAAGAAGTGGGACTTCCCTTCCAGGATTCCGCCCCGGTCTTCGGGATGGTCTCCCGCCTGAGTTCACAAAAAGGCTTCGATATCTTGCTTGATGCTGCACCCGAACTTTTCGACATGGGCGCACAGCTTGTTGTCCAAGGCCTGGGCGAGCCAGCCATTGTGCGCGGCTATGAGGCATTGCAACACCGCTATCCAGGGCAGTTCAGGCTCTTGAACGTTTTCGACCCTTCTTTGGCTCAGCGTGTCTACGCCGGCTCGGATGCCTTCCTCATGCCGTCGGCCTTCGAACCTTGCGGCTTGGGTCAAATGATTGCGATGCGCTACGGAACCGTCCCAGTCGTACGCCTGACCGGCGGATTAATGGACTCAGTCTTTGACTGTCTCAACGGCTTTACGTTTGGCCACAAGTCGGTCTCCGAACTCACCGCCGCATGCCGCAGAGCCGTCGATGTATTTGGCGACAAACCACGTTGGGTGGAGATGCAACGACATGGGATGGAAGCGGACTGGGGATGGGATGCTTCGGCTGCCAAGTATGTTGAGCTGTATTCGCAAGCCGTGCGCACCCGGGCCGGTCACGTGATGCGTTAGTCGGGATTTTTAGCGTCCTTGTCGAGTTCTGAGGCGAAGCCCTTTTGGTTTCTAACCCAGCCTTTGTAGCCGGCCCGCCGAATGGGTGAGCCCTGGGTAGCTAGGTCCCACTGCCCCTCGGACATTTCTGCCCTCAGCTTCGCGGCCAAAGGCAGTCGAAAATCCGGTTCCTGCGTCTCAATCCCTCGAAGAGGTTGAGACTCCCTGGGCTGGTTGAACGGACAAACCTCTTGGCAGATATCGCACCCAAACGCCCAACCGTGAGTGTCAACCGAGAGATCTCTCTTGTTTTCGATGGTTTGATAGCTGATACAGCTTCTTGAATCAACTTGATACTTACCGCCGAGGAGCTTGATTGCCCCCGTTGGACAGGCATCGATGCACTTACGGCAGGTCCCGCAGCCGCCTACGCTCAGTTCATCGGTCACGTAAGGAACTGTGGTCAACAATAGCCCAATGAAAAACCAACTTCCCCGCTTTGAGTCGATCAGCATCGTGTTCTTACCAAACCAACCCAAACCGGCTAGGCTCGCATATGCTCGGTCAAGGATGGGGGCTGAGTCCACACAGGCTCGAACCTTGCTCTCCGGATTCTCGCGTTGGACTTCCCTCCCCAGTCGGTTCAGCTTTGAACGCAAGACTTTGTGGTAGTCGCGACCCAGGGCGTAGCGTGCGATCTTTCCTGCAGACTCGATTGGGGATTGGGTTGGGTCTTGGTAGTAGTTTAGGGTTACCGCAATCACCGATTGAGCACCTTCGAGCAGGCTCTGGGGATTCTGCTTGAGAACTTCGTGTTCTTCGAGATAACCCATGTCCGCCTGAAATCCGCTCTCAAGCCAATAACGATAAGTTGTAAGCGCCTCAGGAATAGGGGTGGCAGGTGCGATACCGACAGTTGTAAATCCAAGATCAAGAGCTTTAGCTTTTATGGTTTGGCTACTGACTCGATCCATGACTGCCGCTCGATGACTTCCGACAGTTTGACCCATTGATCCTCAGTGAGTTCGAATCCCCGGGAATTTTCTGTGAGCCCAGCTTCCTCAGTCGCTTGTTGGATCACGAGACGATCTTGGCGAAATGTGGCCGCGAGACAGTTGATAAGAGTCTTCCTGGGCTGGCTATGTCCAGCCCGTACAACTCGCTCGAATGTGCTGGGAAGCTCCACGTAGCGTGGAATCAATTTCAGAACGACCGACTCAACCTTGGGAGGAGGCACAAACGCTCCCGGCGGAACTTTCAAAACTCTACTGATTTCAAACTGGGTCTGAAGCATCACACTGAGAGCACCACGCTCACGCTCTCCTGGCTGGGCGACGATCTTGATGCCAACCTCTCTCTGCATCATGAGAACCGCGACATCAATCATGTCCCGAATCCCCGCAAACCGCTCCAGCAACGGGCCCGTGATGTAGTAAGGCATGTTCGAGACCAGGGCTCTCGGCTGAGGAGAATCTGCGAGAAGTGCCCTCAAATCGACTTTCAGGGCGTCTCCATGAGTTACTTGGCACGTCGGAGACGAATCTTTGAGGAGCGCAATCATACGCTCATCGAACTCGACAGCGTACATTTGGTCGGCTTTTTTCGCCAGAAAGGAAGTGAGGATTCCCGGTCCAGGGCCTACTTCAAGGCAGGTCTTATAGACACCCGCCGCATCTACGATGCCCTTAACGACGCTTGGGGCGCACAGAAAGTGCTGCCCCAAACTCTTATCGGCACCGATGCCATGCTTCCGAAGGAAGCCAACAAGCTCGCCACGATCGGCGAGATTCACTTTTTGCCGAGTACGTGAACCTTCACGGTCTTGCGTCCGAACTGGTAGCACTGGGATACCGAGTTCATACAGAGGTCGATTCGGTTTCCACGAATCGCGCTTCCGGTGTCGGCAGCGTAACCAAATCCGTAACCTTCAATAAACAAGATCGAACCAAGCGGAATTGTTCGTGGATCAACGGCGACAATGCCGAAGGTCGGCCGAACGCCGAGCGTGGTTTTTCCTGCCCACTTTCCGTTTGAGTGCGGGCCTGGATCATAAGCCGAAGCGCGCATTGTAAGCACCTTCTTAGCCTTAAATGTTCCGCCGGCACGGCTGGCATTATAGCCACCATTCCCAAGTCGATATGTGGTGGGAACGGCGTCGATCTTCTCTTCTCGGATCAACTCCTTCCCGACGATCTTTCCTTCTTTCTTCAAGAGCTTGAAGACTTTCGTGATAGATCCATCTTTACCATCGCGTACTTTGACAATACGCCCGAGTCCTACTAAACGGCTGAACTCGTACACCGTATCCGATTTCAGAGACTTCGTCTCCGAGATCGTTTGAATTCCTTCCTCTTTCGGTTGGCCTGCGTAAGCGAACATTACGCCTACCAAACCGACCAGCAATAAACTAACCCTTTGTGGTGAGTTGTGCATTCGGGGTCACCTCCTACAGCATGACTTCCATTCAACGGGGTCCGGTGGGGAATCGACCCCAATACGGACAAAACGACGATTACATAATTATTTTGGCACACTTGGTTTCAGTCTTTAGCAGGGGGTTCAGGTTGGGTTGAACCTGGAATTTGCGTAGACAGGAAATAACAAAAAGGTCACGTTTTCAGATTTTTCTTTCGATAACTCGTCATATTTTCGACGAAAAGAAACTGATGGGCGGCCCCTGCAAGGCTCCCAAAGCGGTCTCGGAATGCCTCCGCCGCATAGTCATATTTTGCCTTCGTGAGGGCCGTTCCTTGCCAATCGGGATAGTAGATTTTGGTGAGCTGTTGCCAGATGTGCGTATCGATTGGGACCGCTTCCTGATGGTCAAAAGCGAACAGACAAATGCAGTCCGCGAGCTTCGGACCGATGCCCGATAGGGCGAGCAGACCGGCGCGGGCATCTTCATAGCTGCCCACTTTCAGGTCTTCAAAGGACGTGGTTAGGGCTTGTGCGACTTTTGGAATCGTTTTTGCTCGATAACCGAAGCCTTGTTGTCGGAGTTCTGCCTCACTGAGTGAGGCGATTTGATCCAACAAAAGAAACGGGACTGCATCGTTTGCAGTCGGAGGAGTCCCCGAACCCGTGAGTTTCCAAACCATTGCTGTAATCCGTGAAATATGATTGTTCGCCGAGCAAAGGAAGCTGAACAGGGTCTCATGAGCGCAAGCCGGGCGCATCATTCGCATTCCGCTGAGATGATCAAGGCACGATTCAAGTTCGGGACCGCATCGGATGATTTCTTTGAGCTTTTCAGCATGATTCTCATCGAGTCGAAGTAGGCTTCGAAACACATCTACGGTCTGATTGGACTGCACCAGCAAGACTTCCCCGTCTTGTTCAACCGAGTGGAGATGATCACCGTCATAGATCGCCCAAACTTCCCCCCGCTTGACCCAGCGAAACATCTGCCCGCTCCGCGCAATTCGGTCAAGGTCAAGCGGTCCATCAGAAATCTGCACCGAGAACTTGTTCATTGGTTCGGCTGTGTCGGATGAAACCACTTCAAGAGAGTGTACTGACTCTGAGCCAGAGCCGTCATCTGAGCGAATTTCCAAAAAATTGGTTTACAAACATCCTGAAAGTTCACCTATCAGCTTTCAAGACGGCAGCATTGCCAAATAGTCATCCTCGGTCAAAACCGTAATGCCTAATTGCTCAGCTTTAGCAAGTTTCGAACCCGCCCCTGGGCCGGCAACAACATAATTGGTCTTCGCTGAAACCGAGCCGGCCGCCTTACCGCCGAGCTTCATCACCGTCGCTTCCGCATCTTCTCGGGTGAACTTCTCGAGCTTTCCGGTGAAGACAAAGGTCATCCCCGCAAACTGGTCACCAGTCGGAGCCTCTGCCTCAACAGGGCTGACTCCGGCGGCAAGCAAGTCGTCGATCAACCGCTGATTGCCTTCATCATCGAACCAAAGTTCGACTTGCGACGCGGTCTTCGGACCAAACCCGTCGATGCTCACAAGGTCGTCATAGTGCGATCGTCGAAGAGCCTCAAGCGTTCCAAAAGCACGAGCAAGATCCTGCCCGCCGCGTTCGCCAACTTCAGGGATTCCGAGGGCGAAGATTAGTTTAGGAAGCGGGCGAGTTTTTGACGCTTCGATCGCAACAAGAAGATTGTCAACGGACTGCTCGCCCATGCGATCGAGTTCGATCAACGCGGCCCGGTGCTGATGAAGTCGATAGATTGATGCAACGTCGGTAAGGTAGCCGAGCTCCAAAAATCGCTCAATCTGCTTCTCTCCGAGCCCGTCGATGTCCATCATTTTGCGACCAACGAAGTGTTCCAGTGAGGTTCGAATCTGGGCCGGGCAACCTTTGGAATTAGGACACTTAAGAAAGACCATTCCTTCTGGTCGAACCAACGGTGTGTTACAAACCGGGCAATGAGTGGGAGGCTGAGGTTCAACGGATTCTGGTGAGCGGCGAGAGAGATCGGGGCCGACCACTTCGGGGATCACATCACCAGCCCGTTGGACAATCACCCAGTCGCCCTCTCTCACCCCTCGCCGGGCGAGGTCATCGTAGTTGTGAAGAGTTGCCCGAGAGACGGTCACTCCGCCTACAAAAACCGGCTCCAACTCCGCAACTGGGGTTACATTTCCGGTCCGGCCAACCTGAAGCGAAATCTGGTTGAGTTTTGTGAAAGCCTGCTCGGCAGGAAACTTGTAGGCAATCGCCCAACGGGGACCACGGGCAGTGGACCCCAGCTCATCCTGAATCTGTCGATCATCGACCTTGATGACGACGCCATCGATGCCGAAAGGAAGCGAAGGTCGCTGAAGTCCGATCTGGTCAATGAAAGCAATCACCTCGTCAATCGAAGTGCAGAGCTTAGTTTCCGAACGTGTCGGAAAACCCCAAGTTTTGATGGTTTCAAGAGTTTGGAATTGTGAGTCAGGCAAGCTCAGACCCTTGGTCAACCCGACGCCGTAGGCAAAAAAGTTGAGCTTTCGCTCGGACGTCAGCCGACTGTCGAGCTGGCGCAAACCCCCCGAAGCGGCATTGCGAGGGTTGACAAAGAGTTGTTCACCCTTGGTACGTTTAGCTTCATTAAGCTGCTCGAAGACCGACTTGAGCATCACAACCTCGCCTCTCACTTCAATGCGACCAGCATCGAGTCCCCGGAGGCGGAGTGCCACCCCGCGTATTGTTCGAGCATTAATTGTCACGTTCTCGCCAGTGACACCATCACCCCGAGTCGTGGCCGTCACTAGCAGTCCGTTTTCGTAAGTCAACGAAAGCGAGGCTCCGTCGAATTTCAATTCGCACAGGTAGGAAATCGATCGACCAGCCGACTTCTGGTTCTTCTCGTCCCAGGCGCGTAGCTCATCAGGCGAGAACGCGTTGTCGAGCGACAGCATCGGAACCGCATGGCGGTTCTGCTCGAAACCAGCAATCGGGAGTGCGCCAACTCGTTGGGTTGGGGAGTCCGAAGTTCGAAGCGATGGATCGGCGGTCTCTAAATCGACCAACTCACGGAACATAACGTCGTATTCCGTATCTGAAATCGACGGAGCATCAAGCACATAGTAACGATAATTGTGCTCCTCCAGTTGCTTGCGAAGAAAAGCAGCTCGATCGGCGCAATTCATGCCGTTATGCTACCGATTAAGCTTCCTTGCCAGCGACTTCCAGAATCTTTGATTGAACAAAAATTGGAGCTGCGAATCGAGCTGCCACCGCGATTGCATCCGAAGGGCGAGCATCGATCATGAACTCTTCGAGCCCACGAAGAAGATAGATCTTTGCGTAGTAAATGTCTCGCCAAAGATCGTCGATCACAACTCGCTCAACAGTTGCTCCAAGGCGGTCGATCACGTTTCGAAGCAGATCGTGGGTCATCGGGCGATCCGGAACCTCGAGCTCAAGAGCGTCAAGAATCGCCTTTGCTTCGGGCGTTCCAATGCTGATCGGCAAGCGAATCTCGCCGTCGGTCAGAACGATGTATTGGTGTGGAGAGCGATTGATCTCGGTCTCATAGAGACCTTCGATCTGAACCTCAATCGGCTCAGTGATTTCTGGGATATCCGGCTGATCAAAGACCTGCTCCGCAAAGAACTGCGGAGGGCTCGTGAGATCGTCTTTGCCAAGATCGTCTCCTGGGTTGCCATCGATATGCTCTGACATCGCTTCCTTTATTCTATGCCCTTTTCGGGTTAAGTGTGCTGGCTAAATCAAAAACAAGTCGCTCAATGGTATCCATTCCGCTAAAGGATGCGCCCATTCCCTTCAACCGGGCATCCGCCTCAGAGAGGTGTTGCATGGCTTTCCCAATTTGAGTGAGGCTCAGGTTGCGGGAAGCACGCATCACGGAGTTGCGCTGGTAATCAGAGATGCTAGTGATATTCGGCTTGTGCGGAAAGCTATTGATCAACTCTCCCGGACGGTCAGGAGTGACTCCTGCATCAAGGCACAGGCGGCCCTGGTAAAGCAAACGAAGTTGGCGGCTGACGAGTGGAAACAACTGTCCGAAAGCGACATCTTCAACTTTGCCTTTATTCGAGAGGATGATCTTAAGTTGTCGCAGGCATTCAGGAATATCACCTTGGATCATGGTGTCGATCATTCGCCAAATGTTCCACTCGCGCGACGCAACGACGATGCTCCTGACATCACCTTCCGAAATCTGATCATGCGCCGCGAATAAGACAAGCTTGTCGAGTTCTTCGTAAGCCCGACTCACGCTCCCGCCGACCATCTCCGTCAAAAGTTCAAGGGCCTGGGGATGGATCGTTTTTCCCCGCTTGGCAACTTCGGAGCGAATGTCCTCCTTTGCTTTTTTGGGGTCAAGTTCAAAGCTAAAAACCGCACCGCCAGCCTGGGTGATGACTTTCTCAAACGTCTTCTTCTTGGTTCCGCCTTTTCGCTCGTCGCCGGTTGAATCTTCATCCAACACAAGAATCAGTAAGGAAGTTTCCGGGAGAGCCTTCAGGCTATCCCCTGAGATATCTTCGGGCTTGGCTTTGGTCGCGTTTTTCACAACCACGATTCGGCGGGGCGCTAGGAATGGGATTGTTCCGACTGAACCCAGCCAGTCACTCGGAGGGTTTGCGTCACCGCTGAGGTGCTGAAGGTCGTAATCGTCTTTTTCCAGTCCCGCACCGGCAATGAGGTCGTTAATCGCTCGGCGAATGAGCAACTCTTCACCGCCGGATATTCCGATCACGCGGTTTTGGAGGGCTTTCTGGATGTTAAAACTCATTTCTTTGCCGCGCGAAGTTGCTTAGCAAAGTGTGCCACGTCAGCCTGAAGCTTCGCCACCTGTTCGTCGGATGGCGCAGTTCGATAGAACATTCTGTTTGTGAATTCGTTCGCCAACTCCACTGCAAGTGGGCGGTGCTCACCAAGTTTTCCGCTCACCCTCTCGAGATACTCGTTCGTGGTTTCACTCAATAACCTTCGCTGGCCCGTGTACCGCCAGATATTGCTGACAAACACAAGGTAAGCACGATCCATCTCGGCGCGAACAACCTCAGCGGTTCGCGGAGCAGTTTTCGCCTTGTACATCGCAAAAGCTCCAGCGGCAATGGCAATCACTATAAGTCCGTTGAGAGTCCAGCCGAGGATCTGAATAAAGCTGAGACCAGAGTTTTCGCTGTTTCGTCGATCGCCACCAGGAACTACATCTGCTCCGATCGTCGCATCAAAAGGAACCCAACCGATACCGTCGAAGAACGCTTCTGCCCAAGCGTGCCGATCTGACTCAAGCAGAATTTGGGTACCCACGGAGTTAACATTTTCGGGTCCTGGGAGATAGCCGATCGTGTACCGGCAGGGTATCCCCACCGCTCTCGCCATTTGCACCACTGAGGTCGCAAACACATCACAATACCCTTCCCGAGTCTCGAAGCACGCGTACTCTGCAGGGTCTTTCCCCGCCGGGGTTGGATCGACCTTGGTGTTGTACTTGATCAGGCGACTAACGGCCTTTCGGATGCTCTCCATCCGTTCGAAATCGTTCTTCTTCCCCTGGGTAACCTCTTTCGCCTTGAGTACCAGAAGCGGTGGAAGGTTCTCTTTCGAAATGTACTCTAACATCGATCCAGGGATCCTCTTCGGAGCATTTGCTCCCTCCTTCGGCTCAACCCGATCGAACCGAACACTGCCGGAATAGAGGCTAATGGATGCTGCAATCGCGACCCCGTCGACCGTCGGCGAAACGCCACGAGGGTGCTGGGCGACAGGACTGTTGCCGGCTTGAGGAATCTCTGAAGTTGGAATCAGCGACGTGATTTCAATGAACTGGGATCGATACTCGCTTGGCGGGATTCCTGGAGCTTGATTCGGAGTCTTAAACCTTTGCACCAACGACGGATCCGTCTTATTAAGAGTTTTTCCTGTCGTCGTATTGAAGACTTCCGTAGGAGAAGTTGAGTTAACCCGCTGCCACTGTTGACCGGTCCACCGGTTAAACGTTCCGACCCTCATGTATTCAGGAACGTCACCTTTGATTTCGAAGTAGGGGCGGTTAGACAAATTCACCGCGCCAGTGCCAACACGGGCAGTATCTTGGCTGACCGCTGCGGCAGAGGTCAGACGATTTGCCGCATTCCGAATGGTGGGTTGGCGAACTGAAATAAACCCTGCGATAGGCTTCGCTCCTGCCTGAATCACCGGCGCCCCTACGGCGGAGAGCAGGACAATCACGAGCGCGGAGCCAAGTGCCCACTCGGCACCGGCCGCCCATCGCCAGGGTCCATCCCGCAACACTTCAGACTGATCCATCGACGACAGTCTTGATTGAGATGTGTGCATGAAGTAGCCCGACTGCAGTGCCCTCGTTTGCATTTCTCTTGCATGCGCCCGGGCAAACATGATGGCGAAACACACCAAGAAGATGAAGAACAGCACGACGACTGGACGAAACGTATCGTAGCAACCGACGAAACCGAACATCGCCAGGGCAGGAACAAGGTGGAAGATGAGGGTTCCATCGCGCCAAAGGAAAAAAGTTCCAAACAAGATCATCCAATAGAGCCAGCTTGATGGCAAGAGTTCCATTGGAAATGTGCCTTCTTCGAAAACTGCACCATTGATAAACCGAACCCCAAGAAATGCCGCCCAGGCCGCGACGCAGTATAGCGGTCCGGCCAGCCCGGTCCATTTCTTTTCAGATCCAATGGACCGGGCGAGGAAGCTGAGTAGGCTGCCGACGGTGACGATTCCGAGTCCAAGAATTGAGACTGTATCGGAACCAACCGCTTGACCACAAGACCATGCCGCAAGGGAGGACGCCAGCCAACTAATCACATAATCGACGAAGTTTGCGGCGCTAGTATCCGTCCACCAGTTCTTCCTCATCCTGCAACCTCCGGCATCAGCACGACGTGAGCGCCAGCTTGACGGTATGCCTCGCTGAACAGAGCCGCAGAGTCCGCGAGTCGCTTGGGATCGTAGGCGGCGGCTTCGTAGACCAGAACAACAACGCTGACTCGTCCGCGAAGGCGTTGAAGTGCCGATACAAGCGAGCCATCATCGACCGAAGTGAAAACGTACAGTGTTGCGCCACTCTCCAACAGCGAGGCGGCTTCCAGCAAGTCAGCCCCAAGTGTCGCTGGAGAATCTGCAATCAGAGTTCCTAACAGCAAAGCGACTTCCTCTTTGCGCTCGGCTTCTCCCTTTTTCCCACGTTCTTCCTCCATAAGGGGGAACGTCACACTAACTCCCTGTCGAAGCATTTGCTCCGCGATGAACAGGGAGTGCCCACAGATCGCATCTAGTGTGGAGACGTTGCCCTTGCCGACATCGGTGTTGCTCGAACGTTGAATGACAAAGCTTGCTGCACCCTGAGAGCCCGCTTGAAACTCTTTCACTTGCAACACGCCGGTCCGGGCACTTGTGCGCCAATGGACGTGGCGAAGGGAGTCGCCGTAGGCATATTGCCGAATTCCTCGGGGCTCGATGCCAGCACCTGCTGCCTGACCAGATATTGCTTCATTGATTCCCCAGCCCGCGGAACTGGGCAACTCAATCGAAACCGGAATAGGAAGTGGAACCACGACGATTTCGGTTTGCTCAGTGGGATACTCGACTGTCTTGGTCGTAAGTCCCAACGCATCCGTCGCGGTGACTTTCAAGTTCTTCCAACGGAACCGTCCCCGTTTGAGAGGAGTGAACTGGTACATCGTGCGTACTGGCAGATCGAATGCAGGGGCGACAGGCAGGCTCGGGCCGACGCCACCAGGGTAGAGACGGGGTGGGAGGTTGTCGTCGACCGTGACCAGCGGTCGCTTGATCTTACGGTCACTCCAAAGCACGATCTCAACCGTGACGAGTTCGCCCACATGCACACTTTTCGGAGCGATCCGATCGATGCGGAGCGCCTTCGTGGCCAAGTTGCTCTGAATGTGGCAAGCGGCTAGGGTCGCAATGAGGGCGAAGCTCATGTAAAACAACGCGGGCGCGTTGATGAGAACGGCGACGAGACCGAGAAACAACGATGCGACACTAAGGGCTCGGCCAGCGACGCGACGCATTGTTCTATCCCACCGGGAACGGCGCGGTGACCGAATCGACGACTTGCTTTACAACGTCATACGAGTCCATTCCCTTCGCTCTCAGTTCAGCGCGAGCGAGAACCCGGTGACCCAGAACGTAGGGAGCGACTTGCTTCACATTGTCGGGTCGAACCGAATCCGCGCCCTGGATCGATGCCTTAGCTTGAGCAGCTCGCATGAGGTGCAGGGTAGCCCGAGGTGATGCGCCGAGTAGTAGCTGGTTGCTGTTTCGGGTGGCGCGGACGATGTCAACGATGTAGTCTTTGATCATATCGTGAACAAACGTCTGTCGGATCTCAGCTTGGATGGCTTTGAGATCGTCCAAGGTGATCACTGCAGTGACGGTGTCGATCGGGCTGGCGCTCTGTTGCGCACTGAGAACAGCTCGCTCCGCATCGCGGTCAGGATAGCCGAGTGAGATGCGAGAGAAGAAGCGGTCAAGTTGGGCCTCGGGAAGGGGATAGGTCCCGGTCATTTCGACTGAGTTTTGGGTCGCAATGACGAAAAACGGTCTCGGGAGCATTCTGGTTTCGCCGTCGGACGAAACCTGGCCCTCCTCCATGGCTTCCAGCAGGGCGGACTGAGTCTTTGGAGTTGCTCGGTTGATTTCGTCGGCCAGCACGACGTTCGCAAACAGCGGTCCAGCGCGGAACTCGAACTCGGCTTCCTTTTGGTTGTAGATTGAGCTTCCAGTGATATCTGCGGGAAGAAGGTCTGGAGTGAATTGGACGCGGCGAAATTCTCCGCCAATGGTACGAGCCATGGCTTTAGCCAGGGTAGTTTTACCCACTCCTGGGACGTCTTCGATCAGTAAGTGACCTTCACAAAGTAGGGTCACGGTCGCCATTTCTACAGCTTCCCTTTTGCCGACAACGGCTTTCTCAATTTCGCTGACGATTCGTCGCGAGAAGTCTCCTATCCTTGCGCTTGCCATATCTCCCCAAACTGTATCTAAACCCTACGCTTTTGTGGGGAAGTTAGTTCAACAATTCTTACATAGACTGATCAAACGATTGCGCGGTTACACGGATGCTAAACTTTTGATTGTGTCTAGGTGCGTAATTGGCGTTGATCTCGGGGGAACGAACGTTCGGGCGGGAGCCTTTTACGAGGATGGATCTCCGGCGGGTAAGCAGTTTGAGAACCCATCGCATGCCCAAAAGGGAACTGAGGCGATCTTTGATGCGTTAGCCGGCACGATTCGCCAGGCGATGGGGGCGGCAGAGTCGAAGCCAGAGGCGGTTGGACTCGCGATTCCGGGGCATATCGATAATGCTGCGGGGATCGTTCGATGGGCACCGAACTTTGGCCAGGAGGTCGATGGAGTGTTCGAGAGTTGGTTCGACGTTCCGGTTCGGGCTCCACTTTCGAAGCACATCGACATTCCGATCTTTATGGATAACGACGCCAATATGGCGGCATTAGGCGAATATCGGTATGGCTGCGGGAAGGGCGCGGCGAAGTCGTTTGTGATGGTGACGATGGGAACCGGAATCGGCGGTGGCGTCATTCTCTCCCCGGATGCCGTTTTGGGCGATGCTCGCGGACCTTTGGTTTTGGTCGGTGGAAACAAAGGCGGTGCTGAGCTGGGGCACATCATTGTCAACATGGACGGCTTGGATTGTAACGCCGGGACTTACGGGACGGTTGAGGCTTATTGCCAGCGGGACGCGATTGTTCGGCGAGCACAGTTCAAGATCATTCGTGGGCGGGCATCGGCTCTGACTGAGCTGTCGGAGGGAAATCCCTCTTCGATTACTCCTCGGATGATTTTTGAGGCTTGCGAGGCTGGGGACGAGGTGGCGATTGAGACCTTCCGCGAAGTCGGGACCATTTTGGGGGTTGGAGTAGCGAACTATATCAACATCTTCGCTCCAGATATCGTTGCGATCGGTGGGCAGGTTTCGAAGGCGGGCAAGTGGCTGCTTGATCCGATTTTCCAGTCCGCTAGATCCAACGCGATCACTTCCCTTTTCCGGGATTGTGAGATTCGGCTTGCCGAGCAGGTTGAGGACGCGGGGATGCTCGGCGGAGCCGCGTTGGCGTTTGAAGCTCAGAAGTGGGCTAAGTCCTAAGAATCTAGAGTTGCTCAATTTAGCGACACAGCTGAGCTGCTCTCGTTGCGACTCAAAACCGCATGACTTTTCATTTGGGATGTAAAAAGTCACGACTCAAGGTCATTTAAGGAAGTGTGCAAATCCGGCGGAACGATGAACCGGTATTACACATTCCTCAGCCACTGTCCAAGGTAATCTTTCGTAGAACCCGATTGGGTTTGGAAGACACGATATGACCGAAGTGATCATGCCTAAGATGGGCGACGGAATGGAAGAAGGGACCCTTGTCGAGTGGACCGTTAAGGACGGGGACAAGGTGAAGTCGGGGCAGGTCATTGGTAATATCCAGACCGACAAGGCCGTGATGGAGCTTGAGGCTCCTGGTTCGGGAACCTTTACGGGAATTCTCTTGGCAGCAGGGGCTACGGTTCCGGTTGGCGTTCCGATCGCGATTATTTTGAAGGACGGCGAGACTGTCCCGGCCGGATGGGGATCAGGCGGCGGTTCGGCTCCGGCGGCTTCGGCTCCGGCTGGAGAATCAGCTCCGATTGCAGCTTCTGCTCCAGAGGCTTCAGCCTCGGCTCCGGCTCCAGTTTCTAACGAAAGAGTGAAAGCTTCTCCGTTAGCGAAAAAGATCGCTGCGGAACTGGGCGTCGATTTGGCTTCAGTTGCGGGAACCGGACCTTCGGGACGGATTGTGCAGAAGGATGTCGTTGCTGCGGGCAGTGGAGCTAAGGCACCTGTAGCTACGGTAGCACCGGTTAAGGCGGCTCCAGCATTTGCTGCGGTTGCGGCGACAGCAGAAGACACCGTGTTCAAGCTCAATAAGATTCGCCAGATCACGGCGAAGCGGACCCAAGAGAGCAAGCAGCAGGTTCCGCACTTCTACGTCACGGTTGAAGTTGACGTTGAGAGGATCATGCAGCTTCGCGAGATGTTCAAGGCCGAGGACAGCGGAAACGTTTCGATCAACGACTTTGTCGTCAAGGCTTCCGCACTTGCGTTGCAGGATATGCCGCAAGTGAATAGCGTCTTCCAGGGCGACCATTTGCTTCAACACGGTGGCGTTCACATCGGCATCGCGGTAGCGCTCGAGGACGGACTGACCGTTCCAGTTGTGAAGAATGCGAATTTGAAGCCGATTCGACAACTCTCGTCAGAGGTTAAGGATTTGGCGTTTAAGGCCAAGAGCAATAAGCTTTCGATGGACGAGCTCACGGGATCGACCTTCAGCATTTCGAACATGGGAATGCTGGACGTTGACACGTTCCTCGCGATTGTGAATCAGCCTAATGCGGCGATCGTGGCGATTGCATCGGTTCGCAAGAAAGTCGTTGTCGGAGATGACGACGAGGTCGAGATTCGACACCGAATGAACATCACCGGATCGTTCGACCACCGAGTTGCGGATGGTGCGGTTGGCGCTCGCTTTATCAACCTAATCAAAGGTTATCTTGAGAATCCGACTCGGCTTCTGAGCTAGTTTTCGGTAGTTACAACTGCCCCACTGGTTCGCTCCGCTTACCGACTCCCCCATTCGGGGGAGTTTTTGTTTATTCGTCTGTCACAATATTGGCGTGGCTACAACTGTTGCCCTCCCGAAGCAAAATTTAATCATTACCCCCACCCCGCTCCACCCGCTTCCGCGGCTCTCGGAGGAATTGGGAATAGATCTTTGGATCAAACGAGACGACCTTACTGGTTTTGCCTTTGGTGGCAATAAGGGTCGCAAGCTGGAATACCTTTTGGGCGAAGCGGTCGCCCGTGGTTACGACACGATTGTGACCTGTGGTTCGGCGCA
The DNA here is from genome assembly GCA_029866005.1 of Fimbriimonas sp. GTDB lineage: Bacteria > Armatimonadota > Fimbriimonadia > Fimbriimonadales > Fimbriimonadaceae > Fimbriimonas. Next base: position 27,788 of record JARXAE010000015.1, on the reverse strand, counting down.
ATCGAACTTTATTCGACAACTCGCAACGGGCTGTGCCATGCTCGGGATTCGATTCATTGCGGTCGTGATGCAGTTGCCCTACGAATTTGAGCCAGCCGTCGGAGGTCTTCAGACAAGCGGCGGAAACTTGCTATTGGACGAGTTTGCCGGGGCCGAGATGCGACTGATTCCGAACGACAAGTGGGATGTCCTCATGGCAGCTTCGACGGCACTACGCCTCGAACAAGAAAGTCTGGGGCGGAAAGTCTTTGAAATTCCGATTGGGGGCTCCTCACCGCAAGGTGCCTATGCCTTCTATGAAGCAGCTTCGGAGTTGACCGAGACTTTCGATGTTGTCGTCTCGGCTTCATCGTCAGGTTCGACCCAAACGGGATTAACCTACGCGTTTCACGGCTCCCCTACCCGGTACCACGGGGTTGCGTGCGACCCGGAACCAGAGATGGTTTTGGAGTTCGTGGAGCTTGCTCGACAGTTGGATCAGATGACCGGCCTGGACCGGGGGTTGACCGTTGACGACTTCACTTACGATTTGCGCTTTGTAGGACCAGGTTACGGCGTGCCCTCCGAGGGTTCAATGGACGCGATTCGGGTCGCGGCCCAGCGGGAGGGGATCTATCTCGATCCGATCTACACCGGTAAGGCATTTCACGGCTTGTTGGAGATGGCTCGGAGTGGGGAGCTAGCTGGTCAGAAGGTTTGCTTCTGGCACACGGGCGGGACCCCAGCACTGTTTGCGCTTCCCTAATCCTCTAGCTTGCCTTCTAGGTCAGCTTCGAGCATCTCTTCCATGTCGTCGGCGACGTCGTCGTCCGCAGCCCGACCGAGTTCTCGAACAAGATCACGCATTTCGGCTGTGGATTCGGGGTCGCCAAAGTGTTCGAGGCGGTCGGCGATTTCGTCAATACGATCATCCTCCCTTCGGAACTTTCCAGGGCGACTGACGAGTTTCTCGCCACGCGGACTCTTACAGTGCTCGCACTCAACTGCAGCGTCTGCCGTCATGCCGACGAGGGCGCGGTACTTGCGCCCACAGTCCAGACATCGGTACTCAAAAATTGGCACTTAGTGATTATGGGAGAGCCAGCGCTCGGCATCAATCGCTGCCATGCATCCAGATCCAGCAGCAGTAATTGCCTGGCGGTACGTTGAGTCGCTGATGTCTCCGGCGGCAAACACACCTTCGATATTCGTTCGAGTAGTTCCAGGCTGGACGAGAAGGTAGCCAGTCTCATCCATGTCCAAAACCCCCTTAAACAGGTCGCTGTTCGGCTTGTGGCCGATCGCGATAAACACTCCATCTAGGTCCAGGTTGCTGAGTTCCCCAGTCACAGTATTCTTGAGGCGCACTGCGTTGACCTTGGGGAATGGTTCTGTCTGCCCGAGGATTTCGTCAAGCGCAGTGTTGTAGATCACCTCAACCTTCGGGTTCGCAAGAACTCGATCCTGCATGATTTTGCTCGCCCGGAATTCGTCTCGGCGGTGGATCAAGTACACCTTTGCCGCGTGCTTGGTCAGGTAATCGGCTTCTTCCATTGCGGTATCTCCGCCGCCCACGACCGCGACCGTTTTGCCTCGGAAGAAGAAGCCATCGCAAGTTGCACACGCGCTAACTCCGTAACCGCCAAAGGTGACTTCAGACTCAAGACCCAACCACTTTGCGCTGGCACCAGTGCTGATAATAATGCTCTTGGCTTGGTACTCCTTTTCGCCAACCCAGGCACGGAATGGGCGTTGGGAGAAGTCGACCCGGTCAACGTGCTCGTGGATGACTTCAGTGCCAAATCGCTCAGCTTGCTTCTTGAAAAGCTCCATCATCTCTGGTCCCATGATGCCATCGGGGAAGCCGGGGTAGTTCTCGACATCGGTCGTGATAGTGAGCTGTCCGCCTGGTTGTGAACCAGCGATGACGACCGGACTGAGGTCAGCGCGACCGGCGTAAAGAGCGGCGGTGTAACCGGCGGGACCGGAGCCGATGATGAGCACGTTATGAACCATATTTGTTGCCATAAGGGTACCAGGCAGATGCCTCTTGAACCCGTTTGGTTCCTACGTCAAGATTCCGTTTTGGTGCTCAGCAGACGAACCGCGAGGTCCTTCTGCACGAAGTGATCGACGATCGGCTTGACGTAGTTTTCGGATTCACCACGATGCAGGTTCTCCCCGGACACTTCGGCCAGTTCAGGTACCCAACGTTTGATAAACTCGCCTTCTGAGTCAAATTTGACGCTCTGAAGGTAGGGATTGAAGATTCTAAAGTAAGGCTGCGCGTCCACCCCAACCGATGATGCCCATTGCCAGCCACCGGAGTTGCTTGCTAACTCAAAATCAAGAAGTTTGGAAGCAAAGTAAGCCTCACCCTTCTTGTAGTCCACCAGCAGATCTTTGGTGAGGAAGGAGGCGACGATCATGCGGAGGCGGTTGTGCATCCAGCCGGTTTCTTTGAAGCACCGCATGGCGGCATCGACGATGGGATAGCCCGTTTGCCCCGCTTTCCATAGTTCGAAGTGCTCATCAGTACCCGGCCATTCGAGATCCTTGTATATGGGATTGAACGTCGTGTGGACAATTTGAGGATTGTTGGCAAGTACGTCGGCATAGAACTCGCGCCAGATGAGCTCGTTGAGCCACTTTTCGGCTCCCTTCGAGTCCCGAGAGAGAGCCTGGCGGAACAGTTCTCGGTTGGAGATTGTTCCGAATCGAAGGTCGACAGAGAGATAGCTGGTTCCCTCGGTTGCGGGGAAGTCTCGTTGGTCCCCGTAGGCATCGATCTTGGGCAAAAACGTTGCGAGGCGATCTTTGGCGGCATCCTCTCCCGCTTTGAGCCAGGGGTCTTTGGGCTGGAATCCGATGTCTTGGATTGTCCAAGATCGGAGAACGTTGGCCAGCTCCGCTGTCGAGATTAGCTTCGACAGATCAGGGGTGTACTCAACGAGATCCTTGGTTGGATCGAGAACCGCTTTCCAAACCTTGCTGTACGGGGTGTAAACCCTGAAGGGCAGGTTCGATTGGTTGAGTACTTCGCTCTTCTGGCGAACGAGATGATCCTTACAAGTTCGAAATTCGGTGCCCTGCTCAATGAGCTTCTGGCGAACTTGGCGGTCACGCTCGAGGGCGGCGGGTTCGAGATCGTGGGCAGTGAAGACGGCCTCGGCATTGAGCTCGCGAGCGAGTTGGGGAATCAGATCAACTGGATTTCCGTGGCGAACAATGAGGGTTGAGCCTCTCTGTTTCAGCTTCTCGTCGATCTCGAACAGGGATTGATGAATAAAGTTGACTCGCGTATCATCTCGGTCTAGGGGGTCGAGGATGGCAGGGTCGAAGATGAAAACAACAGCTACACCTTCGGCAGCCTCGGTAGCTTGATGAAGGGCACGATGATCGGTAAGGCGCAGGTCGCGTCGAATCCAGCAAATTGCGCGTTTCATCAACGTCTTCTACGTGCTAAGTCGAAGTTTGGTCGGCAGGTACGCTTTGAGTGTGCAGGATCGGTTCCGAGATCATCTTTTGGCCTCAGGGGTGCTTGGCGACTCAAATCGTGTCCTGGTGGGCTACAGCGGTGGGGCTGATAGCACATGCTTAGTTCATCTACTTTCTCTGCTGAAAATTGACTTTGTGGCCGCGCATTTGCACCATGGTCAGCGAGTGGAGGCAGACAAGGAAATGGCGCTTTGCGAGGCGTTCTGCCAGTCTTTGGACGTGCCGTTCGTTAGCGGTCGGGCGGATGTTCCTCGGATGTCTCGGGAACTCAAAATTGGGCTCGAAGAAGCGGGGCGGATGGCTCGGTACAACTTTCTAAATCAGGCAGCTCGGCGGCTTGAGTGCGACATGATTGCGACGGCGCATACGGGGACGGATTCTGTCGAGACAATCTTGTTTAACCTAGTGAGGGGAACGGGACCGAGTGGGCTGACGGGGATCGACGCTTCTCGAAATGGCCTCATTCGTCCACTGCTTCCGTTTTCTCGACAAGAAACACTGGCTTATTGCCAACAGAATGGCCTCTGGTTTCATAACGACCCTGCAAATGAATCGATGGATTTTTCGCGGGCGCGAATCCGGCACCGTATTTCTCCAGAGTTTGAGTTGGTCAATCCGGGCTACGAGGCAGCGATTCTGAGATGCGCATCAATCATCGGTGAGGAAGATCAGTTTTTAAACGGAGCGGCAGCGAGTGCACTGGAGCGAGCGGAGGTGTCTCTCAACGGCGACCTCGGATTTCTGACTCGCGATGCCGAAGTGGCGTTCGATCGGGTGGCGATGGGTTCACTCCCACCAGTTTTGTTTAAGCGAGCTTGTCGATTAGCGGTTTCGGCGCTGGGTGCTTCGATTGATTTTGATCAGACAGAGGCGATCGTGTCTGGGTTCGCGTCCGGAAGCCCTGGTTCGGTCACGGCAGAAGGAGGCGTCGTTGTCGCGGAGTGGAATGATCGGTTGCTTCATTTCCGGCAGTTACAACCAACCGAGCCATTTCGGTTCAAGCTCACCTGTCCCGGTGAGACCGAGAGTGAGGAGTTTGGATGGAAAATCACCGCTCAGCACGCTCCGAGGTCAGAAAGGAGGAACGAGCGAGGAGCCTTGCGCGTCGAACTCAGCATAGCTAAGACTCAAGGCGAACTTTATTTCCGCTCTACTCAACCTGGCGACTCGATGCAGCCTCTAGGATTTGATGGCACGCGGAAGCTGAGCGACCTACTTTCGGAGACCAAATTAACCAAAGCCGCCCGGTCAAGATTGCCAATTATCTGTGACTTTGTGGGTCCAATTTGGGCACCAGGAGTGTGTTTATCGCACAGAATAGATAAGGAACCCGAGTGTGAGCGGGTGTTGGTGCTTGAGTTTGAACCGATAATCGGTTCGTCCGAGCCGAGCAACGACTGAGGCTAAAACAGCGTAGTTCTGCTTACATCTGTTGGAGAAACATTGAGAAATAACCGTAATGCCCTATTCGCCGTGGTGTCACTGATCGTAGTGTCACTCCTTGTGATGATGGTGGCAAATCCGAACAATTTGAAGCTTGCCGGAAAGACTGAGACCTGGGACAATGTCAAGTTCAGCGATAAGTTGAGTAAAGGCGAGATAGCCGAAATCGTGTGGCGAGGCCGAACGATCTCGGGTAAGGATTCCAAAGGGGAAGACTTCGAGTACGCGGTCACTGAAGCTAACTCCGAGTCGGCTCGAGAGACCCGAGAAGAGATTGCAAGCACAAACAAGCGACTGCAGTCAGAAGGCAAGGCCATGATGCAGGTCAAGTACGAGGAGAATGCGGCCGGAAACGCACTCATCGGGCTTCTTTCCTTCCTGGCTCCGATGCTCCTCGTTGGGCTAATGTTCTACTTCCTCGTCTTCCGCGCAGCGCAGCAGAACGGTAATCAAGCCATGAGCTTTGGCAAGAGTAAAGCTCGCCGAGTGGGCGAAAGTGGACCCAAGGTCACCTTTGACGACGTTGCGGGAATTGACGAAGCAAAACAAGAGCTTTTTGAAGTTGTTGACTTTCTGAAGAACACCAAGAAGTACGCGGCGCTCGGTGCCAAGATTCCGAAGGGAATCCTCCTGACAGGCCCTCCAGGTGTCGGTAAGACCCACCTTGCTCGGGCAATCGCCGGCGAGGCCGGAGTCCCGTTCTTCCACATCTCAGGTTCCGACTTCGTTGAAATGTTCGTTGGTGTGGGTGCAGCCCGCGTCCGAGACCTTTTCGAGACAGCCAAGGCTCACCGACCGTCGTTGATCTTTGTTGACGAGATCGACGCAGTTGGTCGCCAGCGCGGCGCCGGAATGGGCGGCGGACACGACGAGCGAGAGCAGACCCTGAACCAGCTTCTGGTTGAGATGGACGGCTTTGATCCTAACTCAGGGGTTATCATGATCGCGGCGACAAACCGCCCGGACGTTCTCGATCCGGCGCTGCTTCGTCCAGGTCGATTTGATCGTCAAATCGTTGTCGACGCTCCGGATCAGGTTGGTCGAAAGGCGATCTTAAATATCCACTCCAAAGGTAAGCCTTTGGACAGCGATGTTGACATCGAAACACTTTCGCGCCGAACTCCCGGTTTTACCGGTGCGGATTTGGCGAACACCCTGAACGAAGGCGCCCTCCTTGCCGCCCGGCATAACCGAACCAAGATCAGCATGCGCGACCTTGAGGAAGCATTGGACCGTGTCATCGCAGGACCTCAGCGCAAGAGCCGAATCATGGACGAGGAGGAGCGTAAAGTTATCGCTTTCCACGAGGCCGGACACGCGGTGATTGGCGAAATTCTTGAGCACTCTGACAACGTCCACAAGGTCACAATTCTTCCGCGCGGTATGTCTTTGGGTAGTACCTGGCACTTGCCTGATCAGGACAAATATCTCGTCTCGAAAGAAGAGCTTTTGGATGACATCACTTCCCTCTTGGGCGGTCGAGTTGCTGAGGAGATTGCCTTCGGTCGAGTATGGACTGGGGCGTCGAACGATCTTCAGCGCGTCACGGCTATTGCGCGAGCAATGGTGACGAAGTACGGCATGAGCGAAAAGCTTGGGACCTTGGCGATTGGAACTTCGAAAGAGAATCCGTTCCTTGGGCGAGACTACTACGAAGAGCGCAACTACTCAGAGGATGTCGCGAAGGCGGTTGATGAAGAAGTTCATGCAATTGTCGATCGGTGCCGAGCAAGAGCGATTGAAATCCTTACGTCCCACAAGACACAACTGGATGCAGTTGTCGCCGCCCTGCTTGACCGCGAGACGTTGGATCGCGAAGAGTTTGTTGCAGTGATGGAAGGACGCGAGTTGCCCGCTCTCAAGCACGTCGATGAGCCACCGATTGCCACCGAAGTGAAAGAAGCTGAGAAGTCGTCGACCCCAGCAAAGACGCCTCCGAGGTTAGAACCCGGGACGATTTGAGCGAAGAATACGGGACCGTACGCTTTACAGTGCCACTATTATTTCTGTATAATCGCCGGACATATCAGATTTCATGAACATTGAGGATCTTTACCAAAAGGGTTTCGAGCAGAGATGCGAAGGAAACTATGGGGACGCCAAAGCGACCCTCGGTCGTGTATTGGCCGTTGATCCAAATCATGTCAATGCGCGGCACCAACTAGCTCTTATCGTGGGTTTTGAAGGAGACTTTGATGGTTCGTTGGCGGCTCTTGAGGCACTTGCCAAACAATTCCCCCAGAACCTCGAAGTGCGCTACGACTTCGCGATGACGATGATGATGTTAGGCGATTACGAGGGGGCTTGTAGCCACCTCAAGTTCATCTTGAGCGTCAACCCGAACCACGAAAAGGCAAAACAACAAGCGATTTATTGCTGATCGGTTGAAGGTTTTCGGTTCTCGGTTTGCGCTTCAGTCGCTTGACTGAGCCAAACTTATTCCATGACCTCTGGTAAGTCAGCTCGACTTCCCGTCCTGTTGCTGTTTCTGGCGGCATTGCTTCCGTTTCTGCCTGCGCTGATCGGCGGAAGGCAGTTGGGACCAACAGAGCATATTCAGGCGATGGTGGGCGGTTCGGCTCCCTCGTACGGCTGGGACGTTTTGCAGGCGGATGGCGTGCTCCAGTTCTGGCCGTGGCGCGACATTGTTTTTGACGCCTGGCGACAGGGGCAAATGCCGTTGGTTAATCCATATCAGCTTGCTGGTCAGCCTTTGGCGGGAAACTCGCAGAGCGGAGCTTTCTACCCGCTCCACATTCTCTTTGCGTTCGTACCGGGCTCAGTGCCTTTCAAGATGCTTCTGCTTGGTGTCCTGCATGGATTCTTGGCTGGGCTCGGTGTATTTGTTTGGCTCCGACGCTTGCGGGTCTCAGAAACCGGATCGGTGGTAGCGGGCGTTGGGTTTGCGATGTCGCAGTTTATGATCGCCTGGGCTCCGCTGGCGAGCGTGCCGACGACGGTGGCGTGGATTCCTTGGGCTCTGGCAGGGCTTGTGGCGGCTTCCGGGGCTCGTCGGATCGCTGAGGTCGGACTGGCGGTCGGGATGATGCTCTTGGCGGGACATCTTCAGTTTGCAGCTTACGGCTTGATGGCGGTGGTGCTTGCCGGGTTGGTTGGTACGATTTCTGATCGGCGGGTTTTGGTTGGACTGCTGGGAATTGTGGTTGGAGCGTTGATCGCTTGGCCCCAGGTTTCGCTGGTTTTGGCAAACTCGGCGAATTCGCACCGTAAGAACATTCCTTCGGAAGAGGGGTATTCGGCTTATGTAGCGGGGGCTTTGAAGCCGTTTGAGGCTCTGTCTGTGGTTCACCCACGACTACTTGGTGATCCCTCGGCTGACAATTCGGTTCTGGGTGATTCTGGGTTGCCGAATGCCTATTGGCCGATGTATGCCAAGATCGGATCGAATCCAGCAGAGTGTGCGCTTTGGGTTTCACCGGTGATTTTGGTGCTGGCTTTAGTTGGGGTCTTTGCTCGCAAAAGTGTCTCAGGAGATTCCAGCAACCCCACCGGTTCGTCTGGAGACTCACCGGCTGCCCAACGAGTGGGGGGTATTGGGTTCCAGGCAATTCCATTTTCGCTGGCTCTGCTTGGCCTCCTACTGGCGTTTGGCACACCAGTGAATCGATTGCTGTTCTTCTACTTCCCGGGCTGGAGCGCGACAGGGTCGCCTGGTCGGTCGCTGGTCCTTATCGTGTTAGGAGTTTGTGCACTGGCGGGGTTTGGGTTTGATCGGCTGCCGGAAAAAGTGGACAAGAAGTGGTTCGGGCTGGCCGCGATTCCGGTTCTAATGTTGGCTATCGGATTCAACGGGATGAATATCGCGGGAACCAGCCTAGGCGTGGTGAATCTGGAAAGGTATATTCCGTTCTGCACTCAGAGCCAGCTTCCTCTGGTGGCATTGACAGCCCTGGCCGGGGCGGCGGTGATTGCGCTGGTACTCAAGCAACGATCCCTGATCGCGGTCGGGTTGGGAGTCCTGGTGACTGCCGCGTGGCAGTTCCCGCTCAGCGGGAAGCCGGTGGAGTTGCCGAAGTTAGACGTCCCTGCGCAGGAGCGGGTGGCGTTTGAGTCGAAGGCTTGGAACATCGCCAAGACACCGCAGGCGTTTTGGCCGCCGAACTTGGCGACGGTGGCGAGGGTTCATGATCTGTTCGGATACGACTCGATCCTGGATGGGCGGTTTGTAAACCGGCTGAAGGATGCGGTAGGTGCTGAGCCGGCTCCACCTGAAAATGGGAATATGATGCTTTACAGACCCCAAAAGGGAGACTCCGGAGGCTTTGGGGGCTTTGGTGGTTTGTCTGGTGTGCTCTTGACCAATAGAACCGCAGGCGAGAAGTGGCCCTCGGAAGATGCAAAAGGCGGAAACCGGATCGAGTTTGGTGGAGAAATCATAGAAGACGCCTACGATCACCAAGTAATCCAGCTCGGGGCCAACGGCATTGGTAGCCAAATTGACGACCGCTATATTGACGGAATGAGTTCTGACACCCCGGGGTGCGAAATTACGAACGCAGAAGGGTTTCGTTTTGTACAATGTAAGGAAGGAACGACGCGGGTGGTGCTTCGCTACCCTGGCCCGAAGGCGATTTACCTTGGGCTAGCGGTTTTGGCGACGTTGGCAAGCCTAGTGATCGTGTTCCGAAAGACGAAATGAGTCAAACAGTTTTTGAGCAGCAGAAAGATGAGACCGGATATGCAGGTCGATACATGGCGGTGATCCATAACAACGATCACACGCCCTACGATCTTGTGCTCCTGACGGTCATGGCCGCCACCGAATGCGGCGTCGAGGAAGCCGAAATCGAGACTTGGGAAGCCCACCACTACGGAAAGGCACCCATTCACTTTGACACCCAGGCAGAGTGTGAGCGAGTGGCCCAGGTTGTGGGAGCCATCGGCGTCAAGACCACCGTTTGCCCGGAGTGGGTCGACTGAGAATGGCGACCCAGACGATCACAAGGCCAGACCTTGCGGGCGGCAGCGAAACCCAGACGGAAAGCTGGATTGTTGTGGTTTACAACAACGAGCAGAACACCTACGATGAGGTGATGATGATCCTTATGATCGCCACGCACTGCAACGAGGAGGAAGCATACATCGAAACCTGGGAGGTGGATCACCTCGGGAAGTCGGTTGTCCATAACGCTGGTAAGGAAGAGTGTGAGGACGTGGCGCAAATCATTCGACAAATCGGCATAAAAGTCGAAGTGATTGCTGAGTAATCACGTCTGAATTTGCGTAAAGCATTACAAATCGTTATGAAATTCTCCCGCACCCTTCCCATCGCGCTGCTTGTTTTAGCGAGTGCATCGTTTGCTCAGACGATTGACAAAAAGCCTGAGGCACGCGCGGAAGTGCTGGAATCGCTGACGGCGAAGATTGAGCAATTAGCATTTGTTCCGGGTGTGGATTTCAAGAAATTCCGAGATTTCCTTGCCGCCGAAAAGCCAAAGATTGATGAGGCTAAGAACGACGAGGAGTTTCGTAACTCGGTCAATATTGCCCTCCGCAAGTTTGGCTTTAGCCACATTTTGCTTGCGACTCCGAAGGATATGAACCAGCGGACGACGGGAAAGACGACCGGGATTGGAATCACAAGCGTACCGACCGAAGGGGGAAGGCTCATTACTCGTGTGGTTGAGGATAGCCCGGCGTCTAAAGCTGGACTTGAAGTTGGCGATGTGATCATTGAGGTCGACGGAAAGAAAGTTGACGAAAAGACGATCATGGTTGGCGATGAGGGCACGGTGATTAAGCTGCGAGTCCAAAAGCCAAGTGGGAAGAAGTTCGATTTCACGATCACCCGTCGATTAGTTTCAACGGTTATCAAGGACACCATCAAAGAGATTGCACCGCGAACTGCGCTCCTCACAGTTCACACGTTTGACCGTGCCTACGATCCTAAGCTCATTGACTCGCTCATGACCGAAGCAATGAAAGCGGACAATCTCATCGTCGATCTCCGGCTTAATGGCGGTGGGGCAGTCGTCAACCTTTTCCACCTAGCTGGATATTTTATGGATCCAGATGTTCGCATGGGCTCAATGCTTAATCGAGCAACCATGACAAAGTTCAAATCGGAGAAGAAACGCGATCCATCAGACCTGAAAGAGTTGATTCCGTTTGCCTCAATTCAGTTGACCGCCGTTGAACAAGCAAAGGGATTTCGCGGGAATGTGGTGATCTTGATCAACGGCGGAACGGGAAGCGCAAGTGAGATTCTCACCGCTTCACTCAGAGAGCAGTATGGGAAGGTCGTCACGGAAAATGGAACTGAAGAGTATGATCCGAAAATCGGCCAGCTGAACGTGGTCGGTCAGAAGTCAGCGGGTGCGGTTCTGTTTTCTACCTACAATCCTATCGCTCAAGGCTTTTTTGTCCAGTTGCCCATCGCAGACTATGTTACGAGCACAGGAGTGCGACTCGAGTCGAATCCAATTGTGCCAGACGTCTTGATCGAGGGCCCTCCGATTATCCTGCCAGGACAGCCGGACAAAGCGATCGATGTAGCTCTCTCCATTTTTGAACGGATTCGCCTTCGAAAAGAGCGCGGCGGTTAGCGGTACGAAAGCTTGAGCCGAGAAGTGGTGACCCAATTGCCTCTCGAATCCTTTGTCTCGTTCGCGACGAGCACGATGCGATTCGTCTTGGCATCGGCATAGACCCGGAGTCTGTTTCCAGTCCGCTCGATCTTAAGTATTCGCGCCATCTTCCCATCAACTGCAATCGAGGAACCGTCCACGATCTTGTTTGAACGATCGAAGATATCTAGGAATGGGATCTGTCCGTTCATCAGGTAGCGAGTGAGCGGGGACACATAGATTCCTTTTGATTTGAGGTTGTCGAGTGCCATGGCAGTTGACACCGTTTTCGAAGTTCCGTCGAAAGTGAGTTTGCGATCGGCGTAGCTCCAAGGTCTAGCTCCGCCCGATTCAGAAATCCGGCCGGGTGCGACCGAGGTTTGGTACGATGCTGAATCGGTCTTCTGACTGATGGTTGTAGTGCCTAAACGAGACATGGACCGCCAAACTGCGAAGGTGGTGTTGAGGGCGCCAGGGCCGGTAGAGATAGGAATCTGAGGCCGCGCCTGCAGAGCTGCCCTGACTTTTGCGGTCGTCGGAATTTGGGGGACTTTGACGTCTGTGACGTACTCGAACATGTTATCCAGGATGTTCTTCTTGTTGACCGATACCGTGACTCGGGTGATACGGTTCTGGGTGTCAAACTGTATCGCAGTTGTCCCCTTTCGCTTGTCTGTAGTCTTCAGAGTTCGGCCTGAGAGCTTCCATCCTGAGAGCTTTGCGATATCTGCTAGAAACTCTTTCTTTATCGCGTCATCAATCAAGAACGCCATGGCGCCCCGGTGGACAACGGAAGCGGAAATCAAGTCCCGTTCAGGGTGGGCTACCGTCCGTGCCTCAGACGACGCGACTTGACCGAAGATGTCGTCGTAAAATCGCATTCTAGTGGAATTTGACTCGACGATCGTCTGGTTAGGAAGCCAGGCTCGACCTCCCTTCGGGGAGAAGGAGACCTTGATCGGAAGCGCCTTGCTGTTCCCCTCGCGGACGAAGACTGCAGCGCTAGTCTGACCAATGTGCTTTGCAATCACTTGCTTCAGCACAGCGTTTGGATCAGCGTGAGCGGCGAGGAGGAATGTCGGGATCATGATCAGGGTTTACCGAGTCCAGCGGGAGTTCGGTTCCTACCTAAGAAACCGGCGATGGCGAATAGGGTGACGAGGTACGGCAGACTCTTCCAGGCTTCGGATGGAATGTATTGACCGTTGTACTGAATCTGGAGTGCGCTCGCAGCTCCAAAGAGGAGGCAGGCGAGGGCAGCGTTGACGGGTCGCCAGCCACCTAGAATCAGGGCAGCGAGGGCAATGTAGCCTCGACCCGAGGTCATCCCATCGGTGAACTGGGGAGTTTCCGCGATGAGCAGCGAACCAGCCAGGGCGCAAAGGACTCCGGTTCCGATGAGTGCAGAGAAGCGGATGTTCTGCGGGTTGATTCCGAGAAGACGAGCTTTGTCGGGGTCGCTCCCTGCACTGCGGTGCTGGAGACCGAAGCGAGTTTTGTTGCTCATCCACCAAATGGCGGCAGGAGCGACAATACCCAAGGCGTAAAGCAGCATCTTCGGTGGAACGGCAGCGTCTTCGAGACCATCGGCAGCGAATTTGAACTTGAAGAAACTAGTCGCACCAGCGGCGAGGAGGTTAATCGCCATTCCGCTAATGATGTGATCCATCCGGTAAACCTGGGTGAGCAGCCAATGAATCAACGAGACCAGGCTCGTGGCGACGATTGTCAGGGCTAGCCCAGGAATCGGGCCAAATTTTGAACTGAAGGCGACTGAGAAGAAGCAGGCAAGGAGAGTTTTTCCTTCGAGGCCTATATTGATGACTCCGCCTCGCTCGCTGAAGAACCCGGCAAGAGCGATCAGTACGAGTGGGATGGACATCGTCACGCACTGTTTGAATAGATCAATCATGCTGGCCTCCCTTCTGTCGGTACTTTACCGCGGCGAAAATGATGATAACGATGGCCAGCACCATCGTCGTGATACCTTTGTCGATCCCGAGTCCCATGAGGCTGGTTCCGCCCTTATTGAGGGCTCCGAAGATGAAGCTGCTAGCAAACAGTCCAAAGGCATTCCCTCCCGCCAGGAGAGCGACTCCGAGAGCGTCGAATCCGTATCCGATGCTACTGCCGTCATAAAAGCGGTGCTCAAACTGGGCGATCTGGAGAGCCCCTGCGATCCCCGCGATGGCTCCGCTTAGGAACATCGCTTTAACGGTGACCTGCTTGGTTTTGACTCCTGCGAACTCGGCGGCGGTGGGGTTTGCGCCAACGGCTCTCAGCTCGTATCCACTTGTCGTTTTGGACAGCCAATATCCCACGCCAAGCGTGAGTAGGATTCCGACGACGACGGCTTGAGGGAGCTCAAACTGTCCGACCTTGATGAGAGGTGTGAGTTGAGATTGAATAGGTAGTGTCGCGGTAGATGCGCTGACGGCCTTCTCACCTTTGAAAGGTCCGCTCGCGAGCCACTTGGTGAGGTTGATCGCGATGTTATTGAGCATGATCGTCGTGATGACCTCATGCCCGTTCCGAAAGGCTTTGACATAGCCCGCGGGAAGTGCCCACAGGCCGCCAGCAATCGCTCCGATCAAGACTCCGACGACGACCCCAAGTGGACCGCCGATGGCGAGCATGGTAGCAGCGGAGAAGCAGGAGCCGATGACGAATTGACCTTCGGCACCGATATTGAACAAGCCAGCTTTGAGTGCGAGGAAGACAGACACCCCGAGGATCAGAAGTGGAGTCATCTCACGGATGGTTCCGCTAACGGCTGAAGCTGAGCCGACAGAGCCGGTGATCAATTGGCTGACGGCAGTGACTGGATTAGCCCCAGCAACGAGCAAGGATGCTATGAAAAGGATGATTCCTCCAGCGATCAGACCGAGAACTTTCATCCTGCACCTACCATCAGCCGACCAATGGCGGCGCGGTCACGGGCTTCCTCGGGCTTCGGTTCGAACATCTCGCCATGATTCATCACGAGGATTCGGTCGCAAAAGTCAAGTAGCTCATCGAGGTCGAAGCTGACGATGATTGCCGTCGCACCTTCGTCGCATCGACGACGGATTTCTTGGTACACCTTCGTCGTACTGTTGAGATCGAGACCACGTGCTGGCTGGAAGGCGAGGATAAGGTTCGGGGCAACCTGTAGAGCGCGCCCGGCGACGAAGCGCTGCTGGTTCCCACCACTTAGACTGCTCATGGGCTGATTGAGCCCACCATGCTTGGTGCTGAACTTCTCAGCCATCGTGGGCCCAAGTTCTTGCTGACCCGCTGAGATATCGCTGAATTCTGGGAGCCTTTGGAGCCCAAGGGATGCGTTCTCGAAGAGACTCCAGTCTTCGATAACTCCTTCATGGTGACGGTCTTCAGGAATGACCCGAAGTCCAGCGATGATCCTGTCCGCAATGCTGGTTTGAGTCCAGTCGCTTCCCTCCACGGTAAGGATTCCCGAGAGGGGTTTTGCGTGGCCAATGATGGCGTGGAAGAGTTCGCGCTGACCGTTGCCATCCACTCCGGCGATCCCTACAAGCTGGCCCTTCTTCAGTGCAAACGAGATGCTCTTTACGGCGATTTGTCCTTTGTCGCCTTTGACCTCGAGGTCTCGTACTTCGAGACTATCCGTTGGTTGGGAGTTTGAAACAGGTGTGGGGCGTTCGATCACGCTTCCACCGACGATCTCCTCAGCAAGCTGGTTTGCTGAGACTTCGGTAACCTCATGATCGGCGATATGGCGTCCGCCCCGTACAACGGTAACGCGCTTGCAGTGCTCGAAGACTTCGGGAAGGCGGTGCGTGACCACAATGATAGTCGTGCCTTGCTGTGCAAGTTGTTTGAGACTCGCGTAAAGAGCGTCGCTATCTTGGGGGGAGAGCATGGCGGTGGGCTCATCCAGGATCATGATTTGCGAGTTCCGCCAGAGGAGCTTGAGAATCTCGAGCTTCTGCCCCCCGGCTGGACTCAGCGTTGAGCTCTCGGCATTCCAGTCGAACTGAAATCCCATCCTCTCCGCAAGGTCCTGGGCTCGCTGTTGGTTTTGGACGGGAGTGAGAATGGAACCGTTCTCGGCTCCGAGAATGAGGTTCTCAAGGTTGGTCAATTCACCGATGATGCCGTAGTGCTGGCTGACCATGCCGATTCCCTTCGCAATGGCTTCCCGGCTTGTCTTTAAGGTGACTGGCTCTCCATTGATGCTGACCGAACCTGAATCTGCAGACATCGCCCCGTAAAGCGCTTTCATCAAAGTGGTCTTTCCGGCTCCGTTCTCACCCACGAGGGCATGAATGGTTCCCTTTTCTACTCGTAACGAAACCGAGTCCAGAGCCTGTACGTCACCGTACCGCTTGCTGATCTGGCTCATTTCGACGGCAAGATTCATAGGCGATCGAGATAGACGTCGTAGAGGGCCGCGGTGGTGTCCTCTTCCCTACCCACGTCAGCCAGGCGCTTTAGAAGTTGATTGACGAGGGCGGTCATCGGAATTTCAACACCAAGGTCGGCTGCCGCGGACTCACAGTAGCCAAAGTCCTTCGTTTGGTTTTTTACGCTGAAACCAGGTGACCAGTCGGCGGCGAGGAGTTTGGGACCGTAGTTCTGGAAGGCCCAGCTCCCTCCGGCTCCACCGCCGATCATGCTGTGGGCTTGGTTGACATCCAGACCAGCTTTAGCGGCGAATGCGAGGCTTTCGCAGAGTCCAACCAGTGCTCCGCCGACGGCAACTTGGTTGGCGAGCTTCATCATCTGCCCAGCTCCTACATCTCCAACACGCTCGGCACGCTTGGTATACGGTTTCATCACCTCGATGGCTTCTTCGACGTCCGCTTCGGAGCCACCACAGAAAATCGTAAGGGTCCCGTTCTGGGCACCCATCGAGCCACCGGTGACCGGAGCATCAACAAATCGGAGTCCCTTCTCCTTCAGTCGGCTTGCGAGGGAGACCGCCATCGCAGGCTCGATAGTGCTTTGATCAATGAAAAGCGTTCCTTCCGACGCACAGTCGGCCATTGCGATGACGACCTGCTCAACATCTTCACTGCGACCAACACAAGAGATGATCACGTCGCAAGATTCCGCAAGTGAGGCAAGATTGGGGGCAAGTTTGGCACCTTTCTCAACCAACGCGTCAGCCTTGCCTTGCGTTCGATTCCAAACGGCAACGGTGTGTCCGGCGGACAAAAGATGCCCCGCCATCGGCGCCCCCATGACTCCCAAACCAACAAAGCCAATTCGCGCCATTACTAGGTGTTAAGGTACCGCATCCGGACCCCAGGTTGGAAGTTAGGCGGACTCTGCCTCGGAGACGACATCGCCGATCGGAAGCTGAATCGTGAACGTCGAACCCTGGTTGAGGGATGAGTCAACTGCGATTCGCCCTCCGTGGGCTTCAACGATGTGCTTGACAATACTGAGACCCAGTCCAGTGCCGCCATGATGGCGACTGCGGCCTTTATCAACGCGGTAAAAACGCTCGAATAGCCGGGGCAAGTGCTCGGTTGCAATTCCCATTCCGGTATCGGTGAAGTCAATCTTGACTCCTCCGGGTTCTTCCTGAAACTTGACCATGACGCCACCTTCATTGGTGTACTTAATCGCATTCTCGACTAAGTTGACAATGACTTGGGTGATTTGGGAGCTGTTGGCTTCGATAAAGAAGGAGTCTGGAGCTTCACGGGTCAGGGATAGACCCTTCTCATTGGCTCTTGGCTCGAGGAGATTATGGGCGTACCGCAGGATTTCGCCGATGTCGCAGGGGCCCTTGCGAACCAGACTGGATTCTGCGGTGCTTAGAACTAGAAGATCGTGAGTGATACTTGTCAGGCGATCTACTTCGTTGATGATTCTCGTCAAATATTTCTCTCGCAACTCAGGATCATCGTCATCAAGCATCGTTTCGCTAAACGAACGGATGATCGTCATCGGGGTTCTTAGCTCGTGTGAGACGTTCGCGACAAAGTCCCTTCTGATACGTTCGAGGCGGCGGATGTCGGTGATATCAACAAGCGCTAAATAGGTGCGACCAAGGCCAGATGGCGCTCGCCAAGCACTTGCACGGCAGATCCGCTCCTGAGGAAAACTGAAAGAAAGTTCGGCTTCGACTCGCTCTTCATCCTCATCAGCACGGAGAACAAGTTGTTCGAGTTCTACTGAGAGCGTGACCGCTAAGATCGAGCGTCCCTGCGGGTTTTCGAATCCAAACAGCTGCTGGGCAAACGAATTTGCATAGCTAATATGAGCGCGGTCGTCACAAACGAAGATCCCAGCGTCGAGACCATCGGCGAAGGCGTCGACATTCGCCTTTTGTTCGAGTGCGGCCGACGTTGTCCGGTCGAACTCATCCGCTTGTGATGACATGTCACCTTGAAGCAGACGCTCCTGGTCGTCGCAGAGGAAGGCGAAGACCGATACCGCTACCACCAAGAGCCCGGCAACCAGCAGATTCCTGGTGAGAAATAATGAAAGTGTCGCCAGCACAATCGCCAGACAAATGCCAATCAATAGGGTGCGCCGAGCGGCAAATTGACCCACACATCTATAGACGACTCACTCAGGTTCTTCGGAGCGTTATAATTGAACTAGGAAGGTCACGGAAGACATGAAACAAATCGAGGCATATATTCAGGTTGGAAAGCTAGACGCGGTGAAGCAAGCACTAGACGACGCGGGCATCCAAGGGATGACCTGCGAGCAAGTCCGAGGCTACGGTCACCAGATGGGACGTACAGAGCAGTTCCAGGGCATTAGACCACCGGTAAACCTTTTATCCAAGATGCGAGTGATGGTTGTCGTGAAAGACTCTGACTTAGAGCGTGGGATCGAGGCCATTGTTGCCGCGACCCAAACCGGCGAAATTGGCGACGGAAAGATTTTTGTGACCGAGGTGGTTGAGGCGATCAGGATTAGGACCGGCGAACGGGGAGACGCCGCGCTTTCTTGATATGACAGAACGGAAGGGATACCCAAGCCGAACCGCGATCCCTCCACACATTCTGGATCGGCTCAACAAAGGTCGCGAGGAGACGAAGACCCTCTCGGAGGCGCTGGCGATGAACCAATCGACGCTCATACGGGCATTGATCCCTTCATTGATGTCGCCCGGGTTGCAACACGATCTGCGCGATGCGGATGGGATTGTTGCTCGGATGCGCCTGATTGGTGAGGTGCTAGCCGATCGTCCACAGGAGCTTGGAATGGCAGCGACTTCAGCGGTGGATACCCCCCGCGGATGGGCTTGCTTTGCCGTTGGGGCAATACCATCGATATCGCTTGCCGAGAGGCTGGAGATGATTCGCCCGTTCGCGGCGGACAAACATTTTGGGGTCCGGGAGTGGGCGTGGCTAGCGGTTCGACCGTACATCCATGAGTCATTAGAAGAGGCCTTTGTTCTCCTGCAGGACTGGACTCAGGATCCGGATGAAAACATTAGGCGGTTTGCTTCTGAGTCCACTCGGCCAAGGGGAGTTTGGTCGAAGCACATCATGGAACTTCGGGAGAATCCGACACCAGGACTTGTGATTTTGGACAAGCTGAAGAGCGATCCCTCAAAGTATGTCCAAGACTCAGTGGGTAACTGGCTGAACGACGTTGCAAAGGACCGCCCATACTTTGTTCGCGAGACTCTCGACCGATGGCTGACCGAATCGGACAGCGACGCCACCCACGCCATCGTTAAGAAGGCGAGTAAGTATGTCTAAATGGGCGAACTTTCACATCTGGCGTGGCCGGTTGCCGCACTGGCGTGCGGATAACGTCGTCTACTACGTGACCTTTCGACACCGCCGACCGTTATCGATTTGGGAGTGCGATCGAGTCTTGTACCACCTTCGGCGTCCGGACGGGCGAAAGTGGGACTTGGTGATTGCATGCGTTTTACCGGAGCAGACGGAGATCATTTTTCGCGTCAGCGAAAAGTCGGAAGGAGTGCCTTGGGAACTCAGCGATATCGTTGAGAAGGCAAAAGTAAAGGCGGGCAAGGACATCATCAAGAAGTCCGAAGAGCGATTCCCGCCGTTTTACACCGAAAGCTTTGACCGCATCATCCGGGATGATGGTGAGTTTGAGGATCTGTGGACAACAATTCTCGAGTCTCCGGTTACCGCCGAACTCGTACAAGAACCTGGCGAGTATTCCCCGCTTTATGTTCCCGACGCGCCTTAGACGTTAACCAGTCGGATCGCTTCGACTTCGAGCACAAGCGTCGCTTTGCCGGGGATGACTGATCCAGCCTTTCCGGTCGGAGTATCTCGATTCGGTACGCCCTTGTCGCCGTACATTAGATCGCTGTTGATCGTCACTTTGCGTTTCTCTCCCGCCTTGATTCCGCTGATGGCTTGGTTGATGCCATAAGGGAGCTGGGGGGAAAGTGAGAGGATGACTGGCTCATCCTTCTCCGGAGTGAGCAGTTTGCCATCTTTCAAGCTCAAACGAATCTTGGCTTCGACGCCCTTCTTCATGGTGAGTGCCTCCCCGGTTCCTTCTTTAACAACTTCGACTACGGCGGCGGGAATAATGCGGATGACCTTGATGTCAAAATCTAACGTTGAGTTTGGCGGAATAACGTCCCCAGCCCCTTGTGCACCATAGCCTTGATCAGGAGGGATGATGAGTTTCTTGGATTGTCCCTCACTGAGGCCGAGGACCCCCGAGTCCCAGCCCTTAATAACTGCTCCAACGCCGACTTGAAAACGAAAAGGCGCTTTGCCAACGCTTGAGTCGAACACCGTACCGTTTGTAAGTCGGCCCGTGTACTCCATGTCCACGACATCGAAGTTTTGGATCACTCGGATTGTCTTCTCTTCTTTCACAGGTGGAGGAGTCGTACCTTGTTGGAGGGCGAGAAAAAGCGCGACAGATAACATTTCCGATACCTTACCTAAAAAGTTGCCCCGGCCAATGGGGGAGACAGGCGCGGGGCTTGGGGAGGGATGAAAGCTACCTTACAGTGGCTTTCGCTATTCAGTGCTTGGAGTTCACTATCGATCTCTCGACCGACACCTATTCTGACGTTATGAAATCTGAAAGGTTCCGCGAATAGAGTGTTATTTCTTGATTAGCGTGAATCAAGCCTTCATCCAATGTTCGGGAATTAGCCAGAACAAATCTGGGGGCATTGGCGAGGGTATCGACTCCCAACTCGCTTGTCCAACTTGGACCCGCTCCGAGGATAATCGGAGCAACGTACAAAATAATTTCGTCGACTACCCCGGCTTGAATAAATCGTGAAATGGTTTTCGCCCCGCCTTCTACGAGAACACCATTGATCCTTTCCTGTTTGAGCACACCTAGCATGTCGGGGATCGCGGAAATCGGTCTATCATTGGCCCACTTTGGTTGTGGAGTAAATCGAATACTGGGTGCCTCTTCGTCAAACACTGGAAGCGTTTCCGGGAGGGTTCCATGGGAGTCGATGACAACCCTGGTGGGCTGTTTTACCGCCGATAGCTCTCGGACCGTAAGTCGAGCTTGATCGACAAGAGCGGTGCGTCCGCCAATGAGAACGCAACCTCGCTCAGCGCGGAGTAGCTGGACCTTGTTGCGAGCCGTTTCGCTGGTAATCCATTGAGACTCTCCGGATGGTAAGGCGATTCTTCCGTCAAGAGATATCCCCGCCTTAACAGTCACAAACGGGCGACCGGTGTGGATGGAGTAGAGGAACTGCCGATGTACTTCCCTTGCCTCGACTTTCATCAAGCCTCCCACCACCTTGATTCCGGCTCCGGAAAGCGCCTGAGCCCCACCACAAGCTACCGGACTAGGATCTGGCGCGGCATAAAAGACTTCTCTGACGCCTGCGTCGATCAGGGCTTGGGAACAGGGGCTAGTCCGACCATGGTGGTTACAGGGCTCCAAAGTCACATACACAGAGGCTCCTTGTGCGGATTCTCCAGCAAGCCTCAGAGCATTAATCTCTGCATGTGCGCCACCGGCGGGGTCGGAGTGTCCTGATCCGACTATTTCGTCTTGTTTAACAATAACGCAACCAACGTGAGGGTTAGGAGCAGAGAATCCCGAGGTGCTCACCCGCGCCTGGATGAGCGCTTCTTGCATCCACTTTTCATGCTTGCTCATTTTTCCGTTTGATCGCCTCCTGAGTCTCTGTGACAAGGTCTTTGAGGTTCTCGTTAAGTTCCTCTCGGTACTCTTCTCGCGCTGCCCGGGCCAGAATGACGGCTCCGATCGAGGCGGTGACGAGGCAAGCCAGCGTTGCAAAGACCAGCACTCCCCCGGTTTGGAGGAAGTCGAGTTTTGTTTCGATCGTCGCTTTCGCGTCAGGAATCTTGCGGAGTGTCCATGGCCAACTGGCGGCCAGCAGTAAGCCGACGACCATTGACGCGGTAACGACTACTTTGAGGGGAAGCCACTTACGATTGATTGCACTCCCTCCTCAAGGCTCGGAGCTCGGAGCAGGTAGCTGCCCACTACGAAGCTATTCGCGCCTGCTTCGATCACCTGGGGCAGGGTCGACGGGTCTATGCCGCCGTCGACTTGGATATCCATTTCGGGCCTTCTCTCTCTGATCCACCTGATCTTCGGCATCGTGCTAGGGATGAATGACTGGCCGCCCCAGCCAGGGTTAACGGTCATGACAAGAACCATGTCCAAATCATCCAAAACGGCATCAAGCGCGGATACCGGAGTGCCGGGATTGATCGCAATGCCTGCCTCGATCCCCTGCGATTTCAGGCTCTGTATGAGCCGATGAGCATGAACAGTAGCCTCCGCGTGAAAGATGATCCGTTTGCAACCTGCCTTGATGAATGAATCGAAGTGGCGCTCAGGAGTGAGCGTCATAAGATGCGCCTCCATCGGCGCATTCGTGTGCTTGCGCAGATTTGCGGCGAGGGCATCGCCGAAAGTGATTGGCGGCACAAACTGACCGTCCATGACATCGAGGTGCACGATATGCGCCCCGGATGCCATCAGCTTTGGAACCGAAGTCGAAAGGGACGTCAGGTCGAAACTAAGAATGGAGGGCGCAAGTTCGTAATTCATGGTTTTGGCGTTGAACCGGTCAACTTTGGCTCCACGTCGGTCGTCACCTTCAGGATGCCATTATAGTAAACCTTGAACGTTGCTTTGGAACCGTACCCGATCTTATTGACGGTGATCTCATCTCCGTTTGAGTAGAAATCATTATGAACTTCTGTGGTTCCTGCTTCGTCGGTCATCTCGATGTTGACGCGAACTTCGCCAACCGCTCCCGTCACGGTATGAGAGAATTTGAAGCTACGTGCAATCGCTCCGTCTTGGCTATCGCTTTCTCCCGGAAGTGAACCCAGCGGGTTGTCGGAGTAAGCTGCGATCCAGATTCGAACCTTACTGAATCGGCTGACGTCAGTCCCTGCCTCTGGAAGTTGCTTGATAATCGCCCCGGGGACCGCTTCGTTCTTCCTAATAGTGATTCGCGAAGGGCGCCCCTCTAACTCCAGATTCATAGCCCCCAGAGCAATCTTTGCTTCATCGGCCGTCATGTTCAGAAGGCTTGGAATCTTGACACGCCGAGAGCCGGAACTGACGGTCAGATCAATGGTTCCTCCCTCTCGGATCATCTGGCCGGGACCCGGCCGAGTGCTGATGATGTGATCTGGCTCGAGTCGCTCATTTGGCTCCTTTGCCGAAACTCGGATGTTCAGCTTCAGTTTTCGCACCTGTTCACGGGCTTCTCCTACACTGACTCCGCGGATGTTTGGGGTTTTCACTTCTCTCGGCTTCTGAGCGAGATCAACGACGAAAGCCGTGACCATTCCGGCTGCTCCGAGAATCATGAGGGCAAGTAGACCGAGCATCCACCCTGGTACGTCACGATCCTTCTTCAATCGTTCTGGTTTATCGCCTCCGGACTCGTTGGACGTTTCTTTCGCCTTAGGCCGTGGTTGTTTCTTTTCGGATGGAGTAGACGTCGTAGGCTTAGCAAGCTCAATCACCGGCGTTTCCGTTGATTGCAGCGGCTTCTTCACCGTTGGAGATCTTCCGAATCGAAGTTGATCATTGATCTGACGCAGTTCGACAACAAGTTCGTGGGCAGACTGAATCCTGTTCTCAGGCTGTTTCGCAAGTAGCTTGTTTGTGAGTTGCTCAACAGCAACCGGGATAGCTGCGTTGATGCCTCTCAGGCTCGGTACAGGACTACTGATGTGTCGCATTGTTGTCGCGGTGGAATTTTCGCCTTGAAAGGGTGTTGACCCGACCAGCAACTCATAGAGAATGATTCCGAGACTGTACAGGTCCGATAGTGGATTAGGCTTCGCTCCTGTGCAGACTTCAGGAGCGAGGTAAGGAGCCATTTGGGGGAGCACGGCTGCTCCAGCGGTGCGACTGAGCGGATACGTCTGCCAGATCCCAGCAAGCTGTAGTTTTGCACTACCGTCGTGCGTCGCAATGATGTTATGGGGTCCAACGTCTCCGTGAGCAATTCCCGACTGGTGGAGGGCGTCTAGAGCCTCGCCAATCGCCTGGACGGTTGCGAGTGCCACGGGCACGGTAAACGGCGCAAATCGCTTAATTCGATCTCTTAAGAGAGATCCCTTTGGCATTTCGGAGATGAGATAGTGTTGACCATTCTCCTCGATGATTTCTTGGATGTTTTCAAGAGCGGGATGACTCACCATCAGCTTTGGCACTTGGTCAACAAGCGCTCGAATGAATGCCTCTTCACCATTGAATGGCGTATTGATTTCCCGAATTCCAACGCTTCGCCCGCTCAGGCGGTCTCGGGCCGCATACATGTTGAATATCGGACCCTCGACAACTTTTGCTTGGATTTCGTATCTCAGACCAAGCGTTTCACCGATCATGTCTCTTCCTCAGGTCCCGTCTTCATCAACGCCAATGCCACAAGCAATCCAAGTAGCGTCAGATTCAAAAGGTTGATTTGAGGAGAATCCCACTTCGCAGAGTATTCGGCAACCCTGCCGGTCGAATACGCCAGAAGATGAGACAGGTTGGTGAGTACCAAGATGAAGATCAGTAGGATCGCGAAAAGTGGTCGATAGCGATCAACTTTCACTGAGCACCTCCCTGACGTCAGACTCAGCGATGTCTTGTATCAGCTTGCATTCACCCAATCCGGTCAGTAAGCTCATCGACAGTTCTCCTTGCACCGACTTCTTATCTCCTCGCATTGATTGTATTATGTTTTCAACATCTGCGGTAGTAGGAGAGTTCACTGGTAGTCCGTGCGCTTTCAAAGTGTTGGTCAGTCTGCTACTCAGTCCGGTTGGGGTGATTCCTAGTTTCTCCCCAATTTTTGCTTCGATGACCATACCCACCGAGATAGCCTCACCGTGCGTATAGGTTTCGTAGTGAGTGAGCTTCTCGATCGCGTGACCAACCGTGTGTCCAAAATTCAGTATCGCTCGATAACCTGTGGTCTCGAATTCGTCCGCTTCTACAACTTTGCGCTTAAGCTCGATACAAGCTCGTATCGTCTCATTCGCGCGTAAATCTGAACTATCAAGCATCGGATTGTTTTCAAGAGAGACTGCAAACTCCTCGCTCATGATGAAGCCGTATTTCAACACTTCAGCCATTCCGGATTGCCATTGCCTTCTCTCCAAGGTCTTGAGCCATGCTGCATCGACATAGACCTGTTGGGCCGGATAGAACGCTCCGACAAGGTTCTTCCCAAGCTCAGTATCCACTCCCACTTTGCCGCCAACAGAGCTATCGACCATTGAAAGGAGAGTTGTAGGAACTTGGACGAAGGGAATGCCACGCATATACGTAGCTGCTGCGAATCCAGCAAGGTCGCCAACGACTCCTCCTCCGATTGCGACGAGTCGAGATTTGCGCTTCGCCCCTCGTTGAGCGAGTTGATCAAGGACTGCTGCGTATTCAGTGAGGTTTTTAGACTTCTCCCCGGCGGGGACAATAATTGGTTGAAATTCACTCAGCTTTGAAGCTAAGTTCGAATCAGTGACAACAACGTCTCCTGGTAAGGAAACGTACTGCTTGAAGCAAATCGTCGTCGTCGCCGCCTTTAACTTGACTTCGATATCATTCATTGATCAGCTCCTTGTAAAGCCGTTCGGCTGATTCATCAAGAGACGCGTTGTCAATGTCCACGATGATATCGCATTGTTCATATACTGCTGCTCTTTGATCGAAGAGAGCTCCGAATGCGTCTTCCCAGTCATCACGCTGAAGTAATGGACGTTTCTTTCGGCTGATTTTTAGCCTCTCTATGAGCTGTTCTTTGGGAACCCTGAGATACACCGTGATGCCAATCAACCTCAGTGCCTCTAAATTTTCACTTCTGAGAATGGAACCACCACCAGTCGAAACGACAACGGCACCAGACTGCAGGGACTTAATGATGCTGGTCTCGTGGTCTCGAAAAGTCTGTTCGCCGTACTGTTCAAAGATCTTATCGATGCTCTTTCCGAGACGGTTTACGATTAGTTGATCTGTATCAATGAATTCTCGCTGAGACATCTCAGCAAGCCGTTTCCCAACGGTGCTCTTGCCCGCTCCCATCATTCCAACTAGAATCCACGCCTTCATGCTTTGAATTGAAAAAGGGTGGCGACCTCACGGTTCGCCACCCTTCGTTTCATGGGAGTTTAGGTTTAGGGGTTGAATCCGTTATCGAGATCGTCAATGATCTTCGGAGTAACGAAGATCAAGAGTTCGCTCGACGTCTTCTGTTTCTGCGTTCGTCGGAAGAACTGACCAACGATCGGGAGATCGCTGAGAACCGGCACTCGGTTTACGAGCGTGTTCGTTGAGTCAGTATTCAATCCACCAAGAACAATGGTGTCTCCATCTTTCACGATGATGACGGCAGTGACCGCCTGAGTCGTGAAGATCGGAACTTCTTGGTTCTGGGTTGCGGAGATCGCGATCGATCGTGTTCCAGTAATCGTCGAGACAGTAGGAGCAAGACCCATTGAGATAGTTCCGTCTCCGTTGATTCGAGGAGTTACCGATAGAGCCGTTCCGATTTGGATTGGCTGTGGTGTCGTGAACGTGTTCACTCCACCGACGCCGTTCGCCGTCGTAACCGAGCTAAGGATATAGTCAGTCGTGCTTGCGAAGACGGTTGCAGGAGTGTTGTTGACAGTTCGGATAACCGGAGCGGTAACAACTCGTCCGTAACCGTTCGAGAGTCGAGTTCGCAGTCGGAAGACAGCGTCTCCAGATGCGTAGGTGAAGAACACTGGGTCAGAACCTCTCTGGAATTCAGTTTGGTTCATTCCAGCGATCAGTGCGCCTCGGGTGTACTGAATGCTGTATCCAAGGGACTGGTCAACGTTTTCTGTAGTGGTGATGAACTCAACTTTGATGCTGACCTGCTTAGGTGCAACGTCAAACTGCGCAATTGTGTTTGCGAGCTGGTTGATGTCGTCTTCACTGGTTCCGCGAACGATCAAACTGTTGTCGGTCGGATCGTAGGTAATAAAGTCGATGGTTGAAGGAACTAGACCTTGCCCTGGTGTGAGCTGCGTACCGCCGCCCTGACCACCAAGACCGCCGCCTTGTCCACCAAGACCGCCACCTTGCCCGCCAAGGCCGCCGCCTTGTCCACCCATGCCGCCTCCCATGCCACCGCCGGCCATGCCGCCGCCCATGCCGCCGATCTGGTAAGCATCAGTACCCGGCAAGGAGATCGAGGAACCACCTACACCGCCATCACCGCCTGCCTGATTGGATACTTGATCGAAAGGAGTTGGAGCTGGTCGGTACTGATTTACCTTTTGAGCCGAATCAAAGAAGGAAGTTGCAGCCGAACCAACTTGCGATGCTGGAGCAACAACTCTTCGTGCCATTTCGAATGCTCGACCGAGATCTCGGTGCTTCGTGAGCGGATCGAGAACTTTGCCCATCACTACTTGAGTGAAAATATCATCTGCCCCTTGGTGAAGAAGTTTGATCTTTTTGATAATGCTTGCCGAAGCTCGATTCTCGACTGGAACAACCGTCGGAGCTGGCTTATCGGCACTAATCTTGTAAACACCGTTCGCGTCTTTTGTGACATAAGCACCTGCAGCATCGCAGATGTAACGAATAACATCATCAGCGGTTTGATCCTTCAGCGTCGTCGTGACTCGACTAAACTGCTTCGTCCCCGTGAAGTAGAACTGAACACCGGTTTTCTCGGTGATCATTCGCGTCGCAGTGACAAGATCTGCATCTTTGAGAGACACATTCATCTTGATGTCTGCACTCTGCGCTGTTGCCAGCGCAGAGAACAAGGTGAGCGCAGCACCTAATACTGCGCGAATTGAATTGAACTTTCTTTGCATTTGAACTCCCACAATAACAATTAACTTCAGGCTAGCC
>JARXAE010000036.1 GCA_029866005.1 Fimbriimonas sp. | reverse complement strand
CTCTTAGGATGCGAAAAGATGTGGTCCCGAAAACGCTCAAGCCACTGCATCTTATAGACCCACTTCTCCGAGCCAACCGTGTTGCCATTTGGAACGTATGTGTTAACGATTCGGATGCCCCGAATCACTCCCGAAACAATTCGAGCATCTTCCGGCATCTCCGGATCACCGAACCCATTCTGCTGATTTTCAATCGGAGTCTTGCTGAGCAAGGCAACTCCGTTCCAAGCTTTCTGCCCGTTCAAAGCAATGTGGTAGCCCAGTGCTTCAATCTCCGCACGAGGGAACTTGTCGTTCTCAGCCTTTGTCTCCTGAATTGCTAACACATCCGGTTGATTCTCTTGGAGCCAATCAAGAATTCGCGGTAAACGAGCCCTTGAGCCTGCAGCATTGTAGGTGGCAATCTTCATGCCGAGAGTTTAACTCTTTGGCATCTCAAATCTGATCGTCCGTATCGCTGAACCAGTCTGGATTCTAAACGCACCGTAACGAGAATCCGAGAGTGACGGAAGTTCAGCAATGAACCCGACCAACCGGTTCTTTCCCCACCGAATGGGGGAGTCTGGATCAGCATTAGGAGAAGCCGGCCACGCGATGTATCTCGAAACGACTTGATCCCAACTTGTCTTCAAAACTTCGTGCGGATGTCGACCCTGAACGTCTTGGACGCGCTGCAACGTCAATCCAACAAACCGAGCCGGGTCAGCTCTGCGGTTTGGCGACTGCCCGAATCCAATTCTCACGTCATCAAATAGTTCAGGCTGTCCTGTTTCTGATTCGTCACCATCGGTCAGGTCCAGGGTGTTCAGTGTCGCTAGCCGTATAAATACAATGGTTCTTCCCTTTGCCTGAGCTGCGAACTTGGTCCAGGAGGATTGGATATCCTTATCTCCGCATGCTTGTTGGTGTCCCAACCAGCGCGACAGTAAACCCGGTGTCATGATGACGGCGTGGTCTACATTCAGCATGCGCTCACCGTTAAACCAGCTGCCGAAAACCACCCGGTTGAGTCCGAGCACCCGGTCGATTCCTTTTCCATAGGCTGCCAATCTGGCACCGGCTTTCAGCTCATCGGCAATCGGCCTTTCCCCAAAGCTTGTTAGCACCAGCCCTACCATGGTTGACAACAACGGCATAACATCATTGTCGGCACACTTTCATGATTTAGCATGGGGTGGTGAGCTTCGTCAGAATTTTTCACGACGACCAAATCCTAAGTTCGAAGAGCAGCCTAAAGTGCTGTTAGTCGCTCTGCAACTGTGAATCACTCACCAGTCAGGTTATTCTTCTCACCATCGATTGAAGCCACTTACCGGAGCAAATGACTCGATGTGTTGAGTCGGGAACAGATCGATTCCGGCTGCAGACTTGAGAGTGTAGAGAGAGTAGCCAACGCAAGCTGTCACAGCCAAGGCGCCATACAGTGCCAATCCGTGCTCAGCCATTGTTCTTGCGCGGTTGCGAATCTCCATCCTGAATAGTGCCACCGATTCGGCGAAGGTGTATGGTTTTGGCGCGTAGATCGGTGCCGTCGAAGGCGGGACAAGCAAGTAGATGACTTCTGTCTCGTGCTGCTTTTCTGGCTGAATCTGATTGGCTCGTAGCGCGCTCATTCCCCAATCTGTTGCCACACCTCGAGGCACTAAAGCCGAGTATTTCTACCAAGTTCGAACCAAAACCCGACTTCAGACCTCTAGAACAGACCCAGCCGAACCGATCGCGAAGGCATACACCCGTTCAGTCAAGTGAGCGACAAGACTCCCGGATCACGATTTCCCCGGGGCTGCAGACGGTTTCACCTAACTGGACATCACCACCTTGCATCAGCTCAACAAGACGCCGTACGGCCAATTGACCTTGCTGGTAGCTGGGCATGCTCACCGTAGTGATCGACGGCGATACCCACTCACTTTGCGCGGCATCATGGTAGCCAATCACACTGATCTGACTTGGAACTCGAACTCCTTTCGACTCGAATTTCCGGGTCAGTCGAATCGCCATCGCCAAACTTGCGGCGGCGACCGCGGTAGGGATCGGATTCAGACCAAGAATGATACCAACGACATCCTCGACGTCGGCTCCGTCGAATTCTGCTCTCAGAACGTGATCGTTTCCCAACGAAATACCCCGTTGAGCCAGCGTTCGCAGAAAAGCCTGTTCGCAGAATCGATTGCTCCGGGATTCCTCGTTAGCACCGACAAATGCGATGTCGCGGTGCCCCAGGTCAGCAAGGTAGTTCGCCTGAGCCGCGAACCCGGCTTCGTCATCCAGCACAACTGAAGGAGCCACTTGATCATCGCTGCGATTGAGGGAAACCACCGGAACATCGCTTTGCTTTGCGAGTTCATGAAAACCGCCATTCGCCATTTCCGCCGCGAGAATGATGCCGTCAGCACGCCCTTGTAGGACGAGGTTGATCAACGCCTCAGCAGCGCCATCCTCTGGGAACTTATAGACAAAGAGGACAATTCCTAGCTCGCTTGCCGCACTCTCGGCTCCGGCCGTAATCGTCGGGTACATGGGATGATCGAGGCGTGGCAAACCGAGCACAATCGCGCCCGTCTTCCGGGTTCGCAAACCCCGCGCCATGAGGTTTGGGCGATAGCCCAGCTCTGTCGCTGCCTTCGTTATCCGCTCCCGCGCCTCCGCCGAAACGCGAATATTCCCCCCTTGGAGCACTTTAGAGACAGTCGAGATGTCATAGCCCGCCAAATGGGCGACATCTTTAAGGCGAACCATGATAATTTGATTGTACGACCTACATGCAAATCAAACGATTGCTTTTTTGACTAGAAGTGGACTCAAGACCTTCATCACATGTAGTCTTCGTGCCCGTTTGACAAGTAAGGGTTGCACTTCGGCGTACCGATGGATAAACTTGGCTCGTCAGTATTGACGGGTTAAGTTACACCATGAAGAAAGTGATCGCTCTATTTGCCGTTGTCGGCGTCGTTGCCGCCTCGACCTTCCAAGCGGAAGCAAAGCCACCATTCGCCGCAAAGGAGAAGAAGGCGTGTAACTACTGCCACACTTCCGACGGTGGCGGAGCGCGCGGTTTTCGAGGGATTTATTACAAAGCCAACAAACTGAGCCTCAAGAAGTTTGTTGAGAAGACCGAAGCCGAGAAGGCTGGGGTGAAAGAAGGTGCGACTGGCGCCGACAGCAAGCCAACCAAGCCATACACCGGCAAGTAACCCACACAGCTGCGGGGAACTTGGAATCCAAGTTCCCCGCTATACTCTGAGTTGATGCAAGACCTCGATCCCCGCAAGCAGTCCCTGCTCCGCGCTATTGTGATCGAATATGTGAAAGGAGCCGAACCAGTGGGCTCCGAAATGCTCACTCAAAAGTACGACCTCGGAGTTAAGGCGGCAACCATCCGCAACGAACTCGCCGAGATGTCCGAACTGGGGTTTCTTGAGCAACCACACACGTCTGCGGGTCGGGTTCCTTCAGACCGTGGCTACCGCTTCTACGTCGATCGCCTCGTCATCGCCAAAGAGATCGACGAAACTCGCCAAAAGAGCATCCGAGAAGCGTCGAATGAAACCGAGGCGCTAACGGACCTTCTCCGCGACACTGTTAAAGTTCTGAGCCGTGCCACCCAGCAACTCGGCGTGGCAACCACCGTAAGGGACCTTGGCGTCACGGTGCGAACCGCCATCATCTCCGCTCTGGGTCCGACCCAAGCTCTTCTCGTTGTGGCGTTTAGCAACGGTCACATTGAGAACCGCATGATCGAGTGTCCCTCAAATCTGACCCTGGATGATATCGGCCGAGCGAATACGACGCTTCAACACAACCTCATTGGCAAGGATCTCAAAACCCTCACCAGAAGCAAAACTCCCCCAACCACCGAGAACGCGCCTGCCGACAAACTCACGACGACAATCTGGACCCAAGTCAGAGCAATTGCTCGTCAGCTTACGAGGGGCAAGCTCATCACCGAAGGCGAGGAATACCTCTTTGCTAAACCCGAGTTCCAGCGTGACACCGGCGCACTTGCCGATCTCTTTCGAGAGTTGGACGAAACCGATATCCTGTACGAAGCCGTCAAACCTCAAGCCGACGTGGTCACCATCGGGAAAGAGAACCGAGCCGAGCAGCTTCATCGCTTCTCGGTGATTCGCAAGGCATACCTCATCGGTCCCAGCGAGGTCGGCGTTATCGCCCTTGTCGGGCCAACCCGAATGGACTACGACGACAGCATCCCTCTCGTGAACTTTACGGCCGATGCCCTCAGCCGCTCGCTCACTCGATTCTTCGGCTAAGCCGGGTCGGGACCAACAGTATTCAGAATGCTGATACACCCTATGTACTCGTCTGCCTCATCCTGGAGCGGAACAACCCGCATGACGATGTTCGAGAACTTGCCTTCGAGGCGAACTTCACTTTCCCTACCTTCTAAAGCATCCAAGTGGGCCTTGATTTCCGGGCGTTCCGGATCACGAGTCTTGAAGATTTCGTAAACTGACTTTCCTACTTCCCACTTCACCCCGAAGTGCGTCGATGGAAACTCTCCGTTAGCCATGATATTGATCACCAGATCCATATCCGTCGCCCACACGGTCGACTTGATCTGCTCCATCGCAAGGTTAAAGAGGGCCAGAGCCGCTCGAAGTTCAACCACATGATGTTCCCGTTCCGCTACCATATCCAGCAAACTCTTGCGCTCGACGTTAGCATCTCGCAGCGCCTTCTCCGCCCTTTCTTTGATGATCCGAACAACGGTGTCCGTCCGTCCACTTCCTCCGACTTTCAGTCGAATTCTCAGCCAATAAGTGTTAACCGTCCCAACGCTGATATCGAGCCGATGGGCAATTGCATCATTGGTAAGACCCTCAACGCATAGAGCGACAATTTCTTCTTCTCTTGGTGATAAATCTCGTTTTGCCATCGGTTCACCCTATTGACTCGATGTTGATGACCATCATCCGAGCCGCTTCCACCGATAGCCGACCTCTTTCCGGAACAACACCAACTCGACCTGCCACAAGCCAATCCATGTAAGCATGGGCGAACCTTCTTCGATCTGGATCAGGGATGGACCTCACGTATTGTAGTTGAGGTGAATCATTTGCAAGAATGGTTTTTGTGTTCATCAATCGCTCCTAAGTTTTAAAGAATGCCAGTCATGCAATTCCTCAACTAACAGTGTGCGATAAACATCACTGATTTCATAGTCGTATTCTTGATTGACATGTCCCTTAACTACATTGAAGCAAATGTGGACAGCCAAAAGCGGACTTGTGGGACTGCCTCCCTGAATCGCAACATGTAGGTTCAGGAACTCCCGAATGCTAAACCTAGCCCTCGCACTCACACTTGTCACACTCCCTAACTCCGCTCTGGTTGCAAAAGGAACCGCAGCTTCTTTCCCTTGGCTGTTCGCCAACGGCAACGTGACATCACGAACGATGACCAACCTAGTCGCCGACGAAGTCCTTACCAAAGCTGGCTATAGCGCTCTCTCCCAAGAGTCCGCTGCCTCAACTTGGATGTCAGCCGGATTGGCTGAGCCGAATCCAGGCGTATGGCCCTCCGCTAGCGCCCTACAAAAGTTCGGTAGAGCCGCGAAGGTAGATAAGATTCTTTACGGAAAAGTCTCGTGGCGTACCCGCAGCGTTTGGGTCAACACGGGACCAAAGACGATATCCACCGCATCCGTCACTGCTTACGTGTTTGACGTCGCTCGAGGCCGAAACGTCTATAGCCGAACGAAGGTTCAGGCTCTTAGCGATGAGAAGCCAAGTGTCAATAGGGTTGCAGAAGCGATCTTGTCAAGTCCTCTGATCTCCTCAAAGGGCGACGATTCTACATCGCGAGAACAACGCGCTGTCCAACTTGGATTAGCCCTCGCCTATCGAGATTGGGTTCGCTCCTCACTACGCTAACCCAACCTCTGGACTCTTTGGCCTAAGCCAAAGAGTCCATATTGTTGATCATTGCCTTCGCAGTCTCAGTGGTCAGTCGCCCTTTGTCCGGCATTCCACCCGACTTCCCTGCCACGAGCCAGCCTATGTAACTCTCGGCGAACCGCTTCTTATGCGGATCCTTGATCGACTTGATGTAGTTTTGTTGAATCTGAGATCCCAAAGGGTTTGCCATGTATTCCGAGTCGCAACCGCGACGCTAACGTGAGGATTACATATTCAGCATGTCAAGCAAGCGCTTTAAGGTCGAAAGAGTTTGTTGACGGTAATCTGGTGACATGATCCGACCACCTCTCAACTCCCCCGGGCAGCTTCTGCGGGATCAAATGAAGGAAGGCATCGTCGTCATGCCGGGTGCGTTTTCTGCTCTCACAGCCCTTGCTGCCTACAAGCGAGGGGCAAAGGCGGCCTACCTGAGTGGTGGCGCCATCACCAATAATCTCCTCGGCGTTCCCGATATCGCACTTGCCAGCCTCAACGAGTTTGCCTCCACCGCCGCTCAAGCCTGCCAAGTCGCCCCCATTCCTATGATTGCCGACGCCGATACCGGCTTTGGGGAGACCTGGAACACTGTGCGTACCGTCATCGAAATGGAGCGCGCTGGTCTCGCCGGCATTCACCTTGAGGATCAAATCAGCCCCAAGCGCTGTGGCCACCTCGACGGTAAGGCTGTGGTTCCGACCGCTCAAATGGTCAGCAAACTGAAAGCCGCTACCGAAGCGAAGCGCGATGTGAGTTTTATCATCATTGCCCGCACCGATGCTTATGGAGTCGAAGGGATCGAACAAGCGATCGAAAGGGCAAAGGCCTATGTTCAAGCCGGAGCCGATGCGATCTTCCCGGAAGGTCTGACCAACGACCAAGAGTTCGAGCAGTTCCGCAGAGCCATTGACGTTCCGCTTCTCGCTAACATGACAGAGTTCGGCAAGACGCCCTTGATCTCCGCCAAAGAGTTTGAAAATCTCGGCTACAACATGGTCATCTTCCCGGTCACTGCTCTTCGAGTGATGCTCAAAGCTGTGGAAGAGTTCTATGCCGACCTTCTTGCGACCGGCACTCAGAAGGGTTGGATCGACAAAATGCGTACCCGGCAAGAGTTGTACGAGACGATCGACTACGCTGATTACACGTCGAAAGACCAAACCTGGCAGTGATTTTGGAGTTCAGAAACTAGCACCCGCTTAGCGTGCGATGGGGTGCGCTCGAGCCAATCACCTGAAAATTGTGCCAGAAACCACCCCGTACCTTGACCGGTTCCGACGGACAACCCCCTTAATGGCACAACTCTCCGCTTAACATAGACAAGTCTCAAACAAGGGTGAGACTGCCCGTAACGGCATATTGATTGTATTCACTGGAACTGACCAAAAACGGGTCCGGTGGGCTTGGAAGGGAAACGCGCTCGGCATCTGCCGGGCGCGTTTCATGTATGCTCGTCCCAGCTCTGATGAATCCCGACACCGAAGCCAAAATCCAGCCGGTCAGCGAGGACACTGGACCAAACCCTTGGAAGTACGTTCCAGTCCTCTACGTCCTTCAAGCGATTCCGGTCGTGCTCATTCAGGACGTCTCGACGCTGTTCTACAAGGACTTTGGAATTCCCAACGAAGAGGTCGCGAAATGGACGTCACTGCTCGCGCTCCCCTGGGGTTTGCAGTTCCTTCTCGGTCCGCTGGTTGACCTCAGCGCGGCAAAACGCAAATGGGTGCTCGGTGGACAATTCGTTCTGACAATCCTTCTTGCCCTTCTTCCCTTCCTGATCCTTCCTGCCGCCAAGGCCTTTTCGATCTCACTCATCTTCATGGCGGCGGCGGCGTTCTGCTCCGCACTGACCAATATTGCAACGGATGGTTTCTATCTTCTAGCCTTTACGAAGGAGATCCAGGCCCGTTTCGCCGGAATTCAAACCGCTTCATTTCGTGCTGGTCGGCTTCTCGCCGCCGGACTCGTACCGTTCGTCGCTGGACAGCTAATGTCCTTTAATGAAGGCCAACTCAACACCGGTGGCCACCTCTATCTCAAAACCGCTAACGACACTTATATTAAGTCTGATAAGAAGACGAACGAAGGGTCGACGTACACCAAAGAACTCAAGATTCGCGTTGATCAGGGAGAGCTTGTGGCGGCCAATGGCCAAAAACTCCTCGGGGCTGATGACAAGCCAATCTCGATCAGTGGAGAAACCGCCTCTGTTAAATTCTCGAATGGTGTGGTGACGATTGGAGATAAGCGAATTCCACTTGGGCTCTACCGCCAGTCCGCGGCGCTTGTTGATCCGAACCCGAACCTAGGAAACTGGGCGCCTGCTTCGTACCCTTCAACTGATCCTGCCGATACGTTTGCTGGAACTGACATCAAACGACGACTGGGCGCGCCGGTCGCATGGTCCATCTCCTTGGTGGGAGTTGCGCTTCTCTACGGCATCCTCGCGCTCTTTTCCCGCAAGTCGCTACCCTTTCCCGCCGCGGACGTCGAACCAACTGAGCAGCAGCGGCTCGAATTCAAACCTAATCTTGCTCGAACATTCACGATCCTCGGCATCTACGGATCGACCTACTTCGCCCTCAGCTCGCTAATGCGGATCTGCCTCCACCTATTCGCCGGTGGAACGGAGAAGTGGAAGGGATGGACCCTCAAATCCCCGGCAAGCTTTGTTCATATCGAAACCTCATTCAATGGACTGCAAGGGGAGATTATCCAGCTCATGATCTGCGCTCCGCTGGCCGGAGTGCTCTATCTTCTCGTTCGCAGACTCCTCGTCGGATCCGAGATGGGGGCTTCCCTTTCCACCTTTTTCCGCCAAAGCGGAATCTGGGCAATCGTCGCCTTTATGTTCTTCTACCGCTTTGCCGAGGCGATGGTCAACAAAGCTGTACCTCTGTTTCTTAAGGACCCGCTCACTGGCGGAGGGCTGGCCTTTGATAACTCACAGATCGGTCTCATCAAGGGCACCATCGGGATGATCGGAATCATCTGCGGCGGCATCGTTGGCGGGATATTGGTCAGCAAAATAGGCTTAAAGAAGGGATTCTGGTCGATCGCCATCTTGATGCACCTGCCCATTACGCTCTACCTTTTGGCGGCAATCATGAAGCCGACAAGCATGCTCGTCGTCTCCGTTATCGAGTTTGCCGACCAGTTCGGCTATGGTCTTGGCTATGCCGGCTACTCGGTCTACTTGATGCGAGTCGCTCAACGTGGTAACTACCCCACCGCTCACTACGCCATCGGAACTGGTATCGGAGGATCGATCATTGCCGTCGCTGGAATTCTGAGCGGTGTCCTGGTTGTCAACTTCGGTTATGTCACCACCTTCGCTCTCGCCCTCCTCTTCGGGATTCCCGGAGTACTGACTCTCCTCTTCATTCCTCACGATGACGAAGCTCCAGCAACTGCTCAATGACGCAATCGCCGACGGCGTTTTCCCAGGTGCCGCCTACTACGTTCGAAACAACGGTCGGGAAGAGCGTGGCTACGTCGGACACCAAACCTACTGCCCGGATTCCAAAGCGATTGACGAGCACACCATCTGGGACCTCGCGAGTGTCAGCAAGGTCGTATCAACAACCACCCTCACCATCTTAGCCGTACAAGAAGGCAAGCTTGAACTCGACTGGCCAGTCGCCAAGGTCATCCCGGAGTTCGGGGTCAACGAGAAGCAAACCATCTCATTCCGGAATCTGATGGTTCATAACTCAGGACTCATCGCTTTTCGCGCGTACTACAAAACCTGTCGTACTCGACAAGAGGTTCTTTCCCAAATCTACGACGAAAAACTCACCTATTCAACCGGTTCAAAGACGGTTTATAGTGACCTAAGCATGATCTTGACGGATGAGGCTTTGACCCGGGTGAATGGGAAATCTCTTCATCAGCAGTTCAAGGACCGGATCGCAAAACCTCTCGAACTCGATCACATCGGCTACTTCAATCTGAACGAGCCCTCAACGATTGGCACAGTAGACCGAAAGGACTGCGCACCCACCGAAAGGACTGAGGATTGGCGAAAGATCATGCGACGACTCAGACACGGTGACCTTGGCTCCGCTAAGATCTACGGAAGTGATCCAGAGTTCATTCAAGGAGAAGTCCATGATCCTACCGCGACTGCGATGGGAGGGGTGGCTGGACATGCTGGTCTCTTTTCAACCTTGGATAGCCTCGTCAAATTTGCTGCCGACTTCTGCGCACCAGAACCAAAAGTAGTCTCCTCAGGGCTCAGGGATGAATTTACTCGCCGTCAGTCCGAATCAAGCTCAAGAGCATTGGGTTGGGATACAAAGTCTCCTTCTGGCTCTTCGGCGGGGACGACATTGGGACCAAAGACCTATGGCCACACCGGCTTTACCGGAACAAGCATCTGGGTCGATCCTGAATCTAAAAACATTGCTGTTTTGTTGACGAATCGTGTTCACCCGACCGCGGATAACCAGAAACTCACCCAATTGAGACCCGTGTTTCACACCCTCGCCATGGAAAAGAACGACGTTAGTTAATTATTTCAGTGAAATCGCTAATCGAAACTTAACATTCTTGATATAATGCTTTCACTCAAAACCGTTGGGTTCTGAGTTTGGTTCTTATGCGAAATCGTGCATTTACACTCATCGAATTGCTGGTGGTTATCGCCATCATCGCAATTCTCGCTGCAATCCTCTTCCCAGTCTTTGCTCAGGCAAAAGAAGCTGCGAAGAAGGCTGCGGCCATCAGCAATTACAAACAGGCTGGAACTTCAGCCAACATCTACACATCGGACTTCGACGACGTCTACCCACTTTCGATGGCGTTTAACACCGCTACTCAAACTTGGCGAGTCGGATCCTATGCTTCCGTTCCGGCCGGCAACGTCACCAACGGTGCACGAAACGTAGAGCCACGGCTCTCCGAGGAGCAATCGTTCGTCCTGAACTCACTTCAGCCTTACATGAAGAATGTTCAGCTGTTCGAGGCTCCAGGTCGTCAGGATCTTTCGCCAGGATTCGTTCCTGTTGCAGGGCGCACGTTGACCAAAATCAACATGTCCTTTAACGGAATGCTTCACGCATGGAGTGGCACAGCGGTCGCAGCTCCGTCGAAGAACCCTCTCTTCTGGCAGGGGAACTTCCGAGCTAACGTCGTCGGCGGCGCCTTTACAACACCTCAGCTGGACTGTAGCATTGCAGGAAACCCGAGCTGCTCGTTCCGCCCAGGAACCGGACCACAAGGTACTGCGTTGGCTTACGGTTATGCTTACTACGTTCCTACCTTGGATCCAAGAATCATCAACACCTATGTGTACGGTCGATCCATGATCATGACTGCAACCGATAGTTCGACCAAAGTCTACAACTTCGGTGGTCTCCCACGCTGGCCACAGTATGCTGTGCTCAACGTCAACACTAATCCATTCTCTTCTGGAGATCCTTCCGGAACTGCCGGAGACGGTTCAGCTTACTGGATGACCGATTGTGTCAGCCCAGGGCAGAACAAGGGTGCGGGAATCACCTGGTACCCAGGCTACTTCCGACCTGACTCTGAGTATGCATACACCGTAAACTCTTGCGACCACGGAGGAGGCTAGACCTTGACGAGAGCAAGTATTCTAGTTGTCTGTTTCGCGATGCTGGCGTTGGTAGGTTGTTCTGGAAGTGGTTCAGAACCAGCCCCAACCGTCGGAGATGTTGCAACATCTCCGACAGGCGCCGCACAAATCGAGAAGAATGGAATTCCCAAGCCTAGCGGCTCGGTTCCGGACGTCAACAAATAAAAGACTCTTGTCCAGAAAATGGGAGCGGGTTTCTTCGGAAGAAGGAACCCGCTCTCATTTTCTGTCTTTCAGATGTGTTTAGGTTGATAGGCTGAGTGTGTTAACTCAGCTTACGGTTGACTTTACGAGTTCTTCCAAGCTCATCGCACCCAGATCTCCCTCTTCCCGACTTCTTACGCCAACCGTTCCCGCCTCGATATCCTTGTCTCCAAGGATCAGCATGTAGGGAACCTTTTGCATCTGGTTGTCGCGAATCTTCTTCCCGAGGGTCTCGCGTCGGTCATCAACTTCACACCGGTACCCGAACTCATCCCGCAGACGAACAAACAGTTCGTGAGCCTTCTCGTTGTGTCGGTCAGCAATCGGCAGAATCGCAATCTGAACTGGCGATAACCAGAACGGAAATGCACCAGCGTATTGCTCGGTGAGAAGCCCGATCATCCTCTCAAGAGAACCAAACGGTGCTCGGTGAATCATGATCGGACGGTGAGGCTTGCTATCTTCGCCGATGTACTCCAGCTCAAATCGTTCTGGAAGGTTGTAATCAACCTGAACCGTTCCCATCTGCCAGTCGCGACCAAGAGCATCCTTAATGACTATATCCAGCTTCGGACCATAGAACGCAGCATCGCCTGGTGAAACCTCGTAGTCAAGCCCCTTCGCTTGGCATGCTTCGAAGATCGCATTCGTCGCCAGTTCCCAATTCTCATCGTGGCCGATGTACTTGTCTGAGTTAGGATCCTTCGTTCCAACTCTGGCTCGGAAGTTCTGCAAGCCAAGCTTGCTCAGAACTGCCTGAATAAGATCAACAACGAGTGTGAACTCTTCAACAAGCTGATCCGGTCGGACGAACAAGTGCGCATCGTCCTGCGTGAAGCCCCTCGCCCGCATAATGCCCGCAACTTCCCCACTCTGCTCGTAGCGATATACCGTTCCCATTTCGGCAAGCCGAACGGGAAGATCGCGATAAGAACGTAACGACGATCGATAAATCTCGATGTGGAACGGACAGTTCATCGGCTTGAGAATGAACGTCTCCTTCTCATCATCTACCATGAACGGGAACATCTTGTCCTTGTAAGCAATTGTATGACCGCTAACATCCCAGAGCTTCGCGTTACCAAGGTGAGGTGTCACGACTGGCAGGTAGCCCCTTCGCATCTGCTCCTTGTTCAGGAAGTCGATCATCGTCATCCGAAGCTGAGCGCCCTTTGGTAACCAAAGGGGTAATCCAACGCCTACTCGGGGCGAGAACATGAATAATCCGAGTTCACGACCTAAAATCCGGTGATCGCGACGCTTTGCTTCTTCGATCATCTCCAGGTGAGCTTCGAGTTCTTCTTTGGTTTCGAATGCAGTTCCGTAAATGCGAGTGAGCTGCTTGTTCTTCACGTCGCCCCGCCAGTAAGCACCGGCGATGGACATCAATTTGAAGGCCTTGATCTCTTTGGTCGAGTCCACATGGGGACCGCGACAAAGGTCAAGGAATCGATGCTGAACTCCTTCTCGGTCAGTTCGTTGTTGGTTGTAGAAGCTGATCTTCTCGCCCTCAGGAACAGCGTCCAAAAGCTGAAGCTTGTACTCTGCAACTTCAGAACCCATACATGGAATCGAGCTGTCGAGAATCAAGGCACGCGCATCCTCACGTGAAACTTCCGATCGCTCAATCCGTTGATCGAGCTTGGCTAGCTCCTTCATTTTCGCCTCGAGAGCCGGTAAATCCTCTTCACGAAGGGGCTCTGGGAATTCGATATCGTAATAAAACCCATTTTCGATAGGGGGACCAATCGAAAGTTTTGCGCCGG
Source organism: Fimbriimonas sp. (assembly GCA_029866005.1). Taxonomy (GTDB): domain Bacteria; phylum Armatimonadota; class Fimbriimonadia; order Fimbriimonadales; family Fimbriimonadaceae; genus Fimbriimonas. Next base: position 15,778 of record JARXAE010000036.1, on the reverse strand, counting down.
GATAGAGCTCAGTGACTGCTTGAGCGAGCAGGTGGGCGGCGGAGTGCCGCAAGCGATAAAGATAGGAATCTTCGTAACGTTCTGCCATGAGAAAACCTCCCTGACCAAGGGATTGATGCTGTGAACCAATATTTTAGCCCATTTGCCCTGATACTCCCGCCGCAACACGGAACATAATGTTCGTTGGTACCTTCAAATGGACGTGAGTATGAGAGTTGCATGGATAGCTGGATTGGTCCTCATCGCATCGAGCGCAATGGCGCAGATGCCTCGTGTAATGACCGATCTTGAGTGTCGAAGCCAGCTTACGGACGCCCTGAACAACATGCACCTTGTTGATCCGCTGGATCCAATGGTTTACTCATATGTCGTACGGGTGGATACCGCCGAGCGAATCGGAACCAATACGACAAACTATATCAGTGTCCTGCGGCTGTTCGACAATGCAACCACGACCGGCGAACTCGCCAAAGCAGAACTCACCACGTACCGCGGAGTCAACCTCATGCAACGGGTTGTTGCCGATGGTCGCAGAGTTTGGGCGTACGATCCAACTCGGAACGAATACAGCGTATCGCAATATGACACCGAGCGAAATCCGCGCAATGCGGACTATCGAAAGGATTTCGTCAATTCGCTCCGCGAACCAGTTCAGGGGGTTCCCTCCAATTTGATCAACCTAGCCCTCCAGTCAGGACTCGGTGGCAACGTTGGGTCCCGCGACTGGCTTCCTGGATTCGCGTTCCAGGGAGAGGAGTCAGTGGCTGGCGATACACAAACCATCTGGCAAGCTCTTCCGGATAACACCCGCTTTGCGCGGTTTGACCTCATCAGAGATACGAATGGACTTTGGCAACTCGATACTGCCCGGATCTTCAAGCGAGAAACTGTTGGGACTCAGGTCCGTGAACTCGATACGATCATCAGCTTTCCTCGCGATGCATTTGGCAATCGTCTCACTCAGACTGCAAATAGTGTCGAGTTTTCCTTCCGCCCCCCCGCCAGAGCCAGAGTCCTGAGCAGTCCTCGACCGATTAAGTTCTGATTGCGCGCCAAAGCATTGACACTTCTTCCCACACGTCCTCTGTGGGTGGGCCGACAACAACAAGCTCTGCAATGCCATTCAGCACAATTGCACAAAAGGCGCGTTGCCTTGGTATCTCACCAGGGATCTGCACTGCCTCTGAATCAAATCGGATGCGAGAATGTCTCGAAGGAGCCCTTAAAGCGAAAACTGCCTCTCGAGAACTCTCCGGTACGACCTCGACAACCTCCCCTGGAAAATCCTCCTCGAATAGTCTCCACCATATCTCAACTTCACGACTAGCCTCGAGTGAGACTGATCCGATGAACGGAAGTCTTTCATCCGAGAACGAAGTCGTGGTCAAATTGCGCCTTACCTCAGGTCTGTAGCTCTCTCGCCAAAGCATTAACTCTTCGCGACCGCGTCCAGCGCGGCCTTGATAGTCGCAAAACCATCGGTGGGAACACCTCGTTCCATAACAACGATGTTGTGGTTGGAATCAACTACGGCGATGACCGGAATGGCGCTCGTGTCAATGACTTTTGCCAGATCATTCCAATAGTCGATCAACACATCCATATCGTGCGGAGTTGCCTGCTCAAACTGCCTGACCGCTCCCATTTTGTCTTGGGCAACCGCAAGGAAAGCAATTCCTCGAGCCGCGTATTCCTTTTTCAGCTCTTCTATCCCTGGTCCGACTTCGCGGCATGGTCCGCACCAGGTAGCCCATACATAGATGAGCGCCGGCTTTCCTGCGTACTCTTTTGAAAAGGTAATATCCCCTCCAGGCTTGAGTGGCGATGCCCTAAAATCGACATTCGCCCCCCTCTCTGGAGCGCATCCCAACGCCAGCAATAAAAAGAGCAAGAGCGCGTAGAACTTCATGAGCACAGTTTAACCGATGACCACCGTTTCAAAGCCCGCCGAAAACCTTGCAAAGGCACTATGGGCTCTCAGTTGGCCAGTTGTTACGCTCAATCTCCTCAACGTTGTCAACGCTCTTCTAGATCGGTTTTTCATCGGCACTCTTCCACGCGCTGCACTGACCGCCCATGGCGCTGCAGTCAGCGTGATTTTCATGTTGTTCTCCCTGGCCTTCTCAGTAGGAATTGGAGCTGGGGCGATCATCAGTCGCGCTTACGGAGCCCAAGAATATGAGGAAGTAAAGCGGGGGGCAGACCAAGCGGTTCGGGTTTCAGTCTATGTCGGTTTGGGCCTTGCTTTGATCGCGGCCCTCACCGCACCATTGGCCGCGAAGTTGATTCTTCCCGCCACATCCGTTGATGCGCAGAAAATGATGGTGCAGTTTCTGCTTGCCTATTCCGTTGGGTTACCAGCGATGTGTATCAACCAGACTCTCGCTGCGGCCTTGAGGAGCATCGGCAATTCGGTCGCTCCGATGTTTCTTGCTGGCATCCAGGTGCCGGTTCATATCGCCCTTAACTATCTCCTGGTTTTCCACTTCAGACTTGGGCTGTTAGGCGCCGGTATCTCACTCTCCGCCAGCGTCATCGTATCTCTATTCTGCTATTTCATATACGCTCGGCACTCAGTGCTCCAAGCCCACATTTCACTCAAACCCCCTAGCCTGGATTGGTTCATCAGAATTCTGAAAATTTCAATTCCATCCGGATTTCAAGCGATTCTCAGAACTCTTTCGCTACTCGTTTTCACGATTGTGCTCAGCAGTTTGAATAACGGAGAAGCCGCAATTGCCGCAATGACAACGGGCTTCGCGATTGAAATGATCATGTTTGCCCCGGCTTTCGGAATCAGCGCGGCGGTTTCCGCGCTGGTGGGGCAATCTCTGGGTGCGAAGGATCCGAGAAGAGCGGAATCAATTGGCTGGATTGGGGCAATGGTCGCATTTGCAATCGCAGCGGTTGTTTCGGCTCCAATCTATTTCACGGTTCCATCGTTTGCGCACAGCCTTGTCGGGAGCAAACCAGATGTTCAATCCGAGCTCGTTTCGATCGTAAGGTTCCTCTGCATCACAGAGCCACTTTTTTGCCTTGCCATGGTGCTCAACGGCGGCCTTCAAGGTGCTGGTGAAACCAAGCACCCTCTTTGGATCAGCATTATCTCGCTTTGGCTCATGCGCGTCCCCCTTGCCGCGATCCTCGCGCTCTCATCTGGTTCTCCCCTCCTCCTCGGAATCAACCTTCCCATTGGACTTGCCCTAGGAGCTAAGGGAGCTTGGATTGCCATGTCGGTCACGCAAGGAGTTCAGGGTTTTCTGTGTGGCTTCTCGTGGCGCAAAGGTCACTGGAAAGTCGTCAAGGTCTAATTCTGTTAATCCGTTTTGCCTCGTCAGTGAGTAGCCGGTTGTGAATGAGCACCTCTCGGTAGGCGTTAAAAGTGCAAATCGCACGAATTCCGTGAATCTGAACGACTTGAATCGCCGTCTCTTTTTTCAAGGGATTCATCTTCCCGTCGCGACAACGACCGAGGTCAGCGTCAAAGCGTGGACAATCTTGACATTCCATTGAGTTCGAGTTCCGTTATGCTGCCGCTCGTCGTTGCAACCGCACTAGTTCAGACGCAAAAGCCGTCTCTTCCGACTCTCAAAGTTGAAGGGAAAGTGATTAGCGTCCAGATTGAGGGTAAGTCCTATTCCTTTGATTCTGAAACTGATCCCACTACCGAGAAATTGCAGCCTCATATTGCTTTTCGGCGCGACCAGCGATGGGCGGTTTGGGATGATCGCGGACTCACTGTCCGTGACGGAAAAATTGCTGTCACAACCAAACTCGGTGAGATTGCCGTGTCACCCCGCGCATTCCCTCGAGACGAGATCATCAAGACTCTTGATCTGTTTAAGGCGAACAAGCGAAAGAAGGATTCAGACTCTCTCAGTGGCTCGCTTCGGCTTGGCACCAAGTGCTACTTTCTTCCGCGATGGACAGATACCGACGGCAAAACTTGGCTCGAAGCGCTGATCGAAGTGGATCTTGCGCAGACGAACCCTAGGCCAAAGCTTCTGGGTCGATTCAAAGGATTCACTTCCGCGCTAAAGCCGATAGATGACCGACTCTTCTTGGTCAAAGACCGCCTCTCCGTCGTCTCTTCCGACGGCGGAACCTGGGGGCTTGGAAGTTTCTTAGATAGTAATGGAACCTTCGAGTTCTCACCTCTTGGTACAAACCTCGTGAGCTACTTCCGAGGCGGCTATTTCCTTGAGTCGACCAGCTACAACACGTATATCGTCGGACAAATTGATCTGGGATCAGGACTCAGGAAAAACCTATTTGAGACTCGCTCCAAACTTGTCGATCTCAAAGATGGCAGTTCAGTAGCTGTTGTGCGCCAAAAGGGTTCTACCGTGGTTAAGAACCTCAAAACTGGTGGACAGATCACCGCAGAAGGAAACGCCTTCGTTGCTCCGATCGATAAGTACGTACTTGTCTGGTCGAAAGATCAACGGATGAACGCATACCTTTACGAGCCCGTCCGTTGGACCATTGTTGCCACAGCGACGAACTAAGCAGCCATCCGCTTCGACTCAGACATCAACGCATGTGCTTTCGCGGTTAAGTCTGCTGCGCCCTTTCCGTCCACAGGGGAGATTGACTCACCAATGAGGGTTAGAATCGCACCAGTTGACCCATATCTGCCAGATACCCAATCCATGAGCCGATTGTGCAAACGGTCCTTAACAAGTTGGATGTTCTTTCCACCACTCGGCAGAATGATTGCAAATCCTGTCGGTCCATAACGTGCAACAACGTCCAATCTTCGCACGTTATCCCGGAAGAACTCTGCGGCATCACTCAAGAAGTCAAGTACCGATTGCTCCCCATAGAACTTTCGAAGCCCCTCAAGCCCTTGGAAATCTACAAGCATCAATGCAACAACCGTCTTCTCAAAGGATGCGCGGTGCAACTCTTCTTCCAGTCGGGTTTTGAAATACGCCTCGGTGTACGCGCCGCTGGCCGCATCAATCACGTCTACCTCGCCAGTGGTCTCCTGCTGGCGGAGCATTCGATCCTTGGTCTCCTCAGTTGTCAAAATCTTGCGAAGCTTAGACAGGCTCTGACGAAGGATGTGCGACACGTAGTTACAGGAGATATCCAGCTTTGTCGCGATCTCTGTCTGGTTCATCGCATCAAAGTGGAACATTGTAAGAACCTGCTTTTCAAGTTCGCGCAGTTGGTTCATCGCCGCCTCCAAAACAACTCGATCTTCCACCGATAGCTGCTCAGGAGAGAACTGCGCCGCATCAATCTTATCGATTTCGCTCTCGCTGTCGTCATCCGGATTCTGCATAGAATCAAGAGAGCCAACTCGAAGCAGGTCTTGGGTGACAATAACTTCATGAACTGAACTTTCGCTGATTCCAATCGCGTCAGCAATTTCACGCTCCGTTGGAACACGATTTAGTTCAGTCTGCAAAGTTGCAGCGGCTCGGTTGACCTTATGTCGTAGTTCCTGGAGCCACGCCGGCTGACGAATCGTCTGAGACTTGTCCCGAAGGTAGTGCTTGATCTCTCCAGCAACGAGATAGGTCGCGTACGTATTAAATCGAACTCCAGCGGTTGGATCAAACTTGCCTAAAGCGTTGAGCAACCCGATATAGCCCACTTGGACTAGATCTTCAAACGCTTCGATGCCTGAAAATTTTCGCGCGGTTCGCTCAACCAATCCGGTGTATGTCACCATGATCAGATCCTTCAGCTCTGGCCGAGGGTGCTCCAAGAAGCGTAGTACCAGCTCTTCAGCATCATTGTTCAGTTGGTTCGGTTGCATGTCCTTCCTTGAATCTATTGGTCGTTGCACATCCTGTGCGTTTTTCACTTAATCTGGTTGACGATTCCGAACATCGGAACCATGATTGATATGGCAATAAAGCCAACAACACCACCGAGGAACATGATCAGAAGCGGCTCAATGAGAGAGGTAAGTCCCTTAACTGCAGATTCCACTTCCATGTCGTAAAAGTCGCCTACCTTGACAAGCATTTCAGGCAATCGGCCGGTCTCTTCACCGACGTCAATCATGGTCGTCACGAGAGTCGGAAACAGGTTACAAGCTGTGAGCGGAACCGAAAGCTTGTTTCCTTCTCTCAGACTTGACCGGGTGCCTTCTACTGCTTTGCAAAGCACGTCATTGCCAAGGGTCTCGCCCACAATCTCAAGCGAACGAATCATGGGTACTCCCGAATTCAGTAGAGTTCCGAAGGTTCGAGCAAATCTTGCAACGCTCATTTTCAACGTTAGCTCACCGACGATAGGGAGACGAAGTTTCCAGTAGTCAACTCGGTATCTCCCTGCGTCAGTCTTGGCCCACTTTTTAAAAGCGACGAAGCCAACTCCGCCCGCAGCGACGATCAATAACCAGTAGGCTTGCATGAAGTCGCCCATAGCAAAGAGTGTTCGGGTAATAAACGGCATTTCAACGTTCATACCGCTGAAAATTTCTTTGAACTTGGGCAGAACAAAGGTAAACATTGCGAATAGCATGACCTGCGATGCGACGAGAACCAGAACCGGATACGTCATTGCGCTCTTAATTTTCCCCTTTACCTCAGCCTCGTATTCGAGGAATCCAGCCAACCGGTCCAGGATGACGTCAAGGATTCCACCGAGTTCTGCTGCCTTGATCATGTTGACGTAGAGCTTGTTGAAGACCTGTGGGTGCTTAGTGAGCGCCTCGTTAAGGGTAATTCCGCTCTTAACGTCCACTGTGACTACCTCAATCGCTTCTTTCAAGACCGGATCTTTACATTGCCCTTGGAGAATCTCAAGGCATCGAAGGATCGGAATACCCGCATCGATCATTGTTGCGAACTGTCGCGAAAAGAGCACCAGAGATTTGGGCTTTAGCTTTCCCTTTCCAATTGACTTCTTTGAGACCGCCTTGGTCACCTTAATTTCGGTGACATGAAGTGATTGCTCTCGTAGCTTGGCCGCAACAACCTGTTCACTTTCGCCCTCAATTGTCGACGAGATGTTACGTCCCGTCGCGGGCTCAATGGCTTTATAAGCATATAGTGGCATAGAAACTCTCCGAGACGCAGACCCCGCAAATAGTGCCAGGGACACGGCTACATTGAGAGTATTGGCTCATGCCTGACCTAAATCTCAGGGCAATAAAGAACCAATTTTGAACCTAGAAATCTTTTCTGAGAAGCCACTTTAAGTTTGATGCCGTCAAACCTAAAGTGGGAATTCTATAGTCTTACATTCTAGGTGCCGGAGGAGGGACTGAGACCTCATCAACCTGCTTCTTCTTGCTAAGAGCGGGGGGAATCGGTACATTGGCCGTCTCCGAAGCGTTAACAAACGATTGGAAGAGCTGATCACTCACGTCGCGATAGGCACCTGCCCCGCTGGGAACAAAGATGACCTTGGCCTTATCACCTTGTGCGATATCCCGCATTGCATCGAAATATTGGTTGATCAGAACCAGGTTCATCAGCGTCTGTGGATCTGCACTTGGCATCGCTCCTCGCAAGCTATCAACTGAAACCGAAAGACCTTTGACGATCGCTTCTCGTTGAGCAGCGATACCTTCACCTTGCAAACGCTTCGCCTCAGCTTCAGCCTCGGCATGAAGAACTGTCCGAAGCTTCTGTGCTTCACCCTGGTTCTTTGCCGCTGTCTTTTCGTTCTCCGATGCCACAACCCGGTTCATAGCTGTTACAACTTCTTCCGCAGGGCGCACTTCGTTCACGAGCGCGTTTCTGATCAAAAAGCCAAACTCTGCCATCGACAACGAGAGTTGTTCGTTGACAGCCGTTCCGATCGTGTCCTGGTGCTCGAAGACGTCTCTGAGCTGCATCTTTGCCACTTCGCCTCGAACGACATTGAGAACAAACGCACTGATCTGTTGCTCAGGCGATTGCAACTTGTAGAAGGCATCCGACGCTCGCTCAGGAATTACCGAGTACTGCACCCGAAGGATCATCGTGACGAACGTGTTATCGCTGGTTTTAAACTGTCCAGGGATGTCAAGTTCTCTAATCTGCAATGAGAGCTTGCCAGCAACCATATCGAGGAATGGCCACTTGAAATTCAAACCGGCACGCGCAACCCGCGAGAACTTACCAAATCTCTGGATAATAAACGCATGTTGTTGACCAACTACGAAGACACCGCTAAAGAACAGGAACAACCCAATCAATCCGAAGCACAGCAAGCCAACGATTGGAGCAGCTGAGCTTTCTGCCTGCGCAAGAAACAAGTTCATCACCATTCAGTACGGATCAGCGCATAGCGAAGATTCAACTATGCCAAACTATCGGCGGATGCGAATCTTAGTCGTTGGAAGCGGAGGCCGCGAACATGCCCTCTGCTGGAAACTTGCCCAGGAAGCCGAGGTTATTTGCGCACCGGGTAATGCTGGAATCGCTGAAGTCGCTGACACGGTCAACATTCCAACCAACAACTTCCATTCTTTGCTCAATCTGATCAAAGAGAGAGAAGTTGATCTTGTCGTGGTCGGACCCGAAGACCCCCTGGTTACCGGCCTCGCCGACGCTATTCGCGAGGCCGGTGTCCTCTGCTTCGGACCTGGCCAAGCCGCTGCCCAACTCGAAGGTTCAAAAGCCTTCTGCAAGGCGATGATGCAGCGTGCTGGAGTCCCAACCGCGGATTACCGAGTTTTCATCGACGCAGACGCAGCCAAATCTTACGCCTCCACAAAGTATGCCGAAGGCACAAAGCTCGCTATCAAAGCAAGCGGCAACGCTCTCGGTAAAGGCGTCATCGTCGCCGAAAGCCTTCAAGAAGCCGAGGAAGGCATTGACACACTTAAGGCGCTCGGAGAAGCAGGAAAAACACTGGTCCTTGAGGAAAAGCTGGAAGGTAAGGAGTTTAGCCTCCTGACTATCACGAACGGGTTAGACATCTTTTCCCTCCCCGTCGCACAGGACTATAAAAGAATCTTTGACGGGGACCAGGGACCAAACACGGGTGGCATGGGTACGTTTTCTCCCGTCGAATGGGTGACGCCCGAGATCGTAGCTCAAACCGAGCGAGAAACTGTTCTGCCTATCCTTAAGACGCTTCGAGAGGACGGTATCGAGTATCGGGGCGTCCTCTTCTCAGGTTTGATGCAAACCTCCAGCGGTCCTAAGTGTCTCGAATACAATGTTCGATTTGGTGACCCTGAAACGCAGAGCGTCCTCTCTCGACTCGGAAGAGGCTTTGCTGACGCTCTTCGAGCCTGTGCCGCCGGAGAACCGATTCCTGAGATCGAACTCTATGAACATGCTGCTGTCACTGTTGTCGCCGCAAGTGCAGGCTATCCTGGCGAATATGAAAAAGGCAAACTCATTGCGATCGAACCGACAGAAGAATCAGTTCACATTTTCCATGCTGGAACGAAGTTGAATAATGGTCAGCTCGAATCAAACGGGGGCCGAGTTCTCGCCGTCACTGCCACCGCCCCAACCCAACAAGAAGCCAGGACCAAAGCTTACGAGGCACTCAAACAGATTCATTTCGACGGAATGCAAGCAAGAAGCGACATCGGCGCGTAGAACAAGTCATGCTCACACCTTACGACTGGCAAGAAGGAATGAACAACCGGGTGTCCTACATCCAGGGCAGAATCGAACGCGGTGCTGCTGTCCTAGCCGTTTCCCTCGATGCTGGAATCATCATCTTTACCTACCGCCGCCAGTCGCCCAAGACGTTTGAAATATACGACAAACTCGCCTTTGCTGGACTCGGACAGCAGTCCGACATCGAAGCGATCCGAACCGCCGCTATGGAGTTCGCGCATCGAGAGGGCTATAGCCGAAGTGAGCAGGATGTGACAATCCAGCGCGTCGTCACTGCGGTCTCAACCCCAATCAAAGCCGCGTTCAACGATTTTTCGACTGCCCCGGCACTCGCGATCTCACTTTTCGCCGAACTCGGTACTACACCAGACAAAGACCAGTTCTACGTCATGGACTTTGATGGTGACTACCACCTTCACCGCCACACTGCGTCGCTCTCCGGCACGGAGCACCCTGTCCTGAGCCTTCGAGAGGATGTTCCGCTCAACACGAATCCCGAGAAGGCGGCCCAAAAGCTTGCAACGATCTGGATGCATGTCACTTCCAACGGCGGCGAAACCGAAGTTTCGATCGAGGGACTCACCCCCGAAGTTCTCTTTATGGAACGAAACTCAGTTCGAGAGAACGTCTTCAGGCAAATAGAACTGTAGGAGGAAACAAAAGCCCTTCGACCATGATTCCCTTCGACGCCCTCTCCCTCGCCGCAATCGCGGATGAAATCAAGGTAATCGTAGGCGCCAAGGTGCAGGGCATTCGCCAGCCGAACCCCACCACTATCGTTGTTGAGTTGTATCACCGAGGCACTGCTCATCAGCTCTTGGTTTGCTGCCACCCAGAGCTCTTTCGGGTCCACTTTGTCACTCAGCGACCCCGGAACTCCGGCGAGCCTCCCGTCTTTTGCGCTACGCTTCGCGCGCGCCTCGACGGACAAACCCTGGAGTCAGTAGTAATGAAGCACTCTGACCGGGTGCTCGTCCTTGACTTCAACGGCCATAAGCTCATCGCCGAACTGATGGGCAAGCACTCGAATCTCATCTTCATCGATCAGGAAAACCGGATCCTCTCTGCTGCGAAATGGGTGAGAGAGGCTCAATCATCGAGGCCAATCCTTCCCAACACCGCCTATCTTTGGCCACCAGTTCTTGATGCATCGAAGCCTGATCTCACAGAATTCACCAAGCCACTCGTTCACTCGAGATACAAACGGATTGGCGAGCTGTGGAATCCCGGATACAGCCTCAAAGACGGTGCTTACCCCGTCTCACTCTCCGACCAATTCTCAACTTGGCTCAATCGAGACACGTTCTCGCTTGCCTTGGAACAGGCTTACCGCGAGCGAATTCACAGTCATGAATTCAATACAGCCCAACGCTCTCTCATCGCTCAACTCGAAAGCGCAATCCTCGCCCGCGAAGTTGCGATCCAAGAACTCCACGAGGCCATCGAAATGGGCGGTCGGGCTGGGTTATGGCAGCGACAAGCCGAACTTCTCATGGCTTACGCCGCTAACCTCCCTTCAGGATCAACAAAAACGACGCTGCCCGATTACGACGGAACTTCGCTCGAAATCAAACTCAACTCTGAGCAGACCGGCAAAGAGAACGCTCTGCGGCTCTTCGAAAAGGCAAAGAAGGCCAAAGGACGCATCGGTGTCCTTCAAGATCAACTCGTAAGGCTGAAAGCCATCAAGTACGATCTGGATCGATACCTTCTGCGCGCCCTCGAATCAACTACGAAGACCGCTATTGAGGAATGCCAGACTGAAATCAAAGAACGCCGGCTCCTCCTCACCCAAACTCACCGCTCACCCAACGGAAAGCAGGTCAAGCCGTTCGAAGGTCATCGAATCCGCGAGCTAGTTGGACCAAAGAACCACCGAATCTTATACGGCGAAAACGCAGAGGCAAACGATTACCTCACGCTCAGAATCGGCAAGAGCAACGACTGGTGGCTTCATGTCCGTGGGCACACCTCAGCCCACGTTCTCGTCCCTACAAGTAACAAACCAGAACTGACCCCCCGAGAAGTCCTCGACTACGCCGCCAAGATTGCTGTGCAGAACTCAAACCAGAAGCACGCCGGCTTCGTCTCCGTCGACTACACCCTCAAAAAGTACGTCCGCCGAACCAAAGGCTCCCCCAGAGGTTCCGTCATCTACACCCACGAAAAAACCCTCCACGTCGAAGCCTAACTCCGTCCCAGTATTGAACTGAGATAATTAAAAGTAGTCCCAATGTTGACATATTCACCTGTTATCCATACGGTGAATCAAGTCTAGTGATATAGTACAAATGGTAGTACTATGAGTAACTCAACTCGAACAGTAAACAAACTATTCAGCAGTTCCTCGCTCCGCATCGCCTCTGCATCCCTAATCTTCGTTAGTACCATAGCGACGACCGGGGCAGCAGAAGCAACAATGCGAGCGAGCCGACCAAAGGCAGCCCCAGCACTAAAAACTACAAAATGGTCCAAGAACCTTTTTGGTTCCAAAGTAGACCTCAGCGTCAAATCCGCAACCCTCATCCCACCCGTCGCCGAATCGCCAGGCACCGCGCTTCCGTGGCAACCTAGCTTCCCCGTCGAAGGCGGATCCGAAAACCTAGCCAATGCCAACCTGACCTTGCTGCAATCAACTGCAAACTGGTCAAGCATCGGACCCTCAGTCTCGTTTTCGCTCATCTTCAACAGTCAGGCAACGAACACCTCCGGTCCCGTGGGACCAAAGTGGCGCCACAGCTACCAGATCAGCGTAACAAGCAACTCAACATCCGGCACCGTCGTCTACCCAGATGGCCGCAGCGTCACCTTCAGCAGATCCGGAACTACCTATACGGCCCCTGCCGGGTTTTACGAGGTTCTGACCCAAAATGCCAACGGATTCAAACTGACTTTCAAAGATGGCAGTACCTGGAACTTCAACACAGAAGGTCGACTTGCCACGATCAAAGACCAGTACAACAATACGCTCGCGTTGAACTACACCGGGACAAACCTGACCTCGCTTGTCGACGCAAGCGGCCGAACTCTGACCATTACCTACACTAACAACAGAATCAATACTGTTTCCAAGTTCGACGGAACCTTCTGGTCCCTGGCATACGATGGCGGTGGAAGGCTTCAGACAGTCACCGAGCCTGCCAACGGTCCAGCTGCAACAACGGTGTACGGATACGACTTCGCTAACAACGTAGTATCGCGAACCAATAAAGTCGGTAAGACTTGGCAGTACGTCTACCAAGGAAACAAACTCAGCTACGTCCAAGATCCGATGGGTAACTACTCTGGTCAGTACAGCCCGCCTCAAGCTCCTGCTCCCGACCAAAACTCGTTCTCAGCAACTGCGAACTCTTTGGCGGATCCAGATCAGTTGCCAGCGACCTATCCAGTCGGAACGGTGGCAACTGCCTACGTCGAGGACGCCGCCGGTTACGCCAGCGAATACGGAATGGATGCCAACGGCACCATCACGGCTGTCCGAGATGGCAACGGCAACCAAACCAACTTCGCCTACGACGCAAACCGGAACCGAACCCAGATCGTCGCTCCAGATGGCGCAACCACTACCATGGTTTACGATATCAAGGGGAACAACACCTCCACGACCGACGCCACGAACCGAACGAGCACGAACGCTTACAACACGCTCAACCTCGTCACGTCCAGCACCGATTCGGCCGGAAAAACCACTTCCTACTCGTACACGGGTTACCGCCTGAACAGCGTCACCGACGCCACCAGCCGAACAACCACCTACGCAGTAGGAACCAACGGCCTCGTCAACTCCGTCACCGACAATGCCGGAAAAACCACGAGCTACCTCTACAACGCGTTCGGCGAAAACACCCGGATCACCGATCCACTTGGAAATCAGACCAACTTCGCCTATGTCAACGGAGACCGCGTTTCGCGCACCGACGCGCTGAACCGGACGACCAACTACGCCTACGACGCCTGGGATCGCCTCACCGCAGTCGATTACCCAACGTCGGCGGATCAGTCGTTCTCCTACGACGAAGAAGGCCGAATGCTCAGCGCCGTAGATGGAACCGGAACACGAACCTACACCTACGACGACCTCGGACGGAAAGTGGGCCAAACCGACCCACGCGGAAACACCGTGGCAACCTACGACGAAGGCGGAAGGCTCCTCACCCAAACCGACGTCACCGGACGCCTTATAAACTACGCTTACGACGGTAACAGCCGCCTCCAACAGGTCAGCGACCCCACCACCTGGGCGCAGTACACCTACGACAACCGAAGCCGGGTCACCCAGACCCTCTACAGCAATGGCGTGAGGAGTCTGTATGGCTACGATTCTTCGGATCGAATCTCTGCTCTCTCTCACCGCGATGCCTCAAACGCCATCATCATTGGCTATACTGCCAGCTATGACAGCGCAGGGAGGCTGGGCAACGTTACCGAGAATAACGGCTCGGTAACCTCGTACGGCTACGACTCTGCGGGACGACTTCTTTCCGAGAACCGAACCGGATCCAACCCGTATGTCAGCACCTACACCTATACCAACCGGGGGCAGCGCGCAACCGCCTTCCGAAGCGAGAACGGAGTAACATCCCACAACGGAAGCTACGCTTACGATGACGACGGTCGCCTGACCAACGTCGCCGACACGGTGACGGCTTCAGGCGTGAACGGCTCTTATAGCTGGAACGATGACAGTACCTTAAGCTCGGCACCAAAGGGAAGCAGTCGGCTCGGCGTACAGTATGACGATGAAGCACAAATCTCCCGGCTCAAGACCATTGGGGGTTCTGCCATGACCGACACTTTTGAGTATCAGTATGGGTTCGATGGAATGCGGAGGCTATCCAAAAACCTGGCCTCAAATTTATGGGTTTGGTCGCCATGCGGCGTCTCCTGCTGCGCTGGGGAGCTACTTGCTTTGGCTTCCAGTGATGGAGGTCAAACTTGGACAACTTCCGATCAGCAGTTGCAGGCAGGAGCGATGGATCCGGTCACTAACGGAGAACTCTACCTTACTAACATCTTGGGCTCAAAAGTGCGCTTGATGTCGTCCGCAGGAGTTGTTTTGTCGTCTTCCCTCTCGGACTCATTTGAAGTCCCTCGCGATGGAACTTTTACGATTGGGAACGACGAACTCTGGGTCTCTCAATTGACCAACTTGTTGGACATCGACGAACAATCTTTTGCCAGCTTCTCAAAGCAGAAAGAGAAGCATACAAAAGGCAGACCTCAGCCCCGACAGAAGCCAAGACCAAGAACAAATCCAAGGAGCCTTCCAAAGCCCAAGCCTGGTATCGTGAAGCAAATTGGAAAAGGACTCGGCACTGGTGCTGCGATATTCAATGGAATTTGTGGTCTCACAATCATTGCAATAGCCGATGACTTGCAGAACAAGTCTGGTCCTCCCAGTTGCAAAGACGTATGCGGAGCGATTACTATCTATAAAGATATTGTTAGAGATAGCTCGATCATCGTTGGAATTGCAAACGCCGTCGGTTGCGAAACTGCTCTGACTCTCATGGAAAGGATGTGTCTTTGCAAGTAAGAAACGACAAACTCAAGATCCCGTGGTTTGTGATCTGGATACTTCTCGTTAGCTACTACTTGATTCTTGGAGTTGTGGACGAGCTGGGGTCATCAGGTGTCAATAGTCTCTCTCCCGGTAGAGGCCGGGGGGGAGAGCTGACATCAATACACGGAACTGCGCTGCACGTGATTTCGGCCATTCTCCTCCTTCAGTCTTTGCGATTGCGGGAGGGTCGAGTTAACCAATTCTTCTTTTTGACAGGCGTCACGGCTTGGTTAGGTGGAGATTTGTTGACTCAAGGGCCTCTCCTTATCGCCCTAACTACTCTAGTGTATTTCGCGCTGTTTCAATGGACTCCGTCACGCGACGGAACACCTGACCGGGATCAGACAGAAGCTTCGATTCCTCCTTCGTCGTACCGTGGGGGCTAGAACAACCAACTTTTCATCCCTCCAAAGTCGCACTGTGGAGGCGATGACGAACAGCTCCCGGACATGCCGCACACCTAACGAGGCACTCAGCAGTGAAATGTGCTTCGATGCCTCCACAGTCACGCACTGTGGAGGCTAAAAAGCCAACTTTCGCAGGGACCAGGTTGACAAAACCCCTGAAACTTCGCCTAGTGAGTGATGATCACAAGTCTCCAGACCAAATGTGAAACATCCCACAGTAGTCGGGTTGGTTCACTCCAGCTCTCAACACCCTCGATTCAACGAGCAGGGTGTCTCCG
>JARXAE010000033.1 GCA_029866005.1 Fimbriimonas sp. | reverse complement strand
TTCGAGCAGAGCTACTTTGAGAGCAACAATTTGATCCTGAACACCATCGACTTCGACGTAGCAACCAACGATGGCTTCCCTTTCTTCAAGTGTGTTTTCAATTCCGAAGTCTCGGAATACTTCGATCACCGGCGACCAGTCGGCGGGGGCGGGCGACTGATGTGCTTTTATCAAAATCCAATTCATTTCTTCTTTCCAAAGAGCCCGCCAAAAAGGCTGCTTTTTCCGTCGGGCACCTTTTCGCCCCGGAGTTCGGCAAATTCTCGGATAAGCCTGGCCTCGGCTTCGCTCACCTTTTTGGGGATCGTTACATTGAGTTCGACGACTAGATCTCCCCGGCGACCGCCGTGGAGTGGAGGCAGCCCTTCACCCTTCAGTGTCACCTTCTGGCCTGGTTGAGCTCCACTTGGGATTTCGACGTTGAGCTCCTTATCAATTCCATCAATGACCATCTCATCACCGAGAATTGCTTGGCTCACTGTAATGTCAATTCCGGTGAGAACGTGCTGACCACGCCGCACGAACGGTCCGTCTTCCAAAACATGTAGCACGACATAAAGATCTCCCGGACGTCCACCGCGGACACCGTCCGAACCGTGACCTGGCATGTGAATCGTCGATCCAGTTTCAACGCCTTGCGGAATATTGATGAGCACCTTATCGGTTGAAGGTCGGACACCTTGGCCGGAGCACTTGCGGCACGGATTGGTGATCGTGAATCCGTGACCGTTACACTTTGGACATGCAGTTTGAGTTCTCACTTGCCCTAAGAAAGTATTTCGGACGACGGAGACGACGCCAGACCCGTTACAACCACCGCACTGTGTGGGCTGACCACCGCCCTCGACCCCAGACCCATTGCAGTCACCGCACTCAGACGCCCGATTAACCTCAACTTCTTTTGAGAGTCCGTTGATAACATCAAGTAAGGAGATTTGAAGATCGAGCCGAAGATCATCTCCGTCTTGGGCTGGTGTGCGGCGGCGACCCTGCTGACCCCCGGACGCGCCAAAGAACATATCGAAAAGATCGCCAATGCCTCCCCCTCCTGCACCTCCAAAAAATGGATCCTGGGGAATACCTTCGGTCGTTCCGAACTGATCAAAACGCGCCCGCTTTTCGGAGTCAGAAAGAACTTCGTAAGCTCCGGAGACTTCTTTAAACTTCTCTTCTGAAGCTGGATCACCCTGATTGACGTCAGGGTGATACTTTCGGGCTAGCCGGCGATATGCCGACTTGATCTCATCTGCGCTGGCGGAACGCGATACCCCCAGCACCTCGTACGGGTCCCGTTGGGCCATAGGGTGTTATTCCGTTTCTGCGTCGTCTTCCAGCGACGCTTCCTCTTCGGCAATGTCGCTCAGTGACAGGGTGTCATCCTCAGCGGCCGGCGCAACATCTTCCTCTTCTCCCTCAACCGCAAGGTCAGCAAGGCTGATTTCCTCATCATCGGCAAGAGAAGCAGGATCCGCGTCTTCAAGTCCAATGGTTTCAATGAGAACGGCTTCGTTCTCATCCAAAGCAGGGAGTAGCATTCCAAACTCTCCGGCAACAAAATCTTCAGCAAGAACAATGCTTTCAACGTGCTCGCCAACTGGTTCAGCAACAGCTGTAAAGGCTCTCGGCTCAATCTTGCCTGCAGCAATCTCCGCTAACGCAATGGTTAGTGGGTGTCGCGATTCGATCTGAACGAGTGGCAATGCGCCCTCTCGGAGCTGTTTGGCTCGCTTTGCGGCCAGATTCGAGAGCACAAATTTGCCTAAGGGATATTCGTTAAGGATGTCTGGTGATGGCAGCATGGGACAAGGTACGCGAACTTTGAATATACCCGTTTATCCGTCGTTAAGACAACAATGCCAATGCCGAGAATTTTGGACGTCGAATTGCGTAGAATTGTGATAGAGCAATGAGTGCAACCGCAGTAGCATCGGCATCGAAGATAAGACTGAAAGTTCTCCGCCAGGAAGGTGCCGGGAAAGAGCAGCGATGGGATACGTTTGAGGTTCCTTACGTCGACAAAATCAACGTGATCTCGGCCTTGATGCTCGTCCAACGCAAGCCAGTGACCGTTGAAGGCAAGAGCGTCTCTGCGCCAACGTACGAAGCGGCCTGCCTCGAGGAAGTTTGTGGCAGCTGCACGATGAACATCAATGGCGGCATCCGGCAAGCATGCACTGCGCTCATCGAAGAAGTCGGGACATTAGTTGGAGATACCTACGAGGTAACCCTAGAGCCAATGAAGAAGTTCCCCTTGATCCGGGACCTCGTCGTGGATCGCTCTAAGATGTTCGAAAACCTCATGAAGGTCAAGGCATGGGTTCCAATCGACGGTTCTTTCGATCTCGGTATGGCTCAGCCCCAAGACGATCACGTTCGTCAACTGCGCTACGCGCTCTCTCGCTGCATGACCTGCGGATGTTGTATGGAGGCGTGCCCTCAGATCAATGAGAAGTCCGCTTTCGTTGGACCTGCGGCTCTTGGTCAAGCATTACTCTTCAACACCCACCCGGTCGGAAAGTCGCTCGAGAGCGAACGGCATGAGTTCTTGACATCAGACGATGGATTGAGCGGATGCGGGAACGCGCAGAACTGCGTAAAGGTTTGTCCCAAGCAAGTTCCCCTCACAAGGGCAATTGCACAGCTAAATAGAGACACCACGATTTATAAAGTAAAGAAATGGCTTGGTATGTAGGGTTGCTCGCCTCAAAACGAGGATCAGCCAGATAGAGCAACGTCGAGTTCTTCGTCAGATAGCGCTTCGATTCGTGAGTACTCAGCCGCTCGTTCGGCTGAGAGCTTCTTCCTTGTGTCCCTCCGAAGCTTTCCTTCTAGAAACAAGATCTTCTCCTCGCGGGTTTCACAGATGAGCCTGGGGACTTCTATCGGTTTGCCGTTGAGGAGAGCCACCATCGTCACGCGCGCGGTATTCGCGTGGCGTTTGACGCCGTGCTTCAGGTTTTCAGTCCAAACCTCTACCATGACCTCCATGGAAGTTTTGCCAACAAACGTGACCTGCCCCTGAAGGGTCACTAGTTCTCCAACTTCGATCGGCTCATGGAAGTCAACTTGGTCAAAGCTGGCCGTCACACAGGTTGTTCCAGAGTGCTTGGCAGACGCGGCATAAGCGCAAAGGTCGATCTTCGCAAGTAATTCTCCGCCAAAGAGCTTCCCGAGGAAGTTAGCTTCGTTGGGCCGAATTACCTCAGCAATCGTTACAACCGTGTCCGCGGCCCGCTTTCCATGCATCAAGCGCAAAGTTTACTCTGGCAGAATCTACAGTCTTTGTCAGATTTACTAATGTGGCATGCCGTCTGCAACAGAAACGAGCAAGAGGCACGAAAGCCTCCGAGGATGAACAAGATTTAAGGTCTCGCTTCAGACCCCAATAGCGGCTCCGGTTTCTGATCCCCGGGGTCGCTTTTCTTTGTCAGCTTGATGAGCCCAACGTTCACTGACAAACCAACGAGTAAAACCCCGACGCCAAATCCCTGAACCCATGCTAGGCGCTCGTGAAGGATCATCGCGGCAAACAAAGTTGTGAGGACGGGAACCAGAAACTGATGCAGCGAAGCCACGCTGGCCGGCAACTCCGCCACTCCTCGGTAGTAGAACACCATTGCAATCACCCCCGATCCCAGGGCTATTTGCGCCAGGTTAGCCCAGTGCCACGCATTGAACGCTCCCCAGTTAACTCGAAACGCCTCGGCGAATCCATAGATGGCGACCACCGGTAAACCGCCAAGCATCGACATTGTAAACAGTGGCAGTGGCTTTACGTGTGCAGAAACCGGCTTGGCCAAGATCACCGATGTGGCCCAGGCAATTGCGCTCAGAAACAGCAACACATCTCCGACAAACCTCTCGCTCGTTTCTTTCGAAACCACCAACGCGTCGGGGCGACCCAAAACGACCAGAGCTACCCCGACAAGGGCGACCAAAGAACCCAAAACCCGCGCCGTTGACTTCGGTTCTCGGCCCAGAATCATACTCATAACACCAACCATGATTGGGTTTGTGGCAAGAATAATTGCGGACTCCCCAGCCGGTGCCCGTTTGACACCTTCGAAAAAGAGAACCATATAGATCCCCATCGAAAAGAAACCCGTCAACAAGATTGCTGTCCGATGCTCAACTGGAATTCTTAAAGACTGCCGGGAAGCCGCGCAGATCAACACGAGCACTGCTCCCATGATGAAGTAGCGCCAGAAAACCACGGCCGATGGCGCCATAACCGGGAACAAGATTTTCATCGACACGAAGTTGAATCCCCAAAACAGCATCGTTATCAGCAAAAAGGGGTTGGGTCGAGGCATCCGTTCATAGTATGATGCTCCCTACACCAGCCATGAACGACTACGCACAAACAAACTTCGGCGCTGCCAAGAGATTTCGATTGATTGTTAGGGAAGGCGGGCAAGCGCGTGAAATGGGAGGAGACGATGTTTCCATTGCCGTCGGAATCGTGGATAACATTTTCATGAATGCGCTGGAAACGAACACCAGTGACATCCACCTCCAACCTGAGCGAGACCAACTGCGGATTCGATATCGTCAAGACGGAATCCTCCACTCGGCAGGAGAGCTTCCATTGGAGCAGGCTCAGAACGTTCTGGCCAGGCTCAAACTCGCAGCTGGGATGAGAATCGATGAGCAGCGAGAGCCTCAAGATGGGCGCATCGACATGGAGTACATGGGGCGCCGACTCTCTTGCCGCGCATCGTGCCTGCCTTCCATGAACGGAGAGAAGATGGTCATGCGTATCCTTGACCCAGCCGCGATGAAGGTTGATCTTGGAAAACTTGGAATGCCTGAGGACATCTTGGGTCGCTGGGAGCGGGCAATTTCCGCGCCGTACGGGTTGATCCTCGTCACGGGCCCGACTGGCTCCGGAAAATCCTCAACCCTTTACGCTTCTCTCAACACCCTGGATGCTCGTGTGCGCAACATCGTCACCGTCGAAGATCCAATCGAATATGAGTATGAGAAGAACATCGCCCAGGTTCAAGTTACCGAGCGAATGCCGTTTCCACGAGTCATGCGCTCATTCCTTCGGCAAGACCCTGACGTCATGCTTGTTGGTGAAATGCGCGATCCGGAGTCGCTTAAAATCGGTATTCAAGCTGGTTTGACGGGTCACTTGGTTATGTCTACTCTTCACACCAACAACGCGGTTGAGACGATTGGTCGTATGTTTGACATGGGTGCTGAGCCCTACCTTGTTGGCGGCGTTTTGCTAGGCTCTTTGGCACAACGACTCGTTCGCCTTAACTGCGGCAAGTGCCGGCAACCATATAAACCGACCGCTGAGGAAATTCTCCTGCTTAAGTTTTCGCCCGCAGAACTCGAAATCGGCAAGTTCATGAAGGGAGCCGGATGCGCTGAGTGCAAAAACACAGGCTACAAAGGCCGAATCGGAATCTTTGAGCTCATTTTGGGAACCCCAGAATTCCGCGCCGCCGTCGCTCGGAACGTAACGTTCGCCGAGCTGAACGAAGTAGCTAATCAGCAGGGTTACCGAACAATGCTGGAGGACGGAAAGGCCAAGGCAGCAGCAGGATGGACAACACCATCCGAAGTCATGCGGGCAGTTATGACGGCTGCAATGTAGGCTTGGTATTGCTAGCCCGCACAATCGTGTCGGATTCTCGAATGGAGGTTGACTTGAACATCTTCCATCCGTGGATCGTTTTGACCCAAACATCATCGCTGATCGAAACACCCAGATGCCGGTCCTTGCTAAAACCTACGCTACGAAACAGGAGTGAGGACTTGATTCGGCAGCGAAAATAGATTCCGTCCATCTTGTACGACAAGAGCTCATTTTTGGCCGAGAAGACTTTCGCTACGGAAGCAATCACTCGGGACTGTGAACCGATATAAGGATCTCGACTCAGCTCAGCTCCCATCGTATCGACCCAGCTAAAGTCGCTCGTCAGCAACTTCTCAATCCGCGGGATGGCTTGTGATATATCGGTCGTACAAACTTTCGCGATCGAGTTGTACTTTGCTTGAATTTCCTTCACAACATTCTCTTTTGCGGACGAAAATGCAGCTAGAGCGAAGACCAAGATCGATAAACACAACTTATTCATATCAGCCTCAATTGCACGGATCGTGCCTATCGCGCCATGGCCAAAGAAATGTATCCTAGATGATTCGCATCAATGCGCCTTACTCGCGTTAAGCTATTTGGTTTTAAGACGTTCGCCGACCGCACCGAGTTCTCACTCGATGGCGGTATTGTTGCCGTTGTTGGACCAAACGGTTGCGGGAAATCGAATCTCGTTGATGCGATCCTCTGGGGACTTGGGGAAGGTTCGATCAAGCACCTTCGGGCTTCATCTTCTCAGGATGTGATTTTCTCGGGAGCACAAGCGCGTAAGGCAGTCGGCTTTGCAGAAGTTTCGCTATGTTTTGACAACGAGGATGGTTCACTTCCCATTGATGCGACAGAGGTCTGGGTAACCAGACGGCTAACTCGGGCTGGGGATACCGAATACTCAATCAATCGGCAGTCCTGCCGAATGCGCGATGTCGTTGAACTGATGGCGGATTCGGGCCTTGGTCGCGCTGGTTACGCAATCGTTGGCCAGAAGGAGATTGATCAGGCTCTTGCCGCTTCGGCTGAGGACCGACGTGCTTGGATCGATGAGGCAGCCGGAGTTCAACGATATCGAACCAGAAAGCATGAGTCACTTCGCCGCCTCAATTCTGCGCGCGACTCGCTGTCTCGGGTCGACGACATCCTTCGGGAACTCGAAGCCCAAAGGGAACCCCTTGGAGACGAGGCTGAGCAGGCAAAACGTTACAAGTCGCTGACAGCATCGTTGCAGGAGGTTGAAATCGGACTGTTGATTCGAGATCTCTGTACCTCGCTCTCGGAGCTCAAGACGCTCGAAGAGAAATTGCGAAGTTCCGGTGGAGTGGTTGATGAGGAGAACCGGCGGATTGAAGAGCTCGAGAAGCGTCACCGAGTACTTGGGATGCAGGTTCAAGAACTCGAAGCCTCAATGGAGCAGGCTAGATCCGCCCAACAGACAGCAGTTACCGGGCTGGAGCGCGCACAGGCGAATGTGAAAGTTTTAGAGGAGCGTCTCGCCTCACTGTCCAATCAAGAAAAATCACTCGAAGAAGATTCGGAGTCCATTGAACGGAGGGTGAAGGAAGCGGAAACCGACTTACAAGAGGCTAGATCCGAAGCCGAAGCAGCCAGAATCGCTCTCGAAACAATTCAATCAGACTCAGCTGGAGCAAGCGTTGAAGCTAAAGAACTCTCGATGCGCCTTTCTGCGCTTGAGAAACAGGTAAACGAGGCTCGGGAGCAGAAGGTTCGTCGACTGAAGTGGGAAGCCGAGCAGGAGGCAAGTGCCGAACGGGCAAAGCTGCTTCAACGAGAAATCTCGGGAATCGAAAAGTCTCTGCCTGATCTTCATGAAGGGATTGAAGGAGCTCAGAAGGAGTTTGTGGTCGTGGACGACTCGCTGAGCGCAATCAACAACGAAATTGCTGCACTACAGAATCGAATTGCAGAGGTTCGAAAAGCAGACGAAGACGAAGCAACGCGTTCGCGAGGGTCTCTCGCCGAGCAAGCGAGTCTTGAGGGTAGGAAGCGAGGCATTGAGGCGACATTGGACGCCCACGAAGGACTGTCTCAAGGTTCTCGGGCCGTTCTTGAGGCCGCAGAGCGGGGCTTGTTGCAGGGTCGGTATGAAAGCGTTGCGGATGCGATTGAGGCCGATCGCGAGTTCTCTCTTGCTATCGAAATCGCCCTCGGGGCTTCGGCGAATGATCTCATTGTTGACCACGACACCGACGCG
Source organism: Fimbriimonas sp. (assembly GCA_029866005.1). Classification (GTDB taxonomy): domain Bacteria; phylum Armatimonadota; class Fimbriimonadia; order Fimbriimonadales; family Fimbriimonadaceae; genus Fimbriimonas. Next base: position 60,089 of record JARXAE010000033.1, on the reverse strand, counting down.
AAGCGTGCAGTCGGCTGGCTAAAGGAGAACAGGGCGGGGCGGTGCACCTTTCAACCGATTCCATTGATGCGACCTCAGGAACCTTCGAACGAGTTCCGCCGGGTGCTGAACGAAAAAGGTGTCATTGGTCGGGCGAGCCAACTAGTCGAGTGCGAGAACCGAGTTCGGCCGGTTATCGATTCCCTTCTCGGTCGAGTGATAATTGTTGACACCCTGGACGATGCGCTTCGACTGGCTAAAACGACAGGTTGGAACCGGCTGGTGACGATTGACGGCGAGGTGGTTCACAACAGCGGTGCCGTCACCGGCGGACAAAATCAGCGGCAGGGTTACGGAATTGTCCAGCGAAAGTCTGATCTGGCGGAGATTGAGCGGGAACTTGAGGAGCTTCAGAAGCTCGTTGCGGGCGCGGATAAGCGAAAGGCGAAGCGGACACAGGAAGTTGAGGCGTTGCGAGTTCAGATTGGCGAGAAGGAACTGGCAAAGCGCGAGGCGGAGGAGCCAGTTAAGGAGGCTTTGCATTTCCTACGGGCACTTCAAGATGAGCTGAAGGACGCCGAGCGTCAGCTTGGCAAGGCTCGGAGGGAGCTTGAACAGATTCAGAAGGCGGCGGGAACGAGTATCGAGGATGTTGATATTCCGGCACTTGAATCTGAGCGGGATGCGGTGATTCACCAGTTGGCATCGAAGTCGGCGGATGCGGAGCAGGCGGAGACTCGGTTGCGGGAGGCTCAGGAGCGGGCGCGGAGTGCCCAGACTCGGCAATATGCCGCTGAGAAGCGGTTGGAGTCGGCGAAAGATGCTGAGAAGCATCGGGGGCGACGGCTTGAGAATCTTGGGCCGGAGCGGGAGAAGACAGCGGCGCAGATTCAGGTGCATCGGCAGGAGTCCGAGAAGTTTGAGGCCGAAAAGGGTCATGCGATGGTTCGACTGACTCACCTCAGCAAGGAGCGTCGGGAGCGGCAGGAGGAGGCGCAGACGACGGCGGATCAGGCTCGGGGGGCGCGGGAGAATATTTTGGCGCTTGGTCAGGCGAACCATCAGGCGGAGCTGGCTCGGGCTCGGGCGGAGACTCGCAGAGCTACTACAGCGGAGCGGCTGATGGATGCTTATGGTCTCACTGAGGAGGATGCGGTGGCTCAGGAAGGAATCCATGAGATTCCGGATGATGCTCAGCAGTTGGCGGGGCGATTGCGGCGAGAGATTAAGGCGATGGGCGATGTCAACGTCGGGGCAATCGAGGCTTATGAGCGGCTGACGGAGCGGCTTGAATCTTTGGGCGCGCAGCGCGAGGATACGATGAACGGCATTGTTCAGGTCGAGGCTTCTATCAAGGAGCTTGATAAACTGACTCGGGATAAGTTTGTGAACACGTTTAACGCGGTTCGAGATAACTTTGGCGAGATGTTTACGAAGCTGTTTGGCGGCGGTGCCGCGGAGCTTTCGCTGACCGAACCGGACAACGTCTTGGAGACGGGTGTTGACATCATCGTTCAGCTTCCGGGGAAGAAGCGGCAGCCATTGCAGCTACTCAGCGGCGGCGAGAGGAGCCTTTGCGCTTCGGCGTTTTTGTTTGCTTTGTTGAAGCATAAGCCGGCTCCGTTGGTTGTTTTGGACGAGGTCGATGCGCCGTTGGACGGGCGCAATGTTGAGCGGTTTGCGGAGACTCTTTTGGAGTTCAGCAAGACGATCCAGTTCGTCGTTATTACTCACAAGGACATAACCGCCGCTGCCGCTACTACCCTTTTTGGAGTGACGATGCAGGAGCCGGGGGTTTCGATTCTGGTTCCGATGCGGTTGCCGGGGACGGTTGGGGCCTAGCCGAGAATCAAACCTGAGGCTTGTTGAAGTCGTTGAACAACAGACTGTCAATTCTGAGGCCAATCTAGCTGCTAGATTTCAGTCACCCTAGCGTGTTAACGGGCGACTGGCGTAGGGTTCGTCTTCGGCGGACCAGAAGCGCCAGGGGTGGAGGTCGCCTTTACCTTCGGCCAGGCCGATTCTGGTGCCAGTTTTGAGTTCTTGGGGCGGGTCGCCGGGTTCTAGCCAGAGGGTGCCGTTGGGAGCACTGAGGTCGAGGGCGTAGTGGGATTGGTTGATTTGGAGGGCGGCGCAGAGTTTTCCGGGGCCGTTGAGGAGGTCTTGGTCTCTTTTGGCCTTCGGGCGTCTTTGGCGCATGGTTTCGTGGCCTTCGAGGGGGACGGCGGCGCGAATGAGGATTGCTCCGGCGGTGCCGGGATCGAGGCAGGTGACGCAGAACATCCAGTGGTTGCCGTAGGTGAAATAGGTGTAGGCGAGGCCGGGTCGGTCGAACATGACTCGGGTTCTTGGAGTGATTCCTCGGTAGGCGTGGCAGCCGGGATCGGCGGGGCCGTAGGCCTCGGTTTCGACGATTCGGGCGCGGAGCCCGGGCATGACGATGTGTTGGCCGAGGAGGTTTTGGGCGGCTTGGAGAAGTTCGGGGTCGGTGGGGTGGGAGATCATTTCTGGTGAGCTACTGCTTTTGTTTATGCTGGTTCGTCGTTTCTGTGCTTAGCAGCTGCTCAGAACACGAATTCCCAGCAGTCCCAGTCCTCGGCACTGAAGTCCTCTTCGGTGACCAGCGGCCAACTTAATACCTCCGCCTCTTTGGGTCCACCTTCCATGAAGACTGAGGAGCACCATCGGTGGGAGCCATCGGTGGCTTGCCAGGGATACTCTTGGGACCTTGAGGTTCGATGGAGATACCAAAACCCATCTGGGTCTGGCGTTGGCGATTTTTGCTTTGCAAGGGCTTCCTGGTAGGTCATGGCGAGGGCGAATGTGCCGCTGGGCTGAGACCTATTTTATCTGCCCCAGCCATTCGACGTCCTCTCCGTGGGCGATGAGGATTTCGTGGAGTTGGCCAAGGTGCCCGTGGATGTGGCGGAGGGAGAGGATGAGGAGCTCAACGCGACTGACGTTGGGGTACCAGGTGAAGCCGCAGGTGGGAGATTTGAGGTCAAGGGCGTCGATTTGGGGGTCGATTTCGGAGTCGATGAGGTTGACGAGTTCGGCGAGCTGCTGTCTCGTGTAGGGTTCGTTCACGGGGACGTCGTCGCCGTCGAGATAGGTGTTCTCTTGGATGTGGTCGGGCCACTTGTTCCAGCTGGCGAGGTCTTCGTAGAGGTAGAGGTGGGCGTAGGCGAGGGCGTGGTAGGCGATTCGCCAGTAGTTTCTTGGGTGTTCGCCGGAGGTCCAGACGTCGTCAGGGCAGATTTGGATCGCTTGGCGGAACATCGCCAATGCGGCGTGGTGCTGGCGCTTGAGGGCTTCGCGGACTTCTTGCATTTCTGGAGGGAGTTACGGGTCGGCGGGGGTTTGGAGTTCCCTCTTGGCTGGTCGACAATTACAACAGCTCCACCGGTTCAACCGGGGTTTGTTGGTACGTCTCTTCCTCACCCCTAAATCCCCTCTCCATGGGAATGGAGAGGGGACTTTACGGACTACTTGCCGCCGGTCGTAGAGATGCCCTGGATAAAAGTCTTTTGAGCGAAAAAGAAGAGCAGGATGATGGGGAGGGTGAAGAGGGTGCTGGCGGCCATGAGCTGCATCCAGTTGACGTAGGGGTTGTTGACGAACTGTTGGAGGCCGTAGGCGAGAGTGTATTTGCTGGAATCACTGAGGTAGAGGAGGGGGCCGAGGAAGTCATTCCAAGTTCCGAGAAAGGCGAAGAGGGCGCAGGTGGCGAGGGCGGGCTTGCTGAGGGGGATGATGAGTCGGCAGAAGATGACCCACTCGTTGGCGCCGTCGACTTTTGCCGACTCGGCCATTTCGTCGGGAAGAGTTTTGAAGAATTGGCTGAGAAGGAAGACGTAGAACGGGGTTGCGCAGAAGGCGGGGACGATGAGGGGGAGATAGGTTCCGTACCAGCCGAGGGCGCGGAAGAGGGCGAAGTTGGGGATCATCGTCACCTGACCGGGAAGGGCCATGGTGGCGAGCATGACTCCGAACCAAATTTTTGAGCCCTTGAAATTGATGCGGGCGAAGCCGTAGGCGACGATTGCGCTACTGATGACGCTGGCGATGACAATGCAGAGACACAGGAAAACCGTGTTTTTGAGATAGACCATGAAGGGGATGGTCTCGAGGGAGTCGGGGTAGTTGTTCCAGGCCACGGGGCTGGGGATGAGGCTGGCGAATGAGAAGCCCTTGGTCGCGGCGCCTTCGCCTTTCATGTAGATCTGCTCGTTGGTTTTGAGGGACGTGGAGATCATCCAGACGAGCGGGAGCAAGGGCGGAATGCTCAGGCAGATGAGCGCGATGTAGGCGAGGATTTTGTTAAAGCGAGTCATCGAATCCCATCTCCTTGCGCTTGGCGAGCTCTTTCTGGACGTTTTTCTGGAGTTGGTCGAGAGCTTCTTTGGGGGTCTTTGAACCTCGGAGGGCGGCATCTTCGGCTCGCTGGAGCTCATCGATGAGGAAGCCGAGGTAAGCGACCGGCGGGTAGGCGTGGACGTTGGGGCCGTCGAGGATGTCGATGAAGGTTTGGAAACGGGGATTTTGTTTGACGTAGGCTTCGTAGGTTGGGGAGTGGGCGACGTCGGGGCTGAGGGGAATCCATCCCCCCCAGTTTTCGAACTTTGCGGCGCGGTTGGGATTGGTGAGTCCGCTCCAGAACTTGAGCCATTCGAAGGCGCCTTTCTTGTTCTTGGCTGCCGCGGGGATGATCATGAAGTTTCCGCCGATACTGCCGGGGAGGGGGTTTCCACCTTCTGGCGGGGGGATGGGCCAGACGCGGTAGTCCATGTCGGGTTTGTACTTGCGAATTTCCTCGACGCGCCATTGACCGTCGTAGGTGATGCTGACGGCTCCGTCGATAAAGGGCCACGCCCCGGTGCTGGAGCCGGTGTTCTGGCTTGCCCAGAAGCGCTGGGCATTTTGGAATCCGACGCCTTTGCGTTGCTCGGCCATAGCCGTTAGGGCGGCGATCATGTCGGGGGTGTTGAGACGAAGCTGTTTGGTTTTGTCGTCCCAGAAGCCGGCTCCGAAAGCGTAGCCGTGGGTTTGAAGGGAGGCGGCGTTGAGGCCCATCCTGTGGAGGTTGCCGTTGGCGTCCTTCTTTTCGAGCTTTTTGCCCATCGCAACGAGGTCGGCGAAGGTTTTGGGTGGTGTGTCGGGGTCAATGCCGGCTTCACGGAGGTGGTCGGCGTTAACGTAGTAGCCGAAGAGGTCAGCGCCGATGGTGATGCCGTAGGTTTTGCCTCGGAATTGGCCGCTTTGGCGGACGGAGGGGTAGGTTTTCGTTTGGAAGTACTCGAGCTCCTCGGGGGTCATGAGGGTTTCGAGGGGGGTCAGGAGATCGGCGGCGGCAAGAGGAGCGAGACCGCCGTTCCAGATGGACATGACGTCGCAGGGGTCGCCGCCGGTGGCGCTAAGGATGAACTTCGTTTCAGACCCCGAGCCGGTGACGAACATGGGGACCACTTCGTACTGGGTCTGGGACTCATTAAACTCTTTTGCGATTTTGAAGACGACCTTTTCCCACTCGCCGCCCCAGCGATGCCAGAACTTGATCTTCTCGCGGCCTTTGTAGTCTTCGGTCGAGGGCATCTTGGCGGTGCTGAGACCGTAACCGACGGCTAAGGCGAGGATTCCGAGGATGACTTGAGAGACTTTCATCAGCGACTCCTGGGGTTAACGACCATAGTGGACCCACCTTTTTTGAGTTCGGAAGATGAGGCCGGTAGAGATCATGACGATGATGAACAGGACCCATGCCATCGCGCTTCCGTATCCCATGTCCATGTACTTCCAGCACCGTTTGAACATGTAGAGGGCATAGAAGAGGGTTGAGTCTTCGGGGCCGCCGGAGCCGTTGGAGATGACGAAGGCTTGGGTGAAGTACTGGAAGGTGCCGATAACGCTCATGACCAGGTTGAAGAAGATGACTGGCGAGAGCATCGGAAGGGTGATCATTCGCATCTTGCGGAATGCTCCGGCTCCATCGAGGGTGGCGGCTTCGTAGAGGTACTGCGGGATGTCTTTGAGTCCGGCCAGGTAGATGACCATTGATCCTCCGGCGGCCCAAACGGCCATGAAGATGAGGGTCCAGGGGGTCCAGACGGGGTCGCTGAGCCAGGCGGGGCCGGTAACTCCGGCGAGGGCGAGGATACGATTGACCATCCCGACCTGGGGATTAAGGATCCACATGAAGATGGAGGTCATGGCGACAGTGGGAACGATTGAGGGGAGGTAGAAGATCGTTCGAAAGACGGCGATGCCTTTCACATTGAGATTGAGCAGGAGGGCAAGGGCAACTCCGACGAACAGAGTGAGAGGAACTGCAACGAGTGCATAGCGGAGGGTGACCCAAAGGGACTTGTAGAAGAGCTCATCGTTGAACAGCATCATCTGGTAGTTTGCGAGGCCAATGAACTTTGGCGGCTGGACGATGTTGTAGTTGCAAAAGCTCAGATAGAACGAGCGCAGGAAGGGCCAGAGGGTGAAGACTAAGAATCCGATTAGCCAGGGCGAGATGAACAAGTATCCCGTTAAGTTTTCTCGCGCCTTGGGACTCATGGGGGGTTAGCTTAACAGTTCGGGGGTGATCTCCGCAAGGGTGCGGGGTTTAATACTTGGTTTCAGGAATTTGGGTTCTGAAACCTCACACATTCCGTAAGATATGTTCATGCATTCTGCTGTTTTGAGTTCAACCGGGTTTCCACAGACTCAGGAATTGAGACTTGTGTCGTTGTTAGAGAAAACCCCTAGGTTTTCGCCTTGGGGAGTTAAAGATTGGACGGCCCCAAGAGGGTTTAAATTCCAAACGATCGACCATGTTCCAGTGCCAGAATCGGTGCTGTCACGGAATAGCGATCATTCGGCGTTGGTCATTGTTGAGCGGTACTCCAACATGGTTTACGTTGATGACTCTTACGTGGTGTTGAGCAACGTGAAGGATGTGGTTCCAACCTTGCGAGTAATCAGTCTACGTGAAGTCGAAGGGCTTTCCTCGCCGGTAGCTTGCAGGAATCTGGAGAACTCGACATTCTTTCCTTTCGTGCACCGAGCCGAGCTGAGGGCGTTAGTTCCCGGATTACCGAAACACATCTGCGCACACTACATGGTTGGGGAGCGCTACCTCGTTTGGACTTGGGACAGCGTGAGCGGAATGCGCAGTCACCACGAACTCACCTGGTTCAATGGCACGAATCCAGACCTACTGACCGAGTCGATCACCAAGCTTGTTCGAGATCCGATTTCGGGGATGTTAGTCGGCGAGGGAAACAATGTCCCGCCTTTCGTGTTGACAGCCGATGGTTCGAAACTCCTCGGGTTCATCCGCGCTTATGAAAGCAATAGCGGCCGGATGATTAATGGCCACTTGGTGGACAAGTGGCGCGAGCGGCTCGGAACCGATTCCGCTCGCGCGTTGCTTCTTTAACGGCGCCGTTTAGCCTCAAAGATCTTTCGGAGCTTCAGCTGACGCTCTGAAGGATTTTGAACCGAGACGATTCGTTGGACTTTCCGGGTTGCTTCGCCAACTTTGATGTTGACTTCTTTGGTCTTGTCGCCGTCTTTGAGTGTTACTTTGAGGATGTCACCTGGCTTAGAACTGCGTTGCAGAGCCCGATAGAGAGTAGTCTGGGAACGGACGTTGTCTCCAGTGACGTCTGTTCCGTTAATCTTAGTTACGATCGATCCTTGAGGAATTGCCGCGTCTTCCGAGAGGGATACCCTTGGGGCCTTATCGTCTAGGCTGACTCGAAGGGAGAACGGGATTGATCCGTACTTCTCGTCAACGGACAAGAGTTCCTTCCCAATCTTTGCGAGTTGCTTCTCAACGGGAAGTTCGCCGGGTTTCATCACGACATCATCGTAGAAGGTGCCCATCTGGTACCCGCCAAAGCGGACGAGGTGCCGGCGGATGTCGTCTTCTTCGAATCCGGGCTTGTCGTCTTTGCACTGCTCCCAGAGGGCTAGTTCGACTTCATCAAGACTGTGCTTACCACTGGTCTGATCGAGCATTTCGATGTCGAGAACGAGGCCGACTAGCCAACCTGTATCGTAGTAGCTGACTTGGTAGCCTTGACTGTTCCCTCTTCCGTCTGCCGCGTCCCGAACTCGATAGCTCGCTTCATAGGGCGAGACGTCGAGACGAGCCGGCCTTGCGCGAACGGCGGTCAGGTTTTGGACTGCATCAGCATACAGTTTAGCGATTGCGTCGGGATGACGTTCATTCTTGCCGTACCAACCGTAGCGTCCAAGGAGAGTGTGAGCGTAGTAATCGGTGACCCCTTCAAGCCACCAAAGCGCGCCAGTTTGTGGCTGGGTGGTGTAGTCGAAGGGACCCAGGGCTTTGGAGCGGATGCGCTTGACGTTCCAGAGGTGGAAAAATTCGTGGGACAGGACGGACACTGCACCCGGTCCAACACCGCTAGCAAGGCTAATTTGGGTACTCGAGAGGTGCTCGAGTCCCCCAGCACCATCTGGAGCATCATTAACGTTGAAATGCCAGACGTAGCGGTCATAAGGAACGCTACCGCCGAAGAAGTCTGCTTGCATGTCTGAAACAAACTTGCAGGCTTTAATGACATAGGCGCGGTCCACGTCCTTCTTCGGGATCCCCCGGTAGGCGATAAAGTGGGTTTTGCCGTACGACTTGTAAGTGTCGAGGGTGTAGTCGCCCCATGTGACGGGATTATCCGCAAGCACGTCGTACGTCGAAACTTTGTAAAGAGCCTGATTCCCTCGTACGGGGTTCATCCCGGTGATGATGGGGGTTCCGGGTGCGAACTTGAACTCTACTTGGCACGGTTCTTGGGTACGACCAACCGGGTACATATAGAACGATGGACCAGAGAAGTGACCGGTCTTATTGGCGTACTGAACGGGGATTTCGTAGCTGATCCAAGCCTTCTTCCCTTTCTGAGCGGCAATTGTCCAGGTGGTGATCAGTGGGTTCTTGCCTTCGGTCTTGACGCTCACTCCACCTTCTGCTTTCGCATCCGTGACTCGCTTCCAGACGTCGTCGTAACGGTAGGAACCTGGCGCCCAGTTGGGGATTTGGAACTCAACTTTGTCGGCACTGGCAATTAGCTCTAGTTCAACTCGCAACTTGGTATCCGACGAGCCAGGAGAGACCGTGTATTTGAGGTCGGCTAGACTGGTTGCGGCGACGAGAGATAGTGCCGCGAAGGTGAATGTTCGCATGGAGCGAGTTTAACCCGAACAGTACCAGTAATTCTAGTTGTTAACTTCAAGCACCCGTTGCGGAGAACTCTTCGTGAACGTCTTCGGTACGATCCGCGTGCGGAGTCAAAGTGTGATAAACGCCCTGGATTTGACGGCGCTGTCGTCGGCGAACGAGAGCATCTCGAGCAATCGTGAGTGATTCAAGGGCTTGATCGTTCTCTTTGCAGGCGAGCTCACCATTTTGGTAGAGATTCAGTTTTGCGATGAGGACGTCGATGACATCTTCGGCCCGGACTCCATTGATTCCGACTTCAGGAGGGAGCCCGTTTTGGAATCGGATCGAGATGAACTCATTTTGGAACTCGTATGGATCGGTTAGCTTCACTCCCATAGACTCCATTGTGCTCCAGTATTGTTAACGAGCGAAGAAGTATTTATCCCCAATCAGTTTTCGGGGGTAACAAACACTGGCTTATAGCCTTCGTAACTACACCCGCTGGTGTTGGCTTCCGGGGCGTATTGTGAGTCGAAAGGACGTGGTTTTTCTTTGAGGAGTGTTGCCATCTCGACGTTCATTTCCGCCAGATAGGAGCGGCTGTAGCCGGCCCATCGCTTGACGATGACTCCTCTCGTGTCAACAAGATGACAGTAGACCGAAGCTGGGAACTGGTACTCCTGCATCACTTCAACTTTGGGGTTGCTGACGACTGCATAGGGAACACGCAGATCACTTTCCCATTTCAGGGCATCTTTTTGCTCGGCATCAGTAACGCCAACAAACTCGATTTTCCCCTGGAAGTGCTTGTAAAGTGCCTGCATCAGTGGCTCTGCGTCAAATGAGCAAGGGCAGCCTTTCTTGATAGCGTATATGAACTGTGGGCGGGGTCCGGAGCCTCCGATGGCTGTGAGTTTGCCCCTTGTGTTCGGGAGTTTGAAGAGTTTGGCCGTTTTGAGGTTGAGTTTCTTGACCTCCGCCGCCATTTCGGGAGTGACGGGGTGGCGAGGTTTGGAGAAATCCATTGTTGGATCGACTTTTCCTCGAGTGAGGGCGAGATGGATCACGTTGTATGTGAAGTAGCCAAAAACAAGCCCTATCCCGATTCCTATCCACCTGAGCGACTTCACTACTCTAGTTTATACGTTCGGAAGTGCCGCTCGCGTGCTCAATAGATTGTCCGGAATCTTCGAAATAACAGTCTTTGATGAGTGTTCAACAAACCATAATCAATCTTTGGAAGTGCACATCTCTTTCACCTTCTGAAACGTATATAGAAGGGCGACCGGAAGCACGGAGGATATTTGAGTTCAAACGTTCTCGTCATCGACGACGAATCTTGCATTTTAAAGATGATGGAGTTGGTACTTTCCAACTCTGGATACAACGTTACAACTGCTCACAGCGGTAGTGACGGACTCGCCGTTTATGGCAATGGCGCCAACTTCGATATCGTGGTTTCTGACTACAAAATGCCGGATATGACCGGGATTGAAGTCGAGCAGGAGATGATACGACGAGATCCTTCGGCGAAAGTGATCATCGTGTCGGGCTATGGAGGTTGCGAAACAGCCATAGAGGCGATGAACCGGGGAGCTACCGATTTTCTTCGCAAGCCTTTTGCACCGGAAGCTCTGCGGGACGCAGTTCGATCGGCACTCGAGAGAGACGGAAAGCACACTCCCATCGCGACGGTATCACGCGAGTTTTCTCGTAGAAACGTCGGTGGATTTAACTTCGAACTGAATGAAGAGGCGTTAGACGACATTTACGGTGATCTCACTTGCACCTTTGAAGTTATCAAAGAGAACGACTCTCCGAGATATGTGAAGGTGATTCTTCCCGCGGTGGTGCAGGAGCTCATCAAGGCTTACATCGACGCGGACGTGGTCCCGTGCGGAAAACGATTCTTCCAGGCGATGTGTGAATTCGAGCTTGAAACCCATCTGCGAACGGAAAAGTCGATTCCTCCTTCAGCAACGTTAATGATCGATCCCCTCTTGAAACGTCATACTGAATGGATAGACCGCATGATGACGGTCGCTCTTGCGGACTAACGTATGCCATCCAATACTCCGGGAAAACTAAAGATCTTTTTGGGCTACGCCCCTGGCGTCGGAAAGGCGAAAGTGATGATTGAGGAAGCGCGTCGGCGTGCTGCACGCGGGGAGGACTGTGTTATTGCAATCATCAACGCAGGGGACCGTCTTTTGTCGGATGATTTCAGCGCGGGTTTGCAAACGATTCCCCCACTCGTTTTCCAGTACGGAGGAACTGAGGGACGAGAGATTGATATTCCCTCGATCTTAAAGCTGGCCCCACATACGGTTCTGGTGGATAACCTTGCTCATATCAACGTTCCAGGTTCGGCCCACGCGAAGAGGTGGGAAGATGTTGAGGAGTTGTTGCAAAAAGGGATTCACGTTTTGGCAACGATGAACGTTGAGTCGCTTGAATCGTTGAACGACGACATCTTTGAAATCACCGGTCGGCGGGTCGAAGAGACGGTTCCAGACAGACTTTTTCACCATGCCGATGAGGTGGAACTTGTTGATGTTACGCCTCAGGCGCTCAGGAACCGCGTCAAGCGCGGAGAAATCGTTCCGACTGAGTCTGTCGAAGCAGAACTTAAGGGAAGATACGATGAGGTGAAGTTAAACGCCTTGCGAGAGATGGCGATGCGTGAAATCGCTGGACGCGTTGATGAGGATCTCATCGCTTGGCGCAAGCGCGAGCGTATCGCTAGGCCGTGGCAAACGAGCGACCGTGTTCTGATCTGCATTACTCCGACCCGATCGTCCCTGAGGTTGATTCGTCGAGGCTGGAGACTTGCCCAGAAAATGCAGGGCGAGGTGAAGGCAGTTTATGTTGAAGAACCAAAGTTGCCAGACACGGCTGCGAGAATTCTTCAGGATGACTTCATGCTTTGCGAGCGCCTGGGAATTCCAACCGTCACTTTGAAAGGTGATGTTGGTTCCTCCATCATCAAATATGTTCAAGAGAACAATGTGACCCAAATCATTCTTGGTCACAGCGATCGGACAAAGCTACAAGACTTCCTGAAAGGGTCTCTTTTGCTTGAATTAGCGAAACAGCTCAAGACAGTCGATATCCTAGTGGTCGCTACCCAGCACGAGTCAGCCGAGTAAGTACACTCTGTTGCGATGCCAAAACTGATTCTGGTCCGACACGGACAGTCACTTTGGAACGTCGAGGACCGGTTCACCGGTTGGGTTGACGTTCCCCTTACTGCAAAAGGTGTAGACGAGGCACTGGCCGCCGGAGCGCGGTTGAAGGGGATCTCGATTGATGTTGCTTACACCAGCGGACTTCAGCGCGCGCAGCGCACACTTGACCTCATTCTTGAGGGAATGGGTGTTACAGTTCCGATCATTCGGGACGGAGCACTCAATGAGCGACATTACGGCGATCTGCAAGGACTCAACAAGAAGAAGACTGCGGAAAAGTTCGGTGACGAGCAAGTCAAGATCTGGCGACGGAGTTACGATATTCCACCTCCCAACGGCGAATCACTGAAGGACACTGCAGCCAGAACGCTTCCATTCTTTGAGAGGGCTGTCCTCGGAGATATTGCGCTTGGCAAGGATGTCCTCGTGGTTGCTCATGGCAACTCAAACCGGTCCATTGTGATGAAACTTGATGGGCTTTCGGAAGCAGAGGTTCTCGAGCTGAACCTGGGCACTGGAGTTCCTTTGGTTTATGATCTTTCGGTTGATGGCGACGTGCTTGGCAAGTCGATTTTGTGATTTCAGATTGACACAGAAAAGCCCCTCCAAGAATATTGGAGGGGCTTGTCTCTTTATGATCCTTATCGAATCACAGTGAGTGTTGTACTGACCGACGGGTTACCAGACGAGCTGACAGTTGCCGTGACAGTTGAGCTGAGGTTTCGTGGAACTCGGCGAGTTCGCAGGATCACGGTTCCCCTGGTTTGACCAGCGTTGACTGTGAAGTTTACGCTTGTCACGCCGGTGGGCAGATTGAGCAGGCTCGCGTTCGAGAACGTGATCGTTCCCGTGGTGTTCACGGCTGGTGCTCGGTTAAGAGTGACCTCAATCCTTACATCAGCGTTCTGTCTGACCTGATTCCCTGGTAGCAGCCTAATTGAACTCACCTCAAGGGCACGAACCGTCAGGGTTGCCGTTGCCGCTGGAAGCGTTCCCGCCTGTGCTGAGATCGTGGCGACACGGGTCTCAGTAAGGGCAGGGGTTCCAATGCTGAACGTTGCCGTTGTTGCTCCATCGGCGAATACCACTGGGTTCGGGTTGAGAGTTACGCCTGCCAGGTCAACTGCCAGATTCATCTCAAAGCCAGGAAGGGCTGGAGCACCGATTGTGATCGTTCCGGTTGCATTGCCTCCGTCGTTCACCGCAGTTGGATTGATCGCGAGAGAGTAGGTTAGTGCCTGGACGGTAACGTCTTGGAACTGACCGAGGCTCATCGATGGACCTCTCCATGCTGTGATTCGGGCCACCTCGTCGCCGTTGAGTGCGAAAAGAGCTCGGAGTCTTACCGTTGCAGTCGTTTGACCACTTGGTATTACTACTTCGGAGATGATGTTTCCTGAGGTGTCAACTGGGTTGAGGAGGTCAGGTCGGCTACTGTTGAGCTGAACTCTCGCACCGCCGGCAGGCGCTGCAGTGCTCAACGTGATTGTTCCGGTGGTCGTGCCGCCGCTGGCGACAGTCCTTGGATCAACAACTACGAAGCCAGTTACTAGCACAGCTCGGACATCCAACGTGGTGCTGACTGGTCCGTCAATGACAGTGCCGGCGCCGCTTCTTCGTTCTGCAAGAATGACTCGACTAACGTTCGCAGCCTCAAATGGAGTTGTGATCGTAAACGGACCTGATTGCGAGGCTCCCGCAGGAACGGTTACCTGAGTTGGAGAAACCACGTAGCCCGCTGGGTTACCCGAGATGTAAACATCAACGAGCATGTCCGCACCTGCCTCTCCGTCAAGCCGTACGAAACCACTTGTGGTTCCTCCGGCAGCAACGGCGGTTGGGTTAATGGTGATGCTACGCAATCTGGCTTGGGTAATACCCAAAGCTGCCGTTCGGGTCACTCCGAGAAGTGACGTATTGATAGAAGCAGTCTGATCCAAGGTGACACCATTGGTATCAATCACAAATGAGACTTGCGTTGCTCCGCCAGGAACTGTGACAGTTCCGCCACCTGGGAAGGTGACGAGATCGGGTCGATCTGTTCCGAGGGTAATGACCGCTCCAGCGGCTGGCGCTGGCGCGTTGAGAGAGATAGTTCCAGAAGAGGTGTTGCCGCCGATGACACTGGTCGGTGTCAGGACGAGAGACCTCAGCCACGGGGTGATTTGAAGTGACGCGATTCGTACGTTTCCGCCGTAATCTGCCTTGACACTGACGGTTTGGTTACCGGTGACAACTCGACCAAAGACTTGGAAGTTTGCAGTAGTTGCGCCTTCGTTGACAGTGATTGTTGTCGTAGTCAGGCTGGATGCTGGTTGGAACGAGGCGAGGGCCGCGTTGTCCAGCGTCAGCGTGATCGTTGAACCGCCCGTTGGTGCAGGTGCGGACAGAGTGACCGTGCCTGTGGAAGCTGGGGGGCTTGCAAGTCCCGACGGATCTCCTCCAGCGATGCTCGCCGGATTCATGGTCAGGTTGCTGATGAGAGGAAGTGATTCACGGAAGCGAAGCAAGAAGCCATCGCGTCGATAAGAGATGTTTGTGCCAACTTCCGCCATCGTGGTGAGGAAGTAGCCATTGGTCTCGTTCTCGACACCGCCGCCGCCGTTAGGCTCCGCACCTTGCTTGAAAGCAAGATTTGTGATGAACCCGGTATCAAGCCCACCTGTTCTTCCATTGCTATCTGGTCGGTCGGTCGGTGTTCCAGTTGAACTGAATACACGGTAGCGTCGCCAAGTATCGACCCAACCATAAACCCAAACGTCACCCAGATTATCAACGTAGGGGGCAAACACGCCCTCATCGAGGATTCCACCAACGTAGGTGCCTCTCAAGAGTCCCGTCGCATCAGCGTTGAGGATCAAGAAGAAGCCGTCGTTGGTTCTGGTTTCTGGGGTAGCGGGCTGGGTGTACGCAGCTCTGATAGGGTCTTGGAGCGGAATTGATCCAACTCCGGTAACCGCGTTGGGTTCAACTGGATCCGGAGGGGTTCCGTTGATGAAATAGACCGCACTTGCGACACCAGTAATGTAGGCATTTCCACGAGGGTCAACCGCAATCCCGGATCCGCTAACGGTTCCGCCATTTCTCAGATGAGTGGAGTACAAAATCGCACTACCATCAGCACTGATCTTCGTCACCGTCATGAAGTTGTTTCCTGAGATGAAGGATTCGCCAAAGACACCGCGTGTTCGAGGAAAATCAAACGACGGAGATCGACCCAAGATGTAGACGTTACCGGCAGGGTCTGTAGCACACGTAGTTCCACCAACCTCTGTACCGTTCGCGTTGTGCGTCTTGAAGAAACCTTCGGTGATGTCGTCATCAGCTCCACCTAGAAGCGACGACCAGATCATGCCGGCGCTTGGAGAGTGCTTTTGAATCCAGATGTCGCGGCCTCTTTGCAGCCTGCTATTTGTATAGCCCCCTGGAGTGGTTGTAAAGACCGGGTTTGCACCAGCGGTATCTGAGTTCCCGGTCGCGTTCAGCGTTCCGTTGAGGAAGAAGTTCCCTGACCTGTCATATGAACCGCCGGTAATCGTCGGCGTAGCTGTTCCACCCGTTTGGATATAACCAGACGCCGCTCTGAATGGAGTGAAAAGGTTCGTCGCCTCATCGAAGTCAATCGACAGGTAGAAAGCACCCTTGTTTCCAGTGGCGGCACCGAGCTCGGATACCCCGGCTGGAGTACAGGAACCTGTCAGAAGTAAACGAATCGTTGCTCCTGAAACAGCCGTGGCGTCGGGGCGGATACTGAATGATCGGATTGCGGAGATTCGAGGCGTTACCGTCGAATCCCCAATGCGAAACAGTGACCAAGATCCATTGTTCACCGGAGTCAAGACAGTGGTCGGCGACTTGGTCAAGCGCAAAATCCAAATGTTTCCAACGGCAGTTGATGGAGCAGATTGAAACGGCGGGAAGTTTGGCGAGTTCGTCGATCCTACTACCCAGACATTTCCTAGCGGGTCGAGCTGGATAAAATTGCCCTGTTCGTTGCCCGATCCTGAAATCAGCATTGAATAGTCATGGTTGTAGGCATCGCCTTGCAACCTAGACACAAAAGCGTCCCTTCCAACGGCGGTACCGAAACCGAATGGACCAAAAAGAATCGGATAGATTGCCGAGCGAGTGTATCCAGTGAGATAGACCGAACCGAGCGTGTCAGCGGCGACTCCGCGCACTTCGTCATAACCTTGATCGCCGCCGTAGTAAGTTCCGTAGACGAGTGGGTCAATAACGAGCGACTTGGAATGATCGTAGGCACCGACTTCGAACCCGATGTGGGTAGCGTCGATCTTCTTAAACTTGACGGGAACAGAAACTTGCTTCCCACCGATCATTTGGTATGCGAAGAGTCCCTGTTGGTACTTTGCACCAAGCACGGTTCCGACTTCGAGTCGGTGAGGATCGACAACCTTTAGTGAGGATGCTCCCTTAAAGTTCAGGTTGATTGAGTTAACGTCAGCACCTGGCTTGACAATGAAGTCGTAACGAGGAGTCTTATTTTCGAAGTAGGCAATTGCGTCGACGCCTTTATAGATTCCGTTCAAACGAACTTTTTCGTAGTTATTCGTTGTAACGGTACCGGACTTTCCGGCCGACACAAACTGTCGGACTCCAGTCGACTTCACACCTACGGCTGAGAACTTCTCCGCACCCTCGAACAACATTCCAACGGTATGCCCGCCGTATTGGCTGGCCTTATCGTTCTTTGTTCGGTTGTACTGGAAGACTAAACCTTTCTTCGAAATCCAAAGATCCATTCCATTGGCTGAGCCAGAGAAGAGAGCTTCAGAATTCCATTGACCCTTATTTTGGGTGAATGCGGTTCGATTGAGTCGACTTTTGAAGTCAGTGGCGGTGGAGCTTGACGCCACCTGTGCACCGACGACCGAAGCCAATCCAAGCAACAACGCACCACTCAGTGCTGAATTACGGATGGTATTCATTGAAGACACTAACAAGACACCTCTATTGCATCCTTACGTCTATTCAAAGGAGCCCGACAATATCGGGCGCACTTCGCCTAGCTCTGCCATTATATTGCACAATCTCGTCCCGCGCTAGTGTCCGACGCAAATCCCACATCATTCTCAAACATTTTTGTTGCTCCCTCGCAAATCTCACAGGGACTTTGAACCTAGAATCCGGAAATAGCTACACAGCCATGTTGTGGAAGAAGAAGGGAGCGTTTGATGAAGTTGCACCGAGCAGCCCGAGTGCAGTGAAGCTCGGAGTTTGCGCGACATCGAGATATAAGGAGCTCGTTATCTTGCCAAACGATCCGATTTCGCAAGATTTCTGCACTAAGATTGACTCGCTTTGTAAAGACGCAACTGCTTGTGAGGCGACTGACCAAACTTTCGAGCAGGTTGCGGATGTGCTTGGTCAAGTCGTTGAACACTTCGCCCGGTCGCAAAGGAAAGCGATCGAGAAGTCAATAGAAGCAACTCACAACAGCCTTCGAGAACTTCTTCAATCTCTCGATGGAGCGGTCAACTCGGGAGACTCGCTTGAAGAGGTGACCGAACAGTCTTCCGTGAGAATGACGAAGTTGACAGAAGCCCAGAGCTTCGAAGAAGTCGTGAAGGGTCTCAAGCATGAAGTGAATGTCCTTTCGGCCGCGATCCAAGAACACAAGGAGTCCTCAAAGGTCATCCGAAAGGTGTGCACTTCGCAAATTGACGATTTAAGATCTAAGCTTCGCGTCGCGGAACGCAGTGTCAGGATAGATCACCTGACCAAACTCAGCAACCGATCAGCGTTTGAGTTTATGCTTGCGACGGCGATCTCAAAGACTGCGGTTGGTGACGAGTACTACTTAGCAGTGCTTGACCTCAACGACTTTAAGTCGATCAATGACACTCATGGTCATCTGGCAGGAGACGCGGCGTTGGTGCTCTTTGCTCAGCGTCTGAGTGAAACATTTGGCGTTCTGGGTGGAAATGGGACCCAAGTCGCGCGCATCGGCGGAGATGAGTTTGCGGTTATCTTTAAAGGAACCAAAGTTCAAGCAGAAGCAAAACTTGAGCGAGTCAACAACGTCTTGGAAAAGAAGCCTTTGCAGTTCAAGACGGAGACGATCGCCATCAGTGCGAGCTATGGAATTGTGCAGCTTCGTTCAACCATTACGGCTGGAGCGGCGTTTCATGAGGCTGACGTTCGGATGTACCAACACAAGCAAGCTCAGAAAGCCGCCTAGAGCGTTGCCTCTTCAATTGCGTTGAGGGCGGCGATCTGTTGATTCGCTTTTCGAAGGCGGTCGCACAAAATTTGGCTTAGGTTCATCAGAGCTCGAACGGCCATCTCTGGCTCGCTTCGCAGCAGGTCTCGAAGCGGTTGCTCGGGAATCTGCACTACTGTGCAATCCTGAACCGCAAAGACTGAACCAGATCGACGCTTTCCGTCGAGAAACGCAACTTCACCGAAAGGCATCGGGGATTTGAGAAAACCAATCACATCCTCAGCCTGGGTCCTAACTTCTGCCTTCCCATCGGCGAGGATCATGAGGTCCCGAGAATCGTCGTCGTCGCGCATCATGTACTCGCCACTTTTAAAGTGCTTCAGCGTAGAAATCGCCGCGAGCTTGACGGTGAACTCGTCCGTAAACCCTGCTGCTAAGTAACTCTCTGCGATGATACGGCGAACGTCCATGAACGTTTCATTATAGGTTGCAGCGATTCCCATGAATAGATAGACTTGAGCAATGGCGGAAAAGATCATCTTCCAGGGCAAAGGTCACGTCGAACTCATCGATTTTGAACCTGCGTCGGTTGGAGAAGGGCAAGTTCGGATTCGTACGACTTGTTCTCTGATTTCCACTGGGACAGAAGGAATCTGTTTCATGCGCCTGTTTGAGCCAGGAACCCATTGGGATAACTGGGTGAAGTATCCATTTTCGACAGGCTATTGCACGGTTGGGGTAGTCACGGAGTTGGATGCATCGGTTTCGTCAATTTCTTTGGGAGATCGAGTCTTTGTTCGATGCTCGCACGCTTCGGAACACGTTGTGGCTGCCTCACGTGTTTCCGTGATTCCGGATTCTGTCTCGGATCAGCAGGCGATGTGGGCCGCCTTGGCGATGATCGGTTCGATGATACTGCCGACCGGTGACATCCGGTTGGAAGACGACATTGCGATCATTGGTGCCGGGCCTATTGGACAGATGGCTCTTCGCTGGTGCGTTGCCGCCGGCTGCAACACGATGATCTGTGATCCAGTTGCAATGCGGCTCAAATTGGCATCGATCGGAGGTGCTACGGCGGTGTTTGCGGGCACAGTCGATGAATTCGGCATGGCCATTGAGGAACATTTTGGCTCGTTACCGCGAATCGTCATCGATACCACTGGTGCAGCCTCGGTTTTTGCTAAGGCTCTGCCTCTGGTCCGCGATTTTGGAACCCTTGTTCTGCTAGGGGATACAGGGACTCCGTCGGAGCAGCGGCTCACACCAGATGTGATTCGGCGAGGAGTTCGGATCCATGCGGGGCATGTGATGCATGAGACGAAAGATTGGTTCGAAGATCGAATTTACAGAACATTCTTCCGGCTACTCGCTTCGGCCAGATTCTCTTTAGAGGGCTTAAACACACACAGTTTTCTTCCGAAAGAGTGCGCGAAGGCTTATGCACTCACAACTGAGAAACGGGCGGAAACAATGGGCGTCTGGTTCGACTGGCAGTCTTAGGCATTCGGTAGCGAGTAAACTTCCCTTCACTGATGTCGCTACTGCACGCAACGATCGGAGAGAATGCTCCCGAGAGCTTTAATGTGGTCATCGAGATTCCTCGCGGGAGTACGAACAAGTACGAGGTGGATGCCAAGACCGGACTTATCAAGCTGGATCGGGTGCTGTATTCCCCGCTGTTCTATCCGTTCGATTACGGCTACATTCCTCAGACCCACTACATCGATGGCGACCCGATTGACGTTCTTGTTTTAGTCTCGCACCCTACTTTTCCCGGCTGTATCGTCGAGGTGACTCCGATCGGCGTCTTGGAGATGACCGATGACAAGGGGCCGGATGAGAAGATTCTGTGCGTCGCGAACAAAGATCCTCGCTACGGCTACCGACGGTCTATCACTGAGCTGAACGACCATACATTGAAGGAAATCAGCCACTTCTTCCGGGTTTACAAGGATCTTGAAGATAAGTATGTGGAGGTCCGCAACTGGCACGACCGGGATGTAGCGATCGACATTATCAAGAAGTATCGACTGGTGTAACAGATGAGCTTTGAGTACGAACCCACTTTTCAGTTAGGCGACGATACGACTGAGTATCGGAAACTTTCAACAACCGGCGTCTCTACTGTTTCGGTCGAAGGGCGAGACTACTTGCGGGTTTCCCGATCGGCGATTGTTGAATTGGCAAAAGAAGCGTTTTCGGAGATCAACTTCTATTTTCGGCGGGAGCATCTTGCGCAGCTCCGGGCCGAACTCGACGATCCGGAGGCCAGCGATAACGACCGATTCGTGATCTATACCCACTTGCAGAATGCGGTGGTTTCGGCAGCTGGACTCTTGCCTTCTTGCCAGGATACGGGAACGGCGATTGCGTTTGGTAAAAAGGGACAGTTTGTTCTGACGGATTTTGATGAGGATGAAGCCGTCTCAGAAGGCATTTTTGAGACTTACGCGGAGAAGAACCTGCGGTACAGCCAGATCGCGCCTCTCGAGGTCTTCAAGGAGAAAAACACACGGAACAACTTGCCAGCGCAGGTAGACATCATGTCGGCACCGGGTGATGAGTTTAAGTTTCTGTTTGTAGCCAAAGGTGGTGGAAGTGCTAACAAAATGTACCTCTATCAGGCAACTCCGGCAGTCCTGAATGAGCGAGATTTGACCGAGTTCGTCAAGAGCAAGCTGAAGGATATCGGGACATCTGCCTGCCCGCCTTATCACCTCGCGGTGGTGCTTGGCGGAACCTCGGCTGAGACGGTCATGAAGTCATTGAAGCTACTCTCCGCTGGATATTATGATCACCTGCCGAAGACGGGATCGGAGGGAGGACGTGCGTTTAGGGATGCCGAGTGGGAAGCTAGGATTCTTAAGATCGCTCAGGAAAGTGGGATTGGAGCGCAGTTTGGCGGGAAGATGTTCGCCCACGATGTCCGAGTTTTGCGTATGCCGCGCCACGCAGCATCAATGCCAATTGGGATTGGCGTCAGTTGCTCGGCGGACCGGAATATCAAGGGAAAGATCACTCGTGATGGGGTCTTTATCGAGCAGTTGGAGCACAATCCGGCTCAGTTCTTGCCAGCCGAGCAACCAAAGCTTGCGCCACCGGTTCAGATTGATTTGACGCTTGGAATGGAGCGAATTCGGGAGGTTCTGTCTCAGTTTCCGGTCAAGACCCGGCTTAGCCTCACGGGACCGATCATTGTGGCTCGGGACTCTGCTCATGCTCGCATTCGGGAGATGCTGGAGCGGGGCGAGGAGATGCCATCGTATTTCAAGGAGTTCCCGGTTTACTATGCCGGGCCGGCAAAGACTCCTCCGGGAATGCCGACCGGTTCATTTGGGCCGACGACCGCGGGACGGATGGATGCTTTCGTTGACCTATTCCAGTCGCACCGTGGTTCAATGGTTATGCTCGCCAAAGGTAACCGCTCGAAGGTCGTCACTGAGGCCTGCAAGAAGCATGGAGGCTTCTATCTTGGATCAATCGGGGGACCGGCGGCGATCCTGGCGCAGAACAATATTACAAGTGTTGAAGTCCTCGATTTCGAGGACTTGGGAATGGAAGCGATAAGGAAAATTGAAGTCGTTAACTTCCCTGCTTTCATCGTGGTGGATGACAAAGGGAACGACTTTTTCGAGGGTCTCTAACTAAGAGCGGCGAATAGCGAGCGTCTAACCGCTCACTGTTCACCGCTCGCTAACAACCGATTACCTCTTGATATTGATCAGCTCTTGGAGCATCTCATCAACAGTGGTGACGATCTTGGTATTGGCTTGGAATCCACGCTGGGTGACAATTAGGTCGGTCATTTCGCCGCTCATATCCACGTTAGCTTGCTCCAAATAGCCTGCATTCATCGAACCCATACCAGATTCGTTTGCCGTGCCGACAATCGGATTGCCTGAGTTATTCGTCTGCAGGAAGAGATTTCCTCCGTCCCGGTTCATACCCTCCGGGTTAGAGAATTTTGCAATTGCTATCTGACCAAGTGACCGTGTGAGTCCGTTGGAGAAGATTCCGGTGATGACTCCATTTTTCGAAATCGCGTAGTTTTCGAGGGTTCCGGAGGGAAAACCATTCTGATCAGTCCCGTTGATTTGACTCTTTGCAACCAACTGTGAGATGTTTGGAAACTTTACATCAATAGTGAACGGGGGGTACAAACCAGGCACAGCAGGACCAACCGTGATTGCATTTTCAGTGCCAACGGCCAGTGAGGTCACTCTAGACCCATTGGAGTCGAAGTAGAGACGTTCGTTACCTGCAGTTGCGCTCCCTCCAAGTAGGGTTCCGGTTGCCGGATCACCCTCGTACATTTCCCAATCCCAGCTCGAAAGAGCACCAGCCGGGGCAGGAGCCAGGGCAGGAGACTGACGATTTCTAACTCGAAGGGTGATATCGTGTGGGCCACCGAGAGAGTCGTAGACACGCATCTTTGTAGTTACGGTGTCGGTCGGGGCGGATGTGGAGTCCAAGTTACCAGAGAAGGAGCTTGAGTCGGTTGCTTTGACCGTACTCATATTCCCGACTGTGATCGAGATTATGCTGGACGCCGAAAGAGGAACCGTCGAGTCGATTGCTCCGGTGCTGTCGGCAGTCCAGCCAAGAATTCGCTCGCCAGTCGCCTGATGGGTAAGAGCACCGGCGCTGTCAAGGTCAAAGCTACCATCTCGAGTGTAAGCCATCCTGGTCGAGTTGGATGTCATGAAGAACCCATTTCCTTGGATAGCAAGATCTGTTGAGCGGTTAGTCTGCATCAGCCCACCTTGCTCAAAGTTTAGATCGGTTCCGCCCACGTAGACTCCCAAGCCATACTGGGTGGGGTTAACGCCGCCTTTGGTGGCGGTCGGTCCGCTGGCGCCCTGAGTCGTTTGGGACATCATATCCGCAAAGTTGACCCGTTGACCTTTGTATGCGGTGGTTGAGGTATTGGCAAGGTTATTGCCGATAACGTTCATTCGAGATTGGTGAGCCTTGATTGAGGCGACACCTGAGAGCATGGCTTGTAGCATCCGTTCTAATTTCCCTTTATTTTGTGATTTGCTTCGCTCTTCTGGCTAAGCATTGGCCTCTTTGGGGTTTTTAGAACCAGAGTCCGGCCAATATCACTTGTCTATAATCTTTGGTCTATTATTAGTTTCCTTTAGACCTAAACGACGATTGCACTATCAATATTAGTAAAGACATTGTCTTTCAACATGCTTTTATCGACAGCGGTGATGACAGTCTTATTTTTGATGCTGACAACGAGGGCAACATCATCGACCATCACGAGAGATTCTTTCGCGCCTTTCAACGCAGCCTTTTCGACGCCTGACATCACACGATCCCATGCATCCTTGTCGAGTTCAATGTTTCGACTTTGAAGGCGTGTCTGTGCGTGTCCACTAAGTTTGAGACGATCCTGAAGCAGGTCGGCAAACTCACCAACTCTTCCTTGCTGAGCTGGTGCTACAGGAGCTGACGGCTGGGTAGCCATGAGCTCCGAAATTCGAGCATTCTGAATCCGATCCGTGGACATTTTAACCAATCCTGATGAGGTCTTTCGGACTGACGCTGATCGTCGAGCCGTCGGGCCGCTTCACTTGCACCTGGATGTTACCGCTTACACGGGTGAGACCAGTGACTTCTCCGCTTAGAGTGCCACCGTTGCTGTCAAGAGCTGTTACGGATTTGCCGACGAGATTTGCGTAGTCGGCAAGATTTTGTGTTGGTTCAACTGTTTGAATCGATCCGAGTCCGACTTCAACAATCTTTCCGTTAGCCTCCTGAATTGCGATCTTATATTGGCCATCTCGACTTACCATTCGCGTGACAGTGCCAGTGACGGTTGGTGAGAGTGTGGCATCTATCGCGGCCCCTGGACGAACAGCAGTAACCGTTTTACCCATCAGAGTTTGGGCTTGTTCGACATCGGATTGTTTATTAAGCCGATCGATACCTTGTGTTGTACCGAGTTGTGCAATCTGAGAGTAGTACTCTGAGTCCTTCATCGGTTCTAGCGGGTTTTGGTTGGCCAACTGAACAGATAGCAGCTGCAGGAAGTCCTGTGTATTGAGTTCGGATTGACTCTTGTTCGTGCTCTTCTTTCGAGCCGATCCAAGAACTTGCATGTTAGAGACGAGTGTTGTATCCATTTTAGCTTTCCAGGTCGATAAGTCCAGTCGAAACGCGGACTCTCTGAGTAGGGACCGAAGTTGATTCCAGATTCATAGCTTGGAAGAACTTCGTCTGGGGCTCTGGCCCATGCTGACGGTGAGATGACGATTGACGATTTGAGTCTGCCGAGTTACCCATCGGTGTTGAGTCGGCCGAGATCACCTCAACACGGACGGTGGTGTTCGTCTTTGCGGTGAGAGCGGCTGCTAACTCCGTCTTAGCCTCGTGTAGAGTCCTTTGCAGCTTTTCATCGGTAGCCGAGAGAGAAGCGGTTAACTCACCCAGACCGCGTGAAACTTGGACCAATACCGTGCCGAGTTCAGCGGGTTCCATTCTGACGGTTACTTCGTTGCGAACACTGTTCACCGCGAGGGCTTCGATCTTCTGCGTTAGTTGGTGGACAACGGCCCTTCGCTCGGTTGAAGACATCGACATCGATTGCTCCACTTTCTGGGTCACCTCGTTTGAAACGACTTTGAAATGAGTTTGTGCCGGTTGCGGTTGACCACCGAGGTGTGAGTCAGAGTGACTTTGTTGATCTTGAGCGAACCCCTCGTCAGTGTCAGCTAGTATCGCAACAGTCTCCCAATCTGAGGTTTCGACGGTTGAAACCTTGCCTTCGATTGTTTTGACTTCCGAAGAGTTGAGTTGCTTTGCAGATGCAGGCAGCATTTCAGGTGCGACTACCGATGAAGCGTCCTGTGATCCTGCTTTGTTGGTCGTATTTGGGCCCAAATCGTATGGCAGGGAGGAAATCTGCTCTTCGACCGCCAGGTCTTGAGGAGACACCTGAGGCACTTGACCCTCAGCGCTAACGGGCTTGTCAGTCGCCTGCTTGATGCGAACTGAACCGGTCATTTTTGTACCGAGATTGGTTGGCAGTGGAGAAATCTGCTCTTCATCCGCCAAATCTTGAGATAACACTTGAGGCACTTGACCCTCACTGCTAACGGGCTTGTCATCCGCCTGCTTGTTGCGAACTGAACCGGTCATATTTGCACCAAGATTGGATGGCACTTGAGACACTTGACCCTCGGCGCTAACAGACTTTTCTGCCGCCTGGTTGATACGAACTGAACCGGTCATATTTGCACCGAGATTGGATGGCAGTGGAGAAATCTGCACGTCAACTATCAGATCTTGAGATGACACTTGAGGCACTTGACCCTCAGCGCTAACGGGCTTATCAGTTGCACAGTTGATGCGAACTTGTTCTGCTTTGCTGCCGAGCAAAATCTGAACCGAATTTTTCGATTGCAAAGAACTTAGTGCTTCAGGAACTGCTCCAGTGGGCTGGCTGTTCTGTTTTGAGACTACACCGACGATGTTGAGTAACTCAATCGCTTCACGAGCGGTTGGATTTTCCGCAGATGCCGCGAAAGGCATCGAAACTAGGGCTCCTGACTCCCTGGGCAGGTGGATGGGGACTTTTACTGCCGCCAAGGCATCAGCAGGCAAGAAATTTCTCGTCGCAACGACTGACAACCCGAGGAGTTCTGGCCAGGCATTAGTTTCCTCAGGATTGATCTTGTTGGTGTCTTTGGTGGAGTCCAGTATTTGCGGCTGAGCATTCGGCTCGGTTTCCGCCACTTCTCCCAAAGACTTCCCTTCGGCTTGCTTCAGAACGTCTTTGAATTCGTTCTTGGCTTCTGCCGGGGGTGTCTCGATTTCTTTTCCGGGTGGTGCTCCGGGTGGCTTGACCACCGTGGAGATGCCCGCTAATAGCAATCCTGCGTCCATACAATGGGATATTCGGTGCAAGTTCACACTTCTTTAGGGTGCATTCCTAGGTTCAAATGAGCCATACTGGGAAGCGTGCCAGGAATCTCCGAGAATCCACCAATCCGGGCAATTCTGTTCGATGTTGATGGCACCCTTGTCGATTCTATTGCGATGATCATCGCGGGACTCGGCGATACCTACGAGAATTTCACGGGCAATCGGCCCTCTGATTCAGAAATCGCAGCTTTGATAGGTACTCCGCTTGTGGGGCAGATGAAGTTGTTCGGGCTCAACCCCGATGAGGCGCAGTTGCAAGAACTGTGCGATTACACGATTCAGAGATACGGAGTGCATCAGCATCTGGAAACAGAGTTTGTGGATGCCGTCGAGGCGCTAATGAAGGCTCATCAAATCGGGCTGAAAACCGCGCTGGTGACGAGCCGAAACGCCGTTGAAGTCGAGATTCTCTCGCAACATTTTAGTGGATGGAGCGCGGCGGATACCGCCGTGAGTGCATCCGATGTCGTTAACCCAAAACCTAGCCCTGACCCCGCCTTGCTCGCTTTAGAGCGGCTCGGAGTCAGTGCCGAAGACGCCATTATGATTGGCGATTCAGTTTTTGATCTTCGTTGCGCCCGTGGAGCTGGTCTCTGGTCGGGTGCTGTCCTCTACGGCGCCGGCAAAAAGGAAGACTTGCTTGCCGAAACCCCGGACTACGTCTTTACAACACCCACAGACCTACTGGATTGGGTCTGCAACTTAATAGAGCAACATCATGCCACGGAAGAAAACCACTCCTGTCGAACAGATTTCTGAAACCACCCCGGTCGCCGAGAGCGCACCCAAGACCACTAAAAAGCCCGCTGTCAAGCGAGTTGCTAAGCCGAAAGCGGAGCCCGCTGCGGTTGTTGTGGAAACCTTACCGGAGATCCGCCAAAAGGTAGAAGTTGCGCCCGTTCGGATGAAGCTGGGTAAGCCGAAGACAGAAGTGTCTCTGGCCGCACTTGTCGAAGAGCACGCGGAAGCAACAAGCGATATCGCTGAAGAGCTTCAATCGCTGATTAGTGACGATGTCTCGCTCGCTTTCCGTCCCCGAAGGGCCGTGCCGAAGGTGGCAGTCGTCGAAGAAGAACCCACCGTCTTAGCAAAACCTGAGCGCAAACTTGCACCGAAGAAGGCAAGTGAGCCAGAAAACTGGGATGAAGAGCTTCCGATTCCGGTGTTTCGTTCCCGCGACTCCGTACCGGCCGAGCGCGAGCCAAGGCAAGAGCGCGAGCCCCGACCTGAGCGAGGACGTCGTGATCGCCCGCAACGTGAGCGAGAGGATGTCCAGCGAGTCGAAACCAGAAAAGTCAACGATGAGCCAGCTGCTCCACGTCAGAGCCGCGACCGAGATCGTGATGACCGGGACGAATCTCGCCCACTTTTAGAATTTGATCCAACTGAGATCATTGAGTTCGAAGATCTTGTTGTCAAGATGAGAACCATCTCGGACGACGCTCCAAAACCAGCACCGAAACAAGTGCGTACGACGATTACCGAGCGCGAACCGACGCCGAAGCCAGAACCAAAGCCGAAGCCGGAGAAGACGATTCTCCCCCCAAGGGCACTGATTGATATTCCTGCCGATGCGCCCCAGGTCGTTGTCAGGGAAGGTCTACCAACGCTCGTGAGAGATCACAAGGTCTACCCGAACTTCTGGTTCTACGCGCAACCTCAAGACTCCTCACGAGTCGAGACAATCCTTGACGAGATCAAGCAAGCCGCAGAGGCGGGACTCGAAGTGTTCGCCCTAGGATTTGACGCGATTTGCGATGAGCACCATTTCTCGGCAATCTCTCAGCAAGTTGTTGATTTGACGAAGAAGATCACGGCGATTACTCGCAACGCCCAAGTTATGGTTCACCTCAACCTTTGTGCAGCGAAGGGTTGGGAAATCGACTTCCCTGAGGGCGTCTATCGGGATCGAAAGAATGACCTTTCAGAGCCCAGCCTGAGTGATGACAAGTATTGGAAGCATGTGGAAACCCTCATGAGGGGTCTGGTCGCTTCGATTCAGAAGGCTGATCTTGGCAACAACTTCCTGGGAATTGAAATTGATCGAGACAACTGGCTGATCGCCGAATCTCAGGGCTTTGATATTTCGCTTGCCAGCAAACGTAAGTTCCGAGAATGGGTTCGCGAGCGCTACCAAGGTGATGAAGTTCTGCTTCGGGCATCCTGGTTTGATGGAACCGCTTCGTTCGATACCATTCGAATTCCTGACTTCCACACCGATGGACTGAAGGACCAGCGGCTCATCCGGTCGGATCGTCGAGAGAGGGCGATCGTGGATTACAACCTCTTCCTGAGCGATATCACGGTTCACAGGCTGGCCGATCTTTCATACGCGATCAAGGAAGCTTCTGAAGGACGGTTCTTGGTTGGTGTCCGATACGGTCTTTCCTTGGAAAACACCTATCCGACCAGTGGTCAACTCGCTCTCGGAAAGGTTCTGCGCACCCCAGAAATCGACTTCGTTTCGGCGGTTCCTTCGTATCGAGACCGAACTCCGGGCGGGGTGGCGAGCTTTACTCTTCCAATCGATTCAGTTGTTCTTAACGGAAAGTTGGCGGTAACCCTTGAGGACTTTAAGACCTCGCTGGCCACCCGCCCCGAACCTGATACACACAACCCGGTGATGCGAACTCCGCAGGCGCTCGAGAGCGTTCACCTCCGCGGACTGGGAGCTGCCTTAGCGCACGGAACTGGAGTGAATTGGAGTGATCAATGGGGCAACGGATGGCTCACCACCAATTCAGTTTGGTCTCGGGCGAAAACTCTTCGCCAAACCCTCGTGAGGGCGATGGCGGCAAACCCTTCAGAGCCTGACGTGGCGGTCTTCATCGACGAACGCACAATGGGCTACATCATGGGAACCAAGCCGTTTACCAATCTGGTGCGTTCGGTTCGAGAATCGGTCCTTCGGGCCGGAGTCAGCGTTGGCTTCTACTTGCTGAGCGACCTCACTCACCGCGAGAAGTTCCCTGAGAGCAAGGTCTATCTGTTCCTCAACGCTTGGGATATTCGGTCTGATCTTCGATCGGCGATCAAGCAGCGGCTACACCGAGATGGCAAGCTCCTAGCTTGGTTCTACACGGCCGGCGTTTTTGACTCCGGTCGTGAAACTCTGGAAAGAGCTCGTGAGGTCACGGGAATTGCGATTAAGCCTCAGCCGATCTTCAGTAAGGCGGGAACCCAGGTTCTCGACCGCCGTAACCCGATCGCTCAGGCCTTCCCCAATGCATCAATTTCAACGGATACCATTGTTGAACCGACATATTTTGCGATTCCTGAGGAAGGTGCGGTTCTTGGAGAATACATCCAGACTGGTCTACCAAGCCTAGTCGTGAAGGACAATGTCGGCGATGAGACCGGGGCAAAATGGACGAGCGTTTTCCTTGGCGAGCCGGTTTGTAATCCAGCCCTGATCCGAGCCCTTGCTCAGAAAGCCGGAGCGCATGTTTACAGCTTCTCGGATGATGTGGTTCACGTCCGGGCTCCGTTCCTTACTGTGCACTGCTGTGGCGATGGACAGCGGACGATTACGCTTCCGGGTAAGTGGAGCGCGTACAACCTACAAACCGGAGAATGGGCAGTGGTTGATTCCAATTCGCTTCGCTTCACGGCGGCCGATGGTACAACCCTGAACTACCTCATCGGGCCAACTGATGAGATTCGGCGAATCCTTGAGGCTGATCCTCGGCAGCTCCTTCATATGGCAGAGCTTCCGGAGCGCGAGTCTAACGTTCGAATCGACGTGAGCACGTTTGATGTTCCGATCATGCGACTTGATGAATGGTCGAACGGCGGCGAGTCCACGGACGATGTAGGAATCGACGACTGGTACCTGCAAAACCACGATGACGACTATGAGGAGGATGCTTCTCTGGCTCCAGGCGCGATCCAGACTTCGACAGGTCGTCGAAGACAGGGTCGCAACCGACGCGAACGCAAACTGACCCTTGCCGAACAGGTGGACTTTGATCCCACGGGCGAAGAGAAGCTTAAAGAGGACGGCCACGGCGTCGAAATCGATATTCTCTTCAGGAAGAGGGACTAAGCCATGGCACACAAGTTTGGTCATGTGGCGGTCGTCGGGAAGCCGAACGTTGGAAAGAGCACGCTGATTAACCTCATCACGGGGCATAAGGTGAGCATTGTTAGCAGCAAACCACAGACGACACGGCGTCGCGTGATGGGCATTGCCACGACACCCGACTACCAAATTGCCTTCATCGATACCCCGGGGATTCACGAGCCGATTAATCGTCTTCAGCGGGCGATGGTTGAGCAAGCTCGAGGAGCTTTGGATGGGATTGATGCGATCTTGGTTGTGGTTGACTCCGCCTCGCGACCAGATGAGATCGAGCAGACAATTGCTCGATTGGTGAAGCAGAGTGTCGGTGTTCCGGTGGTGCTTTGCTTGAACAAGATGGATCACCTCAAGGCAGAGCATGTTGTTCGCCACGTTGAGGAGTACACGGAGCTTTTTGGCACCGAGGAGTACATGATGACGGTTGCTACGAAGGGCGAAAACGTTGACAAGCTAATCGACCTCATTTTGAACCACATACCGGAGAGGGCTCCTTTTTATCCAGAGGATGAGTTCACCGACCAATCTGCGCGATTCATGGCGGCGGAGTTTGTTCGAGAGAAGATCCTGATCAAGACTCGGCAAGAGATTCCTCATGCCACGGCGGTGGTCGTTGAGTCATGGGAAGAGGACGGAGCCCTGACGCGGATTTCGGCGACGATTATTGTTGACAAGTCTTCTCAACGGCCGATTATGCTTGGAAAGGCTGGGGCTTTCATTAAGGAGATCGGCACTCAGGCTCGGGTTGAACTGGAAGAGATGCTCGGCAACAAGGTTTTCTTGGAGTTGCACGTTAAGGTCCAGGAAGGCTGGCGGCAGAATCCTCGGATCCTCCACGAGCTGGAATACGAGGGCTAGTTTGGTCACCCAAATTCTTATTCCGGTGTTCAAAAGACTCTGACGACTACCTGGGCGATTCCCGATATCTTTATCGTGCGCCGTGCGTTCACATTGGTAGAACTCCTGATTGTTATCGTGATTGTTGCCGTGTTGGCCGCAATCGCGATTCCCAAAATCGTCAGTACGACGCGACGCTCTCATGAGACCCACCTCAAAGCCAAGCTGAAAACTATCCGAACTTCAATTGAGAGGGTGCGGGCAGATACTGGCTTTATACCGAAAAACCTTGGTCAGCTCGCGAGCCAGACCGCTCCGACGGAGCTGCTTGACAAAAGCGGAAACATTGTTGCCCCCCCAGCGGGAACCTGGAACGGACCTTATGTTGATCCTACAACGATTGGGCTTGACACTAATGACCCGACGAGACTCAAGGACCCGGTGTGTGGTGGAACGTTTGGCTACACCACGGATGGCAGAGTATCACCCTGTGCAACGGGCACAGCTCTTGATGGATCAGATATGTCGACTTGGTAACAGAAAACCCCTAGTCATCAATCAAGTGACTAGGGGTCATGAGGACTCTCGGAAGCTTACTTCTCTTCTTTGAACTCTGCGTCGATGACTTCCTCGCCGTCTGCCGCCGTGTTCTCCGAGACTCCGCCTTCGGTGCCGGAAGCCGCATAGAGCTTCTCAGCAATAGAGTGGCTCAATTGCTCAAGATCAGCGTAGGTGGTTTTGATTTCTTCCTCAAATCCACTCACTACCGCCTTTCGGACGGCTTCGATCTTCTCGGTCGCAGACTGTCGAGTTGCCTCGTCGATCTTGTCGCCGGCGTCTCTCAAAGTCTTCTCCGTTTGAGAAGCTAGGCTATCGGCCTTGTTCTTTAACTCGGCGAGCTCCTGGAACTGCTGGTCGGCTTCGGCGTTCATCTCAGCTTCTCGAACCATGCGCTCAATCTCGTCTCGGTTCAGGTTGCCCGAACCGGTAATCGTGATCGACTGCTTTGCTCCGGTTCCCTTCTCTTGGGCGCTGACGTGAAGGATTCCGTTGGCATCGATGTCGAAGGTGACTTCGATCTGCGGCACTCGGGCCGGAGCTGGCGGAATTCCTGCGAGGTGGAAGCGGCCGAGCGATTTATTGTCGCGTGCCATTGGTCGCTCACCCTGGAGGATATGGATTTCAACTTCCGGCTGATTGTCAGCGGCGGTCGTGTAAACCCGGCTCTTCTTGGTTGGAATCGTGGTGTTGCGATCAATCAGCTTGTCGAAGATGCCACCCTGAGTTTCGACACCCAGCGAAAGCGGGGTGACGTCGAGGAGGACGATGTTCTTGACCTCTCCGCCAAGGACGCCGGCTTGGATCGCTGCGCCAATTGCCACTACTTCGTCAGGGTTCACTGATCGGTTTGGCTCTTTTCCGGTGAGCTTCTTGACAAGCTCTTGAACTTGGGGCATTCGTGAGGAACCACCGACCATGATGATCTCATCGACTTCGCCTGCCTTGACTTTTGCATCTTCCAAAGCTTGGTTGAACGGCTTCTTCACTCGATCCATCAGATCAGAGGTCAGCTCCTCAAACTTCGCCCGGGTCATCGAGTAGTCAAGGTGCTTGGGCTCATTGTCAACCGCGGTGACATACGGAAGGTTGATCTGCGCGGACATCTGGCTTGAAAGCTCAATCTTTGCCCGCTCGGCGGCCTCGCGGAGTCTTTGGACTGCAGCTCGATCCTTGAGGAGATCAACGCCTTGATCCTTCTTAAACTCTGCGGCAAGCCAGTCGACAATCTTGTTGTCAAAGTCGTCTCCACCGAGATGGCTGTCGCCGCTGGTCGAGCGGACTTCAAAGACGCCCTCACCAACATCAAGAACGGATACGTCAAAGGTTCCACCACCGAGGTCGAAAACGAGGATCGTTTCGTTAGCCTTTTTGTCGAGGCCGTAGGCGAGAGATGCCGCGGTTGGCTCGTTGATGATTCGAAGAACCTTGAGGCCCGCAATCTCGCCGGCATTCTTGGTGGCAGTTCGCTGAGCGTCGTTAAAATAGGCAGGAACTGTAATGACCGCTTGATCAACGGTCTCGCCGAGATAGGCTTCTGCATCCGTCTTGAGCTTTTGCAGGATCATCGCCGAAACTTCTTCGGGGGTGAGTTCTTTGTCGAGGGCAGGAACATAGGCAACGGTTTGCCCATTCTTACCGGACTTTAGCTTGTAGCTAATGCGGCTTTGCTCGCTGGAAACTTCGCTGAACTGGTGACCGATGAATCGTTTGATGGATGAAATCGTATTATCGGGGTTAACGACGGCTTGTCGCTTCGCGGTCACGCCGACGAGTCTCTCACCGTTTTGTTTGAAGCCTACAACGGAGGGGCAGGTTCGTGAACCTTCGGCCGTTGCGATAACGACTGGCTCTCCACCCTCCATGACGGCGACGACGCTGTTGGTAGTTCCTAAGTCAATTCCTACTGTTTTTCCCATGTTGGCTCTTACTTACTATTATGGCGTTAAACCATTTGAGTCTTAGACACTCAAGTAGATTTACGACAAGATTACCATGAGCGTTGCGAAGCGTTCCACATTCTGCGACGGGCGGTACGATGAAGTCGTATTTGAGGACAATGAGCGAGACCTATTACACCCAGGAATTCATCGACATCGCTCATGCGAGCCGTCCGCTTCTATCGCTCAAGCACACCTCTGAAGAGTGGGTGGGCCAGGTGTTGTCGGCACTGTTTCCGGAGCTTTGCAAGGTTGCCGACTGCGAAGATCGTTTGGTGAAAGAGCGGCTAGAATCGATCAAGAAGCTAACCAAAGCGCTGTCACAACTTGTTCACTCGGTACCCATTGAACCTGAATCGCTGTTCGGAACGCTCCTCGAGATTCGCCAGTTGCTGCTGCTGGATGCCCAGGCCATCTTGGATGGAGACCCGGCGGCGACAACACTCGACGAAGTCATTCTTTCCTATCCCGGCTTCTTCGCCGTCGCCCACTATCGACTGGCGCACTATCTTCACACTGTGGGCCTCAAACTGGTGCCTCGGATCATCACCGAAAAGGCCCACCGAGAGACCGGAATTGATATTCACCCCGGTGCAGTGATCGGCGAGCGATTCTTCATCGATCATGGCACCGGAGTTGTCATTGGTGAAACAACCGTCATTGGTTCCGGCGTTAAACTTTATCAAGGCGTAACCCTCGGCGCACTTTCGATTTCGAAGGAAATGGCGAAGTCGAAACGGCATCCCACCATCGAAGACGATGTTTTGATTTACGCTAATTCAACGATTCTTGGCGGCGAGACCGTCATCGGGCGGGGTTCGATCATCGGTGGAAACGCCTGGATCACTGAATCCGTCGCGCCTGGCTCCTTTGTGAAATACAACCCAAAATGAAATACAACAGCATTCTCGAAGCGATAGGAAACACTCCGCATGTGCGGCTCAACCGGCTCTTCGGAGATCGCTGTAACGTCTTCATAAAGCTTGAGCGGCAGAACCCCGGTGGATCGATCAAGGATCGAATCGCCTTAGCCATGATTGAGGCCGCAGAGAAGGACGGGTTGCTGAAGCCGGGAACCACGATCATCGAGCCGACCTCCGGAAACACCGGAATCGGATTGGCTTTGGTCGCCGCCGTGAAAGGATACAAGCTGATCTTGGTCATGCCCGAGTCGATGTCAATTGAGCGCCGCAGAATTATGGCGGCATTTGGGGCGACCTTTGACCTGACTCCCAAAGAGAAGGGAATGAAGGGGGCGATCGAGAGGGCAAAGGAGCTCGCTGCCGAAACTCCAAACAGCTGGATTCCCCAGCAGTTCGAGAATCCGGCCAATATTGAAGTTCACCAAAGAACGACAGCTCAGGAGATCCTTGCTGACTTCCCTGATGGGCTGGACGCGATCATCACCGGAGTCGGAACTGGTGGACACATCACTGGAGTCGCCGAGATTCTTAAGCCCAAATTCCCTTCTCTTCAAGTATTCGCGGTCGAGCCAGCCAAGTCTCCGGTCATTTCGGGCGGTTCGCCGTCTCCGCACCGACTCCAAGGAATCGGGGCAGGATTCGTTCCGGCTAACCTACACATGGACACTCTGGACGGAGTGATCCAGGTCGAAGAAGCCGAGGCGTTCGAGTACGCCCGCCGAGCGGCGGCGGAGGAAGGAGTTTTCATCGGGATTTCTTCCGGAGCGTCGCTGGCTGCGGTTGCGAAAAAGTTGCCTGAACTGCCGGATGGAGCCACCGTGCTCACCTTCTGTTACGATACGGGTGAGCGGTACCTTTCTATCGATGATCTTTTTGTGGCTTAGGCTACAATTTTCGACTGCGAACTAGGCACGTTTCAACAGGGCGGTTAAACTCAGCATTCAATATGAGTGCCGCCACCGAATCTCACCTCGACCATAGTAAAGCCGACGAGCGCAACGGACTTCCGGGTTCGATGCCGCGTAAAGTCAACGTCCTGATGATGGGCGCGGGTAGCTTTTTCACAAACTCGGTTCTTCGAGATGTTGTTTTGATTCCTGACAACCAGGGCGGCGAGCTGAGACTCTGCGATATCGATGAGACGCGGCTCAAGCTCCAGATGACCTTGATGCAGAAGCTTGTCGACACGGTTGGGCAGGGCGATAAGTGGAAGCTAATAGGGTCCACAAATCGTCGCGAGCTGATGAAAGGGATTGACTACGTCGTCAATTCCATCGAGGTCAGCGGAACGGAGTGCGTTCGGTTTGATAACGACATTCCCCTCGAGTTCGGCATCAGTCAGAACATCGGCGACACCCTTGGACCGGGTGGATTGATGAAGGGGATGCGCACCATTCCCGTCTACCTCGATATCCTGCGAGACATGCGTGAGCTCTGCCCTAAGGCGATCATGCTCAACTACACCAACCCGATGAGCATGATGATTCTCGCCGGAGCCCGGGCGGTGCCGGAGATTCAGCAGATCGGTCTTTGTCACTCGGTGCAGGGCACTTCGCGGATGCTTGCGGGCTTCGCTGAGGTTCCCTACGAGCAAGTTCAGTGGCAGTGCGCAGGGATTAACCACCTTGCTTGGTTCACCGAGTTTAACGGACCAGATGGCGAGTCGCTATATCCTAAGCTGATGGCGATGGCGGCGGATCGGTCTTCCGATTTCGCGACCAAAGAGCCAGTGCGAAGTGACATGATGCTCCATTTCGGAGCGTTCATTACCGAGTCCAGCGGACACCTTTCGGAATACCTTCCCTACTACCGTAAGCGCAAGGACTTGCTCGATAAGTACACGGACACCGGTTACCGGGGCGAAGAATCTTTCTACGCAAACAACTGGCCGACTTGGCGCAAGACGGCGGATGAGAATCGCGACAAGATGATCTCGGGGGAGAAGGAACTCGACCTCAAGCGGTCGTTTGAGTACGGGGCTTGGATTATCGAGTCAATTGAGAAGAACGCTCCAATCGTTGTTTACGGGAACGTTGCTCCGAACCAGGGGTTGATCTCTAACCTTCCTCATGACGGCTGCGTCGAGGTTGCTTGTCTCATCAACCACAACGGTATTCAGCCAACCAAGTTCGGTCGATTGCCATCGCAGATGGCGGCGATTTGCGACTCGAACATGCGCTACTTTGACCTAGCGGCCGATGCGGCGGTGCACAAGTCGAAGCAACATGCTGAGTGGGCGTTGATGCTTGATCCGCTGACATCGGCGGTGTGCTGTCCGGCGGAGGTTCGGGAGCTGACGAAGCGACTCTTTGATGCTGAAGCCCAGTTCCTGCCGGGCTTTAACTAGGTCTAGTTAGGGTGAGCGAGGTTCGCTCACCCTTTGTGGTTACTTCACACCGAAGGTGACGGTCACCACGGCGGTGATCGATTTTTCTCTGCTGGTCAGGTCATTGTAGCCCGAGTTGTAGATTTCGAAGTCGTAGCGCGGGGTGATCTGGAGCGGGGCCATCCGGACTCCGCGGACGTCGCCGACTCCGGCGCCGGATTTGCTGGCGACTTCTTCGGCTCGCTTTCGGGCGTCTTCGGCGGCGAGGCCAAGGATTTCGCGCTTAACATCACCGATCTTGGTGTAGAAGAACTGCGGAGTCTCGCTGACGAGCGGGACGCCTTGAGCGATGAGGTCAGTCGATTCGCGGCTGATCTGCTCGACTTCGTTCACCTTGGTCGAGCGGACAGTGACCGCCTGAGCAACGTCATAACCTTTGATGGATCGGTAGCCGCCGTTATCATAGCCGCCTTCCTTCTTCTCTTCGTACAGAGCGGTGGTTTGAACGGCACCGATCACGATTTCCTTCTCAGTTAGACCTTTGCTTTTCAGGTAATCGGTAAGCTTGCCGATGGCAGTTTTGACGGCGGAATAGCCGTTGCCCATGGTGTCGGAACGGTAGGCGATGCGGCCGGTCCAAGCAATCATGTCGCTGTCGATGTCTTTGCGGGCGGAGCCGGTGACTTTGATTTCTCCGCCTCCACGAGCGCGCACGACTGCGTTGCTGAGGGTGTAAGCCGAGGCGATTACGGCGAAGGCAATGATGCTGGTTCCGATAAGACTACGATTTGGATTTTCTGACATTGAGTTTCCTGTCTTACGGGACGCACGAGGGTAGGCATTCGTTTCTAAAAGAAAACTTTGAAACCTGCCGGAAAAACAGACGTCACAAATTTTTGATGATAATCCTTGCTGCTCTCTCACTGGGTCTCGTAAACAAGCCCGTCCTTAAAATCGAGCTTACGGGTCCGAAACAAATCAAGCTTGGCGAAGACTTTCAGGCATCGCTGGTATATCAGAACTCGAGCGGCAGTCGAATCGTTTTACTGCCAAGTGGCGCGTCGAATTCTTCGATGATGCGTGCTCCGAGCACGTTGATCGAGTTGCGCCGAAAGGGGGAGAAGAAGTGGACCAAGTTGAGTGCACCCCCTCAGTGCGGGAATACGAATCCGATTACGCCTGAGGAGTTTGTGACGGTAGATGGGTACCAAGCTGTATCTAAGCAGGCTCGGTTCTCTTGGACAGCGGACGTTGTTGGCAAGGCAAGATTTAAGGCGGGAACGTACGAAGTCCAGGTGAGCTACGATACGTCGGCTCCGATCAACAATTGGATTGGTGGGCCGTTGCCCGAACCTGCTCACAGCGAGGCGAAAGCGAAGATTCAGAGCTTTTTCGACCAGGTTCCAAAGGGGCGCTTTGTGACGAGCCCCTATACTGTTCAGGTTCGGTAAGAGCTACATCCGTTCTGGTGCGCTGACTCCGAGGAGGTCGAGTGTCTCTTTGAGAGCTTTTTGGGTCGCTTCACAGAGCTGGACTCTTGCTGCGGTCAGTGCCGCATCTTCTGAGATGACTTTGCAGTCGCCGTAGAAACCGTGGAAGGCGCGGGCGAGTTCGATCGCGTAGGTTGTGAGGCGGTGAACGCCGTAGTCCTCGGCGGCGCGGCTGACTTCGTTGGGGAGGTCGGCGATGCGCTTGATAAGGGTTTTCTCTTTGGGGTGGGTGAGGAGCGCGAGGTTGGCGTCGCCTTGCTCGCCAGCTTTTTCGAGGATCGAGCAGATTCTGGCGTGAGCGTATTGGACGTAGAATACGGGGTTCTCGTCAGACTGCTTTTCGGCGAGGTCGAGGTCGAAGTCGAACGTGGTGTCGTGCGAGCGCATCAGATAGAAGAAGCGGGCAACGTCCTTGCCGGATTCAAGTTGCTCGGCTTCGGTGCCTTCGGGCTTGAGCTTGGTTCCGATCTCGCGCATGAGGTCAATAAGGGCGTAGATGTTGCCGTCCCGCTTGCGCATGGGGGCGGGCTTGCCTTCTTTCATGAAGCGGACGAGTTGGTAGATTTGGACTTCCAGCTTCTCGCGGGCTTCTTTCAGGGCCTTCTGGCAGGCGGCTTTCTCGTTTTCGTCGCGGTAGAGCTTGGCGTCGAACTCGTCTTGGCACGGCTCGCCGGGTTCACTTGGCTCCAGGAGCATGGCGGCGACGACGGCGGTGAGGCGTCCGATGTAGCCATGATGGTCGGGGCCGAGGATCGTGATGAGCTTATCTGCACCTGCTGGGCGGTTGAACTTGTGTTTGTGATACGCGACGTCGCTGGCGATGTAGGTGAGGCGGCCGTCTTTGCGGAGCAGGACGCGGTCCATGTCGTCGCCGAGCTTGGTTGAGCGGAGCCAGAGGGTTTCACCTTCGGCAGTCGCTTCGGCTAGCTGGACTTCCCCTTCGTCGTCGACATCGGCGGTTTGGGACTCGATGATGACGTCCTCGATCTTGCCGCCCTTGGCAAGCTTGAGCTTGGTTCGGGTGGGGTCGGTGTTGGCGATTCCTTTGGCGGCGAGAGATTTGATTTCGACGGCAACGGTTCCGGCGTCGTGGAGGGATTGCTCGGAGAACCAGGTGTCGTAGTTGACGCCAAAGGCGGCGAGGGCAGACCGCTGAGCTTCGATCATCTTATGCTCCGATGCCTTTTGGAGAACGACGACTTCCGCTGACTCCAGGTTTTGACCTTGTAGCTCCTTGGCTACGTCGTGCACGTAGTCCCCTTTGTATCCGTTCTCGGGGACTGGCTCGCCTTTAATCAGTGCGCGCACCGATTCAGCGAACAATCTCATCTGCTCCGAATTCACGCCGTCGTTAATGTAATATTCGCGGTGGACGGTGTGGCCGGCGGCTTCGAAGATGTTGCAGAGGGTCGAGCCGTAGGCGGCGCCTCGGCCCGAGCCGATGGTGATGGGGCCATTGGGGTTGACGGAGACGAATTCGACGTTGATTTTTAGCGGGGTCTCTACCGGGCTTTGTTTGGCGAGTTCGTTTTGTCCGAGCGCGTTGATGGTTCCGACGTAACCGGCGACGAACTCGGAGTTCAATCGAAGGTTGATGAAGCCGGGACCGGCAATTTCGACCGACTCAATCGCAGGGTTTAACTTAACACCTTCGACCAGCATCTCCGCGAACTCGCGGGGGTTCTTCCCGGCGACCTTGCTCGCCGTCATGGCGATGTTGCAGGCGAAGTCGCCGTGATCGGGGTTCTTCGGATCGGCGATTTCGATACGAACGTCTAAAACCTCCTGTGGCAGGCGGCCTTGCTCGACGAGCTGGGTCAAGGCGGCGCGGAAGACGGAGGCAAGGAAGGTTCGTAGCAAGGTAGTAGTTTACTTGGTTGGTCGGGGCAGGCTCGGCGTACGAGTTACGAGTCCGTGCGGCTTCGTGAAGAACTACTGGGTTCCCTTTTCCCACCACGGTGGCACGAAACTTGCAGCACCGAACCATCGGGTTAACGATGTTGAAACTGGTGGTTGCAGTGATGGTTTTGGTTCCGACGCAGGCTCGGTCGGAATCTCTGACGCCGCTCGGGTTAATGGCGCATTCTCAGCTTTCCAGCAGCCAAATGCCAGAGCCGACATCTCTGGCGGCATTGGCGGTTGGAGTTGGCGGATTGATCCGAGTTCGGCTTAGGAAAGCTGAGCAGCTAGGATCGCGGCGGCGGCGCTAAGAGCTTCTTCTACTTTACTGGGGTCTCGGCCGCCAGCGGTTGCAAACGCAGCCTGACCGCCTCCTCCACCTCCGGCGATTTTGGCGACTTCGCGCAGGATGTTTCCGGCGTGAGCTCCTGTTGCGAGGGCATCGGGGCCGACTTTGCACATGAAGGTGATCTTTTCACCGACCACGGCTCCGAGGGTGACTTGGGCGGGTTTGCCGTTCGCTTCGTTGTCGATGGCTTGGCTGGCGACCTTTTGGTCGGCGTCGCCGAAGTTTTTGATCCACAGGTCAATGCCGTTGATGTTGGTGGTTTCTTGCTTTGTGCTCTCTCCACTCATCGCCGCCATTTCGGCTTTCTCACGCTTCTTGCGTTCTTCCTTTAGTTGTTCAAGAGTCTTTTCGACGGCTTGGACAATCTCTTTGGGGTTCGTTTTGAGGAGGGCGGCGGCTTCTTTGAGGTCGCTTTGTTGCTGGTTGACGAGGGCGTAGGAGGCCTCGCCGCAGACGGCTTCGATTCGGCGGACTCCGCTGGCGGCGGAGGATTCGCTGACGATTTTGAAGAGGCCGATTTCGCCAGTGGTGCGGACATGGGTGCCACCGCAAAGCTCTTTGCTGAACTCGCCGATCTCGACCATGCGGACCTTGTCGCCGTACTTCTCGCCGAAGAGGGCCATTGCGCCTTTGGCTTTCGCTTCGGCGATGGGGAGGTCGGCGTAGGTTGTGACAACGGTGTTTTTGAGGATTTCTTCGTTGACAGTTAGTTCGACCTTCTGAATTTCCTCTTGGCTGAGGGCTTTGCCGTGGGTGAAGTCGAAGCGGAGGTTGTCGGGGCCGTTGTAGCTTCCCGCCTGGTTCACGCTGGTTCCGAGGTGGTGGCGCAAGGAGGCCTGCAAGAGGTGGGTAGCGGTGTGGTGGCGTTGAGTTTTGCTTCGTCGCGGGCTTTCGACGATCGCATCGACCTGTTTGCCGAGAAGGACTTCGAGGTTTTCGCCTTGGACTTCATGCCAGAAGAGACCTGCGCTCTTCGCTGTGTTGATGACGTTGTATCCGCCAAGGGTACCGGTGTCGCCGGTTTGGCCGCCGCTTTCTGCATAAAACGGGGTGCGGTCGAGGGCGATCAAGGCAACATTTGGAAACTTGGGCTTGATCCGGGTGACGGTTGCACTTGCGGTGAGAACAGCGTAGCCGAGGAATTCGGTCATTTCGGAAGCGTCGTCGATCTTAAGTTCCTCGGTGGCTTCGAGGTCGCCATAGGCAGATTTGTCGCCTTGGGCGCCGCGGCTGCGGTCTTGGGCTTCTTGCATGGCTTTGTTGAAGCCGTCGAGATCGACGGTGATCCCGGCTTCGGCGCAGAGTTCTTGGGTGACTTCGAGGGGGAAGCCGAAGGTGTCGTAGAGTTGGAAGGCAGTGGGACCGGAGAGGACGGATTCGCCCGATAGAACCGATATGGCTTCTTCGAGAAGTTCCGAGCCGCGTTTGAGGGTGCGTCGGAAAAGCTCCTCCTCACTCTTAAGAGTTTCGACGATGATGTCTTTCCGCTCCGCTAACTCTTTGTAATGACTTCCAAAGGTTTCGAAGACCGCTTCAGCCACATTGAGCATGAAGAGGTCGTTGAAGCCGAGGGTGCGCTGACCCTTGAGGACGGCACGGCGGATGAGGCGGCGCAGGACGTAGCCTCGGCCGTTGTTTGCGGGGAGGATTCCGTCGGCGATGCAGAAGCAGGCGGTGCGGATGTGGTCGGCAATGATTCGGCGGGCGGCGGTTCCGACCTCTGGGGTTAGCTTTGCGCCATCGTTTGTCGGTGCGTAGAACTCACTGATCTCATCTAACTTAGCGAAGATCGCCGAGAAGGCGTCGGTGTCATAGACGGACTTGTAGCCGTTGAGGACGGCGACGGTGCGTTCGATGCCCATTCCGGTGTCGATTCCGTTGAAGGGGAGATTGGGCATGCCCGTCTTTCTCCAAGCAATTCCAGATTTCCAGAGTTCTTTGTCTGTCTCATCAAGTGAGTCAAAAGGCTTTTCACCGATGTTTTCTCCTTGCCACTCGAACTGAATGAAGACGTCGTTCCAGATTTCGAGCCAGTTTTTGTCGGCGTCGTCGGCCAGCCAATCATCGGTGGTGTAGGGTGCCGATGGAGGGTCGCCGGCGCCTTGCCAGTAGAACATCTCGGAGTTGGGGCCGCAGGGGCCGGGGGGGCCTTTGGTGAAGCTGCCGGCGGGCCAGTAGTTTGTTTCGTCGCCGAGCTTAAAGATGCGGATCGACGGATCGAGTCCGGCGGCGGTCAGGTGAGCGGACCAGTAGTCATACGCTTCTTGGTCATCCTCGAAAACGGTGAAGGAGAGGCGCTTGGGATCGAGGCCGAGCCATTCGGGTGACGTGAGGAACTCCCAGGAGTAGTCGATTGCTTCCTTCTTGAAGTAGTCACCGAAGGAGAAGTTGCCAAGCATCTCGAAGAAGGTGAGGTGGCTGTCGTCGCCGACTTCGTCGATGTCGCCGGTTCGAACGCACTTTTGAGCGGTGGTGAGGCGGGTGCGAGGCGGGGTTGCAACGCCTCGGAAGTAGGGCTTGAACTGAACCATTCCCGCGCCATTGAAGAGGAGGCTCTCGTCCAGGCGTCCGGTCACGTCATAGGGAATGAGCGAGCCGGAGTCGTGGATGAGGTGGCCTTTGCTCTCGAAGAACCGGAGGTATTTCTCGCGCAGTTCTCGGACGGTCACAATCGGGCGGGACATTCCTTCTAGTTTATCGCTTTGACCGTGCTCGGTTCGCGGTTTTCGGCGGTTAAGGCAGCGCGTGGAACTCTGGCGCTGCTGAGAGGGAGCAAGAAGGCTGGGCCGCGACCGTGTTTACAGAATAGGTTCCGCCACCAGGACAGACAGGAGTGTTGTGCAGATAGTTACCCATTCCGGCCAGGTCAGACATGGCGCACGCGTCGCCAGCGGCCTTCTTTTTGTCCATTGCCCATTGTTCCTTTGCCGATTCGATTTGCTTCATGTTGTTGATGCAAGTCTTTTGGCGAGCAGTGGTTCGGGTTTTGATAAAGTTGGGGATAGCGATCCCAGAAAGCACCGCGACGATAAGGACAACGATCATGACCTCAACCAGGGTGAACGCGCGTGTTTTCATAGTTTTTGTTTAAGGACTTTGATAAGCAAAGCGGAATGGTAAATGAGAAACCCTCAACCAATTGTCGGTTGAGGGTGAATCGATCTCCAGATTGCCGAGAGCTTACGGAAGGACGTGAAGGTCCGGCGCAGCTGCCTTCGAGCAAGATGGGTTGGTACCGACGACTGCGGTCGTGTAGGCGCCGCCCGCTGGGCACAGTGGGAACGACTTGATGTAGGCGGGCGCAATGTTTGCGTTGGTGACGGCATCGCCGCTTGACTTTTTGTTGTCCATCGCCCATTGCTCTTTTGCAGAGTTGATTTGGGTGAGGTTACCAATGCAGGTTGCTCGTCGAGCGGACTCTCGTGCCTTCACAAAGTTCGGAACCGCGATGGCGGCAAGAATTCCAATGATCAGAACAACGATCATAATTTCGACGAGGGTAAAGCCTCGGTTTCGTTTCGTAATTTGCTTCATAGTTGGTGTTGCTTCCCCAGTCTGACCCGGGATACTCCCAATATAGAATCGGTTCCTTACTCGGCG
Organism: Fimbriimonas sp.; assembly: GCA_029866005.1. GTDB lineage: Bacteria > Armatimonadota > Fimbriimonadia > Fimbriimonadales > Fimbriimonadaceae > Fimbriimonas. The sequence goes on along the minus strand of JARXAE010000033.1, from coordinate 15,628 downwards.
GTCTTTAGGCATAGGTGGAATTGCCGGGATTAGGTAAACGATTTGTTCTAAAACAGTACACGAAACAAAACAGCCACCCCATTGCTTGGGTGGCTGTTTTGATTCTGTAAGAACCTTGGGAGCTTACGGAAGGACGTGAAGATCAGGAGCTGCTGCCTTGGAGCACGATGGGTTGGTACCAACGACTGCCGTGGTGTATGCACCACCGGCTGGGCAGACAGGGAACGACTTGATGTAAGCAGGAGTGATGTCAGCGTTTGTGACAGCATCACCGCTCGACTTTCGCTGATCCATAGCCCACTGCTCTTTCGCTGAGTTGATCTGCGTGAGGTTACCAATACAGGTAGCTCGGCGAGCCGACTCTCGTGCCTTCACGAAGTTAGGGACAGCGATCGCGGCAAGGATCCCGATAATCAGGACGACGATCATAATTTCGACGAGGGTAAAGCCTCGATTTCGTTTCGTGTTTCGCTTCATAATTGGTTTTTTTCCCCAGTCTGATCCTGGATACTCCCAAGCAAAGTTGTCATTCCTTACTGATTAGTCTTGAAACCCACGCTGAATTACCAGGATTCGTTCGAGACCGCTCATTGAGAACTTTCACCTTGCGATAGAAATATCATTGGCATCGCATTCGCGAGTCTTTAGAGAAATTCTCCTCAGGGGCGTGTATTAGGATCCGGTCGCCGATTGTATTCGTCGTAAACTATTGAAAATGCGAAATCTCGTCTTGCCATTTGTTTTTGTTGGAGTCGCTTCTGGTGCCTCCGCTCAGTGGTTCAAGCCCTCGAAGGCTGAGCAGATCAAAGCAGGAGCAGACTACGCCGCCGAGATTAGAAAGAAGGAGAAGATTCTTCCAGATAGCGACCCACGCGTTGTTCTGTTGCGACAGGTAGGGCAGCAGATTCTCGATACGCGAACGGCCGCTGAAAAGAAAAACGAGCCTTGGAAGTTCACCTTCGACGTTATCGACTCGAAAGAAGTGAACGCGTTTGCGGTTCCGGGGGGACCGATTTTCTTCTTTACAGGACTCATTGATAAGTTTCAGACGATTGATGAACTAGCAGGAGTGATGGGCCACGAGATCATTCATATTCGGCGTGAGCACTGGGCCAGCGCAGTCAACTCTGCCCAGGAGAAGGAAGCGGGTTTGATCTTTCTTGGCTCTATCTTTGGAGTGAAGCAGGAGCAGATGACGATTTGGCAGGCGATCAAGCAGGTAGGGATTGACGTTGCGAATGGTCGAGGTCAGGAAAAGGAGTCGGATGAGTATGGATTCCGTCACGTTGTCCAGGCTGGCTACAATCCGGAGGGGATGGCCAAAGTTTTCGAAATGTTCCGTGCCCTTAAGGGATCGGGTTCCTCCCCAGAGTTTTTGTAGACTCACCCTGACGATGCCAACCGAATCAAGAAGATTCGGTCCTTCGCAACGGATGTCTTGAAGAAGAATCCTGGCAAGAAGTTCCCTGATATGAGACCGTTGCCGTTTGAGACAGAAGCGATGCGGAAGGCTAAGGCTGGAACCCCCAAGCCCGGCGGAACGTCCTAATTGTTGTGAACCGAGGTGTTCGGCTTGCAGAAGCCGCTCGAAACAAGAATCATCCCAAAGCCATTCGCGTCGCGGCGGCTTTGGGAGTTCTCTATCTTCTCTTCCCGTTCGATTTCTTACCAGATCTCATGCCGTTCGTCGGTTGGATCGACGATCTTCTGGTTGTTCTTGGCGTGGTTGGATACATCTTGAATCTTCGAAAGAAGAGTCCAGAAACCCGGTAAGGCTCCTTAACACTTGTTCGCGCTGTTCGGGCATATCTCAGGCGGATGCCCGAACAGCACGAACAAGCCCTTGCCGATGGAAAGCTCGCACTTGAGCTGAGTAGCCGTGTGCCACATCGGGCGATTGAACTCGCAAAATCTGCGATCGAATTCTCGAACCCCGGCGACTACCAAACTTCAGCGTACGCGCTAGCGGCTTTCGGCTCGGCTTACGCCTGCCTAGGGAGGCGAGAGGATGCGCTTAAGCACTTGCATGATGCAATGGGTGTTGCATTCGAACTGAGGCTGACGTATGTCATGGGTCGAATACATCAGACTCGGGGCTGGTTGTCTTTGGAACAGGGTAAGCCAGTTGAGGCGTTTGGCGATTGGCAAAGTGCGCTGGAATACTTCCGTCAGGTACGGGACATGCGTGGCATCGCTTGGATTCTCATGCACTATGCAGAAAGTTACTCCACGCTGGGGTTGCTGGATCACGCCATCCGGTGCCGAATTAGTGCTCTTGAAATCGTAGACCAGCTCGGTGATCGAGAATCCGAGGATGATCTTCGAGTTTCGCTAGCTCAAGTATATGTCCGACGGGCGTGGGCTAGAAACCAAGTGGGAGAGACGGGATACGCATTAGTCGATGCTCAGATCGGAACTTCTCTGCTTCTAAAGGTTTTGGAACAACGGTCCTCTGAACTCTCTCCGAACTCGTACGAAGCAGCATTTAGAGCTCTGGGAGAAGCGTTCTTGTTACAGAATCGCCCGTTGGATGCAATGGCAAACTTCAAGCAAGCAGCAGAGGCTTCGACGCGGCTGGGAGGCTTCCGGACTGAGGCACGGATTCAGGGTCTGATCGGATATACAAGGTTCCTTCTCGGTGACGTCTCAGCAGCCAAGGATCAGATTGTTGCCGCGATCATTCATGCGCCAGCTTCGACCTCTTCGGATGACTTGGCATGTCTACACCAATGGCTAGCCGAAGTCTGCGAGAATTCGGACGACTACCAAGGAGCAATACGCGCTTTGTGGAAGGCTCTTGAGTTTGACAAGCAGATTCAGATTCAACGGTCTGACTACTGGGCGCACATGCACGACTTTACCATTGGACTCAACGAGACTCTGCTTGACGATTCTCAGGTGATGTTGCATGAGACTGGATGGACTTATAGCGAGGACCAAGTCCGAGCGCATTGTGGGCATCTCTCGCTGATCTCTAATGTTGATTCCCAGACTGGTGCACTAAACCGTACAGAATTCATGACTCAACTCAAAAAAATTGAGTCTCCAACTGTTGCTGTCTTCGACGTACGAAACCTAGATATCATCAATGGTCGGTTTGGCAGAAAGGTCGGCGATGAGGTACTTTCTCGAGTCGCGTCGGCCATTTCAGTGGGGTTGCCTGAAGGCTCGCTCGTCGGCCGGTATTCCGGTTCGGAGTTTATAGTTGCCTCGCAGGATATATCCCCTGAGACATTTGAAAATGCGCTCGCAGCGATCGAGGGATTTCCTTGGATGGCAGTTGATCCGGACTTGGTTGTCCGAGTGGATCTCAGATTCGTTCGACCAGACAAGCCGTTCTTGCTGGCAAGTTAGCCTTCGTTGACCAAGTTTTGAGCCCGTTCAAAGCCCTGTTCCATGAGGACTTCAATTCCTTTGACGGCCTTCTTGAGCAACTGGTTGATATCCACTCTTTCTTCGGGGTGAAACTTCGAGAGCACGAAGTCGATGGTGTCTTCCTTGCGAGTTGAGTCGATTCCGAAGCGGAGCCGAGGGTACTCCTCAGTACCGATGAGAGCTTTGACGCTCTTGTGACCGTTGTGTCCGGCGGCGCCGCCTTTAGGCTTGAGTTGGAGTTTTCCGAGAGGGAGATCAAGCTCATCGGCGATGATTAACAGTCGATCTGGCTTGAGTCCGTGTTCTTTCAGCAGTGGCGCAACGGCCTGACCACTAAGGTTCATAAACGTCATTGGTTTCACTAAGCAAACCCCTGTCCCCTCAATGACTCCAAGCCCGTAACGTGATTTGTGCTTTGCTTTGTCCAGTTTGATTCCGTGCTTCTCGCAAATTGCATCAATCACTTCGAAGCCGATGTTATGGCGCGTTCCGGAGTACTCGGGTCCGGGGTTGCCGAGACCGACGATCAACCAATCGGCGTTAACGGGAGCTGGCGACTTTTTGCGAAACATTTCGGTGGAAGTTTGGGGTTGGAAGTTCGGTATTTGAAGCAACTTCAGATGGGGCAGTGTTCGTTAGTTTTGACTCCGGATTTGGATCCCAGCGGCCAGTTCCGCACATGAACAGGACAAATATCCCGAGGGCGATTCGGTAGCCGACGAATGGGACAACACCTCTCCGCTGAATGAAACCCATGAGCCAACGGATGCATGCATACCCGACGACAAAACTTGCGATCGTCGCAACGAAGGTTGGCGCAACGAGGTTTGCCTCTTTGAGGTGTTTGATCTCCTTGACTCCCTCATAAGCTCCAGCCAGAGCTATGGCGGGAACCGACATGAGGAATGAGAGCCGGGCGGCGGATGTTCGATCAAAGCCATCTAGTAACGCGCCGGATATTGTGGAACCGCTTCGGCTCATTCCGGGGATGAGAGCGATGCACTGCCACAGACCGATCAGGACTCCATCGCGATTGCTGACCGAATCGGCGCCCCTGCTGAGAGTCGCACGCTTCTCAGCAAAAACCATGATCAGACCCATGATGATGAGGGAGCTGCCGATCACCCAGAGTGATCTGAACGGACCTTCAATGTAGTTGTGAAGCGCTAATCCGACAATAGAAATGATGGCAGTCGCGATGACGACTGCCCAGCCAGTTTTTACTTCGACAGTGTCTTTTGGACCACCCATGAAGGAGCGTACCCAAGCAACCGCGGCTCCCGAGAGGTCCTTCCAGAAGTAGAGGACAACCGCAATGATTGCACCAAGCTGAATGATTGCGGTGAATTCGGTGGCCGGCTTCTCCCAACCGAACACATAGGGCACCAAGTAGATGTGCGCCGTTGAGGAAACTGGAATGAACTCCGTCGCTCCTTCGACTACACCATAAACGATTGCTTGCAGAATATCCATTTACTTGGCGCCAAATACCCTGATAACGAGAAGTCCGGCGGTACAGAGTACCGCCGCAGCGATGTAGAGAACCCAAACCGTTTGCCTCTGAGAGAGCCCTCGGGCGAGAAGTTCGTGGTGCATGTGACGCTTGTCGGCTTGAGTGATGGGCACCTTGTTCTTGATGCGCCGAATGACCACGTTCATTGCGTCGATCAGAGGGAGACCAAAGATGAGCAGGGGCATGAAGATCGCGGCGGCAGCGGCGGTCTTGAGGGTCCCGACGACACTTAGGCAGGCGAGCGTGAAGCCAAGGACATAGGCGCCGCCGGTGCCCATAAAGATCTTCGCAGGATTATAGTTGTGCCTTAAAAACCCTAGGGAAGATCCAGCTACAGCGGCGGCGAGGATCGCGACTCTTGGCTGCGCTCCGAAGACGGCGATGAGCGAGAGAGTTGCGCCAGCGATCGTGGCGATGCCCGCGGTGAGACCATCGATGCCGTCGATGGTATCCATGGTTTTTGTAACAACAAAGATGTAGATTGCGGTGAGCGGAACTGCCGCCCAAGCAAGCCAGATGTATTGACCAGTGAACGGCATTTCGAAGCCGTAGATATGCACCCGGGAGAGTTTCCAGTCCGCTGGATTGTTGTAGAAAAACTGGATCGCGACCCCGGCGAGGAAGAGGATTCCAGCCTGGAGTTTTGCTTTGTACTGGTAGAGGTCATCCAGAGCACCGACGAGCATGAGGATTCCACCTATCAACAGGATTCCGATGACATAGGGTTTCAGCGGCTGGCCACTGATGAGGAATGCGGAGATCACGGAGACAAGGATTCCGCCGTAGATTGCCAATCCGCCCCAGCGCGGGATTGGCTCGGTGTGAACCCGGCGATCATCCCTCGTGGGATCATCAACCGCTCCCTTATGGATCGCAAGTTTGCGAACGTAGGGGGTGAGAACGTAGCTGACGATTAGGGCAATAATGCCAGCGATAAACGGCTGCTTCATCCCTTTGAGAGAATCCTGCAGAGCCGCGAGGAAAATCAAAGCGTCACCTTGACGAGAGTCTTTTCAACGTAACGATAGAGCTCCATTCCAGATTCTCGAAAAAGCTCGAGTGAAAACTCATCGGGGTAATCACCTTCGTAGATCACTCGCTCAATCCCAGCGTTGATCAGCATCTTTGCGCACATGTTGCAGGGCTGACAGGTTACGTAGATGGTGCTTCCCTGGCAAGGCGTTCCGATCATCGCTGCAGAGAGCAACGCGTTTTGCTCGGCATGAAGTGCCCGGATGCAGTGACCAGCTTTGAGGCACCCCTGGGGCCAGTCAGTCGATCCGCCCTGGTCTGGACAGTGGGAGATACCTCGCGGCGCGCCGTTGTAGCCAGTTGCCAGGATTCTGCGATCCTTCACCAGCACTGCACCAACCGAGCGTCGGGGGCACGTGGCACGGGTGGCGACGAGATGGGCAATCTCCATGAAATAGGTATCCCAACTCGGCCGCTCTTGCATTCCCTTCAAATTATGAAACATGAGCGGACAGAATGAACCCCTGTTCCTCACCGCAATGCTGACCCTAGCGTTTTAGCTACCTTCGGGTCCGATCAAAGTTTCAATAGTCAAGACGGCGACGGGGTACCAGCTGATGCGGGGGACTCAGAAGTATTTCGTCAAGGGCGTCGGGGGGACGATCAGAATAGCCGAAGAACAACTGTGCTCCGGTTCCTGGCCACACATCGGTGCCAGATTTCCAGAAGTTTTACGACAAGCCGTTCACTTTCTATGAACAGGACTTAAAGAACATCTATCGGTAACGCGGGCTTAGTGTCGCGCGAGTTAGCCCGGTAAACTCGTAGATACATTTATGAAGGTGTTAGTCCCGATCAAGCGCGTTGTGGACCCGTACGCAAAGGTGCGTCCCCTTGCCGATGGCAGTGGAGTCGACACGACGGGTGCCAAATTTGAAATCAATCCTTTCGACGAGATTGCGGTTGAGGAGGCTGTTCGGCAGAAGGAGAAAGGGGCGGTGACAGAGATTGTTGTCGTGTCGATCGGGAGTTCGGCTTCCGAAGAGCAGCTACGGAAGGCACTTGCGATTGGTGCAGATCGGGCAATTTTGGTCGAGACTGATGCCGTTCTGGATTCTCCGGGCGTGGCGTCGCTTTTGAAGGAAGTCGTGGAAGCCGAGCAGCCTCAGATCGTGATGATGGGCAAGCAAGCTACCGACGATGACAGTAACCAGGCGGGTCAAATGCTTGCGGCTAAGCTCGGCTGGGGACAGGCGACTTTTGCAGCAAAGGTTGAACTTGGTTCGAACGCTACTGTGGTTCGTGAAACCGATACGGGAGAGCAGACGGTGACTCTTGCTTACCCTTGCTTGATCACAACTGATTTGCGGCTCAATGAGCCGCGGTACGTGGCTCTACCTGGGATCATCAAAGCCCGCTCGAAACCACTCGAAAAGCGAGCTCCTTCTGTTATTCCGGCAGCTATGACAAAAGTTGTCTCGGTTGAACTTCCCGCTTCTCGACCTGCGGGTCGAAAAGTCGCCTCGGTTGAGGAACTCGCCGCAGCGATCAAAGAGCGAGGTGCCCTCTAAATGAAACTCCTTCTTATTGCATTTAATCAGTCCGACGCTGACCAAAGTGGAGGGTTCATCCAGGCGCTTGGCTTAGAAGCCGATGCGATTATTTTGCCGAGTCAGCCGGCCGACGCGTTCGCCGCCTCCTTGGCCGAGAAAGCGTCGGGCTACACGCACATCGCTGCGGTTTCGTCTATGCAAAGCAAGGATGCGATGGCGTACCTTGCCGGAGTACTCGACTGCGCGATGGTGACCGATGCCATCGGCGTTGTTTCACCATCGAGCTTTAAGCGACCCATTTTCGCAGGATCAATGATTGCCACGGTTGAGACTGAGGGACAAGTCGTGATTACGTTCCGCCCAAGTGGCTTTGCCAAGGTTGATGGAGTTGCGGCCGCAGCTTTCGACACGACAAGCCCCAGTAAGGCAATCGTAACAAATGAAGCAAAGCGAGGCACGGGGCGACCGGATCTTGGATCAGCAAAAATCGTCGTCTCGGGGGGGCGACCGCTTAAGACGGCCGACCAGTTTGAGGCGGTGATTGGTGGCTTTGCCGATTCGATGGGTGCTGCAGTGGGAGCAACTCGCGCGGCAGTTGACTCAGGAATTGCTCCGAACGAGCTCCAAGTGGGCCAGACCGGAAAGGTTGTCGCACCCGACCTGTACATCGCGGCCGGAATCAGTGGTTCGACCCAGCACATGGCAGGGATCAAGGATTCCAAGCTGATTGTTGCAATCAACACTGACGCAAACGCACCGATATTCGAGGCTGCTGACCTTGGTTTGGTTGGTGACCTTTATCAAGTCCTACCGGAACTTCAAAACCTGCTGAAGCAGTAACCGTCTAAAACTCAGTATGAAATCAATTCTTCTCGCCGCAACTCTGCTCGTTGGTGCTTTTGCGCGAGCGCAAAGCGATACCATGATCGAAATCAATGGCGAGAAGGTTTCTCGGGCTGATTACGTGCGGAGAATGGAGTACTTGCCGGGTATCGGCAAGGCGAGCCGAGACGGGAACTTCATCGAAGTCTTCCCTGGTCTGGCGACCGTTGACTTCATCATCAACGAGCGATTAACGTTGCAGATCGCTAAGGAGCGAGGAGTTGAACCAACGCCAGCCGAAATTGATGCTGAACTGGCGATGATCCAACGTCGGGAACCTGGGTTACTCGACAGATTTACGTCAACCGGACGCACAAAAGAAGAGTACAGGTCAGTGGTGCGGTTAAATCTCGCCAACTTTAAACTTCAAACCGAGGGCGTTTTGGTTACCGATACGGAGATCAAGAACCTTTATGACTTGGCTAAAGACGTACGGTTCACCCGCCCCCCTATGGTCCGACTGCGGGTGATTGCGGTGAACGCCGAGTCAGAGTCAAAAGAGGTCGATGCCGAGCTGAAGGCAGGTAAGACATTCGCTGCCACCGCAGCTCTCCTGAGCAAAGACGTGACGAGCCGAGTTGGTGGAATGTACGGAGATATCCCTTTGGACCAGCTAAGTTCAAACGTCAAGGACGCCGTTACCAAGCTGAAAAAGGGTGACACCACCGCTTGGCTCAAGAGCAGCGACACGCTTTTGGTGAAGTTCTTCGTCGAAGAGGTGTTTGCACGAGTTACGCGTCCTTTAGACGCTGATCTTAAAGAAGATCTGCGTCGTGAACTCCTCGTTCGCAAGGGTTCGGCCAAGAACGATGTTTCAAAGTTGCTCAAAGAAGCTCGGCAGAAAGCGGATATCAAGATCGCTTCACCGGAGTTTGAGAAGGCTTACAAAGAATCTATTCTCGACAAGAAACCGGGCTAAACTACTCCCCGATGATCGTCCTCGATTGGCCCAGTTCGGAACCGATTCCTCACGGCTGCTACGGGGTAGGAATTGAGGGTTTGAAGCCATATCCTGGTTCGGATCTAGTGGCGAAAGATGCGACAATTTATGTTCCGCTCGACCAGCCATTCGTTAAGCTGAGCATCATCATGGACTTGCTGCTCGGTCCGCATGGCTGCCCGTGGGATCGAGAGCAGAGCCATTCGACGCTGAAAAAGTATCTACTGGAAGAGGCATACGAGACGATCGATGCGATCGATCAGAACGATCCCGAAGCTCTAGCAGAGGAACTGGGTGACCTCATACTCCAACCAGTATTTCACATGCGACTTGCGGAGCGGGCGGGCGCGTTTGGCTTTGATGAACCTCTCAAACGAATCAGTGACAAGCTAATCCGGAGGCACCCCCATGTGTTCGGTGAGACACTGGTTGCCGACTCGGATGAGGTTCTGAAGAACTGGGACAAGATCAAGCAGACTGAGAAGGTACGGTCAATTCTCGCTGGCGTTCCCCAAGCGCTTCCAGCGCTTGCGCGAGCTCATGAAGTCAGCAAACGGGCGGCCCGAGCAGGATTCGAGTGGCCAGACTTTGAAGGAGTTTTAGACAAGGTTCACGAAGAGGTTGCTGAGCTCAAAGAGGCGATTTCCAGCGGAGAAAAAGATGATGTCCGTGATGAGATCGGTGACCTGCTCTTCACTATCGTCAACATTGCCCGGTGGCAGAAGGTTGATGCCGAAGATGCACTTCGAGTCATGCTTAACCGATTTCAATCTCGCTTTCAGCACATGGAAGAAGCCGCATCTAAGCCTCTACAAGAGCTAACTCTTGAGGAGTGGGACAAGCTATGGAACCAGGCTAAAGAAAGCCAGAAACAAGCCGACTTAAACCTTTGAGGACCGTATTTTTACGGGGTCAACAGCTTGAGTTTTCGAATCAATCACAACATTAACGCTCTCGGTGTCCAGGGTCAGCTCGATCGGGTCAACCAGAAGCTAACCAGCTCAACAAGTCGCCTGAGTTCAGGTCTCCGGATCAATAAGGTCTCCGATGATCCCGGCGTGGCAATTACTGCCGACATCATCCGCACCCGGCTCAAAGCGCTCGAAAACGTCAACCAGAATGCTCAAGACGCGGTCAACATGTCCAAAGCAGTGGACGCGGCACTGGGCGAGGTGAGCCGCCTCCTGAGCCAGGGTCGTGCGATTGCGGTCCAAGCCGGAAACTCTGCCGCTCTCAGCACACCTCAACTCCAAGCGCTCAATGATGAAATCAACGCCATTGTCGGAAGTATCGACCGGGTGGCGACGGGTACCAAGTGGGGAGCAAAAAACATATTGGACGGAACAGCAGGAATCGACGTTGCGGTTACAAGAGCAACTGCAACGACTGGTCTCAATTTCCAAGGGAAGCTTGGGAACGTCCCGCTCGCTTCGGGCCTGATCACTCTCCAACAAGTCGTTGCACATGCCCGCGAGAGGATCGATAATGACATCACGTTTGCGAGCCCAACCGCACCGGTCGTTGGCGGTGCGTTGAGTATTAATGGGGTGTCGTTCAGTGTCGACCCTGGCTCCGATACGATTCAATCAGTAGTCGATCGCTTGAACGCAGCTGCATCTCAAACTGGTGTCCAGGCCGCCCTGTCAGGTCCAGTTGGCGCGCAATTCGTGAGACTCGACTCTATTCAGCCCGGATCGCGGTACCCCATCAATCTTCTTGATCCAAACGGAGTCCTCAATTCAGTACCCTCGCCTGCCAAAACCATCACTGGCGCAGACAGCGTGGCGAACATCCAAGTCCCAACGGAAAACGGTGTTCAGGTTATCGAGTTCACGGGTGGACGCTTGCTCGGTCAAAATGGGTCTTTCATGACCGACTCAGAGGGTAACTCAATCATGGTTGGGCAGGAAAATGGAGCACCCGCGCTTTTTGCAGGAGTCTCGATTGCCCAAGTTTCTCTCGGAAATCAGACTCGAATTCAGGTGGGAACTGATGCCGGAGAAACTCTGGGAATGATCCTTGGGGACACCAGAACGACCAAACTAGCAGCAAACACCATCGTTGGAAAGACGCTTGCCTCCGTTGACGTGACGTCCTCTGGGGGTCCTCAAGAGGCGATGCAGCTCTTTGATGCGGCGATGAGCGAAGTTAACTCACTAAGAGGTCGAATCGGCGCCTTTCAGACTCATACATTGGAATCAAGGAGCCGATCATTGGCGGTTCTCAATGAAACTTTGAGCTCAGCTCAAAGTGACTTGATCGATACCGATGTTGCTTCTGAAATGACAGAGTTCACAAAGAACCAGGTGATTCAGCAGACTGGAATCGCAATTCTGGGTCAGGCGAACCAGATGCCCCAACAGATTCTGCGCCTCCTTGAGTAGTTCAAGGATTGCGAGCTGATCCAACTGTCATAATGTCCTTCTACGATGGCACGCGGAGTTGGGAAAGGGCTGAGTCAGATGGTGTTAGGAGGCGAGGATACGCGTGTGAGCGACCTTCCCGTCGGGCAGATCGTGCCGAATCAGCGACAGCCTCGACGCCACTTCGACGAGGATGCTCTCGAGGAGCTTGCTGATTCCATACGAGTTCACGGGGTCTTGCAACCGATCTTGGTCAGGCCAATCGGGGGAAACAAATACGAGCTGATCGCGGGGGAACGGCGATGGCGGGCTTCGCAGGTTGCGGGTCTCAAGCAGGTTCCGGCGATTATCAAGTCCGCGGCGGGGCAGGAGTCGCTGGAACTCGCGATCATTGAAAACGTTCAGCGAGAAGACATCTCCGCATTTGAGTCCGCACTTGCATACCGGATGCTTTCGGACGAGTTCGGACTTAATCAAGAAGAGATTGCGATCAGGGTTGGAAAGACGCGTTCATCGATCAGCAACACCCTTCGTCTCTTGAAACTGCCCGAAGAGATTCTTCAGGGACTCCAGGAAGGAGTGATTTCGGAAGGTCATGCGCGCGCATTGCTAGCATTGCCGACCGCGGAGAAGCAACTTGCGATTTACGAGTTGATCCTGATCAAGGGTCTGAGCGTGCGCGACGTCGAGCGGCTTTGCAAACAGCCTGACGAGGCCCCCAAGGCACCCAAAAGGGCTGAGCAGAAAGATGCTTATACGAAGCAGCTTGAAACTGCTTTGAGTGAGCGAACTGCGTTGCCTACGAAGCTGAGTCGCGATGGCGACAAGGGCAAGCTCACGATTGAATTCTTCTCGGATGACGACCTCCAGCGCATCCTCGACTTGCTCGGAATTCAACTTTGACTTTTAGCGTTGAACCCATGGAGCTACGGCATCTGGATGGCGTCGTCGCGCTTCAGACGCTTTGCTTTCCGCCACCTTTCGATGCCGATTTACTTTGGAAACACGAGCATCTCCGCAGGCATCTGGAGCTTTTTCCCGAGGGCCAGTTTGTGGGCGTGTCTGATGGTCAAGTTGTCGCAAGTTGTAGCAACACCCTCATATCGGAAATTGACTGGCATGCCCATCGGTCTTGGGACGAGACTGTCGGGGGTTGTTTCCTAGAGAACTTCGATGCGGAAGGCTCAACGGTCTATGGCTTGGACGTCTCCGTTCACCCCGAATTCCGTCGACGCGGCGTCGCCAAAGCGTTGTATCAGGCAAGATTTAGACTTGTGGAAACTGGCTACTCGCGATACGGGACCGCGTGCCGGCTCCCAGATTTCATTCATAATCACTTCCCTACCGCCGAGCTTTACGCTTGGGCAGTTTCCAGAGGCGAGGTCGAGGATAGGACTCTGACCCCGCTTCTCAAGATGGGCCTTACGATGACCGACGTGCTGACAAACTACATGGAAGACCCGGAATCGGGCAATGCGGCTGCGCTGCTGGAGTGGCGACCATGACAATCCGTGCGGCCGTGGCTAACTGGAAAATTCAGCCATTGCGGAGCGATGCTGCGTTCTGGAATCACGCCCAAAAATTCCTCATCGAAGCTGATGATCGCAACGCCCAGCTGGTTGTTCTCCCAGAGCTTTTTTGCCTTGAGCTCCTCCAAATTGCACCAAAGGTTCGCGCTGAGGATGCTCCAAAGTATTTGGTTCAGTACGCCGACGCCATTGAAGACTGGCTGAGTCGGATGTCTCAAAACTCGGGGATGGTAATCGTCGGTGGGTCACATTTGCGGGAGCTTGACGGAGAGATTTTTAACATCTGCACAATTGCATACCCAGATGGATCCACTTATATTCAGCAAAAGAACAAGCTGACGGTTTATGAGCGCAGTGATTGGGGAATTGTTGGGGGGATGGGAATTCAGCCCTTACCTGGAAACCTGGGCGTCAGTGTCTGTTACGATTCTGAGTTCCCCGAGGGTCCCCGAAAGCTTGCTGAAGATGGAATGTTGATCCACGCCGTACCAGCGTGGACAGAGACGAGGCGCGGCTTTCAGCGTGTGCGCTGGTCTTGCCTTGCCCGGGCGGTGGAGAATCAGGTGTTTGTCCTTCATGCCTCGCTGGTCGGCGACATCGGGCGTGAGCCGGTGCCAGAGAGTTACGGTTCTAGCGCGATTATTGCGCCGAGCATGGCACCGTTCCCGATGGAGGCGATTCTGGCTGAAACTCCGCTGAACGAAGATGCGCTGGTCGTTGAAAACCTCGACATCGACGCACTTTTTGCAAGCCGAAATGAGGGCGAGGTCACGAACTGGAAAGATCGTGACCCCGCTTGTTGGGTTTTGGGTGAACAACCCAAGGGTCGTGCGCCCTGGCAATAGGTTAGTGCGTGACGATCTTTGGCAGAGTGCCTGCTTCTTCGATCCACTTCTCGACTTCCGATTCGGAAGGAACTCGGTTCGCGAGGTTCTTCTCAGCATTGACTTCGCCCATTTTTGCGGCAAGGTTTGCTGGATTGCGCTGAGCGAGCTCGGCAACAGTATCGACTCCTGAAGCTTCGAGAAGCTCGGAGAACTGACCAGCTACACCCTTGATGCGAAATAGGTCTGCGTGGTTGACCCAGGTCAGGATCTTTCCACCGTCGATACCGGTCTGCTCTTCGATTGCCTTTCGGCCAGCGGCGGATGCGCCCTGCTCGAGAAGAGCCTCAACGGTCTTGATGCCAGCAGCTTCGAGCTTTTCGCCGAACGCTGGGCCGATGCCTTCGATGTCTTGAATGTTAGCCATGCTTTCCTTTGTGTGGGCGGCATGCGCCTCACCTGACCAATATTCTAGCCCCAATTCTTTGTGTACGCAATATGATGACTAGGACTTCGTGTAACTGATGAGCGTGACCTTAACTTTTGCCCCAGTTCCTGCGGGTTCTGCAATCACGATGACACTCCCGTTGGCCTTTGTCATCCCCATACTGGTTCCAATTCCTTTGGCGTCGGTCTTGCCGTCACCAAGCTCTTTTTTGTAGAATTCCGTCACCTTCTTCGAGTCGTCTTTGGTGGTGAATTCGACGACGAACTTGGTTCCGCCATCACCACGTTTGAAGACTTCCCCAGTGGTTTCAGTTGCTCCAGCGTAGGCTTTAAGTTCGTGATCTTTATCGAGATTTTCTAGTGAAGTTTTTTGGTCTAGCTTAGTCTCTTCAGGTCGATCGACGTTTGAGCTTAACTCGGGTGGCTGGTTCGCCGTCACTGGCTTGGAAGCTTCCCGAGCACAACCGAACGCAGTGAGCAGCACGACCAGAAGAACAAATCTTTGCAACACTTCATAAGTTTGTCACACCTCGCAATCGTTTGCTCAGCGACGGGGTTTGGTAACCTCTTCCCTGTGCGAAATGGTCTGTCAAGTTTGGGCGTGCTGATGGAGCGAGAGATTCGGGAGCAACCGGCTTTACTGGCCTCAAATTCTGGGTCTTATCTCAAACAGTTTCAGTCAATGTTTGCGGGTCAGGCGCCGTTCGATATGGTGCTCCTTGCCGCGCGGGGATCGTCGGATAATGCGGCTCTTTACGCACGGTATTTGATTGAAATCCACCTTGGAATCCCGGTTTCGCTAGCGGCTCCTTCGGTGATTACCCGCTACCATTCTTCACTTCGTTTTCCGGGACGAACGCTCGCGATTGGGATCAGCCAAAGCGGGGCAGCGCCAGATGTCGCCGAGTTTCTTGCTTATATGAATGAGCAGGGACATATGACGCTGGGGATAACCAACACTGCCGATTCTCGTCTGACCAAGACGGCGCAATCCTCCGTATTGTTGTCCGTTGCTACGGAGAATTCGGTGGCGGCAACGAAGACCTATACGGCGACACTTTGCGCCCTGTATCAGATGGTGCGCGCTCTTGGAGGGACGCTCGATGAGCTTCCTTTGCCTGACGAGGCTTGGCTTGAGAAGTGCCACGACGCCGCGCTGATCGCAAGTGGCCCTGTAAACCGCTGCAACCCGGTCTTTGCTCTCGCTAGGGGCTATGGGTTCTGCACTGC
>JARXAE010000012.1 GCA_029866005.1 Fimbriimonas sp. | reverse complement strand
GTATCGCCTTGTTGCTCGGGGCGAGGCTCCGACGACGGTTGAGCGGCCGTTTGAGGACGTTACGATTGGGGTTTTGAACGCTTTGACCGAGCTCGAGGAGATTACTGAGCAGACGGTTCCGGAGGGTTACGCCACGGGTCGGCGGACTTTGATTAAGGACGGGACGGTTCATCGGTTGACGAAGGATGATGTTGCTACGGGGACGTCTTCGGGGCCTTTGGATGGGTCGGACTATTACGTTTCGACTTCTTCGGCGGGCGGCGGATTGCAGATGATGGTTGCGGGCGTTGTTAAGGCGATGAGCGCGGAGTCGGCGGAGCGCGCGGCGCTTGGCGCGGGGGCGATTTTGATGGACACCTTGGCGGTTGATGATGGCCGGAAGAACTTCCAGAAGGTTGAGCGGTTGCGGCAGTTGCGACCGGACATTATTTTGATGTCGGGCGGAACGGACGGCGGGAACGTTGATCGGCTTGTGGAAATGGCGGAGGTTATTCGCCGAGCGGACCCTAAGCCGCGATTTGGCGATATGCAGTTGCCGGTTATTTTTGCGGGGAACGTGGAGGCTCGGGAGAAGGTTGCGGGCGTTTTGGGCGACGGGATTGCGACGAAGATCGTCGATAACCTGCGTCCGGCTTTGGATGCGGAGAACCTGGGTCCGGCGCGGGAAGAGATTCACGAGATGTTCTTGGAGCACGTTATGCAGCAGGCTCCGGGGTATTCGAAGTTGCTGGATTGGGCTTCGTTTGAGGTCATGGCGACTCCGAATGCGGTTGGCAAGTTGCTGAACGAATATGCGCGGCAGGAAGGGATCAACGTTCTGGGCGTGGATATTGGCGGGGCGACGACGGACGTTTTCTCGGTTTTTGAGGCGACTCCGGGTGGGGAGCGGATTTATAACCGAACGGTATCGGCGAACCTGGGGATGTCGTACTCGATTTGTAACGTTTTGAAGGAGGCGGGGGTTGAGAATATTGCTCGCTGGCTGCCGTTTGAGATCGACCCGGCGGAGGTTCGGAACCGACTTCGCAATAAGATGATTCGTCCGACGACGATTCCGCAGACTTATGAGGATTTGTTGATCGAGCACGCGGTTTCGCGCGAGGCTTTGCGGTTGGCGTTTGAGCACCACAAGTCGTTGGCGCGGAACTTGACGGGTTCGGCTCAGCAGCGGGATGTTGGGCAGATTTTTGACCAGGAGTCGTCGGGTTCGACTCTTGTCAACATGATGAAGCTGGACATGGTGATTGGGTCCGGCGGGGTGCTTTCGCACGCGCCGAACCGAGCGCAGGCGGCGCTGATGATGATGGACGCCTACCAGCCGGAGGGCATCACGATGCTGACGGTTGACTCGATCTTCATGATGCCGCACCTTGGGGTGTTGTCTGAGCACTTGTATGACGCGGCGAAAGAGGTCTTTGAGCGGGATTGTATCGTTCGGGTTGGTACCTGCGTTGCTCCTACTGGTGTGGGCAAGGCCGGGGAGCACTGCGTTCGGGTGCATGGCTCGGGGATTGATGAGTCGGTTGCGTTTGGCGAGATTAAGGTCGTGCCGTTCTTGGATTCGATGGGCGATTCGATTACGGTTGAGCCGGGTCGGAACTTTGATGTTGGCGCCGGAAAGGGCAAGCCGGTGACGGTGACGAAGTTTGACAAGTCGCGCGGATCGCGGAATCAGACGACGAACTTGATTGAGGGGACGGTTGGGCTGATTATCGACGCTCGGGGTCGGCCTTACAATGTTGAGCTTGGGACTCCGGGGCGGATCGAGGCTCTGCGGTCGTTCTTGAGTGCGTTTGACTTGCCGTTGCCGAAGTAAGGCGCGAGTTTAGGATTAAGGGAGCTCCTCGTTGAGGAGCTCTTTTTGCTTTTCAGCTTGGCGCCGGTTCTCTTCTCTAACATTTTGCATGCATACATCTTGTTTTGATGTATAGTTGAGATACCTAGAAATCAGAGGTATTCAGACGATGGCATTTAAGGGAGATTTGGAGGCATTGGTGTTGGCCGTGTTGAGTGAGCGGGATTTGCATGGATATGAGATTTCCAAGCAGATCAAGTTGCGGAGCGGCGAAGTTTTGAAGTACGGCGAGGGGCAACTTTATCCGGCTTTGCACAAGCTGGAGTCGGAGCTGTTTATCGTTGCTAAGTGGGTCCCGCAGGAGGGCAAGCCAGATCGGAAGGTTTATGCGATTACTCCGGAGGGGACGAAAGAGCTGGCGCGGCACCAGTCGGCTTGGAGACGATTCGCGGAGTCGGTGAGCGGAATTATGGGCAGTAAGCCATCGGAGGCGAACTGATGAGCGTGAACGTGAAGGAGTGGTATCTGGCGGAGATTTACGCTCGTATCGTGGCTCCGCTGGGATCAGATAAAGCGACTGTGACACTAATGGAGTTACGAGAACACTTAGAGGAGACCGAAGCAGAGTTTGTTTCGCGAGGTGTATCGGACCAGCAAGCAGCGCACGCTGCCATGGATCGGCTAGGAACCCCTTCGAGGGTTGCTCGCGAGTTCGTACGAACTGCCTCTGCGAGTTTAGTGAAGAACTGGTCCGTTGCTCTTGCTCTCCTGGCGGTTGTAGCGGCATCACTCACCCTTATTCCCATGCAATACGGCTACCTGGTCACGCTGACAGTCCCAGTAGTATCCGTCTACGCCGGATTGGTGTTGCGCAGGCGCTTGTCAGGACCGACGTTTTTTGCTGCGGGAGTTTTGGCGTTTGGGCTCTTTATTGTCTCGATCTCAAATCTTATCCATATCAAAGATGGAGGCACGATGACGTATGGTTATGCTCACGACAATTACAAGCGAATGCTTGATTCAAATAGCAAATTCCGCACTCTCGAGAGCCAAGCAGCCCAAAGCTGGCGAGAAACTATCAAGGGCTTATCGCCATCCAACACCGCCCCGATAGAAATTGCGAAGGTGGAGTATCGGATAAGACCAAACGAAGCATCAAGATCGTTTCGAGAACGGGGCCGAATTGCCGGAACTACCGTTGATTGGAGCCGAATGGGAACTATCTTCGATCCAAGTGCATGGAGGCCCAAAATTGTCACCAACACGGTCAGAGCAAACGATGCAAAGAGCTATGTCCGACTGCAGTTGACTAATCTGCATTCTTATCAGCGTCGCCGGGAGTTGCAGCTCGCGGCTTTCCAAAGTGCTCTGAATACCAGTAGAGTTGACCGAATTGAGAGCGAGTGGACTTCCGCGCTTCTCGGGGTGATCATTTGGGTTGGAGGATCCTGGTGCTTAGCGGCAATCGCAGGGAGCCTAGCGTCGATGGTCATGACCCGACGCAGGAAGCTGCTGGCTTAGTCCAAGAGTAGGCGGCGTTCAAGGTAAACGGTAGATAGCGTATGGAGTGCGCGGTTACAACTTTTTGGGCTCTGCTTCCATGCTAATGGGTCGGCGGCTTTGCTTACGGTTCTTACGGCGACGCAAGTGAAAGCGCGAATTGCTTCGCGCACTCCATACGTGGTTACAGTCGCTCGAGGCCGTAGATGAGCTTTTTGAGGACCTTGGCGGTGGAGGTTACTTCCCTGTCCATGAGGCGGGCGGTGACTTCGGCTTCGGCTTCTTGCATTCGCTTGAGGACGGCGTTGACTTTTTGGTGGCCCTTGCCGGTGAGGACAAGGGTTACGGCTCGGCCGTCTTCGACGGAGGGTTTGCGGAGGACCAGGTCTTGGGCGACGAGGGCGGTGACGGCTTCGCTGACGGTGGCTCGGCTGAGGCCGAGGCGGCGGCCGATTTCAGCTTGGGTCTCGCGGCCGTCGGCGGCTTTGACGGAGCTGAGGATGGCGAATGAGGCGCTGGTGATGCCTTGCTCATCCAGCGCGGGGCGCAGGGCGACGGAGATCAGATCGTTGATCTGACAGGCAAGGCTAATTAGCGACTCATTCATTCGGGAACCGAATTATATCTCAAATCAGGCGAGGGCATCCTTGATGAACTGCATATCCTCTTCGCTAAGTTGGCGGGTGACGCCGGCGAGGTTGGCTTTGACTTGTCGCTCGTTGCGGAAGCCGGGGATGGCGCAGGCGACGTTGGGCATGTTGAGGACGTAGCGGAGGGCGACTCCGGCGAGGTCTTCGACTGAGTCACCGAATCGCTCTTTGAGCTTGGCGAGTTTGGGTTTGAGGGCGAGGAGGTTCTCGGTTTCGAATCCGGAGCGACCACGGCGGTTATCGCCTTCCTCGAACTGGGGGGGGTTGTATGGATCGAACTTGTCGAGCAGGAGGCCTTGGGAGAGGGGGCTGAATGCGACGAAGGTCATTCCCTTTTCGGCCATGAGGTTGGCGACTCGGGAGCCGGGGCGGATGAACTGGTCGTCCAGGGCGTGGGCCCAGCTTTGGAGGCACTCGGGTTGGACTTTGGGGGTGACTCGCTCGAAGTCGTCGGCGGAGTAGGCGGATTGGCCTTTGACGCGGACTTTGCCTTCTTCGACGAGGCGGTTCATGGTTTCGACGGCGTCATCGAGGTAGAAATCGCCGTCGCCGAAGGAGCCGTGGTGGAAGTAGTAGACGTCGATGTAGTCGCGCTTGAGGTTGATGAGGGACTGCTCGCATTGGTGGCGGATGTGGGCGGGCTCGTAGGCGTGGGCGGCGGTTCCGGGGAAGTGGCCGATTTTGGTTGCGACGACGTAATCGTTGGTGTTGAGGCCGAGTTTGTCGAAGGCTCGGGCGAGCATTTGCTCGGCTTTGCCGTTGCCGTAGACGTCGGCATTATCGAAGTGGTTGACTCCGGCATCGATCCCGGCTTTGATGGCAGCGATGACTTCGGCTTCATCAACGTTTGCCCACCCGTTGGGGTTTCCGTTGACCCAGTTGAGGCCGCCCATGGTCCAACAGCCGAGGCTGATTTCTGATACTTTGACGCCGCTTTTGCCGAGTTCTCGATACTGCACGGAGGCAGTTTATTCGATCGGCTACTCGATCTCTAGGGAGCCGAAGCGTTTCTCGGTGGAATCGACATTTTTGCTGAGGATCGCGAAGGCCTTTTCGATTCGGCGTCGTTCGCGGTCGGCGATGGACTTCTTGGTGGGGTTGTTTTTGCCGAACTCGTTGATTCGGGAGAGGAACTTTTCGTGTTGGCTTTTGACGACGGGGTATTTGGCGTCTTTGTCGAGGCCGAGGATGAGGCGGGCTTCCTCTTCGGTCATCTCGGTGAGCTCTTGCCGGAGGCTTTTCTCGGCGTTGTTGGCCTCAACTTGGGCGGTGATGACGGGGTTTGCGAGGGCTTCTTCCAGCTCGGCGGCGGCGACTTGGTCAGCGTCGGCTCCGCCGTGGATGGCCTCTTTGGCTCGGTCGAAGTAGCCCCGACCGATATTGAACGCGCGATCAAACTCTGACATCTGTGGTGTTAGTCTACTGGATCGTCTTGAGCCAGGGCAGGCTGTGGAGTCTTCGATCCACAGTAGCCAATGGCAGTTGCAACTCAAATGCGGTAGCGGCAATAAATCGATCACCTGGATCATTGTGTGGGAATTCAAGTGTCCTGGAGCGAATTGCAATCTCTGCGGTGACAGGGGCCAGGTTGAAGCCCGGAACATTTACCATTTCGAGAATTCCCGAAGTTAGGTCTTCAAACTCTAGCCCTAACCTGCCCCGCTCATGCGACATCGCAATTTCCCACAGGCTGACCGCCGAGACATACACTTCAGATGGTGCAGTTTCGAGGATCTCCCGAACCCCTGTCGATAGTCGCGGATTCTCGGTCACAAACCAAATGAGGATGTGAGTATCTATAACCACTTATCATCCGTTACCCAGGCGTCGTCAAACGGCTCCATGATATCGCCGAGGATTTTCACTCGATCCTTCATGAAGCCAGCCTTCACCTTCGGACGTTCCTTAGTTGCCATCGGGATCAACTGGGCAACTTGTTCGCCGTGTTTAGTTACGATCACGATTTGACCATCATCTCGCACATCGTCTAGAAACTGGAGGCACTTTGCTTTGAACTCAGTTGCATTAACTGTAATCATGTTTCTATTATGACCAGTCATCCTGACTAGTTAGTTCCACATTACCGCAGTTTACAAGCCCACTTGATTCCGCCGAGGAGGTGTTGGAGGTAGAGGGGTTCGGTATAGGCGGTTTTGAAGTGACCCATTTCGGTGTACCAGGATCTTCCTTTTTTGGCGGGATTGCACCAGGTGATGGGGTGGTCTTCGGGTGCGGATTTCTTGTAGGTGCTTTCGTCGGCGGAGATGAGGACGTGGACTTTGGAGCGGGGGTTGGCTTTCCAGTCGTACCACTCGTCGGCGCGGGACCACTCGAGGGGGAGGCCCTTCATGGATGGGTGCTTGGGATCTTCGACGGTGAGCTTGACAGTTTGCCCTCCGGGTGGGTGGCTCTTGAAGTAGGCGCCGACGAGATCGGCGTACCAGGGCCAGTCGTATTCGGTGTCGCTCGCGCTATGGACTCCGACCCAACCACCGCCTCGCTCGACGAACTCCTGCATGGCAGTTTGCTGGTCTGGATTGAGGACATCGCCGGTGGTCATGGCGAAGATGATGCCCCGGTACTGCTTGAGGTTGTCCTTGGTGAAGACGGCGGCGTCCTCGGTGGCGTCAATTTCGAACTTGTTCGCTTGGCCAAGGGTTCGGATTGCTTCGACACAGGCGGGAATGGAGTCGTGACGGAAGCCGGTCGTCTTGGAGAAGACGAGGAGCTTGGGGAGTGCGGCGGTGGTCAGCAACGCGGCGAGGAGCATGGCTCTACTTTACTACACCAAATGTTTCCTTGCGATGTGTCACAGTAATACCTTGCAAACTGCCAATCCACCTCGGCACATTTTTGGCATTGTATGCCTGCTCAACGTGCTTTGGACGCCGGTGAACTTCATGGTTTCGGCGGCTACGAACCGGGGGTTTTCGCCGGCGGCGGTGGGACTGGCGAGATGGACTTCACTCGCTTTGATGATGCTCCTGCTATTGCGTAGCAGCTGGTTCAGGAAGATCACCGGACATGTTGCGCTGACAAAACGGGATTGGTGGAAGTGTTTTGGAATCGGGTTCTTTTTGTTTGGCCCTTCGCACATGCTGTTCTATCTTTCGATGGGGTTGGTGAAGCAGGGCTTGGCGAGCGAAGTAGAGGGGACGGTCATTCTTTCGACGGCACCGATTTTCACGGGTTTGCTTTCCTACTTTGTTCTCCATGAGCGGCTTTCTGCTCGGCGCGTGGCGGCGATTGCGCTCTCGTTTGTGGGGGCATATATTGTCGCGGTTGGATTTGCATTTCCTTCGTTAGTCGGGCACGCGAAGGGCAACCTGACGTTCGGGTTGGGCGTGATGTTGGAGTGCTTGATGGGCGTCATCGCGGCTCGGATCAGTCGGCGTTCTTCCGGGGTCAGTGTCTTATCGGCGCAGATGCTGGGAGGCGGGGTTTCGTTTTGGGTGATGCCCTTGCTTCTGCCCTCGGTTCTGCCAATCACGTTTGGCACGTCGTTCGAGGCTTATCTGCCGGTGCTGTATCTGATCTTCATTTCCGGTTTGATCACGTTTACGATCTGGTACCGGATTGTCGAATCGGTTCCGCTGACTCAGCTCGTCGTCGGAATCGCTCTTCAACCGCCTTTGGCGGCGTTGATCGGGTGGGTGTTTAAGGGCGAGCTTCCGGGGCGGAATGCGGTGATCGGTGGATGCGTGATTATGCTCGCGCTGGCGCTTGGGTTCTTAGGGAAGACGGAGAAGGTCGAGGCAATCGACTAGCTAAGCGAGGTAGGAGCAGGCGTCCAAACAACTAACAACTCTCAGAGGAATGTTAGGACTTCGCCAATCTTGCAATCCAGTTGACGATACAGCCACCAAAGACCATCGACGCAACGGTAAGGCAACTGATCGCGACTAATACGCCTACATATAAGCCGAAGTAACCGAGACCCGGGAGAAGCAACGCAAACCAACCGAAACAAAAGGACGGCACGGTCGCTAAAACCATTATTCCTCCGAACGCGAGCTCGTTGATGTTTGGTCTTTTGGCAACAGAATAGCTCATAAAAACGAAAGCGGCAAACGGAACGGAAACGACGAGGAGCCCGACTAGCGAGAAACCCGACACGATCAACAAGGGGCAAACGCTCAAGACACAAGTCACCTCAATGCTGAGTAGCTTGAGATTCGTTCCAAATGCGCATCCGCTAAGCCCAGTTAAGAATCCCGGCAGAACAAACATCATGAACAAAACCATAAAGTCTGGAATCGATCGCATACGGGTTTGTCCCGCCGTGGAGAGCAAAAAATAGATTGACCCGAAAAAAAGACCGTAGGTGATACACGCCAACAAAACGCGCTTCCAGCCATTTGTAACGAACAGCTTCGCCGTCTGGGAGTTGTCAACAGAATCAACGGATTTGGCAAAACGATGATCTGAGT
>JARXAE010000023.1 GCA_029866005.1 Fimbriimonas sp. | reverse complement strand
CCGAACCCCACAAGGGAAATGAAAGTTGCAACAGGCTATATTCGGATGAATCCCACAACGAATGAAGGTGGATCTATCGAAGAGGAAGTCTTGGTTCGCAACACGTTCGACCGGGTGGATACAACCTCAACCGTTTTTCTTGGACTGAGCGTTGGTTGCGCCAAGTGTCACGACCACAAGTACGATCCCATCAGCCAGAAGGATTACTACGGGATGTATGCGTTCTTTAACTCCACCAAGGACGCCCCGTTCGACGGCAATGATCTTCTCCCACCACCAGTCATTGCGGACCCAACTCCCGCTCAAGAGGCGCTCCTAAACACGGTTCAGTCGCGCATGACGGAAATCGAGCAAAGCGCAGATGCCGCGCAGGCAAGAAAATGGCTCGAGACAAACTCGCCACCTTTGGTGACAACAATGGATTGGGAGATCTGCGGTCCGTTTAGTAGAGGCTCCTTCGAAGAGACATTTAACAGTGACGAAAAGTTGGAGAATTGGAGGCCGATCAAAATCACTCCTGGAGTCGCGGTTCAAGCGATCAACGCCAATCTTTCAAATGCCTATTTCCGAACAAAACTAGTCTCGGACCGAGAGCAACTGCTCGAGTTCGGAGTGTCCAGTGACGATGGAGTTCGCGTGTGGGTCAACGGGAAGTTGGTTCACAGCAACTTTGTTTCCCGCGGTATTACTCAAGGGGTGGATGCCGTAAAAGCTCAACTCCGCAAGGGTGAAAACGAGCTTCTGATCAAGGTGGCCAACGGAAGTGGTCCGGATGGGCTTATGGTGACGCTGGGCAGCGAAGCGGTGACTAGAATTGATGCCGCTCTCAAGGGAACCGAGCCAATCAAAGTCGTTCAAGCGTATCTTCAATACGGTCCAGAAACCAAAGCATGCGTTGAATATAGGAAGCTCATCGCCAAGAAGATCCTTACGGAAAAAGAGATTCCCCAAACGCTTATTGCAGAAGAGATGTTGAAGCCTCGTCCGGCATTCGTTCTAGATCGAGGCGAATACGACCGACGAAAAGAGCCGGCAACACGCAAGCTGCCTGATGTGTTTGAAACCAAATTGCCCCAAGCCGATCGGCTGGGATTGGCCAAATGGCTGATTGATGAAAAGAATCCGCTCACCACGCGTGTCGTCGTTAATCGAATCTGGCTTCAACACTTTGGAACGGGCATTGTAAAAACTGCTGAAGACTTCGGGAACCAAGGCGAGTGGCCGTCTCACCCAGAACTTCTCGATCACCTAGCGATTACTTTCCGTAAGGAGGGATTCAGCCTCAAAAAGCTTCACAGGATGATTGTCACCAGCGCGGCGTTTCGGCAGTCATCAGCGGTTACCCCAGAGAAGCTTCAAAAGGACCCCGAGAATCGGCTGATCTGCCGAGGTCCGAAGTTTAGACTCGATGCTGAAGTCCTAAGAGATAGAGTGCTCCAGGCAAGTGGACTCCTTTTACAGCGCCAGTACGGACACGGGTTTAAGCCCTACCAACCAGCTGGACTTTGGGAAGAGGTCGCCCAATCTGCGTCCAATACCAAGGATTACGTCCAGGATGTCGACCCGTCGATCTATCGCCGGACTCTGTATCTGTTCTGGAAGCGAACCTCGCCGCATCCCGTCATGAGCACCTTCGACGCTCCTACCCGCGAAGCATGCGCGGTGCGCCGATCCATCACGAATACCCCCCTTCAAGCGCTCACCACCATGAACGAGCCCGCCTTTTTTGAAGCGGCGCGTAAGTTCGGGGAGAAAATCTTAGCCACCAAGCCGACCGACGAAAGTCGCCTTGACTTCGCATTCAGAACGGCACTAAGCCGAAAGCCTTCCGAGAGGGAAAGAACCATCCTCATGGGAAGCCTCAAGCGTTACCAGAAGATGTTCTCTCAGCGGCCGCAAGATGCAGCCGGAGTCATCCAGATCGGTCTCGCTCCCATTGATCGCAAACAAGACTTTGTTGACCAAGCCGCCTGGAGCCTCATCGCCTCCACCCTATTCAACCTTGACGAATTTCTCACCCAACACTAGATAGCCATGAACCCACTACGCGAAGCAGAACTCCTGATGACCCGGCGCGAGCTGTTCGGTCGCTCGGCCATGGGCGTCGGTTCCGCCGCCCTTCACACCCTTCTGAGGTCGGGTGGATTGATGGGCGGTTTCCTCGCCGCCAGCGAAGCACTGGCGCAAAAGGCTCCCATGGGCAAAGCGATGCCGGGGCTGCCGTCGATGCCCCACTTTGCGCCAAAGGCCAAAACAGTCATCATGCTCTTCATGAATGGCGGTCCAAGTCAGCTTGATTTGTTTGACTACAAGCCCACGCTTGAAGCCGAATACGATAAGGACCTGCCGGAAACGATTCGGAACGGTCAGAGGCTGACCACCATGAGCAGCGGTCAAGCCCGCTTCCCGCTCGCCCCATCGAAGTTCAAGTTCAAGAAGTACGACAACAATCAAGACGGACTCTGGGTTAGCGAACTCCTGCCCCACACTGGAAGCATCGCCAAAGAGCTTTGCGTTGTCAAATCGATGTGGACCGAGGCGATCAACCACGACCCCGCCGTCACCTACATCCAAACTGGAAGCCAGCTCCCAGGTCGCCCGAGCTTTGGTGCGTGGGTCAGCTACGGCCTCGGCTCGCTCAACCGCGACCTGCCCACCTACGTTGTTCTGCACTCCAAAGTCACCCGAGGCGACGCCGACCAAGCCCTTTACACGCGCCTATGGGGAACCGGATTCCTACCCGGCCAGCACCAAGGAGTGAGCATGCGCTCTGCCGGAGATCCGGTCCTTTATCTTAAAGATCCCAACGGCATGGACCGCACCACGCGGCGCAACATGCTCGATGACATCTCCAAGCTCAACACGATGCAGCACGACGACTTCGGTGATCCCGAAATCGTCGCTCGCATCGAACAGTACGAGATGGCGTACCGGATGCAAACCAGCGTTCCCGAGCTCATGGACATCAAGTCCGAACCTCAAGAGGTCTTTGACCTCTACGGTGAAGAAGCCAAGACCCCCGGAACCTTTGCCGCCAACTGCCTCCTTGCTCGACGCATGGCGCAGCGAGGAGTCCGATTCATTCAAATCTTCCACCGAGGCTGGGATCAGCACGGCGACCTCGCGAATCAGCTCCCAATCCAGTGCAAGGACGTTGACCAAGCCTCCGCTGCCCTCGTCAAAGATCTCAAGCGGCTCGGAATGCTCGATGAAACCCTGGTCATCTGGGGCGGCGAGTTCGGTCGAACGGTTTACTCTCAGGGCCAGCTCAGTCGCACAAACTACGGCCGCGATCACCACCCTCGCAGCTTCACACGCTGGATGGCGGGCGGAGGAGTCCAGCCTGGGATTGTCTTCGGTCGCACCGACGACTATGGCTACAACATCGTCGACAACGACGGCAAGCCGATCAATCCAAGCCTAGACACCTACGCGCCTGGCACGATGCACATCCACGACATGAACGCTACGATCATGCACCAAATGGGCATCGACCACACGAAGCTGACTTACCGCTATCAAGGTCGAGACTTTAGACTAACCGACGTGCACGGGCACGTCGTAAAAGAAGTTCTCAAATAGCCTAGCGGCTTTAGATACGCTTGAATAGTCGGAGGAGATCGTCGTGCGTCAGCGTCGCCGTAATCGGGCGTCCGTGTGGACAATGGTAAGGGTTCTCGGTGGTCGCCAGATCAACCAACAACTTCTCCATCTCAGCGTTGCTCAACGGGTCGCCGGCCTTTACTGCCATTTTGCATGAAGACATGATCCAGATCTGCTCGCGAGTCGGAACGAGCTTGCGGGTTACCGACGACTCGACAAGCTCATCGATTAAATCCTTCAGATATCGAACCGGATCCTTGCCTCGCAGAGCTGCTGGAACAGCCCGAATCACGTAGGCATCTCCGCCAAACGGCTCCAAATCGAACCCAACCGAGTGAATCTCCTCCAACCGCTCCGAGAGCATCAGCGCCGCCCGACGATCAATGTGCAGGGTTTGTGGAACCAAAAGAGGCTGCTTCTCGATCAGTGTTGATCGCTTTAGCCCACACAGATACTCATAAATGATCCGCTCGTGCGCCACGTGCTGATCCACGACGATTAGGCCATGCCGAGTCTCGGCAATGATAAACGTGTTCATCGCCTGACCGATGATGCGCAAATCATCGAGCAGCCGGATGTAAGGCATCGCCCCCTGTGCAAGCTCTGGAGCCGCTCCAAACACTGCTGGCATCTCAATCCGTGCCTGGTCAACCGTAGCGTTGTCGCTCATCGGCGTCACTGGCCCGCCCAATGGAGACTGAGCCCAGAACGACATCTCGTTCAGAGTTGAAGTTGGTGCCGAAGCCTCCCGAATAGCCTGGTTAGCGAGCGCGATCTGCGCCGCCGAAGGCATCATCCCGTGCGCCAGGAGCGCCTCGCGAATGCAAACCCGCAACGCCTCAAACGCAATCCCCTCGCGCTGAAACTTCACCTCGCTCTTGGTAGGTGAGACATTAACGTCAATCTGCTCCGGATCAATCTCGATGTTCAGAGCCACCAGCGGAAAACGCCGCTCCGGCGTCAAATCCCGAAATGCCTGATCCAGAGCTACGGTTAGAGTGCGTGACTTCATCGGACGCCCGTTCACATACAGATACTGCAACGACCGCGTAGGCTTCGTGATGTGTGGCGGAGATACATACCCGCTGAGCTTTAATGCTCCGAGCGAAGCCTCAACCGGAACCAGAGACCGCGCGGTATCTCGCCCCCAAACGTCACTAATCGCTTCCAACTGATCTCCACTTCCGCTCGTCTGCAAAACCTTCTGATCGTTGTGAGTGAGAGTAAACGCCACCCCCGGATAGGCGATCGCATACTTCATGATCGCCTCAACGATTTGTCCAACTTCGGTGGTATCAGACTTCAAGAATTTGAGCCGTGCTGGAGTGTTGTAGAACAAGTCTTCGACGGCTATAGTCGTCCCTTTCGGTCCCGCTTCCGCCGTATCCGAAAGTTGAGTGCCACCTTGTACCCGAACCACGGTCCGCATCCCGTCCTCAGTCGCCGTCGAAATTGTCATCCGCGAAACTGACCCAATCGACGGCACGGCCTCTCCGCGAAATCCCAGGGACAAGACGCCGTTCAAATCATCCAGAGAGCGAATCTTGGAAGTCGCATGACGAAGCAAAGACATCCTGGCTTCCTCCGCCGACATCCCCCACCCGTTATCGCTAATCCGAATCAGCTCCCGACCTGCGCCCCGAAGTTCAATCTCAACCCGGGTTGCTCCTGCGTCCAGAGAGTTCTCGACTAGCTCCTTCACCGCTGCCGCCGGACGTTCCACCACCTCCCCCGCAGCAATCTGGTTGATTGTTGTGGGGTCAAGGAGCTGAATTCGGGAGGGAAGGGAATCGTTTATGCTAAACATTTTGACGCCCCGGGGCACCCGGAAAACGCAAAAAGGCGTAAGATGGTGTCATGCGACTCAGAAACGCTCTAGCAATCATTTCTGCGGTCTTGGTCGGAGCCAGTGCGCTCGCCGAAGATGCCAAGCCGCTCACAATCGGCAACAAAGTTCCCGCCTTCCCCGTCGATGGATACGTCAAAGGCAAGAACATCACCAATTTTGAACCTGGCAAAGTTTACGTTGTCGAGTTCTGGGCAACCTGGTGCGGCCCATGCATCTCTTCGATGCCCCACCTCAGCGACATGGCTGACAAGTACAAAGGCAAAGCTGACTTCATCAGCGTCAACACCTGGGACTATGCCAAGAAGGGCGATGCCAAAGAATCCGGCGCCGAGCACAAGAGCCGAGTCAAGGACTGGGTCGCAAAGAACGACGAAAAGATGCGTTACAACATCGCATTTGATGACGACAAGGACACCATTGCCAACACCTGGATGCGCGCTGCCGGACAAAACGGTATCCCTTGCGCCTTCATCGTGAAGGATGGAGCAATCAATTGGATCGGTCACCCCATGTCAATGGACAAGCCGCTTGAAGATATTGTCAACGGAACCTTCGATGTCGAAGCGTTCAAAGTTGATTTCGAGAAGAAAGCTGCTGCTGCAAAGGCTGCTCAAGAAGCTCAGAAGAAGCTCATGGCAGACATGAAGTCCGGCAACAAGGAAGCGATCGACAAGTTCATCGCAACTGGCCCTGCTCAGGCAAAGGGTGGCCGAGTGATGCAGGTCGTCCAAATGTCCGCAACCTCCAACCCCACGATGGCATACGACTACTTCAAGACTTACGCTGGTAAGGTTGAAGGCGTAGATGCATACCAATGGTGCGGAGCTGCTCGAATGCTCGTCAAGGGACTCAAGGGCGATGAGCAGGCTCAAGCCGTGAAGATGAGCGAAGAGTGCGCGAACATGTCCAAACCGGACCTCGCAGCAATCGCCTACATCTACCACGCCGGAGTTCTCTACAATGCGGGCAACAAAGACGCCGCGATGACCTGGGCTGAGAAGGCCAAGGGAGCCGTTAAGGACTACCCAGAGACTGGTCGAGAAAGCGTTATCAAGTTCATCGATCAACAGATCGCTAGCTTCAAGTAAGCCTAACTTAGCCCCGTAAAAGTGCCGAGAATTGTATTCAATCTCGGCACTTTTTGTGTCTGCAAAGGCGGAGCAACCTGGCAAAATCACCTGCCAGCAAACTCACCGCCCAGTGGAACAACTAGCCTGGGAAGAGTATCGGGCTATGTTTACAATAATCGGGATCGTCGTGGTTTTGCTGTCCGTCATCGTCGGATATGTGATGCACCAAGGCAACCTTGCCGTTCTGATCCAACCCAACGAGTTCTTGATTCTTGGTGGGGCGGGCTTCGGCTCGCTGATGGCAGGTCATGGAATGGCGGGCGTTAAGGGCGCGATCCAAGGCACAATGGGTCTCCTCAAGCCGGATCCTTACACGAAGGACGCCTACAACGACCTGTTGAAGATGATGTACCAACTCTTCAACGTCGCCCGAAAAGAAGGCTTGCTCGGTCTCGAAAAGCACATCGAGAACCCTGCCGAATCCGAGATTCTCGGCAAATACCCGGCGTTCATCAATAACCATCACGCCAGCGACTTCTTCTGCGACACTCTCAAGGTGATCCTCTCTGGTTCTGTCGGACCTCACGATCTCAGCGAAATGATGGAACTCGACCTTGAAGTCGCCCACCACGCTGCGCTCCTCCCAAGCCAAGCTGTTCAAACTGCCGGCGACGCGATGCCTGGTTTTGGAATCGTCGCCGCGGTTCTTGGTGTTATTATCACGATGGGCAAAATCGGTGGCGAAGCCGCCATGATCGGTCAGTCCGTTGCCGCTGCGCTCGTAGGAACGTTCCTCGGAATTCTCCTCGCCTACGGCGTCATGGCTCCTCTCGCAAAAGCAATGGAGATTCGGCTTGCCGGCGAAGGCATGTTTATGAACTGCATGCGCCACGCCCTGTTCAGCTTCGCCAGAGGCGAAGCACCCATTACCTGTGTCGAGTTCGCCCGCCGAAACATCGACCCCGCCGTCCGCCCAGGTTTCGCTGAAATGGAAGCTGGCGTTAAGGAAGCGAAGGCAGCCTAATGGCAAACGACTCCATCATCATCAAGAAGAAGAAGGTCTCTGGACACGGGGGGCACCATGGCGGATCATGGAAGGTCGCCTATGCCGACTTCGTCACCGCCATGATGGCGTTCTTCATGGTCATGTGGATTATGGGTCTCAACGATGAGACTAAAATGAGCATTAGTGGCTACTTTAATGACCCGAACGGATTCATGAAGAATCCACCTCGATCAAAGAACGTCATCACGGCAATCAATGGCGTCAACAAAGCGAAGGCTGCTTCGGATCAGACGAGTCCCAAGGGGCAAGGACTTGGAGATTTCCAAGGATTGAGTGTGACGACAGCGGGTGAGGGACAGCTGATCCAGACTCAAATCCAAAAGCAGATAGCAGGAATTCCCGATCTCAAGAAGATGCTTGATCATATTGAGGTGACGGTCGGCATCGATGGCATTCGTATCGAGCTTCTCGAAGACAAGGGAAGCGTCTTCTTCCAATCGGGTCAGTCAGTCGTCAGTCCGGTCGGACGTCGACTCATTAAAACGCTCGCCCCGGTTCTCATCGATACCCAACGAAATATTGCTGTCGAAGGTCACACTGACGCTCAGCCCTACTCAGGGAACATCATGACCAACTGGGAACTCTCGGGCCAACGCGCGATCGCCGTTCGGCAGGTTCTTGCATATTCAGGAGTTCCAGCCGCACGATTCCGAGGAGTGACCGGGTTCGCCGATACCAAGCTCAAGTACCCGCTCAAACCGCTGAGTCCGAAGAATCGCCGGGTGTCACTTCTCCTTCCTTGGGATAAGTCGCTCCAGATTAGTCCAACCAAGGAGGCGAATAATGCTCTCAAAGCGAATATCGCCCCCGAAGCCATCAACAAAGTCCCGAGCATTAGGCCTAATCTGAGCGAAGGGCACTAAGCCGCCCACGGCTCACGGCTCGCGGCTCGCCGAAATCGTTTTGCCCCTCTGCTCCGTCTGTACCTATCGAACGGACTCACAACATGGCAAATCTCGCCGGAAACCTCTGGGAATACAATATGGCCAGGGTGGTAGTGGTCGATGTCACGGATGACTATCGACTCATGCAACCCCCCCTGCCCTCCGACTTCTACCCGATCCTTCGGGAGACCTACCTGCCCACCTACAAACTCATCGACCGCCTCCCGGGCGAAGAGTTGGTGACCGGCTACCTCTACGACTGGCACGAATCCCCGCCGATTGAAGGCGACGTCTGGTACGTGGGCGTGGTTCAGGAAGCTCTGGCTAACGAGCTACTCTCGAAGACAATCAGTGCGTAGTTGCTAACCTTCTTTAATCTATTTGATGGGAGAAGGATCGGTAAACAAATCGAGCTGGAGGGTAATGTTTGATGCTGTCAAAGTGGCAAAGTAGGTTGAACTCTCTTCCCGGATGGGCTAAACCCATAGTATTCCTCACAATCATATTTGGTTCGATCGTATGTTGCAATTCAGGCTTTTGGGTAATCCGCTCGACCTTTTTGGCGATAGAGTTGCCTGGACGTGAGCAGAAGCTCCAAGAGTTTTTGGCGACACCTTCCAACTACGAGTCAGAGCTGGGGGGACTTCTTGAGCACAACATCATTGAGGAAAACTTTAGTGACTCGTTTGCGACTTACACTGTTTTCATTTGCTCGGGCCAAGTCCACGGGAAGAAAGTAGAGTTCCGAGTGGTGGTCGGATCGATGCCCACCTACGTGCGAAAAAAAAACTGAATGGGTTCGCTTATGACCATCCTAACCTTCAACATCCGCTACGGTCTCGCCGAAGACGGTGAGCACTCCTGGCCACTCCGCCGCCACGCCACCGCCCAAGTCATCCGCGAGATCGACGCTGACATCGTCTGCTTCCAAGAGGACCTCGATTTCCAACTTCAATACCTACTTGGGCAACTACCCGACTACGCCGCCTACTCAGTTGGACGCGATGACGGCGATAAAGAAGGCGAAGCCTGTACGATCCTCTGGCGTAAAAGCCGCTTCGCGCCGCTTGACAAAGGCACCTTCTGGCTCAGCGACACACCAAACGAACCCGGAAGTAAAAACTGGGGCAACAATATCACGCGCATCTGTAGCTGGGTCGATTTCGGAACCTTCGCCCTCTTCAATACCCACTGGGACCACGAGTCACAACCCGCACGTGCAAACAGCGCAAACCTGATCCACCGCCACCTACCGCTGACACCCTGGATCCTAGTCGGAGACCTTAATGCCGAACCCGACTCGTCCGAAGTCCTCGCTCTCCCCGGAATCCTGCACACAGCCGGACTCGAAGGCGGCACCTTCCACAATTTTGAAGGTGGGACCGAAGGAGAGAAGATCGACCACTTGGTCAGCTCAATCGACTTCCGATGCACCAAGTTAGAAGTGATTCAGACGCAATTTGACGGACTTTGGCCAAGCGACCATTATCCAGTAGTTGCAGAGTTGCTCATGAACAGTGGGCAGTGAACAGCAAACTGCTCACCGCCAACTGAATTAGCGCATCCGATCTGCAATCGCGCGTCGAACCATCGTATCCACGATGTCCTCCGCCGAAGGGTTGTAGGTTCCCGCCGCAATCCGCTCCTTCAAGGACTCAATCATATCCTCTCGGTCGGGGGCGTCCATGACTTTGCGAGTGGTTTCTCGCACCAAGAGCGCATCGCGCTCGGCAGCCTCGGCTTCCGACTCGACCCCAAGAACTTGCTTGAGGGCTTCGACTTCCGCCGCATGATCAACCGCAGTGAATCCACTGAGGGCCTTTTTTACTTCCGCATCTGAAATCCGCATGTTTATTGCTCCAATGATCTCAGACAGGTAACCCGGCTTTCTGCAAACAAATGCAGACCCTTAGGCTTTGCGTGATCGGGGTCTCCCCCGTCGTGCCGTTTTCTGTCCCAAATTTTCTGTGAGATTTCTCCCACGCTACGGTTATCGGCACCTCATCAGAATTCTTTAGGAAAAACCTCACACTTTTTGTAAAGTTTTTTCACCTAGAACCTAAACCAAGTCCAAAACCCGGCAAATCTATAGAGACATCATATCAGCTCTAGCGCGACTTCGGAGCAAAAATGTCGCCCTTCCGCCGTCAACCAGACCCGTTGATCGTCCCGTCCGATCCACCCTCGTTGTGCGAGTTTCGCCTGGCTACCCTCGGGCATCCCTTCGTGGCTCACTCCCTTATTCAGACGAAGCCCAAGCATAATTCGCTCCACCCTTTGCGTCGCCTCATCAATCAATTCGCTCTCAAAGGGAATCGGCTCTCCGTTCTCGACGGCAGAGCAGTACCGCTCGGGGTGCTTTAGGTTCGTATATCTCACGAGGTCGGAGTTACTGGGCAAACACCCAACTGCCCCTGGCCCGTACCCCGCATAAGCCTCTCCAAACCAATAACAAAGGTTGTGCTGGCACTCCCGCTTCGGCTTCGAGAAGTTTGAAATCTCGTACTGCTCATACCCCCGCTCAGCGCAGATGCGCAGGCAGTCCTCGTACATATCCCGCTGCGAATCATCGTCCGGCAAATTCAACTCACCTCGCAAGTTCTTCTTGTAAAACGCCGTATTCTGCTCAATCGTCAAGCAATACAACGAAAGATGCTCAGGCGCTAGCGCTAGCGCTCGCTCCAAATTCGCCCGCCAGGCATGCCTACTCTGATCCGGCAAAGCAAACATCAGGTCAAGGTTCACATTCTCAAAGCCCGCCTCACGAGCCGCAAGTACGGCCCGCTCGATCTCTCCGGCCTTATGAACCCTCTCCAAGCGCAGTAAGTCCGAATCCAAAAAGCTCTGAGCCCCCAGCGATATTCGATTCCACCCCGACTCCCGCATCGAAGCAAACTTGGTGGCATCCACCGTCCCCGGGTTCGCCTCGCTCGTAATCTCACACCCCTCCATCGGAGGGTGAACCTCAAAAACCGCCTTCAAGAGCGAATCGAGCTGAGAACCCGACAAAAAAGTCGGCGTCCCACCGCCAAAGAAGATCGTCTTCGCCGGAGCACCTCGCAGAGGCGACCGCAGAATCTCCGCGCAAATCGCCCGAACCGTGCGATCCACAATCTCGCCGTCCATCGCATAGCTATTGAAGTCGCAATACCCACACTTGGATGGGCAAAACGGAGTGTGAACGTAGACAGCGATTGGGTTCAAAACAAAAAAAGGTGTCCTATAAGTCATATAGGACACCCATGAGGTTACCGCGGCGTACCGCGCCAAAGTTATTCTGCTACTGGAGCAGCCGCGACCGGAGCCGGAGCTTCGACATTTCGTCGCTCGCGTCGCTCGGTGTTCATTTCGGTCACAACGAACGGCAACAGAGCCATCTCGCGTGCGAGCTTGATCGCCTTGGCGACCTGTCGCTGTTGCTTTGCAGTCGTACCCGACTGTCGGCTCGACACCATTTTGCCGCGATCGTTGATGAACTTCCGCAGAAGGGAAGTGTCCTTGTAGTCAACGACGTAAATCTTGTTGGTGGTCAGATAGCTGATCTTGCGCTTGCGTGTTTTGCGCGGGCGAGCGGCAGCATCCGCATCCTTGTCTTGTACGGCTCCGAGGCCGGCTTTTAGTTCTTCACTCATGCTCTTGGTCTCCAATTCGGGGGCTAAAGCCCCGAGCAGTCGAACCAATATTATGGCACAAAACTTAGTAAGGCGACATCGTCGGGTCAACCGTGGTCGCCCATCCGTTCATCCCGGTCGCCATGTTTCGCACTCGTTCGTAGCCTTGAGACATCAAAAATTCGGTTGCTCGACCGCTTCGTCCACCGGATCGACAGATCACAACAACATCTTGATCCTTCGGTACTTCGCTGAATCGAGCCTCAATCTCTCCCAACGGAATGTGGTGGACACCGGGCAACACATTGACCTCTAGCTCGTCGGCCTCACGCACATCCAGCAAGAATGGGGTCGCGCCTCCTTCCATCTCGGAGGAAAGGTCGACTGGCATGACTTCAGCGATGCTACTCATAACAATTAGATTGTCCCCTAAGAAACCGTCACAAGTGCCACGTCAGACCGCCGTTTTGACAATCTTTCGCGAACTTTAGCCCACTCGCCACCTTCCAGTCGCGGATTCTCTTCAATAATCCTCAGAGCGCACTGTCGCGCAACCTCAAGCAACTTCGCATCCTGAATCAAGTCCGCGACCTTGAAATCCATCTGCCCGCTTTGCTCCGTCCCCGCCAAGTTCCCAGGACCTCGCAACACCAAATCCTCCTCGGCGATCTTAAACCCATCTGTGGTAGCGACCATGATGTCCATCCGAGCCATCGCGTCCTCCGTCTTTGCATCCGCGACCAAAATGCAGAATGACTGGTGCTCTCCCCTTCCAACTCGCCCCCGCAACTGGTGCAGCTGCGAGAGCCCAAACCGGTTGGCGTCCTCAACAACCATTACCGAAGCATTTGGAACGTCCACGCCGACCTCAATCACCGTCGTCGCCACCAGAACATCCAGCTCTTGCCGCCGAAACGCTTCCATCACCGCGTCCTTCTCCACCGGCTTCATTTGCCCGTGCAAAAGCCCAACTCGCTTATCCGAAAACGTTGAGTTCGAAAGCTCCGCAAATAGCTCCTCCGCCGCTTGAGCCATCATCTTCTCGCTTTCGCTCACCATCGGGCAAACCACATAGGCCTGTCGTCCCTGATCAAGCAGAACCCGGACGTTGTCATAAACTCCCCTCCGATCCCCCTTTCGCTTAAAGTGAGTCTTGATCGGCTTTCGCCCCGGAGGAAGCTCGTCAATCACGCTTACATCCAGGTCCCCATAAAGGGTCATCGTTAAGGTTCTTGGAATTGGGGTCGCCGTCATCACCAGCACGTCCGGATTCCCTAGCCCCTTATCCCGCAGAGCCTTCCGCTGAAGAACGCCAAAACGATGCTGCTCGTCCACCACCACAAAGCCGAGGTTCTTAAACTCAACTCCTTCCTGAATCAGCGCATGAGTCCCCACCGCGATCTGGCAAGAACCATCCCGAACGTTCTGATAAGCGTGCTTCCGCTCCCTCGAGTTCAGCTTCCCAACCAAGAGGTCAACCTGAATCCCCAATGGCTCCAAAAGCCGCCGAAGTCCCTTCGCGTGCTGCTCAGCCAGAATCTCCGTCGGAGCCATTAGCGCCGCCTGGTATCCACTCCGAACCGCCGCCAGCATACAAGCCGCCGCCACCGCCGTCTTTCCCGAACCGACATCCCCCTGAACCAGCCGGTTCATCGGAAACGGCCGTTCCATATCTCCAAAAACTTCGCCGATCACCCGCCGCTGAGCCCCCGTCAGTGAGAAGGGAAGCATCCGATCAATCTGCTCCCACAGTGGCTCGCCTTTCCGCTTCTCCTCCTCAATCAGGTTGAAAAGGTTCTCCGCTGCCTCAACCTTCCGATCCGATTTCGCCGGAGCCGGTGGTGCCGGATCCTCACCTGCGATCAAAGACTCAACCGGAAACGCGATCCCCAACTCCTGCTGAGTCTCCGCTCGCCGAAGTGCAAGCTCCAACTGCAAGTACAAAAACTCCTCAAAAACCAACCGCCGCCGCGCCTGAATCCGTGATTCCTCATTCTCCGGGTTATGAATCTGCCGCAGGCACCACTGAACCCCCTTCAGCTTCTGGCTGTCGAGCAAAGACTGCGGCAACGGCTCCTCAACCAATGAAACAAACGTATCCACCGCCGACTGCGCCGCCCGCCGTGCCAGCTTCTGAGGTAATCCTTCGGTCAGCGGGTACAGTGGCACAATCCGCGCAAACCCGTCAATCCCGTCTTCGTCCTCAACCGACTCCCACTCAGGGGCCGCCATCTCCTCCATGTGCGTCCCGGCCTTCACCAGGCCGTAGGCAATGATGTCCCCGCTGGACTCCTCAAGCTGCTTTCGAACCCACGGCTGGTTGAACCAAGTTAGGTTAATCGCCCCGCTGGGATCCTCAATGATCGCCTTCAGGATCACCCGACCGCCGCTGATCGGTCGCGACTCCACCCTCCGCAACTTCCCCCGAACCGTGACTACCTCGCCCGGCTTCGCCTGCGATATCGGCGGAATGTTTCGCCGATCCTGATACTTGCGCGGGAGATGAAACAGCAAATCATCCACCGTCACCACCCCAAGCTTGGTATACAGCTTCGCCAACCGAGGCCCAACCCCCTTAACAAACTGAACTTCTGTGTCGAGTCCGCTCGGCATATGCCTCGTAGTTTACAGTGAGCCTTGCTATAGATTTGCACATGGCAAGGCTTAGAAGCACAATCGAAAGTGGGCGGAAGAAACGGTAATCTCAGACCATGACACGCGAGACCGTCTCAACGTCGAACGCCCCCGCCGCCATCGGACCGTACAGCCAGGCCATCAAAGCCTCCGGCAACTTCCTGTTCATGAGTGGATCGATCCCTCTCCGCCCGGACGGCAGCCAGGTTGAAGGCGATGTCGCCGCCCAAACCGAGCAGGTTCTCGCCAATATGGATGCCATCCTCACCGAGGCCGGACTCGGCTGGAACAATATCGTCAAAACCACGATTTTCCTCTCGTCAATGGACCACTTCGCCGTCGTCAACGAGCTCTACGGCAAGAAGTTCCCGGAGAACCCGCCTGCCCGTTCCACGGTAGCCGTCCTCAAACTCCCCCGCGGAGTCGATGTCGAGATCGAAGCAATCGCGGTCCACTAATCTTGAAACGAGTCGTTTCGATTAGCCTCGGCACCAGCAAACGCGACAAAGTCGCGGAAGTCGAGATGCTCGGCGAAAGCTTCAGCCTCGAACGCCGTGGAACCGACGGCGACATGATACGATTCGGCGAACTCTTCACCGAGCTAGACGGAAAGGTCGACTGCCTCGGCGTCGGCGGAGCCGACATCTACCTCCAAGTCGAGGAGAGCAAATACGCCTTCCGGGAGATCAAAGCCCTGATCGCTGGGGCCAAAACCACCCCCGTCGTCGACGGCGGCGGACTCAAGCACACACTCGAACGGAAGGCAATCGAGCAGCTAACAACGGAAGGTATCTTCCCCCTACGCGGGAAGAAAGCCCTCATCGTCAGCGCCGTTGACCGTTTCGGTATGGCCCAAGCCCTCGATCAATCCGGGGCGAGCGTCGTCTACGGAGACTTCCTCTTCGGTCTCGGCCTCCCGATCCCAGTGAGGAGTTACAAAGCAGTCAAGATCCTCGGAAGGATCCTGCTGCCGATCATCACGAATCTCCCCTTCAAGTGGTTCTATCCCACCGGCGAGAAGCAGGAAAAACGAACCCCCAAGTTCCCCAGCTACTTCCTAGAAGCCGACCTGATCTGCGGGGACTGGCACTACATCCGGCGGTTCATGCCCGACCAGCTCCCAGGAAAAACGATCCTGACTCAGACTCTGAGGGCCGCCGATCTCGAATTCCTGAAAGGCGCCGGAGTGAAACAGGCAATCACGACAACGCCCGTGATCAACGGAGAAACATTCGCAACCAATGTGATGCAAGGCGTCATCGTCGCCCATCTGGGCAAGCATCCTGATCAGATCTCGGAACAGGAATACCTTGCTGTTCTCGATCAGCTGAACTGGAAGCCGAACGTGATCACCCTCAACGCCTAGCAGATTTGCGACGTAAGGTACCTTAGGAGCCACATTGCACCGATTCGCATTCGTCATCCATCCGCTCAAGGCGAAAGACGCCGCGCGAAAATTCCCCATCGCCAAATACTTTCCGGAATGGGTGATCAAAAAAGTCTACGGCTCCCGCAAGCCGTTCATCGGCTCCTTCGTTGACGGAATTGAATCCAAAACTGGAGTCAAAACCGAAGGTTGGTTTATCATCTGCCCCCTCACTCCGGACATGATGATGAAGGAACTCCCGCTTGAGCGAGTATACGAAAGACTCGAACAATGCGCAGAGCTCGCTAAGTCAGAAGGTGCAGAAGTCATGGGGTTAGGTGCCTTCACCTCCGTTGTCGGAGATGGCGGAGTAACGGTCCAGAAGCGAACCGGATTCCCGATCACAACCGGGAACAGCTACACCATCGCCACCGCAGTTCAAGGTGCGCTCAAGGCGGCAAACCTCGTAGGGGTCGATCCCAAAAACGCCACCCTGGGCGTTGTCGGAGCAACTGGCTCGATCGGCAAGACCTGCGCTCGAATGCTTGCCCCACAGTTTGGATCAACGATTGTCGTCGGCCGAGACGAGGAACGAACTCAGCTGATCGCTGATGAACTTGATCGCGCACGAGCTACCGTGCAAGTCGCCGATATCAAGGAGGCGGACGTGATCATCACCGTGACTTCTGCGGGCGCCGATCTGATCTATCCCGAGCACCTGAAGCAGGGTGCAGTGGTCTGCGATGTCTCGCGGCCCAGAGACGTCAGCGGAAAAGTCGCCGCCGAGCGACCAGACGTTCTCGTCATCGAAGGTGGTGTCGTCAAGGTTCCGGGTCACCCGAACTTTCGGATTCAATTCGGTTTCCCTGAAGGCACTGCTTACGCTTGCATGAGTGAGACGATGATGCTCGCGCTTGAGGGCCGAATCGAGAGCTTTACCCTTGGAAAAGAGGTCAGCGTTGCTCAGGTTGAAGAAACGATGACCTGGGCCGACAAGCACGGTTTTGAGCTGGCCGGCTTCAGATCCTTCGAGAAGGCAGTGCCTCAAGAGGCGATTGACCGCGCGCGAGTTGCGCGCGGCCTGAAACCAGCCTAAGCTGCTTTCGCAGCTTTCTTCTGAGCCTTTCGCAGATCTGCTCCCTTGATCTCCTGTTCGAGCATGGAAATGGTCTGTTTCAAGGAGCCGATTTCATCGACAAACTTGGAAAGTTCACGCTGCATTTGAACAGCAGTGTTGCTCATCTCACCAGCGGCTGCAGAGTTTTCTTCCGCGGCTGCGGCCACCGTGGACATCTGAAACGTAATGCCCTCAGATTCGGTTTTCATCGTACTCAACCGTGCCGTCGTGTCGTCAGCAACCGAGAGAACATGAGTCATGTTCGCCGAAAGTTCATCTTGCTTCCCACTTACCTCAACGGTCTTTGAGCGGATGTCTTCAAACAGCTGGGAACTCTTATTCGTAATCTCGATCGTTTCGCCAAGCGTTTCAACCATTGTCTTCATCGCTCCATCGACTTCGACGCTACTGAGCTGAACCGCCCGGACAAGTCGGGAAATCGTGTTTGCAGCCTCCTTCGAGTTCTCAGCCAGTTTGCGAACTTCATCCGCGACGACAGCAAATCCACGACCAGCTTCTCCGGCTCGTGCTGCTTCAATCGCGGCGTTGAGTGCTAAAAGGTTTGTTTGTGCGGAAATCGCCTCAATGGTTTGGGTGATGGTTCCGATCTCCCTTGCCCGACTGTCCATTTCCGACGCTTTCTCAGCGGTGAGCTGAGCGGATTGCACCACGCTATCAATGATTTTCAGCTGGGTACGCATGCTTGATCCCTCGGAAGAAAGAACTTCCATGAAGGACATCGACTCCGCGGTGTCCATGATCAATTGATGAGCGGTTTCCACGGCATTCATCTGCTCGCGGAACTTCTCGTCAAATCCAACGAGCTCACTCTCGAAGTACTCGGTTTTGATCGAGACTTCTTGTGCAGCATTGGCTTGAGAA
Organism: Fimbriimonas sp.; assembly: GCA_029866005.1. Classification (GTDB taxonomy): domain Bacteria; phylum Armatimonadota; class Fimbriimonadia; order Fimbriimonadales; family Fimbriimonadaceae; genus Fimbriimonas. The sequence goes on along the minus strand of JARXAE010000023.1, from coordinate 167,991 downwards.
TCCGTTGCAAGTTTGACTTGATCGACCACACCGGCAAGACCAGAGACGTTCATCGAAATGTCGTTGCATTTTGCCACCAAGTCATCGCTGATTTGGTACAGGACGCCGGAGGTGTCCTCTGCTACCTTCGATATCTGTGCTTTGAATCCATTCTCAATATAGGACTCAAGAATCAGTGACTGGTCCAGGTTGAACAGTTTTCCAAGTGCCACGAGAACTTTCACGCCTTGCTTGGGCTTTAACCGATGATCCGACATCACTTTGGGATAAAGCTCTTGAATGTAACTACTCATCCCTGCAAAGAACAGATCTGGAGCGAGCCCAATTCTTGCGTGGACGGCTCCGATGATGCGGCGGCTTTCAAAGTAGGTCTCTCCAACCTCTCCGGCCACCATATGCTTGAAGTAGTCAGGGTTGGTCTGTTTGAGTCTCTGAATGCTTGATCCGGCTGCCTCAACGATGTCGACCGCCCCCGGCAGAGTCAACAGGTGCTCGTAAAAGGCGTCAACAATCTTGTCCATGTCGGCGAACAGCTTAGGACCGTAAGCCTTTAAAATGTCGAGATCCGCCTCCGAGATGCGGTACGCATCAAGGGTTGCTTGGATCTTGGCAAGGGGTAGCAGAGTTACCTGTGACTTCATTTTTAACGAGACTCCTACTTTCCTCAATCATTGGTCAGACCCATCACTTTCACCAGCCCTGTAGAAATCTTTAGCATCCTGTCATGACAAACTATGACAAGATCCTGGCTCCGTCATCGATTCCGCAGACGATTGCTTCGCCATCCTTGCCGGTGCTCTTCTTGTAGATGGGGAGCACAGAAGTGCAGAAAGCTTCGACCTCTTCGCGTTCCACCAGGGCGACGCATGCTCCGCCAAATCCAGCTCCTGTCATTCGTGCGCCAAAGACGCCCGGCGCAAGCCATGCGGCGTTGACCATGGCGTCAAGTTCTGGGCAAGAGACTTCATAGTCGTCCCTTAATGAGTCGTGGGAACCTTTCATCAAGGCGAAGATTCCGTTGCGATCCTTTGCGGCTAGGGCCGATTTGAAGGCAATTGATCGTGCATCTTCGGTAACCACATGTCGTCCACGCCGGAACGTGACTTCATCCAGCTCACTCTTCTTTGCTAGGAGCATTTCCAAGTTTGCGTCTCGCAGCTGTGGGACCCCAATTGCGGCTGCCGCTGCTTCACACTGAGATCGTCGTTCGTTATAGGCTGAATCGGTCAAGGCTCTAGGCTTCTTTGTGTCGAGCAGGACGACGGCAAGCGACGGATCGACTGGCGCGTAGTCGATTTCCAACGTGCGAGTGTCGATACACATTGCGTGGTTCTTTTTCCCACAGGCAGATGCCATCTGGTCCATGATTCCGCAGTTGACTCCTACATACTGGTTCTCGCACTTCTGACCCAAGAGGGCGAGTTGCTTTGCGTCCGCCTCAAAACCACCAAGGGCTTGGAACAGTTTGGCAAAGGCCAATTCCATAGCCGCGCTGCTGCTGACTCCACTTCCCATCGGAAGATTGCTCACGACAGTTGCCTCGATATTAGGCATCAATCCGAATGGCTCGGAGAGAACCCAAGCCATTCCTGCAGGGTATTTCGCCCAGCCAGTCGGCTTACGGTTGGTGTTGGCTGAGTCGAAGGGCTTTCCGGGTCCAGCGGAGTCTGATATGAGTTTTGATTCCCCGTCGACGATTCGACCAACAACCCATATTCCCCGGTCGATGGCGCACGGCATGACAAATCCACCGTTGTAATCGGTGTGCTCACCAATCAGATTGATGCGTCCCGGAGCGAAGACTGCGACCTTTGGTTCGACTCGGAAGTAATTGCGGTGGAGGGTAAGGGCGCGATCCAGTGACATATCCTGTAGTAGATACCAGGTTCCACCGACTTCCCGCGCGACCTGTCATCCTTACTGGGGGGTATGCATCTGGTTTTCCGGAATCTTGTCTTCGGACGGTGCGGGTGCGATTTCAACCGCCTGCACCTTGTACCGTCCACCAACCTGTTGACCAATATCCAAAGTAAACTCCGGGAATGTCTACTCCCGTCGAGACTCTTCACGCTTGGCTGAAAGAGCACGAGCAGGAATTGCTCGAAACGACTCAAGCTGTTCTTCGGATCAACACGATTGAGGGTCCTGCCGAGCCAAACGCTCCTTATGGTCAGGGGAACAGGGAAGCATTGGACTACATGCTCAACCTGGCTCAAACTCACGGGATGAAAACCACTGACCTTGAGGGTCACCTTGGATATGCCGATTTTGGATCGGGAGAGCGGTTGGTGATGACGTTGGGACACTTGGATGTGGTTCCGGTTGGCCCAGGTTGGAAGCATGAGCCGTTTGGAGCCGAGATTGACGGTGGCTACATCTATGCTCGGGGAGCGGTGGATGATAAAGGGCCTACGATTGCTTCCTATTTTGCCTTGCGGGCGATCCAGTCGTGCTTCCCAGATTTGGGAGCTCGGTTCCGGGCGGCGTTTGGTTGTGACGAGGAGAGCGGGTTTGGATGTGTTGAGCGGTACGTTCAAACAGAGGAGGCACCTACTTACGGGATTGCCCCAGATTCGGGCTGGCCATGCTATCACGGTGAGAAGGGGATCGGAGATCTGCTGGTTTCCGTCAAGACCCCCGGAGCGCCATTTGAGCTGACTTCTTTTGAAGGTGGTCAACGGCCGAACATTGTGATTGACTCGTGCCGGGCGACGGTTGTTGTTGGAGCAGAGGTTCGAGCGCATGTCGAAGGGAAGCTGGCAGATAATTGGGATCGTAATATTTCTTGTTCATGGTCTGGGGAGGAACTCGTATTGGAAGCGGTTGGTAAAGCGGCCCATGGTTCGACGCCGTTTTATGGTGATAACGCGGCGACTCGGGTCGCTCGGTTGCTGTTGGCGATATGCCCGTTGAGTCATCAGAAGTTTTATGAGAAGTTTCTGGAAGCGTTTCATCCGAGCGGGGTGGGGCTTGGGATTCACGGTCGGGATGATGCCACCGCGGATTTGACTTGCAATATTGGCGTGGTGTCGTTCTCGGATGGAGCGGTCCACTTGTTGGCGAATGTGCGGTATCCGGCGACTTGGAAGGGCTCTGAGTTGTTGGCGTTGGCCGAAACCAAGATGGCGAAGCTTGGTGAGGCCTGGTCGGTTGCTGTCGAACGGGATTCCCCGTCGCTTTACTTCCCGAAGGATCATCCGATGGTTCGGACGATTGTTGACGTTTACCGCGAGCAGACGGGCGATATGAAGGAGCCCCAGACAATGGGCGGCGGGACTTACGCTCGGGCGGTGCCGAATACGATTTCGATCGGAACCGGTTGGCTTGGCGACGGCGAAGCTCACCAGACGGATGAGCGGCTGGCAGTCGAGTCTCTTTACAAGATGAGCCGAATCTACGCGGCGATTCTCTACCGCTTGGCGACGGTGTAGTTTGAACGGCTTTCTCAGTACTGGTGGAGCGTATTTCTTGCTTGGCTTTAGTTGGCTGAGTAGCGCCGTCGGGTTTTATCTTTACGCTCAGAAACTGGGCCGAGCGGCAAATAGCGAGACCGACGGGTGCTTCTTGGGATTCGGGTGCATTTTGTCGGCGATCGTTGGTGGCGGTATTGGGCTGCTGGTTGGCAAGTATCCGTATTTCGTCATCACCTCGGCGATTGGATGCATGCTCGCGCCGGGGGCTTTGTGTTGGGTGTTCGTGAAGAAGGCGGGGCGGAAGCTGTAGGTCGGTGAGCGGTGAGACGTTCTCCTGTCACTGCTTTTGGCTGAATTGCTTTGCTCGCTTTGAATTCTCCAGAAATCTGAAACCCTTCCGATAACCAAGGTAGAGCACCTATGGATGGGTGGGTGATCGACCGCATGGATGCACGGAAGGTAACAACCGTGGCTTATCTGGATAATATTTTTGGACCGACATCGGAACGCCTCAACAAGGCGATGAATCTCGCGACTGAGCGTCAGGGGATGCTGATGAAGAACTTGGCGAATGTCAACGTGCCGAATTATAAGCGCGAGGACATGGACTTTCATCTTCAACTTCAGGACGCGATGGGCGGGCAAGGCGACGAGATTGATCGGGCCTTTATGCGTGGCAAAGCCCGCAATGACAACAATAACAGCTCGCTCCGTTTGGACGGTAACAACGTCGACGTTGAGCGCGAAGTCATGTCGATTGCCGAGACCGAGCACAGATTTAATGCCCTCACCGAGATGACGAGCCGCTATTTCAGCGGGTTGAAGTCGGTGATTCGGGAAGGAAGGTAAGGATTAGATGAGAATAGGATCACTTGCAGACGCGATGCGCTATAGCACCACTGGCATGACCGCCGAGCGGTTCCGGATGGACACGATTTCAAGCAACCTCGCCAACGCGAATTCGGTCGCGCGGCCGGGTGAAGAAGGATATCGGCGACGCGCGGTCGTTCTGACGGCTTCTGAGGGCGGCGTTCGTATCGACGGCGTAGAAAAAGACATGGAGCGCGACTTCCAAATGAAGTACGAGCCGGGTCACCCATTTGCCGACGCGAAAGGCATGGTTACTATGAGCAATATTGACCCGATCAGTGAGATGGTTGACATGATCGGCGCGAGCCGGGCTTACGAGGCGAACATCGCAGCTTTTAACAGTGCGAAAGGAATGATGAATTCCGCCCTCCAGATTGGCAAAGCCTAACCGAAACCTAAAGTAGCAAATGAGGATTTCGTCTAACCCCGCAATCGAACAGGCCCTTGATAAGGGTTCGCTCGGGACTGCGACTCAGTCAGCGGGGAAGAACCAGGGCAGTGATTTTGCCCAGATGTTGATGGACGTCATCGGAGAAGTCAACGACTCCCAAACTAAGTTTGGCGAGTTGCGTGAGGACTACGTGACGGGTCGACGCAAGGTAGAAATTCAGGACGTAATGGTCGCGATGGAAAAAGCTGGCACCTCGATGCAGCTCACTATGGCGGTTCGGAATAAGGTTCTCGAGGCTTATCAAGAGCTTTCGAGAATGCAGGTCTAGTCGTTTCTATGCTGCGTTGGCTTCCTTCTTTTAGGACCCAACAATGGCATTTATAGATCGGTTGAAGAATTGGTGGACAGAGTCAAGCCCGACTCAGCGCTACACGACGCTGGGCGGAGTGATGCTCTTTGTCCTCTTGCTGGGCGGCGTTTTTTCGTTTGCCTCGCGGCCTAAGTACGACATGTTGTATTCCGGCGTGACAGAACTGGAGAAGGCGACAATGGTCGAGGCTCTTCAGGCCATGGGAGTTCCCACCAAGTACGACAACCCAGGCATGGTGGAGATCCCTTCCGATAAGATTCATGAAATGCGCAGTAAGCTGACGCTCGCTGGCAAAGTACCGAAGTCGGCGCATATGGGTTATGAGAACCTTGCGGATATGAGCCTTTCGGATACTCCTGCGAAGGAGCGGGAACGGCTTAAAGCGATTGCCGAAGGCGAGTTGGCTCGATCGATTGAGACCAACCCCGGCGTGCGCTCGGCACGGGTCCACATTACTCTTGGTGATCCATCGCCGTTTGGAGACCAGCAACGTCCCCCGTCGGCGAGCGTTAACTTGGTGACGAGTGGAAATGGTTCGATTACCCGCGACCAAGCGAAAGGAATCGCGATGTTGGTTTCGCACTCTCTGGACGGAATGGACATGAAAAACGTCGTCGTTCTTGATGAGAAGTCGATTGTTCTCTACAGCGGCAGCGACTCGAGCTCAACAGACGCGCTGGCTTCTTCGAAGATTGAACTCGAACAGTCGGTTGCACGAAAAGAAGAGCAAAGAATTCAAAACAACTTGGACGCGATTTTCGGACCGGGAAAGACTCGGGTCAGCGTTCGAGCAACGGTCAACCTCGACCAGAACGAAGTGACCAAGGTGGAAAACTTGGTGAAGAAGGGCGTCGCGCTGAAGTCGATGGAAGAGAAGATGGGGAGCAAGAAAGTTGCTGGCGGAGTCGCTGGGACTCAGGCAAACACGCTTGCTCCGACCAGTTCAGACACCGACGACAAAAACGGCGAATACTTCTCCAAGGTCGAACAGCTCCAGCCTAATTCAACGCAAATCGAGACTCATTCGAACAAGGCCGTGGGAAGTATCCAGTCGATGGTCATCAACGTCGCGGCGAATACCTCTGGCTTCCCCGAGGGACAAGAGGATAAGGCCGAAGAGTTTGTTGCTCAGGTCAAGCAGTTTGTTGACTCCGAGAAGAAAACGGGAGACACGATTCTTGAGACCAAGGTGACTCCAGTCAAGTTTGATGAGACTGTTCGGAGCGCCGTTACCGAATCGGTAGCTAAGGCAGAATCGAGTGCCAAGATGCAACAGATGATGGCACTCTTACCCATCGCTGCACTTTTGGTAATCGGGGTCATGGTTGTCAAACAACTTAGCAAGATGAAGCCACTAGCGACAACGACGGCGATTCTGACTGCGGAAGGTCAGACTGTCAATGTTCCGCTGGTCAATGGCCAGATTCCTAGCAACTATGCAATGGTCATGGGGCAGCACCCAGGGTTAGTCCCGGCTGAGCAACGCGCTCAAGACCTCAGGAACAACTTGGCGAGGTACTCGGAAGAGGAGCTCGCCCAGCTTGCGGAGGGCGGAATCATCTACCGCGACAATGGCGGAGTGATGGAAGTCGAAAAGATTGCCGAGAAGAAGTCGGTACACCTTGCCGCGATCAAGCAGATGGCTAGGGATCGCCCTGAGCCTACTGCAATGTTGATCAAGACCTGGTTGGCGGAGGTTTAAGAATATGTCTACTGCTGCGAAAATGAAGGAAATCCCAAATAAGACAAAGGCTGCAATTCTCATGATGGTCCTCGGATCAGAGATTGCTGGCGACCTTGTCAAGCACTTGTCGGAAGCCGAGATCGAGCTACTTGCACTTGAAGTGGCACGGATGGAGAAAGTCTTCCCCGAAATTCGGGAAGCTGTTATCGACGAGTTCTACGATTTGGCGATTGCGCAGGACTTTATTGCCGAGGGTGGTATTGCGAATGCTCGGGCAGTTCTCGAGTCTGCCTTTGGACCCAATCGAGCGAACGAGATTCTGAGCAAGATTATGACGGCGATGCGGGTGTTGCCTTTTGAGTTTCTCAAAAAAGCGGATCCGCACCAGGTTATCAGCTTCATCCAGGATGAGCACCCTCAGACGATTGCCCTTATTCTGAGCTATATGCCAATGCAAAGCGCAGCGGTGATCATCGGTAAGTTGCCAATTGAGCTTCGAGGTGACGTCGCAGGTCGCATTGCCATGATGGAGCAAACGCCTCCTGAAGTGATTAAGAAAGTTGAGCAGGTACTTGAGAAGAAGATTTCAAGTGTCCTTTCTCAAGAGATGACTCAGGCGGGTGGTCCGAAGGCTCTGGTCGACCTTCTGAACCGCGTTGACCGAACTACTGAGCGGACAATCATCGAAATGCTTGAGCAAAATGAACCTGAACTTGCCGATACGATCAAGGGCATGATGTTCGTCTTCGAGGACATCATTCAGCTCGACGATCGAGCTATCCAAGCTGTGATGCGCGAGGTTGATATGAAGGACCTTGCAACGGCGCTCAAAGGTTCGAAACCTGAAGTAGCTCAGAAGATTTTCCAGAATATGTCCGACCGTGCGGTTGGGATGCTTAAGGAGGACATGGAGTTCATGGGACCGGTGAGGACCAAGGTCGTCGAGGAAGGGCAACAAAAGGTCGTTGCCATTATTCGTAAGCTGGAAGAGTCCGGTGAGATCGTTCTGAGCCGAGGCGGCGAGGAGGAAATGATTGTCTAGCTTCGTTAACTCAGGGTTCACGAGTTTGAACCAGGACGCGCTCTTTGGGCAGATTCCAAAGCTGTCGTCAGACCTTAAGCGCATGTCAAATCGACTGTCGGATCAAGTCGATCTGCTCAAAGAAAAGGGTTATCAGGACGGCTACAACGCGGGCTTTGAAAACGGCCTCCAGGCTGGTGCCAATGAAGGTCGTAGTGCTGGACTGTTGATGGCTCAGAACCAGGCGGAGGCAGCGCGACGATTGGAAGCGAAGCAGTTTTTGGCCGATTGCGAGCTTTTCATGCAGGAGTTTGAGCAAAGGGTCATGAACTGGTTTGAACAATCTGAGGAGGTCTTGACGGAGATGTCCATGGAAGTTGTCCGGCAGATTTTGGCGGCGGAACTTGAGATAAACAAGCATTACGCATTAGAGATCGCGAAAGATGTTTTGCAGCACATTACGCACGCTCGTCGGGCGCGTATCATGATCAATCCTGCGGATTTTGCGCTCTTCGAGAGTCATCGAGAAGAACTCTCGCTCCAATCTCGCGAACTCGACAACATCGAAATCGTGCAAGACGCTTCGATAAAGAGCGGAATCGTTGTGGAGACTGATGCGGGAATTATTGATGCAACTCTCAATACTCGATTAGAGTTGATTGACAACGAGTTTCGGAACGCAGCATGATTCAGATTCGCGAGCCCCGATTTACGCGGCTGAAACTCGCCGCAATGAACGCTCCTTCGTACCGGCTATCGGGGCGAGTGAGCAAGATTGTGGGACTTGTCATCGAGTCAAACGGACCTAACGGACCGATTGCGCGGATCGGTGATCTTTGCCACATCAAAACCGATGGGATGAATGGTGAGAAGCGTTCGGTTCCCGTTGAGGTTGTTGGGTTCCGTGATAACACTGTGTTGCTTATGCCGCTTGGCGATCTGGACGGCATTCGGGCTGGAGACTTGGTTGAGTCGACGGGGCATTGCCTTTCCGTCCCAATATCCGAGTCGATGTTGGGTCGTGTGTTTGATGGTCTGGGAAATCCAATGGATGGCGGTCCGGCGATCGAGGCGGAGATGCATTATCCGGTTACTGCCAATCCGCCGAATGCTATGACACGGCGGATGATCGAGAAGCCGTTAGCGACCGGAGTTCGGGCGATCGATGGAATGTTGACTCTTGGGGAGGGACAGAGGATGGGGATTTTCGCGGGTTCAGGCGTTGGAAAGTCGACGCTGCTGGGCATGATTGCTCGAAACTGCGAGGCAGAGATCAACATCATCTGCCTGGTTGGTGAGCGTGGTCGTGAAGTCCGCGAGTTCATGGAGAACGACCTTGGCGAAGAGGGGCTAAAGCGATCGATTATCGTTTGTGCGACAGGCGAGCAGCCGGCTCTCGTTCGGATCAAGGCGGCTTTAACCGCGACGGCGTTGGCAGAAGGATTTAGGGATCAAGGCAAATCGGTTCTGCTGATGATGGACTCGGTGACTCGCTTTGCTATGGCGCAGAGGGAAGTTGGTTTGGCTATTGGCGAGCCACCTTCCACGAAGGGCTACACGCCTTCGGTGTTTGCCCTGCTGCCCCGTTTGATGGAGCGGGCGGGAATGGGACCGAAGGGGGCGATTACGGCGCTGTATACAGTTCTGGTGGATGGCGATGATACGAACGAGCCGATTGCGGACGCCACTCGCGGTATCTTGGATGGCCATATTGTTTTGAACCGCAAGCTGACTTCGCGGGGTCACTATCCGCCGATTGATATTTTGAACAGCCTCTCGCGAACAATGCCCTTTGTGGTTGGTCCGGAGCAGATTCAGGCGGCGACCGATGTTCGGGAACTGATGGCGGCGTACAACGACGTCGAGGATTTGGTGTCGATTGGGGCCTACAAGAAGGGCGCGAGACCCTTGACTGACAAGGCGATTGACTCGATCGATGGGATCAACAAGTTCTTGCGCCAGGCGAAGGCAGAGGGTTCGAGCTTTGAAGCTGCAGTTGCCGGGTTGACGACGGCTGTGAATTAGAAGTCGACGGGTCGCAAGTAGTATTCGTTGATCGCGGTGTTGCTGAGCATCGCCACCGTGGGGAGCTTACGCTTCCAGTGGGTGCCGCTGACTCTTTTCCAGACGATGTCGACCTCGTCTTCAGGGAAGCCCATCGAGATGAGGCGATATCGGCCGTAGCCCTGGACGACGTAATGGAGGATTCGGTCAGCCTTTGGGTAGCTGATGCCGAAATCACCTTCGTCGGTCTGACCTTTGACCAGATCTGCGGTAGCGGGCTTGTCGATAATGACTTCAGGGACACCTAGAGCGCGAGCGACTTCCCAGACTTGAGTCTTGAAGAGGTCTCCAAGTGGGTTGATGGGGGGTGCGTCATCGGCGTGCCAAGTGTAGTAGCCAAAGAGGCGTTCGGATTTGTTGCCGGTTCCAATGGGGACTCCACCAACTTCGGCAGATTGATCGAAGAGTACGATCATCCGCGAGCGGGCGCAGACGTTTCCGAGGCGCTGGGACGAGATTCCGTCTTCATATTGCGAGACGTAGCCATCAACCATTCCGGTGATCTCGATGGTTCGGACCTGGATTCCAAGATCGTCGATGACGAGCTGCGCGTGATCGAGGCTTTCTTGGCTGCTGATTTTGTATGGCATTCGAAAGGCGAAGGTGTTTTCGGGTCCGAACGCGCGGGCGCAAAGGTAAGCAACAACTGCGGAGTCGACCCCGCCTGACAGACCAAGGACGACTTTATTCATGCCTCGTCGCTTAATGACTTCCGCTTTGAGGAATTCGATAAGCCAATCGGAAACTTGCTCAGCGTTGATACTGAGGGGATTGGTATCAAGTTCGGCAAGTTTGGCCGCGCGAACTACGTTGAGAGGCATGCTCTTAGTTTACAGTCAAGATGTGCTCATCCACGATCGTGCTGTTTGCTTGTGGGCGCCAAGGCGGATAGGGAGATGTTTGTTGATCGGCTCAAATCTCAGAAACTCAATAAGCGTGCTCAAATCTCGGGACCGAAAGCCCCGTATCCGTCCCAGCTTTGAACCTGAACCCTACTGAGAGAATGTTTGACAGCCAAAAGATACAAGACGAGTCAGGAAACCAAGAAGCATCTTTTTTCAAAGAAATGTTAACCAGGTGTTGACATTGGGGATGGCCGCTGGTATCATTTCTGTTTGTCGCTGAGTTGAAAAAACGAAAAGCGAAACAGAGAGAGAAGGGCGCTAAAGAGCAATCTTAGCATATTTCTCACTCGAAGAAGAAGTTCTTTGAAAGCCGCATAGCGAAACAAGAAGCGCATCGAGCAACTCTATAAGCGCTGCGTAAAGCAAGCTAAAGAGGGCCGACGATGAATGCCTAGGGACAAGATACCGATGAAGGACGTGTAAGCGACGAAACGTCTTGGGGAGCTGCACAAAAGCTTTGATCCAAGAATTTCCGAATGGAGAAATCCGGCCAGAGTAATGTTTGGTCACTCATATCTGAAAAAATAGGATATGTAGAGGGAACCTGGTGAACTGAAACATCTAAGTAACCAGTGGAAAAGAAATCGAAGAGATTCTGTAAGTAGCGGCGAGCGAAAGCGGAAAAGCCCAAACCAACAGGCTTGCCTGTTGGGGTTGTAGGACCACCACCAACCCCTTCTAATCAAGATCATCGAAAGGTGACTTTGATTAGGAGAAGTTGGAAAAACAAACTTTACAGTTAATAGAACAGGATTGGAAAGTCCGGCCATAGAGGGTGATAGCCCCGTATATAAAAACACGTAAACAATTTGAAGGTGGCACCTGAGTAGCACGGAGCACGAGGAACCCCGTGTGAACCTGCCGAGACCACTCGGTAAGGCTAAATATATCTTGTCACCGATAGTGCATCCAGTACCGTGAGGGAAAGGTGAAAAGAACCCCGGGTAGGGGAGTGAAATAGAACCTGAAATCGTCGTGTCCACAAACAGTCGAAGCACAATGTTTGGAGTAATCCATTCAGGTGCGACGGCGTACCTTTTGCAGAATGAGTCTGCGAGTTAATAGTGTTGGCAAGCCTAAGTGTTTCAGACACGGAGGCGAAGGGAAACCGAGTCCGAATAGGGCGTCTAGTCAGCATTATTAGACCCGAAACTGCGTGATCTTGCCATGGCCAGGTTGAAGTGGTGGTAACACACCATGGAGGACCGAACTCATTGATGTTGAAAAATCTCGGGATGAGCTGTGGTAAGTCCGGTGAAATGCCAATCGAACGCAGAGATAGCTGGTTCTCCCCGAAATGCATTGAGGTGCAGCGTCTTGTATGTTTCATGGGGGTAGAGCACTGAATGGGCTAGGGGTCTTACCCGATTACCGAACCCAACCAAACTCCGAATACCATGAAATTAAGCAAGGCAGTGAGACGGTGAGTGATAAGATCCATCGTCAAAAGGGAAACAGCCCAGATCAACAGCTAAGGGCCCTAAACGATAACTAAGTGTGAAACGATGTGAGATCGCGTAAACAGCCAGGAGGTTGGCTTGGAAGCAGCCACCCTTTAAAAAGTGCGTAATAGCTTACTGGCCGAATGTGATCTTGCGCGGAAAATGTATGGGGGCTAAAGTTATCTTCCGAAGCTTTGGGATCGTATTTATACGATCGGTAGGGGAGCGTTGTGTTTGCAGTGAAGCTGTAGCGGAAGCAACAGTGGAGCGGACACAAGTGAGAATGCAGACATGAGTAGTGATAAGAAAGGTGAGAATCCTTTCCGCCGAAAATCTAAGGTTTCTCCGGCTATGTTCGTCATACGGAGGTTAGGCGGTTCCTAAGGTGAGGCCAGAAGGCGTAGCCGATGGACATCTGGTAGACATTCCAGACCCAGGTATACGAGCCAGGGGAGGACGCTTCACAATATCTCATCCCGCACCGTTGGTTGTTGCGGGCTAGGCCGAAACTCTAACTCCTGTTAAGGGGGTTTTTCAAAAGAGCGGGGCCGGGGAAGGGCGCTCTTCGGAGCAAACGAACTGAGATTGCGTGGGGCCTAGAAAAGTCCCGTAGCATTAATTGTATATCTGACCGTACTGTAAACCGACACAGGTAGATGAGTCGAGGAGACTCAGGCGTTCGAGAGAACTCTCGTTAAGGAACTAGGCAAAAGAGCCCCGTAAGTTAGCAATAAGGGGCGCCCCGAAAGGGGTCGCAGCGAAGCAGCCATGGCGACTGTTTACCAAAAACACAGGTCTCTGCTAAGGTGAAAACCGAAGTATAGGGGCTGACACCTGCCCAATGCCCGTAGGTTAACAGGAGATGTTAGGGAAACCGAAGCATTGAATCGAAGCCCGGGTGAATGGCGGCCGTAACTCTAACGGTCCTAAGGTAGCGAAATTCCTTGTCGGCTAAATACCGACCCGCATGAAAGGTGTAACGACTATGGCACTGTCTCAACGAGAAGCTCGATGAAACTGTAGTACCCGTGAAGATGCGGGTTATGCGCAGTAGGACGGAAAGACCCCGTGGAGCTTTACTACACCTTGACATTGTGACTTGGGTGTAAATGCAGAGCGTATGTGGGAGCTTCGGCACCAATGGAACACCACACTTTTGCATCTGATTCACTAACTTGGACCATTATCTGGTTCGAAGACATTGTCAGGCGGGTAGTTTGACTGGGGCGGTCGCCTCCGAAAAAGTAACGGAGGCGCCTAAAGATCCACTCAGGCTGGTTGGAAATCAGCCGTTGAGCGTATAGGTATATAGTGGGTTTGACTGTGAGACAGACAAGTCGAGCAGGGACGAAAGTCGAGCTAAGTGACCCTCTGATTGCGCGTGGGCGCGTCAGGGTTCAACGGATATAAGCTACCCCGGGGATAACAGGCTGATCTTGCCCGAGCGCTCACAGCGACGGCATGGTTTGGCACCTCGATGTCGGCTCGTCGCATCCTGGGGCTGTACAAGGTCCCAAGGGTTCCGGAGTTCACGGATTAAAGCGGCACGCGAGCTGGGTTCAGAACGGCGTGAGCCAGTTCGGTCCCTATCCACTGCGCACGTAAGAAATTTGAGGGGAGTCGTCCTTAGTACGAGAGGACCGGGATGAACAGACCTCTGGTGTACCAATTGTTCCGCCAGGAGCATACGTTGGGTAGCCACGTCTGGTCGTGATAAGCGCTGAAAGCATCTAAGCGCCAAGCACACCCCAAGATTAGATTTCTCAATTTGTAAGGACCCTCGAAGACTACGAGGTTGATAGGTCACGGCTGTGAGTCCAGTAATGGATTAAGGTGAGTGATACTAATTGTCCGAGGGCTTGCTTACGCAGCTCTTATAAAGTTACTCGAATGCGCTTCTTGTTTCATGTGCGGCTCTCAAAGGGCTTCGGTTATTACAATCGAATATCCCTACCACTTTCCGGGTGGTCATAAAGCGTAGGAAACACCTGTTCCCATTCCGAACACAGCAGTTAAGCTACGTCTTGGCTGAGGTAGTTGCACCGCAGGGTGCCGCGAGAAAGGCTTGTCGCCCGGTTAATTTTAAGAAGGCTCCCGAAAGGGAGTCTTTTTTTGTTTGCGGTAACCTCGTTGTATGATTCTTGTGGCTGCCGCATTGCTGATTCAGGCCCAACCATACATCTATCAAAAGGAACTTGATGCCTGGCGCGAGTCGGATGCAAAGAACCCGCCTCGCTCGGGCATGATTCTGTTTATTGGGTCTTCGACGTTTACCAACTGGAAGACGGTCAACGACGCGTTTCCTTCTCGCCAGGTGTTGAACCGGGCCTATGGTGGCTCTGGACTTGGGCACCTAATTCGAGACTACAAGGTGTTCTCGGCCTATCGACCCAAGCAGATCGTTATCTACAGCGGGGAGAACGACCTTGCAGGTGGAAAAACCCCAGCCCACGAGGTTGTAACGAATTTCAAAAAGCTGTTTTCCTTGTTTCGCCGCGATCTGCCTCAAGCTGACATCCTTTACTGTGCGATGAAGCCGAGTCCTTCGCGCTGGCACCTGCGGGCCAAGTTCATGTTTGGGAATCAGGTAATTAAAGAGTTCCTCGCTACCCAGCCACACGCAGACTATATCTCTTGCTGGGACGCCATGCTTGGCTCGGACGAGCGCCCGGATCCATCAATCTTTGGACCTGATATGCTCCACATGAATCCAAAGGGTTATGCGATTTGGACGAGGTTGCTTGGACCCAGACTGAAATAAACTTTAGAACGTCAGGTTGTCGCACATGACGCCGAGGGCCTTGCGGAGCTCAAGAATGTCTGATTTCGACTTGGCGTTCAAGACGGCGTTGATTCGATAGGTTGACCACGTGAGTTTATAGAACTCTTGATTACCCTTAACGTTGCGCCAGCCGATCCACTTCACGAGTCGAATGGTCGACCAGACCTCACCCTTCTTTGCTTCCGGGTTACGTTGAAGTGAGGGGATGGGCTGCGATGATTTACTGACGCTAAACGAGATCGAACCTTTGGCCGAGGTGAGCTTTCCGGACTGAGGGTTTGGATCGGAGAAGCCAGTGGACAGTTTGGTGACGACAAGGTTCATGACTGCATTTGATTAGCGATCAAAATCGTACACAGGAATCTTTACCGTTTTGACCGGGGTCTGGAGGAGGATCGCCGCGGAAATTGCCAGAATGGTTGCCATGATTGACGCGAGTTTACCTCTAGCTCAAAGCCATGATAGAATGGTGTAATGAAAGCTTCAAAGCTATTCCAACGCGGCACCATTTCCTATTTGCTCCTTTGCGCGGCGATCGCTTCATCAGTGCAAGTAACGTCCTTCGGAGGAGTCGAGGTCCGGGTCGCGCAGTGGGGAGTGACGGGAACGAGAGGACTCCTCACTTCACTTCAGGAGTTCATCGTCCTGTCGTGCGGCGGCATTGGGCTTTACACTCTTGTATCGTGGTTATGGGAAGCTCCCCAAGTTACGGAACTTGGTGGATCCTCCGCAGGCGCTCGACGAATTCCTCAACCGCCGAATCCACAGGTCGCCAAGGATTGATTCCGGCCTCGGCGAGCTTAGAGTTATTCATTACAGAATAGGCGGGGCGCTTAGCTTGCGTCGGGTAATCGGCGGTGCCGATTTTATCGAGTCTCACTTCCTCGTCCTTGTAGATTGAAAGGACCCGTTCGGCAAACTCGTGCCAGCTCATACGCTCGCTTCCGCAGGCATGATAGATTCCAGAATCCAAATTGCTTTCAACAGCGGAGGCGATTGCGGTAGCGAGATCGACGGTATACGTCGGGCAACCGAATTGATCAGCTACGACTCGTAGCTGACGTCCCGCGTTGTGGGCGTTGATCATGGTGAGCGGAAAACTCTTTCCGCTCGGACCAAAGAGCCAGCTGGTGCGGAAGATAATGGGGTCGTCCAGCATTGCCTCGGAATAGTGCTCGCCGGCTAGCTTCGATTGACCGTAGACTCCGAGCGGATTCGTTTCGTCCGTCTCAACGTACGGCTGTGTGGCGGTGCCGTCGAAGACAAAGTCGGTCGAGATGTGCAATAACCTGGAGCCGCCGTTGAGCTTGCCACAGAGGTTGAGGACTCCCTCCTCGTTGACATCAAAGGCGATCTCGGGCTCTTCTTCTGCTTTGTCTACTGCAGTGTACGCAATGCAGTTAACCACCCAATCGGCATTCTTCTTTGCCAGCCATTTACAGTCGTTGATCGTCGCTGGCTTGGTGAGATCGACGTCCTTACGAGTCAGAGCTTTGACTTCGTGGCCAAGAGCTTCAAGCACTTTGACAACATCGGTTCCAAGCATTCCGTTGGCGCCAAGCACGGTGACTTTCACTGGTTACGCACCTCGATGCTCCAATCCCTGATATCTAGGTCGGGGTCATTCGTATCGGCAGTTGTTGGTTCCAAGAAGGAAAAGCGGGAGTTATCGTAGACCTGCGATGTTGCCAATGGAATGCGGACGAAGGAGTTGATTTCGGAGATGTTCTGGTTGTTCCCCAGGCTGTCGATAATCCGGCTCGAGCCGCTGGAGGGATCGAGGAGCCGATTCATGGTGAGAAGGTTTACTTGGATCGACTGAAGCGCATTTGCATCAGCGACACTATCGGCAAGCTGGTTCAACGACAGTTCAAAGCCCAGAGTTTTGGAGCCGGTGGTGACATCGAGTGAGTTGAGCGGGATACCAACCGCGTTGAAAAACGATAAGGATGAGTCAGTAAACTTATACAAAGTGTACTGGCGGGTCTCGGGAGTCCAGCGTACAAAATAGTTTGCGTTGCCAGTGAGGAAGCCGTTATTGGTCGGAAATGCAATGACCGGTAACGGACCATCGGTGGTTGGATTGAGATCGGTGCTCGTTCTGATCGCAAAGATGTAAACGTAGTCTGAGCGCACTTGGCCGTCAACAGACATCCGAAAGATCAGTCGCGTGGCATCGTCGTCGGGGTTGAGGGGAGACTTCGCGCACCCCACTAAAAAAAGACCAGCAAGGAGGGGCCAAGCCCTCAAATGACACCACCGGTGTAATACAGAATCCGGCTACAGCCCTCACAAATCACTACTTTGTCGTCAATGAGCTGGACCATGACCATTTCGGGGATGGTTGAGCCACACTCTTCGCAAGTCTTGTCGTGGGTGACATCGGCCATTCCGACTTGGCTTTTCGCTCGTATGGCATCATATCGACCAATCAACGCAGGACCGATTGTCTTGGCTAGCGCAGGTCGTTGAGAACTCAGTTCCTTGAAGCGCATTTCAAGTTCGGTCTTCTGAGTTGCCGCCATCGTTTTCCAGTCTGTGAACTTTCTGATTGCGGCTTCTGCCTGCTTTTTTGCTTCTTCCGCAGTCGCCTTCAATGGAGGAACTTCGTCCCAAAAAGCTAGGATTCGCTCTTCGTTCGTGGCTTGGTTTGCTATGAGCCCCGATTTCTGATGTTCTAGTGCCTCGATCTCCTTGGGGTTGGTGACCTTTCCGCTGAAGAGTTGCTTTTCAATGGACAGGAGCTTGTCGGCGATCTGCTGATTTGTGAGCTCAAGGTCGCGCTGCTCGCCATGCTTTTCGTGGTATTTGGCGTTAGCTTCGGCGAACACGGCTTTGGCCTTTTCGGCCAGGGATTGTAGCTTGACGCCTTCTTCCATTGCCGCCGCACGTTTGCGAATTTGGAGAATCGCACGGTCGATTTCGTGGAGCTTGTGGAGGCGCATCAACTCGGCAGATGCCATGGGTCTAGGTTACTTGATTCTTGAGCCAATCAATCCGCCAATTGCACCAAGAACCGCGACGGGGAGCATCGGGTACTTCATGTTCGGGCAGCCGGTGTTGCAACGCACCATCAGCTTGTGATATCCGAATCCGAGCACGGCACCGATAAGGAGTCCGAGAATTGGTTTCACCATATCGCTACTCTACGCCGAATTCGGAGTTGAAGTTAGTTGGCTCCAACTCCCGAAATCCTAGCTGTTGAGTCGCTTCTCGAGATCTTCAAGCGCCTTTTCAGCCTCGCTGGCAGAAACGCTTGGAGCAGTTCCGCCTTCGACGACGCTGACCGATGGGGTGATGACCTCTGTGGCGGTAACTGGTCGAAGTCCGAGTTTCTCTTCAAGCTTGTCGAGCTCCGATTCGGCTTCAAGGTCTCGAGAAGTCGATTCCATTGCTTGGATCTTTCCAAAGAGCGATTCGTTGCCCATCTCTGCGCGTGCGGCTGCTTCGGACTGTTTCTCTTTAATGCGGTTCTCAACTGCACCGAATCCTTCGAACTCATTCTCGAACGAGAGACCGTCGAGAGCCTTGCTGATCGAGGATTGAATTTGCGCTGACTTCCACTGAGCCTTGAGGGCGAGGGCTTCGGCGGTCTTTTTGCGAACCTCTTCTTCCTGTCGCTTGATGCCGACTTTGACCTGCTCAACGGTGGCGACTGCTGAATCGTAGGAGGCTTGGAGAGAAGCAACGACTGAGTCGATGTTCATCTTTTCGCGCATGAACTGAGTTGCAAGTGCGCGGTCGCCCTGCTTGAGCGCCATGGTTGCTTTCGACTCAAGCGAAGCGGCCTTGTTTTGCTGCTGCTTGAGTTCATTCTCAAGCATGTTCTTCTGCGTGATCGCCTGAACTGCCTTCTCACGGTTGCTGAGAAGTGCTGCCTGCATGTCCTTCTTGGCCTGATCCAGCATCACTTCGGGATCCTCCAACTTGTCCATCGTTTTGTTGAAGAGTCCTTTTAGCCAGTTGAGAAATCGTTTCATTGGATGTAATTCCGCGCGGTTTGGCGCTAATTATACACTTACGGCATACCTAGCGTCAGGTTGCATTTGTAGTTTAGTAAGGGTTGGAAACCGGCGTTTGGACCCAAGGGAGTGCCGCCAGCAGCCGTTCCATCTCAGGAGTCTGCTCCGGATCTTCGTTATGCAAGTGAGGGAATGGGATTTCTGGCTTGCCTTCGGTGAATCCTTCGGTCTCGAGGAATTGGGTCGCAGAATTCAGATGACCGTAGAGATAAACCCAGTCGTGCTCATCCCAAATGATTGTTCCTCCGCCGTCGAGAGCATGGAGCCACACGTGATGACGAGCATCTCGACCCAGGAACCCTCCGAATTCGAGCAGGAGACTTTGCACGTCGTTCAGAGGGATTTGTTCAACTTCGTAGCGAGAAAACTTGTATCCATCCGGTGGAGTGACGAGAAGATAGACCAGTCGAAACCGCTCACCGTAAACTGACAAAACCTTTGAGACGAAGTCTAGCGGTTGACGTGGAGCGACCAGCAAGCGCGACACGCCCGAGATGGATTCTTGCGTGTAGTTATCAGCCCAGGTGACCGGCGACCAACCGTTGATGGGGTCCCAAGCTCCAAGCTTTGCTCCGAATTCGCGCGGGAGGGGGGTCATTCGTATCGAGGGTCCTTCTTGCAGAGGGCAAGGAAGTCACACCCTTCGCAAAGTGGCTTTAGACGAGGAGAGTAGTCGTCAATGGAAGCGGAGAGTATTGTTTGACCGATCTGGATGATGTCTCGTTCGAATTCCTCCAGCTCGGCGGCAGAAAGGAAAGCGGTCGCCTTTGCGTTTACTCGAAGAGCATGGATCGTGGCGACGACTTGCTGTCCGGGGAACATTCTTGAAGCCAAGAGCTGATAGCAGGCCATCGCCAAATCGTCTTTAACTTGAGCTTCGGTGACGGCGGAGCGACCGGACTTGTAGTCGACGATTTCGATCGTGCCATCGGCACGCTCGTCAAGGCGGTCAACTCGTCCGATGAGCTCAAATGGGCCGACATCCGTTTTCAACAGTTTTTCGACGGCGAGGGTTCGGACACCTTCTTCGCGCTTGGCTATGGCGTCTTCAACGACACTCAGAACGATCTCTTTTCCTTCCCCATAAGCCTCCTGCATTTCTTCGGCGGAGGCGAAGCCAGCATCGATCCAGCTCTCTTCGTAGATTCGCAGGGCATCGCCGACGGTAGTGACGCCTTGGTCACCTTCATCATGGAATCTCTCCAAGACTTTGTGAAGCGTGGTACCGAACGAGTAGTAGCTTTTGGCGCGCAGGTACCACTTGCCTCGGGGGTCGATGTAGGTCCAGAGGTACTTGCTTGGGCACGCGAGGAACGTCGTGATCCGACTTGGACTCAGGGTTGGTTTTCGCGCCACACGCTATTTTAGCGCGGTTGGGAACGTAGACTATACATGTGACTACCGCCGCGCAAACGATTCGCCTCGGCCACTCGCCCGATTCCGACGACGCCTTCATGTTTTGGGGCCTCGCATCCGGCACCGTCAAGTCCGATTTTCAGTTCGAGCACATCCTGAGGGATATCCAAACTCTGAACGATTGGGCGATGGAGGGCAAGCTTGAGTCCACCGCGATTTCGGTTCATGCGTTTGCGTACGTGGCGGACAAGTACGCTCTGCTTCGGCACGGCGGCTCGTTTGGCGATGGTTACGGTCCGATGGTGGTTGCGGCAACTCCCATTTCGGTTGCTTCGTTGGAAGAGATCACGATCGCGGTTCCCGGCAAGCTAACCTCCGCGTTTCTCGAGCTGAACTTGTTCTTCGAAGACACCTTTGGCACCAATGCAAATCTGAAATTTGAAGTCGTCCCTTTCGATGAGATCGTTCCAGCAGTTCAGCGAGGGGATTACAAGGCAGGGTTGATCATTCATGAGAGCCAACTGACTTACAGCGAAGAAGGGCTTTTTGAGATTGCCAACATGGGAATGTGGTGGCGCAAGAAGACTGGTCTCCCATTGCCGCTTGGCGTGAACGTTGTCCGAAAGGATCTGGGTCACGACGCGGTCATTGAAGTCTCACGATGTATGCGAGAGTCTATCGAGGCCGGGTTGCAGAATCGCCAGAATGCGCTGGGCCACGCGCTTCAGTACGCTCGCGGAATGGATGAGGGAACCTCGGACAAGTTCGTCGGCATGTACGTCAATGAGCGAACCCGCGACATGGGCGAGGAAGGCGTGAAGGCGATCCGATTGCTGCTCGCCGAAGGTGCCCGAATCGGCATGGTTCCGGCGGTTGAAGTCGAAGTAGTGGACTAACACAAAATGCCCCGACTCGTTCGGGGAATTTTTGTGCCTGGATGTCTGGCGTCAGCCTCGTTTCAAGCCCAACTCGGCCCACTGCTGTGAGTCAATCGTGCTCGGAGCGTTCATCAGCGGGTCCATGCCCGGTCCCGTCTTCGGGAAGGCGATGACTTCGCGGATGTTCTCGGTGTCCGCAAGGAGCATGATGAGGCGGTCCATGCCCCATGCGATTCCGCCGTGGGGTGGGGCGCCGTAGCTAAAGGCTTCGAGCAGGTGTCCAAACCGTTCTTCTTGGGTTGCCGCGTCGATGCCGAGGAGGCCGAACATTTGGGCTTGGAGGTCGCTTTGGTTGATTCGGATCGAACCGCCGCCGCACTCGCTACCGTTGCAAACCATGTCGTACGCCTGGGCTCGGGCTTTACCGGGAGTCTCGGCGAGCAACGGGATGTCTTCGGTCTTCGGTGCCGTGAACGGGTGGTGCATGGCTGACCATCGCTGGCCGTCGGCATCCCACTCGAAGAGAGGGAAGTCGGTGACCCACATGTAGGCGAGCTTTCGAGGGTCTCTAAGTCCACAGCGATCTCCGATCTCCAATCGCAAACGATAAAGAACGTTGTTCCCGGCCTCGTAACCGTCGGCAATGAAGCAGAACAAGTCTCCCGCCTCCGCCTTCCCAGCATCAGCAATCGCCTGTAACTGCTCCGGAGTAAAGAACTTGGTGATCGACGATTTGGCAATCAGTCCGCCAGGCAGAGCCACGCCCTCGCCTTCGGCGATGAACGAAATCGACGCCATGCCCTTCGCGCCAAACTCGCGCGAGAAGTCCTCCAAGACTCCGACTTCCTTTCGGGAGAGTCCGGCTCCGCCCGGAAAGCGCACGCCACGAATGACGCCGCCCGCTTCAATAGTGTTCTGGAAAACCCCAAACTCCGAACCTGAAACGATCGAAGTGACATCAAAAAGCTCCAGCCCAAAGCGGATATCCGGCTTGTCGCACCCGTAAAGCGACATCGCCTCAGCGTAGGTCATCCGCGGGAAATCGCCAACCGGCTCCTTGTCCAAGTTAAACTCCGAGATCAACCCATTCACCACCTCGCGAACCATTTCCTGGTTCAACGTAAGGATATCTTCCTCGGTGATGAACGACATTTCGATGTCGAGCTGGGTGAATTCGGGTTGTCTGTCCGCCCGGGAAGACTCGTCTCGGAAGCAGCGCGCGATCTGGAAATACCGCTCAACCCCGCTGACCATCAATAGTTGCTTGTACTGCTGAGGCGACTGAGGCAGTGCGTACCACAAGCCAGCTTCCTGTCGGTAAGGGACCAAATAGTCTCGCGCGCCTTCCGGAGTCGACTTGGTGATAATCGGCGTCTCAACTTCCAGGAAACCGCGAGCCGAAAGGAAGTTCCGCAACCGCTGATTCGCGGAAGACCGCATCGCAAGCGAGCGATACATATACGAACGCCGAAGGTCCAAATAGCGGTGCTTCAAACGAAGCTCTTCCGAAACCGAAGCCATCTGAGCTTCATCGGAGACCGGGAAGGGCAACGGCTTCGCTGGGCTAAGCAAGGTGTACGAAGTCAAAACAACCTCGATTTCGCCCGTCGGCATCTCCGCGTTCTTCGTCTTCTCGTCCCGCAGCGTCACCACGCCGGTGACTTCCAAACAGCACTCGGGGCGAATCTCCGCCCGATTCGCAAACTTCTCCGGGTCCAGCGCAATCTGCACAAGCCCATTGCGATCCCGAATATCCGCAAACCAAAGCCCCCCCAGGTCCCGGACCCGGTGGATCCAGCCATTAAGAGTAACGGTCTCGCCCGCGTTTGTAGCGCGAAGCTCTCCGCAGGTGTGTGTGCGCGGTCTGAAGCTCATTTTGAACCTACGAGGATACCCGGTTGTCCCCTAGGACAGCCGGCTTGCCATTACCGACCGGCTCAGTCCATCTTCTTGTTTTCGGAACGCTGAGCGTTCCAGGCGATCACTTTAGCGAGTTCTGCTCGACTGTCGGGAGCATTTCTCCATGGTGAATAGACTTCATCAATGAAGAGGAGCATTCCCGAGAGGCAAGAAGCCACCGACTCAGGATCCAAACCGTAGCCGAGAAGGTCGATTCTCTCGTCGTATGTGAGCCACGAATCCGAGCTGGGACCGTTGAGGACTGGCACTTTCCAGTCCTTCTGCAGAGGTTCTATTCCGCAATGGATACGAAAATGCGTTGCACCGCTAAACTTGTGAAGGTGCACGAAATAGCGTGCACCATCGTATTCCTCGGCATAAGTGGTGTCAGTTACGTTGGCAAATCCTCGCGGACGAAGCTCGCGCCAAAGTCTCGACTTCACCTCCCGGTGACGAAGTTTCAATGTGACACGCTCAGATTCCGAGTATGAATGTTCCAGAAGCTTAAGCAAATCAGGCTTCGACATCGCCGCCTGGGTTGTCCCAGGTGGCGGTGCTGACGGGTTGAAGGACTTCGACGGACATGTCTCGGTCGACTCGGATCTGGCAGCTCAGGCGGAATTCGCCGAGAACGCCATCCTCTTCCAAACAATCCTTTTCGGCGTCCCCCATCGGCGGCTCCTCGCTGAGGAACTTGACTCGGCAGGTGGTGCAGCGAGCGTTTCCGCCGCAGCGGTGCGAGACGTCTACTCCGCCATTTTCAAGTGCGAGAACGAGCTTTGTGCCTTCCTCACAGGAGATTTCGTCGAAGCCAACAGCGGAGATTTTGTGCATGATCGTAGGATACCTAGCCGCCCGGCTTCTTCTCTCCGACGGGCTCAGTTCCCATCGTTCGGCCCTTCTTGAGTGCTGGAATCCCTTCCGCCATCCAGACCGGAAGCGGTCCCGAGTTCAGATAATAATCGAAGAACTGCGACAAGCGAACACTGAAGTCCTTTCGGTTTCGGCGCTCGACGAGGTTGTGGGCTTCACCGTTGTAGTTCAGCATCCAAGCTCGCTTATCGAGTCGGCGCAGGGCGGTGAAGTACTCGATGCCTTGTTGCCAGGGCACCGCTCCGTCCTTATCGTTCGCCATCATCAAGAGCGGAGTCTTGACCTTATCAGCGTGGATGAGAGGCGAGTTTTCGAGGTAACGGAGGGGTGACTCCCAGATGGATTCGCCGATTCGGCTCTGCCCAAACTCGTACTGACCTTGACGGACAACGCCTGATTCGCCTCGAATTCCTCCGTATGCGCTGAGCATGTTGCTCACCGGAGCTCCGGCACAGCCGGCTGCGAACATGTCGGTCTCGGTGACCAGGTAGGCGACTTGGTAGCCGCCCCAGCTTTGGCCTTGGATGCCAACCCGTTTGGGGTCAACAAAGCCTCGGCGAAGCACTTCTTGCGTCCCGGGGAGAATTGAGTTCACCGCGCTCTCGCCCGGATAGCCCGTTTTGTACTTGATGTCCGGGACGAGGACGACATAGCCCTGGCTCACAAAGAGAGGGATATTAATGGTCGAAGCGCTTGGGGCGGGGGTGCGATAGCTGTGAAGGAGCTCAGAATCTCGCTCATAGAAGTACACGATCATCGGGTGCTTCTTGATGTAGTCCACATTATCAGGAGTGTAAAGAATTCCCTTGAGTTCATCGCCATCGTTGGATCGATAGGTGATGTGCTCGGCGTTGCCCCATGAGTATTCCTTCTGCTGCGGGTTGGCGTCAGTGATCCGCTTCCGGTTAGCGAATGTCCAAGCAGAATCGGCGACCATCAGATCCGGGAACTCTCGGAAGGTCTGGCGGGTAAAGAACACCTTTTCGGAGTTCTTGGCCTTTGAGACCGAGCTCTGGACGACGCCGCGAAGTCCGGCTGCGCCGCCGAATTGAGCAGCCTCCATCAAAATTTTCTCAGGAGCCTTGCCTGGCTCGAGCTTGTAGTAGCCGGCGTCTAGCGAATCGGTATCCACCGCGCTGAGCAGCATCGGCTTAGACAGGTCCACATAAACCTCTTCGGGATCTAGACCGAGCCGTCGGAAGCGGAGGGAGCGCATGCGACCAAACCCACCGGTGATGTTCTCTGGCTTGGCTTTACCGCTTGGGTCAACCGCCCAAATATCGAAGGCGTCATAAACCAGAATACGAGCTTCGTCTTTGGTCCAACCTGCAAAGCCGATCTGCCCGGCCGGAGCCGGAACGTCGTTGAGTTCATCCCAGATTGGGGGTAGGTCTTCGTTGAGCACCACCTTCTTTCTGGTGCTTAGTTCGTAGGAGACGAGCTTCTTGGTTGATTCCTCGAATCCGACTCCGAACTTGCCTTTGGGCGACAGAACGAGGGAGGCGTCGGTGCCCTTAACGAGTTCTTTTCGCTCGCCCGTTTTGAGGTTGATTGTGTAGATGTCTTGGGCGCCGGTCGACCACGATGACTGCTTTCGGTAGGCCTTGTTTGAGATTGAGAGCCCGAGGTCGTTATCGAATTCGGTTGAGAACGCGGTGCTGGAAAACGCGTCGTTTTCCAGTTCGATCAGCTTGTCATTTCCGATTGAGTAGAGGAAGTCAAAGCTGCGTGCTCGATCTGCGGCAAGTTGGTTGAGTTGGACCGTTTGCAGCCGTTCGTCGTTGTAATGCCAAACGTCCAGCGAAACGGCCTCATCGGCGTTCACCTCCATGTCTGGGGTTGGTTTTGCGGTGACGCCGAATCGTAGCCGCTTGCCCGATTTGCTAAAGCTAAGTGCTCCGGCGGCGGGCATGGTGTCCTTTGGAAGTTCCTTTGATCCGAGTTTTGCGACTAGCTTGGGAGCCTTGCCGATCGTTGCCAGGTAGAGGCTGTTCGTTGGCTGTTTCGCAGCGTAGTCGTCCTTGTCGGTGACGAAGGCGACTTGATCGGATTGCTCGTCAAACGCCATGCGAAGGTAGCGGCCGAGTCCTTTGACGATGTCAGTCTTGGCTCCAGATTTCAGATCCACGACAACGATGCCATCGTCTAGCCCGTCCTTTGTGCTGATGGAAAGGGCGAGTTTGTCACCGTTCTTGCTGAAGACTGCCGAAACGACGTTCTCCCATTTGGACTCTTTGCCGGTTGCTAGCTCGCGAAGGGTGTAAGTCTCGCCCGGCTTGTGGTCGGCCTTTTTCTTGGGGGCGTCCTTCTTGGCTTCGTCTTTCGCGGGCTCGTCTTTGTTGGGTGCTGCCGGAGGCGTTGGGGCGACCTCAGGCTTGTAGAGGAGGAAACCCTGATCTTCGGGTGCCATCTGCCAGCTCGAAACCTTCTCCATGACTTTGCCTTCGGACTTGGTGAGATCGACAATCAGCATTCCGTTCTTCGGAAGATCAGCTGGCTTGACCTTGTCCTTACGAGCCTTCTTGTAATCCTCCCACTTGGGGTTGACGGTTGCCACGAGGAACTTCGAATCTGCAGAAATCGTGATCCGAGGGTTCACTGGCGTGCCTTGTGGGAGTGTCAAAGACTGGCCAATCGGTGCACTGAACTTGGCACCGGTGTTCGTGTTCTGAACCTCAAGCACCATGTCTCCTTCCTGCGCCGCAATGACGTAGGCGATCCAGTTGCCATCGTTTGAAATCGTCGTGCCCCGGATTGATTTCCACTGGTCATAAACCGAGTGGTCGAGCATCTTCTTCTTGGCGGCTTGGGTGGCGGCTGGCTGGGCGACCGTCGGTCTGGAAGCAAACAACTCTCGGGGAGCTACGACCGGGTTGGCAACAGGGGAAGACTGGGTCCAAAGAACGCTGGCGAGAATCAGAACGGAGTTCATTGTTTACGCGATTTTAACCTATTTCGGGATGGATAGTTCTTTCGTTAGCTGACCGCACCGATCAATCGGTGCAAATCGGAAGGTTTGGAACCAATCAACCCTGAACCTGTGGCAAAACTCCGGCAAAGATAAACAACCGAGGCCCCGAACAGCTATGTCCAGAGCCCCGACCAGGAGGTGCAAGGGGCGCACGATGGCGTCCCAAACTGTGAGCCGGGGGATGATTGCTTGCGCTCTACATCTCTCGTTCGCCTACGGGGTTAGCTG
Organism: Fimbriimonas sp.; assembly: GCA_029866005.1. Lineage (GTDB taxonomy): Bacteria > Armatimonadota > Fimbriimonadia > Fimbriimonadales > Fimbriimonadaceae > Fimbriimonas. Next base: position 140,822 of record JARXAE010000023.1, on the reverse strand, counting down.
ACGGGTTAGGGCCAAGAGCGTCCCTTCCTCGGTTTCCCAAGAATTCACCCCAAGTTATGGGTCCCCCGTTCCCGCTTTTTGAAAGGCGGAACTCGGCGCTGGCTACACAGCCTGCATAGTAATATTAACTCAGAAAGGGGTGGTTGTGTTCCAAATTATTGACCAAAAACCATGTCTCCGCCGAAATGCCCAGCGAGGAGGACTGAACCAGCGCTGAGGCACAGCAGAAGGAGGAACCCGAGTCCCTCCTTCTTGCGTTGAGACCATGCCCCGAGGGCAAGAACAGTGCTTCCGCTCGCGAGAGCGAGGTGGAGAATCATGGGGTTTGCCGTGAGTGGCCAGTAGCCAAGTCGGAGCATGGCGGCAATGCCGGTTCCGATGGTAACGATGGATGCCACGAGGCCAAGGCCAAGATTTGCGATGGCAACATCGTGGTAAGGCTTTTGCTTGCGGTATCGGCCGAATAGTTCGAAGAAGGCAGCCACTGCCCACAGCGCGAGTGGGAAGTGGGCCATCGCGGGGTGGAACGAGTGCTTGGGAACCAACTCTCCTTGGGACTCTTCGGGCGCGCCAGTGGAGGGTCCGGGAATTGAAGGAGCATCTTTGACTGCCGGGAGTCGTCCTGATTTCAGTTCATCGCCGTTTGAAACTCCATCATCATCCGCATCCGCCGAGGCGACTTTCTCTAGGGTTGCCGCGGTCAGCACATAGTCCTCAGGGAGTACGGGTTTCACTTGCTTCCCAAACAGGTTGAGTTTAGGAGGTTTGCCATCGTGACAAACTTGACACTTTGCCTTGGCTGCGGCTGAGTCTGTGGCGAAGCCGTACTGCTTTACCAGAACGTCATAAAACGCCGGGTACGCCTGGCACGCCCCTGCCGCTAGGCAGAAACTGAAAGCGACAAGGGTGCGGCGAAGCATCATCGGGTTTTACCCATTGAACGCAGATTTGATTGCGGATAGTTCCGTTTCGTCGAGCGGAACAAGCGGCAATCGAACTGACTCGCAATCGAAGCCGCGCTGCGAGAGCATCCACTTCACCGGAACCGGGTTCGGAGCTACAAAGCAGGCTTTGATGACGGGCATGATCTCGTGATGAATCTTCGCGGCCCCCGCCGGGTCGGTCGGAAACAGTTCGATCATCTGCTTAATCTGCGCACCCACAACGTGCCCAGCAACGCTAACCACGCCATGCGCGCCAAGTGCCAGAGTCGAAAGCGTAAGCGCATCGTCTCCGCAATAAACCCGGAAACCTTCCGGAGCGGAGCCGCAGACATCGCTAATCTGGGGAACCGAGCCGCTTGCTTCCTTGACGCCGACAATGTTCGGAATCTTGGCAAGTTCTAGGAGATAGGGCGTTTCCAGGTTAATCGCCGAGCGGGGGATGATGTTGTAGACGAGGACGGGAAGGGAAGTCGCCTCGGCGCAAGCCTTAAAATGTGCCACCAAACCTCGTTGCCCCGGCTTGTTGTAATACGGGTTAACGATCATGATTCCGTGAGCACCGAGTTCGGTTGCCTTTTTGGTGCAGTAGACCGAGTCGGCGGTGTCGTTAGAACCGGCGCCAAAAACAACTGCGGCTCGGTCGCCGACTTCATCAAGAACCTCGGTTAGGAGCTGCAATTTCTCTTCTTCAGAAAGGGTTGGAGATTCGCCAGTGGTGCCGTTGACAACGAGTCCGTCGTTTTTCTGGACATCAACTAGGTAGGCAGCGATTCGACGCGCTTCCGAAAAATTTACTCCGCCGTTCGCGCCGAACGGGGTCACCATTGCCGTAAGAAGTTTGCCCCAGTCTCGGGGTCCCGAAAATGCTCCCATTTTTGTTACACAGGTGTCCCGTGCCAGGTGGTCGGGAACTTGCGGAGTTTACTGCAACTTGGCCTTCAAATGGCTGATGATCTTGGCGGCAACTTCTTCGGGCGTTCGATCGGCAGATTCTACGACGATCGCATCGTCGGCAACCTTCAGCGGGGAGTCATCGCGGTTGATATCGCGATGGTCGCGCTGCTCGATTTGGTTTCGCACGTCTTGAAAGCCCGCTTCCATCCCCTTCGCAATGAACTCATGCTGCCGTCTCTTCGCTCGCTCCTCCAAGCTGGCCGTGAGATAGATCTTGAGTGTGGCGTCGGGTGCGACGACAGTAGTAACGTCTCGTCCCTCCAGGATCACGCCTCCTCCTCTGACCAACTCTTGTTGGAGGGCAACCATTCTCTGGCGGACGGGCGTGAACTGGCTGAGGGCGCTGGCGGCTTCACCGATTTCGGGGGTTCGGATGCTGGTGGTGACGTCTTCGCCATTGATGAAAACCGGCTGAGGCTCGCCAACTCCGAATGTGATGTGGATGTCTTCCATCAACTCTGCCGCTTTGTCGCCGTCTTGGACGGTTAAACCTGCATCCAAGGCTCTGAATGCGAGGCATCGGTACATTGCGCCAGTGTCGAGGTAGCTGAGACCCAGCTCTTGAGCGATCAGCTTGCTCACGGTGCTCTTGCCGGCTCCGGCAGGGCCATCAATGGCAATGACAGGTTTCATGTCAGGAAGTTTACTGCCCGCGTTGGCTTTTGGGGCTAAGCGACGCAGAGTCTCGCCAACTCAGACTCGAATCCAGGAAAGCTGGTAGCGATCGAGTCGGCTCCGGTGATTTCGGTTGTTCCTTCGGCGATCAGTCCGGCAATTGCAAAAGCCATCGCAATTCGGTGGTCTCCGTGGGCGTCAATCTTTGTTGCGCTGAGTTTTGCTGGTCCGGTGATCGCCATGCCATCTTCAAACGTCTCGACTTGCGCGCCCATTTGTCGTAAGCCGTTTGCGACAAGCTCGATTCGGTCGCTCTCTTTGACTCTCAGTTCATTCGCATTCCGAATGATTGACGTTCCTTCGCACTGGGTTGCGAGAACGGCTAGCACGGGGATTTCGTCGATGAGTCTGGGAACAAGTTCCCCTTCGATTGTGAATGGTTGCAGGAGATTAGCAGTATGAACTACTAGCGAAGCAACAGGCTCTCCAAGTTCCTCCCGAACATCAGTAACGAAGAAGGGAATCTGGCACTGGGTGAGGACGTCTAATATTCCAGTTCGGGTGGGATTGACGCTGAGTTCGTCGACTTCAAGACGGCTGTTTTGTAGGATCGCAGTGGCGACAATGAAGAACGCGGCAGAACTGATATCTCCAGGGACGTTGAACTCAAAACCGTGCCCCTCCTGTCCTCCCTCGACACTGACCTTTAGCCCTTCTGAGTCTAATCGGAAGCCCATCGCTTTGAGCATTCGTTCCGTATGGTCTCGAGATAGAGAAGGTTCGGAAACCGATGTAGTTCCTTTCGCTCGGAGTCCGGCAAGCAGGGTGCAGCTTTTGACCTGGGCGCTGGCAACCGGGCTAACGTAGTCGATTCCTTGAAGCTCCTTTCCGTGAATGGTTAGTGGTGCTCTATCGCCTTCAATTTCTGCTCCCATCAGGCGTAGCGGAGTTGCTACGCGACCCATGGGTCGCTTCGAAAGGCTGGCGTCTCCGACAAACGTTACGTTTAACGGTCGAGATGCCACAAGACCGGCTAAGAGCCGCATCGTCGTTCCGCTATTGCCGCAGTCGATGGGCGCGTTCGGCTGCATCCACTCCTGAGTTGGGATCAAGCGGAACTCCTCTGGTCCTAACATTTCGTGGCGTAAGCCAAGGTGGATCATCGCTCGAAGGGTGTTCTCGCAATCCTCGCCTCGTAACGGGTTCCGAACAATTGACTCGGTCGTAGCGAAGGAGGCGAACATGTAGGCCCGGTGGGTCAGAGACTTGTCGCTGGGGGGGCGCAAGGTTCCCACGAGAGACTTAACGGGGTTGATGATCAGCTTCACTTTTGCTTCCCCTTGAGCTTAGCCATCTCCTTGAGCCACTTCTCGATACCTTGCTTGTCACTCCGCTCGATCATGCTCTGCAACTCCCCAAGTCGCGCAACGTAGCCACCCAATACCGAAGCGACTGCCGTTCGGTTTCCGAGCAAGATTTGTGTCCAGAGTTCAGGGTCAACTCCGCCAACTCGGGTGAGGTCTTTCCACGATCCGCCGCTTGCCTCCGTGGACTCCAGCTGCGCTCCGGTTTCGAGAAGCAAACCCGACAATACGTGGGGAAGGTGAGATAGGATTGCCGCGGTTCGGTCATGCTCCGAGGCGCTAAGGCGGACGGGAATCGCGTCGAGTTCCTTCAGTACTGATTCCAACTTAGCCATCAACGAAGTAGGGGCTGCTCCCGGACAGATGATCCACTTTGCACCTCGAAAAAGCCAGTTGGACGCGAACTTGGGCCCACCCTTCTCGTGGCCCGCCATCGGGTGGCTGGCGACGAACCATTCCTTATCTTGGCCCCACGTAGCGACATCTGCCTTGATGCTTGCAGTGTCGGTCACCAGTGTTTCTGGTGCTCGGGACGCATAAACTTGATCGAGAACCGCAACCGTTGCCGCCGGTGGGACCGCCACAAACACGACGTCCGCCTTGCTGGCTACCTCAATCGAAACGGCTTCATCGATGGCGTATCGTCGAAGCGCGATATCCGTGTTCTCGGTCGAAAGGTCGTAGCCGAGAACATGGTGTCCTTTGGCTTTCAGCCCCATCCCGATGGAGGCCCCGATGAGTCCGGTTCCGACGATGCCGATCGTCAAACTAATTCCCCTTGGAAGTGCGCAGATTTGAACCCTTGCACGCACGCGATACCGCTCTCAAACAGCTTCATTCGGAGTCAATAGGTTAGCATATCGGTGCACGGGGAGCGGTGAACCGTGAGTAGTGAACGAGGGGTTAAATCTCCTCACCCTTCAACCCGAACTTCCCACCGACAAGGGACTTCTGTCCCGACTGAATCCTTTTCACGACATCGCCGTATTGAATGGTATGTCTGATTCAAATCGGAATCTGCTCAAGATCGTCGGAATGATCATCGCCGCAATCCTGGTCTGGAAGATCGTGGTTGCCCCAATTCTGTTCATCGCCAAGCTGCTGCTCCCGCTTGCCATTGTTGGCGGAGTCGTCTACCTCATCTATCGTGGCACCGGGGGAAAAGCCCTCGGCGGCGGTAGGCGCACTCTGCCGTGACGTCCGGCCACTTTCGGTAACCATTTCAGATAATTGACATGCAGCTACCTTTCTCCTTAGGTTAAAATAGCCGGGGGAATGGCGGATCAACAGCGGTATTCGGAGGAAGAAGTTCATTCGATATTGCGAGAAGCTATTCGGCTGCCTTCGGTGAATTCTGAATCTGGCTTCACGAGGGAAGACATCCAGCGGTTTGCGGCTGATGCTGGTATTAATGATGAATCACTTCAACAGAGTTTGAAGCAACATAAAGGACGGCGCCGGGCTCGGGTCGTCGAACTGCTCGGCACAACAGCGATCACCTTTGACTGGGAACTCTATCCGGATGAAGTTGATACAGTCGCGGTTCTCTGCGGTGCCCAAGAACCTCTAGTGTTTTATCCTGGACCAGGCTACGAGCTGATCGCTGCAGACCGGCTCGGCTTCTCGGGGGTTGTCAAAGTTTTGAGCAGAGACGGATTCACCCAAGTAGAGTTGACTCGGCAGATTCCGCTTGAGACTATGACTTTAGCGAGTTTGTTTGCAGTTCTTTGTCCAACCGTAGGATGGTTTGCTACCTCGGTCGTACCCGGCATAGATTCCGACGGAAGGGAGATCCCGTCTTCGCCTGCCTGGATTGCGCTATGGTTGATGGTGTTAGGTCTGATTCTGGTTGTCGGGACGGCCATCCTGAAAAGTCGCAATTCAACACGGTTCCGGACGAAAGCTGTGGACGAAATTCTCGATGAACTTGGTGCAAAGAGGGTTAAAAGAGGTGATCAGGTTTAGCGGGCACCGCAACTTCCGATCGCGGTGCCAATATGGGCAGATTTATCGTCGTCGCCGATTCACCATCCATCCAGCAATCGCCAGCGGCAGCCAGACGGGGATGAAGACTAGGAAGTAGATTCCTATGGTTCCGACGATCTGGCCAACGGAGCCGAGGCCGCTGGTGGCGTCGCCAAAGGCTCCTTTTGCCCAGCCCCCGCCGCTGGCTCCACGGGTGAAGGTCACCTCGATGGTCGAGAAGTTCCCGCGCTCTTTCAGGTTGTTGAGCTGCGACTTCTCGGCTTCGAGGTTGGCACGGACGTTACTGAGCTCGCCTCGGATACGCCACTTCTCATCGCGGTTCCGGCTCTTTGCGAGCTCCCCGATGAGCTGCTTTTCCTGATCTGCCCACGAGCGGGTCTTCGCGGCCGAAGTGACCGTCTCGCCGGTGATGTCCTGGCTCGCTGAGTTCACTTGGCGCACTTCGCCCATGCCTTGAAGCTTGTTCATGGCGGCAGGGAAGTTGTCGGAAGGGATACGCAGGGTCATCCGTGCGGAGCCGCCCTTCTCGGTGTTCTGCATATCGCTGGTGACAACGAACCCTTTGAGACCGGTGACCATTCCGGTTGCCTCGTCAACGGCACGCATGAGGTCTTGGACCTCTACGGATAAGTTGCCCGACTTCTCCAGGTAGACGCCGTAAGGCGCGCCGGGGGAGTTCTTGCCGATGCTCATGTTGAGCTTGGCTTCGTCTTCGGCGGGTAGAAGGCCCCCGGTGGCGACCCTTGGCCTAGGCAGCGCACTAGCCTGTGCTCGCTTTGTTCGAGGCGATAGATAAAAATCTGTGTCGTTGCTTCGCTCCCCAGCAAGCCCGTCTTTCTCAGTTTCAGATTTTTTCGCCGGCTCCATTTGGTCTGGCATCATATCCGCGGCAGCTGTCGCAGAGTCGGCAATGCTGAGAGGTGCTGCAGGAGGAGAGGCACTTGAGGCTCCCAACTGAGGCTGCGACTTGAACTCGGCTGCTGGCCGTGATTCCGCCGATCCACTGCCGCCACCGCCCTTCAGTGAAGGAATCATCGCCACAACCAGCAGCACTCCCATGACGGAAGACCACCCGGCAAACCGCCAGATCTTCTTCGACTCCGCGACCGAAGTCGTCGACAATCGGGATTGCAACTGCTCCATCCCGTAAGGCTGACCTGGATCAACGCCTTTCAACGCCACTGAGAGAGCGGAGAAATCTGCTGACATCTTCGCCAGATCGGCGTCCTGTCGCAAGTGGGTCTCGACCTCGGCGTTACCGGCCAGGTCCAATTCACCGTCCAAAAAGCTCTTTAGGTTTTCCATGAGTTCAGGCCACCTCCGAAGGCGCCAAGGTTTGTCGTAAGTTCAAAAATGCGTGGTAGAGGCGGCTCTTCACCGTCCCAGCCGGAATCCCGGCGATCTCTGCGATCTCGTCGTAGGTGAAGCCGTCAACTTCGTGGAGAAGGACGACTTCGCGGTGCTCGGGGGAGAGTTTGGCGAGGGCGACCCGGAGGGCCTCGCGGTCGATGATCTGGCCCTCGGGGGTCGGCGCGCCGAACTCCACCATGGGTTCGCCGTCGCGGCGAGTCCGGTTGATCCGCCGACACTCGTTGAGCGCGATCCCCATCAGCCAGGTCAGCGGCTTGCTATCGCCCCGGAATTTAGGAAGCGCCCTCTGGGCAGTGATAAAAGTCTCTTGGGCAGCGTCCCCGGCGTGGTGGAATCCCACGCGCACCGAGCAGAAGCGGAAAACTTGGTCATAGTGGCTTGTCACCAACTGACCAATCTCCAGCTTTGCTTTTGGGGCCACCGCCTCGTTCACAAGAAGCATCATACAGAGGTTGGTGACCTCTGGGCTCTGTAACGTTCAAAGGATTTTTTAGATTGCTTGCCCAACGACAATCCGGTGGCCGTCCGGAGTCTTGATCTGGAAGTCTCGGATGCCCCAGGGTTGGGATTTGATGGGGACGCTGATAATCGCGCCGCTTGCTCTCCATTCGTTGTAGAGATCGTCAGCATTCTCGACGAACCAGTAGGCGAACCACGAATGGTTCCCATTGTCCTCGGCGAGAACTTCGCCGGGGCAGGTGCCTAGGTGGATGTTGATGGGGCCACGTCGCACGAAACGCCAGTCGTTCTCGCCCACCGCCTTCCACTCTTCGAAGCCGAGCTTTTCTTGGAAGTAGAGACTGGTTGCTGCGGCATCAGGAACGGCGAGGACGTAGCGGGGTTCGATGGATTGGGACATGGGGCTAGTTTACGCTTGGCAGGCATGTCCGAGAATCTAATTGCAAAGTCACCCAAACGTAGGGTATAACTTCTCTTTGCGCCGGACTGTGTCTGGCGTCACGCAGCTTCCAAGCTCGCTTGACTGGGCGACCCCGGTTGGTTTCATAGCCAATAATGATTGGGCAACGTCAGTGATTCATGACGAATCCGACAGGTCGAACGATGCATTGAAGCGAGGAAAAATTTATGCTTCCAGGCATTTTAGGACGAAAAATAGGCATGACCCACATCTTTAACGATGCGGGCAAAATGGTGCCCGTTACCGTCGTGGAAGCGGGACCCGTCTATGTCACACAGTTGAAAAACCAAGAGACAGACGGATACACCGCAATCCAGGTCGGCTACGGAGACGCGCCAGAGCGTAAGCTCACTTTCCCCAAATTCGGCCACCTCAAAAAGGCTGGTCTGACCAAAAACCTTCGCACCCTCCGCGAATTCCGTGTTGCAAAAACTGATGGCGTCGAGCTCGGTCAAGAGTTCGATGTTTCATTATTCACGGAAGGCGAGAGTGTGACGGTGACCGGAGTTAGTAAAGGTCGCGGCTTTGCCGGTGGTGTCAAGCGGTACCACTTTAAAGGTCAGCACATGACTCACGGTTTCATGACTCACCGACGCCCGCTCTCGAACGGTGCTACCGGCCCTCAGAGGGTTTTCAAAGGTAAGCGCGGTCCGGGTCGAATGGGTACCGATACGGTGACTCAGGCTGGTCTCAAGATTGTCAAGATCGACGCTGAGCGAAATCTCTTGCTCATCGACGGTTCCGTCCCTGGCCCTAACGGCGCAAACGTCACGGTTAACAAGGTGAAGAAATAATGGCTGCTATCGAAATCAAGGATAAAGCCGGCAAGAAGGTTGGTAGCCACGAACTCAGTGGATTCCTGACCACCATCTCTGCTAGCCACACGTCGATTCACCGAACCGTCGTTGCTGAAGAGTCCAACTCTCGCCAAGGTACGCAAAGCGCCAAGACCCGAGCTGAGGTTCGTGGTGGTGGACGAAAGCCGTACAAGCAGAAGAAGACTGGTAACGCTCGACAGGGTTCTATCCGTGGACCGCACTATGCGCACGGTGGAATGGCGCTGGCTGTTAAGCCTCGCAACTACGACAAGAAGATTAACAAGCAAGAGCGACGGGCGTCCATCGTCAGTGCGCTCGCGATGCACTTCGAAGCTGGCCATGTCAGCGTTGTTGATTCGGTTGCTTTTGCATCGCCGAAGACCAAGGATGCGATTGCACTGTTGACCGCCCTTGGATTGGAAAACACGCGACGAGTCCTTTTGGTCCTTCCTGAGTACGACGAAGTTGTTCTCAAGTCCTTCGCTAACCTGAAGAATGTTGTGGTGCGAACCGCTCCGGCTTCGGTGAAGAAGGGTGAAGAGGGTCCTAAGACGCAAGCTTTCAGTGCACGAGACGTACTCGTTGCTCACAAGCTAGTGATTGCCAAAGACGCTTTGGCGAAAATTGAGGAGGTTTGGTCCAAGTGAGAAGTCCATATGAAGTGATCGTTGCTCCCCACCTGACCGAAAAGTCGGTGGCCCTGAGCTTCGGCGACCTGCGCATTAAGGAAGATTCTGAACTCGTGCGAAAGTACACGTTCATCGTTGCCCGAGACGCCAACAAGATTGAAATCAAGGCTGCTCTTGAAGCGCTTTACAACTCTGGAAAGAAGAAGGGTGAGGGCATCGAAGTTACTTCGGTTCGTACCATCAAGGTTCTGGGTAAGAAGCGACGACGTGGTCAGCACAGCGGCTATGAGCCGAATCGCAAGAAGGCAGTCATCACCCTCGCAAAGGGTCAGATGCTGGAGGATTACGGAGTCTAACCATGCCAGTACGAAAGCTTAAACCAACATCGCCAGGACGACGCCATCAGGTAGTTTCGACCTACGCGGAAATCACAAAGATTCGACCGGAGAAGTCGCTGACCGTTGGTCTGCGCAAGTCCGGTGGTCGCAACAGCTATGGCCGTGTTACCAGCGTTAACGTTGGTGGCGGAAACAAGCGACGCTACCGAATCATTGATTTCAAGCGCATCAAGGATGGCGTTGAGGCAACCGTTGCGGCGATCGAATACGATCCAAACCGCACCTGCCGCATCGCTCTTCTCCACTACAACGACGGAACCAAGGCTTATATCCTTGCTCCTCGCCACCTCGTAGTGGGTGCAAAGGTCAGCAGTGGAGTCGATTCCGACATTCTTCCTGGCAACTGCTTGCCATTGAAGAACATCCCGCTTGGTACCTTGGTTCACAACATCGAGTTCCACCCTGGAAAGGGCGGACAGATGGTGCGATCTGCCGGAACTTCCGCGCAGGTGATGGCAAAGGAAGGAAATTACGTCACTCTACGACTCCCATCGGGCGAAATGCGAATGGTGCACAACACCTGTCGCGCTACGGTTGGTGAAGTCGGAAACGCAGAGCATGAGAACGAGTCGCTAGGTAAGGCTGGAAAGAGCCGAAACCTTGGCCGCAAGCCTCACGTTCGCGGTGTCGTCAAGAGCCCTCGCGACCACCCACACGGTGGTGGTGAAGCGAAGTCGCCGGTTGGACGCAAAAAAGGTCCAGTCGACCGATGGGGCAACAAGTCTCTCGGAGAACGAACCCGAAGCAACAAGAAGACGGACAAGCTTATTGTTCGCCGACGCTACGGAAAGTAAGTCTAGAGACAATTATCGTCAATTTGAGTTCTCTCCTTGGTTCGTTTCGACAGACTGGGGTCAAGGAGAAAGCTCCTCGTGCACTGCCCGCCTTTGGCTGGGGCTAAGGGCGAAGGTCAACACAGGAAAATCTAAATGGCAAGAAGCTTAAAGAAAGGATATTTCGTGGACGATCATCTTATCGAGAAAGTCGATAAGTTGAACGCTGCGGATGAAAAGAAACTCATCAAAACATGGAGCCGACGATCGACGATCATCCCAGACATGATCGGACATACGTTCGCGGTTCACGATGGACGCAAGCACGTTCCAGTATTTGTTACCGAAAACATGATCGGTCACAAGCTGGGCGAGTTCGCACCAACCCGAACGTATAAGGGCCACCAAGGCGGTATCCCTGAGCGAGGAGTGAAGATTCGATAATGGAAGTACGCGCAACCGCTAAATATCTCCGCGTGCAGCCACGAAAGGTTCGCATCATCGCCGACGAAATCCGAGGGATGGACGCAACGATGGCAGCTCACAAGCTTCGCTATCACACCAGCAAGAGTGCAAAGTTGCTCCGAAAGGTTTTGATCAACGCAATGGCAAACGCAGTCGAGAACAATCAGCTCTCGCCTGAGACTCTGCGAATCGCAACGATCGAAGTGAACGAAGGGCCTCGCATCAAGCGAATCCAAGCTCGCGCTATGGGTCGTGCGAATCGCATCGTCAAGAAGACCAGCCATATCACCGTAGTTGTTGAGGATGCCGAACCGAAGGTAGCTGTTAAGCCACACGGAACCAAGGCTAAGCCTCGACCTAGGTTCGCTGCTCCAGCTCCTAAGGCGAAGAAGGCCGAAAAGGTCGCAGAAGAGATTCAAGAGCCAGTCGAGGTTGTTGCCGAAGAAGTAGCAGTCGAGGCACCGGTTCAGGAAGAGGTCAAGGCCTCTGAGGAGACACAAGAAAACTAATGGGCCAGAAAATTCATCCAGTAGGCTTTCGAATTGGCGTCATCCGAGGCCACGACAGTCACTGGTTCTACAAAAAGCAAGGCTACGCCGCCGCCGTCAAGATGGATCACGAAATCCGACTTGTCGTTAAGGGTCGCGTTGGACTTGGAAACGTTAGCCGCGTTGAGATCGAGCGAGCTGCAAACCGCCTAAAGGTCAACATCTTCACGGCGCGACCAGGCGCAATCATCGGACGAGGCGGAAAGGGCATCGACGAACTGACCGACATTCTTAACCGAATGGTTCGCGAGTTCGACGGAACCCTTGGCGTTCAAGTCAACGTCACCGAAGTGCGACAGCCAGAGCTCGACGCGCAAATCGTTGCCGAGAACATCTGTGCTCAGCTTGAAAAGCGAATCAGCCACCGACGCGCCATGCGACAAGCAATGACCCGCGTTGTTCGATTGAACGGACGAGGCATCAAGATCCAGGTTTCTGGACGACTTGGTGGTTCGGAAATTGCTCGAACGGAAAAGGATAAGACCGGTAAGGTTCCTCTCCACACCCTCCGAGCTGATATCGACTACGGATTCGCTGAAGCGCACACCGTTTACGGAATCGTTGGCTGCAAAGTTTGGATCTACAAGGGCGAAGTTCTTCCTGAGAAGCGACTCCGCGAGTTGGATGCCATCATGCAGACACAGCAAGAGAACCGACGAAAGGAGCGAGACGATCGCGCACCTAAGAAGGCCTTTGCTGCAACGAAAGCTGAGGATGCTCCGGCAGCCGAAGCTGCCCCTGCTCCGGTAGCAGCCCCTGTGACAGAAGGAGAACAAGCCTAATGCTATTGCCAAAACGAGTTAAAGAAGGCCGACGGAAAATGTTCCGTGGCCGAATGAAAGGGAAGGCAACCCAGGGTAACCATATTGACTTTGGCGACTACGCCATCGTCGCTTTGGAGCCAGCATGGGTTACCTCACGGCAGATCGAGTCCGCTCGTATCGCGATGACCCGACACGTCAAGAGAGGCGGTAAGGTCTGGATTCGGATCTTCCCCCAGAAGTCGTACACCAAGAAGCCACTTGAAACCCGTATGGGTAAGGGTAAGGCAGGCGTCGAGGGCTGGGTAGCCGTCGTCAAGCCAGGCCGAGTCCTGTTCGAGATGGACGGTGTTTCGGTTGAGTTGGCGAAGGAAGCTATGCGACTTGCCATCTACAAGATGCCGATGCGATGTAAGTTCTACACCAAGGCCGATCTGGAAGCCGAGCAAGCTGCGCTTGAAGCTGGTTACCAAGAGAAAGCCGCCGCAAAGCGGGAGGCTGCTGCACAATGAAAAGCTTGAAAGCAAAAGAGTTAAGAGACAAATCAGTTGCTGATCTGCAAGCAATGGTTACCGAAGAGCAGGCTGCCCTTTATAAGGCACGTCGCGATATCGTTTTCCGCCAGCTCACAGACACAGCGAGCGTGAAGGTTCGACGACATAACGTTGCCCGAATCCTCACCGTGATCGGCGAAAAGCAAAGAGGAAACGCTTAATGGCAGACGCACAAGAATCCCGTAACCGGCGTAAAACTCGACAAGGCATCGTTGTTTCCAACAAAATGGAACTGACGGTGGTTGTTAAGGTTGAGCGACGCGTTCAGCACCCCCTGTACGGAAAGGTTGTTATCCGAACTGAGAAGTTCAAGGCACACGACCTTTTGAATTGCGACGAGGGAGACCGCGTTGAGATCATGGAGACCCGCCCAATATCGCGAGATAAGCGATGGCGAGTTACCCAGATTCTCGAAAAGGTCAAGTAATTACCGCCCCCTTCCTTCGCAGGAAGGGAGCACGAAATTTTGAATCACGCCTACTCCCGAATGTCGTTCGGGAATGGCCTCTGAGAAAGGAAAACTGAAATGATCCAACAATTTACAAGACTCAAGGTTGCCGATAACAGCGGCGCACGAGACGTCATGTGTATTCGCGTCCTGAAGGGTTCACAGCCCCGATACGGCGGAATCGGTGACGTGATCGTTTGCGCTGTCAAGGCTGCCACTCCGAACATGCCGGTTAAGAAGGGCGACGTCGTCCGGGCCGTCATTGTTCGAACCAAGAAGCCCGTCCGACGTGCTGATGGTTCAACTCTCCGATTTGATGAGAACGCCTGTGTTGTCATCAACCCGAACAACGGTGAGCCTCGAGGCACCCGTATCTTTGGCCCAGTTGCTCGCGAACTTCGCGATGCTAACTACATGAAGATCGTCTCGCTCGCACCGGAGGTGCTGTAATGCCAACAAAAGCTGATCTCAAACGACTCGCAAACCCCGTCAAGCTCAAAGTGCGACGTGGAGACAAGGTAATGATTATCGCCGGAAAGGACAAAGGCAAGAAGGGCTTCATCGCCGCCGTGTCCCCGAAGGAGAACAAGGTTATCGTCCTTGCTGAGAATCCAGAGAACGCCGAGCAGCCAATGCCACTCAACGCGGTCATTAAGCACCGCAAGGCAAAGCAACAGGGCGAGCGAAGCGCTCGAATCCAGCTTCCAGCTCCTCTGAACATCTCCAACGTCATGGTCCTTGACCCGAAGACCGGCGAACCAACTCGAGTTGGTCGACGGAAAGAAGGCGACAAGCTCGTTCGCTACGCGAAGAAGAGCGGAACAACGATCAAGAACGCAGACTGACAAGCTTTCAGCCTTCAGCTCTCAGCAATTACGCTGATCGCTGAAGGCAGAACGCGGACAGCTACAACCGCCTAGTCAGAAATTAGGCAAAACAGGAAAACGAAATGGCTAAGAAAAAAGAAGAACCAAAAGTGAATGCTCCAAGCGGCGCACTCCCTACGCCTCGCCTCCGCGAGAAGTATAAGACAGAAGTGATGCCGAAGCTGCAGGAGCAGTTTAAGTACAAGTCCGTGATGCAGGTTCCTAAGTTGGACAAGATTGTCATCAACATGGGTACTGGCTCGACCGATAAGGACAGCAAGCACATCGAGAACTCGATCCGCGACCTTGCCTTGATCTCAGGTCAGAAGCCAATCACGACTCACGCCAAGAAGGCTATTTCGAACTTCAAACTCCGAGAAGGAATGAAGGTTGGGTGTAAGGTCACTCTCCGAGGCGACCAGATGTATCACTTCTTCGACCGACTCGCTACCGTTGTCCTTCCCCGAATCCGAGACTTCCAAGGCCTTTCGGCCAAGTCGTTCGACGGACGCGGCAACTACGCTATTGGACTCAAAGAGCAGCTCGTTTTCCCTGAGATCCCTTACGATACATTCGATCGAATCCGTGGAATGGACATCGTGTTCTGCACGACCGCTAAGACCGACGAAGAAGCTCACGTCTTCTTGAAGTCCATGGGACTTCCGATTCGAGAGAAGTAAGCTCTCAAAGCGATCAATCTGAAGGAGGGCATTTCGTTGAGAAATGCCCTCCTTTTTTAGATCGGCGTAATCTCGATCTCTCTTAGCCTTGCCCCTTCGATCGGCATCCGAATAACCAATTGAGAGCCTTCCATAGTTGCCGCTCCCTCGGAGCATTGGAAAGCGGTTCCCCACAGACCTTCAATGCGAATCGTGGCTTCCCGTCGCACAGCCTCATTTGGGTTGTCCAATGTCAGCGTCATCCATCGGAGATCAGCATTGAGCTCCAACGAGTCGATTTTCGCTCCTTCAACTGTGATCTCAACATTCATGTGTCTGATCACGATTCGTCGACCGACCCCGTCCCAAGGCACGATTCTCAGGCAAGGCTTACCGTCGCGTGGATAAGCTTCGACACTGCCCCCGAACGTGATAAATCCGCGCTCGGCGGATGGCAGGACCCAAACCGTGGCACGTCGAATAAATTCTGCTAGGGCGAAGCCGATGTCACCCGTGCGCGGCGAGAGCCCGCGCTGGGAAGAGGCCATATCTGGACAGAAGCCCATGCTGGCAGCGCCATCTTCGCGAACCATGGCCCAGGGCGCCATCAGACCACCGAACGCCAAACGTAACGAGGGCTCGTCTAATCGGGTGTAGTCCCGATTGAGCCAGCTGAGGAGCGTGTGAGAAAGCGAAGTCGTGGTGTAGGAAGGGTACATCGCACCGTAATCTGAGAGCTCCGGATGAAGCTCATAATCGACCAACGGTCGAGCCTCGGTGCCGAAGGACCACCAGTTTGGTGAGGTCGAGCGGTGAGTCAGTAACAGTTGCTCTACCGACCCAGTCGCGGAGATTGCATGAGTCTGATCGGCGATCGCCGCGACTTCGTCGAGGGTTGTCAGGGAGAAGTGCCGACCGACCCAAAACGGAAGCCTATATTGTTCCAGATACTTGTCCCGAAGTTCCTTCCATGCTGGTTTTTCGATGAGATCGGACGCTCCAAACAGAGCGGTTGAATAGAGTCCCTCGCGGTCAGAGAACTTGAGAAGTCCCTCAATGAGCCCGTCGGCAAGTTCACAATAGCCTTCCTCGCTACGGGTCATCTTCGCGTGCCGCGCGAGGCGGGAAACTGCCTCATAAAATCGAATTGCATGAACGTAACTCTGCGCTCGTGAAGCGTCGTAAGCGATTGCTCCCGCCGCCGGCGGGCAGACAGATGCAAAGGTGTTCTGGAGCGGCTTATGGAATACTTTGAGTAAGAAATCCTCTACATATCGGTCTATTGCCTGAACCTGTTCAGGGTCCATATAGACAATGTTCTTTTCAACAAGAAAGGTTGCATCAGCAAGAGATCCAATGATTCCCCAAGGAGTCTGGAAGCAGTCGAGTTCTGGCGCATTTTCCTTGTTATCAGCCGGCAGAATTCCATGCTCAAACGTGCCGCTTCGAATAAGCTGGTTATCGAAAATCCATTGCGCGCGAGCATTGATTAGTTCTGCAAGGGGCCGAACGAAGAAGAGGTGGCACCAAGATTCCCTTCCATCCATGTCCTCTACCAGCACCCGCAACGGTCCTGACTCACGTCGAGAAACCGCAAAGATTCCGCCGTGTTCGTCACTCTCTGACTCGATTTCCGCATCCTCAGCTTCGGGAACAAATTGAGCCGGTCGAGTTCCTGCGATCTCGATGTAGTTCTGAGTGTCCACGGGAGTCACTGCCCCTTGGCTTAGCCTAAATGTCGGGATCTTGTACTCCGCTAACGCCAACGGAACTTCGAACCCATGCCGACCCATGATCGGAGCGAAACAAAGTTGATACTGCTTCTCTTCTTTTGGTTCCAGTACGAGGCTGCTGTGCCCGTAAAACCAGTCTGCCCAGCCTTCCCGATCGGCGGTAGCTCGGCTGTGCACATAGACGATTGGCACTCCAGCCCAGCCCGGGCTTACTCTCAACGACATTGGAGCTGAGTGATGAAACTCCCAGGAAGTTCCGACTCCGGGATAGATAAGTAGTCCTGGCGAATCGCCGCACATCCTCCGAGCTGCCAAATAGCTTCCCGCCCCGCCAATATGGTGCTGCAACACCATTCTTTCGGTCAGCAGAGAGTTCATACCTTCGTCATTGAGTGGGAACCCATCGAGGGTGTTTAGGAAGGCGAATGGAAAGCCAAGCTCGCCGATCTCGATGCTCTTACGACTCTTGTTCTTGATGACAATATCCCAGATGACAACTCCGGGTTGCTCCTCGGATTCAAAGAAGTTTCCCGTGACGGCTAACTCGGGGAGAAGAGAAAAATCGTAGTCAATCTCAATGTTGCTTTCGCCACTTTTTACTGTCGCTGACGAATTCCGGCTCACCATCCAGGGGTCATCCGGGCTTGTGCGAGCTCCGAGCAGTATTGTTCCCGGAAGGTAGTCGTCGGTTGTTTCATCGGCCATCACGACGGGGCCAGTGACAAACTGAACATCGGATGAAAACGGCCCGTTCGACTCATTCAGCCAGAGGCTGTTGATTCGCCCTGAAGGCAGAAAATTGAAGCTGATTGCGGATGTTGAAAGCTCCGTCGGCTCGAACCCGAAATCGAAATCGTCCACGGGCTTCATCTTACTGTAGAATTCTTGCGGTGATTCATCGGTTGGCAATATTGGGTTTTGGTGACATGGAAGTGGCGCCGAAAATTTCCGCGACCCTGGCGAATTTTTTCGCGGAACGTCCCATTGAGATTCGATGCTGGGACGAGCATGCGGAGGCATGTGATGCGATGTGCCGAGTGTTGCGATTGTTCCTAAAGGAGCGCGAGCTGAAGTACCCCGTGATCAGATTGGAGCCTTATCAGGCCCTCGAAAAAGCGGATGCTCTCATCATGTGCGGTGACTTGATGACGATAATCGAACCAGGCATCTTGGTTCCGACTTTTCGATTCGAAAGAGGTCAGGATCAGCAACTCGACCGGTACAAGTTTCAGGCACTAAGATGGATCAACCAAGAGGACGATCCGCTGATGTTTATGCATGAACATCAGAACTTGGAGCTCCTGAGCTGGTTGAACGCTTTCTGAGGAAGCACCACCAGAGCCAGATGAAGGCCGCCCCAGAATCGAGAATTACATCCCAAACTGAACCTGCGCGGTTTGGCATCATGCTTTGTCGCCACTCGTCGCAACACGCCATGACCAATGTAAACGTGAGCGATGGAATCACTGCGTTCCGTCGGCCGACAAGAAAATACTGATAAAAGCAGGTCGCCAGCGCCGAATAGAAAGTGACGTGAATCACCTTTCTTGTCATTAGAATCAGTGCCCAAGTCGCATCCGGCGACAACCCGAACAACGAATAGAGTGGTTTCATGTTGTCGGCGGAGCCACTTGAGCCTCCAAAGTAGCTAACGCACCACGTCAACACGGCTGCTAGAACAAGTGCAATGTGGTGCTTAAGCAGAGGTCGACGGAGAAGCACTGCTGTGCCGATTGCAGCAATCAGTAGGCCGGCAGCGACTCCATATTGCCAAATGTCTCGTCCCTCGCGTCTCTCGCTCACTGACCAAACCACTGAGAGAGGGCCGAGCCAAAAAAGACCGAGAGCAGGAACCCAATCTGAGTCCTGGTCAGGCACCAGGACGGCTAAGAGCAAAGCGAATCCTGCGACCAGGGCGATGGTCGGAAGCACAAAATTTCCTGAGGTGCCATAGGAAACGATGAGCGGAACCAAGGCAAGCAGGGGAACTAGGCGCTTCATCGGATAACATAGTCATTATGCCGGTACCAGACGCGCCAACATTTCATCGAATGCTCGACGAGGCTCAGAAAGGGAACTATGCGTTGGCCTCAATCAACGTGACCTCAAGTTCAACGCTCAATGCAGCACTGGCTGCCTTTGCGGAGACGAAGACGGACGGCATCATCCAGTTCAGTACTGGCGGATCTGAGTTTGCAAGTGGACCGATCAAGTCGATGTCCACCGGAGCGATCGCCCTTGCTGAGTACACCCACCGAGTTGCCGCCGACCTCCCTTGCTACGTTGCGCTGACCACAGACCACTGTGTTCCGGACAAGGTCGATAAATTTGTTCGTCCGCTGATCGCAGAAAGCCAACGACGTGTTGATGCTGGTCTCGTACCGTTGTTCAATGGGCACATGTTTGACGGATCGGAGCTCTCCATGGTCGAAAACATGAAGACCTCTGTCGAGCTTCTTAAGTTGATGGGGCCCATGGGAATTGTCCTCGAAGTTGAGGCAGGACTCGTTGGAGGGGAAGAGGATGGGATTGACAACTCAAGTGCCGACCACAGCAAGCTCTACACCACACCGGACGACATGGTCATGGTTTACGAGCATCTTCACGCTCTCGGAAAGTTCACTCTCGCCGCCACCTTCGGAAACGTCCACGGCGTGTACAAGCCTGGAAACGTCAAGCTTGACCCAGAGATTCTGAAGAACGGTAACGATGCGATTCGGGCGAAGTACAACGCGATTGCAGACCTCGTCTTCCACGGCGGAAGCGGCTCTGAACTCAGCGACATTCACGCTACTCTTGAGTACGGCGTGGTCAAAATGAACGTCGATACGGACTGCCAGTACCACTACTCGCGCCCAGTGGTTGATCATGTGATGAAGAACTACGATGGACTCCTGCGTATTGATGGCGAGATGGGCGATAAAAAGGTTTATGATCCCAGGTCGTACATGAAGAAGGCCGAGGCAGGCATGAAGGCAAGAGTCATCCAGGCTGCAACTGAACTGAAGAGCCTCGGCGTCAGTTTGTACGGAAAGTAGGGGATAATCAGAGCAATGATCGTTCAAGAGTTGATTGGCAAGAAGGTCGTGGTTCACGTTGAGACTGGAGCAAACGTTGCCCAGCATCGTGGGGTGTTAGAGGCTGCTGATGCGCAGTTTCTGAAGGTGAAGAAGGACTCCGAAACTCTGTTTCTTTGCATCAGCAACATCATTGCCGTCGCGGCGGTCTAAATGAACGTCCGAGTGGCTAGCGTCCAAATGGATGTGGAGTTCAACAATCCGAGCGCGAACATCGCTCGGATTGTTGAGCATGTTCACAACTTGGCGAGGCGCAGCGTCAAGCTTGCTGTTTTTCCTGAGTGCGCGCTGACTGGATATTGCGTTTCTACACTGGAGGAAGCGCAGAGTATTTGCATCGGGTTGGACAAGTTAGCACCCGTCCGAGAGGCTGCCAAGCAAACGGGCATGGTCGTCGTTGTTGGGTTTGCCGAGGAGGGATGCTACAACACAGCCGCCCTGTTTGACACCGATAAAGAGCCGGAGTTTTATCGCAAGACGCACCTCCCTGAACTTGGCTACGACAAGTTTGTGAAGACAGGTGATGCTCTCAACGTGTTCGAAACCAGCGCCGGACGAATCGGGATTCTAATATGCTTCGACGTCCGCCACCCGGAAGCGGCTAGAACATTGGGAATTAAAGGTGCCGATATCATTGCGATTCCGACGAACTGGCCCACCGGAGCTGACATTTCAGCTGACAACCTCTGTATCGCAAGGGCGGTCGAGAACAAAGTGTTTGTCATTACCGCAAACCGAATCGGCACAGAGAACGGGTACGCGTTTATCGGAAAGAGCAAGCTAGTCGCTCCGAACGGTCAAATTATGGATGAAGCAAGAGGAAACGAGGCTAAAGTCTTGATTGCCGACTTTGATCTGGAACTCGCCCGCATTAAGCGAAATGTCACAGTGCCCGGCAAGCACGAAACAACCATCTTGGAATCGCGTCGCCCCGAACTTTACGGTGAGATTGTGGTCCCAAAATTAGCAAAACATGCCTGAAATGCTGTAAAGTAGCCCTACGGCTTTTAGGGGCTTTCTTACTGATGAAACGCAAATCAAATTTGGTAGCAATCTCGGCGGTCGCCGGTTCGATAGTTCTGATCGCATGCGGCGGCGGTGGCGGAGGTGGAACCGCAACGGGTACCACTGCAACGACATCGACCACAGCTACCACTGCAACAACTGCGACGACGGCAACCACGGCAACGACTGCAACGACTGCAACAACAGCCACCACCGCGACAACTGCGACCACTGCGACGACGGCCACTACCGCCACTACCGCGACAACATCCTCCACTACGGGTGGAACCGCCGGATCGCTGCCGACGAATGCGATCCTTTTCACTCAGCTTGACGGAACCGGAGTGTTCCTTAAGTCAATCAAGGAAGACGGAACCAACGAGACAGTTCTGGCTTCATTCAGTGGAGACACAACGAAAGCGGTGGCTGCAAACCCGAACACGGTCAACCAGTTCGCTTTTATCAACATTGTTAACGGCACCAGCACCGAGATGCGACTCTATCGAGGTAACTCGGCCCTTGATCCCGCCAGCTCGACTCAACTCACCGCTACAGTTTTTGACGACGTGCTCGACGTTCAATTCAGCCCAGACGGGCAGTATGTTTTGTTCAGTGCTGTGCGCCCAGGAGACCTCAATTACAAACTTTTCGTTGTTCCTGCCGCAGGCGGAACCGAGACGATTCTAGACGATGGCGGAGACTTTGCGGTTTGCCCGGACTCTACAAATCGAGTCGTGGTTTACAGCAAGGACAATCCTTCTGGAGTGAGCTCTGATCTCTACTCAATGAACTACACCACAGGCGCTGGAGGAACTGCACTCACCACTCTCGCCACAGAGGCATACACTCCGAGTTGGAACCGAGCAGGAACCAAGCTGTATTTTGCTAGCCAGCAGCCAGTGTCGGGCGGCGGCGGTGGAGCCCAGACTGAGCTCTTTACTGTCCCCTTCCCATCTGGTAGTGCGACTCGGGTGACTACTACAGATCCGGTTTTCGAGAGCGGGTTTGGAGTTAACGAAAATGAGACTAAAGTTTCCTTCATTAACTTCACTGGTAGCGCGACTGACAGTGGCCTTTACGTGATGAACGCCAATGGCACGAGTTCGATCAAACTTGTGGCGGGGACTAACCTAGGCTTCACCACTTACTTCACGAACTCGCAGGGACGCTCACTGGGTGGACAGCCGTTCCACTTTTCGTTCGGTCCACGCCGCGCTCGTCGCTGATCTGGACGTTGACACGCAAAAAGGGCGCAACCGATGGTTGCGCCCTCTTTGTTTACTTTGCGATGCCTAGCACGAGCTCGGCAATCTGCACTGCATTGAGTGCGGCTCCTTTGAGCAACTGGTCTCCGGAAAGCATGAGGCAAAGTGCGTTTGGGTTTGAAAGATCTTGCCGAACGCGCCCCACCAGCACATCGCCCTGACCACTTGCATCAAGAGGGGTAGGGAAGCGGTTTGATGCTCGGTCATCGACCAGTCGGACTCCAGGGGCATTTGCGATTGCTTCCCGCACTACTTCGACACTTGGAGCAGCGCCGTCAAACTCAATTGTGACAGTTTCGGTGTGCGCTCTCAGAACCGGCACTCGGACGCAGGTGACGTTGATTTTCAAGTCAGGCATGCCGAGGATCTTCCGGGTTTCCTCGATCACCTTTGATTCCTCCTCGTTGTAGCCATCTTCGCCAATAGGGGTGTTGTGACTGAAGAGATTGAATGCGTACCGATGGTTGAGTTTTGTTGTTGGCAATTCAGTTCCATTGACGAGCGCGCGGGTTTCTGCTTCCAAGTGGTGCATCATCGCGGCACCGCCTCCACTTGCGCTTTGGTAGGTGCTGACGATGAGCCGATTCATCGTTCCCAAGCTTCGCAGCGAATTGATTGCGACGCATAACAGTATCGCAGTGCAATTCGGCACGCTGATTAGGCGGGTGTTTGAGTTAAAGTCGCCCGGATTAACTTCCGGAACTAGGAGGGGAACATCGGGGTCCATGCGAAATGCACTTGAATTGTCAACGACCAGGGCCCCCGCGTTCAAGGCGGAGGGGATGAGTTCGCGTGATCGAGTAGCGCCGGCTGAGAAGAAGGCGACGTCAACTCCGCTGAACGAATCTTTCGTTGCTTCTGAGACGACCACCGACTGCCCCTTGAATGCTAGGGTCTTTCCAATAGAATTCGCCGAGGCTAGGAGTCGCAACTCGTTTATGGGAAAACCTCGTTCGGAAAAAAGCTTGAGGAATTCATTCCCAACGGCACCAGTAGCGCCGACTACGGCGACATTAAAACTCACACATTCGGTGTACCCCATGATAGGTGTAGTTCATTGGGTTCGAGCAGGTTAGTCACGCCTGAGCAAAGGTGAGCAGTGTTGATAAAGTCGGTCGCGAGTTCCCCGAAACGTGGGCCCTCTGCGATCCTAGGCGACTTGTTAAACATGGATGCGTGCTAGGACTGATTCTAGGGGATCATCCATTCCGGGAAGGTACTCTTGAAGGAATGCCCCTTACCGAAAGCTCAGTTCTTGACGCCCTCAAGGTTGTCATGGATCCTGACTTAAACCGCGATATTGTCACACTCGGATTCGTCAAGAATGTCGTGATCGAAGGCGGAAAGGTCTCCTTCACGGTGAACTTGACGACACCAGCGTGTCCGGTGAAGGAGGAGCTCAAGTCTCAGTCCGAGGATGCGGTCAGAGGTCTGGAGGGAGTCACTTCGGTTGAAGTCGAAATGACGGCGACGGTGCGGGCAAGGCCCGGCGAGGCTCAAGATCTTCTGCCAGATGTCGCGAACGTGATTGCAATTGCGTCTGGAAAGGGAGGAGTAGGTAAGAGCACGGTTACTGTCAACCTGGCGGTCGCACTGGCACAAAAGGGCGCTCGGGTGGGAATTCTTGATGCAGACGTTTATGGTCCGTCCGTGCCGCTTTTGCTCGGCGCGCAAAACGAAAAGCCATTCACCGAGGGTCAGAAGATTGTCCCAGTCTTCCGATTTGGGGTCCACACGATGTCAATCGGCTACCTGCTAGACGATGACCAAGCGGTTCTGTGGCGAGGCCCAATGGTTGCCGGAACCGTGCGTCAGCTCTTGGCGGATGTCAACTGGGGGACCCTCGACTACCTGCTCGTTGACCTTCCTCCCGGAACAGGTGATGCTCCGATGTCTCTCGCCCAACTTGTCCCGCTGACCGGAGTCGTCATCGTCTCTACTCCTCATAATGTTGCGGCGAACATTGCTGGAAAGGCTGTCCAGCTCTTCAAGCGACTCAATTCTCCGATTCTGGGTGTTGTTGAGAACATGGGCGTTCTGATCGACCCGGTCACAGGCGCAGAGACGAGGATGTTCTCGGGATTATCCGGGGAAGACCTCGCCGCTCAGCTCAAGGTTCCTTACTTGGGTTCAGTGCCGTTCGACCCGCAAGTCTCACAGGCTGGAGACCAGGGCATTCCGGCGGTCGTCGCCTATCCGCAATCGGCTCAAGCCGACGCTCTGAAGCAAATTGCCGGACGGCTTGCACAGCAGGCTTCGATTAAGGCGATGACTGTCGACTCGGTCTAGACTTTAATCGCGTCCATCGCCGCGTATGGCGGTGGACCGAGCAAATCTGGTGTTCCCGATCGAAGCCACTCGAGGGCCTGCTTTCCGGTCAGGACTACCGGCATTCGTGTGTGAAACTTTCGAGTGAATCCGTTGGGTTCGCATGTCATTAATCCAACCGTTCGGATCTCGGAGCCATTAGGATCCAAGTAATCCTCAAAGAGGGCTGGAAAAAAGAAAGGGTCGTGTCCTCGCACGACGAGTGCATATTTCCGCTGTTCGATTTTGGTAAGGGGCTTATCGCTAAAGAGGCTGGCTTGGGGCGAGGGTAGCTCGACCTCTTCGTCCACCCACTCGAAGTACCCACTGACCGGCAACACTGCCCGCCGACCGCGAAATGCCGCCTTAAACATTGGCTTCTCCGGCGCGGTTTCAGCGCGGATGTTGATCAGCTTTGCCTTCCAGTCTTCCTGACTCCAGGAGGGGGAAAATCCCCACCGCATCGGTTGTAAAACCCCCGACATACAAATCGCATCCACCCAGTCCGTCGGACGAACAATTCCCCGGTTTAACCTCGGCGAATATCCTTCAAGCACCGAAAAGGGAAGCTCCCGTTGGAGCTTTTCGGCGGTGAGGTTCGCGTAGTACACCGAGCACATAGAGGTGCTAGGTATTCTATCGTAATATGGCTGAGCTCCTCGCCGCGTCGCTGATTCGCGATGTACCCGATTTTCCTAAACCAGGAATCCTCTTCAAAGACATCACTCCGGTTTTAGAGAATCCGGCGGCTTTCCAGCAAGTCATTGACCTGATGACCGCCAAGGCAATAGAAAGCGGAGCCGACGTCATCGTCGGAATCGAGAGTCGAGGCTTTGTCTTCGGAACTCCGATCGCGCTGCAAGCAAAGCTCCCATTTGCAATGGTTCGTAAGCTGGGCAAGCTGCCTTACGAGCGAATCACCGAAGAGTATTCGCTTGAATACGGAACGAATACCGTCGAAATGCACACCGACGCCATCCTTCCCGGCCAGAGGGCGTACATCATCGATGATCTTCTTGCAACTGGAGGTACTGCCGCCGCCGCCCAACGGCTTGTTGAGCGCCTTGGTGGAGAGGTTGCTGGCTTTGGCTTTATGATTGATTTAACCTTTCTCAACGGAAGGAACGCTTTGGGCGGCAAACCCGTCCATGCATTATTGGAATTCTAAGAACATGAAACGCACCCTCTCACTCATCCTCGCTGGCCTTGTTGTCGTAGCATTCGCCGCCGACGCAGCCAAGATCTCCGATCTCGTCAAAAAGCCTGAAAGCTTTGACAAGAAGACCGTCAAAGTGACCGGCAAGGTCGATAAGTTTAAAGCCAAGACAAGCAAGGCAGGAAACGATTACTATGTTTTCGACCTCACCGATGGCAAAGAGAAAATCTCGATCTATGGCCGAGGCAAGCTCGATAAAGCTCCGAAAGACGGCGATAAAGTCGAAGTCGAAGGGAAGTTTGAAAAGGAGCACAAGATCAACGAGGACTACTCTGTGAAGAATCAAGTCACCGTTGGTGGCAAAAAGGGCGAAGCTCCGAAGCTTAAGATTTTGGGCAAGTAGCTAGACTGAATCCAAAGTCATTGAAACGCCCCGGTTAGATCGGGGCGTTTTGCTTGGTCAGTTTCCGAGACCGTTCCAGTATCGATCTCTCTCTTGTACGGTTGTCCCTTGGCCGACTAAGGAGTCAATCGGAACATACTTAGTGTGGCCGTCCAGCCAGTTCACAATCACCTTCTTAGCGTCGTAGCGTCCCCAGAGCTGGCCCTGAATGCGTGCATCAATGCCAATGGCGGCTGGGCTTGCTGACGCCGGCGGAAGCCAGAAAGACGGTGCATCAACGCGGTGGTATCCCACCGGCTGTCGGACGATTGGTTGGCCGGGGGAGACGAGGTCTTTTCCAGTAGCCTCAGCAAACACGACCGTCTGAGCAGGCGAGCCAAGGGATGTGGCAGACACTCCGAAGTAGGTCAGAGCTCCAAAAGCTCCCGCAGTCTGAGTATTCATGTAGCGCCGATTGTAGCCGTAGCTGGGGAAAGCCCCCATGAGATACCAATAGGCGCATCCAGACTTGTCAAACCGAGGCGCTCCGGGGCATCCTGTGTAGCGCATGGCCGGATCGTCGCCTTGGTCGTTGGGGTCCAGGAAGAGTTCGGTGTTCTTTGTGTAGGGTTGCAGAAGCACCGGATAGAAGTAAAAGCCGTAGGTGCTCGGGATCGACAGATCAGCCGGGTTGTACCAGCGAAGCGGAGGCATAACGTCGTCGCTGTCTCCGATGTAAATCTGGGTCCCGAGAGCGACCTGCTTCATGTTGCTGATGCTTGCAGTCTTCTTGGCTGCCAGTTTCGCCTGAGCAAAGACTGGGAAGAGGATCGCCGCGAGAATGGCGATAATCGCGATGACCACAAGAAGTTCGATAAGGGTGAAGGCTCGTCGCATGACAATGATGCTAACGGAGCCGGTTGGCGTCGAATTTTACAAATCTGACGATTAGGCGACTCTCATCTGGGAGGATCAGTGAGTTCGACAAATCTGAAGGCCAATCGTCATCAATGACTTTGAACGGGCATGCCGAGATTGCTGACTTACGCTTCAGAATCTGTCGAAATTTGAGTGGGGTTGTGTTCTTCGGGCTCGAGGATGACCGCGGTTTGGCCAACCGCCAAGCACCACTTTTGGTAAACGTTCCTCACATTTTCGCGAATGCCCGTTACGGGAATTTTGAGGAAGCCTTGCTTCTTCGCAGCCTCGAATAGACTTCGTTCTCGGGCAGTCAAGCGATGACCAACGCCCCGACTGCCAGCTTTGGATCGAGAAGCTTTGCCTCGGCTCAGCTTCTCGACGTCATCCTTGGATAGTTTAGGGGCAGGTTTCATCGGGAACGAAGAGCGGCGATGCGATCTTCAAGTGGCGGGTGCGATGCGAGCAGCTTGAAGAGACCTGAATTGTCGGCGATTTTCGCCGTCTGAAGTCCATTCTGCGCGTCCAGCGGCTGGTACTTCAGCTTGAGGGTGTTCAGGGCTGAGGCCATTGGGGCAGCGCCTACGAGATCTGCAGCGCCAGCATCGGCTCGGAACTCCCTTGCCCGAGAGAACGCCATCGTGATGAACGATCCCAAGAAAGTGAATAGGAGTTGAAGAGCAATGTTGACAACAAAATAGACGATGCCCGACAGCTTCGAATCAACGACGTTGGAAGCCGCCCAAGCGATGATTCGTGCCAAGAAGATCGCAAAGGAGTTGATAACTCCTTGAAGAAGCGTCATCGTGACCATGTCTCCGTTCTTGATGTGGGCGATTTCATGGGCAAGAACCGCTCGAACCTCTTCGGGAGGCATGTTCGCGAGTAGTCCCGTCGATACGGCGACGAGCGAACGTCGTTGTGTCGGACCCGTTGCGAAAGCATTCATTTCATCGCTTTCGTAGATTCCGACCTCCGGAGTCGCTGGCAGTCCAGCCCTCTCCGCAAGCATCTGAACATCTCGCGCAACCTGTCCGAATGGTCCATACTCGGTTGGAGAAACAAGCTTGATGCCCATCATCCACTTTGCAATGATCCGCGACAATCCAAGGGAGATAAATGCTCCTGCGAACCCATAGATGACCGAGCTGATCATGAGCATCGTGTAGTTGATCCCACGAGAATCTGCCCAGCCTCTCAGTCCAAGTGCTGAGGTCACGGCAAACAAAAGAGCACCAACCAGTAGGTTGGTCGCGAGAAACAGAAGAACGCGCTTCATTAGTTTATTGTACGTCTGAACGGCACAAAATGAGCCAGATTGGATCCCTACGAAGGCTGAACGAGGTTGAGTTCTCCTGTCTGGACTCGCCAGAGTGCGGCGTAGAGCCCGTTGTTTTGTAGTAACTCCTCGTGTCGACCTGATTCGGTGACCCGCCCGGCTTCCAGAACCCAGATTTTGTCAGCATCCCGAACCGTCGAGAGTCGGTGGGCGATGACGAGGGATGTTCTGCCCTTGGTGACGTGAGCCAACGACCTTTGGATGGCGGCTTCGGTTTCATTGTCGACGGCAGATGTTGCTTCGTCGAGCACGAGGATCGCGGGATTTCGGAGGATCGCCCTGGCTAGCGAGATGCGTTGCCTCTGCCCTCCGCTCAACTTTTGCCCACGTTCGCCGACGACCGTGTCGTAACCGTCTGGCAACGATTGTATGAAGTCGTGCGCTTCGGCTTGCTGTGCGGCTTCTTCAATTTCCAGGTCGGTGGCTTGTTCTCGACCGTAACGAATGTTCTCTCGCACGGTGCCGTGAAACAGGAAGACGTCTTGAGCAACGTACCCGCAGGCTCCGCGGAGGCTGGCATAGCTGAGACTCTTGATATCTGTTCCGTCCAAGGTGACTTGGCCGGATATGGTGTCATAGAACCGCAACAATAGCCGGATGATGGTTGATTTTCCGGCGCCAGTGGCTCCGATGATTGCGTGAGTTTCCCCAACCGGGATGTGGAAGTTGATTCCTTTGAGAATGGGCTGCTCAGGCGTGTAGCCAAAGATGACATTCTCGAACTTGATCTCGCCTTTGATTGGGGTTTCGAGTATCGCCGCGCCCTCCACCATTTTGGGCTGGGTGTTCAGGAGTCCAAAGATTCGGTTCGTTGATGCCATTGCCCTTTGGTACTGATCGAGCGTATCTCCGAGCCCGGTCATCGGCCAAAGGAGCCGTTGAGTCATGAATACTAGCACCGAATACACACCCACTTCCATGCGCCCATTGAGGACAAGCCAGCCGCCAAAGACAAGGGTACAGGTGAAACCCGTAAGGATCAACATGCGGATCAGAGGGACGAATCCGGCGGAGTACTTGATGGCTTCACGGTTCGCATCTCGGTATTCAGCCGACGCCGCTTCGACACGTTTGGACTCCAGTAGTTCAGATGTGAATGCCTTGATGGTGCTGATGCCGCCGAGGTTCGTTCCGAGCACCGATCCCATTTCAGAGACGGCCTCACGGACTCTTGCGTAACGAGGCTTGAGGCTATTCTGGTACTTCACCGAGCCAAGAACGATCAGCGGGATCGGCAAGAAGGCGAGCAGTGTCAGCAGAGGCGAACTGACGAAGAACACGGCACCGACGAGAATGACGTTCCAGAAAACGGTGATGATGGAGGCGGCACCGCCATCGAGGAAACGCTCAAGCTGGTTGATATCGTCGTTCATCACGCTCATCAGACCACCGCTTGTCGTATCCTCAAACCAGGCAAGCTCGAGCTTCTGGACATGGTCGTACAACCCGATTCGCATCTCGTGCTCAATCGTTTGGGACAGGTTCCGCCAAGTGACGGCGCTGAAGTAGCCGAAGACCGACTCGAGAATCCAACACAGGGCGTTTGCAATGGTGAGAATCACGAGCTGTTGCCACCGATCTTCGACGCCAAACTGGACGGCGAGGAAGGAGCCTTTTCCTCGAACGATGACATCGATCACGGCCCCAATTAGGACCTCGGGAACCACGTCCATGACTTTGCCCAGGGTGGTGTAGATTGAAGCCAACCAGACTTGGCCTCGGTGGGGCCCGGCATACTGCCAGAGTCTTCGCAATCCAGTTTGTGGTTCCGTCACGCCGCAGAGTTTATCTGTAGAGCTGTTGGAGACGCGGGTCAGAAGCTAGTTCCTTTCAAAAAACATTGAAATTTGGTAACTTTTGAGCTTGCAGCGCCATAATAGTAAGTAGCCGAGGGGCGTTGCAGTCACTTTCGAGTGGCGAGGCTCGGCGAATAAACGGCGCTCATGATCGAAAGTTGGTCATGGGCTTTTTTGTTTCCAGACCAACTAACATAAGGAAAGGATAACAAATGAACACAGCCCCTGCTGACCTCAAAATTGACTTCCACGTTGCCGATCTGGGTCTTGCCGCTTTCGGGCGCAAGGAGATCGCGATTGCCGAGACCGAGATGCCCGGCCTGATGGAGATCCGAAAGGAATACGCCGGAACGAAGCCGCTCAAGGGCGCCAAGATCGCCGGATCTCTCCACATGACCATCCAGACTGCGGTTCTCATCGAGACCTTGGTCGATCTCGGCGCCGAAGTGCGCTGGGCGAGCTGCAACATTTTCAGCACGCAGGATCATGCTGCGGCGGCGATTGCGGCGGCCAACATCCCCGTCTTTGCCTACAAGGGTGAATCGCTAGAAGAGTACTGGCAGTACACGCACCGCATTATGGAGTGGGCCGACGGTTCCACCCCGAACATGATTTTGGACGACGGCGGCGACGCCACCATGCTCGTGCTCATTGGAGCCGAAGCCGAAAAAGACCTTTCAGTTCTCGACAACCCAGGTTCAGAAGAAGAAGTCATCTTCTACGCTTCGATCCGAGAAAAGCTGAAGACTGACCCAACCTTCTACTCGCGCATCAAGGCCGAGATCAAAGGCGTTTCAGAAGAGACCACGACCGGTGTCAAGCGACTGTACAAGCTTCACGAGGAAGGAAAGTTGCCGTTTGCCTGCTTCAACGTGAATGACTCGGTCACCAAGTCGAAGTTCGACAACCTGTACGGTTGCCGAGAGTCGCTGGTCGACGGAATCAAGCGAGCAACCGACGTCATGATCGCCGGAAAGGTCGCGGTTGTCTGCGGCTATGGCGACGTTGGTAAGGGTTCGGCTCAGGCACTGCGTGCTTTGAGTGCTCAGGTTTGGGTCACCGAGTGCGATCCGATCTGTGCTCTGCAAGCGGCGATGGAAGGCTACCGAGTCGTGACCATGGAATACGCCGCCGACAAGGCCGACATCTTTGTTTCCGCAACCGGAAACAAGGACATCATTCGGCACGAGCATATGATTAAGATGAAGGATCAGGCGATTGTCTGCAACATCGGCCACTTCGACAACGAGATCGACGTCGCCGGATTGAAGCAGTACACCTGGGAGAACATCAAGCCTCAGGTCGACCACATCATCTTCCCCGACGGAAAGCGGATCATCCTTCTTGCCGAAGGCCGCTTGATCAACCTTGGCTGCGGAACCGGACACCCATCCTACGTCATGTCGTCGTCGTTCGCTAATCAGGTTTTGGCTCAGATCGAGCTGTTTGCCGAGTTCGGTAAGTACGCCCCAGGCGTCTACGTTCTGCCGAAACACCTCGACGAGAAGGTCGCACGACTTCAGTTGGCGAAGCTTGGAGCTCAGCTTACCGAGCTGACTCCTTCGCAGGCATCATACATCGGTGTGACTCCAGAAGGTCCGTTCAAGCCAGATTCATATCGGTATTGATTTTAGGCTAACGAGTTTGAGGGGGGAAGTCGCCTTCGTAGGTGGCGAACCCCCTCTTCTTTTCTCTGTGAGGCAGACTTTTTAGTTCCTTGGACGCATCGCAACCGATGATTCGATTTACATGAATCGCGCCGCAGATCAGTGCAATCAGCGTTGCGTAAGATTGCTCCCCTACGCCGGCCAAGAAGAGACCGATCACAGCAAAAAGATCGAGAGGTCGAGAAAGGGTAAGTGTCCGATGAGTCAGCACTCTAGCGATTTCCGAGATCGACAAGTTCCTGTCGTCGACCGCTCGACCAAAGGCACCAAACCCTATAGCCAGAAGGTAGAAACTCCAATTGGTAAACACCATTTCAGCGGCTCGATTGAAAGTCCAGTTCTCAGCCCGGTATGCCCATTTGAAAAGCATGCTCAATCCCAAGAATAGCACCAATGTTCGGGTGAGCATAGAGAGCCAAAAACTTGGCGACCTGATGGCCTGACCAAGTTCAATACTGAAGAGTCCCACTACTTCTCGGAACCTGCTCACCTGCGTATTTTACGACAAAGTTTCTCCAGGTAGCCTCGAACTTTCTGCTGCTTTAAACAAACATCTCTCTAGAGGAAGGGTAACAAGCACCAGGATCAAATGGCTGACAAATCGCTACTAAATCGAACCCGAGCTCGCCGATGGCGTTTCTACTTGCTGATGATTTGTGTTCCCATCGCCATCTTTGTGCTCGGTAAAGCCAAGCAGAACCTGCCGACGGAAATCCTCGAACATAACGGAATCAAGTGGGAATACTCGCTGATCGCACCTGATGTTAAGCTAAAGGGGCTGATTATCGCCATGCATGGGGCTGGCGGAAACGGACCGCAATTTGCCGAGAACAGCCGAATCATCAAGGCAGCAAACGAACGGGGCTATGCGGTTCTGGTTCCCACTGGTCAACCAGCTCAGGCAGGAAAGCCAGCTAATTTTAGGACGAATCCGAACTTATGGAATTCCGGTCAGATTCCCCCAACGTCACCCCGAACGAAAATCGACGATCTCGGATTTTTTGAGGCCCTTGTCAAGCGGGCAGAGGCGAAACTCGGTAAGACACCGTTGTTTATCACCGGTCACTCGAACGGCTCAGGCATGACCTACCAACTTGCCATGAATTGGAAGAGCCGGGTTCGAGCGATCGCAAGTGTGAGCGGTCAAGTCCCACCCAAACTGGTTGGCAAAGCCGATCAGCCAATTCCGTCGCTTTTTATCTGTGGATCGGAGGATCCTATTTCGCCCTGGAACGGCGGAGAATCCAATTCGCCTTGGGGCAAGAAAGACAGTCGCTCGGTGCTCACAATGCTCAAGCTTTGGGCACGATGGCAAGGAATCGAGTCTGAATTCGTTGAATCAGCTCCATCCGAAAAGGAGAAGGTCTTTGAAGCACGTGGCGAAGACCCGCGGCAGATCGTTAGAGTCCTGAGATTGGAGGGACATGGACACGCTTGGCCCGGTGGTACAAAGGGCTTCGCGGACAGGATGATGGGACCGAATGTTGCGACTTTCGATGCAACGAAAGCGATCCTTGACTGGTTTGATAGGTACCAGTAGCCTGGCTGGTACGCTTAGACGAGTGTCCGACTCAAGATTCAGATTAACTGCCGAGGATGCCTACGCACTCTCAACTGAGTTTGGTACCCCCCTTTACGTTATCGACGAGGGTGGCTTGTGCGAGCGAATTCGACGATATCGAGGTGCGTTGGCGGCGCTTTGGCCTCGCTATGAGGTGAGCTTTGCCAGCAAGGCAAACTCCACGGTGGCTGCACTCAAGGTTGCGCATGACGCGGGGGCGACAATTGATGTTGCCAGTCGCGGTGAACTTGAGGCGGCGCTCAGGGCAGGAGTTCCGGCGAGCCATTGCCACTTGCACGGAAACAACAAGAGCCTTGATGAACTGCGCTTCGCGCTCGAGCAAGGCGTCAGCCATGTGATGATTGACCATCTCGGCGAGATTGACATGATCGCCACCCTGCCCCAATGTGCGACAAAGTTCGTTTTGAGAGTCGCACCCGGCGTGGACCCGAAGACTCACGCAAAGATTTCCACGGGCCAGGCAGATACAAAATTCGGATTCAATTTGGCCAACGGTGCCGCGGAAGAAGCCTTGCTCCACGCTCGAAAGAGGGAAATCGAGATCGTTGGAATCCATTGCCACGTCGGCTCTCAACTCATGGACGGAGAGGCTCAGGAGAATGCGGCCGAATTGCTCGGAATCTGGCTCGCGGAAATGAGCACCAAACACGGAGTGTCGTTCGACTATCTCAACGTTGGCGGCGGTCTTGGTGTGAAGTACTTGGACTCGGACGAGCCTGAGTCGATTGAGGATTACGTCTACCGCATTATGTCAAGAGTTCGACCTGTTCTTGAAGAGGCCGGGATGGAACCGCTCATTGGGATGGAGCCAGGACGCAGCCTGATCGCGGAGTGTGGAGTGACGCTCTACCGGGTAGGAGTCGTGAAGCCGGTTGGGGAGAAGACTTATGTCGCGGTGGATGGTGGTTTGGCGGACAATCCTCGACCGGTGATGTACGGAGCGCAGTATCAGGTTGAACTTCTGCGGGATTCGAAATGGGAGTACCAGACCGACGGCCCGGGCGCAATGTCGTTTACTCGAGAAGTTGGTGAAGGAGCCATTGTGACGGTTGCTGGGCGGCACTGCGAAACGGACACATTGTTCCCAGATGTTGAGCTTTCCCGAATACCTGAACCAGGAGAGTTGCTTCAGATTCTGACTACGGGTGCGTACAACAGCAGCATGGCGAGCAACTACAACCGATACCAGCGTCCAGCGACGGTTTTGCGGAGAAGCAACGGGGAATTTGCACTCATTCAGCGACCTGAAACGTATGATGAGATGTTCGCCCGTGAGATCATTCCGGAGGGACTCTAACCCATGCAAGATTTTGATCTCGTCGGTGCGCTGTTGCGTTTGCTCGTGTTTATTCCTGCGGTTGGCCTGCACGAGTATTGCCACGCTAAGTTTGCCGATATGGCTGGTGATATGACACCTAGGGCTCAAGGTCGGGTGACGTTGAATCCGCTTGCCCACCTTGACCCGATTGGAACGATTATGATGGTGCTTGCCTCCGCGACGGGGGCAGGAATTGGTTGGGGTCGTCCGGTTATGGTTAATGTGAACGCAATGCGTAACCCGCGCTGGGATCACTTTATCAGCGTCATCATGGGGCCGATCTCGAATTTTGGCCAGGCCGTTTTCTACGCGCTCCTCCTTCGATTCGGATTGGTTGAGTTCAACCTGCAGGTGTTGAACAGCCCTTCTCTGGCGTTGCAGTCTGGCGGAGCATTCGCCTCCTACTGGGTGACAATGTCGCTGATCATGAATCTGGGCATGTTCTTCTTCAACATGATCCCGTTTGGTCCGCTCGACGGTCACTGGCTCGTCGGGGCCTTGATGCCGACCGCCCAGCGGAACGCCTGGTATAGGTTCTGCCACGGTCCGGGAATGATCCTATTCTTGGTGTTGGTTTTGATTCCGGGGAATGCGTTTAATCCGATCGGGTGGTACATGGATCGTACGATGTGGCCGACGCTCCGCTTCCTCCTTGGCCGTGGCTAGGTTGCCAAAGGTATAACCTTCGGGTGAGTACATCGAAGCGAATCCTGAGTGGAATGCGTCCGACCAATCCCAAGGGCGGGCATTTGGGTAACTATGAGGGTGCGCTTCGGAACTGGGTGAATCTGCAGAACGAGGGGTACGACATGTTCTGCATGGTGGCGGATTGGCACGCACTGACCACGCTGGATGACACTGAGAGCCTTGCTCAGAACACGATTGAGATCACGAAAGACTACATTGCGGCCGGGATCGATCCATCGAGAGCGGCGATCTTCGTTCAAAGTCACGTGAAAGAACATGCCGAGCTCCATGTGCTTTTCAGCATGGTGACTCCCTTGGGCTGGCTGGAGAGAACTCCGACTTATAAGGAGAAGAAGGACGAGATTGAAGGAGTTGAAAGGGAACCCTACGGACTCCTCGGCTACCCTGTCCTTCAGACCGCGGATATTCTTCTTTACCGCCCCTACGGCGTCCCTGTCGGGCGTGACCAGGCTCCACACCTTGAGATCGGTAACGACATCGGAATACGGTTCAATCGGCTCTTCGATCGAGAAGTCTTCCAGACCTACAAGTATCTCATTCCCGAAGATGAGACCAGAGCAAAGCTCCCTGGTCTTGACATGCGGAAGATGAGCAAGAGTTACGATAACTGCATCTTCTTGAGCGAAACTGAGGACGAGACCGCCGCGAAAGTGAAGAGTGCCTACACCACACCGAGCAAGATCAAGAAGACCGACCCCGGTATTCCAGAAGGGTGCGCAGTTTGCCAGTATCTGAAGATCTACTCGCCCGACTGGGAGACGCTTTGGGACGAAGACCGCAAAGGCGAGCGCGGATGCATGCAAAACAAATCGGCTTGTATTGAAGCGATCAACGAATACTTCCGCCCAATCCGCGCGCGGCGTAATGCCCTGAGCAATGATGATGTTCAGGACATCCTGAAGGAGGGTGCCAAGAAGGCGAGGGAAGTCGCCGGTCAGACGATGGCTGAGGTTCGCTCGGCGATGGGGTTACTCCCCGGATAAGCGACGAAGGAAGGTGGTGGTTCTGTCAGATTCTCCCCCCAAGCCCAGACTGGTGACGATGAGGTCTCCTCGGCGATTTGCAAGTTCAATGTAGGACTCCTGACCACCGATCGGCCACTCCGGGTGTCGACGAAGGTCGTAGGCGACGCCATCCTTCCATACCGCCGGAATAAACGTTGAGGCGTCAAATTGCAGACCGCCAAACATCAGGCCGTCGTTCGTGACCTTCTGGATGATCATGCTTGAGCTGCCCCGGGGGGGCATTATCTCTTTCCAAGTTCCATTCTGAAGGCGAAACGCCCGATTTCTGGTTTCTCGATCGGTGGTTCGCACGGTGAGAATGGATATGTCTCGAGTAGTTGTGATGACCTTCGGAGATCCTGCGATCGCTGGTAAGGTGATTTCGGTGGTGGTGGCCTGGTTCACCCTGTGAAGTAGGTGCTTTAGTTGTCTACCTTCCCGCTGGATGTTCCAAATCCAGATCAGCTCTTTGTCATCAACTTCGCCAATGACGGGTTGGTCTTTGGATCTAAGAATTGGCTTTAAGCGCTTACCTTGCTTACTGAGCCAGATTGTGGTTTCGTTGTTCGCACCAAACTGATACCCAATCATGAGGCCATCATTAAGAAGGCGACGATTTGTCCCCATGAGGCTCGTTGATCCATAGGCCAAGTCACTCACCTCCACCCGGTAGCCTGCCCTTCGAGGAAAGCCGAAAGTGGCGGGACCGGTCAAAAACTCAAAAAGGCGACCAGACTGGGACATTGCGTAGCGAGTCTCGGCTTTCACTGGCGAAAAAGTCTTCCGGGTCTGGTCCGGTCCCAAAAAGATGTAGGTTCGTTTTTGGCTGTCGGGGTCAACAGATACTGTTAGCGCAGCACCATTATCTGCAAGGTCTATTCCGTTGATATCCGGCACTGTTAGAGCGCTGTATCTGAGGAAGTTAGGGGCCGGAAGTTTCGGAGCGGGTGGAAATTTGACCGTGGTTGGCTGGTTCTGCGCAACAGTCAGCCGGGTTGAAGCAGCCCCAGTTCGAGCTAATTGCCACCGACCAAATGCGGAAATTGCTGCCACACATGCGCAGATAGAGGCCACGACACGATACTTGGCTCTCACCTCCATCACAAGATTCTGACGAAAGAATTGGCAGAATCGTCACCAAGCCCTGGCTACTCGTTAAAATGCTGGGTAGTGAAACAGTTTTGGCTTCTTGGGATGCTGGTGGGCGCGGGTTTTCTTGCGGGTACTTCCACGGGTCAAATGACGCCAGGGGAGAAGACGGTTATTGCTCAGGCATTGCAGATTGCCGTGCTATCGGAAGAAGACCTTGGCATGGCTCGTCAAAGTCGGGCATATCAGTTTGCTCCACCAATCGTTTCAGAGTGTTTAGCGAAACCCATCGTAGCGATCGAGAAGCTAATTGGTCTCCACGAAAAGAGTAATCCCAGCCTCAAGCTGATGCTCAAGCAAGCCTTTTCAGCTGTTTACGGTGATCCGCCATCGAACACCGTTGCGATTGAACAAGTGCTGCTTCCTCCAACGGTCATACTTCCAGAAAACCTGAGAGCGCCGGTTGGCGACTTGTTGAGCGCAATCGCCTTCGCTAATGTCAAGATTCGTCGAGCGCTGGTCAAGCTCTCGCCAGAAGAGAAACGGGGTCTGATTGAGTCTCTGCCACTTTGGGCTGCTCAGGGAACGGAGATCACGTTTGAATTCGTTTCGAAGCCCAGAATGTCGTCGATGGATTTGGCAAGTGCTCTCGCAAAGGTTGAGTTGGCCACGATTCGAGAAGCGGCTCAAGAACTGGCAGCGGCGACCGAGGCAGCGATTCCTGGATTACGACAGGCGGCAAGTGCGGGCTGGAAAGGGTCTGCAACATTCACCGTCAACAGCATTCCCGTCGAGATTCGTGGATCCGGAGATGACGATCACACTGCAGTCGCCTCTGGACTGTGTATTGATCTTGGGGGACGCAACCGCTACAAGGGGCGTTATGGGGCGGGCATTGGGAACGCCTCTGTCCTGATCGACTTCGGAAACGATACAAAGGCAGATTTCAAGGACGCAGCAGGCGGGACCGGGATTCTTGGAGTAGGGGTTGCACATTTCTTGGGCGTTCGTCCTGATTTGTATGGAAAGGCGCTGTCGTACGGTGCAGGAGTTGGAGGAGTTGGCATAGCGGTCGTCGATCAACAATGCCGGATCGAGAGTCGATCATTGGGTCAAGGATTTGGCATCGCAGGCTCGGGAATCTTGCTGGTTGGCAAAGGCTCGGACACTTTAAAAATTGGCTATTTAGGGCAGGGCGCGGGGATGCTAGGCGGAACGGGTTGGCTCGTCAACTTGGGTGGAAACGATCGGTACCGAGCTGGAGGCTTGGTCGCGGACGATTCAAACTTCGGGGGCTATCTCTGCCGCTCTCAAGGCTACTCTGGATTGATGCCTGGTGGAGTCGGACTTCTCACTGACTTTGCCGGAGACGATCTGTATGAAGCGGGCACCGACTCGCAAGGTTCGGCTCGAGCGTTCGGAATCGGTTCAGTTTATGACGCGGTCGGCAACGACACTTACCTGGCGCTGACCCAATCTCAGGCATCCGCAACGGAAGAGGGAGTTGCAGCTCAGTTTGATTTGGAAGGCGACGATACCTATGTGGTTCGTAAAGGTGCGTGTCACGCCCATGCGACCGATCGCTCGGTTGCTATATTGCTCGACCGCGAAGGAGATGATCTGTACGCGGCGCGAGATAGTCGACCCGCATTGGCACAAGAAGGCTCAGTTGCAGTTTTCATGGATGAGAGTGGTTCTGATCGCTACGCAGGACCGGTCGGAGTTGGAACTTTGGTGAACGGGCGCCCGGGCATTGCCCTATTTGTTAACCTGGGCGGCGATGACGCCTTTGCCGAAGGGCCGCTTCCTGGAACTGCGTATTCTTCCGGATCTCAGGGTATCAGTCTTGCAACTGAGGAGAGCGCTCCGTCTGAGGCTCCTTCAATCAAGCCTGGTTCAGTGACTGCAAAAACTGAGGAAATCGATGCTCTTTGGGAGCAAGTTCGGTCGGGGGGTGGGCGGGTAACACTCGCGGCTCGCAAACTCGCGGAGATCGGGGAGCCAGCCTTGGCTCGATTCTGCTCCCAGTTTGCGGGAACTGCACCCAACCCGATGATCAAAGTTGCGGCTGCGCTTGTCCTGAATGAGAACGCTGCAAAGGCCACGCTGCTCGAGCAGTTCGGAAAAGCCAATCCGTTCGCCCGGGCCTCGCTTTATCAGGTAGCGACTTTGGCAGAAATCACTGAACTCAAGGGTACGGTCCTTGAAGGGCTGAAGAACGACTTCACCCGGCGTGCGGCAGTTCGCTACGCTGCGGTTGCTGGAGCAAAAGAAGCTGTCGATCAGATTTCGGGAATTGTTCTGAGCGGAGACGCGATTACGGCAGAAGACGCAATGATCGCTTTGGCGGTGTTGGCCGATGAATCTATGGCTCCCACCATGGAGGCATTGCTGACGAATCAAGACTTGGTGATCCGCCGAGCGGCGCTCGGGTTCCTGGCTAAGTCGGCTCGGGGGATGCCCTTGGGGAGGTCGTTGTTAGCCCGCTCGGATGAGAAGTCGTTGTTGCTTGGTGTTGAGCTCATGGGGCTGATCGGAACTGCTGAGTCGCTGAGGATGGCGGGCTCTGGTCTGAATTCGGCTTCGACGGCGGTTCGGATCAAGGCATTGCACACGCTGAACGGTCGGGTTCCAGAGGGGTATCGACAACGCGTCCTGGAACTGATCAACGATCAGAATGCGTTGGTTTCGATGGTGGCAAAAGGCGTGGACCTGGGGCGGCAGTGAGGGATCGGTTCGGGGTTTGGAGTTTGGGGTTGATCGCTTCCGCATTGATCTACGGATGTGGTCAACCAGAGGGACCACAGAAGCGACAAGCTGGATCGATTGTACGTGATCTCATTGTTCAGGGTTCGGACTATCGTCTAACGAACTTCTCCGACGCCGGATTCGATCTGATTTACACCGACGGATTTGAGAGCGAAGGCGAAGAAAAGATTCATCAAAACCGTGTAAAGATTCTCTGGCCGGTCAAGCTCCCTGCGATGAGCACCTGGAAGGAATCTGTGGAGCCAACAGTTCCATCGCCCCAGGTTCGCGCATCCTACGATGCTGGCAATGTCAAAGTTATCGTGACAACTGGCGACGATATAGGATCACCAACCAGCGGTTATGTTTGCAACGTCGAAGTGATTGGGAGCCAGACGCCAATCTCGGTGAAACAGGACCCAAGAATCTTGGCCTCACAGGGCCATGATCGCAATAATCCCGATACGGACCGCACTTACACGTTTCATTTTCGATCCGGGCTCGTGCCGTTCGTGACCGACATTCTCCAGACCTCGGAAAAGAACAGCGTCAAGATCGAAGGTGCTCAAATACCGTCGATCAAACTGATTGGCCCTCCAGCGGATGCCGCATTTGTCGAGAAGACGACAAGTATTGTGGCTAGGGCGGTGAGCCGCCCTCAACTCCCAATCCGAAAAAACGGGTTCGCACCATTCGGGCTCAGTAACTCGCTTTACTTCGGACATACGTTTTGGGACATGGATGTTTGGGTTCTGCCTTCGATGCTTTTCCTGCAGCCGGATGCGGTGAGATCCATGAACCGGTACCGACTAGATCGGGCCGCGCAGGCGGAGAAGAATGCAGCGGAATTCTTCAAGAAACCGAATAGCGGAATGATGTTTCCATGGGAGTCTTCGGTCACTGGGAAGGAGACAGTCCGGGCCTCGAGCGTCAAGGAACACCACATTTCGGGTTCGGTGCTCTGGGGTTTAAATCTGAGTGAGCAGGCGGGAATTGCATCGCCGTCAGAAGTTGGCAAGGTTGCAAGTGGCGTGGCTAGGTTCTTTGAGAACAGGTCGATCGCAGATGTGAGCGGACGCGAAATCAAAGATGTGATGTCTCCCGACGAGAACCACATCGGCGACAATGATCTATACACAAATCTCCTCGCGCAGTGGGCAATGAATGGGCGCAAGTGGGATGGACCCACGAAGTTCAAACTGCCTAAGGATGCGAATTCGTTTCTGACGTACGACAACGACAATGAGCGAGGCTACAAGCAGGCCGCGGCAGTACTGTCGATCTTTCCGCTCCAGTACCCACCCGCTGAGAAGCAGGCGCGGGTGATGATGGAGCGGTTTGAGGGCAAAGTCAGCAAGAACGGCCCTGCAATGAGCGACGCCATCCACGCTACTATTTGGGCGCGACTGGGAGAAAAAGAGAAGGCGTACGATGCCTGGAAGCGATCGTGGGAACCGTTCGTCAAAGGTCCTCAAATGCTGTTCAGCGAGAAGCGGTCTTCCGAGCGGACCTATTTCTACACCGGAGCGGCTGGTTGTCTGAACACGGTTATCTACGGTTTTGCTGGATTCAGATTTGACGACAAGCCCTTAGACGGCGCAGTTTGGAGAAAGAAGCTGAAATCCGGGTGGTGGCTCAGCTGCAAGCCATGCTTACCGCCGAAGTGGGAGAGTTTGATGATCAACCCAATGATCATCGATGGTCAAAAGTATAGGGTGGAGATAACGCCAGAAAAGGTGACTATTCAACCTGCGAGCGGCTCCTAGCGGGTATCCTACTCGTCTAGGTTGAAGCGTTTCCTGCTCCTTAGTGATGGTTCCCAATATGAGGGGAAACCCCTTGGTGCTGATGTTTCCGGCATCGGAGAAGTGGTCTTTAATACCGGTATGACCGGCTACCAGGAGATTCTTACCGACCCAAGCTATGCGGGGCAAATGGTGATGCTCACCTACCCGATGATCGGTAACTACGGGATCAACGACGACGATTTTGAGTCGGACAAGATTCAACCAAGTGGTCTCATTGTCCGAGAAGCCTGCGAAGATCCCTCGAACTGGCGATCAAACCGAACGATCAATGCGCTTTTGAAGGAGCGAGGAGTTGCAGGCATCCAAGGTCTCGACACTCGGATGATCACCAAGCACATCCGAAGTGCGGGAGTCACGATGGGAGTGATCTGCGACGATCCACTCGAGGGCAAATTGAGGCTGGCTGAGGCAGCAGGTTACGACGAACAGGATTATGTTCTCACGGTCACAACGAAGAGTGCATACAAATGGGGGCCCGAAGGCAAGGAAGCGGTATCCGAGCCTGATCCTGCTGGGCGCCCGCGGCTTGTAGTCCTGGATTGTGGCTTGAAGTTCAATATTCTTCGAAGATTCTGGAGAGCAGGTTGCCGCCCCATCGTGTTGCCCGCAACCGCCACTGCGGATGAAGTGATGAGTTGGAAACCAGACGGAATTTTCCTCAGCCCTGGCCCAGGCGATCCCCAGCGGTTAGAAGGGGTGGTTTCGACCGTTAGTAATCTCCTCGGAAAAAGACCGATGTTTGGCATCTGTCTCGGAAACCAAATGCTCTGCCATGCGGTGGGTGGTAAGACCTTCAAGCTGAAATATGGACATCGGGGATCAAATCACGCGGTAAAGGACCTGACTTCTGGAAAGGTAACCATCACGAGCCAGAATCACGGATACGCGATTGACCCCGAAAGCCTCACCGGCACAAGGGGCGAAGTGACTCAAATCAATGTCAATGACGGTACTGTCGAGGGAATGTCTGTTCCAGATGCGGACGCATGGAGCATCCAGTATCACCCAGAAGCCGCACCTGGACCGTGGGACTCCCGCCCCTACTTCGCCCAGTTTGTTGAGAGAATCAAGAATGTCAATTGAGCTTTTAGAAAATCCGCTGATCTCATCGTTTGATGAGGGCATGTGGGATTCCATCAGCAACTTTCCTGACGAGATCTACTTGATCTCGGTGGGCGAGGGGAAGTATGCCTGCAACAATGCCACCACCCCCGACGGAATGACAGTAAACGGACTCTCTTGCTTTCCATCCGTCGACGATGCAATCAGCTACATGGCGCAACCTGGGATGCTGAGTGGAGATACAAAAAGAGTGTCTTTCGAGGATGCTCGGGAGATTGCGAAAGGGAAGCCAGTTCTTGATTCACTGCTGCTCTGGGAAAATAGCCGGATCGTAGAGATTCACTTCGTCCGATAACGTTAAACAATTTCCTTGAGAAATTTAACCATTCGCTAACATTTCCCTCAGATTGTTTTGTATAGTTGAGTGGAGTCTTGCTCAGGGCTTGACCCAGCGATTATCTGGTCTTCCGACCTTAAAAAGAAATTCCCATGAAAACAAAGGCGTTCACTCTAATCGAACTGCTGGTTGTGATCGCGATCATCGCGATTCTCGCAGCAATTCTCTTCCCCGTATTTGCGCA
The DNA here is from genome assembly GCA_029866005.1 of Fimbriimonas sp. Taxonomy (GTDB): domain Bacteria; phylum Armatimonadota; class Fimbriimonadia; order Fimbriimonadales; family Fimbriimonadaceae; genus Fimbriimonas. Next base: position 97,205 of record JARXAE010000023.1, on the reverse strand, counting down.
AGCGAAGGCTGCTGCAAAAAAGACTTCGTGTCTCGCAAACATCAAGCAGATCGGAACCGCAACCCAAATCTACTTGGCTGATGCGGATGACGTATTCCCAACGACCTACGCACCAACCGATCGATACAATGAGTACAGCTACGACATGTTCGTGCCAATTGGCAACTGGGTCGCCGGGCACACCGTGAATGACCTGAACGTGGTTGCGACATTTTGGGCCAATAACACGCAGCCATACATGAAGAATACGCAAATGCTCTTCAGCCCGGGTGCGCAAAGGGTGGCCAGTGGTGGAGTGCTCTCCCTTGGGCAACAAGCTCCGGCGAGTGTTCCCGGTGTCTCCTACTCAATGAATGGACTCTTGAACTCTTGGAGTAGCACAGCCGTCGCTGCACCAAGCAGCTTGCCTGCGTTCTGGACGATGTTTGGTCGCCGGGCGATGGCCGGCATCGCATACGTGAGCCCGTACCTCTTCTGCGTGAATCTCAACGCTCCTTGCACCTACGTCCCGCCAACTGCGGCCTGTAGTTCGGGCGTAAACGGACAGTGGAGTGGTACGAATCCAAACAATGGCGTTGGTTGGGATTTGCACGGAGGCGGAGCAAACTACAGTTTCGCAGATTCGTCGGCAAAGTTTCGCCGAAATGGCTCGCTGACAAACAGCCTAACCGATCCAAGAACCGACCCGCTGACGAATTATCGACAGACGGGTGGTCCAGACGGATGGTATGATCGGTGGGGCTGCCACTCGTACTTGTTCCGGCCAGACTTTGACTTTGCGAACTGGGATCCAGCTTCGATCTACTAAGACGATGGCAAGACTTCTGATGCTTTTAGCCTTAGCAGGTACCACCCTTGGAGTGCTTGCCGGATGCAGCGGGAGCGCGGACGAGAGTCCAGCGCTCAACGGTCCGCCACCCGAGGTGGCTCCGTCAAATAATCCCGAGCGGATGAAACGCAGCGAAGGAAGATAAGTCGGCCTCTGTTGCACCAACTCCCTCGTCGCTGACGAGGGAGTTTTTTTGTCGGTAAACTACTGTTTTAATGAAAGTCTTAGTAATCGGCTCCGGACCAATCGTCATCGGTCAAGCAGCGGAGTTTGATTACGCAGGGACTCAGGCGTGTAAGAGCCTTCGTGAGGAAGGGCATTCGGTTGTTCTCCTCAACTCAAACCCCGCCACGATCATGACCGATCCGGGCGTTGCTGATGCCCTCTACATCGAGCCGATGACCCTCGATTTCTGCACCCGCATCATCGAGCGCGAGCGACCGGATGCGCTACTTCCGACTCTCGGTGGACAAACTGGTCTGAACCTAGCGACCCAGCTAGAAGATGCAGGAGTGCTGGAGAAATACAATGTTAGGGTTCTCGGAACTCCGCTCAGTGCGATCAAGCAGGCCGAGGATCGAGAGTCTTTTCGCGCACTTATGCGTGAGATCAAAGAGCCCGTTCCGGAAAGCTGGATTGTAAGCAACGAAACCGAGCTCGAAGCGGTTCTGGATTTAGTCCCCTATCCGTGCATTATCCGCCCTGCTTACACTTTGGGTGGTACGGGAGGAGGGATAGCGAATACCCGAGAGGAACTGATGGAGACTGGCCGAAAGGGTCTGAAACTCTCGATGCGCAGCCAGATTATGGTTGAGCGCTCGCTCCTCGGCTGGAAGGAGGTCGAGTACGAAGTAATGCGAGACTCGATTGGAACGGTGATCACAGTCTGCAACATGGAGAATTTCGATCCGATGGGAGTCCACACCGGTGACTCGATCGTCGTGGCACCATCACAGACGCTGAGTGACCTTGAGTATCACATGCTCCGAACGGCGTCACTCAAGATCATTTCTGCCCTCGGTATTGAAGGTGGTTGTAACGTTCAACTCGCGGTCAACCCGCATTCTTTTGACTACTACATCATCGAGGTCAACCCGCGCGTCTCGCGCTCGTCGGCTTTGGCATCAAAGGCGACCGGTTACCCGATCGCTCGGGTTGCGGCCAAGATCGCAGTTGGGCGAACTCTGGACGAGATCGATAACCAAGTCACCGGGACCACCAAGTCGGCCTTTGAGCCCGCTCTTGACTACTGTGTTGTGAAGCTCCCTCGCTTCCCGTTCGATAAGTTCGCTACTGGCGACCGAACTCTCTTCACGCAGATGAAAGCCACCGGGGAAGTGATGGCGATTGACCGAACCTTCGAGGCCGCCATGATGAAGGCGATTCGGGGGCTTGAGGTGAAGCAGAAGGACTTGCGCCATGAGAAGTATCAGGCTCAGGATGACGTGACTCTGGAAGCAAGCGTGAAGCAGCCAACCGATGACCGGATGTGGGCGATTATTGAGGCGATTCGCCGCGGCTGGTCGCTAGATCGGGTGAACAAGATTTGCAAGGTTGACAAGTGGTTCCTGCGGAAGCTGCAGAAGCTGGTCGAAGTTGAGCAGGAGCTTGTAAACATAAGTGCGCTCGACGACCTGGATTCCATGAGAGATGTGATTCGTCGAGCTTTTTTGATCGGCTTCTCCTCTCCGTCAATTGAGTCGCTCATTGGAATTACTCCCGAGTACAAGGCAGACTTGATGAAACTTCGTGAACTTACGAAAGACTTGAAGGTTCCTGCAGAGTTACTTGAAGCAATGATAACGGACGAACTTCCGGCGGACGAAAAGCTGGGCGAGATTTTCGAACAGATGGATGAGCTGAACGATCCGACGCCTAGAAATTGGTTCTTTGAAAAATACGATGTTGAAGATCCTCGCTGGCGATATTCGATGTTCCTTCTTAGCGCCATCAACCAGCAAAAAGTCCAACCCGTATTCAAGATGGTCGATACCTGCGCGGGTGAATTCGAATCGAATACGCCCTACTACTACGGCACATTCGAAGTCGAAGACGACGCGCTGAGTCGCGCCTAGAATCGGTAGCCCAATGTTAGCGCGTAGCGCGAGTTGTCTTTTCTTGCTCCGGGAGCGGGGGTGGCGTCGTAGTCGGCGATCCAGGCAACGGCGAGAGAGATTCGTTGGGAGATTGGGATTCCGAGGTTGAGGTTGCTCGTGAGGAAAAAGTCGTCGAAGCGGTCGAAGGCTGGATAGAACTCGAGGTAGTGATTGACCGAGACGCCTTTCTTAAAGACCTTTCGGAACGAGGATGCAAACTGCAAGCCGGGGGCGTTGCGGGACCCGAGGTCATTAAGATAGGTTTCGGTTAGGTAGCTCAGACCGGCGGTGATTTTCCACTCGGCATCACCCACCGTATCCACGCGACCAGTCTTGAAGGGGTTCTCGGTACGCACTGCGAAGTAGCCGTAGCCGACGGTGGTCACCGATCGCGATCCGAGTTGGACAACCGCGTTGCGGTCGAAGCGCTGATCGATAAAGCCAAACTTCCGGCGGCTGGAGGGCGTGTCGTAGTGCGCCCCGACGCTCCATCGGTCTTCGGTTGTATCGTTCAAACCGGTCGTTGCATTTGTCTGCCTGCTCAGTCCGTAAAACAGCGAGTACTCCAGCTGGTTGCCCATTCTCAGCTTGTTCACTGCCCTCAGGTTGACAAAGACGGATGAGCTATTGAGAGCCGATTGGGCGGCGGTGAAGTTGAAGTTGAGCTGCCCCGACCAGCCTTGAACTTGACCGAATGCTGAACCAGCGAGAAGAAGAACACCTAGCCCAGCGAGTCGTCGGAACATCCGTACGGTTCTACCCGCCTCGGATACAATAAGACCATGCGCCAGACCGCAATTTTGCTTGGACTTTCGATTGTTTCGTTCAGCCCAGCCCAGAAGCCGCTGACCGTTACGATTTTGCACACAAACGACCTGCATGCTCATATCGAGCCTACGGCGATCAAGGGCAAGACTTATGGTGGCTATGCTCGACACGCAACGCTCATTAAGCGGGTGCGAAAGGCTGAGAAGAACGTTCTTTTGCTTAACGCGGGCGACGTTTTCCAAGGAACGCTTTACTTCAATATGTACGACGGTCTTGCGGACCTTACAATCATGAATGCGCTTGGATATCAAGCCCAGACGATTGGGAATCATGAGTTTGATAAGGGTGATTTGGCGCTTGTTGAATACGCGAAGCGCGCGAAGTTTCCGCTTATCGGATGTAATGTCGACATGACAGATTTCCCGAGCCTTCGCCCGTGGATCAAGCCTTCGACGATCATCAATGTTGAGGGTCAGAAGATCGGAATCGTCGGAGTGATTACTGATGATCTGCCGAACCTGACCACTCTCGGCAACGCTTTGAAGGCGGGGCCGCATATTGAGAGCACGCAGAAGGCGGTTGATGATTTGACCAAGCAGGGCGTGAACAAGATCATTGTTATGTCGCACATTGGCTATGACTTCGACCGGTTGATGGCGAAGGGTCTGCGCGATGTGGATCTCATTATTGGCGGTCATAGCCACACCCCGCTGGGGACTCCGGCGATTGATGGTTGGCGTCCGGCGATTGGCCCGTTCCCGACGATTGAGAAGGACTCGAAGGGAGCGACGGTTCCGATTTTCCAGGCTTGGGAGTGGGGCAAGGTGATGGGCAAGATGAAGCTGCAGTTCGATGCGGCGGGTCGGCTGGTCAAGGTTCTGAATCCGGAGCCGATTGTTGTGGACGAGTCGATTCCTGAAGATCCGGACATCGCGGCGCTGGTTGATGCTTTCCGAAAGCCGATTGAGGCGATGGGGAATACCCAGGTCGGGACTTCGGCGGTTGCGCTGACGGATCGAACGAAGGTCGGATACTTGATCGCGGATTCGTACTTGATGGCGACGGAGAAGCTTGGAGCAGTTGCGGCCCTGATGAATCCGGGTGGAGTTCGGGCAAATCTTGAGGCGGGCAAGATCACTTACGGAGCGGCGAATGCGATTTGTCCTTTCCGGAATACGCTTGTGGTTGCGGAAATGACTGGGGCGCAGATCGTGCAGCTTCTCAATGACTCGAAAGGGAACTTGATTCCTTCGAAGGGGTTCACGTTTGCACTGGCCGGGGGTGGAGTTCGCGATGTTAAGATCGGCGGAGCGGTGGTTGATCCGGCAAAGATGTATAAGGTGACGGTCAACAACTTCATGGCGGGTGGCGGTGATGGGCTGCAGACGCTGAAGGATGTGAAGAAGACGGATACGGGGCTGATTGATCTGGATGCATTTGTTGACTTCCTGAAGGCGTATTCTCCGATTCCGGAGCAGAACGAGATTCGCGTTTCGAAATGATTTTTGCGGTTCAAGCTCTTCCTCCGGTTGAGGCTGTCGAGCGGACAGATCGGAAGTCGCAGATTGCGCACGAGCAGCTGCTCGTGAAGGCTCGGAGCGGACGGATCGATCTGTACTTCTTGGGAGACTCGATTACTCGGCGGTGGGGTTGCTCGGATGCACAGTACGCGCCGTTTTTGGAGCACTGGAAGAAGAATTTCTGGGGCTGGAACGCGGGAGATTTTGGGTGGGGTGGTGACACCACGCTCAATATCTTGTGGCGAGTGCGGAATGGCGAGTTGGATGGGGTGAATCCGAACGTCATTGTCGTGCTCGCGGGGACGAATGATTTGCCGGGGTTGTTGGGCCGGGTGGATGCTGCACCCTTGTTGGGTCGGCGGGTGGCGGCGATCTTGGCGGAGTGTCGGTCGCGGGCTCCGAAGGCTCGGATTGTTTTGACCGGGGTTTTTCCACGGACGGGGACGGTCGGCGAGTTGGTTCCGGGGGTCAACTCTGAGTTGCGGCTCGTTGCTAAGGCTTCGAAAGTGACGTTTTTGGATGTGAACAAGGGGTTTACGGATATGCCGGGGATGCTTCCGGATGGGTTGCATCCTTCGGTGGCGGGGTACCAGGTTTGGGCGGACGGTTTGCGTCCGCTGTTGAGCCGGTGGCTTGGCAAGCGGGCGGAGGTTGACTTGGCTCCGGCTCCAACTGGCGACCCTGGGCTTTGACGGTTAGGGGTTCGGGTTTTTCGCTTGGGTGCATCCTCGATGCTGAGTTTCGTGTATGTTGGTTGTAAAGTAGGCTGAATGAACAAGTTTGGGGACGATGTGGCGAAAGTTCGGGTTCCGGCGGGCGAGCTTCGGGAGTTGTTGTCTCGCTTGGCGTCGTCGGACGGCGTGATGGATTCGGAGCAGCCGACGATTCGGGACGTGGCTGAGGTCAGCGGCAAGTCGGTTGGCGAGGTTGCGGCGGCTCTGACGGCGATGCGGGGTTCGCAGGTCGTGGCTCTTGCTCCACTGAACCGACAGCGGCAGCAGGTTATTGCGATCACTCTGGTGGCGTTTGCGCTCATGTTTATGGTGCTTCTTGGGGTTCTGCTCTTGAGCGGTGCCCCAACTCCTGCGGAACCGCGGGTTATCGCTCCACCCGCCATGGACTCGCCGGCAGATCGCCCGGCGCCTGGCGACGCGGTGGCTCCAGCGAGATAGCGGCAGGAGTCCGAGCGGCCCCGCGCTTGCCCAAGGCCAATCCCCACCCAAGACGTCTCCGTTCCCGCCGCATTCGCTTTGGGAACGAAGACACCTTGGGTCCCGTGCCCTGCGCGGCGGGGCCGCGGTTTTGGGTGGGTTTTGGGTGGGTTGTGGATGGGTTGTGGATGGGGGTTGGTTGGCTTGTAGTTGGGAGTCGGGAGTACCTACGCTGCAGGGCAGCGGATTTGGTTTGTTGGCTTGTAGTTGACAGTTAGAAGTTGTCGGTTGGGAATCGGAGAGGGTAGGTGGGTAAACGGGGTAACTCAGGTTCGGTTGGGTCATTTCTTGCTTGTAAAGTGGGTAAAGCGGGGTAATTCGGTTAGGCAATTTTGAACCTGCGGGGACGGGCACTGGAGAAAAGGACGTACCCGTGGGTAACTAGGTGTTTGATGCGTTTGTAGATTCGTTGTGGCGATAGATTCGTCAGTTCGACTAGTTCGTTCACGGTCTTGGGCCCTTTGAATAGTGCTTCGATGATCGGTTTGGTACTCCGGTCAAAGGCGTGGAGGTTGGCAGTTGGGTTAGGATTGTGGGGTTGGTAGTGGGTTTCGCTGCGGCTTAGGAGGTGGATTTTTCTATAGGAGCCTGCGCCTCTTCCTTTACATTGGAGTTTGATGAGGCGGAAGCCGTCATTTTCTTGGGTAGACATGAGGACGGTTTGGCTGACGGCGGCTTGGATTTGGGTGTGGTCTCCGGCGCGTTTTCCGTGGGCGTCGGTGTGGTGGATGAGGATGATGGTTCCGGCGCGTTCGGCTACGCGTTTGAGGGGGGTGATGAGGTTTCGGACTTGGCGGGCGTCGCGGGTTTGGGATTTGGTGAGAGCGGCGTGGAGGGAGTCGATGATGACGACTCCGCCTCTTTGACTGATGAGAAAGTCTTCGATTTGTTCGAGGCCATCGCGGGTGTCGATGGGGTCGTTCATGATGCTCAGGAAGAAGGGGGAGTCTTCGGTTAGGTCATCGTGGCGGTCGATGGCGGCGAGGATTTCGGCGGGGGAGTCGTCGAAGCTGACGTAGCCGACGGCGGTTTTGGGCAGACGGAATCCGGCGAAGGGTTTTCCTTTGACGATGGCATCGGCGAGGGCCACGGCGAGGGTAGTTTTTCCGGATTTGGGGAGGCCGGAGAGGAGGATGAGGGAGTTTTTGACGAAGAGGGTTTCGGCCCCGTTGGCGCGGGAGTAGGTGCTGAGGTTCTTCGATTTGACCTGTTGGAACTGGTGGCGGGCGGGAGTGGGTTCGCGGTCCGGGTAGCAGGGGAAGGGGATTTCTTGGCTTGGCTGCTTTTCTGGGTAGTGGTCTTTGGTCCAGAAGTCGGGGTCTTGGGTTTGGTCGGTGTCGTCGTATTCGATCATCACTCTATAGGCGATGATTTCGGGGTTTTGTCAACCTGGTGGTTGCAGATTGTTGGTGGCTTTGACCGAGCCCAAGGAAGCTTCATCTCCAATGCGGTAAGTGTGTGAATATGATGGTGGAGTTACTGGGATGAGGGTGATTCTGAGTATTTAATGAAGGTGATCGTTCTAGGCATCTTTTGCCTAAAAGGCTGCAGTATTGTAATCAGTATGCATAGCGGGCGAACGATGGTGATGATGGCAGCGGGAGTCGCTGTGGGGGTTGTATCCGTCAAAGCTTTCTCAGATGGACTCTTCGGCGTTTCCGCCTCGGTGGTTAAGAATGCGCTGGCGGGAACAACGTTCGAAAGCGATCCGGCAGTAATACGGGCCTCAGGTTTGACTGTTCCAAAAGTCAGCCCGGAAAATATTGAAAAGATTGACGATTTTGTATCCGATCTTGCGAACCTGGAGGAGGGGCGAGCCAAGACTTGCCGGGCTTCCCTCGGAATAGTCCAGAAAGCATTGTTGCAGTTAGCGGATGCAAAAATTGATCGGTTTGCGTTTGATAGCCTGGCTCGCACTGCAGGCTATGTGTTTGTCTATGGTGGCGAAACTAAGTATCCAAAGGCGATTGCGGCTGACCGTTTAAGTCGGTCAACCTATCAGTTTCCGACCGGAGTGAATGGGGATGCACTGCATTATGGACACCAGATGTCTGGCTTGATTGCTCTGAGGGAGGGGAAGATTGAGGCTGCCGGAGAGCATCTGATTCGGTCCGTAGACACATTTTCTCCGGTGACGAGCTCATTCGGGCCTCGGATGCGGCTGGCGGATGAGTTGCTTGGAAAACAGCAATTTAAAGCGGTCGAGAACTACCTTCTTCGGTGCAAAGAGGGATGGTCGTTTGCAAAGGAAGAAGGGATTGATTCTTGGCTGACGGATGTTCGGTCGGGTCGGCGTCCGTCGAATGAGAGCTGGGCCGGCCAGATGTGGCGACTTTAGAATATTGATGATGTGAAACGGCTCCGCATGCGCTGCGCATTCCGTCCGACTTTGGGACCCGTGCCCTACGCGGCGGAGCTGCGGGGGTTGCGGGTGCGGGGTAGTTAGGGGTTTTGCAGTTTGGGCCCCAGGAAGTCCGATTGTTGCTTCTCCTGAGCGAGGGTGGTAAATTGGGACATGATCTCGGCTGTCAGCTTGTTGCTCACGCAGGTCTCAGGGGATGCGGTGATTCGAGGTCGAACGCCGGACTCGGAAATAGTTATTACGACGACAACGCGGGTGGCTGGAGCGATTCATTCACTGAAATGGCGAGGGAAGGAGTTCATCGATTCGACTGACCACGGTCGGCAGTTGCAGTCGGCGGCGAACTTTGATGGCGGATCGCCGATCACAGATGAGACTTACAACCCGACAGAGGCTGGTTCGCGGAGTGATGGAACCGGTCCGACGTCTTCTTCTGACCTGCTGTCTATCGACGCAAAGGACAATCGGCTTATCGCGAATAGCCGGCTCGCCTTCTGGCTTGCTCCGGGCGAGAGTTCAGGCTCGAATCTTGCTAAAAACACCACGGTGCTCTCCCCTTGGTACATGACCAAGTACGTCACCATAGGAACGTTGGGTCGGTCGCAACTGATCGAATACCAAGTAGTTTTTGGCGCCCATCCTAACGAGCGCCAGAAACAGGCGGTTTTTGAATCGCTGACTGGTTACATGCCTGCAGAGTTCTCAAAGTTCTTCCGATTCGATGCCAAATCTTCCAAACTCGAACCCCTAAGCGACGGGCCAGGAGAGCAACTTGATCCAATCGTGTTTTCAACACCCGACGGCAAGTTTGCCATGGGAATCTATGTTCCTGCGGCCCCACCTGGGGAGTACCAGAAAGAGCGCGACGTGAACCGCTACGGTCGTTGGCGATTCAAATCCGAGAAAGTAGTGAAGTGGAACTGCGTATCTCGGGTGAAGCTATCTGATCCCCCTGGATGGCACTTTTTTTATCACTATCTTGCGATAGGGACTCGAGAACAGGTTCGGAAAGAAATGGAGTTTCTGAGTCGAGCGGTCTTCTAGCGGCACCGCGCGAGCCCAAGGCCAATCCCCTCCCAAAGTCGGACGGAAGGCTCCGCGTTCGCTGCACCTTCCATCCGACTTTGGGACCCGTGCCCTACGCGGCGGTGCCGCCCGCAAGTTGGAAGTTAGAGGTTGGAAGCGGTTTCGACGCGGGCGACGTGCGGTAAAGTTCGGGGATGGTTGGGGCGATTGTTTGGGCGTCGATGTTGCAGGGTGCGGGGAGTCCTGCGGGAACTGGGCAGGGGATTTCGGCGGGGAAGTTTGAGGGGCCGATTGTTAAGCGGGCTTCGTTGCAGTACCTGGTCTCGGTTCCGGAGGATTATGAGACGGCGCGGGGGAAGCGGTATCCGTTGTTGGTGTTTTTGCACGGGTCGGGCGAGCGGGGGACGAACCTTGAGCTTTTGAAGGTTCATGGGCCGATGAAGCTGGCGGCGGCGGGGAAGAAGTTTCCGTTTATTGTGGTTGCTCCGCAGTGTCCGGAGCGGCGGAACTGGGATGCGGATGAGCTGATTGGGTTGTTGAACGACCTTGAGAAGAAGTTTCGGGTGGATCGGTCGCGGGAGTATCTGACCGGCATCAGCATGGGCGGGTACGGGACTTGGGCTTTGGTGGCGGCCCAGCCGAAGCGGTTCGCGGCGATTGCTCCGGTTTGTGGGGGCGGGGACCCTGGTTCGGCTGCTTCTTTTGCAAAGGTTCCGACTTGGGTTGTGCACGGGGATAAGGATCCGGCAGTTCCGTTCGCTCAGAGTGTGGCGATGGTGGACGCGATGAAGGCGGCGGGGGGATCACCGATTTTCACGCAGGTTGTGGGCGGGACTCACGACGTTTGGACGGAGTTCTATTTGAAGGACGAGTTTTACGAGTGGCTGCTGAAGTTTCGGCGGTGAACTGCGGAACTTAGAGGTTTTCGTTCAGGAAGGACTCGATGTGATCGAGGAGGGTTTTGCCTTCGATTCTTGTCGTAAGGGCGAGGGTGTGGCCACCTTCGTTGGAGAGAAGTTTGTGCTTGATTCCCTCTGATGCGGCTCGATTAGCGAGGTTGGTTGCGTGGCTGAAGGCAACGGTTCGGTCGTTGCGTCCGTGGATGATGAGTACTGGGGCTTCGCCGCGTTTCATATCGGATTCTTTGCCGTACATTCCGCCCCAGAGGTCAATGACGGCTTTGACGGGCGTGTTGCGGGAGTAGGCGGTGAAGAGGGATGTGATGGCTCCGGCGGAGCTGCCGCCCATTCCGATGCGCTTGGGGTCGCCGCCGTATTTGGCGGAGTTGGAGACGGCCCAGTTGTAGGCGGCGGAGGCGTCGTCGACAGCAGCATCGATAGCGGTTTGGATGGTTCCGCCGACGTCACGCTGGAGGCGATAGTTGATGTCGAAGCAGGTGTAGCCGCGTTGGGAGAGGTATTGGCACAGTTCGCCGGTGTTTCCGCCCTTGTTGCCTCCGGTGAAGCCGCCGCCGTGGATGGCGATGAAGACTCGGCCGTTTGGTTTGGTGGCTCGGTAGGCGTCGAGTTGGAGTGATTTTCCGTTGATTGTTCGGTAGACGACGTTGCGATCGACTTGTTGGGTTAGGAGGATTGCGGCAAGAGCGAACATGTTGGGAGATTAGCACGGAGTTCTCAATTGTCGCAAGGCACTTTCGATGATGCCTAACCGTCTTAACACTGCCTGCCAATAATGACAGGTACGTCAGAGGGTGGCGGGGTAATCTCCTGAGAGTCTTTGGACTCGCTTATGGAGACCAAAGACTCCCCTGAGGAACTCGAATAAACGCCGGGCGTCTGACGTAGTAGTAGGGACGGCGAACCTGGAATGGGGAGCCAAAGGAAACAACAAGCATATGTGGCAAAGATTTACGGAACGAGCGCGAAAGGTCGTGTTCTACGCCCAGGAAGAGGCGCAGAAGTTTGGTGAGGGATACGTCTCCACCGAACACCTGTTGCTTGGTCTGGTGCGAGAATCCGACAGTGTTGCTGCGCGGGTACTCGACAAGCTTGGTGTTTCACTTAACCGCGTTCGCGCGGAGGTTGAAAAGCAGCTGCCGAGAGGCGACGCGAGGCCGAATCAGGATATGACTCTGACGCCTCGGGCGAAGCGGGTTATTGACCTTGCTTATGACGAAGCGCGCAACCTGAACAACAACTATATTGGAACCGAGCACCTTCTGCTTGGCCTGATTCGCGAAGGCGATGGGCTAGCGGGGCGGGTTTTGGCGAAGCTAGGCGTTGAGCTGGAGAAGGCTCGACGTGAGGTGATGGGACTCCAGGATAACGATACGACTTCGAAGCCAACTTCTGGTTCGGCGTCTTCGTCTTCATCGTCCTCACGGTCTTCGTCTTCTGGCTCGACTTCGGGCGCTAAGACGGCTACTTTGGATGAGTTTGGTCGAGATTTGACCGAGCTTGCTCGCGAGGGTCGGCTGGATCCGGTCGTTGGTCGGCAGAACGAGATTGAGCGCGTGATGCAGATTCTGTGTCGGCGAACCAAGAACAATCCTTGCCTTATCGGTGAGCCAGGTGTTGGTAAGACTGCCATCGCTGAGGGACTTGCTTCGCGGATTGTGAATGGCGATATTCCGGACATTCTCAAAGACAAGAGAATTGTTTCGTTGGATCTTGCGGCTTTGGTCGCGGGCACCAAGTATCGCGGTGAGTTTGAAGAGCGGATGAAGAAAGTGATGGAAGAAGTTCGCCGGGCCGATGGCCAGGTGATCTTATTTATCGACGAGCTACATACGCTGGTTGGCGCGGGCGCCGCAGAGGGTGCGATCGACGCCAGCAACATCATGAAGCCTGCTTTGGCTCGTGGCGAACTGCAGTGCATTGGCGCGACGACTCAGGACGAGTTCCGTAAGTACATCGAAAAGGATGCGGCTTTGGAGCGAAGGTTCCAGTCGGTTAAGGTCAAGGAGCCATCTGAGGAAGAGGCGATTGAGATTCTGAAGGGACTGCGCGAGCGGTACGAGGCTCACCACCAGGTGGAGATCACTGATGACGCGATTGTCGCTTCGGTGCAACTCTCGCAGCGATACATTTCGGATCGGACGTTGCCAGATAAGGCGATTGACTTGGTCGACGAGGCTGCTTCGCGGGTTCGGCTGCACCAGAGTTTGCCGCCGAAGGACGTTCGGGATGATCGAGTGAAGTTGAACAAGATCATCACTGAGATCGAGCACCTTGAGAAGCGTTCGACGGAGACGGAGAAGCTTGATAAGCTCGTCGCCGAGAAGGAAGCTTTGGAAGAGTCCGTAAGGGTTCGGGAAGAGGCATGGTCGGCGGAAGTTAAGATTGAGCCGATCGTGAACGAAGCCGAGATCGCGGGGATTGTGACGTCGTGGACCGGTATTCCGGTGACCAAGATTGTGGCGACTGAGAGTCAGAAGCTGCTTGCGATGGAGGAGGACCTCCATAAGAGGATTATTGGTCAGCACGACGCTGTCGTTGCGGTTAGCCGGGCGATTCGACGCTCGCGAAGCGGACTTAAGGATCCGAAGCGACCGATGGGTAGCTTCATCTTTATGGGACCAACCGGAATCGGTAAGACCGAGCTGGCGAAGGCTTTGGCGGCTTACCTTTACGATAAGGAATCGAACATGGTTCGCATCGATATGAGCGAGTACATGGAGAGATTCAGTATTTCGCGACTGGTTGGCGCCCCTCCGGGATATGTGGGATACGATGAGGGCGGTCAGCTAACAGAGGCCGTTCGACGTAATCCGTACTGCGTGGTTCTTCTTGATGAGATCGAGAAGGCACACCCTGAGGTCTTCAACTTGCTCCTGCAGGTGCTCGAGGATGGTCAGCTGACGGATAGCCAAGGGCGAACCGTCGACTTCCGAAATACCTTGATCGTCATGACGTCGAACGTCGGTGTGAAGCCGATCGAGATGGATAAGGCGCTTGGATTCCGCGACACCCGACAGGATGTCAACGATCCGAAGACTTATGAGCACATGAAGAACAAGATGCTGGATGAGATGAAGAAGACCTTCCGGCCCGAGTTCCTCAACCGCGTTGACGAGATCATCGTGTTCCATCACCTGAAGAAGGAAGAGATTCTGCAGATTGCGGACCTCTACATGAAGCGAGTGAACGAGCAGGCGGCTTCGATGGGTATTACTCTGGAGCTGAGCGAGGCGGTGAAGAACCTTCTCGTCGAGCAGGGCTACGATCCAAATATGGGTGCGCGGCCTCTGCGACGGGCAGTTCAGCGGTTCATCGAAGATCCTCTTTCCGAAGAGATGTTGCTGGGTCGATTCGCCGAGGGCGACGCGATTCTGGCGGACGTCGAGGAAGACGGCAAGATCGTCTTCAAGAAGATCGAGCCGGAAGACGGCGGAAAGAAGAAGAAGAAAGAACTGGTTCAGTCGTAAGCTGTCAGCCTTCTGCCTTCAGCCCTCAGCGAGATTCGCTGAGGGCTTTTTGTTTGGGTTCGAGGGATTGGTCCGGGAGTATTGTTCTGCACGTGACTTGAGATTTGAAGATAGGCGCTCAGGCTTCTAAGAGCGTAGAATCGGGTTATGACTCAGTTGCAGATGTCAGTGGTCGAGGCCGTCAATCGGATTCCTCGCGGCAAAGTCCTCGCCTACGGAGATGTTGGGTCTCAAATTGGAACTAGCGGACGACAAGTTGGCCAGTTGATCAAGCACATCGATCCGGAAACATTTCCGTGGTGGCGAGTGTGTAACAAGAAGGGTGAGTTTCCCATTGTTAAGCGAAATCCGATGTTTGAGAACGAGCAGCGGCAGCGCCTAGAGGAAGAAGGGGTGCCGTTTTTGGAGTCGGGACGGGTGGATATGGTTCGGGCTCGGTTGGAGAGCTAAGGGCTTGGAGGATTGGATAGGACATATAGGTCTGTTAAGACTCATATGTCCTATTGCCTTTCGGCGCTTCAGAACGTGTAGCCGTTGCTTTGGAGGACGGATTTAAGGGTGCCTTCCATTCCAGCAGCTTCGGCGTGGACTATTCGGCCGTCGCGGTCGACGACGATCATGGTTGGGAACTGAGTGACTCTGGCAGCCTGGGTGAGATTGGCGGTGTCTTGGATCGTGGGGACTGGGTTTCGCCGTCCCCGGAAGAACTGATTTGCTGATTGGTTTTCGGAGTTGATGGCGATAACGTTGAGCAAGGGCCGAGACTTTCGGGCGAGGTTTCCGAGGGCAATCATTGCGTCGTTAGAGGCGGTTTGGCTGGCTCTCGTGTACACCACCACGGTTAGGATTGTGTTGCTGAAACTACCGGCGAGTGGCTTGTCGTTGGCACCTGCGAGCTGGGCTCCTATCTTTGCGAGGCCCGGAGTCACGACTGGGACTTGTCGCTCGCCTGGTTTTGGTTCAAAAACGAAGGTATTGTTACTCAGACGTGGCTCAAGGTTCACCTGCTTGAAGACGCCCTTGTATTGCACCCCATTCGCATTCAACGTGAAGCCGCTGGGAAGACCGGTGGCTGGATTGATGTATCGACGGGTATCGCCGAAAGCCATTTGCACTGAGCTGGCACCATCAAAGTCTGTGACGACTGGAGATCCGGTACCGGTGAAGATAGGGGCTGTTCGGTCTGAAATCGATTTTGATTGAACGATTGGTTCGAATGGGGTGAGGAGCGGGAAGCCAACGGAGCGGCTATCGAAGACCTGATAGGTCATTTTGGTGATATCTCGAACAAACTTGTATCGTCCGTCAAAGATCTCCTCTGACCCGCTTGTGGAAACTCTAAATTGCCCTTCTCGGTTGATCGCGAAATTTGCCTCGCCAGTTCCGATTGCGGCACCGCCCAGCGATAGGCTGAATACTCCTGAAATCGCCGAGGCGTTTTTGAGCTGCCGAAGATAGCGATTGGCGACTTCTTGGGCGTCGACCTGTTGCCCGTTTGATAATGCAAGAAAAAGTGCTGAAGTGAGCATAATAGTGCTTAAGCAAGGGCACGGAAAAAACCGTGCGCCTTAAACTTTCATATCAGTGATGACGTATATCGGCACTGATAAGTCCATATTCACAGAAAATGACTACAAAAAGTGGGTTAACCAGTAGAAATGCGGGGGATTCTCTGCTTTGATTGAAACAGTTGGCTGACGGTTGACGTTAGCACTCTCGGGGGTAAACTGCTAATACCGTTCTCGACCCGTTCGAGGTGGAAACCCCAAATTTTCATCTGGCTAGGAAAAGTATGAGCACGACTCTTGAGAAAACGATGAATATCAAACCGTTGCACGATCGACTAATCGTCAAGGCTGCCGAGAAGGAGCAGGTGTCCGCTGGTGGCATCATTCTTCCTGATTCAGCCCAAGAAAAGCCCCAGCGCGGCGAAGTTCTCGCGGCTGGTTCGGGCAAAACACTCGACAGCGGCACGCTCGCTCCTCTCGATGTGAAGGTCGGCGATGTCGTTTACTACGGCAAGTACAGTGGCACCGAAGTGAAGGTTGACGGCGAGGATTATGTGATCCTTCGCGCCGACGACGTTCTTGCGGTGGTGGAGAAGTAAGCACTATGTCAGCTAAAGAAATTAAATACACAGACGAGGCACGCAAGCTTCTTGAAGCGGGCGTCGATAAACTCGCAAACGCAGTTAAGGTAACTCTTGGACCTCGCGGACGCAACGTCGTTCTTGAGAAGAAGTTTGGTTCGCCAACCGTCATCAATGACGGTGTGACCATCGCTAAGGAAATCGAACTTGAGAACCGCTTCGAGAACATGGGCGCTCAGCTCATTCGAGAAGTTTCTTCCAAGACCAACGACACCGCAGGCGACGGAACCACCACGGCTACCGTTCTTGCACAGGCGATCTTCAAAGAAGGTATCCGAAACGTTGCCGCTGGTTCGAACGCGACCCATATCAAGCAGGGAATCGACATCGCGGTTAACGCGGTTGTTGCCGAGCTGAAGAATATCAGCACCCCGATCAAGACCATCGAAGAGTCCGTACAGGTTGCGACCATTTCGGCGAACGATCCTGAGCTTGGAAAGCTTGTTGGCGAGTTGATCCACAAGACCGGTAAGGACGGCGTTGTGACTATCGAGGAATCGAAGTCCATCGACACCGTGACCGAGCAGGTTGACGGATTGCAGTTCGACAAGGGCTACATGTCGCCTTACTTCGTGACCGACGCAACCCGAATGGAGACCGTTTACGAAGATCCGATGATCCTCTTCCACGAGAAGAAGATTTCTTCGGTTCAGGACTTGGTTCCTTTGCTCGAGAAGGTTCTTCGAATGGGCAAGCCGTTCGTGATCATCTCCGAAGACCTTGAGAACGAAGCTCTTGCGACCTTGGTTCTTAACCGAATTCGCGGCCAGCTCCCAGTGGTGGCGGTCAAGGCCCCTGGCTTTGGCGACCGACGCAAGGCAATGCTTGAAGATATGGCGATTCTGACCGGCGGTCAGTTCGTTTCCGAAGACCTCGGAATCAAGCTTGAGAACGTTGGACCTGAGATGCTTGGTTCATGCCAGCGCATCGTCATCACCAAGGAGACGACTACGATCGTCGACGGAAAGGGTGACAAGGCTGCTATCGAAGGACGGCTGAGCCAGATCAAGAAGCAAATCGAATCGACCGACAGCAACTATGACAAGGAGAAGCTGCAGGAGCGACAAGCTAAGCTGAGCGGCGGCGTTGCCGTTGTGAAGGTTGGCGCGGCGACTGAAACTGCTCTTAAAGAGAAGAAGGCTCGCATCGAAGATGCTCTCGCAGCGACTCGAGCAGCTTTGGAAGAAGGAATCGTCCCTGGTGGCGGAACTGCTCTTTTGACCGCAGGTCGAGTGCTGGACGGACTCGGTTTGGTTGGCGATCAGCTGATCGGCGCAAATATCATCAAGAAGGCTCTCGAAGCTCCTCTGCGCACCATTGCTCATAACGCAGGTGTTGAGGGATCGGTTGTCGTTGATGCAGTTCGACGTGAAGGGAAGGGCTTCAATGCGGCGACCCTCGAGTACGGCGACCTGGTTAAGCAGGGCGTTGTTGACCCGACCAAGGTTGTTCGACAGACCCTTGAGAACGCATCGTCGATCTCTGGACTCTTGTTGACGACTGAGGCATTGGTTGCGGAGATTCCGGAGCCGGAAGATCAGGGCCACGGCCACGATCATCACCATCATTGATGCGTGAGGTTGGTTGAGTTGAAAGGGGAGCCTACAGGCTCCCCTTTTTTATGAGCCTAGTTCTGTGCTTTGCTTGAACGTTGGCTTCGCGGACGGGGGCTTCCGCGCTCCAGGGGGTGTAAAATGTTCGCGGAATGGCAAAGAAGCAGTTGAACGTTGGGTTGATCGGTTATCAGTTTATGGGCAAGGCGCACAGCAATGCGTATCGGCAGGCGAATCGGTTCTTTGACCTTCCGGCGCAGATCAATATGCACACGATTTGCGGGCGGAACCAGGCGGCGGTGACGGCAGCTGCGGAGACGATGGGGTGGGCCAATGTTGAGACCGATTGGCGCAAGGTTGTTGCTAACCCTGAGATCGACATTATTGACATCTCGACTCCGGGGAATTTGCACGCGGAGATTGCGATCGAGGCGGCAAGGGCCGGGAAGGCGGTTTGGTGCGAGAAGCCGATTGGCAATACTTTGCCCGAAGCGAAGGCGATGCTGGAGGCGGTTAAGGCCGCGGGGGTTCCGAATGCGGTTTTCCATAACTACCGGAAGGCTCCGGCGGTTGCTTTGGTTAAGAAGATGATCGAGGAAGGGAAGCTGGGGACGATTTATCACTTCCGAGCGGTTTATCTTCAGGATTGGATTGCTGATCCGGCGTTTCCGCTCGTATGGCGTCTTCAGAAGGAGATCGCGGGGTCAGGAACTCACGGGGATATCAACGCACACATCATTGACCTTGCTAGGCACCTGGTCGGCGAGTTCGATGAGGTCTGTGGGCATCTGCACACCTTTATCAAGCAGCGACCTTTGGCTGGGGCGATCAACGATTCGCTTGGCGCTGAGGCGACTTCGGAGATGGGCGAAGTGACGGTTGACGACGCGGCGATGTTCTTGGCGAGGTTTAAGAACGGAGCCCTGGGGACGTTTGAAGCCTCGCGTTTTGCGGTTGGACGCAAGAACAAGAACTCGTTCGAGATTAATGGCTCGAAGGGGTCGGTGGTGTTTAACCTTGAGAAGATGAACGAGCTGGAGTATTACAATGCCGAGGACCCAGAGGGGTATCAGGGTTTCCGGCTGATCCAGGCCACCGAGTCGGTGCACCCTTATGCCGGGCAGTATTGGCCAGTAGGGCACATTATTGGATACGAACACACGTTTGTGAACCTGGTTGCAGATGCGGTGACGGCGATGTGCGAAGGTCGGGCGATCTCGCCGGATTTTGTGGATGGGTATGAGAACCAGCGGGTTCTGGATGCAGTGGAAGTGAGTAGCGAGAGGCGCGGCTGGGTCTCGCTTTAAGCGATAAGCTGGCAGCGGTAAGCGGAAAGCACGAAGGAGTTGGGCCCAGACTGATGCTGGGCTTAGACTTCAAGCCTGTGGGACAGGTTGGTGAGTACAGGGTTTCGCGCCCCACAATTGGAATTTGGTAGGAAGTTCCCCAGGTGTATTCGCACCCCTGTTGCCTAAAGTACCAAGGCGGTCCAACGATTGACCTTAACCAAGTAAACTGATCAGGTGTGCGGAATTGCCGGATACGTCGGACCGAAAAACGCAGTTGACGTTGTATTTGACCAACTAAAGCGCCTGGAATACCGGGGCTACGACAGTGCTGGGATTGCCTACCTGCAGGATGACAAGATTGCGGTCACCAAGCGGGCAGGGAAGCTGAGCGAGCTTGGGAAGGTTCTGTTTGAATCTCCGAAGCAGGCGGAGCTTGCGATTGCGCATAGCCGCTGGGCCACTCATGGTGGACCTACGGATGAGAATGCTCACCCTCACTACGATCAGTTTGAGCGGGTGGCGGTTATCCATAACGGGATCATTGAGAACTACCTGGAGCTGAAGGAACAGCTGATTGCAAAGGGGCACAAGTTCAAGTCGCAGACGGATACCGAAGTCGCGGCGCACGTCATTGGCGAGGAGTACGCGAACGGGGTTTCTTTGGAGGAAGCCGTTCGGAGGTCGGCGAAGCGGCTGCGAGGGGCATTTGCTCTGGTCGTGATGTCAAATACGGAGAAGGACAAGATTGTTTGCACCCGTAACGCTTCTCCGCTGGTTTTGGGGATGGGCGTTGGTGAAAATCTGCTGGCTTCGGACATTCCGGCTTTGCTGCCTTACACCCGCGAAGTGGTGATTGTTGAGGAGCATGTGGTCGCGGTTCTGACCCGAGATGGGATCACTTTGATCGACTCGGATGGTCGTCCGTTGCCGGTTAAGACGACGCACATTGATTGGGATATTGCGAGTGCGGAGCGGGGCGGATTTGAACACTTTATGCTGAAAGAGGTTCATGAGCAGCCTCAAGTAATGCGTCAGGTCACAGCCGGAAGGATTGACGAAAAGTCTCGGATCCGGCTTGAGGGGATATTTGGCGAGAACGTTTGGAACGAGATCGACCGGGTGAATATCATCGCTTGCGGTACGGCGTACCATGCCGGGCTGATGGGCAAGCACTTCTTTGAGTCGGTTCTTCGGTTGCCGACGGATGTTTATTACTCGTCCGAGTTTCGGTATGGCGATCCGGTTTTGTCGCCGAAGTCGTTGGCGATTTTTGTTTCCCAGAGTGGTGAGACGGCGGACACTTTGGCGGCTTTGAAGCTGTGTAAGGATCGGCGGATTCGGACTTTGGGGATTGTCAACGTGATTGGGTCGAGCATCGCTCGAGAGTGCGATCGAACCATCTTTACTCAGGCGGGACCGGAGATTAGTGTGGCCTCGACCAAGGCTTACACGGCTCAGGTCATGGTGTTTGCTCTTCTGGGGCTATACATAGCTCAGGTGCAGGAAGTGCCGGGAGTTAAGGTTGAGGAGTGGGCGGATGAGCTGCTTCAGATGGACGGATTCGCGGAGAAGTGCTTGTTGCTTGAGGATGAAATCGTCAAGTTGGCGGCAGAGATTAAGGATATGCCTCTGTGCTTCTTCTTGGGCCGAGGGGCAGATGCTTTTGTCGCAGCGGAAGGGGCGCTGAAGTTGAAGGAGATCGCCTATATTCCGACTCAGGAGTATCCGGCGGGCGAAATGAAACATGGGCCTTTGGCCCTAATCACAAATGACGTCGTCTCGATCTTTGGCGCGACGGATCCTCGGATTCGGGAGAAGGTCGTTTCGAATATGAAGGAAGTTCAGGCTAGAAGTGGGAAAGTGATTGCGATTGTGACGGAAGATGACACGATCACAGAGCAGGCGGCGGATCACGTAATCAGAATTCCGCGAACGAAGTTCGAGTTTCTTAACGCGCTTTTAGCGATTGTCCCGCTACAATTATTGTCGTACCACATCGCTCGATTGAACGGGCACGAGATCGATCAGCCGAGAAACTTGGCGAAATCTGTCACGGTGGAATGATTTTGGCTACCTCCCTGAGGAGAGACGGGAAGGGTAGCCGACAATATTTGTTTGGAGGCGTCGGAGATTGGCACTGGATTCTAAGTTAGTTGGAAGTGACGAACCGAAAATCATTTCGGTGGTTGGTATTACCGGGTCTGACCATCCTCTTATATCGCCCATCAAGTGGCAAGGTTATTTCACGATCAAGAGGGTGTTCGACATCGTGATTTCTGGCGCGTTATTGCTCATTTTGTTCCCATTCTTCTTCCTGATCTCCTTGATCATTTTCATCTCTTCGCCTGGTCCAGTGCTTTATAAGAGCTCGCGGTACGGCAAAGATGGAAAACCGTTCCAGTTTTTGAAGTTCCGGAGCATGTATGTTGACGCAGATAAGCGCCAGCTTGAAATGGAGAAGACGTGCAACGAGTCCAACGGTGCGATCTTTAAGATGAAGGATGATCCGCGAATCATTCCCTGCGGAAAGTTCATCCGAAAGTACAGCATCGATGAGTTACCTCAGCTCATAAACGTTTTTCTTGGTGACATGAGTCTGGTTGGTCCTCGCCCGTTGCCTGTTCACCAAGGCGACAAATTGGTCGGCGTCGAGAAAAGTCGGATGACGGTGCCGCAAGGAATGACCTGTTTCTGGCAAGTCATGGGTCGTAGCGACCTCAGTTTTGAGGAGATGGTGCGGTTGGATATTGAGTACGTACAGAAGATCGGATTTCGAACGGATGCCCGTATTTTGATCAGAACTCCGATTGCCGTGATCACTGGGCGTGGAGCTTACTAGCGAATTATCGCATAATAGAGAAAGCCACTGGTGATCTTGCTTGTTTCCCCGGAATCTAGCATCCTTCTTAGGTGGTTTGTCGGTTGAAATTATCCGATACTTAGGGAGCGCCGCGCTAGTTTGGGAACGGATTGGCACGGTTCATGTCTTTATTAGGTCTGGAATCGAAAATTTATGTTAAAGGTACACCTTCGACGCATGCTGATTGTTTCGGCAACTTTAGGGCTTCTCGCCTGGTTTTGGGCGTTTCGCACTCCAAAGGTTTATCAGGCTGAAGTGGAAATGAAGGTCGGTAGTCCGCAATTGACTTCGGATAACTCGATGCCGATCAGCATCAGAAAAGTTCTCCTGGCAGGATTGTTGAACGACCTTGATAGCGACACAGGCATCTTGAAGTCTCAACGAATTTTTAAAGAAGGCATGGACTTGGCTGCGAAGGAGACTCGCGATGAGGAGTTGGGTTCGGTTTCTATGTTTCAGCAGCTTTATCCGATGTACGAATTGGACATCCCCGGTGCTTTGAACTCCTACGCTCCGGACTCCGTCCGCGTCGTTAAACTGAAAGTACGAGCCATGAGCCCAGTTGCGGCCGCGGCGATTGCGAATAACGTTGCTTATGCCTTTTCTGACTATCGGAAGCAGGGGGCAGCTACGGCGGTTCGAGAAGCGGTTGATATCGTTGAGAACTCCACTAAGACCGCAAAGTCCAAGCTCGACGAGATCGATCGAAAGATTCGAGAGCTCAAGGTTTCGAGCAATGTGGTTGATTTGGGTGAATCAGGACGGGCTCTGACTCAGAGTATTGAAATTTTGCGCCAGAAGCGTGCTGCGGTTGAGGCCGAGCTGGCTGGCGTGCTGGCATCCGCAAACCAGCTTCAAGCGAAGCTGGCAACAATCGACAAATTCTCTGATTCAGTACAAACAAGTTTGCCTGATCCAGGAGTTGACGGACTTCGACAATTGGTCGTTCAGGCAGAAAATGAGCTGGCGATTGCTCGGCAGACGTATGAAGACGGTGCACCTACAGTCCAACGAGCGAAAGAAAAACTCGTCGCCTGCAGAAGCAGGTTGGCTTCGGCTGAGAAGAATATCCGAACGATCAAAGGAGCCGGTACTAGCACTTTGGCGACGGCATACACTGACACTCAGCTCAGTTTGATTAGGACACAGGCGCAGGCGAAGTCGTTGGAGAGTCAGCTTGGGCCAATTAATCGTTCCATCTTGGAATACGAGCAAAAGATGCTCAATATGCCAGGGATGGAGTCCACCTACCTAGATCTGGTTCGTAACAGACTTGTCAATGAAGAGGACTATCAAAGGTCCCAGAAGATGGCGAGTGAGCTTCGAACTGCACGAGATTCTCGGACGACTACGATCGTTTCGAGCGCTGACCCACGGGTGATCGAGGCGTTCGGGCCAGTGGCTCCTGACGTCAAGAAATTCGTCATCCTCGGTGGATTCCTTGGTGCGATGATTGGTCTGGCCTACTCCTTTGCTCGGGAGTCATTCAAGTTGCCGATCCATACCAGCTGGCAGCTTTCGGAGATGACCGCCTTGCCAGTGGCTGCTTCGATCCCTGCTCTGCCAGGCGCCCTTGCTAAACGACACTCGCTCATGATCAAAGAGCCATCGTTCAAACCGATTGAAAGCTTCCGGTTCATGGCTTTTAGCTTGCTTGCTCAAGAACAGCGGCCAAACGTGATTCTGTTCTCGGCGGTTGGCGACATGGTTGACTCGTCGATCGCAGCGGCAGAGTTTGCGGTCGCGATGTCGAAGACGGGGTCCAAGACGATCTTGGTTGATGCTGATCTGCGCGCGTCTCGATTGAGCCGCGTGTTCGGTCTTGAGGGCAGGAGCGGGGTTGCGGATATTCTTGGAAGAACGATTCTGCCTGGAGAATCTTCCGACCTGTTTGTGAGCACCGAGCACGATAATCTCACGATTCTTCCGGCCGGAACCATGAGTTCTTCGGGGATGGCTGATGTACTTACTTCACACTTGCAGGCGATGATTGGTGATCTTAGGGACAAAGGGGATACCGTTGTTGTTCACTGCCCGCCGGTTGATGTTTTTGCTGACTGTTCTCGATTGGCCCAGTATGTTGATCACTGTTACATGGTGGTAAGCGCTAAGAGCACAAGCTATCGCTCAATTCCGGTTGCTCAAGAGATTCTTGAAAAGTCAGGAGCAAAGTTTGTTGGAATCGTACTGACTCAGGCATCGCAAACTGAGGAGCCGTTTGGCAATTCGGCTGCGTATCGCTCACGGAACTGATGGCCTACCGAACCACGAACAGTACTCGCAAACGATTCGCGGGGATGGGACAATCCCGCGTAGATCGGCAGGATGTGTCGAAGCGTACGTTTGGATACGGCTCGTGGTTCGTGGCTTGGTCATTTTTGCACGTGCTCTATGCACTGTTCATGTCCACAGTCTATTACGATATTCAGTTTAAGGGTTATGGTTGGGCTGTAACACCTGTTGTTGTTATCAGTTCACTCCTTCAAGTGAGTTTGGGTAACGCTCTATTTCGGCTACCTACTCGTGTCCCCTGGACGGTTTTTGGGTTGTTCCTGTTTTATGGGTACACGTTAACAAGCGGGGTCTTGGCAAACGCTGACTTTGGACGAAATTTGGGTAACTCATTGGGATGGCATACGACTTGTCTGCTTTTTTACGGAGCAACGTCTTTGTCGGTTATTCAGGCGACCTACATTAACGAGCGAAATCGAGATGTTGTAAAGTGGACAATAATCGGTGTACTTGTTCTCAGTGGTTTAGTTGGTCTACTCCAAAACTTCAATGTAGCGAATGCCCGGAATATCTTCGTAGGCCTCGAAAAGCAGCCTC
Organism: Fimbriimonas sp.; assembly: GCA_029866005.1. Taxonomy (GTDB): domain Bacteria; phylum Armatimonadota; class Fimbriimonadia; order Fimbriimonadales; family Fimbriimonadaceae; genus Fimbriimonas. The sequence continues at coordinate 72,326 of JARXAE010000023.1, read as the reverse complement.
CGGGTATCTATCGACCCACCGGCCTCACGAACTATCCCTCGCAACTTGGGTTTCAGGGAATGCTTGGAATGGCGATGTTAGGTTCTCCACTCTGGTTTCGAAACTTGAAATGGTGGGAATGGCTCGGTATCGCATTTTTCTCTTTAGTAATCCTTAGCGCACAGTATCGGTCGATGTATTACGCCGGGATTGGACTTTGTGTGCTCGCATTCGGATTCTTCATTTGGCGAAGAGATCGTGCGCAATCCGTGATTTTCTCGATAGTTGCACTCTGTATCATTGCGCTACCGATTGTCGCGTTTCCCAGCAAGTTTGTTTACGGACTTCGTGGGACGCAGAATGATCCCGCACTCATGGCTCGGCAGCTTGCATGGAAGGAGGCAGAACCAGCGATTATGCTCCGCCCCGCGACAGGAATTGGACCGGATGGAAGTTTGATTCTCGCGACCGGCAACGCGAACAGTCCTGATAAATATTCCACCACGGTTATCGACAATCTCTACATCATGGTGAGAGCCTGTTATGGTTGGGTTGGCGTGGTGCTTGCGGGTGCATTTGTGGTCACTACGTTCTTAGGGCTCCTCATGCGAATCCTTCTGGGGGCACCGGCTGCAGCCTCTTGGGCCGTGTCGGGAATCCTTGTGTCTATTTCGATACTGTTCTTTAGTCTCACCGGAAACAGCCTCGTCTACACCACGGTCGGCTGCCTTGCAGCCATCGTTTTTAGCTTATCTTCGCCAACTTGGCGTGAGGAGGCGGAGCAGATGCAGCTGACGGATCAGTTCGTGCGCTTCAGAGTCGCGGTTGCCAATGGCTTGCGAAAGTTGGGAATCAATATCGGATGACATCCGCCCAGACGAATCGGGCATCGGCTGCGACTCTGTTAATGGGCTCGAAGACGGTAGTTATCCTCTTGCAGTTGGCTTTCTTGCCGGTCTGCCTAAAGATTTTGGGTGAAGAAGGAAACGGGTTCGCGCTTTGGGTGATGAGTGTGCGCTCGATGATTCAGCTCATCGATCTTGACCTTCCGCAGGGTATTCGGCATTCGATGATGACGAACGCCAGGATGGATGAAGGGAAGTTCTGGAAGTGCTTTCAGACGGGCATGGTTCTCAACGGAATCGTTGGTATTTTAGGCGGGCTTCTTTTGGGGCTCGGCTGGCAGGTGCTGAATGGGCCTAAGTACGACCAGTTCCAGACGATTATGCCGATGATGTTTGGATTGGCTGCGTTTCAAATGCTTGCGGACTCGATTGGTTCGACGCTGACTCATCCCTTTTATGCAAAAGAGGAGTTTTCTCAACTTGCAGTCAGTGGATCGGTGGTCCCGAGCATTGCGCTGATCTTTAACTTTGTTTTGGTACTGGCGACTCGCAGCCCTGTAGCGATGATGGCTGCCGGGGTGTTTGAGTCAGTCTTGACGCTGACGATTACGCTGTATCTTTTCCGAAAGCGTTTTGGCAGCGAGTACTTGCGATTTGGGTTTGATCGAGGGGTCGCACGCGAGGTGATCTCAGTTGGGTTAAGGAGTTATCCGGGGAACATTTCGGGCAGGATTGCTGGTACCGCGGACAAGGTGATCTTAGGGAGTGTCGCAGGGATGGACTTTGTGACGATTTACAATATCGCAACTAAGATTCCGCAGAGCTTAGTGCAAATTGTTGGAAGCGCTACCACCATGATGGTTCCGGAAATGGTGCATTCTGCTCAAAATGAGTCTGCAAAGTTCAAAACGATCTTGCGGCGAAATGTCTCATTTGTTTCAGTGCTGTATGCCTGCGTTATGATCGTTTCGGCTGGCTTCTCAGTGGTTATCCTGAAAGCTTGGGTTCGAAAAGACTATCCTGGATTTGCGGAACTCAGCATTTTGATGGCCATCTACTACACATTCGAAATGAACTTTGGAATCATTACGACTGCTTTTTACGCATTCAAGAAAGCACAATTGCTGTTTCCGTTCGCGCTGTGGAATGCGGTGGTGACCGTCTTTGCTACGGGGCCAATTTCTAAGAAATTCGGACTTGTGGGTCTGGGCTGGATGAATGCTATGATCGATATCGTTCAGCTTGTCCCCATTCATTGGATGCTCACCAAGTGGATCGTTAAGGACGATACGATGTGGTGGTACATTGGTCGACTCGGCGGGGCGATCGCAGTGACGACCATCATCGCGGGGGCAATATCTTGGGCTTTGAAGGGCGTACCCGTAGGGCGAGAGGCGATCGTATTTGTGTTGTTGATGCCCGTTGCGAGTATTGGATCGTTTGTGATTGCGACTCGGATGAGCTTGGTTACGCTTCCGAATAGCGTTCGAGAGAAGCTTCGGAAGCGGAGCATTGCGGTGAAGCTGTTTGGTTCAGGGGCTCTGAAAGGCGACTAGGACGGCTTCGGCAGATTTGTCCCATCCGAATTGGCGGCTTCGCTCTACTCCGAGAGTGATGAGTTCCTCACGGTTCTTTCGTTGAGCAGATTGGATGAGGGCTTGGCTGATTTGTGATTCATCCGTTGGGTCGAAGTAGATCGGGAGGTCACCACCGACTTCCTTGAGGGCACCAGTGTTGCTGCTGCAGATCGGGCAGCCATAGGTGAGGGCTTCGAGAATTGGGATGCCGAAGCCTTCCTCAAGACTCGCGGTGACGGCGAATTCGGCAGCTCGGTAGAGCTTGATCAGCGTTTCGTCTTGTATGTAGCCCAGGAAAACAATGCGATCCGTTAGGCCAGAGGCGGCGATTTCGTCGAAGATCTCCGAGGTTTTCCAGCCTTTGCCACCGGCTACGGCGAGGGTGTGACCTGCTAAAGCCGGGTGGTCCGCGACTTGACTAAATGCTCGAAGCAGGCGTGGGAAGTTTTTACGTGGTTCGAGGGTGCTGACGGAAAGGATGAACTTGCCGTCGGGGAGTCCGATTGCTTGGCGGTCATCTTGAGTTAGGTGGGGGAGATCGTCTCCAAGTCCTGGTGGTTGGCCGACACCAAAGGGGAGGGGGGTGATCCGCTCAAGGGGGTAGCCGAAGTGGTTTGAGAATTGCTTGGCAGTGCTTTGGCTGTTTGAGAAGACGAAGGATGCGTGTTTTGCTGAGTTGGCGTACATGCGCTCGTGGATGATCCTGTCTTCCTCGGTGTAGGTGTCGGCGAAGGTGTGGAAGAAGATGTCGTGGATGAGGGTTGCGGTTTTAACGCCAGGTGTGCGGGGGACGTAGCCACTCACCGAGAACCAGTTTTTGAGGTTGTGGCGGAGAGGTTCGAGGTCGCGACCGATAAGGTGCCAGGTTCGGGTTCGTTTTGATACTCGGACGACCTCCACATGGGGCATTTTCAGCCAGTGCTCGGGGATAGGTGAATCGGGTCGTACGAACACGACATACTCGTGTTCATTTCGCTTTAGAATTGCCTCGAGGAGTTGAAGACTGCTGCGCGAGACTCCGGCGTGTTTGCTTCCTTCAAAGAAGATATTGGTGGCTTGGAGTCCTAGTCTCACTTGAGGTTATAGACCTCCATTAAGTCGCGGGTGTAGTTTTCGGGCGAGCAGGGGTCTTGCCGGTAGCGGGCGTAGGCGTTTTCGCTCATTCGGTCGATGGCTGAATCGTCTTTGGCTTTCTCGAGGGCTTCGGCGAGGGAGGTAACGGAGCCGTTCTCAAATGTGATTCCGTTCTCTTCGTCCGTGAGCCAGGAGGTGGCGGCGCTTCGGTTACCGATGATACAAGGGATTCCGGCTGCGAGGCACTCGAGCACGACGAGAGATGCGGTTTCGTACCAGGCTGAGCTCATGACAAGACACCTTGCAGTGCTTTGTAGTTCATTCACCTCCTCGGGAGATTTCCAGCCGAGGAAGTTGTGGTGAGGGAATTCCTTTTCGAGTATGGTTCGGAGTGGGCCGTCGCCGATGATGGTCAAGGTGATGCCGGCGAGGTCAGCGGCTTTGAGGGCAACATCGGGGTTCTTTTCGGCGGTGAGTCGGCCGATCCACAAGTAGGTTTGACTTGCTGCGGGGTTCAGTTTATCCGGAGATGCGGGTTGAACAGGGCAGCGCAGAACCCTGAGCTTGCCGAGGTCGCCGAGCTTCTTCGCCATGATCTCTCGGGCGAATGGTGATGGGCAGACGATCGAGGTTAGTCGCTCGTGCAGCTTTTTGCTCTCGAATGCGGTGATCGCTCGTCGAAATCGGAATTGCTTGATGTTTTGATCAGTAGCACTTATGCATGCGCTGGATTGGCAAGCGGTAGAGAGGGGATCTAGCTCGCAGATGCGGTTTTCGGGATAGTTGAAGAGGGTTGTGTTGGGACAGATGTAGCCGTAGTCGTGGGCGTGGAGATGAGTACGGAAGCCCTGCTCGAGGCTGGCGGAGATGATGAGATGGGAGAAGTGGCTGTGGAACCCGTGAATGTGGACGACAGTTTGTTCAGGGTTCAGACCCTTAAGAGCGTCCATATAGATTGGCAGCAGGGATCGATCTTCGTTACGTAGGGGGTAGCTAAGAATTCGGTTTTTGCTGAAGAACTTTTCCCACACTGGTGGGAGACCAAGAGCAATTCCTGTGACGCCGGGCAGGTTTAGGTACTTCTGGTCAATTTGGCTTGCCGACGAGATGATTCGAACGGGGATTCCATGAGCGCTGAGAAGTTCAACAGTCTCGAACGCAACACGCTCGGCTCCGCCGGTTGGTCCTCCGCCCTCCACCACAATCACCACGTTTGAGAAGTTGTTCATTTGACGAGTGGGGTGAACAGTTCGAGGATTCGGTCAACGAATTGCTCGGTTGAACGCGGATTAGACTTGGACCAAACGAGGGCCGCTTCGCGCATCTTGGTCCAAGTGTCCTGATCTTGCAGAGTCTTCATCGCGTCTGCTAGCGATTGGGGAGTGACTTCCTCAGTCACGATGCCGGCACCTGATTCCAGAACGACTTGGCTTGCGCCGACGTTGGTTGTGGAGATGACAGGGATACCTCTGTGAATAGCATCAACGACGGTGAGTCCGAATGTCTCTCGCCATCGTGAGGGGATGACGAGGGCACGGATGTTCTTTAGCTCGTCTTTGAGGGGCTGATCAGAGAGCCAGCCGGTGAAGCGGGCCTCAGGGTGGGCGGCGCGAAGTCCTTCTTCCATTGGTCCGCCTCCGATGATTACTGCTTTGACTCCGGCAAGCTTTGCGGCTTGGAGAAACGTATCGGGGGCCTTTTCGGGGACAAGGCGGCCGATGAATGCGAATTCTTGACCTTCATTTGAGCCCATCTCTTCCGGTGTTGGATAGGCGTGGGGGTAGTTGACGATGATGGGTGGTTTGGGAAGGTGGGGGATTAGCGTTCGCTCATTGAGGGGCGAGACGGCGATGAAGAGATCTGCTCGGCGATAAAGCTTCAGTAGGTATTTGTTCCCAAAGTGATTGGTCAGTTTTGGGATTTTGTGCCGGATGTTTTGCCCTTGGCATTCGCAGGTGATGCAACCGATTGAGAGCGGTTTAAGCTCACAGTTGGCTTGTGTTCGGTGGTTGTAATAGAGGGACGTTGGGCAAATGGTGGCGTATTCGTTGCAGTGGAAGACGGTTCGGAAGCCCATCTTTTGGGCGATCGCGATCGGAGTTCCGGTGAGCTTCAGTCGGAAAGAGTGGATGTGAATGACGGTCTGTTCGGGGGAGTATTGCTTGAGGAAAGCTTCGACTGGTTCGCGGACGAAGGGGTTTGAGAAGAACATTTTGTTCCTTTTTAGCTTATCTGTCTCTTCAAACCAGCTGTTTGCCTCGAGCAGAAGTAGTTCTACACCCGCTTCGGCTAGCCGAGGGTCGGCGATAAGGTCGGCCGCGATGAAGCCGACTCGGATTCCTCTTTTCCGAAGCTCAAGGGCTTCGAGGACAGCAACCCGCTCTGCTCCGCCGGTGATGCGGGCGGATTCGCAGATGAGGATCACATTCATGCTAGGTTAATTATGGGACTGAATGGAGCAGAAGAGGAGGGGGAATACGTCTGCAAAGAACATCGAGGAGAAATCGTCAGAACCTCACAAAACTGGTTAGTTTTGCTAGCGTGCAAATCTGAGAGTTCGTATTACACTGTTGGTGTGCATTGAACCCTTGGTTGTTGTTTTAGGTTTGGAGATAAGTTGAAGAACGATCGTAAATTGCGAATACTGGTGGTAACGAACCTGTGCCCTCCCGATTATGATGGGGGGTTTGAGCTGAGTGCCCTGCGGAATGCAGAGAGCCTACGAGATTTGGGTCACGAAGTTGATGTCGTTACGAGCAAGTTTCGAAGTACTTTCCAGGGACATCGCGCTGACCGACACTTCGTCAACCGGATTTTTCGGCTGTCCACGGTTAAGGATGGTTGGACTTTGGCGAACTCTCTTCAATCCGGAGACGGGAAACTCGACTTTTCACTCTCGAGCCTGTCGAATCAGTTCTCAATGCGATTTGCGAACATTGCATCAATTCTTGGGATGTTGCAGGTGTCTCGGTCAAACGAGGCCGCAATGCGCAAGTTTCTCGCGGGTCGAGAGTATGATGTCGCTTACGTTTTTGGACTACACCTGATTGGAACCTCGGTTATCCACCAGCTAACTGCAAAGGGTATTCCAGTGATGTATCACCAAGGGGACGAGTGGCTGGCTTCGTATCTGTTCGGCAATAAGGCGAAGCGAGCAATTTTGAACTTGTTCTCACCGATCCGGTTTCATCGCGAGAGAAAAATTGACATCAAAAACGTGACCCTGGTGTCGCATTTTATGAAGGGGCGGTTTGTTGAACTGGGCTTTCCCGCTGAGAATCTGTCAGTTATTCACCGTGGTTTCGAGCAGCCGCTCACACCGGTTGGATTCGAAGATCGATTTTCGCCGCCGGTTTTCCTTGTTGCGTCTAGGCTTGCTTTGTACAAGGGGATTCAGATCGCTATCCGAGGAGCATCATCGCTTGATCGTCAGCTTCCCGATGAACCGTGGGAGATGTGGATCGCGGGCGGCGCTGAACCTGAAACAGTCGAGTACTTCGAGCAGAGTGTCGTCAAATTGGGGTTACAACACCGAGTCAAGTTCCTTGGCAAATTGACTCGTGATCAAGTGATTCAACACATGAGGCGGGCTACCGCGTTCATATCGCCAAGCGTGTTTGATGAGCCGTTTGGGAATACGAATATCGAGGCGATGGCGGCAGGAGCGCCGTTGATAGCAGCACGATCGGGGGCCATTGAGGAGATCGTGGTTAACACTGAGTGTGGTTTGATTTACAATCGAACGAGTGATGAAGAACTCGCCGCTCACATGAAGCTCATTCTGCAGCAGCCAAGCGTTGGTGAGCGGCTATCAGCCCGAGGAATAGAGCGAGTGCAAAATCACTTCACCCAGGACCACATTATTGGGCTTGTTGAGGATTCTTTGTATCGAGTATCAGGCGTACCTCAGCCGGTTACTCAAGACCAGCAGGCAACTCTCCGATAACTTTACGGTCAGGCTCCTTTTCTAGGGAACTGGTAAAGTCACAGCCGTATGCGTATCGCAATCTCCGCATTTATCTTCACAACCGAACCAGGGAAGCGGTTTGCGGGGGTTGGGCGGAACATGGCACGGGTCCTTGAGGAAATCGTTCGTAAAGACCGGGGAGTTCAATACGACATTTTTGTTAATCGCAATGTCGAATTGTCGCCAGAGTGGGATGCGTGCAATTGGATCCATTGGCACCGAATTGAGGTGAAAGGTGTGGCGCACCGCCTGTATTGGGAACATTTCCAAGTTGGTAGGGAAGCTAAGAAACTTGGCTGCGATCTTGTTCACTCGCTGTTCGCGAACTTACCATTTGGCTGCAAGCTTCCGATGACGACACTCGTCCACGATGCCTTTCCGCGTACGCACCCTCAGTGGTACACACCTCGTAATCGTCTGATTCTTGATTGGATGACGGCCACTGGGTGCCGGTTGGCGACCAAAGTTTTTACGGTTTCTGAGTACTCAAAGAAAGAACTGAGCACAGCCTATGGCGTGCCAGCAGAGAAGATCACGGTTTGCTACAACGGACCTGGGAACGACGTTAGTCAACTCACGGAGGAGGAGATGTCTGTTATCGAAAGGGAAGGGTTGCCGCCGTTGGATGTGCCCTTTGTTTTTACTGTGAGCACACTTGAGCCTCGTAAGAATTTGGTTGGACTTATAGAGGCGTTCGCGGCGGTGCCAGATGTGAAGTTATACATCGCCGGGGCGAAAGGATGGCTGAATTCGGAATTGGCTGGTGTCGTTGAGGCTTCGCCCGCAAGGGACCGGATTGTTTTCTTGGGCTACGTTTCCGATCAGCAGTTAAACTTGCTCCTTAACAAGTGCAAGCTATTTGCCTTGGTATCTTATGTGGAGGGATTCGGGATTCCGGTTCTTGAGGCAATGATTGCAGGGGCTCCAGTGGTGACCAGCCGCACGAGCTCGTTGCCCGAAGTTGCGGGTGAATGGGCTTACTACTGCGATCCGGAGAATGTGAATTCGATCTCGGAAGCCCTGGCAAATGCTTTAGGAAATGAGACGGAATTAAGCCGAATGGCGGCGGGTGGCAAGGAATTTGCGACTCGCTTTACTTGGGAAGCCAGTGTGGACCATCTGCACGAGGTTTTTCGTTTGACGGTAGGAAGATAGAGATCTATGTCGAAAGTTGCAATTGTTACAGGCGTTACGGGGCAGGATGGGGCGTACCTTTCCAAACTGCTCCTTGAGAAAGGTTACAAAGTTTACGGAGCCGTGCGCCGTAGTGCGTCCACTAACTTCTGGCGCCTCGAAGAATTGGGAGTCCGAAACGAGATCGAGTACGTATCCATGGATCTCTGTGAGTACACCAATATTATTCGCACGATTCGAAAGATTCAACCGGACGAGTTTTTCAACCTAGCTGCCCAAAGTTTCGTAGCTGCTTCCTTCGAGATGCCGATGTATACCGCAGATGCGGACGGCACGGCAGTTCTTAGGATTCTTGAGTCGATCCGTGAGTTTAGCCCGGCGACTCGTTTCTATCAGGCATCGACCTCGGAGATGTTTGGCAAAGTCCAAGAGATTCCCCAGAAGGAGTCAACGCCGTTCTATCCCCGCTCGCCTTATGGTGTGGCTAAGTTGTTCGGTCACTGGATGACGGTGAACTACAGAGAGTCTTATAACATGCACGCTTCTTCGGGAATTCTGTTTAATCACGAATCTCCCCTGCGAGGACGTGAATTTGTTTCTCGAAAGATCACTTCGACCTTGGCAAATATGGTTCGGGGTCACGAGGCTGTTCTGGAACTGGGGAATATGGACGCCAAGCGAGATTGGGGCTTTGCGGGAGACTACGTCGAAGGTATGTGGCGAATGCTTCAGCAACCCGAAGGTGGCGACTACGTATTGGCAACCAACGAGACACACACTGTCCGAAAGTTCGTCGAGATCGCAGCAAAGTATGTCGGATTCGAGATCGAATGGACAGGCGAAGCGGAGAAGGAACTGGGAATTGACAAGAAGACGGGACGAACGATTGTCAAGATTAATCCCGCATTCTATCGGCCAGCTGAGGTCGAGTTACTTATCGGTGATCCAGCGAAGGCAGAGAGCGTCCTCGGATGGCAGCGAAAGATGTCTTTCGAAGGCTTGGTTGAGGCGATGCAGAAGGCGGATATCGAACGAGCTGAGAAAGGACTCGTTAGCAACTAAACGAGGTTCTGATACACCTGGATCAGTTGATCCAGGTGTTTTTTTGTTGTTAATGGGGTCTGCCAATATTGATCGTATGCTGCTGCTCCGAGTTCTGTAGCACGCTCTTGGGTCATTGCGGTTAGGATCGTGGCAAGCTCTTTCTCACCTTGATAGTGGACACCTGTTTTTCCGTGTTCAACGTATTCGGTGGAGGCGCAGTTCTTGGCGACGATCGCAGGGATCCCTTGGGCTACGGCTTCAATGACGGCTAGTCCAGCGGTTTCGTACCAAAGAGAGGGCATGACGAGGGCTCGGCTTTGGCCTATTTTGGCTTGAACTTCACTGTGCGTAAGCCAGCCTGTGAGGATCGCCGTGGGATTTGCGGCGAGGATTGCTTCTCTCTCTGGGCCATCGCCAATGAATTGGCACTTCACGTCGGCAATCCGGGCGGCTTTTGCGAATCCGACAACGCCCTTTTCTTGGGATAGGCGGCCCACATAGGTGAATGCATCTCCTCGTTGCGTGGTGATGGGTTGTTGCTCTGAGGAAACTGGGTTGTAGATTGTTGTTGAGGGTGTTGATTTGGGAAGATGAGGCTCGATGATCTTTCGGCTGAACTCGCTGACGTAAATAAAGTGGTCAAAGTCTTGGGCGATTTTCTCGCGAGCGATTTTTGAACCTCGGGCGGTTTGCATGATCTTCATCGGCCAACCTTTGTGAGTGCACTGGCAGGTTTTGCAGGCGAAGGAGAGAGGCTTGTGGTGGCAGATTTCGTTCTTTGGCGCGATATAAAGGGTTGTGTTAGGACAGACCAGGCCAAAGTCATGGAGTGTAAAGACCAGTTTGAATCCCTGGCGCTTAGCTTCTTTTATGACTGCTCCGCTAAGGATCCGGCGGAAAGCATGGACGTGTATAACCGTGTCCGTCGGCGAGTATTGGTTGAGCAATTTGCCAAAGGTAGTGGCAGCGTCAGGGTTCCAAACGAATCTTTTGAGGACTTCGGCTTTGGAGGAGTTGTAGGCATCTGCCAGATTTAGCGTGACGCAGTTTATATCGTCGAGTTCAGGTGTTGAGATTGGTTCGCCAGCAAAGTAGGTGACATTGAAGCCTCTCTGCTGGAGGCCTAGCGCAGAAGTGATAGCTACGCGTTCGGTGCCACCCGTTGGGCCGGCACCGTCGCAGACAATGATGACGTTCCTCATGAAGCGATGCCGATGGTGTGATATTCCCACCCGGCGGCTTTGGCTTTTTCGGGAGCGTAGACTCGTCGTCCGTCAAAGAGGATAGCCTCTTTTGCGGTCCCGGCGAGCCGTTCGAGATCGATTTGACGGAACTCGTTCCACTCGGTCACAAGAATGACGACATCCGCTCCTTTGCTTACGTCGTAAGCCGAGTTGACATAGATGGCAGCAGGGAAGTGCTCCTCGACCAGGTGGGAGGCGACGGGATCATATGCTTGTACTCGTCCACCGGCCTTTAGAATTCGGTCAATGATAACGAGCGCCTTGGCATCTCGGATGTCATCGGTATTGGGCTTGAAGGCAAGTCCGAGCAGACCAACCGTTTTGCCCTCAAATCCGCCAATTCGACTTTCAATGCGGTCGAGGAAGTGATGGGTCTGGTCTTCGTTGATTTTGATAACTTCTTTCAGAAGACCAAAATTGTAGTCCAACCCTTGTGCGGTGGCGACCATGCCTTGGACATCTTTGGGGAAGCACGAGCCACCCCAGCCGAGACCAGCGTAGAGGAATTGGGGGCCGATGCGTTGGTCGGCGCCGATTCCTTTGGCCACGTCTCCGATGTTGGCGTTGCAGAGTTCACAGACACGGCTCATCGCATTGATGAAGCTGATTTTGAGCGCAAGGAAGCTGTTTCCGCCGTACTTGATGAGCTCGGCAGAATTTAGGTCGGTAACAATGAATTCGGACTGGAGCGGGGCATAGAGCTCTTTTAGCTTATCGGCGGCTTCTGCTCTACGGGTTCCGATGACGATTCGGTCAGGATTCATCGTGTCGGAGATTGCACTTCCTTCTCTTAGAAACTCAGGGTTAGAAACAACGTCGAACAGGTCTGACGAAACTCCTTGATCTCGGATGATCTGCTCAACCATATCGCCTGAGCCGACGGGAACGGTCGATTTATTGATAACGATTGTTGGCTTTTCGATGGCTTTACCGATGTCTTTTGCGACCGCACGCACGGCGGTCAGATCGGGTGTGCCGTCTGCGGCGGGTGGTGTTCCAACCGCGATGAAGACGATTTCGGACTTCTTAACCGCATCCGCAATGGAGTCTGTGATGGTGAAGTTGCCGTTCTTCAGGGTTCGCTTGAGCATCTCTTCGATGCCTGGCTCAAAGATGGGGGCAATACCTGCGCTGATTGACTCAACTTTTCGTGGGTCTTTGTCAACACACGTGACTTCATTGCCTAGATCAGCGAGCACTAGACCCGTGACCAGACCAACATATCCAGTTCCAACAACTGCTACCTTCATAATTTACTCAGACTAAATTGTCGGCAAGTTGCCGACCAAAACTTGACCGTGACGGTCAATCGAATTTGAATGGTGATTCGATTTCCTCGTGTCGGATTTCGTCCACCGGTTCAGTCTTACCCGTTCCTGCATAAAGTTGGTTGGGGAAGTTAAGAACAAACGCGTCAGTGGAACCTACATTTTTGTATCCATGAACAACTCCGGGAGGCACGACAATGGCCACGGGGTTGGCTTTCCCAACCAAGAAGCCACCGGTCCACGCGGGTTGATCTGCCCGGTTTTCCCATAGCCTGAGTTCGTACTCACCGTCTACAAAACAGAAGAGGTCGGTCTGATCTCGGTGCTCGTGCGGACCACGTGCGATGCCGGGATGGGTGACGCTGATGTAGCCCATCGCGGGGAGTGTGCCCTCCGGAATTTCATCAGAGCGGAATAGCTCGGTAAGGAAGCCTCGTGAGTCGGTGTGAGTTCCGAGAGGCTTTATGATTACTCCGTTTGGCAATTCTTGGGACATTAGGATCGAATTTACCTGCGAACAGTGCCCCAAAACGCCACAATAGATAGGAAGGTATGAGAGTTGTTTTAACTGGAGGGGCAGGATTTTTGGGCTCGCACTTATCGGACTTGCTACTCAGCAAGGGGCATGAAGTGGTGGCGGTCGATAGCCTGATCACCGGATCCGAGCAGAACATTTCCCATTTGCGAGAAAATCCTCGGTTTGAGTTTGTCAAGCAGGATTGCTCGTTGCCATTTACAGTGGATGGCGAAGTTGATTTTGTTGCTCACTTTGCCTCAGCGGCCTCTCCGGATGATTTCAAGAAAATTCCTTTTGATGTTCTTCGAGCAGGCTCTTATGCAACGGATAACTGCCTCGAACTTGCGGTTGCTAAGGGTGCAAAATTTATTTTAGCCTCGACTTCAGAGGTTTACGGCGACCCTCAGTTCTCGCCTCAGCCAGAGTCGTATTGGGGCAATGTAAATCCCAATGGTCCTCGTTCAGTTTATGATGAGGCGAAGCGGTTTGCGGAAGCAACCACAATGGCTTACCATCGATTCAAGGGAGTTGACTCTCGTATCATTCGGTTCTTCAATACTTATGGCCCGCGCATGCGGCTTGATGACGGTCGGGTTGTTCCAAACTTCGTGAACCAGGCGCTCCGGAATCAGCCGATTACGATTTATGGCGACGGGTCGCAGACGCGGTCGTTTGGTTACTGTGCGGACATTTTGGATTGTGTCTATCGGCTGATGGAGTCTGATCTGCATGATCCGGTGAACATTGGGACTGAGCAAGAACGAACGATTTTGCAGTTTGCAGAGGCAGTGATCAAGGTCACCGGCTCTTCATCCGAGATAGTTCACCTCGAAGCAGCGATAGATGATCCGAAACAAAGGCGACCAGACATCACAAGGGCACGAACCTTGCTTGGATGGGAACCTACGACTGAATTAGAAGCAGGTCTAGAGAAAACGGTACAGTACTTCAAGTGGCTTATGTAGCTTTTGGGAATCTCTCGGCTTAGATCGACGTTGAAATAAAAGGAAATTTGATTTTGGATCAGGCAGCAACTTTAGAGGCTAAGCAGGGGAAGGGTTCCGTGCTGGACGATGTCCAAGCGGCTTTTCGTCGGGTGCTTGATTGGGTGAAAGCCGGGGGTCTGGTTCAGGTTACTCGGCATGAGTTTTTTATTCCGGCGTTAGTCGGGCTCATTGGGTTGAGTATGATGTTCTGGCCGTTGTACCGCCAGGTCTATAAGATGTGGAATGAGGACGACAACTACTCGCACATCATCCTTGTCCCCTTCCTGATTGCTTGGCAGCTTCACCGCCGAAAGGACATGTTTGACGTGGCGAAGCGAAAAGTAGCCCCGTTGGTGATGGTTCTGCTGGTACCGCTGGCGTACTTTCAGTACATCGCGTTCATCGGCGATTGGTGGGCGATGCAATCGATTTGCTTCGTCGCGGCAGTCTTTGGAGTGGTTTGGACACTCTTTGGTGGTAACTGGGCATGGAGAGCGCTGTTTCCGATCATGTTCTTGTTCTTCATGATGCCGATCGCGAGTTCGTATCTCGACGCCAATACCAACGAGTTACAAATTGCATCAACTACCGTTGCCGAAAAATTGCTCGCGCTCACTGGCTTTAACCCGTCTCGACTCGACCCTACTTCGATTCAGTTGAACTCCTACGCTTTGAACATTGCGGTGCCTTGCTCTGGGCTGAAGTTGTTGGTGGCGGTGACCTGCTTTACATGCCACTTTATACTGTTCGCACGATCGACAGTCAACTTCAATTTTATGATGTTGCTGATGATTGTTCCGCTTTGTCTATTGATGAACGGGCTCCGGATTGCGATGATCGGAATGGTTGGTGAGCAGTGGGGGGCGCCTGCGGGAGCGGCGTTCCATGACTGGAGCGGCTATATTATGCTCCTCATCTGCTTCTGGATTATCTTCAAAGCGGCTCGCCTGTTGGGATGGAAAGAATGAAAAAGACACTCTGGATCATGTCGGGCTTGATGACCTCAATTGGTCTGGCCTATAACTTTGCGCCACGTCCGGCGGAGAAGAATCTGACCGAGGATCAGGTGATCAACATGTTGCCGATTAAGGTGGGACGATTCCAGCCGATGCTCAAGGATGGCGAGAAAGTCTCGTACAAGATGGACAAGAGCTCTTACGATATTCTCAAGCCTTGGGGGATCTGTGCACGCGTTTTTGTCAACGGGAATGAGTCTTACGATGTCGTTGCGATTGCGAGTAATAGTAAAGAGAGCTTCCATGATCCGCAGATTTGTTTCTCGGCTCAGGGCTGGCGGCTTTCGAATCAGCGAGACGATGTCATCAAGACTAAGACCCGGGGCGACGTTCCGGTGACCCTGGTAGACATGGAGCAGAATGGCGATCAGAGAGTCGCGATGTATTTCTTCCGACTGACCAAGGGGTATTACGGCAACATGTCGAAGGTCAAGAAAGACATGCTGCTGAATCTTTTTACTAACCGAGTAAAGGACGAAGGCGCGTTTATTCGCTTGATTCCGACCGGGACTGTGGATGTTGAGAAGATGAAGCGTTTCGCGGCTGATTGGGTCGACGCTGCGACTGAAACGAGTAAGGGATACTACTAAGAAGCCTTAGTTTGCTGATGGGCCGCCAGTAGCGATTGGGGCTCCGGTTCCTTTCAGTGACCGTTGCTTCAGCTTTACTCGTCCGTTGTCCTTGGACGGGTAAATAGCAACGATCTCGGTGGCACCGTATTTGATTTCAAGTGTGTCCCCCGAGAATTTGATCGTGGATGAGCCAGGATCGTACTCCCGAGTAACGGAGTCTTTTGGACCTACTTTGACAGGATCTCCGACGGAGAGAGAAAACTCGATGGACTCGTCGGTAGGATTGACAAATTCAATCACCGCCTTTCCTGGAATCGAAAGAGGAGAGCCTGAAATGAAGCTCGATGCTTTGCCGCCTGAACCGATGACGAGTGTCGAAAATTTGCTTTGCTCAACGGGAACCGCCTCACTCTTGCTTTGAGATTCTGATCCCAGTTCTACTTGAGCAGGTTTGCTGGCAGGAACGAGGATTCCTGGTGTGATGCCTCCTGGCTCGACATCGTAGCGGGTGAGGTTACTGATCCTTACATTCAATGTCGCGTCAGTCAGATTGATGACTCGGACGCCAGCAGGTTTGGTGCGAGCAACTACCCCCTTGGCCATTTCTTCTTCGGATGGTTGGCATCCGATGAGGAGACCAACAGAACAAAAGGCCAAGGCGGCGAGTTGCTTCATCAAATTAGTCCTGGGCTGGAGTTGGGGCTGCGCCGCCGTCCTTTTCAGTTGCCGCGTCCTTTTCCTTATTGACTGGGGGGGCGTTTTCTGCACCAGCAGAGGAATCGCCGCAGCCGATCATGGAAACTGCGAATGATGAGAGAAGAAGTAGAGCGAGAAGTTGTTTCATGGATTTTCTAGGTAGTAAATCGTTACAGGTTGGACACTGACGAGCAGTGTCCAACCTGAAGTTAGCTTTGGAAGCTTACTGGGTCTTGTTTGGCGAGAACACGCAGTCCTCGAAGTAGCCGCGACCGAAGTTGCAGCCCCATCGGCTGGAAGGTACACCAGCAGCGTTGCCCCAAACGAATGGGTTGCTGTAGTAGTCTCGGGTTGGGTTGGCAGCGTCGGTGCTCATCTTAACTCGTCGGAACTTGGTCGACGAATCGGTGTTTGCAAAGATCATGCCTTCTCCGTAGCTGTATGCCGAGATGTTTGCATCCCAGAACCAAACGAATCCGAAACCGCCAGGGGTCGTTCCTGCGTTGTTTGCTGCGTTACAGGTTGCGCCCATAGCCGCGCAGTTCATTGCAGGGTTGGTGAGTGCTCGTCCTCGAACAGAGTGCTTACCGGTCATACCGCTGAACATTGGAACTTGCGAAGGAAGTTCGACTGCAGTTCCGCTCCATTGGTGGAGAAGACCGTTCATCGAAAGACCAACGTTGGTTGGTCGCATGCCAGGAGTTACCGCACCGGTGTACCAGTTGTCGTCGACTGGGAGGCCAGTTTGCGCGTACATGTCTTGGTTCTTGATGTAAGGCATCAAGCTGTTGGACCAGTGAAGACCGTCTTGCGAACGGCGTGGCTCGATATCTCGAACTCCATCTGCGCGCCATCCGTTAGGGCAGCTGGTGGTGAAGTTCCATCGCCAGTTTGTTCCGTCCCATGAGAAAGCGAGGGGGAAGAGGTCATCTGAGTCCGAGGAGTAGATGAGGGTTGAGGTAGCGAGTTGCTTGAAGGTCGAAACGCTCGAGGTTTTCTTAGCAGCTTCTTTAGCCTGCGCAAAGACCGGGAACAGGATCGCAGCCAGGATCGCGATGATCGCGATGACTACCAAGAGTTCGATGAGAGTAAATGCTCGTTTCATAATTTCCTTTTGTGGCATCATTGCCACTTAAAAAACGACTCAGAAGTTCTGATGGATGTTCCCCGCCGTTTTGAACATTCTATCCCGGAGTTCCGCAAAACGCGCAAAATTTATTAAAATTAGCGAAATATTCCAGGATTTTGGAACTTTTCGTGTATTCCATCACCGATCTATTTCGCCAAGGACGATATCTATCGAGCCAATGATGGCGATGAGGTCGGCGATCATGCGTCCTTTTGCAAGAATCTCAAGAGATTTGAGGTTCATGAGGATCCTACGTCTTTCGCCCTATCGGTTTGATCGAAAGGCGTGATGACCTCCACTCTATTGTTTCTTTATGAGACAAGAATGAAACGCCGACGCTATCCAATTTGGTACGAGCTAAAGAGTTGGTACGACCTCGACTCATCACCACTGGAGAGTGTTTTCAACATAGGTGGTGAGGAGGCCACGAAAATGGTTGCAATGACCGGCTAAACAGAGCGGGTATTCGAGCAATTGAATTTGTGCATGTTTCGAGGAGGAGAAACGCTGCTGAAATTTCATTGAAGTCCTAGCGATGGTGTGATCAGATCTCTAACGTGAGAAGCGTTAGAACTCAGCTATCTCACGATATCGTCTTCAAGAATCTTGTAGAGATTGTGAAACAGAACAGGCAAAAAAAGGCTCCCATTCCAGGAGGAACGGGAGCCTGTTAGTTTAGTTGCCCTGGGTAGGGACGGTCAGTGAGTCGCTTGACATTCCTTTCGGAGGAGCCTTGTCTGTTGCTCCCTTGTCTCCTGCTACTGCGCCAGCCTTTTCCAAGTCCGTATTTGAATCAACTTTCGGCTGATCTCCGGAGCATCCGAATGCTCCAATGAGAATTGCCGAGACCAAGAGCATTCTTGCGCGGATCATTGATTGTCCCAAACGTATCGGGTCAAGTCGGTGATTCGAACGCCTTCAGGAGCAGTTGCGTTCCAGTTGGTTCCGGCAGCAAGAGCTCCGGCCGTGGTTCGCTTTGCGTGTCCGTCAACCCATGCAACTGTAGTCTGGTTCGCGTGTCGGAAGCTCACGCCGCCGGTTCGTCCACCTTGTACAGGAGTCAGCTTAAGAATCCCTTCGTGGAAACTGGAAGCTCCACCGCCCCATCCCGAAAGGCACCACTGTGGAATGAAGTAGCAATCTGGTGCTTCAACAACCGCGTAGGAGAGAACTCCACCTGGGAATCCGGTGCCCCAGTCTGAACCTGACTTGTTCTCGGTGTTTGCATACTTTGCTGCAAGCATAACGGTTTCGGCAGGGTTTGCGAACGAAGTTTGCGATGTCGTGGACTGCGAACCAGGGCTAGCTCCGAAATCAGGGCTCAAATAGGTGTGGTTGTAGCCCATTTGCACGTGGTAGGCATCGAAGTTCTGCTGAGCGGCTGCTCGTCGTACGTTCGTTGGAGCCAATGCATCCATGAACAGATCAGTGTTCTTGGTGTAAGGTACGACCCGCCAGGCCCAAGTGGAGAATGCGAATCCTGCACCGTAGCTGAGTTGGTCGGAACCGGAGTTCCATTGGGTTGCGATTGGGAACGTGTCGTCGGAATCTGCCCCGTACATGATTACCGAGAGGGAAGTCTGCTTGACGTTGCTCAAGGTTGCGGTCGCTTTTGCGGAGGCTTTAGCCTGTGCGAAAACTGGGAACAGGATTGCTGCGAGGATCGCGATGATTGCGATGACCACGAGAAGCTCGATGAGTGTAAATGCTCTTTTCATGATTTATTTCCTAAGTGGCAACATTGCCGCTTAAATGGAACGACCGAAATAAGCGGTTGCTTGTTCCCAGCCGACGTTGTCATTTTATACTGAATCAATCTGAGATCTGACAACTTAATTTAAATTTCGTGTAAGAAAAACGAAACCCGGAACTTTCACGTGTTTGCTTAGCGATCGATTTCGCCAAGAACGATGTCTATTGAGCCAATGATGGCGATGAGGTCGGCGATCATGCGTCCTTTTGCAAGAATCTCAAGTGATTTGAGATTCATGAAGCTGCTAGGTCTTTCGTGCCATCGGTAAGGCCGATTGGTTCCGTCACTGACGATGTAGAATCCTAGTTCGCCCTTGGAGCCTTCGACAGCGGCGTATGCCTCGCCGACCGGAGGACGGAAGCCTTCGGTGTAGAGCTTGAAGTGGTGAATGAGCGACTCCATTGAGAAGTCGATCTCGGGCTTGGGCGGGGGAGAGATTTTGCGGTCTGCAGTGCAGAAGTCGCCTTCAGGGAGACCGTCAATCGCCTGCTCGATGATCTTGGCGCTCTCGCGGAGTTCGACCATGCGAACGAGGTAGCGATCGTAAACGTCGCCGGTGCGACCGATGGGGACCGAGAAATTGAAGTCCTCGTATGAAGAGTAAGGCTTGTCCTTTCTTAGATCCCAGTTGACACCGCTCGCGCGCAAGATTGGTCCTGAGCAGCCGAGCGAGAGAGCATCGGCGGCGGAGAGAATTCCGACGTCGTAGGTGCGCTCTTTCCAGATCGGGTTCTCGTTGATGAGACTCTCAAGCGTATCCATTTCATTGTCGAAGCTCTTGAGGAACTCTCGGAGCCTAGGTTCGAACTCCGCGGGAACATCGCCACGCAGTCCACCGGGGACGATCCAGGAGGGCATCATCCGAACACCGCTGACCATTTCGAAGATATCGAGGATGAGCTCGCGCTGCTGGAAGGTGTAGAAAAATGGGGTCATCGCGCCCATATCGAGGGCGTGCGTTCCGAGCCAGACGAGGTGGGAGGCGATCCGACTGAGCTCGGCAAGGATGACGCGGATGTACTGGGCTCGCTTGGGGATTTCACAACCAAGGAGTTGTTCAACCGCCAGGGCGTGGGCGAGGTTGTTGCCGTTTGCGTTGAGGTAGTCCATGCGGTCCGTCATGGGAACGCACTTCAGATATTGTTGGTACTCGGCTTCCTTCTCCATTCCGGTGTGGAGGTAGCCGATGACGCACTTACACTGTACGATGGTTTCGCCGTCAAGCTCGGTAATGACTCGGAGGACACCGTGGGTGGATGGGTGCTGGGGCCCCATGTTCACGATCATCGTGTTTTCGCCGATGCGCTCGAAGATCGTCTCGGTGGACGGCATGAAGGTCTGGTGGTTCATCGTCCGCTGACCTCCTCGGTTCCGGTCTTGCCTTCAAAACTTTCGCCAGCGTGCGGAATCGACTTGTCTTCGACGGCTGGGCCTTTGGTCCCTAGGTCAAACAGCACGTCTTCGCCGCCCAGTGGATATTCCTTGCGGAGGGGGAAGCCGACCCAGTCATCGGGGAGCATGAATCTTTCGCCTGGCTTCAACTCGTTACCGGTGAAGATGATTCCGTACATATCGCCGATTTCCTTCTCGGGATACTCGGCGCCTTGGAAGACGGGGATTGCCGAAGGGATCGATTCGCCGTCGCTAACGCTGGTCTTGACAAAAACTCGGTTGCCGGTCGATAGGGAGAGGAGGTTGTAGACGACTTCGAAGCGACCGGAGAGATCTCGCTCGTGGGTCCAAGTGCTGTAGTCTGCGCCGACACACTCGCTGAAGAATTTGTAGTCGTGTTTGTCGCGAAGAACTTCTAAGGTTTCGAGCAGATCATCCGGAGCGACGCAGAAGTAAGTTCCGGCGTGCTTTTCGACGGTCTTGATGAGTCGCTCGCCGAGCAACTCTTGTAGGGTTGTCGTTTCTGCGACCATTACGCGGCCTCCTGAACTTCGGTTGGGAGAGCTTCGGGTTCGTCCCACTCAATAGCTTTCACTTTAAGGATGTACGCGTAGCCGAGAACCCAAGTCGACATAAAGGCGAGGAATTCGAAGAAGGTGAACTTGATGAAGTCTGCGGTACCGCCCTTATAAACCGTCATCCACGCCCAGAGGAAAACAACTTCGATATCGAAGAGGATGAAGATGATGGCGACAAGATAGAACTTGATTGGGAATCGCTCACGGGCATCGCCGACGGGAGCTACGCCACATTCGTAAGGTGCGTTCTTGTAGGAGGTGTTTCGCTTGGGTCCCAGTAGCCAGCTGATGGTGGCAAAGACTGCGCAGAGAAGTGCTGCGAGTCCCATGAGCGCGAGGATGCCGATGTACGATCCCATCGGGTGAAAGCATACCTTTGCAGCTTGCTCGGTGCGGGTGAATTCGTTGTTCCAAATCTGTTAAAGCGTGCCCTGACGGTACGCAGACAAGCAGAAATTGAGCGATAATCGAAGCAATGGAATTTGGACCGTTGCTTGGAAAAGTCGCCAACCGCGAGCATCTCTCGCTCGCCGAGGCATCCTCTTTGATGAAGAGTCTCATCAAAGACGCGACTCCGGTTCAGATTGGGGCGGCTCTGACTGCGCTTCAAATGAAGGGGGTGACCAACGACGAGATTGCGGGGTTTGCGCGAACGTTGCGTTCAGACTGCGTTCCGGTGGTTTCGCCGGTGAAGAATCACATCGATACCTGCGGTACGGGTGGTGGCGTTTCTTCCTTTAATGTATCGACGGCGGCGGCGATTATTGCGGCTGGAGCGGGTGCGACGGTTGCCAAGCATGGCAACCGCGCGATTACGGGTCGGTGTGGCTCGGCGGATGTTTTGGAGGCGATTGGGGTTCCACTTTGCGAGACTCCGGAAGACGCTTCTCGCCGGCTGAATGAACTCGGGTTTGCGTTTTTGTTTGCACCTAAGTTCCACCCTTCAGGGGCGAAGATGGGGCCGATTCGGAAGGAGCTTCCATTCCGGACGGTTTTTAACGTTCTCGGACCTTTGTTGAATCCGGCTGGGGCACGTCGTCAAATCGTTGGGGTTTGGGAGCCAGGGTTGCTATCGATGGTGGCAGAGGCTTTGGTTCGGCTCGATACCGAGTTTGCGATTGTTGTGCATGGCGAGCCGGGGATGGACGAGATTTCGCCGATTTCGGTGACCCAGGTTCGGGTGGTTGAGAACGGGGAAGTGACACGAGAAGAGTGGACTCCGGCGACGTTTGGAGCAAAGCCGGTTGATCTTTCGGCATTGCTTTCGGGGGAGACTCCTTTGGATAATGGTCAGCTTCTTGAGGAAGCGGTGACACAAGTTTCGTCGCCGAAGTGCCTTGCGGTTTTGCCGAGCGCGGCGGTAGCAGTGCGACTTGCGGGGCTGGCTGACGATTGGAAAGGTGCGTATGAGTTGGCTTTGGAAACCGTGCGAAGCGGGGCTTCGGCGAGCAAGCTTGAACGGCTGAAGGCGGACGCTTGACGATTCTGGAGAAGATCTTTGCGACCAAGCGCGACGAGGTTGCGCTGGCGCGTCAGGTGATTTCGGTTGAGGAGCTTCGGGCTCGGGCTGCTGCGTTTGAGCCGAGGGGTTTTCGGGCGGCTTTGGTCGCGGCTGCGAAACCGGGGTTAATTGCCGAGGTGAAAAAGGGTTCGCCTTCGATGGGTGAGATCCGGGCGGATTTTGATCCGGTGGCGATTGCTCGGAGCTATGAGCGGGCGGGAGCGACCTGCTTATCGGTGCTGACCGACGTTCAGTACTTCCAGGGGTCACCAACTTATCTGCGCGAGGTTCGGGCGGCGGTTTCGTTGCCTTTGTTGCGCAAGGATTTTGTGTTTGACACTTATCAGTTAGATGAAGCGCGGGCTTGGGGGGCGGATTGTGTTTTGCTGATTGTCGCCGGACTCGAGCAGGGGCGGTTGACCGACCTTTATCACGAGGCGAAGCATCGGCTGCTGGATGTGCTGGTAGAGGTGCATGATGAGGCGGAGACGGAGTTTGCGGTGGCGCTGGGAGCGGATATGATTGGGATTAACAATCGCGATCTTCGGACTTTCAAGACGGACCTTTCGACAACTTCGCGGCTCATTCAGTTGATTCCGGAGGGAGTTCTGCGGGTTTCGGAGTCGGCTCTGGAGAGTGCGGATGACGTTCGGGCGGTGCATGAGATGGGAGCGGATGCGGTTTTGATTGGAACGGCGTTTTGCGCGTCGCCAGATATTGAGGGCAAGGTTCGAGAGGTTATGGGTCGGTGACGCGGGTCAAGATCTGCGGGCTCACGAACGAGAGGGACGCTCGGATGGCGATCGAGTTTGGAGCGGATGCGGTTGGCTTCGTGCATGAGCCATCGTCGCCTCGGTGCATTTCGGAGACGGATACGGCTTGGCTTCAGAAGTTGCCACCGGTGCCGATTAAGGTGGCGGTGTTTGGTCGGGTGACTGGCGCTGCGTTTCGGGGACTGTTCGATTTAGTCCAGGGGGCGGAGTGGGAGGAGTATCCGGAGCCATCGACCAAGCGAATCCACACGTTGCGGGTTCGAGCGGGGCAGAAACCAGCGGATTTTGTTCAGCAGACGGTCAATGCTTCGGCGTTGTTGTTGGATGCCTACAAGGATGGAGTTTACGGGGGGACCGGGATCGCCTTAGATTGGGGGTTTGCGGCAGAGTTTGTTGCGCTGGCAGATCGACCGGTGATTTTGGCGGGTGGGCTGACGCCGGATAATGTGGCGGACGCGGTTCGGCGGGTTCGGCCGTTTATGGTGGACGTTTCCTCGGGAGTCGAGGACGTGGTGGGACGAAAGGACCTGGGGAAGGTTAGGGCGTTTATTGAGGCGGTCCGCGAGGCGTAGTCCTTCTCTTGACAGAGACTTGGTACAAGAACCTGCTGCCCAGGAACCAACGTTGTCGGGAGCCCCAAACTCACTCAGACAGCTATCGCATCAATTTGAGGAGGAAGGAATCGACGGATATCGTTGAGGTTGAGTCCGAGTTCTCTTTGAATCGCTTTGCTTGCGGTCTGCTCACACGATAGCCCAGCGAGTTCAAGTATTTTGGGAGAAACGGCTCCGGCAAGA
The DNA here is from genome assembly GCA_029866005.1 of Fimbriimonas sp. Lineage (GTDB taxonomy): Bacteria > Armatimonadota > Fimbriimonadia > Fimbriimonadales > Fimbriimonadaceae > Fimbriimonas. The sequence continues at coordinate 48,484 of JARXAE010000023.1, read as the reverse complement.
CAGATTTGATCGACGGCTTGGATCGCTCTGACTTTGGTAACGAATTCGTGGAAGCCGATTCCGCTCTTGGCTCGAAATGTTCTTGAAAAGTGATAGACGGAATATCCGCAATGATTTGCGGCGGCTTCGGTGGTCCAATCAAAGCTAGGCGTTTCACAGACTTGCCGACAGAGCTTGGTGAAAATCTTGTCAAGATTCCTGACACCGTATCGAGTCAGACTCAAATCTGCTGGTTCAGTGAGCTTATCGAGAAGATCTAACATAAGGGAGCTAAATTTGAAGATAGAGTGCTTTGCGGTGGTGTCGGAAATCGTGATAATCTTCGCTCCGATCGGGTCGGCTTGGATGTCGATGGCGCGGATAGGGATTTCGGTTTGGGTATCTCCCAGAAACAGATTAAGGCCAAGTACCGCACCTCGGTCTGCGTTGAAAAACAGGGTTTCAGAACGTCGTTTGCTGAAAACGACGTCGTAGATTCCACTCGGTAACGCATAGACGTCGCCCGGCTGAATCAAGCAAGAAGCTCCCCGTTTTCTCGATGTCAAAATGCTGCTTCCCCTTATGCGGTAGGCAACTAACACGGTTTGGGGCGGTACTTCGAAAGTGAAAGGTTTTGGTCGAGTGTTCTGACGAACACTCAGTACAGCGGAGACAGCAGCCGTGTCGGAGGGCTGAAACTCTTGGAGTTCTATTGAGTCATCGGCAAGCTTTGTTCGGCCTCCGAGTTGTTCGACGATTTCTTTAGCCGACACGAATCCTCCGGGTTACAGCATGAGAAACTGTAGGGGCAAGTTATCCTACAGACCTGATATATTTCGCTGATTTTCGTCAAAAATGCGAAGAAATATTTTCAATCTTAACATTTCTCAACATTGCTAGGGTTCGGGCGTGTCGTTACTCAGGCAAGCTCAGAACGTCGCTTAGTCCAATCGCCTTTTGGTTGCCATACTCCAGGAGTTTTGCGCGGGTGTCTTGGATGTCGAGATTTCGCATCGAGAGTTGGCCGATTCGGTCTTCGGGGGTGAATTCGGAGGCGCCGGATTCCATGCTGAGCTTTTCGGGGTGGTAGGCGAAGTTTTCGCCTTGGGTGTTGAGAATGCTGTAGTCGTCGCCTCTTCTGAGTTGGAGGGTGACTTTTCCGGTGACGACGCTTGCGACCCAGCGTTGGAGGGAGTCGCGTATCATCAGGGATTGGGGGTCGAACCAGCGGCCCTCGTACATGAGGCGTCCGAGTTTTCTGCCCATTGTTCGGTAGTTGTCGATGGTGCCTTCGTTGTGGATGGCGTTCACCAGGCGCTCGTAAGCCGCGAAGAGAAGCGCCATTCCAGGGGCTTCGTAGATTCCACGGGACTTGGCTTCGATGATTCGGTTTTCGATTTGGTCGCTGCAGCCGAGGCCGTGGCGCCCGCCGATTTCGTTGGCTTTTTCGACGAGTTCGACGCGGTTGGTAAATCGTTGGTCGTTGATGGCGACGGGCCAGCCGGCTTCGAATTCGATGGTGACGTCTTCGGTTTTGATGTCAACGCTCGGATCCCAGAATTTGGCGCACATGATGGGCTCGACGAGGTGGAGGCCTTGGTTGAGGAATTCGAGGTCTTTGGCTTCGTGGGTTGCGCCCCAGATGTTGGCGTCGGTGCTGTAGGCTTTTTCTTTGCTGTCCCTATACGGGAGCTTCCGGGCTTCGAGCCATTCGGACATCTCTTTTCGGCCGCCCAGTTCGTCGACGAATTGGCGGTCTAGCCAGGGCTTATAGATTCGCAGGTCGGGGTTGGCGAGGAGGCCGTAGCGGTAGAAGCGCTCGATGTCGTTGCCTTTGTAGGTGCTACCGTCGCCCCAGATGCTGACGCCGTCTTCGGCCATGGCTCTTACGAGGAGAGTTCCGGTCACTGCCCGGCCGATTGGGGTGGTGTTGAAGTAGGTTTTGCCGCCACTGGTGATGTGGAAGGCGCCGCATTGGAGGGCGATCAGACCTTCGTTGACCATTTCGGGTCGGCAGTCGATGAGGCGGGCTTTTTCGGCTCCGTATTCAACGGCTCTCTGGGGAACGCCGTCGATATCGGATTCGTCAGCTTGACCGAGTTGGCCAGTGTAGCAGTAGGGAATTGCTCCTTTTTCTCGCATCCAAGCTACGGCGACGCTGGTATCGAGTCCTCCGCTGAAGGCGATGCCGACTTTTTCGCCGACGGGAAGGGAGCTGAGGATTCTGCTAGACATGGTTTTTTAGGTTCGCCACGTCTTTGTGGTTCAAGCTAAAGAATACCGTTTTAAGCGTCGGGCATTGTGCTGGCGAGGCGGGCGCCCATGTTGCGGGCAAGCAGCATGAAGTGCTCGACGACGACCTCGTTGGGGGCGGTGTCTTTTAGGGTTTGCTCGAAGAGGTCGAGCCATTGGGGGACCATCCAGGAGCGGGCTTGTTCGACTCCGGCGTGGACTTCCATGAGCTTGCCTTGGTAACCCGCGCTGCGGAGGGCGACGCCTTCCCAGAAAAGTTTCATCTTGGCTAGATGGGGTGGCCAGTCTTTGATTTTGGATCCGAAGATGGGGCCGAGGACTTCGTGGTTTTGGATGCGGTCGTAGAATGTGTCGACGAGGAGGCTGATGTACTCCTCGCTGACGCCGATTTCACGGCTGGATCGCTGGAGTTCGGCGCGCTTTTTCAGCACAAGTTCGGAGGCGAGTTCGACGCGCATCTGGTTGGTTTTACGTTTGTCGTTGTTCGTTTGTCGCGTAAAGAGGTTCTAGACAAGGACAAACGAATGGCGAATAGCTAAGACTACTCGTCTCCGCCGGCTTGCTTCATCATGGCGTCTTCTTTCCCGGAGCGGGCGGCTGGGCTGGCGTCAGGGGTTGGGGTCGAGCCGCATCCGACGAGGAGGGTGGCGAGGATGGCGAGTAGGATGGTTAGTCGCATGTTTATAGGGACGAAAAGGTGCAGGAATTTTGTTCGTTAAGAGTGCGTAAACTTGTTCCCGCTCTAAATGCGACGTGTTCGCACGATCCCTCGCGTTTAGCGATTCAGGCCAGTCAAACCCCCCACCCGCACCTCTCCAACTTAAGCTTAGCGAAAGGGGAGGAGCTTCGAATTGGATTAAAGTTTTTCGAAGAAGATGATGTGCTGCCTCGGTAGGATGTTGCTGGTACGGGTCCAGCGGACGGGGAAGATTGACATTTCCTTCTTCACCTGGGCTTCGCTCATTTTGTGGAGCTCTTTGATTGGGACCCGGGGGTCTTCTTTACGGTATTCGACGAAGACGACTTGCCCACCTTTCTTGATGCCCTTAAGCATGTTTGACATCATCTCGTAGGGTTTGTCGAACTCGTGGTAGACGTCGACCATGATCGCGAGGTCGACACCTTCTTTGGGGAGTTTGGGGTCGTCGGTGGTGCCGAGGAGCCGATCGACGTTGGTGATCTTGTTTCGCTTTGCCTTGTCTTCAATGATCGTCAGCATTTCGGGTTGGATCTCTTCGGCGATGACTCTGCCTTTCGGGGCGACTTTGGCGGCCATAGGGAAGGTCAGGTAGCCGCTTCCGGCTCCGATGTCGGCGATAACCATTCCGTTTTTGAGGTTCAAGGCTTCGAGGAGGAGCTGGGGGGCTTCTTCTTTGTAGCGCTCGGGGCGATCCAGCCAGGACGCGGCTTCGTGGCTCATATAGTTCGCCATCTCGCGGCCCATGTAGCTGTAGCCGATCCCGTTGGGATCGTGGTCGTCCATCTTGACGTATTCGGGCTTTTGGGTTTGGAGGAGGAGAAGGGCGGCTACGAGGATCATTGCTTTATGCTACGCGATGAATCGCTGACTGGCACAACATTCAGACAATATTTTCTCGGCGCCGGGCAATCATTGAGTGGTAGGGAATCAGACCAGTCTTCGCGTAAAAGGGTCGGACGTCTGGGTCGCAGACTAAATCGATAGCGTAAACATGCTTCAGTTGTTCAAGCATAGCGCTGACTAAGTCTTTTCCGATTCCTTGGCCTTGGTACTCGGGCAGGACTTCGAGTGAGGAGATCTAACCGAAAAGAACATCATCGGTGAGCGCGGTGATCACTCCGATGATGCGAGCAGTTCCAGTCTCTCGCGCGATAATCGCCCGGCTGCTGACTTGGAGTTGCTGAAGATGGGCCTTTGGGGTCGGTTTGTTGGGCCAACCCACGAAGAAGCCATCCAAGTCCTGCTCCGAGATGTTCGAGAGATCTGTTGTTAGCTCAATATGAGGCACATGTCTATTTTACAAAGCCTTCCCAACGCTTCATGTATTGGATGAATGCCTCACCGAGGCCCTCGCTCCTCAGGTAGTCGGCAGTCACGGGTGGTGTGGTCATCTCGAAGTTTGGATCAGTCTGGATGCGAAGAGGGAAGTCGTGGTGGAGGATCCCGGCTTTGCCGATGGCGACAAAATCAGCGCCAAGGTCAAGGGCGGCTTGAACGTCCGTGCCAGAGTAGAGCTTTCCTGCAACGCCGAGGAGGACACCTTTCCGGGGGAGGTCGGCGAACAGTTGGAAGAAGTTTTTGCCTTCGTGTTCGCGGTTGTAATCCCACATGCTGATGTCGAGGTAGTCGAGTCTTTCGTCTTGGAGAAGCTTGGCGCTGAGGTTCAGGATGTCTTGAGGGTCTATTCCGAAGCGGTCGGGAGAGAGCCGGATTCCGACTTGGAAGCCAGAGCGGCAGGCCTCGCGGATTCCTTTGAGGATTTCCATGAGGAGTCGGGCGCGATTCTCGGGGTTTCCGCCGTAGGCGTCTTCGCGCTTGTTTTCACCCGCGCTGAGAAAGGAGCAGATGATATAGCTGTGGGCGCCGTGGATTTCGACTCCATCGAATCCGGCTTTCTCCGCTCTCTGGGCGGCCTTAATGAAGTCGTCTCGGAGTTGGTGGACTTCCTCGGTTGAGAGAGCTCGTGATTCAGTTCCTTCGTCGTCCGATGGGCCGACCGGTTGGGTTTTGATGAGGTCCTTAGGGGATCGGAATCCGGCGTGGTGGAGTTGGATGCTGGAGACAGAGCCTTGGGCTTTGATTTCGGCGGCGAGCTTTGTGAGGCCCTCGATGTGATCGTCGGACCAGCAGCCAAGCTGACCCGGGAAGCCTTGGCCCTGGGGCTGGACGTGAGATGCACAGGTCATGGTGAGAGCGAAACCGCCCTTGGCACGCATGGTGAGCCAGTGGTGCTCATCGTGGGTGATGGTTCCGTCCGGGTTGCTCTGATGGTTTGTCATCGGAGCGAGGGTAAAGCGGTTCTTCCAAGCTGGGCCGTGTTGGAGAGTGAGCTGATCGAACGGGGTTGGCACCCTTATCTTTACGCTTATCGCTTTTCGTTTGTCGTTGGTCATTGCGAGATCAGGGTGTTTTGTATCGTAGGCTGGAGGGCGAATGAAAAAATCTGTGGTGATTGTTGGAGCGGGGCTGGGGGGATTGAGCGCGGCGATTCACTGTCGTTTGAAAGGCCACGATGTCGTTGTTCTTGAGCAGGGTCGAGTTGGCGGAAAGGCGGGGCGGATTTCGGAGGGTGGATACACGCTTGATCCGGGACCGTCGATCATTATTCTCACCGAGATTTATAAGAAGGTGTTTCGGGATGCGGGTCGGAACCCGGATGACTATCTTCAGTTTGAACGGCTGAATCCGATCACGCGGGTGATGTTTCGGGGAGAGACGATTGATATCCCGGATGGGTATGAGGCGGCGCAGGGGCTGATTGATCGGGTTGCGCCGGAGGACTCGGCAGAGTTTGCTGTGATGTGGTCCAAGCTCTGCAAGATTGCGCCGTTGGTGGAGAAGTCGGTTTTTGCGCATCCTTATGAAAAGCCGTGGCAGTTGGCTGATCCTTCGTTGATCAAGTTTGCTTTGCCGTTTGATGTTCGCAAGACTTATAAGGAGCTGGTCGACGGGATGTTCAAGAGTCCGTTGTTGCGGGCGTTCTTTTATGGGTTTCCCTCTTACGGCGGGCAGAGCTATCGGAGCAAGGCGCCGGGGGCGTTACTGATTCCTTACTTTATGTTGCAGGACGGGGTTTGGTATCCGAAGGGCGGGGTGGCGGCAATACCGGAAGCGTTCGCTCGGTTGGCGACGGAACTGGGGGTGGAGATTCGGACCGGGGCGAAAGTGGTCGGGTTTGAGCGGGAGGGGAATCGAGTTTCCGCTGCGATTCTTGACGATGGAGAGCGGATCGCCTCGGAGGTGTTTATCTGCAATCGAGACCGGGTTCAGACTCAGAGCTGGTTGGGGCGGGAGTTGCCTGCTAAGCCGAGTTATTCGTATTTCACGGTTCACATGGGGGTTCGGCGAAAGTTTCCGGAGTTGAAGCACCATACGCTGTTTGTGCCGGATGACTTTGAGGCGGGGTTTGAGGAGCTTTATGAGGAGCGGGTGTTTCCTTCGTCGCCGATTGTTTATCTCAACAACACATCGGACACGGATTCATCGGTGGCTCCGGAGGGGTGCTCGAACCTGTTTGCGGTGGTGACTTCGCCGGCGAATGAGGATCATTTGGATTGGCCGGCTTTGACTGCTGCTTGTGTTGATCGGACTTTGGGAGTGATGGCTCGGGCGGGGGTTGCGATCGATGCTTCAGAGATTGAGATGCAGCGTGTTCAGACTCCGGTGTATTTTGAGCAGGAGCACGGTAACTTCCGGGGATCGCTTTATGGGGCGGACGAGAAGTACCGGCTGTTCGGGATGTTCCCTTGGTCGAACCAAGATTCAGAGTTTCGGAATCTGCTCTATGTCGGCGGTTCAGTTCAGCCAGGGGCGGGTTTGCCGATGGTGACGCTGAGCGGGAAGTTTGTGGCGGAGATGGTTTAGGGATTCAGCACTATTTTCCTGAGAGTCTGCTACCGATTCTCCGATAACATGATCATGGAGGGGCGAGGTATGCGTCGTGGTTGGCATTTTCGTGCGTTTACGCTCGTTGAACTCCTTGTCGTCATCATTATTGTCTCGATTTTGGCGGCAATAGCGATTCCTCGGTTTAGTGATTCGGCATTGAAGGCGAGAGAAGCATCACTGCGGGCTAATCTGAAACTGATTCGGGAGGCAGGAGATCGGGCGGAGGCGGATACTGGGGTTGTCGTTCCGATCTCAGCGTTGATAAGCGCGACGGCACCGGCCACGGGATGGCAGCGGCAAGCGATGAACACGACCTGGTCAAGTGCTAGTGTCATTGCTTCGACCTGGAGAGGGCCGTATTTGCATGCCATTCCCTTTAACGATTTCTCGCGAAACAATACTTACTCCTCGGGCCAAACGAACAGCCCGACGACCGCATGGACGAAGGAGTCGAGGCAGAGCTTCAATCCGAGCTGCTACTTTTACCCTTCGACTCGGGTCGGGTCGAATGGTCGCCCTTATCGTGAGTGGTGAGGCGGCGTATGTAGAGTTGGTGGGGCAGTTTAGGTTCAAGGACTGGCGAGTTTTTGCCAAATGAGGGGCAGGGAGGGGCCGCTTTTTGGCATCGCACTGGGACGTTGGTGCAGTTGGTGCATTTAGGTTCAAAAGAGTTTGGGCTTGTGGGAAACTTCGGTGCAGTTGGTGCAAATCACTGAACTTAGATTCACCGACTCCGGCACAGGTCGGTGAAAGTCGCTTCTCGTATTGCCCGCTTATCGGGTTTGTAGCTAATTCGTGTATTGGCATCTCTGCTTTATAGGCAAGGAAGTAGGGGTTTGTCAACCTGGCATTTGAGTTGGCGAGACATTGACATCGCGCCCCTTCCCACCCTCCACCCCGGTTGGAAGGTGTTTTGGGGTTGGTGGCTTGTTGGCAAATTTGGGCTCGCTACGCTCGGTGGACTAAGATCTCGGCGAGTTTTGCCGTTGGCTTCGAGTTGGTGGCTTGGAGGGAGGCGGTTCACTGACAAGCTGGGATTGTGGAGGTTGAGAGGTTGAGATGCATGGGCGCTTCTCAGTGCCACCCAGACTCTCTCTTGATTATCCTGCCCACGCAAGTGGCTGGCGGGCCAATCAAAGGTCCCAAAAGGATCATTCGTCAAAAACGGGTAGAAATTTTGAATCCTCCGCATTGTAGATGCTTAAAACTTGTTCAAGGTAAATCTCAGCTATGGCAATTAATTCTGACCCGACGACGACAGTGTTAGAGCAATCTAAATCAATCACGATTCCATCGGGAATGCGACTTTCAGCCGCCTTCAGGTTCATGTAATCAATTCCCAACAGCCTTACAGCTTTTGTGGACTTGTCCACGATTACACTCATTAACTCACGATTGTTTAGCCATTTTTCTTCCTGCATGTCTCATTTTCCCTGCCCACGCTAATGGCTCCTCGTTGGTGGTTCGCCGACCACAGGAAAACAAGGCAATAAGATGGTTCGCTATTACGATAGCCCCACCGGTTCGCTTCGCTCACCGACGCCCCTATTCTGGGGAGCTACTTCGAACGCTCAGATATTGCCGGCTCTAGGAGCATTTCTTTGGTGAAGATGAAGTCTTCGCGGTCGTAGTTGGCGAGTTCAAAATCCTTCCGCAGGACGATTGCTCCGGTGGGGCAGGCGTCTTGGCAGTAGCCGCAGAAGATGCAGCGGAGCATGTTGATTTCGTAGCGGACGGCGTGGCGTTCGCCGGGGGAGAGGCGGTTCTCTTCGGTGTTCTCGCCGGCATCGACGTAGATGCAGCGGGCGGGGCAGGCTCCGGCGCACAGGGAGCAACCGATGCACTTTTCGAGGCCGTCGTCATGGCGGGTGAGGACGTGTCGCCAGCGGGTTCTTGGGAACTGCTCGCGCTTGTCTTCGGGGTACATGACCGTTGGGCGGCTGTGTCCGAGCCGCTTGGATGTGATGCCGAGTCCGGCGATCATGGGTTTGACGATTTTGTCGAGGATGGCCATTACGCAGTCACCTTGTCTTCGATTTCTTGGATGTCGCGGGAATTGACTTCGATGAGTCGGAGGTCGGAAAGGGTAGTGGCTCGTCCGCGCTTGATCTTCTCTTGGAGCTTCATGATTCCGTAGATGAGGGCGTCGGGAGATGGGGGGCAGCCGGGGACGTAGACGTCGACGGGGACGATTTGGTCGGCACCTTGGACGATGGCGTAGTTGTTGTAAACGCCTCCTGAAGAAGCGCAGGCGCCCATGCTGATGACCCACTTAGGCTCAGGCATTTGGTCGTAAATTTGGCGAAGGACGGGAGCCATTTTTTTGCTCACTCGTCCGGCGATGATCATGACGTCGCCTTGTCGTGGAGTTGCTCGGAATGCCTCTGAGCCGAATCGAGCGATGTCGAACTTGGGTCCGGCGGCGCCCATCATTTCGATGGCGCAGCAGGCGAGGCCGAAGGTGACGGGCCAAAGGGAGTGGGCTCGCGCTTGGGAGATCAGGCTTTCGAGCGACGTCACGACGACGCTCCCAGCTCTTTGGGCGTCTCCGATGACCGGAGTTGAGCTGTCGTGGAGGACTACTGATTCAACGCGCTTTGGCATGAGCTTGTTAGATTCTACCGAAGCTGGGGCGGGTTCGTTACTCGGTTCGTTAAGTATTCTTATCGCGTGCCTATGCAACGTATTGACTTGCTGAAAGATCTTTCGATCATTGTTGCGGGGCTGATTGCTTTTATCACCCTTTGGCAGGGACTTTTTCAGTATGCGCGCCAGAACCACGCGGCGCGGGCGACGCAGTTCATCAACATGCGGAGGCGGTTCCTTGAGGATGCGATTTTTCGTCGGTTGTTGACGATGATCTTTGAGGGAGATGCTTCGATTGCCAACGAGCCGATCCAGGATCGGCGGAACTTCATTGCGTTTTTTGAAGAGGTGGCACTGCTAGTTAACTCGGGGCTGATTAAGCCGGATGTGGCGCACTACATGTTTGGGTTTTACGCGATCCAAATCGATGATAACGAGCCGATTTGGATCGGGCTGAACAAAGACGGGGAGTTCTGGCGGGTGTTTCGAGACTTTGTTGCCGAGATGCGAAAGCTTCCGGCTCCGGACGGGAAGCCGGTCCGAATTTAGCGGTTTCTGGTTGACATTTGGTCGACTTGCTCGCCTGTAAGGTGAATGCAAGATTTTTTGAATTGGCTTGGCCCAGTGTGGCGGCCGCATCCTGGGCAGGAGAGATTTTTGCTGGCTCGAGCGAAGACGAAGGTGCTGGCCTGTGGGCGTCGGTGGGGGAAGACGGACGCTTGCGCGGTGCAGGTGATTGCGGGGCTAGGGGCGGACAGACCACGACGGACGCTTTTGGTTGCTCCGACTCTGGAGCAGGCGAGTTTTTTGTTTCGGCGACTTCGGGGGCTGGTGGAGCAGCTTGTTTCGCGGGGACTCTGGGAGTTGCGGTTTCCATTGATTCCGAAGTTTCGGGACTCTAAGATGGAGTTGACGATGGGGGAGCACTCGGTAGTCGCTCGGTCGGCGCATTCGAGGCACCACCTCAGGGGTGACGAGGCGAGCGAGATTATTGTTGACGAAGCGGCTTATGTTTCGGGTTCGGTTGTGAACGAAGTGTTGACCCCGATGATGGCAACGACGGATGGGAGTCTAACGATGATCAGCACTCCCAATGGCCAGGACCACTTCTATGAGGCGTTTAGGGAGGGGCTGGAAAATTCCGATGAGTTCTGGTCTCTCCAGGCTCCTAGTAGCGATAATCCACAGGTTCGGCTGGCGTTTTTGGATCGGCAGAAGAAGCTGCTGAGTCCGAGCGCGTATGCCACGGAATACGACGCACAGTTTGTTCAGCGGGAGGGCTACGTCTTTGACCGGACGGCGGTTGACGAGTGTGTTGTCGCGGAGCCTGATTTTGACATTCCGGGCCCGACAATTATTGCGGTTGACTGGGCTCGATACCAGGACTTCTCGGCGCTCGTTGTGGTTCGGGGCTTCCAGTCGAGAGCGAGCGTCTTGGAAGTCGATCGGAAACATCGTGAGGACTGGTTTAAGCAGATTGCTTGGGTGACGGACGTCCTGGCACGTTATCCGAATGCTCGACTGATTTGCGATACGACTGGCGGAGGCGACAGCATCACCGCCTGGCTTCGAAACGAACTGCGTGCGGTGTCGATTAAGTCGTTTGTCTTCACCACGGAATCAAAGCCCAAATTGGTGGATGGTCTTGTTCGGGCATTTGAGACCCGTTCGATCCAGCTCCCCCCTCACGAAGCCCTCAAGAAGGAACTCGACAATTTTCAGGCTACTCGCTCGGCGAGCGGGCACGTCCAGATGGCGGCGAAAAGTGGTCATGATGACCTGGTCATGGCTCTGGCGATGGCGGTCAGCGACCTGCCTTACGCGCATCGGATGATTTTGACCACGAATCCAAGAAGATAGCTGTCTGCTAGCTGCCGTCAGCCTTCAGCCTTCAGCAAGTATTGTTTACCCCTGAAATCTGATCGCATTCCAATCTCACTACAATGAAAATATTCAACAAAAAACCGAAACCACCAACGCCGACCCCAACTATTCCCGCCTGGCAGCTCCAAGCGGCTCAGGGGGGATTTCCGAAGCCCAACCGTCCCGAGCTTTTTGCCGAAATGGCTAAAGACTCGATGATTCAGACTTCGCTGACGATCAAGACACTGGGGGTGCTTGCTTCAGGATGGAAGATCGTCGGGGAAACTGCCCAGGCCGAATTTGTTCGACAGGCTTTTTCGAAGATGCAAGGGTCAGTTCATAGCATTCTTCAAAACGCGATGGATGCTTTTGTTCATGGCTGGAGCATTCAAGAAATCGTCTACCAAGCCGATGGGGGGAAGTGGTGGATTCAAAGCGTGCACACGAAGGATCCTCAGTACTTCACCATTGAGATGGATGAGTTTGAGAATCCGAAGAGTCTGCGGCTTAATCTCCCGGGCGAGGCCGAGCGGTTACTGAGCCCTGATCGGTTTGTCATCTATCGTCATCGACCAGGCTATGGACGGCCTTATGGGCAGAGTGATCTTGAGGCAGCAATGCCGCATTACCGGGAGAAGAAGCGGTTGATGGAGGCGTGGAGAATGCATCTGGAGCGGTTTGCATCGCCAACCTTGCTCGCGAAGTTCGGGAAAGGAGCGACGAGCGAGGATCAGAACGCGATGTTGCGCTCGCTGGAGGCTTTGGCTAAGAATTCGGCGATTGTCTTCCCGGATGAGTTTGAAATCTCTCCGTTGGGGGATCGTAACAATGCGAGTCAGGGGTTTATGGATGCGATTGACTTTCATAACCGCGAGATCACCCGGGCGATTGTTGGGCAGACTCTGACGACGAGCGAGGGGACGCGGGTTGGGTCGCTGGCGATGGGGCGGGTTCACCTTCAGGTGTTTCTGCTTCAGTTGGAGGCGATTCGCCGTGATCTGGCGGATACTGTGATGAATGAGCAGGTGATCAAGCCGCTGGTGGCGCTGAATTTTGGCGACGTTGAGATGCCGGTTTTTGAGTTTGAGCCGACGGCTTTATCGGTGTTTGCGACTGGGCAGATTTGAATTGAAATCGCTGTCTTTGCCGGGGTTTTAACCTCGGCGGAGGCTTAGGGGATTGGCCGAATTTCTGCAACCAAGATCGTTATAACGGGGTACAGTTAACCACCTTGAGTGCCAAATCACTGAAACAAGGCGATGCCTTCTTACAATGCCAAGGCTGTAAGAAAATCCTCTTTCGAGTGGATTTTGAGCAAAACCTGCACGTCTGCGGATACTGCAACCATCACCATCGGATTCCTGCTCTCACGAGGATGCGATGGACTTTTGATGAGGATTCGTTTGAAGAGTTGGATACCGATCTTCGCTCGATCGACACCTTGCAATTCCCGGAGTACGCCGAGAAGCTGAAAGCTGCTGAGGAGAAGACTCGGATGCATGATTCGATTGTCTCTGGTCGAGCGAAGCTTGATGAGATGCCGGTTTCGGTTGCGGTTGCCGACTTCTCGTTTATGGGCGGTTCAATGGGCTCGGTTGCTGGGGAGAAGATCACCCGGACTTTGGAGCGTGCGGCGCAACAGGGGATTCCCGCGATCATCTTCTGCGCCTCGGGCGGAGCCCGAATGCAGGAAGGCATTTTGAGCCTCATGCAAATGGCGAAGACTTCGGCGGCGGTCCAGCAGTGCCGGGAGGTTGGTGTGCCTTACATTTGCATTTTCACCGACCCGACGATGGCGGGAGTTTTGGCTTCTTATGCGTCCATTGCCGATGTTATCATCGCCGAGCCGAAGTCGCTGGTGGGATTTGCCGGAGCTCGGGTAGCGAAGCAGGCCGGAGTAGGGAAGGTTCCCGACGATTTTCAGACCGCCGAGTTTGTTTTCAAGCACGGCATGATCGACGCCATTGTGCCTCGAAAGGAGATGCGAGCCACGCTGACGTCTTTAGTTAAGACGCTCGGCGGCCACTTGTTTCTCTCCCTCGGAAGCGTCGTGAAGGAGAACATGCGCTGATGCCCTCCAACTTTAATGAATTTGAAAAAGAACTCCGTGAGATTGATGAGTTCATCGAGAAGATGAAGATGGAAGCTCGCAAAGAGACGAATCCGACGGCCCTCGAGACGGGTCAGGCTAAGATCATTGATCTTGAGAAGACCCGGGATCGGTACCTAGAAATGATGTACGACCCGGAAAACCTTGGCCCTTGGGAAAAGACGCTGATCGCTCGGGCGCCGAAGAGACCTTATACGCTCGACTACGTCACTGCGTTTTGCCAGGACTTTACTGAGCTTCAGGGTGACCGCAATGGCTTTGCTGACAACGCGATTGTCGGCGGTCCGGCAACGTTTGAGGGGACTCCGGTGATGATTATTGGTCATCAGAAGGGAAGAGATATTCAGAGTCGGCAGTTCCGGAATTTTGGAATGGCAAAGCCGGAAGGGTATCGCAAAGCGATTCGGCTGTTTGAGATGGCGGAGCGGTTTAAGATGCCGGTGATTTCGTTCGTCGATACTCCTGCGGCAGACCCGGGGGTCGAGAGCGAATCGCGGGGGATTAGCGAAGCGATTGCGGCTTCGATCATGAAGATGTTCGCTTTGACGGTTCCGACCGTCGCTGTCGTTATTGGCGAGGGCGGATCGGGGGGAGCAATTGGGATCGCGGCTTCGTCGCGAGTTTTGATGCTCGAACACTCGGTTTATTCGGTCATTCCTCCTGAGGGATGCGCGGCGATTCTTTGGCGCAAGCCGGAGATGGGTAAGCAGGCGGCGGAAGCTCTTCGTATTTCGTCGGCAAGTGCGCTGGAGTACGGGATTATCGACGAGATTCTTCCGGAGCCGGTGGGTGGGGCCCACCGTAAGCCGATCGAGGCGTACGCAACGGTCCGCGATGGGATTAGTCGGCACCTCGGCGAGTTGCAGAAGATGACTCCGGAGCAGGTGAAGGCGGAGCGGTTTAGTAAGTTCCGCGCGATGGGGATCTTCGAAGAAATCCCGGCCTAAGCCAGGATCAGAAAACGAAATCGCCCCCGAGAATTCTCGGGGGCGATTTCGTTTGTTTTGAGCAGAGCTCTTAATTCTTTGCGAGTAGGTCGCGGATTTCGGTAAGTAGGGCGACGTCCGGTGGCGCCGCTAGGACTGCCGCTGCTTCGCCTTTCTTGAACTTGTTGTAGGCCTTAATCACGAGGAACATTACGAAGGCGACGATTAGGAAGTTGAGGAATGCGCTGATGAACGCACCGTAGCCAAGGGCATTTCCGCCTGCCTTCTTCACCTCTTCCAATGTATGAGCCGCCATGACGGCAGGAATTTCCTTGCCCGAGAGAATGATGAACTTATCGCTGAAGTCTGCACCACCAATGAGTCCCACGAGAGGGTTGATGATGAAATTCATGAAGCCCTCGGTTACCTTTCCGAACGCCGCGCCGATGACGACACCGATTGCGAGGTCAAGCATATTGCCCCTCGATACAAAATCCCTAAATTCTTTTAGCATGAGCATCCCGCTGCATTGTTAGAGCAACTAGTTTCCCAAGACGCATGAAGGGTGAAAAAGGATTCGTTACATGCGGAATAGAGAGAATCCTGCGGGTTCCTCTGGAGAATTAAGGGCGGCGGCGAGGCCAAGACCAAGGACTCGGCGGGTGTCTACGGGGTCGATAATGCCGTCATCCCAGAGTCTTGCGGTCGAGTAGTAGCAGGAGCCTTCTTCGGAGTACTTCGCCAGGATAGGATCCTTTTCAGCTTGCTGGTCGTCGGGAGACATCGATTTGCCTTCTCGTTCCAGTTGGTCCAGCTTGATAGTCAGCAGGACATTCGCGGCTTGTTCGCCGCCCATGACGCTGATCTTGGCGTTCGGCCACATCCAAAGTTGGCGGGGGCCATAGGCGCGTCCACACATTCCGTAGTTTCCGGCTCCGTAGCTGCCACCGACAATCATCGTGAATTTGGGGACGTTTGCGGTGCTGACGGCGGTGACGAGCTTGGCGCCGTTTCGGGCGATGCCTTCGTTTTCGTATTTACGACCGACCATGAAGCCAGTGATGTTTTGGATGAAGACGAGGGGGATTCCGCGTTGGCAGCACAGCTCGATGAAGTGGGCGCCTTTGAGGGCGCTCTCCGAGAAGAGGATGCCGTCGTTCGCGATGATTCCGACCTTGTGTCCGTGGATTCGGGCGAAGCCGCAGATGAGAGTTAAGCCGTAGCGGGCCTTGAACTCATGCATCTTGCTGCCGTCGAGAATGCGGGCAAGGACGGCGCGCATGTTCATCGGCGTCTTGCTGTCGCTGGGCACCAGTGAGTAAAGTTCGGTTGGATCGAACAGTGGGTCTTGCGGTTCGTCTTGGTCTCGGTTTGCTTTGCGAGGGGTTCCGAGGTTTTCGACAACGTTTCGGATTAGTTCGAGGGCGTGTTGGTCGTCCTCGGCGAGGTGGTCGGCGACTCCGGAGATGCGAGTGTGGACATCGCCCCCGCCAAGGTCCTCGTCTGTGACGACTTCTCCCGTAGCTGCCTTGACAAGTGGAGGACCGCCGAGGAAGATCGTGCCTTGGTTCTTGACGATGATGCTCTCATCGCTCATGGCGGGGACATAGGCTCCGCCGGCAGTGCATGAGCCGAGGACGGCCGCGATTTGGGGGATGCCCTTCGCGCTCATCTGGGCTTGGTTGTAGAAGATGCGCCCGAAGTGATCGCGGTCGGGGAAAACGTCGGCTTGGTAGGGAAGGTTTGCGCCACCGGAGTCGACGAGATAGATGCACGGGAGGTGATTTTCGAGCGCAACTTCTTGGGCTCGAAGGTGCTTCTTGACAGTGATGGGGAAGTAGCTTCCGCCCTTGACTGTGGCGTCGTTGGCGACGAACATGCACTCTCGACCGTGAACGCGACCGATGCCCGTGATGACTCCGGCGGAGGGCGCTCCATCGCCGTACATGCCGTTTGCGGCAAGGGTGCTGAATTCTAGGAACGGCGAGCCGGGGTCGAGGCAACCGTCGATTCTTTCGCGGGCGAGGAGTTTGCCGCGAGACTTGTGGCGGTCGACAGCTTTGGCTCCACCGCCCTCCATGGTTTTGGCCATGCGAGAGCGGTAGTCAGCCATGATCGCGTCCATTGCGGCGCGGTTCTGCTGGTGTTCGTCGTCGTAGAGGTCTACCTGCGAGAGAATCGGTTCCAAGATGGATTTATGGTACCGGGTTAGGCAGGGTAGCCGGGTGCGGTTTTGATGATGTGGACTTGGCCTTGGTGGTAGCCGGGGTGAAATGCGAAGCGGGCGAGGGCACCTTGTCCGGTGATGATTGGGCCGAGAACAGACTGGATTTCGGTGGTGAGGAACTCGTCCGAAGGGCTTTCGATGTGGGGTTGGACGATTTTGGCAACGTAATCGAAGGCTTCGATGATGGCAACTTCGTTCACTTCTTCGGGTGAATAGGGGAAGGGAAGGTCGTTGACGACGCTGTCGGTGGCGGCTTTGATAAGCTTGGCTTCGTAGGCGTCGTTCTCGCGCTTGGTGAGTTGGCTGACGAACCAGAGCTCGGTTCCGGCGACGTGGAGGGCCATTTCTCCAATGGTGAGAGTTTCGGAGTGCAGGCGGTAGTTGAGTTGCTCGTTGGTGAGTCCGGAGACGGAGTCGACGAAGCGTCCACGGCAGAGATTCCAGGAGATGGCGAAGTCAGTCATTTCCAGGAGAGTTTATCTTATCAGTTGAAAATTGATGGATATATATGTTATATATATTATTGAGATATACAAATGATAAAACTTACAACAAGCCAGATACGCGACTTGACCAACAACCACTACAAATCCGGCCTTCGACGCCACGGGGAGATTCTGGAGAGAATCCTTGTCGATTTTCCGAAGACACCCAGAAACACAATTTCAACTCAAGTCAGCGTCGCTCTCAAGCAGATTCGGGACGATGAGATTCGGACACACGGACTGACCCAGTCTCAATCGAAAGTGGATGTTGACTTTCTGCACTTGGTGAAGCTTGCCCTCGCTGAGTACGAAGCCGAAGTCGAGTCGACGAATTTAAAGCCGATGGCAAAGCAAACTTACTTGTTGCATGCGCGAAATTTTGTGAGGTGGATGGGTGGTGACTTTGAACCTGGACACCGTCTCTGATTTTTGAACCGTTCCAACATGGGGGGTATTTGCCTCAGTGCATTTACGACTTTCTTTAAACTCACAACTGGTAGACAAGGAGCCTCCGTTCTCCCGTCGGGAGTTCGGCTCGGACTCGGCCTTGGGGGTCTATGACCATCGTCTTGCCGAGTGCGCCGACTCGGAAGATCCATTTGCCAGTCTCCACGGCGCGCCAGCGGGCGGCGATTTCGAGGCGGGGCATTGCGCTGGTGCCCATGTACCAGTCGTCGAGGGAGATGATTGAGAGGATGTCGGGTTCGAGGTTTTTGAGATTTCGACCCGCACCGGGGAAGAGGGACTCGAAGCAGATCATGGTGCCGATTTTGAGTCCATTGGGGAGGGTGAGAAGTTTTGCTTCGCCCTCGGCAAGGTCTCCGGCGGGGAGTTGGAATCCGGCGGGGTAGGGGATGATTCCGCGCAGGGGAACATACTCGCCGAAGACGACGAGGCGGGTTTTGTCGGTGAATTGGAAACCCTTGGTGTCCCAGAGATAGGCGGATTGGTAGCGAGGCGAGGTGCCGCGCTGAGCTCCAAAGAGGACGGGCATGTCGGGTGGGAGGTCGAAGGCGGTGTTCGGGGTGGTTGTGAAGGCGGCGACGGCTTCGGGGAGAATGAGGACGTCAGCTTTCTGGTTCCTGGCTTGGCGGATGAGGTCGTTGGCGGCTTCACGGATCTTGAATGGTTTCAGTCCGTCTTCGGTATATGCGAGGTCGAAGCCAAGTTGGCCGAGGGCGATTTTGGTTGGGGATGGAGATTTAGTTCGACCTTGCGAAGCTGCGATTCCAAACATCACCAGCGCGAAGATGACGCCACTATGCTGCACGCCGGGCTTTCGGTAGCTACCTGTAGAAATGAAGACCGTCAATGTACAAACGAGCAAGCTGACAAAGTAACAATGTGGAGCTAGGATGGTTGCCAACGGATACGCAACGAGAGGTTCTCCCAAAGGGGTGAATGGATAAGCGAACTCGGGAATATACGATCGCAAAAGATCTGGCAGCCAAAGGGCAATCGGAGCAATTGCTGAGGTTGCGCCGATCGAGCCAATGAACTTTTTTGCAACGAGAGCCGAAGCTCCATGAAAGATCCCCCACACTGCGCCCACGATGAAGACCGCCAACCCTCCGATGAACACACTCTGCGTCCATTTCCCTATGAACTGACCTAGCCAATAGTTGTTCAGAACGGCGTACCAAAGGCCGAATACCCAGCCGGCTAAGAATGGCCGTTTGCTGTAGAGTCGCAGCCAAGCCAAAAACGGCACATAGCAAACGAGCGCGAGCCAGGCGGTCCAGACCGAGCCGTACCAGAAGAGATGGATGAACGTTAGCCCGAAGCCCATCGAAAGCAAGCCCCAACTGGAGCCGAGGTGCTTTAGGATGTCTTGAGGCCGATTGTTCAACGTCTGCTTACCACTCTTCAACCCATCTTCGGGTTGCGTACTCAGCACCGAGGAAGTCGTCCGGTGCGGCGCAGAAGGCTATGACAGGTTCGCCGGAAACCGGGTGGATCAGAGCCAGGTAGGCTGCATGAAGTTGCATCGGACCCTCGCGAAACTCTTTCGGAGCGTAGAGATTGTCTCCCAAAACAGGGTGTCCCATGGCTCGGAGGTGGACTCGGATTTGGTGGGTTCGGCCGGTTTCGAGTCGGCAGGCAACGAGGGTTCCGTGGGCGAGATTGGCGACGTTTTTGACGTGAGTGACGGCGGGTTTGCCGTGCATGTCCACCGTCATCTGCTGGCGGTTGGCCTGGTTGCGGGCCATCGGGGCATCGATGGTGAATTTTTCGCGATCGACGTCTCCGGCGACGACGGCAAAGTAGCGACGCTCGGCGGTTTTCTTTTCGATTTGGGCGGCGAGAGAGACGTGGGCGGCGTCGGTTTTGGCGACGACCATGAGTCCGGTGGTTTCTCGGTCGAGGCGATGAACGATTCCGGGTCGGAAATCTCCGCCTACCTCAGACAACGGCCCACCGCGGCCTAACAATGCGTTGACCAGGGAAGGCTCCTTCAATGATGCTGCGGGGTGGGAGGCGAGGCCCCGGGGCTTGTTAACGATCAGCATGACATCGTCTTCGTAAAGGATTTCGAGCGGAATGTCGGCGGGAGTGAGATCATGGGGGGCGGCTTCTTCCGGAGCTTCAAGTTCAACCTCGTCACCCGCACGAAGTTTGTGGGATGGTTTGACAGCTTCGCCGTTCACTAGGACGGCTCCCTCCTCCGCCATTTTGGCGAGTTTTGAGCGAGAATGCTCGGGGAGGGCCGCGCTGAGGAACTTGTCCAAGCGTTCGGGAGTTTCAACAATTAAGCGCATTTTTGTCCCGGCTTTTGGTCCCAGGCTGTAGCCCAATTACAGAAACCGCGTATAACAGTGTGAAATGTTTACCACCGCTCTTGCTTGTGTTCTTGCTCAACAGACTCAAACCGTGACTCTTCGGGCGAACTTTCTTCCGGTTGAAACCGTGATTCAGCAGATTTCGGCGCAGACCGGGCAGCCGATGCTTGCGACGGGTGAGCTCAAAAACTTTCCACTTTATATCAATGTCAAAGGCGTTCCTCTGAACGATCTACTTACAAGGATTGGCAAGACGGTAGGTGGGGAGTGGTCGAAGCGGGACGGAAATCTTTATCTCACGCTCGAATCCGATGTGCGGAGTCGGCAGGATCGTGAAGGCGATCCAGAGATTGTGAAGGCGTTAGAGGCCACGATCAATACTCCACTTAAGCCGTCGCTCACCCAGTCCGAAATTGAGAAGATTGGCAAGGATGTCGAGAAGGACGAAAAGAAGGCGATGGAGATGGTCGGCAAGATTTTCTCCAATATGTATAACCCCGACGAAGCGAGCATGAAGCTCGTTCAGGCGATCGGTGCGAAAGATTTGAGCACGATTGTTGAAGGTCGACGGGTCGTTTTGAGTAGCACTCCAAATCAGATGCAGGGGTTATTAGCTGCAAATTCGGTGAACCTGATCATGGCCGAGATGAGGAAGCTTGCGGCGAAGGCTCCGAAGAAGGACGACAAAGCAGAAGATCCGATGGCGATGTTTGGGGCAATGTTTGGTGGTGGTTTAAGCAAGCCGGAGCTCGTTAACAAGGTCAGCCTCATCCAGGCTGCTTTTCAGATTCAGAAGCGCAACACGCTTAATGTGACCATCAATGCCTACACGCCCGATGGAGCTGGGGTGTACACGAAGCAGGTCTCGCTTCCGTTGGTGAACCCGGAGGCTTCTCGGCCCCAAGTTACTACGGGCACGCCGATCAGCCTTTCTCCAGCAACTCAGGAGTATGTGAAAGCGCTCGGCGAGAACAGTGCATTGGATCCGTTCACCAGCATGATCGTCAACTTCAACGGAAACATCAGCTCGGTGATGGGGATGGTGATTGGTGGTGGAGAAGGGTTTGGTCAAGCTGCGCCGCCGATCACGAAACCGATTTCGCCGGCTTTGAGGGCAAAGCTTCTCGACCCGGTGACGAACGAACCGTTTGCGCTTACGCTTGGAGAGGTTTTGGACGCGTACGCGAGCAAGGGTCGGAACGTGATTGCTTCGCCTTCGGATGACATTTTGGGATCGCTCGTGACTGCGATTAATGCCAAGAATCCGACGGTTGAAGGGGTTCTCGATTCAATTGACCGTTCGATTACTCAGGAAGTGGATGTTGATGGGACATGGACGACCGTTCGCGCATCCTCACCGCTTGAGCTGCGATCGGCATTCTGTAACCGGGTTGCGCTTAAGAACCTCATCACGGGGGCAGGGAACCGAGGCTATATCAACTTGGAAGATTGCCTGAAGTTCGCTTCTCAGCAGACGCTGGCTCGTCGCTCGGAGACGCTGGCGATTCCTTATACTGAGGCGATATTCCGAACTTCGGATATGGGGGCGGCGACGGCGCTGACCGGGCTCGGGTTTGATGCTCTGAAGTTTTACGGCACCTTTGATCCTATGCAGCGGGCAGCGCTGGAGGCTGGAAAGCCAATTGCTCTTGCGAGCTTGTTCCCCGGTCAACGCGAAATTCTGGGGCGAATGGTGTTTAACGGCATGGTGCCTCCGATGGGCGCAGACAACCCTCTGGGTGGGATGTTCGATGAGATGGGCGCTAAAGAAGGTCCTGCGGGAGCAGACGAGGACGGCGATGGCATGGCGGGGATGGCGGGCATGGGAATGGCGATGGTCGGCCCGATGATGTCGATGTTTGGGATGGGTGGAGTGACCGTGATGAATGAGCGCACGAATCTCTTGCCGAGCGGAATCCCCTCCTTCGGAACCATGAAACTGAAGCGATTCAACATGAAGAGCCTGATGGCGATGAACACCGACACCGGAATCTCGACTATCGGTGTGCCAGAAATGATGGCCATGTTTGAGGGTGATAATCCGGCATCGCCCATGTTTGGCGGAATGAAACGGTCCTACAACATGTACAAGCTGGCTCAGCAATCGACGCTGATGTTCACATTTGACTTTGCGAAGAAGGCCTCCTACTTCACTTCCCTGTATGACGTGACGGTTGATAACTCGCGCACCTACCGCAAGGATGAGTTGCCAAAGAAGATGCAAGAGCGGCTGAACCCGCCTTATTTCACACGGGAAGAGAAGGTGACGGCTCCCCCTCCTCCTGTGTTATGAAAGTAAAGCGTCTCCACTTTGTGTGCCGGAATAACTTGAATGTTCGGGAGATCGAGTCAGGAGCGTTTGTATCTGGATACTGGAAGGTCTCTTCGGATGTGGCGTTGTCGGCCGAATTCCTGGCACTTCATCAAAGTAAGAACGAACCCTCATACCGGCAGGGAAAAATCATTACGAGAGATTTGGTGAATTATGAATCTGGCAAACGCTATGTCTTCACAGTTCAATCCAGTTCAGAGGTTTTAGAGTGGGAAGGTGACGGGGCTGGCGAAAAGGGCTACGGTTACTAGCGATTACGGCAGTAGTTTCGCCAGTTCCTTCACTTTCGGGCTGTTCGGATCAAGCTGAATCGCCTTGGTTAGGTCAGCTTTCGCGTCTTCCTTTTTGCCAGCAGCAAGCGAGGCTTGACCACGGGCGGCTAGGTATCGGGGAGCATTCGGGACAAGTTTGACCGCGTCATCCGCTAACGTGTATGCCCGTCGATAGAGGGTCAGGGCGCGTTTACGAGACTCTTCTGCCTCAGGTCCTTGGCCGGATGCCGAGTTGGTGTTCATTGTCGAAACCTCTTCAGCGGCAAGTTGGAGGGTTGCTTCGCTCGCCAGAACGGCAGCCTCGATCGCGGTGAGCCGCACGGCCTCCATGTCCTTCATCGGATCGACCATTCGATTCTCCCAAGACTGCGCCAGTCGGTCGGCGGCAAGCTGGTATTCGCCAAGGAGTAGGTAGCACTTTCCAGAGCCAAATAAAGCCGCAACTTGTCGTGGTTCAAAGGCCTTCATGGCTTCGAATTTCTTGGCACCCTCGCGGAGCTTTTGTCGGTCAGCGTCGGTGAGTTCTTGTCCGTTATCCGCTCGAGCAAAAATTTCAAGAACAAGATCAGAGGATTCCTTGTTCAGCTTCTCATACTCAGTTCGAGTTCGGGGCAGAATGACACCGTCGCGCGTCTCGACAGGACGGTCGGAGAGATACATAATGACCGCCAATGCCGCCACTGCGGCCCCCGCTCCGATCGCCGTTTTGTTCAATTTCATCCCGCCACCACAATGTTAACAAGCCGACCAGGGACGGTGATCACCTTTTTGACTTCTTTGCCGTCGGTGTAGATCTTTACTTTGACACTCGCTTGGGCTTCCGCCTCAATCTGCTCTTTAGGAGTATTCGCCGGAACCGTGATTGTATCCCGGAGTTTTCCGTTGACCTGCACGGCGATGGTCAGGCTGTCTTCGGCGGCGAGATCGTCATCGTGGGTTGGCCAGTGGGCGTGATAGGTGAATCCTTCCTTTCCGAGGTCCTCCCAGATTTGGTCTGCTGAGTGGGGAGCGCTTGGTGCGACGAGGAGGATCAAGGTTTCAAGGGCTTCACTCATAGCAAGTTGCAAGTGTCGCTCGTTCGCAATTCTGGGTTTAGCCAGTTCGAGGCACTCGGTGATCTCGTTCATGAACTTCATGAGCCATGAAACATAGGTGTTGAAGCCGAAGTTTTCGAGGTCCTTAGTGCAGTTACGGATCGTTTGGTGAGTTGCACGGCGAATGCGCTTACTGAGGTCGTCGAGTTCTTCGAACGGAAGGATGTCTTGCCAGTTTTCGGCGAAGTGGGGTTGTACTTCGCCAGCGAACTTGAAGATTCGACCGAGGAAGCGGGAGATGCCCTGCATGCCCTCGTTACTCCATTGAACGTCGGCGTGGAAGGGCGCAACGAAGAGGAGGTACATCCGAAGGGCGTCGGCACCGTACTGCTCAACGGCTTCGTCAGGGGTGACGACATTGCCTTTTGACTTGGACATCCGCACCCATTTCCAGGTGAGATCCGCTTCCGGCATCAGCTTGGCTTCTTCGAAACTGACGAGAATTCCATCTTCTGCGACGCCTAGAACCTCGCCTTCGCGTGGCTTTCGATAAGGGGACATGGCCAAAACTTGCCCCTGGTTTCGTAAGGTTTGGAAGGGCTCTTTGACGGGAACAACTCCGGCGTCGTAGAGCACCTTGGTCCAGAAACGGGCATAGAGCAGGTGCATGACGGCATGCTCGGCTCCACCGACATAGCAGTCAACCGGCATCCAATACTTGATCTTTTCGGGATCGAAAGCGGCTTCAAAGTTCTCTGGGTCGCAGAAACGGAGGAAATACCAGGAAGAGCAGGCGAAGCCGCCCATTGTGTCGGTCTCTCGGCGAGCCAGAGAGCCGTCAAGGTCGGTGCAGTTTACGAACTCGTCGATGTGCGCAAGCGGGGAAGACCCGTCTCCGGCTGGCTCATAGGAGTCAACCATTGGGAGCTCAACGGGAAGCTGGCTGAGCGGGACGAGCTGCTCTTCGCCGTCTTTGGTGTGGATGACGGGGATCGGGCAGCCCCAGTAGCGCTGACGGGAGATGAGCCAGTCGCGGAGCTTGTATTGGATTTTTCGCTCTCCAATGCCTTCGGATTCGAGGCGGATGCCGAGCTTTTCTTGGG
This sequence comes from Fimbriimonas sp., assembly GCA_029866005.1. Lineage (GTDB taxonomy): Bacteria > Armatimonadota > Fimbriimonadia > Fimbriimonadales > Fimbriimonadaceae > Fimbriimonas. The sequence goes on along the minus strand of JARXAE010000023.1, from coordinate 23,946 downwards.
CTTCGAGGACGGAGAGGCCGTCGTAATGGGATGAGTTGATCAGGGTGCCGTCTTTTGGTTCGAAGGCTTTACCTTGGGCTCTGAGCGCTCGAATCTCGTCAAGACCCCCTGGGCCAATGATGACCGGCTCAATGGGGATTCTGAACTTAGTTGCGAAGTCGAAGTCTCGTTGATCATGACCGGGGACCGCCATGATTGCGCCGGTTCCATAAGTGGCTAGAACATAATCCGCGAGCCAGATGGGAATTCTCTCACCAGTGAATGGGTGGTGGGCGTAAGCGCCGGTGAAGACTCCGGTCTTTTCGCGATTCTCGGCGGTTCGATCGGTATCACTCAGACTTTTAGCGGCATCTTGGTACTCCTTGATCCGGGCTCGATCTTCAGCCGTGATCGGAAGATGCTCAATGATCCCGTGCTCTGGAGCGAGAACGCAGAAGGTAACGCCGTAGATCGTATCAATGCGGGTGGTGAAGACGTCAAAGTGGAGACCGTTCGATTGCGGGCGAGCTTCGCCATGTTCGATCGCCGTGTCAAGGTCGATCCTTGCTTCATTCGCTGTTCCGACGACTCGGAAGGTGAACTGGCACCCTTCGGATCGTCCGATCCAGTTGCGTTGCATTGCCTTAATGCCCTCGGGCCAGTCGATGGTGTCGAGGTCGTCGATCAGTTCTTGGGCGTATTCGGTGATGCGGAAGTACCACTGGGGAATCCACTTCTTCTCGACAAGAGCTCCTGATCGCTCGGCGCGACCAGCGATAACTTCTTCGTCGGCAAGAACTGTCTTATCAACCGGATCCCAGTTGACAGCGGCGAGTTTGCGGACCGCCAAGCCCCTTTCGTAAAGCAAACCAAAGATCCACTGGGTCCACTTGTAGTAGCTGGGATCGGAGGATTTGAAGGAGCGATGCCAGTCGAAGCCGCATCCAATCAGATCCATCTGCCGTTTGTAGTTGGCGGCGTACTTCTCGATCATGGGAGCCGGGTGGCTTTTGCGCTTGATCGCTTCGTTTTCGGCGGGAAGGCCGAAGGCATCAAATCCCATGGGGTGCAGGACGTTGAAGCCCTGCATGTACTTCATTCGGCTCAGAACGTCAGTCGGAACGTAGTTCCTACAGTGCCCAACGCTCAGCCCCGCCCCGGAAGGGTAGGGGAAGAAGTCGAGGGTGTAAAACTTGGGCCGACCGGTCTCTTCGCGAGTTCGAAAAAGGTCCGCCTTGAGCCATCGCTCGCGCCACTTTGCTTCGAAATCACCCGGAGAATAACGGTCGTACATGAACCAATAGGTTACCTGTACGCTACTTCTTAGGTTCGGGAGCGGTGCAGTAGACGAAGTCGCCGAGGCCTTTGGCAACTTCGACCGGTTTCTCAGATTGAATCATGATGAAGCTTGGGCCCTTTCCGGCTCCGCGTTGGGCGAGGCGGTAGTTGATGCCCTGGCCGTACATGATGTGTCCGCTGCCGGCGATGACGACGAAGATGTCCTTGGGGGTTGGCTTGCGGACGGCGAGATACTTGGCGGCGGTGTCGGCCATTCCATGATCCCACAGCATTTGGCTTTGATAGATGTTTGCCATTGCGGGGCCCATATCGTGACCACCCATGAGCGAGTTGAAGACCAGTTTGTGGTTCTTGTTGTTGAGATCAAGAGTCGCGGGAAGCTGCATTCTGGCGGAAAGCGGTAGGGCTTCGAAGCCGCCTTTGGATACAGCTCGCACCCAGTCGCGGGGCACGTTGAGTCCGACGACGGGCATGGACTTGGCTTTGATGACCTCAAACAGGGAGCGGTAGATGTTGTAATCGTATCCCCATTGGACTTTCCACTCGCTTTGGGTGAGAAAGTCTGCTTCGGGGAGGGCACCCTTTGTCCATTGGTCAAGGATGTCCTGCTTGGTTCGGTGGAAGAACTCAACTCCGACGGCAGGGGTTCGACCGGCGAGAGAGAGGCTCTCGACAAGTTTGGCTTCCATTTGCTGGTGCAGGGTGGTTGCGTGATTCTCACCGATGAAGAAGAACTTCTGCCCTTTGCAAGCCTCAGCGACCTCGAAAGCGGTCATCACCCGTCCGGTTTTTGTCTCGATAATTTGACCTGGCTGAACCATGACGGTGCCTTTCGGACCGATGGGGAGGTTGTTGGGATCGAGTTGGAGAGCAAGGGCAAGCGTGACTGCGGCGGGCATGAAAGAATTATGCGCTAATGCGGTGCGGCACGAATCGGGCGAGGTTGTCGGTGATCAGGTTGTCGGTCTCGCGGATCCCGATTCCGCGCGATTCGGTACCGATGACCCAGCTCCCGAGGACGGGGTGGGCGCCATCGAACGGAGTGATCGGGATGTATTCCTGGTACACGAATCCGCCGTTACCGTATTCGCCGCCGGAGGATTCGAGGCCGTTGATGGTGACGTTTGCACCCTCGCGTCCGAGAATGGGTTTCTTCACCCATTGGTTGAGGGAGCGAGGTGAGTCGAGGTATGCGGGAACGAGGTAGGGGGAGTTGGGGAAGAGCTCCCATAGGATCGCAAGGAGAGCTTTGTTGGAGAGGATCATCTTCCAGATCGGCTCGATCCATTGGGTTTTGCCGAGGGTTTGAAGGCACTGTTGGGCGTAACCCTCGTTCATCATCCACTCCCATGGGTAGAGCTTGAAGATGGTGTGGATGTCAATGTTTTCGAGGTCGATGAATCGGCACCTTCGCTCGTCGAAGCCGAGTTCTTCCATGAGCAGTGCTTTGCCTGGGATTCCGGCCTCTTGGGCAGTGTCGCGGAGGACGGCGACGGTCATTTCGTCTTCGACGGTCCCGCAGTGTCCAAAGTGAACGAGAACTCCGTTGAGCTTTTTGTTCTCCTTTAACCAGGTCCACTCGTCGACGAGGCCTTCCCAGATGGAATTGAATTGATCGGAACTTGGAGAGATTTCTTCAAGCCACTTCCACTGGATGACCGCGGCTTCGAGCAGGGAAGTTGGGGTGTCCGCGTTGTATTCAAGCATTTTCGGCGGCCAGTTGCCGTCGTAGACGAGGTCGAATCGGCCGTAAAGTGAAGGCGGATCAGCTTCCCAGGTGATCTCGATCGCGGGGATCGCGTGGGGCGGAATGCCGAATTCAGCGTACCGGCGGTTGGTGATGACGTGTTCAACCGCCTGGATGCACATTTTGTGCAGTTCGTTGGTGGCGATTTCGAGGGCGTCGGTTTCGCTCTCGGTGAATTCGTAGCAAGCTGATTCGAACCAGTAGGGCCTATCTTCTTCAGTGTGGAAGATGAGACCTTGCTGTTCGACTTTGGCTTGCCAGTCAGCACGGGGCGTAAGCTGAATGCGCCTCATTAGCTTGAGAAGCTGCCAGAGGATTTGCCGCTGCTACCGAATCCGCCTCGGGAAATGGTTGTTCCGCTGGGGGTTCTGACGCTTGCTCCGGAAGGCGGTGCTGAGGCATAGCCTCTCACACGACCGTTGCTCACTTGACCGTCGTAGCCCCAACTTGGGCGCATGAGTCCGGCGGCGAGGCCGGCGTAAATGAAACCGTTTCCGTATCGGGGCGCATTTCGGCAGAATGAACGATCCACGGCAATGTTCGATTTTGTATCGAAGCAGATATCGACGCCTTTGGTGTCGGGGACGAGGGCGTAACGACCGCCCCGGTAAGAGGTTGCAGTAACGGGCGAAGTGCACATTGAGTCAGGCAGAATCTTTCCGGTACCAGGTTCAACGCAACGACGAACTGACGATGGGCCAGAGCAGCCTTCTAAGATGGCAACTCCGACGGCGGCGCAGAGGGCCGCAGGTACGGCGCTCGATTTCTTCACAATTAGTATCTTACTGTGAATCTCTGAGATTGGTTGCTAAGAAGGCGCAACCTTAAAGGCCAAGTCAGGTAAATTTTCTACTGGCCTTTATGGATTGGTTACGGAGCCTCGACCCAACACTTCAAGACGTGCTAGCCGCACTGGGGCGTGCCATCCTTGCCATTATTCCGGTTTTCGCACCCGTACCGTTTATCATCTGGTACGAGCGACGGTTGCTCAGTTGGATGCAAGACCGCATCGGGCCGAACCGAACCGGCAACATCACATTTTCTAGAACAAGCAAGATGATCCCTTCGTTCCTGAAAGGGAAGAAGTTCAAGCTTTTTGGTCTGGCACAGTCAATTGCAGACGGTATCAAGCTTTTCACCAAAGAGGACATCATGCCGACCAAGACGGACAAGTTTTTGTTCATCCTTGGGCCTCTGATCGCTTTGTTTGTGGCACTGACTTTAGGCGGAACGATCCCTTGGTCGGGTGATCGTAGATTTACACCGGTTGCTGACATCAATGTCGGACTACTTTATGTGATGGCGATTTCGTCGCTCGGAGCCTACGGACTGGTGCTGGCGGGTTATTCGTCGAACAACAAGTATTCGCTACTCGGCGCGCTGCGGGCTTCGGCTCAGCTGATTTCGTATGAGCTTGCGATGGGCGTTTCGCTTGCGGCGATGGTAATGGTCACGGGCTCGCTCAAGATGACCGAGATTGTTGCGGCCCAGGAGGGTCCCCTCCTAGGCTTTATTGGATTCCTGCCCAACTGGAACATTTTCACTCCGTTTGGATTGGTTTCCGGATTCATCTTCCTGATTTGCATTTTCGCTGAGACGAATAGGCCTCCGTTTGACCTGGCAGAAGCAGAGAATGAGCTGGTTGCAGGCTATCACACCGAGTACAGCACAAAGCGCTGGGGCTTGTTTATGATGGCGGAATACATGGCGATGTTCACCTTCTCAATGGTGTTCTCCACGGTGTTCTTGGGTGGTTATCATCTTCCACTTCGCTGGGAAGCGATTGGGATGGATTTCATGACCAGCATCGAGAATTCTTATCTCGGTGGGCTCAGTGTGATGATGCTTAAGGGAGTCGTTGGATTGACTCTTTACATTTGGGTTCGAGCGACCTACCCTCGGTTCCGATACGACCAACTGATGAATTTAGGCTGGAAGTTCTTACTTCCGGTTGCGACCGGAAATCTGATCGTGACGGCAACCTGGATTATGATCACCAAGGTTTACGGGGCGGCTCCGGGATGGATGTTCAGCTTCGGTCTTTACGCGGTTGCGGTTGCAGTGTTCGTTCTGCTCAGGTCGAAGAAGTCGACCCAGTACCTTGACACGCGCTCGGTGGACATGATTAACCAACCCGCTCGGCGAACGGTTGATTTGGTTGAATCAAAGCCTGAAGAGGTGCCAGCATGAAACTGACTCCGGAACTGATCATATTTGGGATGCTTGCGGGAATGGCGGCGCTCTCGGCGGTTGGAGTTGTGGCCTTCAAGAACGCAGTGCGATCGGCGCTGTGCCTGGTTTTCACCTTCTTCATCCTTGGCTTCCTCTACTTCGCCCTGCACATGGAAATGTTGGGAATTACCCAGATCGTGGTTTACACCGGCGCGATCATGGTCCTGTTTTTGTTTGTGATCATGCTGTTGAACCTGGGCGCTTCTCATGTTCTTGAGGAGAAGAGCGATCCAAAGAAGGTCGTTGGGCTGACGTTTGGAGTCGCCCTGGCTGTTCTTCTTGCTTCCCAAATTGTGCCCATTTTGATCAAAGTTCAGGCGCCGAAAGCGATGCCCCAGTTTGGTTCGCCTCAGGTGATTGGGTCGATCTTGTTCACGGACTATGTTTATCCGTTCGAAGCAGTGAGCGTCTTGTTGCTTCTTGGAATTGTCGGATCAGTTTTGCTTGCTAAAAGGAGACTTTCATGAACGGAGTTCCACTCGCTGGTTTTATCGCCCTGAGCATGTTTATGTTCATCACGGGAGTCGTTGGGGTGATTATTCGTCGCAACCCAATCGTGATCTTTATGTGCATCGAATTGATGCTCAATGCGGTCAATCTTGCGTTCCTCGCCTTCGCCCGATACCGGTTCTCAAGCCCGACGATGGTTGAGCAGGGCGCAGCCGGGCAGATGATGGTTGTTTTTGTGATGGCCGTTGCGGCTGCCGAGGTCGCGGTTGGGCTCGGCATCATCATGGCGATCTATCGGCTCAAAGAGAACATCGACGTTGACGAATTGAACTTGCTCAAGGGATAAAGATTTGGAAGGAAACTCACTCATTTGGTTAACTCTTGGGCTGCCCATCTTGGGCTTCCTGTTCCAGGGAATCTGTGGACGATTCTTGGACAAGACAGCCGGCGGCAAGAGGATAATGGGGCTGTTGGCAGTGTTGCCGATAGCGATCGCCTTTGTTATTGGGGCGATGATCACGAAGTCTTTGGACCCCAGTCAGGCAGTCGTACTCAGTAGCATTCCCTGGATTGAGGTCAAAGGACTCTCGGTTCCTTTTGAACTGAGAATTGACACCTTGTCGATGACGATGGTGCTGATCATCACGGGTATTGGGGCTCTAATTCACCTTTACGCCACCGGCTACATGTCAGAGGAGAAGGATTACTCCAGATTCTTCGCTTATCTCAACTTGTTCATTGCCGCAATGCTAGTTTTGGTGCTCGGCAATAACCTGCTGATGTTGTTCATTGGTTGGGAAGGAGTCGGTCTTTGCTCCTACTTGCTGATCGGTTTCTGGTACGAGGATATTACGAACGCGAAAGCGGCTAACAAGGCATTCATCGTGAACCGAATCGGTGATTGGGGTCTGACGCTTGGTTTGCTGCTGATAGCTACATTGATTGCGACTTCGCCGGCGGTTCAGGGCGAAACCCGGCTGTTTAGCTACGACGTTATCTTTGCGTACTTGCCAAAGATTCTCGTGATGAATCCCGGCGTCGCCACAGCGGCGGCACTTCTGCTGTTTGTCGGGGCTTGTGGAAAGTCTGCTCAGTTCCCGCTTTACCTCTGGCTTCCTGATGCGATGGCTGGCCCAACGCCAGTCTCCGCTCTCATCCACGCCGCGACAATGGTCACCTCGGGAGTGGTTCTGATGAACCGAATGTCGCTGGTGTTTGAGAGTTCTGCCGTTGCTTCGGCAGTCGTTTGTGCAGTTGGTGCGTTCACTGCGTTGTTTGCAGCAATCATCGCGTTTGGACAGACGGACATCAAAAAGGTCTTGGCTTATTCCACCGTCTCCCAACTAGGTTTGATGTTCGTTGCTTGTGGAGCGGGAGCTTACTGGGTTGGCATCTTTCATGTGACGACGCACGCATTCTTCAAGGCCCTTCTGTTCCTTGGCTCGGGCGCCGTCATCCACGCTATGGCTCACGAGCAGGACATGCGTAACTATGGGAAGCTTGCGAAGTATCTGCCGATCACGTTTGGAACGATGATGATCGGCTACTTGTCGATCTCAGGAATTCCATTTTTCTCTGGGTTCTATTCTAAGGAAGAGGTCCTTGGATCGGCACTTGCAGGCGACTTTGCTACCGTCGGTGCATTCGAGGTAGGAAAGCTCTCGGGGTGGATTTGCCTTGTTGTTCCAGCTCTCACTGCGATGTACATGACCCGAATGATGTGGCTTACGTTCTTCGGAGGGGTTGAACAGTGGCGCAAAATTGAGCCAAATCACGTTGATGACCATGACCATCACCATTTGGACGCTGAGCACAAGCCTCATGAAGTTCCGTTCTCCATGTACTTCCCGCTGATCGTGCTGGCGGTGCTGAGCGCAGCCGGCGGTTGGTACCTCTCCCAAGGCGGAAGGTTTGAACACTGGCTGTTGGCTTCGCAAGTGGGCCCTAAGATTGCACCTCCTACTCATCCAGAGGGGATCCCGCTCATGGCACTTTCCGTTGGAGCTGCGGTGTTGGGGATTCTTGCTGGCGTTGCGGTTTACATCAAAGGGCTTCCCGCTAAGGAAGGATGGGACGAATCGAAGTGGTCCAAATTCCGACTCCGAGCTCGGGATCAGTTTGGCTACGATCGGCTTATGGTGAACAGTGTCACAGTTGACTCAGCGAGTCTTTCGACCAGTGTTAACACAGGATTTGATCATGCGGTGATAGAAGGGATGGGCGAAGGAGCCGGCAACGTGACCTCCTGGCTCGGTGGCATTTTCAACTCGGTTCAGACTGGACTGGTTCGGATGTACGCCTCAATCATGCTTATCGGAGTGGTTGTGCTGCTCCTTTGGGTTGTAGTTTCTGCGGGAGGAGGACGATGATGGTGAGTCTTGCGATTTGGCTTCCGATCTTGGCAGGATTTCTCCTGCTCGGCTTTGGTCGAAGCCTGGGAAGCTTAGCGAAGTCAGCCGCTTCAATTTTGATGCTTGGCGTCCTCGGGGTCTCGGTTGGATTGCTCGCTAAGTTTGATTCGGCGGCCAAGGGATTTCAGTTTTCGGAAAAGGTCGATTGGATTCGCTCTTTGGGTACCAGCTATTCATTGGGACTCGACGGTATCTCGATTTGGATGTTCGTCCTGACGGCCTTTTTAGGGCTCGTTGCCGTCCTTGTTTCGAAACCGAAAGAGCGGGCTGGACAGTTCTTCGGGCAGATCCTGGTCCTGAGCGGAGTCCTACTTGGCGTTTTTGCGGCTCTGGACTTGGTTCTTTTCTACATCTTCTTCGAGCTGAGCCTTGTTCCGGTGGCGATGCTGATTCTCGGCTGGGGCCGAGGGGATCGAAAGCGAGCGGCGACACGTTATCTTGCGATGTTATTCGGCGGATCTCTCCTGATGCTTCTTGCGATCATCGCGGTTGGGGTGCAGTACTCGGCGGTGACGCGAACGGCGAGTATGTCCATCGTGGATATCCAGAGCGTCGTCGCCTCCGGAAAGCTATGGGCTGGGAAAGAGCAGTTGGAGAATCTTGCCTTCTGGGGATTCCTTCTCGCCTTCCTGATCAAGTCTCCGGCGGTGCCTGGGCATAGCTGGCTAGCGTCTACTTACGAATCGGCGCCTGTCGGTGCAACGATCGCGGGTGTTGTGCTGAAGGTTGGAACATACGGGCTGTTCAGGTTCTGCTTGCCACTGTTCCCTCATGCGGCGGCGGCGAATGCTTCGTTTGTGACGTTCTTGGGAGTGCTTGGCATTCTCTACGGCGGAATCTTGGCGATCAACCAGAAGAACATCTTCCGAGTGATGGTGTTCTCGACGATCAGTCACGTTGGCTTTATTCTCATAGGACTGTTCTCGTTCAGCCACGTTGGAATGGTCGGTGCAGCGTTCCAGCAGTTTAATCATGGTCTTGCTTCGGCAGCGGTGTTCGTCCTCCTTTCATTCTTGATGGAGCGAGGCTTTACCGGTGAGTTCAGTGAACTCGGTGGACTCAAGCGTACGATGCCGGTGTTCGCCAGCTTGTTTATGATCGCAATGCTTGCAAACCTTGGTCTTCCATTGACGAGCGGATTCGTCGGAGAGATTCTCGCAATGATGGGGTCCTTTGAGTCGGGTTACGCTAACGTTCTCGGATTGAACGTTGGTTACGCGGTGGCGGCAGGAGCGGGTGCGATTCTTTCTGCGTCGTACATGCTCTATGCCTACCAAAGGATGTTCTACGGCGAAGCCAAGTCCGGAGAATCTAAGGACTTGAACCTGAACGAAATGTTGATCGGAGGGGTGTTTGCCGCCGCGATTATGGTTGGCGGAATTCTGCCGACCTTCATCCTTCAGCGCATGGATCAGTCGGTTGCAGTGACAGGGAGTGCGGTCAAGCCAAACTCGGGGACGACCTGGGCAGAGGGTGGAGGAGAGATTGACGCCTCCCGTATCTATGCCGCTAGCTCGCAAGGGGAGTTCAAGTGACGATCGCTCCTGACTCTTTGGTCGCTCAGTTTACGGGATTTGACGTGAGCATTCAGGGAGAGACTCTGCCTGGAGTTCTTTCTCCACTCGCACGAGCCATCGCACGAGGGCTGAACATCATCGATCTATTGGAGGAGAATCCGAGCCGAGGAGATCAAGTGATCGCATCACTGTTTTCCGAAACGCAGGCGGACATCAGCCACATCGATGGCAGCTTTAACTACGTTGTTGCTGGGGCTGAACCATTATGGACGACTCCCATGCAGTACGGGGGACACTTTTTGGAACTTGACCGAGAGCTGATCGGATCTCGGCAGCCAGCGATTACATTGATCGGCGGGGCTGAAACGTACGTGGATATTGTTTCGGATCTTGCCGAGACGTTTTTGATTTGGAACCCTGCAACCAACGATGTCAACCCGGAAGAAGTCGCCAAGATGACAAGAGCCACCACTTTGACCCAAGTCACCAATTTTCCTGAACTCAGAATGGGAGGGGCAAAGTGATTCCGGACATTGAATGGATTTCAGTAGCCCCCGTGGGAATAGTGGCGATCACGGGAATGTTAGCCCTCATCGTGCACATGATCACCGGTAACCCTGAGCAGCAATGGACCCAAAAGGTCACAGTTTTGGGCTTGCTGACGTCTCTGGTTGTGTTGGTGGCAACGGGAGGCAATGAGCGCACCTCGTTCAACTCAATGCTCAGCTTGGATCGGCTCGGAATTGTTGCGCAACTTTTGACCGTGTTGTCAGCTTTTATTGTCGCTTTGGTGAGTCCTTCGTACCTGGAAGCCAAGAAAATAAAGCTTGGTGAGTTTTATCCAATGCTTGCTTGGGCAACAACCGGCGGCATGATCGTTTGTGCGACTCGCAACTTGCTCGTGCTCTTTGTTGGTATAGAGATTCTTTCGATTAGCTTGTACGTTTTGGCTGGCCTTCAGCGGGGCTCGAAGCGATCTGAAGAGTCTGCGATCAAGTATTTCTTGCTCGGAGCTTTCGCTACAGGCTTTTTGCTGTACGGAATAGCCATGTTTTACGGCGCGTCGGGAAGCCTTGACATGAGCACCGCACTGTCCTACTGGTCTCATCAGGGTCCGGATGAGCGAGTCTTATTGTCTCTGTCGTTTGCGTTGATTACGGTCGGTCTTGGGTTCAAATGCAGCTTGGTTCCATTCCACCAGTGGACCCCGGACGTCTATGAGGGTGCACCTACGAATGTTGTTGCGTTCATGGCCACAGGAGGAAAAGTAGGAGCGTTTGTGGCCCTATGGAACTTTGGAGATAGCTTCGGCGGAGCCGGTCGATTTGTTGCATTGACGATCGCTGGGCTTGCCGTGCTGTCTATGGTCGTTGGAAACGTTTTGGCCATGGGGCAGAAGAACCTCAAACGACTGCTTGCGTACTCTTCAATTGCTAATGCAGGATACGTTGCGGTGACCGCCGCAACGGTAGCCAGCGCGCTTCAGACAAGCCATGTTTCGCTCATTTACTTCTTATTCGGCTACGTCCTCACAACTCTAGGGGTGTTTGTCGTGCTGATGATGGCGGCGAAAGATGGAGAGGAGCCTTCAACTTTGGATGATCTGAAAGGGTTGGCGAGTCGGTCTCCGATTGCTGGATTTTCCCTGGTCGTGTTCGTTCTCTCCCTCATCGGGCTTGGGCCAGTGTCCGGCTTCTTAGGGAAGGTGTTCGTTTTGAAGGATACTCTTGATGCTAACCTCCAGTGGCTAGCAGTTGTGATGGTCCTCAACAGCATTTTTGGTGCGTTCTATTACTTTGGGATTTTGAAGTCCGTGTTCTCGCCGGAAGCTAGCGATTCAAGACCGATTACCGTCACGATGCCTCAGGTGCTTTCACTTGCGATCTGCGTATTCGGTGTGATTGGTTCAGTCGTGTTTTACGCCCCCTTACTGGCTCATCTTGGACTCCGCTAGTTTTTCTGTTGGTCTTTCCTGGTATTCAGTGCTCTCCGATTGGCGAGCGGGTGAGATGCCAATCTCAAGGTTCTGCGATTTTGCGCGAGCAACTGGGGTGGATGGAATCGAGATTTTGGATGCATTCCTCTATGCTCCAGGGGTCTCCAGAGATCATCTGCCAGAGACGGCTGATTTCGAACGGGAGTTATCTGAATCTCTCCAAGGTCTTCGGGTTTACGCGGTTGCAGTGACGAATGACTTCGCCCATTCGGATCCTGATCGAGTGCGCCTGGAGCAGGATAAGATAGGACTTGGGGTTGAGCTTGCTGAGCGGTATGGGTCCGGACTGGTGCGGGTTTTTTCCGCGCATCCAGAACCCCCGAACATTGAGACCAGCCGCCAAAGGGCGATCGAGAATCTGCAGCAGGTAGATCGAAGGAGTCGAGTCTTGGTGCTCGAAAACCACGGAGTCCACTTTGGCACTCCTTCGGAAGTATTGGCGATCTCTCGCGGCGCAGGAACGGGGATCTGCTTCGATATTGGAAACTGGTTGCTTGCGGGGATCGACCCGGTGAGAGCTGCTTATGAGCTTCCGTTCCCCGACCTGATCCATGTCAAAGACTTCATCGCTGACCCTGCGGGACCCTACGCGACCCCTGCCGGAGAGAAAATTTCGGGAGCTTTCTTGGGTGACGGGATTGTGCCCATCGAGGAAACCCTGACGGCGCTTTTTTCGCGGCCTGATCGGCGGCCGGTGCCAATTGATCTCGAATTGGAATGCGGTGAACAGGGAAGGGAGGCCACCAAGGAAGGCGTGAAGTGGATTCGGTCCTTGCTGGCTCAGCTTGTTTCAAGTGTCTGAATGAGGATGCCGAGCTGTTCCACTTGCTCGTCAAAAGGGATCGTCTCGAAAGGTGGGACATGCACGAAACCTATCCGTCGATCTGGATATCGAACCAGAAGCGAATAGAGCAAGAAATTGCACAGATAATCACCGGGAGTAAAGCTTGTGCCCAAGTGGAGGTTGGGCAGTTGATCTGGAGTCAGAAGTGTTTGGCCCAGAGTCTTGGGTCCTTTGGATTTAATGATGGTTCGGCGGTGGGCTCGGCTTCCATGTCCCTTTTCCGCACCAATCTGATTGTGGGCGTAGAGTTCGAACTTAAGGGTTTCTGCTCTGGCGTTTAGGCCCAGGCAAACGACGATGTCCTCCTCACGTGCGCTTACTGTTTTGGCAAACGACTCAACCTTTCCATACTGGACTGTCAAGACTTCGGTTGTGCCGGGTAGTGCGGCGGCAAGCTTTGCCGAAGGGTTGTCAGTGACGTTTCGAAAGGGACCGAAACCGGTCACAAGTAGCTTCATGTGGCAATCAACTCCCTGACTTCCTTTTCGAGTTCATCAAAGTAGGGCATGCCGGTTTGAGCTCCGACGTGTTGGACGCTGTGGGAGGCGCAATGGACGGCAAACCGGGTTGCCTGCCTTAGTTCAAGCTTTTGTGCGAGAGCGAAGGCGAGAGCGCCGTTGAAGCAGTCTCCCGCTCCGACGGTGTCTACAGCGGGAACTAATGGGGCACGGATCAGACCTTCGTCGTCTTCGGAGCGGAAGTAGGCGCCCTTTGCACCTAGAGTGATCACAACTGATTTGCAGCCGCGAACAAGGAGTTCTTTGGCGGCTTTTTCGGCAGTCCTCTCGTCGTGGATTGGGTAGCCGACGAGGTATTCGGCTTCAACCTCGTTCGGCGTGAGGACGTCGATCATTGGGTACATCGAGAGGGGCGGGGCGATAGCGGGGGCGGGGTTGAAGATGACGAGGCCCTGGGACGCCTCAGCGGCGGCTCGGGAGGCTTCGAGGGGTATTTCGCCTTGGAGGAGAAGGACGTGGTGCAGTTGCTGGTGGGCGGCTTTTAGAGCATGCTCAGGCTCGAACAGCATGTTTGCCCCGAGGGCGACGACGATCGTGTTTTGGCCGAGGTCGTTCAGAGTGATTCCGGCGGTGCCAGTAGCGGATCGCTCGATGGAGTGGACCATTGTGCAGTCGATTTGCTCGGAACGGAGCTTCATGATCATCTCGGTTCCATCGGGATCCGGGCCGATTGCTCCGCAGAAGGAGGTGATTGCACCTAGCCGGGCGGCGCACACCGCCTGATTGGCACCTTTGCCGCCGGGAAAGACTCCGACGACTTCACCGCGAACGCTCTCGCCGGGGCGGGGGAACTCGGCGACGCGGAGCACCCTGTCGAGTACAATGCTTCCCACAACCAGAATCCGAACGCTCTCCATTCGAGGCTTATCTTAGCTGATGCTTGCTGCAATTTTCGCCATCGCCCTCCAAACTCCGCCGACGTTTTTCCTAGTCGATGAGGATGAGACAGGGACGCTCCCTGAGGTTGAGGCGAAGTACGTTGCGGTCTGCGATGTGAGGATCATCGGACGTAAGGCCGTTGTTTTGCTGGATACCAAGAAGAGAGGGCTGCCGATGAAAATTTTAGTGACATCGACGCCGAATTCGTTGTTAGAGTTTGCGGTGAGGGGACTAGGCGTTGGTGGAAAGCGAGTGGTGTCGGACCCCAAAAGTGGGCAGTTCGCCTGGGTGAGGGTGATTAACCTGAAGAAGGTGGAGGGTTGAGGAAAGACTTTGCCGAGCTTTGGCGGTATCGCGAGTTGCTGTACGTCATGGTCCAGCGTGAACTTCGGATTCGGTACAAGAACTCGGCGCTGGGTGTGCTTTGGTCGTTTCTGAATCCATTGGCGCAGGTCGCGGTGATGAGTTTCGTTTTCAGTAACTTCCTTCGCCAGGACGTGCCGAGCTTTACGGTTTACATGCTGGCGGCCTATCTGCCGTTTATCTTTTTCCAGTCGAGCGTTTTGGATTCGGCGCAGTCGATCTTGAACCAGTACGGGCTGATCAAGAAGATCTACTTCCCACGGGAGATTCTGCCGTTGGCAGCAGTGATCGCAAATATGATTCACCTGGCGATCGGGTTTCTGATCATGTTTGGGCTCATGTTCCTCGGTTACCTCCGCGATCCTCGAGTGTTTCCCTTTCAAATTGGAACGATCTATTTGCCGTTCTTGCTGATCGTCTCGACATTGTTCGCTACGGGAATTTCGTTTATCGTTTCAGCGCTGAATACGTTCTATGAGGACGTAAAGTACATCGTTCAGATTGGGCTCTATCTGCTGATGTACCTTTGTCCGATTGTCTACTTTGTAGAGCAGGTGGCGAACTCGCCGAGGAACCACGCTAGCGGGTGGTTGCTGTTCAAACTCTACATGTTGAATCCGGTTGCGGTTCAGTGTGTGGCATATCGCAAGGCTCTAGTTGCTCCGGTTCCGACGATGTCGGCGGGTGGAATGGGGTTGCCGACGGGGATGCCATGGAAGTATCTGGCGGTCCATAGCGTCGGTGCGGTCTTCGTTTTCTTGTTCGGCTATTGGCTGTTCAACCGGTTGAAATGGAAGTTTGTGGAGCGGCCATGATTGGGGACGTCAAGGTTTCGATTCGGGATTTGCGGAAGCAGTTTGTAGTTTCGCATTCGGGGATTGCGTCGATTAAGTCGTTGTTGCTTTTTTGGCGGAAGCGGACTTACGTTCACCTTGAGGTTCTAAAGGGGGTCTCCTTGGATGTACGGGGCGGCGAGTGCGTGGCGGTGATTGGAAAGAACGGGGCAGGGAAGTCAACCTTGTTGTCTTTGTTGGCTCGGATTTATCTCCCTTCGTCTGGGACCTTGGAGGTCAAGGGTCGGGTTGCGCCTTTGTTAGAGCTTGGGGCAGGGTTTCACAACGACCTTTCTGGGCTGGAGAACATCTACTTCAACGCCGTGATTCTTGGTTTGACGCGCGAGCAGGTTCGGCAGAGGTTGGATTCGATTGTTGAGTTTTCGGAGCTCGGGGATGCGATCGAGGCTCCGGTTCGAACCTATTCGAGCGGCATGATGGCGAGGCTTGGGTTCGCGATTGCGATCCATGTGGATGCCGAGGTTTTGATTGTTGACGAAGTTCTGGCCGTGGGCGACCAGCGGTTTGAGCAAAAGTGCTTGGAACGGGTCGAGCAGTTTCGGCGAGATGGCGGGGCGATTTTGTTGGTTTCGCACCAACTGCCGACGGTTGAGAAGTTCGCGGACCGGGTCGTTTGGCTGAAGGACGGTCTGGTTGAGATGGAAGGCGAGCCGGCGTCGGTGATTGCTGAATATGTGCGGCGCGGCTAGTTTTGCTGAGTGACGTGTGTAGAGTTTGTGGGGCAGTCTAGGTTCAAACTCTTGAATATTTCTTCGAAAGAGGGGCGCTAAAGGGCGGGGTTTTCCAGCTGGGGATTCTGTGGAGTTTGTTCTTGGGTGCCTTGTGATTTTGATCATCACTTACTAGGCGATGTTTGAGGGCTTTTGTCAACCATTGGTTGAGTTTCTTGGGTTGGCGTCTCTGCGCTTGCCCAAGGCCAAACCCCCCCGAGACATCTCCGGATCCGACGCATTCGCTCTGGAACCGAAGCTGCCTCGGGACCCGTGCCCTGCGCGGCGGAGCCGCTGCCTGGGCACAGGTGTTTGATGATTTGGTTCTTAGAGTCGGTGAGCGATTTTGCCGAATGCTGACTTGCCAGCGTAGACTGCGTTGTCGCCGAGGTTCTCTTCGATGCGAAGGAGCTCGTTGTACTTAGCGACTCGGTCGGTTCGGTTAGGGGCTCCGGTTTTGATTTGGCCGCAGTTCGTTGCCACTGCCAAATGCGCGATGGTCGTGTCCTCGGTTTCGCCCGAGCGGTGGCTGAGGATGCTGGTGAAGCCGGCTCGCTTTGCCATTTCGACGGCGGCGAGGGTTTCGGAGAGGGAACCGATTTGGTTGACCTTGATGAGGATCGAGTTGGCGACGCCGTCCTTGATACCTCGTGAGAGCCGTTCGACGTTAGTGACAAAAAGGTCGTCGCCGACAAGTTGGACCCGGTCACTCAAAGCGTCGGTAACCATCTTCCAGGTTGCCCAGTCTTCTTCGCTGCAGCCATCTTCGATGGAGATCAGCGGGTAGCGGTTGCAGAGATCGACAAGGTAGGCGCACTGCTGTTCGCCGGTGAGCTTGCGGCCGTCGGAGTAGACGTAGTGGTCGTCCTTGTAGAACTCGGTGGCGGCGGCGTCGATGCCGAGGAAGACGTCTTTGCCGGCCTCATAGCCAGCTTCCTTGATTGCGATGAGGATAAGGTCAAAGGCCTCGTCCTGATTGGCGAGGTTCGGAGCGAATCCGCCTTCATCGCCGTAACCAGTCGCAAGTCCCTTGGACTTGAGGACTTTCTTCAGCGAGTGGAAAATCTCGCAACCCCAGCGGAGTGCTTCTCGGAAGGATGGGGCTCCGACGGGGAGGACCATGAACTCTTGAAAGTCGACGTTGGAATCTGCGTGGGCTCCGCCGTTGAGGATGTTGAGCATCGGTACTGGAAGAGTCTTGGCGGTGGTTCCACCGACGTAGCGGAAGAGTTGGAGGTTGGAATGATCGGCGGCGGCTGCGGCGACGGCGAGGGAGACGCCGAGGATGGCGTTTGCTCCGAGCTTGCCCTTGTTCGCGGTGCCATCAAGGGCGCGAAGAGCTTGGTCGATACCTTCTTGGTCGGTTGAATCGTGATCGAGGAGAGCAGGAGCGATCACGTCGTTGACGTTGGAAACAGCATGCAAGCAGCCTTTGCCCATGTAACGATGCTTGTCGCCATCTCGAAGCTCGACGGCTTCGAACATACCAGTGCTGGCTCCGCTGGGAACCATTGCTCGGCCCATCGCGCCTGATTCGAGGGTG
Source organism: Fimbriimonas sp. (assembly GCA_029866005.1). Lineage (GTDB taxonomy): Bacteria > Armatimonadota > Fimbriimonadia > Fimbriimonadales > Fimbriimonadaceae > Fimbriimonas. The sequence continues at coordinate 6,604 of JARXAE010000023.1, read as the reverse complement.
ACTTGCACCTCGACGGTGGGGTTACCCCGGCTATCAATCACTTCGCGGCCAAGAACGTCGGTAATGTACGGCATACTTTTCTAGATTACCGCTCGTAGATTGATGCGAGGGTAACCTTAACCGATAAAGATGGCACTGTCGCTTACAAAGGAAAACTACGTTCTGCACCGCATCCACTCGATCACAGGCGTGATTCCCGTGGGCTACTACATGGTCCAGCACCTTGCGCTCAACAGCTTTGCGATTGCGGGTGAAGCTCAGTTCGACGGAGTCATTGCATTCTTTGAAGGAATTCCAAAGCATGTCTTGCTTACGATGGAAGTTGTCGCCATCTGGATCCCTTTGCTGTTCCACGCCATCTACGGAGTTTTCATCGCCGCTCGATCGGAGAATAACTATTTCACGGAGAAGTACAAGTGGTCGCACAACCGAATGTTTTTCCTTCAGCGTGCCTCAGGATTGGCGATTTTTGCGTTCTTGATTTATCACTCGTTGTCGACGACCGGTTACAAGTATGCGACCGGAGATGTTGAGCGGCTGAAGTATGCGGCTTGGCACGAGTTCTTCCAGAATCCACTTTGGATTTTGGTCTACGCGACCGGGATTTTGGCTTCGTCTTACCACCTCGGGTACGGGATCTGGAATTTCTGCATCCGATGGGGCATCACCGTATCGGACGAAGCTCAAACCAGAATTCAGAAGTTGTCCGCTTTGATTTTTGTTGGCCTAACACTTCTCGGGTGGGGCGTCATTGTTGGATTCTTGATTCACAAGCCAGGTGCAGCGAAGGTTGAGGGAGAGACCGCTTCGGTAGTCCGCCCGATTTCAGTTGCGGGTCGCTAAAGCTTAATCAAAGCAAATGTTTCGCCGTCCACCAAGGTTTCTCCTTGGGGGGCGGCGATTGAGCTTATGGGCTTGAAATGGACGTAGTGGGTTATTCCCAGTGCTTTCAGAGCGGTGGCAGGGCTGCTTGATCTCACTGCTTCGACCAGTTTGTTTCGGCGCTCCCCGTAGGCGGGGGTCTCACTCCAGTGTCCGGCGTAGGCTTTTGAGCCGGCTAACCCTACGAGAACAGGATTGAGGTCGGGGATCGCAGGCGTATTGTAGATGTCGACGATCCCGTTGCCAGCCTCGTCCATGGCCGGAGCCGGGGAGCCGGGAAGACTTGCGATGATGGCGTCTCGACCGAGCGGGGCGAGAACTTCGATCATTTTCGCGACTTCGGGGGGTTGAGTGACGGCGTGAACCGTGGTGTTGCTCACGTTGTTTCGCGCCAGGGTGATCTCGCGTTGAACCCACTGAATTCCCGTGGCAGAGCAGATGAGAATCACGAGAGAGCTCAGCAAGTTTCGCTGCCCGCGCTCCCGTTGAGCGATGAGATTGGCAATGCCCATGCCGGCAAGGATTCCCCAGGGAATCCCAAGCATCATCGTGAGTTTTCGCTGGAAGAGCGCGGGGAAGTAGGGGGCGATGAGGCCGACGAGCGCCCAACAAAGGATGATTGCAAACGCAGCTTGATTTTGCCTTTGGAGAAAGATGATCGCGAGGATGCCTACGAAACAAATACCGAACGTGACGGGGGTGAGGAAATAGCCGTCTTTGAGGAATTCGGGATTCGCGGAGTAGGTGAAGAGCCCGACGATGAGCAGAGCAAGAGCCACGAGCCCGGCTTGTTGGTTCTTGTTTGCCTTGCCGAGGGCGAAGAAGCCGAAGAAGATGAGCGGAATGAAGCCGAAAATGAGTTGCCGGAAATTTGGTGAGTAGGTAAGGGTGGCGGCGCGGGCCTGGAAAACGGGGTCATTTTTGAGAACGTAAACAAACCAGAGGGCAAATGGTAAGGCTCCGAGCGCGATCATGAGTGCCCTTAAAACCCACTGTTTGGAGAGAGTCTCAGATTTGAAAAGGGCGACGGGGACTCCGAGCATGACGAGCGAGACGAGCAAAACGTCGTAGCTATGGATGTTCATCAATACGCCAAAGCAGAGTGCGCCGCGCAGGATCGCAGCTTTGCTGGATTTGGCTTGCAAGACGTTCAGAAAGGTTCCTAGAATGAGGCAGAGGCTCACCATGAAAAGGCTGTTGGTCAGGGCAGAGTAAAAGAAGTAGCCTTCGGGTTGCCAGACGTCGGTGGGGAGGCGGGAGAGCATCCAACCAGCAAGGGGACCTCCAACAGGTTTGACAATGGCGACTCCAAAGTTGTGCCAGACCGCGAAGCCGAGTCCTCCGCCGAAGATAGCGAGCGCAAGAGCGATTTTGCGTTGGAAGTTGTCGTTTGAGACGGCTTCAAGGAGGCGTCCTAGTAGGATCACGGAGAGGTAGGTGAAGCCGACTCGCGCTGCGTGCATGGCGACGGGGATTCCGACGACTTTGGCGATCCATCCCAGCACCAAGAAATAAAGGTGGAGGGTAAGGCCAGGTTGGGGGTCGGTGGTGAACCGGTTTTCAAACAGGAATCGTCCTTCCATTGCCTGGCGCATCCAACCCGCGTAGACCAAATGGTCATCGAAGTTGTACTGGATTCCCAGGTACAGACCTGCAGGTTTGAGAGCGAACCCCAGGAGGGTTGGGACAAGTATGAGGACGCTGAGGAGCAGTGCCATCCACTTGGTGTAGGCACGAAAAAGGGTTAGTTGCTGCTCAGCGTCGAGTTGCGCCACGATTCGTTAATCAGTTTTCGGAGATTAGTCGGTTTTTGGAACAGGGCGTCCCATTTGCTTGTAGATATCTTCGATCATCTTGATCTGTTCATTTGCGACTTTGTTCTTCGGGTTGATTTTGACGGTTTCGCGGAGATAACGCAGAGCCGAAACGTACTTCTCGCGAGGTGGGAGTTCGCTGTACATACAGCCGAGTCCGTAGCCGAGAGCAGCGTCTTCGTATGCCTTTTTGAGCTTGGTGTCCTTGGGCTTCTTGACCGAAGCGGCTTTGGCGGTTTCGTAGGTCTTCTTGAGCTTAGCGAGCTTTTCGGCGTTCACTTGGGCCGGTGCGCCTTGGCTCAGACCGATGGCGCAAAGGATGGCGAAACCTACGGAAAGTACGGCTTTCATAGGTTGGTTATACCAGTCTTCGGAGGCGACGCGAGATGTTCAGAGCGTCTTTTGCGGAAAGGTCTTTGCTCAGTGCGGATTGCGACTCGATGAGGGCGCTGGCTTGGTCAGGGGTGAGAAAGTCTTCGGGGCGGTTCAGCAGTTGTTGTCGGCTGGTCCGGTGTCGTCGTTCGAGCTCGAGCATCGTCTGGTTGTAGACGCATTGAAGCGCCCAACGTCCGAGAGCCTTGCGCTTGGCGAGGTTTCCGACGCCATCGACGAGTTCTCGGCTGGAACGCTGCTCGGCACGGGGCTCGGGAGGCTTGCCGAAACGGATGTTGAGAGTGAGGAAAACGACGGCGAGGAGGACCAGGAACTGGTTCCAAGCGGAGTGGAAGACAGGGCCGAGGCGCTCGATGAGACCTTGTTGAGTGGCAGCGTTGAGATAGGAGCTGACCAGGGTAATCGGGCGGTTCTGCTTATTGGCAGATTCTATGAAGCCGAGGTAGATGTCGGCGTTGTTCGCCTTAGCGAGGTGTCCATTCGTGATATGGGAGGCTTGCTCAAAGTAGTAAAGGGTCTTGTCGCCTGCGTGTTGCATGCTCGCAATCGTGCCCTGGTCAGTTTCGGCGGAAATCACGTCTAATTCTTCGGGGAGTTTTAGGAACGATTGTGACCATTTCTTGGGCGATGGGACTTCCTCCGCGTCGCTAAAGATATCGCTGAAAGAGGGGTTCCACTCGTTGGAGTACCCCGTGAGCTGCCCTAGGCTTTTGCCGCTGGCTGTGTTGGTTGCTCCTGTCGGGCTCTGAGCTTTGTCGTCCTGGAAACGCGATATCCTGAAAAGCACATAGGTTCCTGCGGGAGCCTTTTTGCGGAAGAAGTCACGGAGATCGTCGCTGAATTCAGTGGTGAAGGGAATCACGATCAGACTCTTATCCTTTGGAACTCGGTCAGCGATTTTGGTGCCGGGAAAGGTCTCCTTGACCAAAGCCGCGAAGGCAGCAGTGCCGTTGGATCCAGTTTTTTCGAGCCCATGATCCATGTCGAAGCTGTAGCGCCCGCTCTGGACTACGGCGACACCGAGGAGCAAAATGACAAAGAGCCAAATGGCGATCTTGGCTCTCACGCTGCCTTCACCTCGGTGAGCTGTTTGATTTCGATGTAGGCACGGCGGAACGGTTCGACATCGGCGGCGGATCGGGCGGTGTAACCGTACCAGGCGTGATCGAAAAGTTTAGTCGGAGTCCGGAAGTCAAGTCCTTCGGGTTTAGTACGGCTGGTCTCAACTCGGCGAAGATGTTCCCAGTTGGTCTGGGTTGGTTCGAGGCGGGCGATTCGGGCAGCGTCGAGCCGGACGAGGGTGGCTAGGTAGAGGGCACGGCAGGCTTCGCGGAATTTGCCCTGGGCGATGAGTTCGTCGGCATTGCGGAGGTACTCGTCTTCGGAGAGTAGTTCTTCGCCGTCTTCGAGGATTCCTCCGCCGCTCCGGGCTTTGGTTCGGCGCATTTCGGACATCAGTCTGAGCTTGGAGAGTAGCCAGACCAGGAGGCCGATTGCGGTGGCGAGGATGAGGTACATCATTACTCGGAGCAGGCCGGCCAGCCAGGGCATGTCGGGGAATTTGGGAAGGTCGGGTTTATCCTGATCCTTCATTCGGAGTTTATCGAGCCGGTCGAGGATTCTCTGGACCCAGGACTTGCCGGGAGCGTCCTTCATCGACTTGAACTCGGTTCGGGCGAGGATTTCGCTCGCTTTTTTGGTGGCGTTGGGTCGGGCGGCGACGTTTTCGGAATCGACGTAGCGATCAATTCGGGCGAGGATGTTTGTCCAGGCTTCCTTCTTCTTGACCGGTGTGGCTCTTGGATCTTCGTAGGCTTCGAGGTCATCGGCAAACTGGTCAACCTCTTCGATTGACATGATGATCTCTTCTTCCCAGCCCGGAGCCTTTTCTCGGGCAATCTTCTGGATCGGCTCCCAAGAGCTGTCATCTGCATTGGGCTCTTGTCCGAAACAGAAGGCGGCTGCAAGCAGCACGCCGAGACTAACGGCGATTCGCAGGTAATTTTTCATAGAGGGTTTTGATGTCCAGACCTTCGACGACGATGCGTCGTTGGTAGTAGTAAAGCGCACCTGCGATGGTGGCGAAGGGTAGGACGAGAAAGATAAATAGGAACTCGGGGATGAGGCTGAGGGTGGTGTCGGCGATCACTCGAAGCAGAGTTGTGGGCATCTTGGAGAGGATGATGTCGCTAAGGGTGAGTTCGCTCATCGCCGCGTTGTAGCCGAGACGGAGGATGAAGTAGAGACCGAGACCGGCAAGGATTCCTCCCGCGGCAGGGTTTGCCTTAGGCATCGGTCGACTTTTGCTTCCAAAGAGGTATTGCGCTCTCTTGAGGGCGACCTTTGGCTCGACGTTTTCGGCGAGGCCGACGCTAACCGTCCCGAGAGCGACAGAGAAACGGGACAAGGCGAGTATTAGGCCGATGGGTAGGATGACGAGCGATATCCCGACCGCCACAGCGGGATACAAGTTGTAGCTCGCGGTGAGGGCACCAAAAATGCCACTGATCAACAAGGGGAGGAGGCTTGCAAAAGCGATTCCGACGCTGAAGATGCTGGAACGGATGAGCAGTCGGTAGCTTTTGCCGAAGAGTGGTTTGGCACGGCTTTCGATCTCACTTTGAGTTGGAATCTCATCCTGTATGGCGGCTTCGGCAAGGATGTGAGCGTAAGAGCAGATTCGGGAAAGACCGATAAGGGCGACCACCGTGCTGAGTCCGATGCCGCCGACGAGCAGGATCGTGGATTGGAGGACTTGAAGGGCCATATCCGTATCTTGTTCGCTCTTTGGGAACAGATAGGGATAGAGAAGCTGGAAGAACACCAGCACAACCCCCGAGACGAAGAGGGAAGGAAGTAGGGTGAGGCTGGCGATGTTTCGGAAGCTGCGGCGATAGACGAAGATCGACGCATCCGACAGCTCGGACGGCGTTAGGGGGCGCAGGAATTGCTGTTGCGATACTTGGGCATACTTTGCAAAATCCTTGATTGGCCCGCTCGTTTGCATCGCTTTCACAGATTGTATACGAATCGTTAGGCTGATTCAGACGTTCATAATGACTGTAATGGTTTTTGCAGCGGTACTTGTTCCAGCTCTGGTCGGCGGATTTCAGTCAAAGGATATTGAGTCTTATTGCCAACCTGGGCTGCGGGATTTGGCGTTTACGGGAAAGGTCGTGAAGGCTAAAGTCAGCGAAGCGGCGAAGATCGATAACGACTACAAGCGGAACCTGTCGTTCCAGAACTTCAAAGTTGTGGCTAAAGAGCCGTTTAAGCTTCGGCTCGATATGCAAGCCGACGACACGACGTTTGTATATTTGGTCAATGGAAACACCCAGGTCACCCGAATTCCAAAGCTGAAGATCAACCAGAAAGTCGACGTTACGAACGAGCCTGGCCGCAAGCAAACATTTCTTGAATTTGGAATGTTGACACCGACGGTTGCGACTAAGTTCTTTCAATCTAAGTTTGTGCGGTTCGATCGCGAAACGGGCAATCCAGTGTTTGACTTGACC
>JARXAE010000025.1 GCA_029866005.1 Fimbriimonas sp. | reverse complement strand
GTTGGTGAACTCGCAAGAGACGATCGGTGCCGCATCCCATGTCAAAGCAACGAGCTACCCCGGTTTGAGGAAGTTCGTGGTCGATTCGACAAATGTCGCGAGTCTGACCCTCGACTCCAGTATCCTTCTTGGGTCAGGTTCCGTGGAAATTGTATGGAATGGTACGGCCTCTAAGCAAGATCCTACCAATGGTTTTATTCATTTGGGAACAGACGCTCCAGTTGGCAAAGGCTTCAAGGCAAGTCTAGATAACCGAGTTGTCCTCGTTTACGGCACTCGTGGCACCGATGCTGAGAACGCCTGGATGCGAAACCGAGCTCGCTTCGACGCTGAACAGTTCTGGTACCGAGGGAATTCGGGAGTTGCTATCATGTCCGACGTGGAGTTTCTCAAGTCTGGCACCGGTCGAAATGCCCTTTGCTACTCGATCGGAAAGGGTAACGCCCTCTTCGAAGCACAATTCGATGTCCAGGAGCGCTCGGCCGACTCGCTCTTGCTACGAAGAGTTGATCGGCAAGGCACCTCTTTGAGCTTCTTCCACGCCTCGAATCTATCCTCGGCCAGACTAAGCGAGCGTATTCCGCTCTTCAGCGCCGGAGTTGCGATTCCAGACATCCTGGTGATCAATCCGACGATGCTGAAAGACGGAATCAAGGGCGTCGAAGCCATTGGATTCACGCGCCAAGATTTGATTTGGAACAAGTGAGAACTTACCGAGCAACACGCCAAGAGGGGATTGGGACGCTCAACGGGCGTCTCGACAAGAGTCCGTGGACCGCTTGCGAGTGGTCCGATGACTTCGTTGACATCGAAGGCGATATCCGACCAACCCCCCGTCATCGAACAAGGATGAAAATGTTCTGGGCTGAAGATGGTCTCTATATCGGAGCCGAGATGGAGGAGCCACACCTCTGGGCAACCCTCACTGAGCACGACTCGGTCATCTTCCATGACAATGATTTCGAAGTCTTCCTCGACCCTGACAATGATGGTCTTGCCTACGCAGAACTCGAAATCAATGCCCTCAACACCACGTGGGATCTCCTCCTGATCCGTCCTTACTACGAGCAGGGGCGTGGCGTCGATGGCTGGGAGATTCAGGGACTGAGAACGGCTGTTCACTTGGAAGGAACGCTCAACGACCCCGCCGACACGGACAAAGGCTGGAGCCTAGAGATCCACATCCCTTGGCACGCTCTTTGGGAGATTTCCAAAGGCGAGGTGCCTCCCGCTCCCGGCGACCGATGGAAGATCAACTTCTCAAGGGTGCAGTGGCACTTGGATGTAGTCGATGGTCAGTATCAAAAGCGCCCAGGACTTCCAGAAGATAACTGGGTCTGGTCTCCTCAAGGCATGGTCGACATGCATCAGCCTGAGCGATGGGGCTTAGTCGAATTCGTGGACTAGAACATCACTGACTCAAGACCAACGACTAGCCCGCTCATCTCCATGACCTTCTCGCAGGAGAGGCAGATTCCGGATTCAAAAGAGGATCGGTCGAGCGAATCGTGACGGATGGTGAGCACTTCGCCTTGGCCTCCGAACAGCACTTCCTGGTGGGCCAGCATCCCCCTGAGACGTACCGAGTGCACCGGAACTTCGTTGACCCTTGCGCCTCGCGCGCCTTCCGCCTTCAATAACGGTTCTGGCAATGCTAGGGCTTCACAAGTACGCGATTCTTGTATGATCTGGGCGGTTCGCATTGCAGTTCCGCTCGGAGCATCAACCTTCTTCTCGTGGTGAAGCTCGATAATCTCCGCGTCCGGTAACCAAGCCGAGGCGAGTCCCGCAAAGTGCATCATCAACACTGCGCCAACGGCAAAATTTGGAACGAGGAACGCTGCTGAGCCGGTCGCGGCTTTCTCAATCTCGTCCAACTCGACTTGCGGCAATCCGGTTGAACCGATGACTACTCGAACCCCTCGGCGCAAAGCCAAAAGGGAATGTGCTCCAGCAGTGCGGCCCGTGGTTAACTCCAAAAGCACGTCAGGAGACGTCCGGTTAAGACAAGCTTCGAGATCACTCTCAACGCCGTCTGCCTCGACCCGCCCAACTCGCCCAGCAATCTCAAACCGAGGGTCCGCCGCTAAACAACGCGAAGCCACCGCCCCCATTCGCCCCGAAGCACCAACAATTACAACCTTGATCGCCATAAGCCGTTTTCAATCTACCGTAACCGCTGAAGGTGGGTAACGTCTAGCAAACGGGCTCATGGTTAGAAAGCTGATTCTCTTGGTCTGTCTGCTGGCAAGCTCGTTCGCTTGCGCCGAGCTGAATTTTTCGACCTTCCTCCCCGAAAAGAAGTGGGCCCTCTGTATTGGCGTCAGCGGCTACTCGAGCATCTCTAAGCTCAGCTTCTCGGGCAAAGACGCCGTGAGATTCTCAGAATTCTTAGTTTCTTATGGGTTCAACAAAGATGAAATCCATACACTTTCCGATGAGCCTGGATTTACGAAGCCCACGAAGGGCAACATCGACGCTAAACTGACGGAAATCCTCAAGTCACCTGATCTCGAAAAAGGCGATCAGTTCATTGTGTTCTTCAGTGGTCACGGGGTGGGACTGAAAGACGGAGACTACTGGCTTCCTTCCGACACAAATCCTGCCGATTACGCCTCCACGGCAGTGTCCATCAAATCCGTCATCAAACGGCTGGCGGATGCCGGTCTCAAAAGCGTCACCATCCTTTCCGATGCATGTCGCGCCGGGGAAAAGAATGCGTTTGGCAACGAGCTCATCGCTCTGGGCAAGAAGACCAATATCGCCGTATTGTTGGGCTGTGAGCCGGGCGCCAAGTCTTATGAGTTGCGTAACCGCCAACAGGGAGCGTTCACATACTATCTGACTCGCTCGCTGCAAAACCAAGCCTTAGCTGATCCGGTTACAGGTGCCGTCTGGGTTTCGAAGATCGGCAGTCGGCTCAAAGAAGTTGTCGCTGCGGCGACCGCTGGCGAGTATGGATCAAACAAGCAAATTCCGGCGGTTTACGCAGATGCCGCCCAAGATGTTGCCTTTGGTTTGATCACCACCTCCGATCCTGACAAGCAATTGTCTGGGATCCAATCAACCCCACTGGATCGATTTCAGAGGGTCGCTCTGCTTTCAAAGCTCGGTCGAGAGTTCGTCGAGAAGGGCGACTACACTCGGGCCGTCGAGTGCTTCAAGGCCGTGGAGGCATTGGGTGACATCTCTGATTCAACTCTCCTACAGTACTTTCTTGCTCTCAGCCGACTTGGGAGAACTTACGAGCTTGAGCGCGTTGGACGGCGTTTCATCCTTGATCGTCCACTCACCAATCGGCGCGCTGCGATGACAACTCTTCTGCCCCCAAGACTCGTTTCAAGCGAGCTCGCTGCCAAGGCAATTTCCCACCTCATAGGAAAATTTGAGTCGGACTTCGATGAAGCAACCTACATCGTAACGCTGATGGAGCGCTGGAACTTGCCGAAGTCTGAGGCTGCGGCATTCCTAAAGGGGAAACTCAATAACTCATCATGGGAATCCACTGAACGTGAGTTTGCCCAAGGGGAACTTGCTCGGCTGGATGGTAAGGGGCAGGAAGCATTCGACCATCACTTGAAGTGTCTGGACTCTAAACTCACCCGATCCGATGTCATTGACGCAATGATCCGAGACTTGCTGGCTGAGCCGGACACCGGACGACTCGGCACTTGGCTTAGTTTGGCGGTGAAAACTGAGGGCCTCTCGCATCTCGCATCGTATTCGATGATTGAGTTCGGCTTCGCGCAGGATAAGGCGAATCTTAAGCAGTACGTTGACGCCGCAATCCGCAGTCGAATCCCAGTCTTGACACTGCTGAAGTTGACCCCGAGACTGATTGCGGAGAAAGCAATCGAACCCGATCAGATGATGCAACTTCTGCAAGACCAGCCTTTGAGCTTTGAATCGAATCTCATCAAATGGATTGGCGAGAATCTCTCAAAGTCCCAGTTTGGCGGGGAGATTCCTGAGTCAGTCTTCAAGTATGCCTCTAGCCGCGTCGACGCCGTTTCGGTGAGCTTCAGCACATGGATAGAACTTGCATCCATTGATCTGTGGAACAAGGACCGTACCCAGGAAGCCACAAAACTCCGGCGCGAAATCCTTTTTCAGTTCCGCCCTTATCTCCCCGAAATTCTCTCGAACACTGATCTTCTGATCGCATATTCCCGTGAGTTGTGTCGTGCCGGGTTTGGTCTCGAGGCGTGGTACTGGCTGAATGTTCAGTTGAGTTTGAACGCAGAGCAAAAGGCAAGTCGTGACCTCACCGAGATTCGACTCCTTTCGGCTCTACAGTACGGCGATCTCGATCTAGTCGCAAAACTCAAACAGGAGATTGAGACGAAAGGGGGCCTGTCCGATGACCTGGCGGTTCATCTGGTGTGGAACTACCTCTTCTCCGATCAACTCGCTCCCGCCAAGTTGATCATGGGCAGCCTCAAGGAAACCGACCCGAAGCTCAAAACTCATCTAGCAATGGCGCAAACTTACGTGCTCTTGAAGGAGAAGGGTAAGGAGGCCGCTGCTTCGTATGCCAAGTCCCGCTCCGATGAGGAGTTCACGATGAGCGGCAATCTGACTCCTCTGAGTGTCGTGATGACGTACCTTGTCGAAGGGGGCGAGCCGGACCTCTTGGTCATTGCAAAGATTCTCGGATTCAGCCCGGACTGGGAAGACATTTCGATTCTCCTCATCAAAAAACTGCAACCAGAAATTGCAAAAGTTCAGGATCAGGGGATTGCTGGATTTGGCAAGGCACTTCGAACCAAGTTGGCTGGCTTCCCCGGTAGCAATTATCTCAACGAGGTCGATCTGGAGCCAGACTCAAAGGTGGAAGATTTCGCTGGCGAGTATGCGTTCAAGCTAGCTCCACAATATGGCGGCCAGGTCGGGATCGACATTCTGAAGTTCAAGGTAGATGCCAACGGCATCGTGACCGGTACGGTCGACAAATGGGACATCCGGGGAACGGTCACCAAGTACGGCACGTTCTCCGCGAAGCTGATCGTCAACGGAAAGGAGGCGACTGCAATCTCCGCCAAACTTCCGTGGCACAAATCTCTCGCAACCGATGGGGAAGTGAGTTGGAAGAAGGCGATCAAGTTTCTTTTTATCGATAACTCGCTTCTCCTTGCTCGTTTTGACGCCACTTTTCAGCCCAAATCGTGATAACATCCTGCAAACCAACTCTTCGGTTGGTGACAAGGTAGTCCATGGGTTCAAACAACTTTTCTCGACGCGATTTTATGAAGGCAACCTCTGCAACCGCAGTCGGTCTTGGTCTTGGTCTCGGCACCCTCGCCGAAGCGGCTCCGGCCAAGAAGCGATCGAAGTCAGCCAACGAAAAGCTCGTCTTCGGTTTGATCGGTTGCGGCGGAATGGGCGCAAGCAACATGCGAACCTTTATGGGTTACGAAGACGTTGAAGTCGCCGCCCTTTGCGACGTTGACAAGAATCGAATCCCTAATGATTTCAATGATGTCAACAAGAAGTACGGCAGAAAGCCCGAGGTGTACAGCGACTACCGCAAGATGCTTGAGAACAAAGATATCGACGCGATCATTGTCGGTTCGCCCGATCACTGGCACGCGCTCAACCTTATCCACGCTTGTGAAGCAGGGAAGGACATTTACTGCGAAAAGCCGATCAGCCATAACATCGTCGAAGCGAAGGCAATGGTCGGAGCAAAGCGACACTTTAAGCGAGTTGTCCAAGTTGGAACCTGGCAACGAAGCACCCGAGAATTCCACAACGCAATCGAATACATCCGAGCTGGTAAGTTGGGCAAGATCGTGCACTGCCGCGCTTGGATTGCTGATGGCACCAAACTAGGAAAGCAACAGCCGATCGCTGTGCCCGATGGGTTCGACTATGACATGTGGGTCGGGCCGGCCGCAATGCGTCCGTACCAGGGGAACATTACTCACTGGAACTGGAGATGGATTATGAACACCGGTGGCGGTTTGACCACCGACTGGGGTGTCCACATGATGGACATCGCCTTGCTTGGCATGAGCAAGGGGCTTGATCTCCCGATGCCAAACCGAGTGATGTCGACGGGTGGGAACTGGGCGATTAAGGATGACGACCGCGATGCGCCCGACGTCACTGAGGCAATCCTGAACTTTGGCGACCCCGAGTTTGCGATGACATGGTCGGTTCTTCGAGACCATCCGAACAAACCAGGGCAGTGCACCGAGTTCGTTTCTGCCGATGGACGTACCCTTCGGGCCTGGCGCGGTGGGTGGGAAATTGTTGATGCCAACGGAAAGCAACTTCCGAAGGAAGATGCCGAGCCGCAGGAGTCGGGTCACTGGGAGAACTTCTTGGACTGTGTCAAGTCGCGAGAGACTCCGAGGGCTGATCTTGACTCGGTTGCCCAAACAACGATCGTCTGCCACCTGGTAAACGCTTCACTCCAAGCTGGAGAGATGGTTCGATGGGACAAGGCTAAGATGGACATCGTCGGCAAAGCCGGAAAGAACACCCTGGCATACAGCCGCAATTACCGCAAGGGCTACAAGCTCCCAATCTACAAATGAGCGCGAACAACAAGGTCACGATAGGGGTCATCGGCACTGGGATCATGGGTCCCAGTGACATGACCAATCTTCTCAACGTTGAAGACGTTGAGATCGCGGCACTATGCGATGTCGATGATGCTCAGCTTGCGCCTGCAATGGCGACCGCTGAGAAGCGGCAGAGCAAGATGCCGGACGCTTACAAGGACTATCGCAAACTCCTTGATCGGAAGGATATCGATGCGGTTGTCATCGCTACGCCTGATCACTGGCATGCCATCCAGTTCATCCACGCTGCGCAGGCCGGTAAGGAAATCTACATTGAAAAGCCCCTCAGTCACCACATTGTGGAGACTCAGGCGATGGTCAAGGCCCACCGTAAGCACAACCGCGTTGTCCAGGTGGGTACTTGGCAGCGAAGCACCGGTGAGTTTGTTCAGGCCATCGATCTGGTCCGTGGTGGAACGCTTGGCAAGGTCGTTCACATTCGATGTTGGACGACTGACGCACGCAATGTTGGCCGCAAGCCAATCACAGAGCCGCCGAAGGGCTTAGACTACGACACCTGGCTGGGTCCTGCACAGCCACAGCCATACCAGTCGAACGTCGTCCACTGGGGATGGCGGATGCGCAAGAACACGGGCGGTGCTCGAACCACCGACTGGGGTGTTCACATGATCGATATCGCCCTTCTGGCAATGTCAAAGGATCAGGACATCGTCATGCCGAGCAAGGTCGTTGCGAGCGGCGGCCAGTGGTCGGCGGTCAACGATGACCGAGACGCTCCGGATAGCATTGATGCGATCATGACGTTCCCCGAGCATGAGTTTGCGATGACCTGGTCGGTTCTTCGCGACCACCCAGGAAAGCCGGAGCACGGCATCGAGTGGGTCTTTGCAGATGGCAAGACGCTCCGCGCTTGGCGGGGTGGAATCATGCTGGTTGACCCGAACGGCAAGGATCTCGGACTCAAGAAGGAACCTTACGGCGAAACCGGGCACTGGCAGAACTTTGTAGACTGCATCAAGTCGAAAGAGCTTCCGCGCGCTTCGCTCGAGTCGATGGCACGGACGACTGATGTGTGCCACCTCGCAAACGTTGCCGTCTATAGCGGCGAGCAGATTGTGTGGGATAGCAAGAAGATGGACATCGTTGGGAAGGCCGGAAAGGACACCTGGGCTTACCGGCGGCCGTACCGCAAAGGCTACAAACTCCCGTAAACACGTGTGGGTCGGTGCAGTTGGTGCAAAGTTTTGAACCTAACTGCACCAACATGGCACCGAGTTGGTGCAAGTGCTCTTGGAACTGATTCACTGGCCGACTTTGAATCCTAGTCGCCAGCAAGTATCAAGTTTTTCATCCTCACTCTCTAGGCGGGGATTCAGCAGGTTTGTCAACCGAGCTCAGATTAAAAGAGGACAGCTCGCTCTCGGGTTCTGACATTTACGGCAAGACCGATGAGGGACATACATAGCCATATCGCTGTGCCGCCTTTGCTAAGGAAGGGGCACCAGAGACCGACGACCGGGAAGATTTTCAGCACCATGCCGACGTTCACAAAGAAATGAAACGCTAAGACGGTGAGGATGCCAGCCAAGAGCATTTGGTAGTAGAAATCAGTTGCAGCAAGCATGCCGAGCCAGAGACGGTAGAAGAGCAGAGCAAAGAGTCCGAGCAGAGCGACGCTTCCAAGTAGCCCAAACTCCTCACTAAACACGGTGAAAATGAAGTCGGTTTCTTGCTCAGGTACGTTGAACTTCTGGGTTCCTTTTAGAAACCCGGTTCCAGCAATGCCGCCATTGGCAATCGCGTAGAAGCCCTGTTGAACTTGGTAGTCATCCCCTTTTACCACGCCTCTTTTCTTTTCATCAGCAGTCTTCGTTCCGCCATGGATGAGTGCCAGGACTCGTTCTTCTTGGTAGGGCTTGAGGATCGCTTTACGAACAGGCGTAACAAAAAGCACTAATCCTGCGAGTGCGACGACGACCCCGACAACAAGCGCAAGGAACTTCGGCGGCACGCCCGCCACGAGCGAAAGAGCAATCCACACTGCTATGAGTAGGAGAGAAGCTCCAAGATGAGGCTGAATAAACACAAAGATGATTGGCACTGCCATGTGCAAAAGGCCGATTGCAAACGTGCTGAACTCCTTGATGCGATCCTGCCGGGAGGCATAGAACGCTGCGAGGGTAATCACAAGGAGGATCTTTGCCATCTCGCTAGGCTGAATCTGGATGGGGCCTATTTTGATCCACCTTTCAGCGCCGTTGACCGTCTTTCCCATGAACTTGACCGCGACCAGAGCAAGCATGTTTAGGCCGTAGACAACCGGCATCATCTTCGCCCAAACGCGAGGATGGATGAAGGCGAAGATGCTGAGCGGGACAAGACCCACGCCGATGTTCATCAGCTGGTCCTTGAAGAATTTCGTTGTCTCACCGTAGTGCGAACTGTAAATTGTCCCAAGGCCGATCAGGGTCAACGCAATAGCCGCACCAATTAACCACCAGTCAATCCCCACACCTGACGTGCGACTTTCACTGGTCGGTCGAAGTGTGATGGAAGCCATAAGCTACTCTTTGGGCTGGCGGATCGAGGTGCCGAATTCACGCTTGATAATGCCGTAATCCTTCGTAACCCAGAACCTCATTGTACGGGATCGGGGGGTGTCGAGGAGGATTTCAAGCTCTACCGTGGTAAGAACGGCCCGAACCGATTTGCCTTGATACGGTACTTGGGCGTCTTCGGTGGTTATCTTCGCCCGGGCGGGGATCGGCTTAGAAGGCGAAATAAGGTTTCCAGACCAGTTCCAAGAGTCTCCAGCGTACATTGGGATTCGGATGATATCGATCGGAGGATCGTAAACTTCGTCGCCAGCTTCCCGAACCAGTAGAGCTTTCGCCGCAACTTCGTACTGCTCACGGTCAATGGTCACGTCTCGATCCTTGACTTCGATGACTCGCGTGGTGCCTTCAGACTCGGTTCCGAGTTGGCTAGGCATAATCGTGCCGTCAATGCAGAATGACGTTTCATTACCGGGCGGGCAAACCCTGCCTATGTCGGAAACAGAACCAAGATAAGTGCCCTTTGGGACATTCATCTGAACCTGGTCGCAACCCCAAACCGATACCAGCAGTAAGAGGCTACTTAACCTCTTCCATGACAATCTTGTTGGTGGTCTTACCCTCAATGGATTCAATCTCCGTCTTTACCGTTCCACGTCCCTTGACTAGCCAAAGCTTTGAGTTCAGCTTGAACGAGCGTCCGCCCTGGCTGCCGCTTGCGTTTACCGTGATCAGCAAAGCGTCCTTGTAGGTAGCAACGGGAGTCTTGACCTCCTGAGTTCCCACGACTTTATTTGTCCCCGTCATTTGCATGACGCTGTCTTTCGTGGTCTTGATCTCCCAAGTTTTGCCAGGAGTCAGCCCGGCCGGTAGCTCCCAAGTTGATTGATCCGAAGAAATCGTTGCATTTGAGGCAGCTCGGATGCCTTCCTTCTCAACTTTGAAGCTCGCCGTATCTAACCCAACCAGCTCGTCGGAACTTTCCAGGTTGTACTCAGCGACGCCATTTTCTACTTTAACTAGCTTGAAGGTCTGGGTTCCAACTTTGTCGGCCTGACCAGATTGCTTGATCGCCAACTTCATGGGCTCAGTTCGTCCGAGTCCGTAGTACTCGAAAGCATCCGTCTTCAGATCTGCGGGCACTTCGAGAGCTTTCTGCGATTCAGCTGGTGCATTCGTGTCGCTCGAACTCGTTGGAGAATTCGACGCGGCACTTTTATCTCCGCATCCAACAAGAATAGCGACAGCGAACGGCAAGAAGAACAGTCGATTCATTACTTGATAGTGTAGCTCTTTAGGCGCAATGTCAGCGAGCTTCGACCACCCTGAATCTGAACGACTTGCTTAAACCGGGCAAGACCCACACCGGGAACGAACCAGCTGTTGTTTCCGACCACGCCCTCACCCTTCGCCGACTTAAACGTACCACTCGACTCGATAAAGAGCCCGCTCATACGTCCACTGTCGGTATCGACCGGTTGCGGCTCGTGGGTCGAGAACTTGTAGTCCATCGTTCCATTTTCGCCAAGCGGGGTGATGCCGGTGCCTTTGAAAGACCTGATCTCGTCGAACTTCAGCGGGAAGCTGACAATAGTCTGCTTTGGCGAGTAAGCGACGGGAGTTTTTCCAACCGATATTTGGTGGACGCCGGCCGAGTCGATCTCCCAGACCTGCTCGTCCTTCGGCTTGCCTTCCTCGGTCATGACGATGACGCCACGCGTCACGCCTGTCGACGGGTTGGAAACTGATTTAACTTCGTAACCGATCTCGACCGAACCAGACTCAGCTGGCTTACCTTCAAGCTCTCGCGAAATCTCGAGTGCATAAGTCCACAGGTTGCCGACCTTCAGAGGGTAGAGCTGTTCAGGAGAAATTTTTGTCGGGATTTCCGTCTTGACTTCTTCGACAGGAACAGGCTTGTACTCAGATTTTCCGCAGCCGATGACCGCTAAGCCCACCACTCCAATTGATATCTTCCAGTTGTAATTCAATAGATTCTCCCGCGCTTATCGCGAATTGACTAAGTCTACAGCTTCCTGAATTAGCGTCCTGTCCGCAATCTGTTTAATCACCAGTTCTTTGCTGTTGAGCTGAGTTCCGACGGTTGCCGCCGCAATCGGGATCTTCTTGCTGACGACAATGATCTTGGTGTTTGGGTGTTCAGCCGAAAACTTCCAAAGTCGAGCCGCTCCTTCGTCGGTGAGCTGGATTTTGAGATCGTAAGAAGTCTCTTTCTCGCTCTTGACTTCTTCAAAACTCGCTTTCTCGACCATTTTAAGGTTGGTTATGACGATTGAGTGCTTCAGGATATTGAGAGCTTTTGCGTACCCCTCACCGGCTTCTCCCTTTTCGAAGATGTTTTTGATCAAGCTTGAGGGGTCTTCCTTCGACACGCCCTCATTCTTTTTTACAAAATCTGCGTAGTATCGGTCGAGCGCTTCCGCATCCAAAAACTTAGACTCCAACTCTTTGTACAACGTACTCATTGCCTTCGATTTGACAGGCATAATGTTAAATCCTGTGACCGGCTTCCCGGAGGCGTTTGGAACATCAAATGTGACCGGAACTTGAAGCCGAATTCCGTGATAGAAGGCGATACGATTGAGCTTCGTACTCAGTTTGCCGTCGAGTCCTATTCCTAAGTCATTTTCAAGTTTTGCCTTAAGTACGCTATCTCCACCAATTGCCTTTGCAGCGTCGGCTGGCGACCAGATCGGTGCCTCTTCACTTGGCTCCTCGCTACTCTCCTTCTTCGAAAGTTTGTAAAGTAAGCCGGTGATTCCAGAAGAATCGCCATCCAGGATTCCGAGAAGTTCCTTCATGGGTACTCGGGCTTTGATAGAGCCTGAGTCAGATCCCCCGGAGTCAGAACCGCCGGCCTTGAAGTCATCCGACGCCTCAACGACTTGCACCATGCGGTTGACGGCGAGAATTTTGACTCTGGCCTCTTCGCTGATCGCAACGAGGCAAAAGTTCTCTGAAGAGATGGGTTCGAGCTTAACTCCGCTTAGTCGTACTTGAGTGTAGAGCCTAGATCCACCAAATCCGACCGCAAGGAGTGTGACAAAGCCAATGGCAATTTTGGTCGAGGGGCGGATTCTCATGTCTTTAGGAGTAACAAGCGGAATTAGATTTCTAGTTCCGAAGAGGAAACAGTTTACTCGGATGGGTTGTAGTCAACATAAAACCGCCCAGCAAGGGTCGTGAACAGGGCTACGATTCCACACATGATGCCCGCAGTCAGGAGCGCAGGAACCAACGGAGACGTTTTGACGAATCCGAGGAATAAGATGAATAGTCCCACAGCTGGTGCCATCACAAAGACCATCGCTAGCAACTGCATCAATCCTCGGAATGAGCGCTGCGTGGGATCATCAAAATCAGGAAACAGGACGACCACGAGGAAGATCGCGCTGACCATTCCGACGCCGATTGCTGGTGAGGCGATGAGCCCGGCGAGGTGGAACTGCCACAGACCCGGTTTGTAAATTAGCCCGATCAGGTACGGAACAACCGCAAGGAGGATGGCAACAAATGACTTTGCGGCGACTTCGTAAAACGCGATCTGCCTGGAGGTCAGTGGTAGCGGCTTGATCACTTCCACTCGGCGCAGGGTTTCCTGGAATCCGTTGAAGGCAGCGATGGAGCCGAAGTTGGCGGTCATGAATCCGACAAATCCCAGGTAGACGAAGGGAAGTACCCGCTCACGTTTTTCGGGGATGCTGAGGAACATCACGGCCATGAAGCCTAAAATCAGCATGAAGACAAAGCTCATGCCGATACCAGTTCGGGCTTGGATCAGCCACTCCTTGTAGATGAGGGCCCAACCGTTGAGCAGTTTCACGTCTTGCAGTTTTTGTGCAATCCGACCTCGCTTGATTTTGCCCGACTTGGCATGTTCGACGAGCATGCCCGTCATGTCGCCTTTTCGCTGCATATCGCGCATCGTCTGACCCTGGAAGCCGCGGGTCGCCGCTTGGTCGTACATCCATCCACTCAGATGAGAAGCGTAGCGTAACGAAACTGCGACGACGGCGATCAGGATTGCCGCCGAGGTGAGCGAGCCAGCCAGAGTACCGGCGAATGAACCCACCGCTAGCAGAGTCGTGAGATAGGGAATGATCATGATCGCCCGGACGTGAGGCATCTGAGTCGTCTCGACAATCGTCTTCCAGGACGGATCAATGTACATCTTGGCCCCAAAGGTCGCAAAAACGATGACGACCGCCAGCGAAATCGTCCAACCTGAAATGCGCAGGATCTTCTTGGACTGCTTCTCATTTTTGGCCAAGGAGAACGACAGAGCATAGCTGAGGGCGACCCAGACTGCCGCCATGAGGAACCAAGAGAGCACAACTCCTCGAAGCGCTTGATCGAAACCCAGTGGATCACCTTTTTTGAGACCCGCTGCTAGGCCCGAAAGCGGCTTGAAGCCGAAGAAAAGCATCAAGAGAGGGAAAAAGAGGGTGAAAATGTATTCACGAAAAAGCCGGAAGTACATCACCAGGCGCGATGAGACCGGAGTGGGGAACAGTACGTCAACATCCGCTGGCTTGAACGTGTTCTTCATGGCAAACACCCCTGCGGCCATGAGGATGCTGATGCCCATGAAGACCAGAAACACAATCGGCTGAACGTTTGCGATCTCAAATTGGAACCCTTTGGGCAGTAACGGCTCACCTTTCTTTGTGAACGTCGTTGGCTTCTCCCAAGGTCGCAAAAAGAAGCCGATGTAGTAGCCCAAACCAACTAAAACTGAGATGAGACGCTTGGGGGAGCTGACGGCTCGCTTGACTCCGTTAAAAATCTGCCTGGCCCACAGGTACAGGAGCGGCTTCATTAAGCGACCTCGTTCGTGAGCTGAAGGAAGACTTCTTCCAACGACTGTCCTTGCATCCCATAGTGTTCGCGTAGTTCTTCAGGACTTCCCTCGGCCAATAGTTTCCCTCGCGCCATGATCAGTACTCGATCACACAATTTCTCGGCAGTGTCGAGCAAGTGGGTGGAGATTAAGACCGCGGCTCCGCCTTCCTTCATCCGAACGATTTCCTGCTTCAGTTCGTGGGCTCCCGCGGGGTCGATTCCGATCAGGGGTTCGTCGAGGAGAAAGACGTTGGCTTCGTGTACAAGGGCGCAGGCGACGGATAGTTTCTGCCGCATCCCCTTACTCAGCGTTGCGACGAGGTCGTTTCGCTTGTCAAGAAGGTGGTAACGGGCCAAGAGCTCTTCGTGTTTCGCTTCAAAAATTGGCAGCGTGTCGAAGCACATCGCGATGAACCTTAAGTGCTCGTAGACGGTGAGCAATTCATAGAGAGACGGCACTTCGGGAACAAAGGCAAGTCCGCGTTTCGCCTTTGCTTGGTCCTCGTTGATTTCGTAGCCGTTGATCAGAACGCGGCCGCTGGTCGCGCGAAGAATGCCCGCCATACAGCGCATCCCGGTCGTTTTCCCCGCCCCGTTCGGCCCAATCAGCCCGACAATTTCACCCGGATTAATGCGGAACGAGACCTCGTTGACCGCGCGGTACTCCTTGTACTCCTTTACCAGTCCCTGAACTTCAAGCATTACTACCCCCCTGTTTCTACCTTAACGTACCGTCAATGGGTTGCACAAACCAGGCATCTGTGCCAAGCTAGGAGAGTTTATGAGCATCGAAGCCAAGGTCCAAAGCGTTCGATCTGAGATCGGGAAAGTGATCTCAGGTCAACATGAAGTGATTGACCAAATCATTGCCGCGACCCTGGCAAATGGGCACGTCCTTCTTGAAGGAGTTCCCGGGCTTGGTAAGACCTTGCTTGTTCGCACCCTTGGGCACGTTCTTGGTTTAGAGTTTGGCCGAGTGCAATTCACGCCGGACCTCATGCCTTCCGACGTGACAGGAACGATGATTTACGATGCCTCGACAGGCAAGTTCACCTTCCGCGAAGGCCCGGCTTTTGTTGGATTGTTGCTCGCCGACGAGATCAACCGCACCCCTCCCAAAACTCAAGCCGCTTTGCTCGAGGCCATGGAAGAGCGGCGTGTTACCGTAGACGGAACGGCCCATCCGCTCCCCTCGCCTTTCATCGTCATCGCTACCCAAAATCCAATCGAGTTTGAGGGGACTTATCCGCTCCCAGAAGCGCAACAGGATCGTTTCCTTCTCAAAGTACTTCTTCGCTACCCGACGCCAGAAGAAGAACTTGGAGTCTTGAGAATTCACCATTCCGGCTTTACGCCGCAAAATCTTGAGGCAGCGGGTGTTCAGAATGTCATCTCTCAGACGGAGCTCCTTGACTTGCAAAATGAAGTCAAAACGGCCACGATCGAGGACAAGATTTTCAATTACATCTATCAAATCGTCCATGCAACACGGGATAACCGCGATGTCATGGTCGGTGCCTCGCCACGAGCGGGAATCGCACTGATGAATATCAGTAAAGCATTTGCTTTCATGCGCGGGCGGAACTTCGTTACTCCGGACGACGTTAAGGAAATCGCTCCTGCTGTCTTGCGACACAGAGTCTCTCTCCGGCCTGAGGCCGAGATTGAAGGGCAAACCGCCGACGACGTCATCAAGCGCCTTCTTGATTCCGTTGCGGTACCAAGATGATTCGTTTGCCGCAGTTTGTCGTCTAACTCCGTGAACCTATGAGCATTGTCGCCGCCATCGCCGGACTCCAAATCGCCCTCCAGACGGGTGGAATCCAACTTGGTATTCCAAACCTCAAGCCTGCGCCCGACAAGGATCAGGTGTTGGTAAAAGTGAACGGCCAAGAGATTAGGGCAAGCGACATAGCTGCGTTGCTTTGGGACGTTAAGGCGGACGAAATTCTTAACGAAGTCACCTACTTCCAACTCGCAAAGGCCGAGGCCGATAAGCTGGGAATCTTTCTCACGGGAAAGGAGATCGACGACGGCGTTCAGCGGGAGCTCGACGCTATGAAGGCGAACTTAGCCCCTGGGCAAACGCTCGAGCAAGCAATGGTGAGCTCCGGCCAGACGCGAGCAAGACTGTATCTTGCGGTCAAGACATCGCTTCTATTGACCAAGATTGCCTTTGCCGAGTTCGATCCGAAACTGTATGTAAAGGTCTCGACGATCATCATCAAGCCTGCCTCAAACTCAGCGACGGACCTTGCCAGCGCAATCAAGATTGCTCAAGGTGCTTATGACCGACTCCAAAAGGGCGACGCATGGGAAGCAGTGGTCGATGATGTTGTGACCGATGAAGCCGGCAGGGAGTCTCGAGGTCGGCTTGGATGGCGACTCCTGTCGGCGTTCCCAGATGACGTGCGGTCAGAAATCGGATTACTGAAGGCCAACCAATTCAGCAAGCCTGCACAGATCCAAAATGGCATCCAGTTCTTCCGTATCGATAAGTTTGGAAAAGACCTGGCAAAGGAAGACCTTGACCAGATGCGAATCGAAATGACGGAAGCACTCAGGCTACAGGCGGTCACCAAAATTCGTCGAACAATGACGATTGAACGGGTCTGGCCACCGCAACCTAAGAAGCCGGGCGTATAAACTCTTAGTCATGACGATAAGCGAGGCCATCGAAACCCGCCGCTCGATACCGTTCTTCGATCCAGCGGTACCGATCACCAAGGAAGAAATCCTGCGATTGAGCAATCTGGCAAACCTCGCGCCAAGCTCGATGAACCTCCAGCCATGGGAGTACATCGTCTGCTCAACTCCTGAGTCCAAACAGAAACTTCGGAAAGTCAGCTACGACCAACCGAAAATCACTGATGCGAGCGCGATGCTGATTCTGCTGGGCAACCTCCAACATCATCTCCACGCTGATGAGGTCGCCTCCAGCCAGATTCGTAATGGTTACTTTGGCGAGGAGCGAAGGGAGGGGTTCGTTGGCTCGGCACACGGTGCGTACGAAGGAAATGCACAGAAGCAGCGAGATGAGGCATTCCGAGGCGGATCGCTCTGGGCAATGACTTTCATGCTTGCGGCCCACGAGGCTGGCTGGGATACTGCCCCACTTGGTGGCTTCATTTCCGAACAAGTCAGCGAAGTATTCAACATTCCCGAGACTCACCTTCCGATCCTGCTTATCGCAATCGGAAAGCGACCTGCGGATGCCAAAATCCTTCCTCGAAACGACCGGATCTCAGCGGAAACGCTCACCCACTGGGAAGCCTGGTAGAGAACGTCTGCATTTCGGGAAGAGGTCTTTCCCAGAAGGTCTTCACTCTCCAGATCAGAGTAGTGTGACCAAGACATCCGCTAATGAAGGTCGCTTCACAAACGTGCAGCGAACGTCTCCGTATCCGGCGATCAGAAGCTTTTGAGCAAGCTCTTGTCCCTCAAAAGTCTCGACCTTTAGCCCTTCCGGAATCTCGGTCACTTTGATCGCAAAGGGCTCGACCATTGAGCGAATCGCGTGGGAGCGAGTCGTCTCGATGATCACTTCGCCAGGTATGGTCCGAGCACGAAGAGCCTCGAGAGAGGACGATGCCCGAAAATTCGAGTCCTTCATCACCACGACCCCATCACACTGCTCGATGACGTCGATCTGATTGGTTGTAATGAGGTGGATTGTGCCCTCTTCTCGTCGTCGCTTTTCGAGTCCCGCCAAGACATCTCGCCGAGTTTTTGGGTCGATCAAGTCGGCGAGCATGTCGATCATCACGATGTGATCCATCTCGCAGAGTGAAGGAAGTAAGCACATCGCGGCAAGCTGGCCCGGACTCGCATCGGAGACCGCGTTGGCTCGGGCTTCCCAGAGCCCGCAAATCGTCAGAGCCTCGCTTGCTCGAGAGGCAGATGAGGCTCCACCTCTCAAACGGGCCAACGAGTCCATACGACCTCGCTTCGGAATCTGTCTTTCGTCGAGCAGTCTGCAAGCTGATCCGGCTGAAAAGGAACCTAAGGCTGGTCGCAATTGACCCGCCAACACCCGAAGGAGTGCGGTTTTTCCGGATCCTGCCGTCCCAACAATCGCAACGGCCTGACCCGGCAGTACCTCCAAACTCAGGCTCGTCCCACCCTTAACAAGGGCGAGGTTCTCGATCCTGAGGCCGGAGGGTGCGGTGCTCATGCCAAGGGCAATTCGAGGAGTTCTTTGGTGCTTCCCGTCAGGTTGATGACTCCGGTTTCGGTCACGACCACGTTGTCCTCAATGCGGCATCCGCCCCATCCTTCCAGGTAAACCCCCGGCTCGACGGTCCACACTTGACCAGGTTCAAGAATCGTTTTGCTACCGACCCCGAGTCGCCCGGTGTCGTGAACCAGAATCCCGAGGCCGTGGCCGAGACCGTGGCCGAAATGCTTAGCGAGCCCGATTTCATCAAAGACTTCTCGCGCTTTGGCATCTACGGTTTCGGCGACAACTCCTGCCTTCATCATTTCTATGGAGGCAAGCTGAGCCTTGAGTACCTGGTTGTAAACCTCGCGAGTTCGGTCATCGGCTTTGCCGACAACGACCGTGCGGGTCATGTCCGCGCAGTAGCCATCAAGTTTGGCCCCGAAGTCCATCGTAACAAACTCACCTAGCGCGAGCTGTTTCTCCGTGGCCTTTCCGTGCGGGCGAGCGCTGTTTGGACCTGAAACCACAATCGGTTCGAATGCCATGTGTCCGCCTTGACGGCGGATGAAGAACTCCATTTCGAGCTGAATCTCGTGTTCCGAGATTCCGGGCTGAATCATCCGAATCAGGTGGCTGAAGCAGGCATCGGTGAGCTCGCAAGATCGTTTGATTTTCGCGACTTCTGCTTCGGACTTGATCATGCGAAGGTTCTCAACGATGTCTCCGAGAGGCTTCAACGAGACTTTCTCAAACTTTTCGTCCCAACCAAGGAATTGAGCGTATGTTGTACGGACCGACTCAAATCCAAGTTCGAGGATGCCAAGATCCGCAAAGATCTCCCCAAGAGCCTGAACTCCTGTTTTTGGGGTTGCAAAGCTTCGGATTTCGATGTCCGAGACTTGCTCCTGAGCCTGAATGGTGTAGCGGCTATCAGTGAGGAACACGGCATCGAAGGCAGTGACCACGACATAGCCGAACGATCCAGTAAATCCGGTGAGCCAAAAGACATTCGTCGGAGATGAAACGAGAGCGGCCGAGAAGCCGTTATTGGCAAGAGCGGAGCGCAAGCGAACGAGATTAGACATTAAACAACTTCCTTTTGCAGGTTCAGGAGGGCTTGGATTCCGAGAACGTAGCCAAATCCGCCAAAGCCGACCACCTGACCAACACATACGGGAGCAATCACGCTTTTGTGCCGAAACTCCTCGCGAGCATGAACATTTGAGAGGTGAACTTCAATGACGGGTAGTCGAACACTTGAAAGTGCATCTCGCAACGCGATCGAATAGTGAGTCAGTCCGCCTGGATTGATAATGATCCCGTCGGCCCATTTGCGATGCTCCTGAATCGTGTCGATCAGGATTCCCTCGGAGTTAGATTGAATGATTCTAGCCTCGATACTTAGTCTCGCGCACTCAGCCTTGATATCGTCGTCAATGTCGTCCAAAGGCTTCTTGCCGTAAACGTCCGGCTCCCGGAATCCAGTCAAGTTCAGATTGGGGCCGTGAAGCACGAGGACCTTAAATATCGATTCACTCATCAGTGCCTACGATTCTATCCTCTGGAAGCAATTGCGGAATGCCCTCAACGATTGGATATCTGTCTCCCGTAACCGTGCAGACTAAAAAATCGCCTTCTCGACGAAAGGGCGGTCGGTCAGGGTGGTTTGGATTCCCCAAAATTTCTAAAAGTCGCTCGTCAAACGTTGGCATGCTTCCTCATAGGCTCGGATGTGCTGTCGAGCCGACTCTGACCAGGTGAACTGCTTCTCGCGAGCGAGCCCTCGGTGGCTGAGGTCTGCTAGTTTACTAGGCTCATTCAGAAGTTCCGAAATTGCCGCCGTCCAATCTGCGGCTGAATATGAGTTCATCACTCTCGCCGCGTTTCCGGCGACTTCTGGCATTGCCCCCCCGATTCCGCACATGACGGGGCAACCGCAGGCAAATGCCTCGACAATTGGTATGCCGAAGCCTTCATGGAGGCTTGGAGCAAGGTAGAGCGACGCGCAGGAGTAGAGTGCGGAAAGCTGCTGTTCCGAAACATATCCGACGGGTTGGACACGACTTGATGCCAGTTTCTGTGTTGCTTTTCCAGTGACGATCAGTTTATGGGCAAGGGAAGTAGGCAAGCCGTTCACTGCGGCCACAGCAAGTTCCTGGTTTTTCCGCGCCCAGTTCGTGCCGACGGTTAGCAGAAACGGCTCCCGAACTCCTAGCTCCTTCAGAATGGATTCCCGTTGCGGTGGCTCAATTGGAGCTATCCAAGGTGGTCGAGCGTTGTAGGCAACAACGACTTTGCCCTTTGCAGCGGGGATAAACCGCTCAATTTCGGCTTTCGACGAGTTGCTGACGGTCACAATCCTCTTTGCCGCCTTCGCGGCCAAAGGGATCGAACGCCGCAAGGATCGCAAATCACCAGCCGAAAACCACTCTGGGCCAATATAGAACGACGTATCGTGAATCGTGGTCACTCCATTTTTTGCCAGCGGGCTCAACGAGTATTGAACATGCAAAACGTCCGCCTTCGCCTTTCTCGCCGCCATCGGCAACTTCACAAGGCTCCACAAACGGTTTGCTCCGGGTAGCACTTCCCAAGTACAACGTGGTCCAAATGGAACTTCTCGAGGGCGAGATTTGTTGGAAAAGAAGATCAACTCGTGTTCGGGGTGTTCGCGGATCAAAGTGTCGACGAGGCAAGTCCAATAGGTGCTATCTCCGGTGTTCGTTCCACTAACCAGCCGGGCATCAATCGCAATTCTCATGACAGGACTCTCCTTGGCAAGAAACTTGCGAGCATCAACATCTTCTACAATAGTCTAACGGATCGCAATCATTCACGAAAGCCATGAAACAACGTAAATCCCCTGTCGCCCTGATCGTCGTCGCCGTCTTTGCCGGAGTCGGACTCATGATCGCTGCCAAGCCCTTCCGCGAAGAGAACCTTTCTATGGAAGAAAAGATGAAGCTTGCCCAGGAGCGCGCTCAGGCAGAGCAAGCTTCGAAGATGGCAAATGCCCCTGCTCCAAAGCCAGATATGAAGAAAGAGGGAAGCGAGCTCAAGGATGCAATCGCTAAGTCCGTCGCACGCCCGACTGGTCCGAAGGGTCCGGGTGCTGATGACGAGGAGGGGGGATTGCCCTCTTCTCCGGTTGTGATCAAAGCCGAAGACAAGGTGTACATTCCGACGCCGAACGCCTCTGCTACGACGAGCCAGTGGTACGACAAGAGCAACTGACAGCGACGACGGTCTCGGCGTCAACTACCCGAAACCCTGTCTGGTAGGTTCTCTCTAAGACGCCGGATGAGTGGATCATCTCAAGCGACTCGAACACTTCGAGTCGCTTTTCGTTGATGAAACCCCATCGTGCCGGGAGCCGCAACGCCTGGTTGACATCATGCACCGTCAAGATGATGGTTTTCCCAGCCTCGGTGAGTTGGGCAACAAGCTCAAGAATACTCAGCACATGGGCAACGTCGAGCTGACTGGCGGGCTCGTCGAGCACCAGAACATCCGCATCCTGAGCGATCGCTCGTGCGATTCGAATCCGTTGCTTCTCGCCCCCGCTAAGCTCGTGAAGAGGGCGTTCGGCAAGGTGCGTCGCGTCGCACAATTCAAGTGCATTCTCGGTCGCCTTGAGATCTTCCTTTGATTCAAATACTGAGTCCGAAAGGGCGGCTCTGCCCAGAGAAGCAAACTCCCTCGCAGTCCAACCAAACTCAACAAACTCTTCTTGCGGAACCCATGCGATTTTGCGACATCTCGTGGCAAGCGGCATCTGGGCAACATCGTTGCCGTCAATCGTCACAAATCCTTCGAAGGGGCGGACCATTCCACAAATCGTTTGGAGAAGAGTTGATTTGCCAGATCCGTTGGGTCCGAGAAGCACAAAAATCTGGCCCGGGGCAAGATCCAGCGAAACACTGTTGACCAAGATCTCCTTGCGCCCTACGGTAAGACTTGAAAGAGAAAGCTCAGCCAAGATTATCCTCCAGGAGACCATCGCTGAATGCTTTGAACAGCAACGAGTACTGTCCATTCTTAACCATCAGCTCCGTATGCGACCCCTGTTCGATTACTTCGCCGCGCTTCAGAAATAGGATGGAGTCGGCTCTCGCCGCCGTGGTGAGGCGGTGGGCGATGAACATTGTGGTCCGGGTCTCCATGACCTCCTGCAAGGCCGCGGTGACCGCTTTCTCGCTCTCGGCGTCGAGGGCACTGGTGGCTTCATCCAGAAGTAGAATCGCAGGATCGCGCACTAATGCCCGGGCAATCGCAATGCGTTGCATCTGTCCCCCGCTGAGGCGCACTCCGCGTTCGCCCAAAACTGGGACATTTCGATCCCGGAATTCTTTTGAGAAGTCCTCCGCATGAGCCATTTGGAGGGCCTTGGTCAGTTGCTCGTCGGTGGCGTCAGGAGTTCCAAGCCGCAAGTTCTCATCAATTCCTCCCGCAAACAGGAAGGTGTGCTGGGGAACGACTCCGATCTGGCTCCGGAGCCAGTTCACATCCAAGTTTTTGATATCAGTTCCGTCAAGGAAAATCGCACCGCTGGTTGGCTCGTAGAACCGTTGGAGCAAATCGGCAATCGTCGATTTGCCGGCTCCGCTGGGACCGACGAGGGCCATTGATGTCCCAGGCTGGATCGCGAACGAGACGTTTCGTAGTGCCCAGGTTCCATCGGGATACACGAAAGACACATCTCGAAACTCGATCAGTCCGTTGATGCTTTCAAGGGTCTGCCGCCCAGTATGTTCCGGCGGCAATGGCACGTCCAAAATCTCCGAATAAATTCTGTCCGCCGCTCCCTGAACGGAAGAATATGTTGACGAGAGATTAGAAATTCCTCGAAAGCCCTGGTTGATCGCGTCGAGCGCAAATGCGAGGGCAGCCATATCGCTGACCGTCATATCGCCGCTGAGCGCCAGCCAACCCCCGATGAGGATGGCGCCGCATAAACCAACCGCTCCCAACAGCTCGACCAACGGCCGAAGTCTGGCGACCAGCAGAGCTGCCCGCAACTGACTCTTCAAACTTGTATGCAAGAGCCGACCGTAGTCCCGATTAACCTGCTCCTCCGCACCGAAAGCCTTAACAACCCTTACGCCCTGCAACACTTCTTGAGTCACCGCGCCAACTTCCGAGAGATCAATCTGAACCTGCTTTTGGGCGATCCGCATCTTTTTCGCGTTTCTTTGGACGATGATTCCCATAATCGGAATCATCAGGAATGTGATCATCGCCATCTGCCACTGGATGATGATGATGAGGATGAGAGCAACGATCGCCTTAAGCGGAGCCTCAATCGAATCGCGTAGGATCTGTACTGCCGATTGGAAGACGTTGACATCGTTCGTCAGAACGCTTTGAATCGACCCCGCTCGTTTTTCGTTGAAGTAGGTAACTGGGAGCTTCAGAAGTTTATTAAGGAGTCTTTCTCGGAGACCATTTGTGAGTCTCGCGACCGCTTCAGCCAGGTAGTAGGTTTGACCGCGAGTGAAGAAATAGCGCAGCACAAAGACTCCGATGATCATCAGCGTGCTGATTTTCATCGCGTCGAAATCCTCTAACGCGCGAGTTTGCCCGATCTTCTCAAGGTCCTTGAGTAGGCGCCGGATGAGGCCCATTGAGGAGCCGTACAGGGCAGCACTGAGACCGGTGCAGATGAGCCCTAGCAGTATTAAGCGTCGCTGACCCACGAGCTCGCGCTTGATGCGCGGGTCCAGTTGAAAGCGACGCTTGGCCATTTAGAAATCCGCGTTACCGGGGGTGCGGAAGTAGGGGATCACGTCCCGGATGTTTTTCATTCCCGTCACGTACATCATCAACCGCTCGAAGCCGAGCCCGAAGCCCGCATGGGGAACCGAGCCGAATCGGCGCAGATCGAGGTACCACCAGTAGGCATCGATGGGCAATCCTGCTTCCAAGATACGCCGCTCAAGGACGTCCAGTCGCTCCTCGCGCTGAGAGCCGCCGATGATTTCGCCGATGCGAGGGGCCAACACGTCCATCGCCCGCACGGTCTTTCCGTCATCGTTCAGGCGCATATAGAACGCCTTGATCTCTTTTGGATAGTCGGTGAGAATCACCGGACGCCCGACCTTGACCTCGGTGAGCCATCGCTCGTGCTCACTCTGCAGATCAGTACCCCACGAGACTGGATACTCAAAGTTCTCGTCGCTCGCCTCGAGGTGCTTGACCGCTTCGGTATAGGTCATCCGCTCGAATCCGCTTTCGACAACGTGGGTGAGTGTCTTCAACAGTTCTGGCTCAATCCGTTGATTGAAAAACTCCAGATCGGGGCCGCAATGATCAAGTGCGTGTTGGATCGTCTCCCGCAGGAACTCCTCGGCAAGGTTCATGTTGCCCTCCAGAGAACAAAAAGCCATCTCTGGTTCAATCATCCAAAACTCCGCCAAGTGTCGGCTGGTCGAAGAATTCTCGGCTCGGAATGTCGGTCCAAACGTGTAAACGTTTGTCATTCCCAGCGCCAACGTCTCCGCATCAAGTTGACCACTGACCGTCAGATAAGAAGGCTTCCCGAAAAAGTCATCTGCAGGGTCCTTTCTCGCCAGCTTATAGCCGTCTGCACCGTGCTCAAGGGCCGTCGTGACCTGGAACATGGCACCAGCTCCCTCACAGTCACTCGCGGTGATGATCGGGGTGTGGATGTTATGGAAACCACGCTTATCGAAGAACTGGTGAACTGCCTGCGACAGCTGGTTCCGAACTCGGAATACTGCGCCAAAGGTGTTCCCCCGCACTCGAAGGTGAGCCTTCTCGCGCAAAAACTCCATCGTTGCCCCCTTCTTCTGGAGGGGATAGGTCAACGGATCGGCTTCGCCGAAAATCTCGAGAGAAGACGCTTTCAGCTCAACTGCCTGCCCCGCGGCCGGTGATTCGACAATCACGCCGTTAAACGCAACGCACGAGCCAGTGGTGACCTTCTTCAGTAACTCAGGATCAACCACGCCCTCATCAACTATGACCTGCAGGTCCTTGAACGTCGAGCCATCATTGAGCTGAACAAACGACAGCCCCTTGCTGTCGCGGCGAGTCTTGACCCACCCAAACGCCGTCGCTTCCGTTCCCGGTGCGAGTTCAAAAAGCTGCTTGATGTAACTGCGTCGATAATCCATGTGAGACTGCTAGGTTCAGGATACCGGAAGCGACTTTAGAACCTGAGGTCTGAAAAGGCCAGGTTGTAGGTCGCTTCATTCAAGGTTGACCAGCCCTGGTCTAAACCGGCGGTCCACTTAACCGCAGGTGTAGCGCCTTTCGAACCCCAAACAAATCCTGAGAACCCTCCAAAAGATGGCACCAACGCAAAGTAGAACCCCTTCGAAGGGAACACTGAGCCGAACAGCTCAAGTACTTCCTCCGAGGAGTATGGGCAGTAAACGTGGTTGTCCGCTTGCGTTACGACAAATCCATCTGGCGATAGAAGTCGGAGCAAGTCGGAGTAAAACGCGGAGGTCCAAAGCATCTCGCTGATCTCGCCTTCCTCTTCCTCGTATGTATCGGTCGAGTCAACAACGATCAAATCGTATGAGTCTGAAGCCGACTTTACCCATGCAAAAGCATCCGTAATGTGCAGACGAACCCGGGGATCGTCAAACGCGCCATTGGAAAGGGAGGGCATATGCTCTCGACAAGCGTCAACAACGCCTTTGTCGATCTCAACCATGTCGATCTGAGTGACCGACGAATGCCGACAGAGTTCCCGAATTACTCCGCCATCCCCTCCACCAATCACCAAGGCTTTGGAGAAGGATGGCAAATTTAGAGCAGGAATCTGCACCAATGCCTCGTGGTACGCCCTCTCGTCAAAGTCGGTCAGCTGGATGTGCCCATCAAGCAACAATGCTTTTCCGTAAACGTCGGTGTCAAGAATCGTCACGCGCTGGAATTCAGTCTGTGCGTCAAAAACGGTCGACCGCACCGAGCAGGTCATAGTCAACTTGTCTGAACGGATAGGGAAGGTGAAATGCGATTCCGACACGGTTCAAGTGTACTTAAGCTGCGATGTCAAGATAAACGACGTTCGTATCCACCCGAGCGGCAAAGAACCTGTGGACAGCCCAGGAAACAAGCGGCACTGTGAGTGGAACCCATTGCGCGACAATGACGCTACTAAAGGAAACCAGAATCGAGATCAAGAAGACCAATGGAATCGTAGCGAGCCGCCAGATGTAAAAGGTCTGAACAACGCTATCGACAGACCCGTCCAAGAGTGAATCGCGCGATGCTCGAAGCCAAAGTGCCAACAGCCCCAATCCGGCCACAGTGACGTTCCCAGCGTACAGCCACCAGCCCACTCGTAGCTCGTGGTTTCCAGCGTGTATAGAAGTCGTCAGGGGTAGTATCGACAAAAAGAACAGGAATTGAAGGTTGAGCCAGTACAGCTCACGGTTGAACTTCGACAGGTGCCGAAAAACCCTTTGGTGCGTCATCCAAAATCCTCCGATGATAAAGAAACTGAGAATGTAACCCAAAAGTGGGGCGGCCTGCTCTCTGATCGCATTCATGATCTCGCGATCCGAGCCAGCATCACTCAGCTTTCCAATATCGAGCCGGAAGATGAGGAACGTCAAGACGATGGCAAACACGCCATCGCTCAGCGCGCAAACTCGCGCCGAATTCGATCCCTCATCCCGTAACTCTTTACTCAGCGACATGCGACTGAGATTTTCATCGGAGCAACCAAGAGATAACCGGATACCAGGATTGGGCAGGACCAGGTTCAAAGATGTCAAACTAGTAGTCGTGCGAGGAACAAACGGATACGGCACCTTGGCAATCGTTGCCGTCCTTGGAATTGCACTCGTTATCCTTGACCGTCGTACGAACTCTACGCCAACCAAGAAGAAACTGGAGATTCCTTCGAGTTCAATCGCCCGAGCCTCCGGATTCAATGCAAAGGGCGAAGCGAAAATGGTCGGCGGTCGGCTGAAGTCAATCCTCAGCGCCGGTGGGCAGATGCACTCTCATGAGGTGATCCGGTTCGAGGCTCAAACGCTTTTACGAACTGCAGATGGCAAACTGACACCCCTATCCCAGTCAAGGTCGACATTCAGTGAAAAGCTGGTTGAAGAATTCCCAAGCGCAAATATTCCCCAAGGCTCAAAGCTTGTCATTCGGGGTCGCTTGTTCGTCTATCGTCGCGAGGAAGTCAAAGTCGAGCGGGAGATGACACCGGACGGTTCTCCAAAGCTATATCTCAACACAGGAAACATCACTTTTAAGCGCACTCAAACTCCAAATGGACCAAGAGTCATGGTGACTTGCACCAACCTTAGATCGGTCCACGAGCACGGAATGGAACTCATGTCCAAGGACAAAAAAATGGTCTCCGCGCGAATCATGTTCACACCCGGAGACCAGATTTTGGATCGGGAAAGCATCCCGTTCGCTTCGAAGTACTCAGGGCTTGAGCCGATTACAATTCATCAGCTCATCCCTAAGCGAACCGAGCCCATTGAGCTCACGGTTCCAATCGGCGGACGTTAGCGTCCGTTTCCGCCGCGCCAGCGTCCGTTTCCACCGTTGCCGCCACCGCTATTTCGGTTGCGACTATTGCGATTTCCGCCCTGACCCGGTCGCCCGCCTGGGGCTCGTGGAGCAGGAAGCGAGCATTCGGAATCTTCGGAGATTGCAAGTTGCATTCCCATCAACTTCTCGATGTCTCGCACGTCTCGGTGCTGATCCGGCGATGCAAGCATCACGGCTCGGCCCTTGGCACCAGCTCGACCCGTTCGACCGATTCGGTGAACGTAATCCTCTGGATTCTCTGGCACATCGTAGTTAACGACAAGGGAGATTCCCTTAACGTCAATTCCGCGCGCTGCGATATCGGTAGCGATCATGACTCGGTACTCGCCCGTCTTGAAGCCTTTGAGGGCACTCATGCGCTGAGCAAGAGTTCGGTCGGAGTGCAGCTCAGCAGCCGTGTGGCCATTGTTCCGCATCGCTTTCGCAAGCTTAGTCGCACCGTGGCGAGTTCGAGAGAACACCAAGATGGTGCCTTTCTCTTCGTCCACGATTCGGCGAAGCATTTCCGGCTTCGAATCCTTCTGAAGAACCAATAGCTCCTGGGTCACCAGGTCAATCGCGGTACCTTGTTTGGTCACCTCGATTCGCTCTGGATTTCGCATGAACTCGGACGCCAATCGCTCAATCTCTTGAGGGAAGGTTGCCGAGAACAACAGGGTCTGTCTGTCCTGCGGTGTCTTGCTGAGAATCTCTCGAATCGGACCGATGAAGCCCATGTCGAGCATTCGGTCTGCTTCGTCTAGAACCGCAATTCGGACATCGCGGAGGTTGATCGTTCGCTGAGCGAGGTGATCGGCAAGCCGACCTGGCGTAGCAATAATCACCTTCGGATTCGACCGAAGTTGGCTGACCTGACGTCCCATCGGCGCTCCGCCGATAAGAAGTGCGGTTCGCATTCCGAGTTTTTGGAACGTCTCTTGAATCTGAGCGGCAAGCTCACGAGTAGGTGCAAGCACCAACCCTTGGTCATATTGACCAAGCTTCACAAGCATTGGCAGGCCAAACGCAAGCGTTTTGCCCGTTCCCGTCTGAGCAAGGCCAACCACATCAACACCCGTCAAAGCAACCGGAATCGCTGACGCTTGGATCTCTGTAGGCTCAGAAATGCCCATCGGGGTAAGCCGACTGGCAAGCCAGTTAGGGAGTCCAAGTGCAGTGAAGGCCATCGGGGCGATGGCAGTCTCCACAACCGCAGTGGACTCGTGTCGCGGTCGTGGATTTCGATCCGAATTACGCGCCGTGATCGTAGTTGAAGGGGCGTATTTTCGGAATCGTTTGGGTGAGGCATCGCCACGCGATGCGCCCCGGTTTTGGGTATTTGGCATAGAAAAGCCGCACGCAAAGGAATGTGCTAAGTTCGGCGGCACTACTATGATACCACACCCGTCTACCAGGTTCCCTGAACCGTAGCGTTTTGGCCCATATTGGCGAGCACTTCCCGTAATGTTGACTGCACATCTTCCGCGCTTACGGATGCCAAAAGAGGCACCGTAAGCACGTGAGTTACCTGCTGATCGCTCGGCGCAGCAATCTCCTGATAACTCTTATCGACGCTAAATGTCACTCCCTCGGGAGTGCGGGCAAAAACGACATCAACCATCGATTGTAGGTCGACCGAGAGCTCTTCTAATGAAGTGGCCGCGGAGGTCGCCACCGACAAATTTCCAAAGTTATCCGTCGATTCCCAATGCATGGCTTAGTTTAGCGGATCGATGCGATGGTACCGACTAATCCCGTCGGTCGCGTCTGTAATCGGCTTTAGTATCTGAACAGACTTCGGAGGAACTGTTACCGTCAACATGCCATTTACGCTTCGGTATTTCAGGCCACTCACGACGTCCTGTAACTCTCCCCAACTCATAATCCGTCCCACCCGACTGGGGAAGGTTTCGGTAATCGACTTTGCCGTTGGATTTGCAACCACAATCACCGCTTCTCGAATTTTGTCGGTCGTGCGAGCGAATCCAAATAACTTCTCCGTTGCTAAAGCCGAGCAGTCCCCGTAGCGCAATGCGGGGGACGCTTTCCGAATCGCCATAAGCTGGCGAGTGGAAGCCAAGTCAGGATTTGTATCTGCAACCAAATCCCAGCGCATCGGCGCCCGGTTCATCGGATC
This sequence comes from Fimbriimonas sp., assembly GCA_029866005.1. Lineage (GTDB taxonomy): Bacteria > Armatimonadota > Fimbriimonadia > Fimbriimonadales > Fimbriimonadaceae > Fimbriimonas. The sequence goes on along the minus strand of JARXAE010000025.1, from coordinate 113,378 downwards.
ATCTTTGCCTTCCATTCCCAGTTCAGAACCGTAGTACAAGACCGGAGCACCCGGCAGCGTGAACTGTAAGGAACGCAGGAGATTTCGGTCTTCAACCGCTGGCACAATACTCGCTAAGCGCGCGGTGTCGTGATTGTCCGTCTGAAGCCAGCATTTCAAAAGGTTCTCAATTCCCGAGTCGTTTACCAGCTGCTGGAGCGCAAGCCCGGCTTGGCCGCCGGACATCTTTCCTTCTAACATCGCTCTTCCAACTGCAAACGAATGGAAGTTGTAGACCCCGTCTAACTGAGGGAACCAATCGGCGGGATAGCCGGCGACTTCCCCGACGACCCATGACCCTGCTTTCTCTTTGTGGGCAGCCTTCGTGATCTCGCCGCACCACTCTGGACCGACCTCGAACGCAACATCCAGTCGCCAGCCATCAATGCCGTCCTTCAGATACTGCCGGACCACCGAAGACTTTTGGTTCCACAGGTAGTCTCGGACAGCTTTGTTTTCGAGGTTCCAAGAAGGCATGTTTCGAACATTGGCGTAAGCTCGGTAACCGCCCTTCTCATCGATAAAGAACCAATCACGCTGAGGGTCCTTGGCATCGGCACGAGCCGCCGTGAACATCGGCGCGTATTGACTCAGGTGATTAAACACCCCGTCAAGCATCACCTTGATTCCATCTTTGTGCAGGCCCTTGACAACGCGCTTCAGATCGTCCCGGGATCCTAATTGTGGATCAATTTTGGTGTAATCAAGAGTGTCGTATTTGTGGTTCGTAAACCCCTCAAAGATCGGCAAGAAGTACACAACGTCCGCTCCGAGTTCCTTGATGTAGCTCTGCTTCGATGCGAACGAGGAAAGGTCCCCACCCCAGAAGTCGATCTCGTGCGACCACATGCCCAGCTTTTCGTTGTTTTTCCCTTGCTTCGGCTCCGTGGTCCAAGGCAAAAGCCGCTTCGGAGACGCGTACAGCGATTTCTTCGCTTCCAGATTCGCCGAAGGCGCAAAGCGATCCACCATCACTTGGTAAACAACCGCCCCATTCCGCCAATCCGCCGCCCGGCGGGCAAAATCTTTCGGAGTAGTCAACGTCGACATCATCATCAAGGCTCCGGTGAGCATGGCTAAATTCTAAACCAAAACGATGTGAATAACCGAGAATCATTTCGCGGGAGCCGACCACTCGCCGTACGACCACGTGTCGTAGACAGAATCGAACGCCTGCACAATGGTATGCATCTTCCCCTTTGCCGGATTGATCGCGACGATTCGGTCAAGTGCCTGCTTTCCGCTTGAGAAGTTATCGCCGACAAACACTACTTTGCTCGGATCGGATTGGGGACAAATCGCCAGAAGCGTGTCATCGGGTAACCATTCTTCAATGCCACCGACGTAAGAAGGGAGTTTGAGATTGGAAGCGACCGCTGTGTTCTGATTCAGGAGAAACGAATCTGTCTCGTTCCCGCTGATCATTGTGGTGTTGGGTCGGATGAAATTCCGGATATAGAATCCGGCAGCGATCGGGCGAACCTTCGAATCCTGCCACTTGTAGATTCCGCACGCCGGTCCTTTCCCACCCCTTACAGCGAACCCTCCGGGCATTCGTCTAGCCGCGTTTCTGTCCATCGACTTCGCGAACCAAATCGTCGAACCGTCATCCGAAATTGCCGAGCATCCCTCGAAAGCTGGACGAGCCACGAGGGATTCTTTTTTCGAGTCCAAGTCGAGCAACACAAGTTTTCCGGTTGTCATATACGCTGGCGGATCAGAGAGTTGGGTGCCGCCGCCGCCCGAATACACGACCAGCAAGTTTTTTGACTCGGCTAATGACATCTGTTCGCCAATCGCACTTTCCCAGAGCGCATCCCCAGGGCGATCCCAAACAACTTCTCGCGTTCCCTCACCCAGGTTAAGCCTGATCACTCGGTGTCGCTTCAGCATAAAGTCGTTCTCAACCACGACCGCTACTCCGTTTCGATTAGGACCCTGAATCGCGTGAATCCTGAAGCCACCCTTGCTCTGAAAGACAGTTTTTGTGGCACCCGTGGCAAGATCAATCGCAACCACTTCCGCGCTATCTGTCTCGTGCAAAATCGTCCCACGGAGCCCCATTTCCTCCGCCGAAGTCTCAACCTCGACGATGTTCCTGTTAACTACATTCTCAGGATTCGGGGGAGCCAGGCATGTCCCCGCAATCACCAACCCACAGCAAACGGGCAGACTAACGATCACAAAAAAAGCGATCCAGTTGTTCCGCTTCTGCGGATTGGTGGGGAGCTTCATGTCCTTGGTTTGTTACAACCAAGTATGAAGGACTTTCAGTTCCCGCCCCGCAGAAAAGGTGCAGCTACTCGGCAATCTCGAACTTCTCGACCAACGACCGATCAAGTCGCTTCGCCTCGACCGAAATCGACTTCTTCGTCACCTTCACCCGAACGTAACCGTTCGTCTTCTCTCTAATCGCGCACTTCTCTGGAATCGGGTCGCTGAAGTCGTAGCTGGGTCGTCCACCGCCGCCTTCGATGACGTAAAGCGTTCCGACACCCTTCTTGTAACGGGCCTTGTCTTTGCTTGTGATTGCGTTGGCGCGCATTGGGAACTGTCGCTCATAGTGGTGATCGTGTCCTTCTAGCACCAAATCCACCTTGTACTTATCAAAGATCGGAGCAACGTTTTCGATCAGGCCCTGGTTGTCTCCTCGACCCTTCGAAGTCCCATATACGGGGTGGTGCTGGAGGACGATGATCCATTTGATCTTACGATCTCGGCGAGCGGCGGCGAGGGTCGCATCAACCCACTCCAGGTGCCCTGGAGCCTTGTAGGCATCCGAGTTGATCGACACAAACCGAGCGCACCCATAGTCGAACGTGTACCAATGCTCGGCACCTGGCATCGCAAATCTGGCGAGGGTCGCCACATATCCGATCTCGACATCCTTGCCGTCGACCTTGATGTCCTCATTCTCATGGTTACCAAGGGTGATCATGAACGGGATCACACTGGCCATCGGCTCGATCTGCTCAAGATACTTGTCCCAGATCGGCTGAACGCCGTTGGCGTAGGAGATGTCTCCAAGCATGAGGTGGAACGCCGGCTTCTCAAACAGCACATTATCGACATTCTTCACCGCTTCCGGGGTGACTCCGTGGTCACCATAGGCGGTGAAAACAAACTCCTTCGGATCCGGATCGGCCGTCATGAACTCTCGAACCGGGCTAAATCCGCCTTCCTTGCTGCCAACTCGGTAGAAGTACTTCGTCTTGGGCTTGAGGTTATAAAGCGTTGCTTCCGCCAATGCTCCGGTTTGGTATGCATAGGTTGGCTGGGTTCCTGCGGCCACCATTCCTAGCTCGGCAGTTTCGCCGTACTCAACCGTTCGTGAGGCTGTGGGTGCTGCTGTCTGCCACATCAACCGCATCATTCGAGTCGGATCCTCGCCGTACGAGATTCGCACCTGGGTAGGAGCCATGTCTTGCGGGGCAACCCCGAAACCACCATTCAAACCAAACGCGAGAATTGCGAGACCTATCTTCATATGACCTGGCAAGAATAGTAGCTCTAGGTTAAGGTTTGGTTAGCGAATCACTGCAGAATCTGGTCACGCAGATTAGCTAGCCACGGAGAAGTGATCTGATCGGCTTGCGATCTTTCTAATCAGGAAACAGCTTGGCCATTTCGGACTCAAGTGAGCAATTGTCGAAAGTAGTGCTAATCCTTCTGGATCGCTCTAAGAACGAGTGCTCGGACAGAAGAGCTTGAAAAGTCTTGAGGCTTGTAGAAATACCGCCCGAGAATCGAACATTCTTGCTGAGGTAAGACTCGACTTTGTCTTCGGACCAACCAGAACGGACAGCCGCGTTTTTGATGACAAATTCGCGGCGTGAGGCCGTCCCTTCGACCAGTTCCAACAAGGCTACTTCGGATTTTGCTGGGTCCGAAGACGGTAAGCGACCCAAGCGAAAGTCCTCAAGATTATGAACCCAGCCGAAACTACTGTCGACTTCTGCTGACACGAGAACATCTCGTAGCAGTTCCGGTTCGTAAATATGGTCCCATCGAGGTGCTGGGAATCGGTCTTCCCGCATGAGCCACAGCGCCCAAACGAACTGCTCTCCCGTCAACTCCGTCCAAGCCGCCCCCAAATCAACATCCACTAACCCCGTCCCGTCCGCCTCAAGCCCCTTATCCCCGATCAAAACGCAAGCATCACAAGCCGCCAGCATCGCCGCTTGATCCGGCTCCATCGTCACCAACGAAGGCCGAACCCCCCGCTCCGCCAGAAGAATCTGCGCAAGCATATTGCTTGTCATCGAACTTTCGTCCAGCGCCAAAGTCTGAATCTGCTCCAACGGAACCTTCGAAAGCATCCGAACCGATGCCACCGGCCCATTGCTCATAATCCCCACATCCGCCGCGATCACCAAGTCATCCCGCCGCAGATATTCGATGGACGAAACCAAAATCGCATCGACTTCCCCCGAGTCCAGCAACGCCGGAAGCCGCGAGGGCACGTCATAAACCACCTCAACCAACTCATTCGGCTGGTCGAAACAAGCCACCAACGGCCTCGCATTCACATAAGGAACGCACCCCACCCGAAACCGCGCTTTCATACTTTCAGTCTACGTAAATAAGGCGACCGCAAACCTCAGCCTCCGCCCTTTTTCGTTAGCTCGATCGCGCGTTCCAGCACCTTTCGGTGCCGTCCGTCATCCGCAATCAATTCCAATAGATCGGGGATGTGGTCGGTCGTGACCTCAAAAATGCACAAACTCATCTCGTCATTTGAACCCTCACCATAAACAACCTCTCGAGGCGGATTAAAAGGGTTCGTCGACATCTCCTCAGAGTTGTTATGAACCGAATACATCTGCAACCTTGTCCCTTTAGGCAGGCGAATCGGACTCTTAAAAACAAATGTATCCTGCCACCGGAAATCCCACTCCTTGATCCAGACCAGCGGAATCTTCTTGCCATCCGGAAGCGTCGCGTCCGCCCTCATTTCGCGACCCAGTAGGTGCATGTGCGGTGTCACGGAAAGCATAGTCGCTTCCTTCGGCAAAACATAACTGCTTTCTCGCCGGTATTTCTTTTCTCCCGCCGGAATTTTGATCTCCCAATTTTCCAGCGCGATTCCTCCGACTAAGCGGGTGACCGGCTTTCGGGAGAAGTAAATCCCGATCTTCGATCGGTCAGCTTCTGCCTTCCCGGTCGGATGGTAGTGGAGCTGCAAAACGATATCCGACCCCTTCTGGAAGTACCGACCGACACCGTCAGGCAGCCAAACAGGAGTTCCGCCCGGAGCCCACCCACCCAAACTTCCGGTAGGGAAGAACCCCGGTCCGCCAAAGCTCTGATAACCAGGCTCCTTCGTCTTCTCATCAAGCTTCCTCGCGGCACCGTTTGAATCCAAGAACACCAACGCGTGATGGACAACCTTCGGATTTCCAGGTCGAAGCTCAATCGCTCCAACGACCTGGTCTGAAGTCAACGAAGTTGCAATCACGAAATTCTGCAAAATGTCCGGGCCATCGGCCGGAATCTGAAAACTGGTTGGCACTTCCACAATCAAGTCTGGAGTCCCTAGTTGCCACCCGTCCGCAAACTTTGGTGGCTTCGGCACTTTTGCAAGGTCTCCAGATGGAGCCCCAGAATCGACCCAATCTCCAATTATTTTGATCTCTGTCGGGCTGAGTGTTCTCTCGCCGACGAAGTCTCCATGACCCGCTATCGCCTTCCACGGCGGCATGAAACGCCGGGCGGTTGTGAGCTTGATCATCGAGGCAAACCGCTTCGCTTGTGGATAAGTCTCTAGGGCAAACGGGGCCACCTTCCCCGTTCGATGGCAGGGCGTACAGGATCGATAGATGATCGGCGCAACCTCAGCAGCAAACGTCGGAGGATTGCTGTTGGGCGCCAGCAGCAGAGAGACGAGGGGAGCCAGAAGCATGACCATCTGGATACTACCGGTAAAGCACCGTCGCATTGATTCCTATCCAATGCAATCGTAGGAATTCGAAAATCAGCGAACAGGTATCCGATAAACTCCGACGATGCTTTCAATTCTTGCCGCCACTGTCGCTCTGGCAAGCCCCCTTCCTCAACTCTATGTGAAAGGGCAAAATATCGTCGACGCTGAAGGCAAGAGAGTCATTCTCAAAGGCACCAATCTGGGAAACTGGTTCGTCATCGAACCTTGGATGCTCAACCTCAGTGGGATCGCTGACCAATACGAAATCGAAAGCACCCTCACCGAGCGTTTCACCGAACCCGAAAAGGACCGGCTGATGGACATCTACCGCTCCAGCTGGATCACCAAACGAGACTTCCCGATCATTAAATCCTTCGGATTCAACCTTGTCCGACTCCCAATGAACTACCGCCAGTTCGAGGACGACCGCAAGCCGTTCCAGCTCAAAAAGGACGCCTGGAAATGGATCGACTTCGCCATCGACCAAGCCGAAAAGAACGGGCTTTACACCATCCTCGACATGCACGGAGTCCAAGGTGGCCAGAGCGTCTACGACCACACCGGTCAAGCCAGCCAGAACAAACTTTGGACCGAAGAACAGAACAAAAAGCGCCTCGCCTGGCTGTGGGCCCAGATCGCAAAGCGATACAAAAACCGCTCAGCCGTCTTGGCTTACGACGTCTTCAACGAACCCTACGGCGGCACAAAACCCCAACAGGTTGAAGTCTTTAACCGCGTCCTTCCCGAAATCCGAAAGATCGATCCCAACAAGCTCGTCTTCGCCCACGGTCACTGGGACAACTTTTTCCACTACGGAAATCCCAAAGCCAATGGCTGGAAAAACGTCGCCTTCCAACTCCATTGGTATCCCGGCCTCTTCGGCAACGGCTCGCCGACCGTCCAGACCCAAATGAAGCACCTCAGCACCGCTCCGTACTGGAAGGAGCAAATGGCAAAGGTCAATGTCCCACTCCTCATCGGGGAAATGAACGTCGTCTTCCAAGCTGCGGGCGGCGGAGCAATGATGCGCCGGCACTTCGACACCTATGGGGCAAACGGATGGCTCACCACCATGTGGTCTTACCGTGCTGGCAGCGAAACCGGTGGCCACGGAAACGCCTCATGGGGCATGGTCACCAACAAGAGGCCAGCCAGGAAAATCGACTTCAAGTCAGCCTCGAAAGCCCAAATCGAAGTCTGGATGCGAGGATTCGCCACCGATGAACTCGAGATCAACACGGACCTCAAAAAGTGGCTCACGGTCAAAAAGCCTGTCTTCCCGCCGATTCCCCCTGCGCCCCCAAAAGTCGTTTCAACCCCTCACCAAGACACTCTTCCAAACTGGACTGCCACAGACCTTAACAACGCCCGAAAAGGAGGGTTGCATAACCTCGGAAGTGGAAAGTTCGCTCTTTTTGGCGCAGGATCAGATATCTGGGGCAAGTCTGACCAAGCCCGGTTTCTCCACCAAACCGTGCAAGGCGACTTTCAGCTTACGGTCCACCTGCTTGAACAACCAAAGGGCGAGCAGTACGCAAAAGCTGGGCTGATGGTCCGCGAAAGCCTCGCCGCAAACTCGGCAATGACCCTCCTCAGTGTGTTTCCTGACGGCGGAGTCCAACTCGCCGTCCGCGAGGCAACCGACTCCGAGGCAAGTGGCAAAGCCGAAGCCACCGCCGCGTCTCCGCTCTGGTTCAGGTTGACCAGGCAAGGAGCCAACCTCACCTGCTCAATCTCGAAGGACGGATCATCTTGGCAGATCGTCGGAACGACAACGGTCAAAGCAGCGAGCCTGCTTGTCGGCCCAGTCGCTCTGAGCCATGACGACAGCCAACTGACAAGGGTTGTTTACGAAAACTTGGAACTCCTCCGCCTGCCGTAGTTCCAAGGGAAAGCACCCCGGAAAGCCGACGTAAGTTACTTCGGCTTCCTGGCCACAATCACGACCGAGCTACCCCAAGGCAGATTAACCGAGCGTATCAAAGCCAGCTCAACCCTCATCACCCAACCCAGAAATGACTGGAACCAACGCGGTAGATCGGGCAACTTCGCCGATGGCTCTCCTCCCTTCAGCTTGCTCACTACCCGCGCCGCGAGTACCAAAGGGAAGAGTAAGAAGACGCTGTATGTCGCCCGCTCAATCTCCAGTCCGGCCCCCAAAACCGCCTTTCGGGCCGATGCCGTGGTGTACCGCCGTTGATGCATCAACGCCACATCATGGGGACCCCACAAGAACATGAACGCGGGAACATTCATCAGCAACAGCCCGCCCGGCTTCAGCACGCGAGCGATTTCGCGCAGAGCCGCCTCATCATCCGCCACATGCTCGATCGTATCGAGCGTCACCACCGCGTCAACCGACGAGGACTGCACCGGCAAGACCTCTGCATTGGCCTTCGAGAGCAAACTCAGTCCACGTGAACCAGAAAACTCCAATGCTTCTTGGCTGAAATCAACACCAAAAACCGTCCCAAACTCGGCAAAAGCCGACTGACCTGCCCCGGTTCCGCATCCAACATCAAGCAGAGTCGCCCCGGAGAGTCCTGCTCTCCGGAGAATCGAAAGCGCAAGCTCCCGGCGAGCGACGAACCACCAGTAGGTGTCCTCCAGCTCATACATCCGGGCGTATTCTGCGCTTTGCACTCAGCCAAGATTCTAGCTCATTCAGGTTTCTGAGAGAGAGCGTTGAAGAGGAGCTTGAACCCAGCGTCGCTCTGCGCCCGGAAGTTGACTTCCGGCCCAATGAGCACCACCTCGCCCTTTCCGAGCGGGCAAAGTGCAACTGCTGTCGCATCCTTCAGCTTGTCCTGACCCAGCGCCCATCCTGACCGAAGCGGAGTCGCCGAGTCGAACCAAGCGATCCGTGTCGCGCCTTCTTTCAGCTTGTAAACCGGCGAGTTGTCGAACATCACGTCCACATACTCCTCGTAACCCCGCGTCAACCAGCTCGGCTCCAACCGCATCCGCAGAACCGAAGACGGAACGTAATACTCCGTCCCCTTCACGCCGTCAAGGGCATCTTCCACTGGCAACGAGAAGCGCGAAGCCAGGTTCTTTCCGGCTGAACCGATTGCAACGACTCGCCCGCCGTTCTTCACGAACTTCTCCAGATTCTTAATCCGCTCCGCGTTCATGTCGCCCATGATCGCCCGAAGCTCGGCCGGAATCGTCGAGTCTGTCAGCATCTCGCTCACCCCCCGCCGATCCCCGGTCGGAATCGCGCCGTCCGGGAACAGGATCACGTCAAACTTCTCCCCCAAGTCCTCCCCAAACTGCGGCGGATAAATCACTTTGAAGTCAAAGTGATACTTCTCCAATGTGTACCGCAACCACCCCGAGTCCATCGACCCACCATAGGTGTCCCATAGGCCGATGCGGAGGCGTTTGTAGGGTTTGCCGTGCTCAGAGGCTTCGGCGTACTTCGACATGTCCCCGAATCGCAGTTCATTGAACAGTTGATCACCGTGGTCTCCAAGATCGATAACAAAGTCGCCAGTGGGGAGCTGTGACACGTTGCATCCCAGACCCTGGGCAGTGTTGATCCAAGCGAACGACATGCCCGACGTCCTTGGAAACTTGAGGATTCGAGGTGAGTTAGCAAGGCCCAGTCGTTCAGCCAATCGCTCAAAGCCAAACTCGGTTGCACGCTTGGTGAATCCCGTGTACCCATTTAGGAGGCGCTCAAACTTGACTCCCATCTGCATTGCCAATGTCCAGCCCGCCGAGTCGTAAGGCCGATTTGGTGGGCCGCCCGGGTACTGCAGATCGTTCGGGTGATCCTGCGGCTCAAACATGTCAATGATGTGAGGTCGGAATGCTTGATTCGCGCGCACGAGGTAACCCCCAGCACACTTTTCAACTTCGACTCCACAGATAACCAACCGATCCAAAAACTTCTGTGCCGCAGGCAAGTCCGGCTGATCAAACGGAATCAGATACGCCCGCGCATCCCTCAGTTCCGGATCCGAAAGCGCCTTCTCCCCGTACTTAGCGATCCGCGACGGATACTTCGTCCAGCTATCCTTCGATCCCTTATCAATCGAGTTCTGCGCTGCTCGGTACATGTTGTAAACCAACGTCTCGCGCTGACGCGAAGCGTAGTCAAGCAAGGCCCAGTTCGCCGTGATCTCGTACTCCAGCGAATCCCGCGCATGCCACATCCCCGGGTCTGCCGGTAAGGGAAGATCGCCGGTCGGAACTTGGCGTGAAGCCACAAAAGGAATCGGACCCGGATTCGGTGAACCCCAAAGCTCCGTCAAAATCCCGATCATGTTGTGGAAGTAAGTCGTAGTTCGCAACCCGCCGTTCCACCACGCCGAATACCCGGCGCCGTTGCGCATCACCGAGCCCTTCTTGCCCTCGGCAATCAGTCGCTGGTGAATGAGAGTTCCGGCCAAATCCGTGCTGATTTGCACCAATGCATCCACGTTATGGTTGAATGGCGACCGGAACGGGGGAACGAACATGATCGCACCAGACGGAGCCGTCTGGTGGTGATTGTAAACAATCTGCGGGAACCACTCGTGGTACAGAATCCGGTTCATGTTCCGCGTCTCGGCAAGGTTTGAAGCATAGAAGTCGCGGTTGTTATCGTGCCCCGCGTACTTCTCATAAAGCCGAGGCAACCCCGCCAAAGAGCGCTCCTCCGGCTTGGATCTCCGCATGTACCACTTGCTCACGAGGTCCATCCCATCCGGGTTGGCGTGAACGAGCAAGATAATGCAGTCCTTCAATATTCGCTTCGTCTCTTCGTCGGTTTTGCTGGTCAGTCGGAAAGCGGTTTCAATCAGCGACTGGGTTGAAATCGTCTCATTCGAGTGAAGTCCTCCATCGATCCAGACGACTGCCTTGGCTCCTTTTGCCAACTTCCGAGCCTCGGCCTCGTTTCCAATCGACTTCGCTAACGCGATCCGGCGGTTAATCTCTTGGTACTTCTTGAGGTTCCTGTAGTTGGATGGATCAGTCACGATGGCCATGTTTTGATCTCGCCCTTCCTCGGTCTTCCCGATGGACTGGACATGAAGCCGTCCCGACTCCTTTTCAAGCAGCTTCCAATATGCCGACAGCTGTCCATAGTCGGCGAGCTGGTAGTCCGCACAAACGTCAAAACCCAAAAACTGCTTCGGAGTCGTAACCCCTTTTCCTAATCCCGAGGCGCAAACCGCCACTAACCCCAAAACCGCCCAGTACCGCATTCCCAGATGTTATCCCAAACGTGTTATCCCAAACGTGTTATCCCAAACCGAGCAGAGCCTGCGGTACGATACCGAAGTCCTCGCCCCCTTCAAACGGCGGAGAGAACCAGCAAGGAAAAGCGAATGCACTTCTTACTCGGAGTCGTCATGGCGAGCGCAGGCAAAGAACCAAAATCGGATTGGAAAGAGATTCAGCCCGGAATCTGGCGAGCGCAAATCGGTTCGGCCGATAAGCCAACTCTCACCGATGCTGGTCGAGCCGTCGCGAAATCTGAGCGGCTAGCCGCTATGCCACAAGGAAAGCTGCCTTTTTCGCTGGATTCAGTCGGGCTGAAAAAGTCGAAGAACTTCGCCACCGTCCACATCCCGCTGGGCAAAGACGAGAAGATTTTCGGCCTCGGCCTTCAGATGAAAGGTGCCGATCGGCGCAAGGGGATTTATCACCTCAGAGTTGACCATTACGACCAAGGTAACGACCGCCTCCACGTCCCGACTCCGCTCTACGTCAGCAGCGCAGGCTACGCGGTCTTCCTCAACACCAGCCGCCCAACGAATTTCTATGTCGGAATCGGAAACCGGCTAGATGATCAGAGTCGTCCTCCGTTCCGAGACCGCAACACTGACCGCAAGTGGGATGACCAGCCACCGAGCGACTGGGTCGAAGCCAGCGTCGAAGCGCCGGGTCTCGAAGTCATCGTCCTCACCGGACCGACCGCGATGGACGCAATCCGCCGGTACAACCTCCTTTGTGGAGGCGGAGCGATGCCGCCAATGTGGGCACTCGGGTTCTGGCACCGAACCCCCTCGCTTGCCACAGCCCAAAACGTTCTCGACGAAGCTAACGAGTTCGAAAAGCGAGGATTCCCGCTGGACGTCATCGGCCTCGAACCCGGCTGGCAGACTCGCTCCTACCCCGGCTCGATGGAGTGGAGCAAGGAACGATTCCCAGATCCCAGCGGGTTCCTCACGAAACTCAGCGATAAGGGGATCAAGGTCAATCTTTGGGAGAACCCGTATGTCGCGCCGGAGACTGATCTCTTTCAGAAGCTCGGCAACAAGTTCGGCTCGCATACTGTCTGGCTAGGTGGAGCCCCCGACGTTCTCGACAAGAAAGCACGAAAGACCGTTCAGGACTTCCATAAGGCGAAGCACCCCGGTGTAAGCGGCTACAAAATCGACGAAGTTGACGGCTTTGACGTCTGGCTCTGGCCCGACCACGCGGAGTTCAAATCCGGCCCAGACGGCCTCCAAATGCGCCAAATCTACGGCGTCCTCTGGCAGGAGCTCCTGCTCGACATGTACAAGAAGAAGAACGAGCGAACCTTCGGCCTTGTACGTGCCTCCAACGGCGGCGCGAGCCACCTTCCGTTTGCGATCTACAGCGACACCTACGATCACCGGCAGTACGTCACTGCCCTCACCAGTTCCTCCCTCGCCGGCACGCTCTGGTGTGCCGAAATCCGCAGCGCGAGCAGCCCCGAAGAATGGGTCCGACGGATGCAGTCCGCCTGTCTCTCCCCGATCGCCCAGCTCAACGCCTGGGCTGACGGAACCAAACCCTGGAGCTTCCCAACCGTGAACGAAACTGTAAAAGAAGCGATGCTTCTGCGCGAGTCACTGGTGCCGTATCTCTACACCGCCTTCGCTCAGTACGCGATGGACGGAACCCCGCCAATTCGCCCAATGAGTCTCGTCGATGGCGGAACCGAAACTGACCAATACATGATCGGCGACTCCCTCCTTGCCGCTCCTATGTTTACAGGTGAAACCAGCCGAACCGTCAGACTGCCAAAAGGGCAATGGTGCGAGTACACAACCGGAAAACTCATCGGTGAAAACCAGAAGATCACGATCAAGCCAGATCTCAATCAAATTCCTCTCTATGTCAAAGCGGGTAGCGCTATTCCAACGTTCAAGAATCCGACCAGCGTTGCGAAGGGGATCTCTTCCAAAGCCATCCTGGTCAGGGCGTACGGACGCCTGGCATGCTCCGGACTGCTCTATGAGGATGACGGAAGGTCATTCAATCACGAGAAGGGAGACTTCGGAATGTTTCAACTCCAAACATCAGATCGTGAGGTCGAAGCGACTCACTTAGCGGGTAGCCGTACCACCCCAAGTATTCAGTTTGAAGTAATCCGACTCGACTGATGGTTGACAAACCCCCGACTACTTCGTCTTGTAAGTAACCATGCCAGTTCCCTTTATCGGTCGTCGATTCCGCCCGTCTGAGTTCGAGGCGTATCTTAAGACGCTCGCCTTCACCTACTTCCAGCCCGAGTTTGTGACGCTGCACCACACCGGAGCCCCCTCTCTCGCCACACGTCCAGATGGCCTCACCGATCAGCATCTCCAAAACCTCCTTAACTACTACCAAAACGAGCTCGGCTGGAGCGGCGCGCCTCACCTTTTCGTCGATGACCGAGAAGACGGCATCATCGTCTTCCAGCGTCTTGATAAGCGCGGAGTCCATGCTGTCAGCTTCAACCGTAATAGCTGGGGTATCGAAATGCTCGGCGAGTACGACTCCGAAGAATTCAACTCGGGGCGCGGAGCAAAGGTGCGAGACAATAGTGTCAAAGCCATCGCCTTGTTAAACAAACGCATCGCGGCATCTCCCGAGAGCTTGCGGTTCCATCGCGACGACCCCCAAACCACCAAGACCTGCCCCGGTCTCAAAGTTCAAAAGGCCGACATCGTCGCCCGCGTTGCCAATGCGATGAAGACGTCCCCTCCCCCGGACATGGTCAGTAACACGGTTCCTTGGAAGGTCTTTCTCAGCACCGGACTCGAAATTCGTCTTGTCCACATGGTTGGCGGACGTCCCACCTGTCGAATCAAAGAGCTTCTCACCCTCCTCAGGCCAAACGGAACCTTCACCCTTAATTCGAACAAAACCAAGGTGACCTGGAAGACGAGTACTGGAAATATCAAAGTGATTAACGTCGCTCAGATCGACGAAAAAGGCAGCCCCTGGGGTTTTCTGAAAGAAATTGCGGATGTAGCGCGTTATCGGTACGAAATAACGGGAAACAGGATTACTCTAACCAAGATATAGAAACTTGATACAGGCCTGATTCGATACCCTGCGTTCGAGTTGCCGAGAATTACTTGGTATATTGACTGCGGGAAAGTTATGAAGATCACTCATGTTCTAATCGCGACCGCGGTCGCATGCGCAAGCCAGCTTGCTCTTGCCGAAGGCGAGGGAAGCCAATCTCTGCAACTGCGCTACACATCCTTTGGAGGGGCAGAGAGCCTCTACCGAAGTTACTCCTACCAAGCAACCAATGCCGACGGTAGCGCGTTTAATCTCCGGGCAGTTCAAAGCCTGCGCGAGACCACCGGATTTCTTCCGGCGGTGAACACCGGCGGCAACGATCTGGAATTCAGTTTCAGCAACAAGTTTTCGAACTTTGACGGCACGTACTCGCTGGGTTTTGCATTCCCAAATACCTTTGCAGATAGCTCGACATCGTTCGTTTATGGAGTAACCCGATCGCTAAGCGATTCCTTAGTGCTCTCCGTCAAGGGTTACTCCGGACTCACCTCGGCCAACGCGCTGTTCCTGAGCAAGAACTTCAAGCTCAGCGACTCGATGGCGCTCGATGCAGAAGTCGGCGGAATCATCACCGGTTATTCAACCATTGACGAAACCACCGGAGCTTCAAAGCGAAATCTGTTGATTAACGCTCGGCTGAACTACCAAGTTTCAGAAATGCTCAACGCGTTCATCGGTGTTACCAACACCCTCGGCGACTCGACCCGATTCTCGCTCAACAGCTCGGTCGGTAACAAGCTCGCTCTCACCTTCGGTCTCGGAGGCAAGTTCTAATGAAAAACCTCAAAGCAGTTGTAATCGCTCTCTTCGTCGTCTTGGCGCTTATCATCATCGGCTGCGGTGGCGCATTCCCCGGAGTCGCTGGCGGAAATAACGGCGGCGGTAACAACGGCGGCGGCAACAACGGCGGCGGCAACAACGCATAATTCGCCAAGGTTTGACCTCTACACTAGCCAGACTCATTCAGAGTCTGGCTTTTTACTGTTAACGGGAACGAAACGCCGGCAAGAGACATTAGCCCCGTACAGTGATTAGCCTCGCCTTGGAAATCCCAAATATGAGCACAGCACCGAGAAGGGAAGATTTTGAACGCTTCCTCATTCCGTTGCTGCCCCGGCTCAACGCCTTCACCCGGCAACTCGCCGGCTCGAACAACGAGATCGCCCGAGATATCGCTCAAGAGGCGATCGTCAAAGGCTTCCAGAGCTTCATGGCGGGAAAGCTTGAACTCAGCGACCGAACGATGTCCTGGCTCGCCACTGTCGCAAGAAACGAGTTCCTGATGATGAAGCGCAAAGACCGCCGCATCGTCGAGTTCTCCGAAGAAGAAGGCGGCTACGAAGCTCAACTCCCTCCTCACGATGGACAACGAGACGCCGATAACTCGGACACGAGAGCAATTCTCTACCAAGCCCTCAGCGAGCTCCCCGAAGACCAACGCGAAGTCGTCGAACTCGTCGACATGAACCAATTTGACTACGAAGAAGCCGCCGATATCCTTGGAATCCCTGTCGGCACCGTCCGCTCTCGTCTCTCCCGCGCCCGCCTCAAGCTCGCGGCTCGACTCCACTTCATGGTGAACCCCGTATGATCAACGCCGAACCCAAACTCCGCCCTTGCCCCCAAATCGTCTCCAGCCTTGAAAAGATTTCTGAAGGCAAGGACACGAACGGAATCTTCATGATGTACGTCAAGAGGCACATCGAAAAGTGCTCCCACTGCGCCGAGGCTCTGGACGCCTTGACCTGCTATCAAGACGCTGTCAAGCAGGCTTACAAGGAGACAATCGAGCAGGGTGAGAAACCTTTTACCGACCAAGACTTATCTAATCTTCTTGATTCAATCTCGAAACCAGCCTAGTCCCTAGTGCCCCGCACGGCTGCTTCGTGATATGATTTCAGGGCACCCTTGGAGACAGCACTACAGAACTATCTCGCCGAAAATATCCCCATCACTACCGCGATGGGGATCAAAGTCGCCGTCGCCTCTCCAGAGCGGGTTCTTCTCGAGTGCCCCCTCGAACCCAACCGGAACCACCGAGGAACCGGTTTTGGTGGCAGCATCGCCAGCATCGCCACCCTTGCCGGCTGGGCATGGATCTGGGTGATGATGCGTGAGCGCACATCTCCGCCGAACATCGTCATCGCGAAAAGCAGCATCGAATACGATCAGCCCGTTGACGCTGCGTTCAGCGCCGAACTCCGCCCCCCTTCCGACGCTCAAATCAAGACCTTCATCGAGTCATTCGATCGCCGAGGCTCCGCCCGTATTGAACTGAAAGTCGACGTTCTCTGCAGAGGTGATGAGGCCGCCCTGTTCACCGGTACCTACGTCGTGGTTAAGTCATAATAGAGGCAAGGCATGGGAGATCACAAAAAGTTTCAGGGACATATCGACGAGGTCGCAAAGCTGATCTCGGAGTACAACCTGTCCGAAGCCGAGCTCGAAGTCGATGATTTCAAGATCGTCCTTCGTCGCCAACGCCCGCCCGTGATGGTTGGAACCCCGGCTCCCCAACAGTTCATCGAGCAAGCCGTCGAAGCCGCACCGATAGCCCCCGTTGCTGCGCCGGTTCAAGCCGGAACCCCTATCAGCAGCCCGATGATGGGCATCTATTACGCATCTTCCAGCCCATCGGCGGATCCTTATGTGAGGGAGGGCGACACCGTCACCGCCGGCCAGGTCATCGGCCTCATCGAAGCGATGAAAGTCTTCAACGAAATCCAATCCTCCGTCAGCGGTACCGTGAAGAAGATCGTTGCCGAAGGCGGAGACATCGTCAACCCCGGCGATCCCCTGATGTACATCGGATGATGCTTGCGTCCCTGCTCGCCCTCAAAGCCGGAGCGTTCCTGCTCGTCGGCGGAGGCAGCACGACCCCAGAGATGGTCAAGAAATTCTCCGACCTCTGCGGAGGCTGGAACGCGAAGATCGTCGTCCTTGGTCAAACTCGCCAAGAACCTGCCGACGCAACTCAAAGCCGCGACTTCCTCACCAAACAGGGCTTCAAAAATGTCGAGCTCTTCCAAGATAAAGAGTTCACCCTCGAACGTAAACGAGAACTCGCCGCCTCCGTTCTCAGCGCCAAAGGAATCTGGGTTCCCGGTGGCGACCAACGCCTCATCGTCGAGCGTCTCGGCGCCGAGTGGGGCAAAAACCTTTTCGACAAAGCGATCAAAAACGGCACCAACTGGTTCGGAACCAGCGCCGGAGCCATGTGCGTCTCCGACCCCATGATCCGCGACGAAGTCGCCGAACCCGGCTTCGGCCTCATCGATCTCCTCATCGACACCCACTTCGTCAAACGCAACCGAGAAATGCGCCTCAAGCGCGCCTTCTTCTCCGGCACCGCCAGCCTAGGAATCGGCCTCGACGAAGGCGAATGGATCATCATCCGCAACAACCAAATCGAAGAAACCAAAGGCTCGCCAAGAGTGCTTCACCGGGAGTAGATTTGTTACTGACCGATTCAGAAAGAGCCAGAGCCCTAGAAACCCTAAAAGTATTCATTGGGCAACCACTAACGGACATGTGGCTATATATGGGTTGTCAGAAGTTCGAATTTGGAGAGCAAAAGCCGTTCATAAATGATGATGGCGATGAGGCATTCATGGCCGATCTGGGACTGGTCGCAAGTTGTGCCTGGACCATCAGCGGTCCCGATGGCTTTGAACTCGGTCATTGGCACTTACCTCCGATCGGTCCGGATGGCGACATCCTTGCGGAGGACTTCTACGACTCTCTTGAGACGAATCCGCAAGTTGTCCAAACTGTGCATATAGACAGCGAAGGGAGCTTGTCATTCGAACTCACCGGGGGGTTCAGGTTGCAACTTGTCCCAACCGCCGATGCTCCGAGCACAGATCACACATTCTGGATGTTCTTGCCTGGAGACTCGAATCAGACCGGGCTCCAATGCGACGAGAACGGTCTCGACTGGGTCTAGCCCGAACGCCGAAGACGGCAAACGACAAACGACCACCGGGTAACGTAATCCCATGAAAGCCCTCTTCATCGGCGGAACCGGGATCATTAGCTCCGCCAGCTCCCCCCTCGCCGTGAAGCAAGGCTTCGAACTCACCCTCCTCAACCGAGGAAAATCCGCCCGACCAACCCCCGAAGGCGTCGAAGTCATCCACGGCGACATCAACAACCTCGAAGAAACCCAAAAGCTCCTCGGAGACCGAAAGTGGGACGTCGTTGTCAACTGGATCAACTTCGTTCCCAGCCAAATCGAACGCGACATCGAGCTCTTCCGAGGCAAAACCAACCAGTACATCTTCATCAGCAGCGCCAGCGCCTACCAAACCCCGCCCGCAAGCCTGCCCGTCCGAGAATCCACCCCCCTCGACAACCCCTTCTGGGAATACTCGCGCAACAAAATCGCTTGTGAAGAAGCCCTGCTCAAGGCATACCGCGACGAAAAATTCCCCATGACCATCGTGCGCCCGTCGCACACCTACGACAAAACCCTCCTCCCGTTCGACTACGGATACACCATCCTCGACCGAATGCTCAAAGGCAAGCCGGTCGTCGTCCACGGCGACGGAACCAGCCTCTGGACCCTCACCCACCATACCGATTTCGCCAAAGGCTTCGTCGGACTCATGGCCCACTCCGCCGCCATCGGCGAGGCGTTCCACATCACCAGCGATGAATGGCTCACCTGGAACCAGATCTACGACATCGTCGCCAGGGCCGCCGGAGTCGAGGCAAAAAAAGTCCACGTCCCCTCCGACATCCTCGCCGTCCGCGACCCCAACCGTGGCCCCGGCCTCCTCGGCGACAAATCCAACAGCTTCATCCTCGATAACTCAAAGATCAAGTCCCTCGTCCCCGCCTTCACCTGCACCACCCCCTTCAGCCGAGGCGCCCAAGAAATCGTAGCCCACTACACCGCCCCCGGAGTCAAAGGCGTAGTTGATCCACAGAAGGATGCCCTAGAAGATGCGCTGTGTGCAGAGTTCGGAGTCAAGGTGTCCTGACTGCGCCAGTATTCAATTGGACTCAAGCGATGATAAATTTACATAGACGCGATTAACGCCGTGGAATCTAAGGTTTTGCTCAGAATTAACACCTCCAATGATCTACGAAAAAGTCTGTCAAAATGAACTAAATGCTTTTTTCGGTTAGAAATGGGCTTTCAGCAGTAAGTGTTGCACTACAGACTGAGGGGCTGGACGGTTCTACTCGCAACCTCTTGTGGAACGCACTATACAGTGTCCCTATAGCGGATGGCGGTCACTTGGGATTCGAAGAGTTTGGGAGACCGAGCACTGCCTCGCAGCGAATGATTGTGGGCGAAGTCCTGAAGCTCAAAGTTAGCGATCACCTTTTTAGCAAAGGCGCGAGAGCGGAAATCGAAGACACATTCGACAAGGGTGAATATTCTAAAGTCTTTGACATCATTGAATTAGTCTTACGAGAATGTTACACAACCCAACAGGCTGGTTTGAGAGATCGCATAAATCTGCTTTTTGAAGCGCAGAATGTGGGTTACAGAGTCATAGGGACAGATATTTCGCTCGTCACGGATGCTACCTCTACGGCCGCAATTGAGACTGCTCTGGAATCGAAGACGATCCCAGAGCATGTGAAGGAGCATCTTCAAAAGGCCATCCGTGCGCTCGGTCGAGCGGAAGAATCTAATCCTGTCGAGTCACTTAACGAGAGTATTAAAGCCGTCGAAGCCGCAGCAAAAATCGTTGCTCAAAATGAAAAAGCAACACTTGGCGAAGCTCTCAAAGCGATCAAAGATCGGTTTGGAACCCATGTGCTTTGGCTGACCGCAATTGAGAAACTTTACGCATTTGCTTCCGATGAAGGGGGGGTTAGGCACGGTAGTAAGGGCGAGTCCCCGGACGTGAGCGTTGAAGATGCTCGCTTGAGTCTGGTGGTTAGTTCCGCAATGTGTGAATGGCTCCTCGTGAAGTCCAGCAGAATGTAGATTCTAAATGCAAGGGATGTGTCTTCCCGCATGTCGATGCTAGGCAAGCATTGACAACCCGAGTGGCTCTCAAGTGCGATGGCGTAATTCAAGGTAGTGCTGACGATACGATGTTCACACTGTCTCATTGCCGAAACGGTGGCAGTTCGGCTGACATCGTCTGGCAAATCACCACCCATATAACAATTAGTCGTGTACGATAGACCGAGACATGTCCACTCCTAAGTACCTCTTGTACATCGATATATTGGGTTTTTCGAACTTAGTTGACTCTGACTGGAAGCGTGTGGATGATCTGTTCCGTGTGGTTGCAGGACTGAACGCTCATGACCACACTGTTTTCAGAACGATAGTTTTCTCAGATACGATCGTAATTTACAACGACACAGAGCTTGATTCAGAAGACCACCATGACTACATCGTCATGTTCATGTGTGAGTTTGCCAAAGACCTGTTGTATCGCTTGGCGGGTAGAAACATCTCCTTCAGAGCCGTGCTAGTTAAGGGGCCTTTTACTCATTACAACATCAAATCGACGAGTTGCTTCTATGGGCAAGCTTTGATTAACGCGTATCGCTCCGAAAAGGAGCTGCCCTATACTGGTCTGTTCATTTCGAGAGAGATAAGTCGTAGAGACAAAATTTTCTCAACCCGGAAAGTCAACGAAGATTTCGACTTTGTTTATATTACTCAAGCGCTTCAACAAGTAGAGTTGCTGACTCCACTGCCATTTCCGGCGGAGTTGTTTGAAGATTTGGACTATCCATTTCTCGTGTACCCAGAACTGCTTTACTGGAAAACGATGAGAAGCGACGCCACAACGCATAGCGATGAACGAGTACGTCAGAAGTGTGCAAATACCACGATGCTTCTTGAAGCGGAGTATCCATCCTTGCGGCAGGTTCTCTACGACACTGATTTCGACCTATCGAGCATCAGTCCAATCGACTGGGATGCAGTGGCCAGCCGTTTTCCTGAAGATCACTCGTACGTTCTTGGGGACCTGGAGGACTGAGTCTTCACTTGATACCTCAGCGAGCCATTTGCGTGGGCGGGTAAGCAGGAGTATTCAGGCTGACGAGCCACTGACGTGGGCGGGGTAAGCAGGAGAATCAGGGGTGGCACTGTCAAGCGACCAAACATCGAGAACTTCCGATCACCGGAAAACCAGCTTGTCAGTGAACAGCCTCCCGCCCAAGCCCCAAGCGACCGACCTCCAGAAGCCTTACCGACCCGAGCAGTTTTCAACTCGATAGATCGTCTGCTCTCCATGCTTGATCCCAAATGCTAACCATCGTTCCTCCCGAAATGAATCTGACGCCAGAACAGGTTCGTACCACGGACCTGCCCCGTAAAGGTTCACATAATCGTTGGGTTCTGAGTTCGCTCTAACCAATTCCACCAGACTGCTGTCATCAATAATACGAACGACGTAAGCGTAAAGAAAGCAATGTGTTGCCTCGAATACATCCACCTCTTGGATCCGTTTAATGGCAAACACGGTGGTCGCACCATCAAAGGCAATGCACTCCGTGATCCCGTCGTTCCAGTCGAGCACAAAGAGCCGGTCAAGGTTAAGCTCGACCGGAAACAGACGACACTCACTCATGGTGCCTACTAGTGTAAGCGAACGTATCCCTGGCTTAATAAATATCCCAAACCCTCCGGCGGCAGAAATCCTCAGATACCTGGTTGACAAACCCTCGATTTCATAGCCTAGTAAGTGATGATCAAAATCCCAACACCTCTCCCCGCGCTAAGTAAGACAAAACGATGTTCATCAACTCATCTCCAACTCGGTGCATCTAGGTTCAATCGAAAGCACCGACTTCACCGAACTTTCGATCCTAACCAAACCTCGTTGAACCTAAATACACCGACTTCACCATCCCCGCCCTTTACCGCCCCCTTTTCGACCAAATCCAAACCCATTTGAACCTAACCCGCCCCTCAAACTCTACACACCTGACCCCGACTTCTCATCTTCAAAATTCGGCATGCGAACCTGGAATTCTCGCGCACAATAGGAAATATGCAGCAGTCAAACGAGGTCTACAACTTGACGCCACTCGAAGAGGAGGCGGTTCGGAAAGGAATCTTCTCTGCCGAAAACGAGCGATCATATTCAGTTGACGAAGCCTTCGACTTTGCTCGAAAGCATTTTTCGAAACCGAAGGAAACAGCGACCAACGACAAACGACAAACGAATAGCGACCTGCCAAAACCCAGCAACAAACCCGGAACCAAACCCCAACCCTGCCTGTTGAAACCCCACAGAGGTTCGAACCGGGATGGCACTGGGGATTAGTTTAAGCATCAAGGCACCGACGCGGGAAGAAATCGACGCGAAAGGTAGAATCGGACCAGCCATGCTCTTCGGGCGCCGAGACTACAAAAAGGACTCGTTCGAGCAGCAAGCCGAGCGAGTGTTCAGCTCCGTCTTCGGCACCGCCCTGCGCCTCACCCGAAGCCGCGAAGAAGCCGAAGACCTCGCCCAAGAAGCCATCGTCCGAGCCTACGAAGCCTACGACCGCTTCGACGGAACCAATTTCAAAGCGTGGATCCTACGGATCACCACCAACCTCTACATCAACAAGTACCGATCCCGCCAGCGCGGACCGATGATGGCATCGCTCGAAGACGAAAACGTCGCCGAGCCAATGTCAACCGAAGCCCAAATCCCCGACCGCCAACTCTTCGACGGAATGGTCGGAGCCGAGGTAGAAAAGGCCCTCAAAAGCGTCCCCGAAGAGTTCCGGCTCGCCGTCATCCTCAGCGATGTGGAAGAAATGAGCTACCAGGAAATCGCAGACGCAACCGGAGTGCCCATCGGCACGGTACGATCTCGAATTGCGCGAGGGCGAGCTATGCTCCGCCGCTCGCTCGAATCATATGCCCTCAAAGAGGGATTTATTAAGGAAGGCGAAGATCTATGATCGACCCATTAAACTTGCATTCATATCTAGACGGAGAGCTCAGCGAGTCTGAGCGCAAACAAATCGAGGCCAAACTCGAAACCTGCCAAGCTAGCCGAGAAGAGCTCGCCGCAATCCAGTCGGTCAAGACGGTCCTCAAAGGTCGCCTTGAGCCGCAGACCTGCGACGCAACCTGGGCCGCCTGCCAAGCTCGCCTCAAAGAAATCGAGCGAGTCGAGCGGAGCGGAAACTTCGTGTCGAAGTATTCCTGGGCATTCGCCATGGGCGTCGCTGCAGTTGTCATCGTCGGCGGAACACTTTCACGACACGCCCAGCAAAGCTCTATTTCAACCGGCGCGCTCGCCGGCTTCGTTGGAAAAACCAACCGAATGACCCCCGAGAAAGCTCTCTCGGAAGCGATTTCGACGGACGTCCTTAGCCGGGTCGACGCCAACCTTTCCCGACTCCAAATCCTTAATGGAAGGGAAGTCGTCCTGGAAGGCCAACTCGCAACCGCACTCTTTGTCCGAGATGCGAACGGTCCGCTACAGATGCTCGTTTTCCCGACCACCGCAAACTTCGAAAATCTCACCCCGGTGAGCGGAACGCGCTATTCCGCCGGAGAAACATCCTCAAAGCAGAACGCAATCTCCTTCGAAGTCAACGGTCAATCGGTCGTCATGTTCGGTCAGCGATCCGGTGAGGATCTCATGCGATCTGCCGATAAAAACTTTCCCGAAACCAAGTAGCAAAAGTCCTAATCCCTTGCTCAAATCCTGACAGAATGTGTTAGATTAGAGTTGAGAATACGAATTCTCAACTGCCTCTCTTGCGGTGTCGCAATTGGGTAAGGGTTTGACGATGTTGTTGAAGGCTCGATTTTTTGGCGTTTTAGTGCTCGGCTTGCTCGCGCAAGCGACGTTGGCGCAGTTGTCTTGGTTAGGTGGCACCGCGACGTATAACATGGGTAGCCAAATCCCAAGCGTTGGCGCCTATATGCAGCCGTTCTCCAGCGTAACGGTCTCCACCCAGACCTACCCCATCGCCCCTGGCCAAAGCGTCGTTGCGGTTGTCACCACCAACAACTGGCAAACCCAAAACGAGATCCCCCTGAACTTTGACGGGAACACCGGGAATAACACCAAGTGGTACGGCCTGATCGGCCCGTATCCGCAAGGTACCAACGTCCAGTTCTATCTTCGAGCCAACGGCTCCGGAAACACCGTTCAGTACGACAACAACGGTGGCCAAAACTTCCAATACACTTGGCGCTACTCGCCCGCCGCCCGCCGAGGAGCAATCCTTCAATGGTTCGCCACCGACTACAAGACGGTGCTCAAACGACTTCCCGAAGTCGTCCAAGCTGGTTACGGCTCCATCTACCTTCCACCTCCATCCAAGTCAGGTGGCGGAGGGT
This sequence comes from Fimbriimonas sp., assembly GCA_029866005.1. Taxonomy (GTDB): domain Bacteria; phylum Armatimonadota; class Fimbriimonadia; order Fimbriimonadales; family Fimbriimonadaceae; genus Fimbriimonas. Next base: position 88,881 of record JARXAE010000025.1, on the reverse strand, counting down.
TCAGTGCTGGCTACAACCCAATCGACCGCTTCGACCTCGGCGATCGCCTGCTGAGCGGCACCGTCAAAACGAGATTTGGTAGCACCGAAGAACTCCAAGACCTGATCCGAGCCGCCAAGCGGTACGGCCTTGAAGTCTATTGCGACCTGATCATCAACCACAACGATAACCGCGCAAGCTGGGCAATGAACCGCTACCCAGACATGATCCCAGAGGACTTCCACATCCGAAGTAGTGCAGACACTGGGAACGACGAAATCAATTTTAACAACGCTGGTCCGCTGAGTTTCTCAATGCTGAACCACGACCTCGTCGGCCTAGCCGATATTGCCCACGAGAACGGCAACCTCACGCAGACGGGTGCGTTCAATCTGCCCAGCTATGCAGAGTGGAACATGTGGGGCAAGCCTTGGTTCGTCCGACAGCCCACCACTCCCCAATACTATCCCGGAGGAGTCCCGGTCAAAGAGGATGTTCGTGAGTACCTTCGGCGCTGGTGTTGGTGGCTCAGTGAGGTGGTTGGTTTCGACGGATTCCGAGTCGACGCCCTCAAGCACGTCAACCCGCGTTTCATGATGAAGACCCAGGGTCAAGCCGGTAACGACGCCAACAACTCCGATCTTCTACCGTCGATCTATGCGGCCAATCCGAAGGCGTATGTCTTCAGTGAAGTGTTCTCAACCAACTCTTACGAGCTCCGCGAATATGCCAAAACGGGCACGCAGCTTCTCGATTTCAACCTCAAGCAAACATCCAACAGTCTGTTTAACTCAAGTGGCTTTGGAGATTTGACCGCCCTCTCAAACAGCTTCGGAATCGACTCTGCAACGGGTGTCGGATTCCAGAATGGCGGACTCGATAGCACTCTTGGCGTTAACTTCATCCAGAGCCACGACGATACGGCCCCCGTCTCAAACAACTTGGCTCAGGCTTTCTCGCTCATACGGCCGGGTGGTGCCGTCGTGTATTACGACGGAAACAATCTCAACCCATCCGACTACGGTCAGTTCCCTCGGCCAGGACGGTACGACTCTCTGGGCAACGGTAGCGACTACACGCTCAAAATGGTCGAAGCCAGAAACCGTTTCGGACGTGGCACGATCTTTAATCGTTGGACCAGCGACAAGCTTTACATCTTCGAGCGGCACGTCAACGGTCAAGCCACGATGCTCGTCGGAATGAACATTCGCGGAGATTTCACTGCGCTCACTCAAACTGTTAACACTGCCTTTGCACCGGGAACGACTTTGGAGGACCTGAGTGGTCAGCAACCGAATGTCACCGTCAATGGTTCCGGTCAGGCCACGATCACTGTTCCTTCGAACAGCACGTCAAGCAATAACAACAACGCCCGTGGCTATGTCTTGTACGCTCCAGTCTCGCCAAAGGCGAACGGCACTGCGATCGTCGTCACAGATGCAGTCACCAGCGTTGCATACCCGGAAACCACCATCACGCAACCAACCGGGTCCTTTGCTCAAACTGCAGGAACCCAGACCAAACGCGCAACTGTTTCAGGAAGGTCACTGACAGTTAACATCAACACAACATCCGATGGGAACACCGCGTTTGTCATGCTTGATAATGGCAAGCCAGGTGCTTGGTATAGCGGGCTGTCCAACACCCCTGAAGGTCTTACCGATGGCTACCTAGCCACCACAAAGCTCGCCAACGGGAGCTTCCGTTTGTCCAACTTTGACATCTCGAGCCTCGAAGACGGGCTACACGTCCTGAAGGTCAGGGTTTTTGCAGATACAGGCTCACGCCCTGGCGTTTTCAGCGACTTCTATTACTGGTTCGACGTCCGCCGAGGACTTGAAACCGGCTGGACTGTCGACGGCAATCTCTCCGAGTTCGGTACTCAAGCCAATTGGTGGCAGCAAAGAACTCCATCGTCCGGTTCCAACCGCCTCGACGGAATCTTCTTATCGAACGACGATCAGTACCTTTACATCGGTCTCGCCGGTCGTGTTGACCCTGCGGAAGGGCTGATCAACGGAATGTCCCTGCTCATCGATCCTGCCGTCGGGTCCGGTGGAGGCATCACGAACATGGCTCTGCTCAACGATGATAGCGGACCCGCGCCACGGCTTCTCTCCAACACGAGACTAACTGTCCCCACCGGATTTTCCGCAAAGTACGCCCTTTCGAGCTTCCGCCACGGAGTTCTCAGCACCTCGCCTGAATCATCGATTACCGGTATCCCTACGTTGCCCAAAGCACTCGGCGCAGAAGCGGGTACTTGGCGCATCGACCCTACCAAGTTGAACGCCTTGATTGGCATTCCGAGCAGCATCGCGATTCAACCCCGAATCTCGCCGACCGGAACCCTGACCGGTCTTGAGGCGGCGATCCCGCTGCGATCCATCTTCCCGAACGGAGCCACGAGCGGACAGGCAATGGGCTTCCTTGCCTACCTGGGAACGACTGGTGAGGCAGGGAACACTCTACTTTCCACTGATCCTTTGCGAGGGACAATTGGCGGCCGGCCCGAGCCAATTAGCTGGCTGTCTAACCAGTTCCTCCCAACCCAGTCGAACGTGCAAAACGATCCAGGAACGAATGCGATTACTGTGCCTAGCTACCTGAGTTACCAGCCGATGCGAGCCGTTGCGAGTCCAAATGTCTTGATCCGCACCACGAGCTATGACCCGGTCACGCAAACTCAGACCGTCGGTGTCCGAAACAATGGAACGACCACGCTGAATGGTCCTGTCTGGCTGGTTGTAACTCCAGGTCCGAAGAGCACCGCGCAGGTGGTCAATCGGCAAGGAATGACAATGTACGGAACTCCACGACCATACTGTCTGATCCGAAGAACGAGTCTCGCTCCGAAGCAGGAAGCCGTGTTCGTGGTCAAGTACAGCGGCGTCGTTGGAAGCTCACCACTGTCAACATACACCGCAATGTTCGGTAGAGGCGCGCTCTAGAATTGCGGTAAAATAAGGTCGCCACGCAGGGGTATAGCTCAGTTGGTAGAGCGTCGGTCTCCAAAACCGTAGGTCGCGGGTTCAAGTCCTGTTGCCCCTGCCATTTCCTGGCACACATTCCACCATGCAGCTTCTTTGCTGTAAAAACGTCTCACCCCAGACTTCAATTCTGGGGTGAGACTCGGTTGCAGGTCCCTGGCCAGCCCTCAGCGGAACGCAGAAACGATCCCAGGATACGCCTTTCCTGGCTTTCGGTGTGCCCAAAGGATTCGATTGAGCGTCGCGAAGTCTGCAAGATCAACGTCCGAGAAGTCCATTTTTGCCGACTCTGCCGCCATGACGGACCGGGCGGAGTTCTTGGCGTTGAGGTCGACCTTTGGAGTCAAGGTTGTAAATGGACGCAAGTCCTTCTTACCGGTAAAGCACCTGAACATAGGTGCGGCGGCGGCATCGTACTGGCTAGACGGGGCGAGACCAAGGCAGAGCTGCATCGTTCGCATAAGGCTACACGAGGTGTACATCGTGGAGTCTAGGCTTCCTGCCTTTGTATAGGGACTTGCTACCATGGCCACGGTTCGATGGGCATCAACGTGATCAGGTCCATTCTGAGCGTCATCTTCGATAACAAAGATTGCCGTCTTCTCCCAGAACTTGCTTCTTGAGATCGCTTCAACGACCTTTCCAAGGGCAATGTCGTTGCTGGCAACCGCAGCCTCCGGTGTATGAGCTCCCGGAGCCGTGCCCGATGTGTGGTCATCTGCCAACGACATCAGGATGAGGTTTGGCCACTTTCCACTCTTCTCGGCATCTTTGAGGTCCTTAACAAAAATGTCAGCCTTGAGGTGATCGGGCACGCCGTCGGTTCGCCCTTGGTTCCATTCCTTGCTGAAGTTCCCTTTCCAAGTCGGACTAAACAGTCCGCGCCAAGTCTTTGCTCCGTAAGAAAAATAGGTCAGCCCCTTCTTTTCCGCATGCTCCCAAATGTAGCCGTTTGATGGGCGAATCTCTTCCCGGCTCCCGGGGGGATTACCTCGACCGCCGTAGCTGAGCGAAGAAGCCTTGATGTTCCAGTCAGAATCATTTGCCGCAGTGCTCCACTCCCATCCATCTTGGCTGACGTCACCATCGCAGTAGGTGTTATCAAGCAAGACGAATCTCTCAGCGATGGCGTGGTGGTTCGGCGTGATATCTCGCCCAAACAAGACGAGGTTTGGATCCCCGTTGCCCTTCGGCATATCGCCAAAAACCTGGTCGTACGTCCGGTTCTCTTTGATGATGTAAACGACGTGCTCAAACGGACTCTTCTGAATTTGTGAGTCTGGAAGAACTGAATCCTTTGGCTTTGCGTCAGCTTTCGCCAACAGCCGGTCGGCGTACGGAGTGACCGAGCGAACCACCTCGGTGTGCGCGCGGAGCTCATTCTTGTTCGGTTCTGGAATCCGCTGAATCACTCCCTCGGTGTTGGAAAGAACATAGTTGTACTGCAGGTTGCGGTCTCGCTTCGGTCCATACCCGCCCCCGACCGGCTGTCCAACGCGAATCGACATCGAATCTCCAGTTCCGATGTCGTTCCGACTTGGTTCCAAGCCTTTGCCGGTCCCCGCGAATAGCCAGCCGTTCTTCGAAATACAAGTCGCAACCGGATACCATCCCGTCGGGACAAACCCCTCAACCTCGGGGGCGCCACTGCCAACGCGAACCACCGCCACGTCATTGTTTCCCGCATTCGTGACGTACAGTTTCGACTCATCTGCCGAGAACGAGAGGGAGTTGGGCACTGAACCGATAGGGGCACTTGGCGTCAATCCCATCTTCACCGTGGCTCTCACTTTGAAGTCGGCAGGATCGAGTACAGAAATCGAGTCTGCCCCCGAGTTTGCGACGTACACAAGTCCGATCTTAGAAACCAAAATGGCGGTTGGCTGAGACCCGGTATCCACAGCTCTCGTGACCGAATTAAGCTTCAAATCCACTTCCACAACCGAGCCCGAACCGTAATCGGCCACATACGCCTTGGACTGATCCGGAGAAACTCCAAACGCACAGGCATTGGCTCCCAATTCAACTTTGCCCAGCACCTTGCCGGATGGGTCTAAGTGGTACAAGATGTCTCCTGGTTTATCCCCGCCTTCATCGAGTGCAAGAAGGCTAGAGTCGTCCAAAACCTTTATCGAACCAACATAGGCTTTTCGTGCACCTGCGCCGGGTACTTCGATGGTTGACTCTTGAGTTAAGAAGCCCGTTTCGCTCAGGGAGTACCGATGAATTAGCCCCGATTTTCCGCCGGATACAAACAGCTTGCTTCCCGAAAACTCGAACCCTTTATAGATTTGGGGGAGAGTGACCGTGCATCGAACCCTCATGTCCTGCCGGGTATCCGATCCAAGTGTTCTAGCAGGTGCCGCGCCGACAGAATAGATCCTAATCTGGTGAGTCCCATATCCCGACGTACCTACGGCGAGCCATCTGTCATCAGGGCTGACCGCCATTTGCGTCGGGAAGTCTTCGATCCGAGTCAGCATTCCCGCAGGCTTGATGACCCAGCCGTTATGCAGTCGCGCCGCTCCGTCCGCAGACTCAGGACGAACCCCAACTCCGGTGGTGGACGGCAAAATTTCTCGATATGCAAAAGCAGAAAGGCCCAGACCAACGAAAACAAGAGGAATCCAACGAGAAGAATTACGCATGCCTGCAGTTTCGCGCATGTGATATCCCCGTTGAGTTAACAGGGCATTAAAGTGCGAAATCCTACCACCGCCGGTAGGGGAGCCCGTTACTTCCGACCGCCTCAGATGGGTAGTAGACGTAACTCGAGTTGAACGGCTGCCTTGAATAGTGTGTCCAACTCACCGTGGTGGAGGAAGTTACGCCACCAACTGCGGTGTTGGTCTTCGTGAAGGGATTCACAGGAATCTGAGAAAGGTAAGGACCCTTCCAAGTTCCGGCAGGCACCGACTTACTCACCCAGTCGGTGTTCATGGTGTTCCGCTCCCAGCCCGTTGCTGGAGCAGTCGAGTCGTCGAGATGCTGGACCTCAAAGGTCAAGCCAGTATCCGCCTCTGCGCGGTCCTCAGCTGAGCGAATCAATGCGAGGTTGGCACGCAGACTGGATTCTTTGGACCGAAGAGAGGAATCCGAAAACCGCGGGATAGCGATTGCTGCAAGCACAGCGATAAGGATAATCACGATCAGTAGTTCAACAAGCGTAAACCCCCTGAATTGCAAATTGCGCTTCATCACTCCAGACTCCACTTCAAAGTATCGGTACATCTGAGGTCAGAATTCAGGACTAAGAGCCAGAATGTCTGACTTCTAAATAGCTACACCCTTGCTTGATCCGATATACCGGAACATCGGGTAGAAGTCTCTCAATCTGATCCTGCAGTGAGTCCATCCCGCAGTCCTCGCTCACCCCGTGGTTAACCACGATCATCGGGCTCCCGGTATCGTTGCAGTATTCACCGATAATCCAGGCTCGGGCGATATCATCCACGCTCACCGCCAGATCAGCTCCCAAGTCGTAAAGACGCATCGCCTCACTACAACACCCGGTGCCAATCCCAACTGTCTCAATGATCCGCTCTGGATCACCGTAAAACTCAACCGTCGACTGTCCAGCTTGGGAGGTTCGAGATGCGAAGTACTTTGTAAATTCGAGTGCGGTTTGTCTCTCAATCCGGTAAACGTTCAGATATCGCTCCGAGTGCAAGAGTCGACTTAACCCCAAGAAATGGCCCCACCGAAAGGGCATTCCAACTTCCGGAATCGCGTCCCAAACGTCATGGCATCGAATGATTGTCAGCCCCAATTCATTGATGAGAGCCAGCTTTTCGCGCTTTGCTTCCTCATATCGAGGGTGCGAAACCTCTTTCTTCAGCTCCCAGTGGTCAAAGAAAGTTGGCTCGTGTGCCACGACCGTATTCACCCCGAGCGCTGCCGCCTCTCGCAGGGTTGACGAATAGGGCATCCAACAAACGGCGACTCCGTTGACGACCTGGTTACCATCGCCAGCGACGAGCTGATCGACCGTCTTCGACAGGTCGAGTTCTGGCCAAAGTCGATTCAAAGAGTCACAAAGCTCCAGCGCAGTCATCAAACTCAAGTTGTACCTCCCCATCTCGTTCCGTTCTGACTTATCAGTAAACGTCGAAACGCGACGATGAATGATCTCGTTGATAACTAGACATGAACGTCCTTTGCCCGAAGTGCACCGAAGTCATGATGATTGTGGACCGACAAAATGTCCACATCGACTACTGTCCAAAATGTCATGGCGTCTTCCTTGACCGCGGTGAACTCGAGAAGCTGATCCAACTTTCATTGCAACCTGCGCCCCAGTTCCAACAACCGGTCTATCAACAGCCGGCTTATCAACAGCCACCCCAACCGATGCGAAGAGACGATGACGACTACGACTACAACTATAAGGGTCGCCGCCGACGCCGGAGTTTGTTGGGAGACATCTTCGACTTCGATTAAGTCGTCAGTACCCGACCTTCTCGAGCTTGAACGTGAAATTTCCCTGCACGCCTGACTTGAACTCAGAAGAGTAAGCAAAGATGGACGCCTTATACTCACCGTTCGCCAGAGGCTTGCAGAAGAACTTGAACCTCAGCTGATCGCTCGCTGCCTCCGATTTCCCCGCCGATCTGATAAACGCCACCATCGCGCCTCGTCCACAAGAAACTCCTTTCGAGTGACCGTGCATGACCTTCGAGTACTCCGGCGTTAAAAATTTGACCGAGGGCTGAGTGAGGCTCAACTTCGCCAACTTGCTTCCTGGATTCACGTTCAAATGAAATTTGATCCCCTGATCATAAAACATGTCGGCCCCCTTCATGAACGTAAGCACATAAACGTCCGCCTCGTCCTTCTTACCGTCGCCCTCTGCCGAGGCGCGACCCGGATGCTTTTGAACAACCGCGTGGTCAAACACCACCGGTTTCCCAAACAAAATCCCATCTAGCCGGGCCGGCTGGGTGACAAGAATGGCGGCGATACAGTTCATCAATCTAGTTCTTCCCCTCTGATTCAAGCCTCTCCTCAGTAGACTTACTGGGTTCCCATATTATAGTTTTGTTCTTCAAGGGCGGTTAGCTCGGTTGTAGTGCACTCCGTTCACACCGAAGGGGTCGTGGGTTCAAGTAAGAAATGACGACTACGGCTTCAACGGTAAGGGTCGCCGCCGACGGCGGAGTTTGTTGGGAGACATCTCTTTAAGTCGTCAATACTCGAGTTTCCCGAGCTTGAAAGTGAAGTTTCCCTGCACGCCCGACTTGAATTCAGGAGTGTAAGCGAAGATGGACGCTTTATACTCGCCATTCCCGAGCGACTTGCAGAAGAACTTGAACCTCAGCTGATCGCTTGAGCACTCTGTTCTCCCCGCCGAATCAATAAACACCGCCAACGCTCCTCTCCCACAAGAAACTCCCTTTGAGTGGCCGTGAACCACCTTCCGGTACTCCGGCGTTCCAAACTTGACCGCAGGCTGAGTGATGCTCAACTTCGCCAACGGCGCTCCCGGGTTCACACTGACATGAATCTTGATCCCTTGATCGTAAGGCACGTCCGACCCCTTCTGGAACGTAAGAACGTATACGTCCGCCTCGTCCTTCTTTCCGTCCATCTCTGCCGAGTCGCGTTGCAACCTCTTCTGAACCCGGGCATGATCAAACACCACCGATTTTCCAAATAGAATCCCGTCGAGCCGGGTCGGTTGTGCAACTAGTAGAGCAGCGATCCAAGTCATCCCTCCACTTATGCCCGGTTCCCGAAACCCTCCTCTCGGGAGTCTTGCCGGGTTCCCTTGGTATAATTCTTAAGTTCAAGGGCGGTTAGCTCAGTGGTAGAGCACTTCGTTCACACCGAAGGGGTCGTGGGTTCAAGTCCCGCACCGCCCACCATTTCCCAAGGATGTGCCGTCAGCGGACTGCTCAGCAAAACCTCGGAAACCGATCCTGGTAGAAATGCGTTTATACTAGGCAAGTATGGACGGCGAGTATAGCAAACTGGAAAAGGACTTCCTGGGCAACGAGCGAATGGTTCATTACAGCGCTGAAGGCGTTGCCGTGTCCGCAAGCAAAGTTGAGCGATCCGAAGATGGCTCCATGACGGTTGGTGAGCCGATTCCCCTCGCGTCGCAACCTCAACCAGTCGCTGTCCCTGCTCGAGTCGTCAGTGAACCTCGTCCCGGTACTTATCCACCCGGAACCATTGCGACGATTGGCATTGCATCGTTTGTTTTAACTGCGCTTGTTGCGCTGATCATCATCAATTCAAACAAGTCTGACTCGGCAACCGAGCGATTCAACACCGCCGTCTACCGAGATCCGGTTCGAATTCAATCACCCTCCGAAGATCTGGAACGGGTTCCCCCACCCCAAGAATATGATAGCCCCCAGCCTAGGCAAGAGGACGAGACTCCACCGGGTGATCGTCATCGCCCAAGAATCGATCTCCGCGAAGAAGAAGTAACGGTTCCGGAGCCCAAAGCCGAGCCCCTCAAGGAAAAGCCCGCCGTGACTCCAGAACCAGCGAAGGGCACTGATCCAATTGACTTAAGGGGAGACGGAGACGAATCCCGGTAAGATTGTTAGCAAAGCACTATGGTAGCCATTGGAATTGCGTCCTTTCTCCTTGCCAACCTCCAGCAAAAGCTGGAGACAAAGTTGGCTGATCTTAAGCCAGTCACGCAAGCAGCAGGAACTGGGCAGATCGAAAAGAATGATGCCTTCTCAATCGGCGGAGTTGTCCTCTCCGAGGGAATGCTCTTTACACCTAAGAACTCCGGAGATAACAACGAACAAAAGGCGACGCTGGTGTACTCAATCCCCGCCAATACAACTTCGTTTCGAGCTTTCTTCGGGATACCTGACGGCTATCCGACCGCATGGCTCTCAGCCAGCTTGGCGGTTTCTGTTGATGGTGAGCTCGTAAAGCTGTACGAAGCTCAAGCCGATTCAAAGCCAATCAAGATCGAAATCCCAACCAAGGGCGCGAAGTCGCTCAAGTTGGTCTTCAACGGCTACTCTGCCTTGGGCGAATCTGTCTTTTCAGCGTTGGCCACCAAACCAGTCGACCAGACCCCCAAACCGCCCGTCGACTCTGCCGGTCTTCCCCGAGTAACTCTCGCGTTGCCAGAAAACGGAGCCAAGGCAAAGGACAAGCTGATGGTCAAGTGGGATCCGGTTCCCGATGCCGTCGCCTATGGCGTCGAGATGGTGCTTCTCTCAAACAACACAAATACGGTTCCAACCCGCTTTTTACGATCCTTCACTGCAAAGGGAACGTCATTCGACTGGGTCTTTTCAGATGATGTCGTTTCGGGTGAGTACCAAGTCAGCGTGATTGCCTTCAGCAAAAAGGGTGTCCTCACTCGTTTCAGCACCAGCCGCAGATTCACAGTAGAACGCCGAACAACTTCAAAGCCAGGAAACCAATAAACTCCTGAGCTTGTTCTGGTAATCGGAGATCGATACAAGCCACAATGAATGTCATGCGCAAGCACCTGCTTGGACTTTTAGCGCTTTCAGCGCTCGGACTTTTTGGATGTGAGAAAGCCACGACCGTGTCCGTTCCGATGCGAGCTGAGCGGCTAGAACACATCGTCAGCCTTAGCCCGAGTACTACCGAGATCATGGGTATCACGTCGATCAACTTTGAAGGTCGAACAAAAGCCTGTAACTACCCACAACTGGTTCTGTCGAAGACTGTTTACGGTGACCTCAAGCCAAACTACGAGGCAATTACGAAGGATCGGACCCAGCTGGTTGTTTTCGATGCCGAACTCTATTCGGATGAAGACAAGGCGAAGCTGAAATCAACCGGAGCAAAACTTTACGAATTCAAGGCGACCACCATCAACGACTTCGAAAAAGAGATGCTGACTCTTGGCAGTCTTGTTGGAAGCGAAACCAACATTCAGCAATACGTTGATCGTATTCGTCGCTCCCGTCGAGAAGCTGAGGGGGACGCACCTCCGAAAAAGATCAAGTCTGTCCTAATTCTTCCCGGAACTGGTGGATCTCACATGATCGCCGGGACGAAGTCGTTCCAGGCCGAGATCATGCGAGTGATCGGGACAGAACCACTGGGTCCAGACACGGCTAAGTTCGAGACGCTGACTCCGGAATTCCTTTTCCAAGCGAACCCTGACGTCATTATCGTCGCCGGTGAGGCAAAATCCTTCCTCGCCGACACTCGCTTCGCCAATCTCGAAGCGGTCAAAAATCTTAACGTATTTGGCAACAACCAAGACATGTGGGTTCGTCGCGGTGGTCGTGTCGACAACCTGATTGACCAAGCCCATAAGGCCCTGATGCTTGTCATCAAAAAGTAAATGAATCAACGCGCAGAAATCGGAGTTTTCGGTGGATCAGGCTTCTACAGCCTCTTGAAGGATGTTGAGGAAGTCAAAATCGACACGCCTTACGGCGCGCCAAGCGATGCGGTCTTCCTTGCGACGGTAGCTGGGCGAAAGGTCGCCTTCCTGCCTCGCCACGGTCGACACCACACGTTGCCGCCTCACAAGATCAACTATCGGGCCAACGTCTGGGCAATGCGCTCACTTGGAGTTCAGGCGATCATCTCGCCTTGCGCTGCGGGCTCGCTCCAGGCTCATGTTGCTCCAACCCACTTCGTCGTCTGCGACCAGTTCGTAGATCGGACCAATGGTCGAGCCGACACCTTCTACGACGGCCCAATCGTCACTCACGTCTCTCCAGCAGACATGTACGACCCAACCTTGAGAAAGCTTGCGGTCGAAACAATCCGTGAAAACGGCATCACCTGCCACGATGGCGGAACTGTTGTTGTCATCCAAGGTCCACGATTCAGCACGAAGAGCGAATCCAAGTGGTTCCACGATCAGGGCTGGGAAGTCATCAACATGACCCAGTATCCCGAGGCTTATCTCTCCCATGAAGTGGGAATGGCGGTCGTTAACATTTCGCTCATCACCGACTACGATAGCGGCGTCCACGCCGGTGCCGAAGCCGTGAACGCTCACGACGTCCTCAGCGTATTCAAAGAGAATTCGGAAAAGATCAAAAAGGTCGTGCTGGACATGATCGGCAAGATGCCTTCTGACCTAAGCACCCTTGGCCACCGAGCCTCCCTGGCGTACACTCGTGGAGACGGACACGCAACGTCGCCCAACGATATTCGTCTATTTGAATTGCTGGACTAACCTATGCTCTCGACCCTCATCGCCCTCTCGTCGCTAACACTTGCTCAAGCCTCGGGAGGGCAAGGGGAGAGTGTGTTCCCGGGGCCGGAAGCGCTAGAGTCCGGGATGTACCTAGATCGGAGCATTTTTCAGTATCTCGATACGCAGGGACAGCCCCTGATCGGACTGCGATCTGCCTCCGATTGGTCCTCTCTGAAATATGTCGCCGCCAAGACTTCTGCCCTGAAGCTGAGAGTTCTGCTCCTCGTTTTCGAACGAGAATTCTCAGATCCCAGCATCAGCAACACCTTGGAGATGAACGACAAACAGAGACTGATCGCGACGATGTCGAGGATTAGATCCTTTTTCTCGTCGATGTCTCAAGGGGATCTGGATGTTGAGGTCATACCTCGCTTCGTTCCAGAGCCCATTTTTGCTTCCTCAGAGATGGACAGCATCCAACAGGCTGAGTTCAATCGTTTCAAGTTTGATGCAGACGATCGGGAAGAGCGAGGACCTTTTTCTGCGATCGTTAGGGTGTCTAGCTCTGGTGCGAATAACTCGTTCGTAGCGATGGGCGGAAACGAGAGCGGGTTTGCATTGGAGCAACGAATAATCCACCAGATTTGGGATCAGCTTGTCCAGAAACTGCCCGGAAGGTTAGGTTATGCTGCGCTACCACAAACGAGTTTTACGAGCAATTCCCCATCAAATCCTTGGTTGCGGTTGGATCCTTGGCCAAAGCCAAATTCAGGAGTTCCGTTTCAACTGCTTGACGAAGCGTACAGAGATGATCTAGGTCTCGTTACGAAGTTTACACTCGGCTCTGAAGACAGCAATCGTGAGAATCTGACCTTTCAGTTCGTCAGTGGAGGAGCGACCCTTACTAGAGAGGCAGGTGCTCTGGTCTACACCGACCGTTCGATCATTCGATCTGGAGCGGCCGTACTTCCTCCCATTCCGACCAAAGAAGTATCTACATCGGGCGGATTAAGTTTCGAGGTGCGGACCAAGTCTTTCAATCCAGTCTCAGTCGGCTGGGCCGACTCTGCGGCGAAAACCGCCTCGAATGCCTACTCAATCGGTATTGGGGCCCAATTCCCAATCAAAGCAGATGGAACATGGCAAAAGGTGACGATTCCAAGGGATCCAGGTCAGCGTGTTCCAAAAATCTCTGTCCCACAGAGCCGAGAGGGGCGAACGCGAAATCCGCATGAGGTGATTCGATACGAGTTTCGAGGATTTCAGTTGATCACCGAGTCACCAGGTGTTCCGCCGCTAGATTCTCCCAATCCGTTGAACTCGATTCCCGCAATTGAGGCAGGCTTGGTGAGCAGTATTCCGGAGCAGCAACTGGTCGCCATCAGGGCGATTTTGCAGGATCCTGCCCAGTACAAATCGCTCCAACCCAAACTCATTGAGTTGTCCACCAACCTTGAACCCGCCGTCGCCTTCGGCGCCGTTCAAGCCTACGGAAAAATCGGAATCGCTAACGACGACCTCATCGGCAAAGCCTTCATGAACCGCCTCGTCGCCACCGCGCCAAACGAGTTCGCCCGTGAAGCTGCGCTCCTCTACTTCGCTGAGCACCCCGAGCAGACCACATTCGAGGCCATCGCCCCCAACATCGTTCGACGCAGTTGGCGCACAAGAATCGCAACCGTCAAAGCCCTAGCCGCCCTAGACCGAACCGACCTAAAAGCCAAGCCTGCCGCTCGCCAGCTTCTACTGACCGCCACTGGCCAAGATATGGCAATCATCCGTTCTGCCGCGCTCGCGGCTATGAAGCCGGAAGTCGAGCTTGAACGCAAGCAGCTCGAGTACTCGCTCGTCAATGACCCATCTGAGCTAGTCCGCCTGCAGTGCCTTCGGCAACTCGCCGCGGCAAATGCTCCTAAAGAAGTCCTTTTCGGCTCCCTCGCCGACGATAGCCCCTATGTGAGAGAGCATGTCTACGAGCAGCTTCCTGCGAACTTACAAAGGGAAACTCTGCAGCGGATGGTGATTGATCGAGACACCTATGTCCGCGCCGCTGCCCTCTACGGCTTTGCAAAGCTTTCTGACCCTACTCAGCCAGGTGAAATCCAAAACACCTTCGCCGAAGAGCATCCGGCGGTCCTTTTGGCGCTCGTCGAGGGCGCTCAAAAGGGCAAGTGGAAACTCCCTGCAAACGTCTTCGAGAACGCGAGGAAGAGCAAGAGCCCCCTCGTCAAAGAGGGCATCGCAAAACTAGCACTGCAATGAGAATCGTCCTTGCCTCCGACCACGCCGCCCTTGAGCTTCGGGGCTATTTGAAGGATCAGCTCGAGAAAGCAGGTCATGAAACCACCGAAGTTGGAGCGTTGAACACCGAAGCCTACGATTACCCAGACGCCGCCGACGAACTCGCCAAAGCCCTGCCAAGCCACGACTTTGGGATCGTCATCTGCGGCACCGGAATCGGCATCAGCATCCGAGCCAACCGTTTTCCCCAAATCCGCGCCGCCCTCTGCACTACCGAATACATGGCCGCGATGGCGCGCGAGCATAACGACGCCAATGTCCTCGCCTTAGGCGCACGAGTCCTCGGAACCGAACAAGCTTGGGCGATCACCGAGGCGTTCCTTCGAGGAAAACCTAGTGAAGTCCCAAGGCATAAAGCCCGGGTTGATAAGCTAGGACGCCCAATCTGACGTAGAATAGATTCATATGAGTCTCGAGCGGAAAAGCCTGAGTAGTGCACTGGTGATCTCCAGTCTGTTGGTTGCTGGTATCGCAGGAATGAAGTTTCGCTCGATCCGTGACCTCCCTAACACGCAAGAGCCCAGTTTAGGCTCAATGTTCGCATCCACTAGCAAAGAGCTAGAAATTGCTGAGACAGACTATTTCACAGGCATCATTGAACTTCTTCGCAGTCGCTATGTTGACCAAGTGCCTACGGATGACAAACTGCTGAGCGGCGCGGTGCGGGGCATGATCGTAGGCCTCCGAGACATCGACAGCCAGTTCTACAAGCCAGAAGAGTTCACCGCTTTCAAGAGCATCCGCGCCGGACGTTATCCCGGCGTCGGAGTTTGGATGGACTACAAGCCGCAAAAAGTCAGTGTTAAGCTCGGCGGAGTTGCTCAGGAGCAGGATCTTCCCCGTCTCACCGTTGTCTCTGTCGCCCCCGGCTCTCCCGCCGATAAAGCTGGGGTGAAGCCGGGCGATCTTCTTGATTCAGTCGACGATCACTGGGTGATGAATAGCGAGGCGATCATCAAGTACCAGGCGGCCCAAGCGGACTTTTTGGCCAAGAAGATCGATTTCAAAGCCATCAACGACATGCGGAAATCGCTCAAGGCTCGTATGGAAAAGAGCATCATGCCCGTCCGCGCTCGCGAGAAGCTCATCAGCGGAGGAACCGGTGAACTCAATGTTGTCTGGGACCGTGGCGGCCAAAAAGTCGTCACCAAGCTTGCCAAGAACGAGACTGATATTCAGCGTAAAGTTAGCCCTGACGGAACCCTCCGTCTCATCTTTAGCAGTGGTGCCGTCGAGGATTTGTCTGCTGTGCTGAAAGGCAAGACTAGCATTTCCATCGATCTCCGAAACAACGTCCTAGGTGACATGGAAACCATGCGCCGTTGCCTTGCTCTGGTGGCTCCAGCCGGGAGATTTGGATACTTTAAGAACGACCGCAAGGCATCAACTCCGGTCGAACTAACGATCAGTAAAGGTAACCCCACTCCGCCCAAGATCAAACTCATCGTTGACCAAAGCACCCGCGATGCCGCCGAAATCTTCGCTTTGGCCCTGCAAAGCAAAGGCATTGCCACCCTCAGCGGCACCGACATGGGCAACAGTCGAAAGCTGAAAGACGTCGTCCAACTCCCAGATGGAAGTGGATACACCCTTAACATTGGAACCTTCACCCCCGGCAATCCGCCGGCCACGAAGGTCGCTCAGGCAAAGGAGAAGGCTCAAGTATGAAAACTCTCACCCGCGCTCTCGCGCTCACCCTCGGACTTAGTGCCAGTTTTGGTTCTGGTTTCCTTTGGAAAGACATCCGTAACGGTCAGCTTGGCTCAGCACCAAGAGATCTTCTTCTCGGAATCAAGACTCCTGCAAAAGCCGCCAACCCGGAGACGCTTTTCAAGCAGTCGTTCACCCGAATTCTCAGTTCGCACAAGAGTGATCAAGATAGGAAAGAGCTAAAGTACGCGGCCATGGAAGGACTCGTTGCCTCCCTCGGTGATCCTCACAGTAACTTCTTTGTCCCTAAAATCAACACCGCTTTTCAGGACGATACAAGTGGAAAATTTTATGGCGTCGGCGCCCGACTCTTCCCAGATCCGTTGGGCGTGAAGGTCGTTTCCGTGTTCAAAGATGGCCCCGCCATGAAGGGCGGCATCAAGGGCGAGGATGTGATTGTGGAAGTCGATGGCAAGAGAATCGCCGGAATGAATTCGGACGACATCATCTTGATGATCAAAGGCAAAGAGAACACCTACGTCAAGTTGAAGATCATGCGTCCCGGGCAACCAGAACCGCTCGTCTTCAATCTGCGCCGAGAAAAAGTCGTTCCGCCTCTCGTCGAGGGCAAACTTCTCGAGGACTCTCAGGTTGGCTATCTCAAGATCCAAAGTTTTTCTCAAGAAGTCCCCGAGCAATTCACCCGCGAGTGGGACGCGCTGGATAAGGGGAACCTTAAAGGGCTCGTTATTGACCTCCGGGACAACCCAGGTGGAGCTCTTGACGCTGTCGTCGATATGCTTGGCAACTTCGTGGACAACCGGCTGGCCGTTACTTTGAAGGACAAAGAAGCCGGCGAAGAGAAGGCAAACACTCCGTCGGGTCAAGTCCGTCAGATCGGCTACAACATCGCGGTTCTCATAAACGAGGACTCGGCCAGTGCTGCGGAAATTATGGCAGGAGTGCTTCAGGACTACAAAAAAGCGATCCTTGTCGGAGACAGCTCCTACGGTAAGTTCTCGGTCCAAACCGTCTTCCAGCAGTCCGACGGAGCTGGCATCAAGCTAACCATCGCCAAGTACTACCTGCCGAAGCAGGGCGCACTTTCCCGAAAGGTTGACGATGACGGCATTTATGTGAGCGGAGGCCTAAAGCCCGACGTAGCGGTCGCTCCGGATCCGGATCAAGAGTTCGAATCGGGTAATCCAAAGAAGGATAATCAGCTCGCCAAAGCGATCGAAGCGATAACGAAGCGCTAACCCTGGTTGGACTTCGGATCAAAATAGTTCCGAAGTCCATCTCCAATGAAGTTGAGTGAGAAGACGGTGGCGCTGAGGATCAAGCACGGCCAAAGAAGCTCGACCGGATAGGAGTTGAAGTTGGTGCGCGCACTGTTGATCATGCCACCCCATGTCGGAGTCGGCGGCTGAACACCGATACCAAGGAAGCCCAGCGTGGACTCCGAGATAATTGTTCCGGCAAGCTCGACCGTCGAGACTGCTAGAAAAATGCCCGACATCTGCGGCAGCAAATGCTTGAACACGAGGTAAGCCGTCGAAGCTCCCGAAGCCTTCGCCGCCACCACATACTCCCGCTCCTTCAACGTGGCCAACTGGGTCTTGGTAAGCCGAGCAATGCTTGGCCAACCAGAAATCGAGAGCGCAAAAATGACCGCCAACGGCCCAACTTTGGTCGCGCCAACGATTCCCACGATGAGGATGGCAAAGAGAATATCTGGGAACGCGAACATTCCGTCCGTGAACCGCATCACTGCATTCGAAACCCACTTCCTCGAAAACGTTGCAATGACGCCGACCGTGATCCCGACGATCAGGTTGATTGTTTGCACGGCAAAGCCGATGAAGAGACTGATCCGCGCACCGTAGGCGAGGCGTTGCAAGAACGATCGACCAATCTCATCTGTCCCAAGGAGCGCACCCGGTGAACCCATGGGAAGGTGAGGCTTCCCTGCATTATCAAAAACAGGGTCAAGCTTTGGATCTGGCAACGGGATCAATGGACCGAAAATCGCAAACAGGAGCAACAATGCCATGTATGTGACGCCGATCCAAAACAGCGGGTCGCGGAGCTTTTTGCCCTTCAAACCTGCGCCTCCCGAATGCGTGGATCAAGGATCGGAAGCAAAATGTCAACGATCAGATTAACTACGATGAAGATGAAGCCAGTGACCAAGACGCAGGCCTGAATCACCGGAACGTTGTTTGACAGAATCGCCTCGATCGTCGTGCTCCCAATGCCGGGATAGCTGAAGTAACGCTCAACAACGAACGAACCTGTCAACAGGAATCCGAACGTCGTTCCAATCGCCGTCACCACGGGAAGAATCGCATTTCGCAACGCGTACTTCGTCATAAGCCGGAACGGTGGAACCCCCTGAGCGGTTGCGGTCCGAATGAACTCTTGTCGCAAAGTCTCGATCATCGAGGCCCGCGTCAAGCGTGTCAGCAAAGACATTGGTCGCAACGACAAAACCGTCACTGGCAAAGCCAGATACATCCAAAGAGGTCCCCGTAACTGAGTCTCCCAAGTGGTCGGCAGCATGTCGAACTTGATGCAAAAGATGAACGTCAAAATCGGCGCAAGAACGAAGTTCGGCAACGTAACGCCAAACGTCGAGGCCGATAGAATTCCCCGATCCAATAGCCTCGTCTCCCGAATTGCGGCGATGGTGCCCATCGAGATCCCAACCACCGATGCCAAAAGGATAGCGAGAAGAGCCAATCGCAAGGTCATTGGCATCGTTCGGCCAAGAATCGCGGAAACTTTCTCGTGCGTTCCCGAATAACTCTCGCCCCAATCACCCTTAACGATTCCACCGATGTAGTTCACATAGCGAATCGGGAGCGGCTTGTCCAAGCCGAGGTTCTCACGAATCCGCTGAATCGTCTCTGGCGAGGCTTTTTCGCCTGCAATGTAGGTGGCGGGGTCGCCCGGCGCTAAGTCGGAGGCGACGAACGTGATAATGGAAATGAACAGGAGGCTAACAATGCCAAACGCAAACCGGGATAGGAGCGCCCTGACCAACTGCACCCGGATAGTTTAGCAGACCTTAGCCCTTAACAACACGTACCGAGCTGATCTTGTCTCCGACCGTGATTTTCTGAACCACATCCATGCCAGCCGTGATCTTGGCGAAGACGGTGTACTTTCCATTCATAAACCGACTCGGTGCCAAGAGAATAAAGAACTGGCTATCGCCTGAGTCTGGCTCATCCGGATTGCGTGCAAGCCCGACCGAGCCCAGATCGCATGGCAGGCCGCTTTGCTCGAAAGGAACCTTCTTCCCCGAACCGCCATTCATCTCTTCTTCGATCGCTCCAGTCTTGGACGCCGGATCACCGACTTGAACTAGGAACGGCTTCGGCTTCTGAATCGAACGGTGGAACCGCTGACCGTCGTAAAATCCTCGAGAAACAAGACCAACGATCTGAGCGCATGTCTTCGGAGCCGCTTTTTGATCAAGCGTCATTGTGAACTCGCCCCGTCCTTCAATGGTGAAAACGAGCTTGTCCTGCGCTGCCGACAAAGCCGACACCAAGACTAATACCAGACAAATCAAAAGGGAACGCATAGGATTCTTCTACCCATTGTGACGTATATCCAAAGCCCGAGTTTCAGTCTTCGAGCGCCCGGCCGTACCCGTCAAGCCGAACCTGACCAGAAAGAATCAAGACTCCGTCTATGATCGACCATACGTGCAATGTGCCGCAAGTGATGATTGCCGCAATTAGCTGAATCACGCCAAGTGCCGAGTAGCCCATGTAGATTCGACCAACACCAGGCACCAAAAGTTGTAGAACACCGCTCAAAGTGCGGCTCTTATCGCTACGCGGCATATTCGCCGGCATGTGGTAGCCGTAGGTGTGTCGCGGATAGTTCGCCTGGGTCTGCATCGGTTGCATCGGATGCATCGGCTGTGAATAACTCGGCGCAGCCCCAATTGGAGGAATCGACTGCATCGGAGCCGGAGTCGGCGGCGGAGACGCAAAAGGCTCGACCGCTTGAAAAGCGTTCATCAGTTCCGAAACCGAAGACGCCGGAAGCCAGTCACCCATGCCTGGACGCCAAACATAAGTCTGTTTCTCAATGACGCCACCTTCGATCAGCTCTTCGAGCTGTTCCTTGGTCAGTGGGCCAAGCTGCCCAAACGAACCAACGTAATACCAAGTGGCGAGATCACTCATGAACGAATCAGAATCCTAGTGGCTATGGGAACGATACGACAGAGTTGTACCCTTTCGTTGCCCCTGTAGGTCACATGGACTACCTACGCCGACTCAAACCGATTCTGATCTCGGTTCTTCTTAACATGACTCGGATCAAAAACTTGTCCGTTCATCGCCAAATAGACGCCTTTCGATGCCGTTTGTAACACTCCCATCGCAAAAGCGACATTGAAAACGGCATCGGTAAACCGAAAGTTTGCCGGCTGAAGCGATCCCGTGAGTACCACAGTTTTGCTCGTTTTGCCTTGTAAAAATTGCCCAGTCAAAGCCAACGTGTCCGTCCCGTGCGTGATCAATATCCGCTCCTCAATGCACCCACGAACCTTATCTAAGATCATTGCTCGATCCTCGTCTGTAATCTCCAAACTGTCTTTGCGAAGGATGCTTTCGACGATGTAAGGCACCGTTACCCCACCCTCTCGCAGAATGCCCTCAACTACCGGATTCCCAACCTCGTACTCACTCAGCGAATCGAAATAGATCTTATCAATCGTTCCGCCCGTGGTCAGAATTCTTATCATTCCTTAAAGTCTACTAAGCTGCGATCCACCGGACGGTAAAATAGTGTGTCAGTCGACCGTGATCTTTCAACGTAGAAAGAACTTAGGCAACCATGTCAACCAAGACTTCAAAAAGCACTTTCAACAAGCTCGAATTCCTCAAGCTCATGATGATCTCGCGAGAGGGCGACCGTCGTGAGGGAATCTTGCTACGACAAAGCAAAGGATGGTTCCAGGTCTCAGGAATGGGACATGAAGCGCTCGGCGCGCTCGCGTATCTGTTGCGCGAGGATGACTACCTCTTCCCGTACTACCGCGACCGTGGTCTGATGCTTGCCCGCGGCCTCAGCAATAGGGAACTTGCTCTCGCCTACTTTGCAAAGCGTGAAGGAAGCAGTGGTGGACGCCAGATGCCCGGCCACTACAGTAGCCGCAAGCACAACGTCTTCAGTGTTTGCACCCTCACCGGTGGCAACTGCCTCCCCGCCTGCGGAACCGCTTGGGGAATGAAGATGGACGGCAAGGACAGCGTTGCCATCGCCACCATCGGCGATGCGGCGGCCCGACAAGGAGAGTTTTACGAGGCCTGGGCATTTGCGGTGCAAGAAAAGCTTCCAGTCATTTTTATCCTTGAGGACAACAAGTACGGTATCTCAACCCCCACCGAGAAGTTCATGCCGTTTCACCTTCCGCTATTCGACTCAGAAGCGATTGTAAAGGTCGACGGACGTCGTCCCGACGACATCCTAGAAGCGGGAAGAACCGCGATCGATAAAGCCCGAAAAGGCGATGGACCCACGATGATTTGGCTTGATCTGGATCGTCTCTCATCGCACACATCCAGTGACGATCACCGCGTCTACCGTGACCTCAATGAAATCGAGGAGATGCAGCATCGTGATCCAATTCGGCTGTTGTCCGAGGAGCTGCTCAAGTCCGGTGCCCTCACCGAAGCCGCATTCCAAGCAATGCAAGACGAAGTCTTCAAGCTCGTTGATGAGGACTACATCGCCGCCGAAAAGGCCGACGACCCAATCGGCGAAGAAACCATGCGCGACTGCTGGGGTGACGAGGTAAATGCCGAAGCTCCGCCCATCGCTCCGGGTCGCCAGACCATGGTCTCCGCCATCAATACCACCTTCCGAAAGGCCCTTGAGAACGATCCGAAAATCGTCTTCTTTGGCGAGGATATCGAAGACCCGAAAGGCGGAGTCTTTGGAGTCACCAAGGGTCTCTCCGAGGCATTTCCGAAGCAAGTATTCAACTCCCCGCTCGCCGAGGCTACGATCATGGGCGTCGCCGTCGGACTCTCCGCCTACGGCTGGCGACCGGTCTTTGAACTCCAATTCATCGACTTCATTGCTCCCGGCTGGAATCAGATCACTGGGCAAATGTCGACCCTCCGCTGGCGCAGCTTCGGCGAGTGGAAATGCCCTCTCGTCATCTACGCTCCCTACGGCGCGTACCTGCCGGGCGGGTCACTTTGGCACAGCCAGAGCAACGAAGCATCCCTTGCCCACGTTCCTGGGATCCGAGTCGCCATCCCGAGTACCCCGCAGGACGCCGCTGGCCTCCTGTGGAGCGCAATCCATGGCGATGACCCCACTTTCGTCCTGGTTCCCAAGCACATCTTCCGCATGCAGATCGAGGTCGACAACGTCGAGCCCGTTCCGTTTGGAGTTGCAAATGTTGTTCAGGAAGGCACAGACGTCACCATCGTCACCTACGGTAACACGATGGAACTCGTCCATGAAGCCGTCGCCAAGAGCGGAGTCAGTTGCGAAATCATCGATCTTCGGTCCATCGTTCCCTGCGATTACGAGACCATTACGGAATCCGTCGCCAAGACTGGTCGCCTGGTCGTTGTCCATGAGGACACCAAGACCTGCGGATTTGGACAGTCAATCATCAGTGAGATGGTCAGCGTCCCTGAGCGGTTCAATCTGTTCCTCTCGCCTCCCCAGCTCGTCTGCCGCGATGACGTCCATATCGGTTACAACCCGATCTACGAGTATGCGGCTCTGCCAGACGTTGATCAGGTAATTTCTGCGATCAACCTTGTCATGGAATAAGCTTGGATTCCGGACCATTTACGGTTCAATCACGTCATTGGGTCAAGTAAACTTGACCCAATGAAGCCTATGCGCGTCGGCATTATCGGAGCCGGCAATATCAGCTCGATCTACTGCGAAAATCTCAAGAAGTTTCCTTCTACCGAACTCGTCGCAATCGCAGATATCGTCCCCGCCGCCGCACAAGCCCAGGCTGAAAAGTACGAGATCAAGGCATTCTCTGTCGATGAGATGATCGCGTCGGACGAAATTGATCTGATCATCAACCTGACCATTCCCGCCGTGCACGGTCAAGTGGCACTGCAGGTACTGAACGCAGGGAAACACGTCCATAACGAGAAGCCCCTCGCTCCAAACCGAGAAGAAGCTCGCGAAATGCTTCGCATCGCTAAAGAGAAGGGCCTGACCATCGGTTGCGCCCCCGACACCTTCCTTGGCGCCGCCCATCAGCACGTCCGTAAACTCATCGAGAGCGGAATCATCGGCCCCGTCGTTGGAGTTCACGGCTACATGACTTCGAGAGGCGTCGAGTCATGGCACCCGAACCCAGAGTTTTTCTACAAGCCTGGTGCCGGCCCAATGCTCGACATGGGTCCTTACTATCTGACTGCAATGGTCAACATGTTCGGCCCAATCCGCCGAGTCGCCAGCATCACCAACATCACCTATCCAGAGCGAACCGTCACGAGCGAGCCCAAGAAGGGAACCGTCATCAAGGTTGAGACTCCAACCCATTTTGGAACCACTGTCCAATTCCACAGCGGCGTCGTCGGACAGCTCACCATGTCATTCGATACCCACGGATTCGAAGGTCAGCCCTGCATCGTTGTCTACGGCGGTGACGGAACCATGATCGTTCCTGACCCCAACTCCTTCGACGGATGGGATGGTCGCCCAGAGACCGGCAACATCATCGTCCGCAAAGGTGGCGAGTCCCAAATCATTCGCTCAACCGAGCCGTTCAAGACTAACTCTCGTGGCCTCGGTGTCCTCGATACCGTACACGCGATTGCCGAGGGCCGACCGAACCGTGCCAGTGGTGACCTCGCGTTCCACGTACTTGACGCCATGCTCGCCTCAATCGAGTCTTCGGAGCAGGATCGGTTCATCAACCTGGAAACCAAACCCGAGCAGCCAACGCTCATCGGAGACGCAGAGTTTCCGACCGAGCGCGAGCTTATGGGTTGATCTAAGAGAATCCGATTCGGCGTAGGAAAAACCATGAACGTATCAGTCGAATGGAAAGGGAATCTCACGTTTGAGGCAACCGCCCCAAGCGGGGTTCCCTTTGTCATGGACGCAAGTCATGACAATGAATCAGCACCCAAGGGACCAACTCCGCTCGAAGTGCTGGTCGCCTCCCTGGCAGCCTGTTCGGCGGTCGATGTCGTCGGAATCTTAGCTAAGAAGCGCCAGATAGTTGAGAGCTACCGAATCGAAGTTGAGGGCACTCGACCAGAACCCGGCACGTACCCTCGACCGTTTACGGCTCTGACTGTGCGACACATTTTGACTGGTCAGAACCTTGACCCGGTGGCAGTCGAAAGAGCAGTTTCGTTGAGCGATGAGAAATACTGTTCGGTCGCGGCAACCTTGAGACAGCAACCAACGATTTCGACCGAAATTGTGATTGAATAGCTTCAACGGACTTGCAACAGTTCCCGAGCATTCGCCATCGCGGTCTCTGTAACCTCATCCCCTGCCAGCATCCGGGCAATTTCTTCAACTCGGTCTTGTTGGGAAAGAGGCACAACCGAAGTCTGCGACCGACCACCCTCCTCTCGCTTCTCAATTCTGTACTGATGCGCCGCCCAAGCCGCCACCTGAGGCAAGTGGCTAATCGCGATCACCTGATAATACGCGCCCAAAGCCGCCAGCTTCCGACCAACCGCCGCCGCTGCCTTCCCACCGAGACCGGTATCGACCTCATCAAACAGCAAAGTCGGAACCCCGGCTCGTCCGGCTAAGGCACTCTTCAAAGCCAACATCACGCGAGAAACCTCACCACCGGAAGCGATCTTCGCTAGCGGCTTTGGCGGCTCTCCCGCATTCGCCGAGAACAGAAACTCAACTTCATCCGCCCCCGCTGCGGTTGGTTCGGATGGCTTCATTGAGACTTCTAGGCGAGCCTTGCCCATTGAGAGATCGTCCAGATGTTCACGCATGGATCCCACAAACGCCTCTGCCTTCGACCGTCGCACCGTGCTCAAACGGTCGCAAGCCTTCGCCAGCTCTGCCGAAGCCGCTTCCATCTGTTTCCCCAGCGATTCTTCGCTCGCCTCCGCATCCTCGAGCGTTGCCAATTCTTCTTCTGCTGACTGACAAAAGTTCAAGATCGCCACTTCGGTTTCGCCGTACTTGCGCTTCAATCGCTTCAGCCCGTCCAATCGTTCGGTGGTGAGATCCAGTAAGCCGGGATCGGCATCTAACCGCTCGAAATAAGCCGAGAGAGTATGAACCGACTCGTCGAGATGGACGATTGCCGCCTCGAGTCCGGTGGCGACTGAGTCTAACGAAGAATCAAAGCGCAGCGCGTCCGAAACTGCCGAAGAACCTCCCGCCAGCAGATCGCGAGCGTTCACCTCTCCTTCGCTCAGGGAGGCCAGCGCAACTTGTACCGACTGCGTGATCCGCTCAAGGTTTTTCAGTCGAGAAAGTGTGGCGGTCAACTCCTCCTCTTCCCCCTCATTTGGTGCAAACGAGCGAATCTCATTCACTTGGAATCGAAGCATATCGAGCCGCTGCTCCCGCTCTCGCAGTCCGCGTCGGAGGGCATCCATCTTCGTCCGTACTGCCGAAAATCGAGAATAAGCCTCATCAACTGCGAGGAGGGCAGCTAATGCCTCCGCGCCAATCCACTGGTCGAGGTAACCGACGTGTGTCAGTTGATCGAGCAGCGCCTGATGCTGGTGCTGGCCGTGCAAATCAACAATCAACCGTCCCAACGCCTTCAAAGTCGCAATCGGAACCGTCCGCCCATTGACCCGCGCGACTGAACGACCCTCCGCAAAAACCTCACGGAGAATGAAAAGTCTCCCATCCTCCAGCTCCAACCCTAACTCAGACAAAGGAGCCAATAAATCAGGGCGCGACGACAAATCCAAAACCAATTGAACCGAAGCTTTTGCCGCCCCCGTCCGCACGAGATCCGTATCCGCTCGCTCGCCCAGAGCAAGCTCGAGTGCGTCGATCATCAACGACTTTCCTGCTCCCGTTTCACCAGTTAAAACCGAGAAGCCACCATTGAACGAAAGTTCAACGTGGTTGATAATCGCAAGATTCTCGACTCGTAATTCAGAGATCATCAGGAACGCGCAATCCGCGCTTTGAGTCTATCCCACCAAGCCGCCGTCTCCTCACCCTCATAGAAAACGATGTAGGACGACATCATCAGAAACGCGAACAACGGGATATTCATCGAGTACTCGATCCACGAGTGCAGCATGATTCCTCCCAGAAGCACATACTTTCGGAGAGACTTGAAAAATACTAATGTGCCGAGCGCAAATTCGACAGCCAAACTTCCCCAAGACGTGATTTTCACCATCGGGTAGTCGACCAAAAACGCGGGCACTGGGAACTTATCAAACTCATGCAGCCGAGCCGGGTACCAAGTCGCATCACCTGACTTCCAGAGCCCCCCAAACCACTTTGCCCAAGTGGTTGTGAAATAGAGAAGCGCCAAGTTGTAAGCGATGAGCCGCTGAGGCCACATCGAAATCAGCTCTGGCTGCTCACCTGCAGTCCCACGTCGCCGAGCTAGCCACCTGTCCAACGAGACGGCCGCTCCGGACGGTCCCAAGGCGAGATAGACCGATACGACTCGCATCCATGTATCGCCACCGTGCAGGATGATCGGGTTCCGGTGGTGAATCGCAACGACCCCGACAGCAAGGCAAAACGTGCTGAATCTGGTCCAGAGTCCCACAGCAGAAAGGGCAGCAAATCCTACCGTCCCCCAGTAAACCGCCTTCACGATCAGCTCATTTGTCACCCCGAACAGCGGATCAATTCGGTTGATAAGCAGTGAACGATCTCCCCCGCTCATATAGTGTGAGTCAAGCCACTTAGCTCCGATCTCTGCAGGGACGTAACCCGTCTGCCCGAACCAGTCGTTCCAGAAGAGACCGACCATCACAAAATTGATGAAGATAAGCGAGCAAAAGATGGTGCGAAAGACGCCAAGAGTGACCGGGCTGCCGTAGCCGAACCACCATCGATAAAGTTGCTTAGCGCTTTCCAATCTTCCACCCTTTGTCCCTCGCTAACTTTGTCTGATCCACGATGTGCCAGTAGAAGGTGTACTTGTTATAGCTTGGCTCGGGACCTCGCTTTGCGTCATGCCGGGGTACGTCCAGCCAATGTCGCGTCAGTCCTACCTTCACCGGAGGATTCTTTGGGTCACTTGCGTTAACGAGGGCAAAATGTTGGGCAAACACCGGCCACATCCAACCGTTATCGTTTCCATGAGCCGGATCATTCATATTCACTCGCTCAAAGAACTTTCGGTAGCGCTCCCTCAAGTACTTTTCTGTCAGCTGAAGATTTTTCATCCTCGGATACTGATAGGTCGTTTTCGATCCGTCGAAGAAGATGATCTCGCCGTCGCACCAAAAATCCACTTGGGTCGGATTCGGTGCGAACATGTCCCAATACTGCCAAAGTCCAGTCGGTAATAGGTAGTGCTCTAGAATCGGATGCGATTTCATCGTCGCATCGTTCCACTTCAAGAAGATGTCCGTTCCGCGTGGCACGGCATCGTTGTTCACTACTGCCGGTGAAGGCTTGGGTAGCGCATAAAGCGTCACCATGACCACATTAAAAGCGACAAACGCGCACACCAGTGGATGTACGCGTTTATCGCCAGAGGGTGCGGTTACCTGCACCATCTCATTTTACGCCTCAAGTTCAGCAAGAACGTCCTTCAGTTCACCCATCATGTCCGGGTTTTCATTGACAACTGCTCGTACTTGCTCTGCGATTTGCTTCGCCTCTTCGGTGTGCCCCGCTCGCTTTGCGGCCAGACCGAGGTTGATGAATACGCCGAAGCTCTGCTGGTTTTGCGAGAAAGCAAACTGCATAAACTGCCAAGCATCCTCATTCTTACCTTGGCCGTTCAGCGCTTCGCGGTACTCGCCATAAGCTGGCTCGCAACCTGGATACATCTCCAGCAGTCGCCGTGCGGAGTCCTCAGCCTCGACATGGTCGCCAACGCGGTTGTAAGCCGAGGCAAGCATCGCCCACATCTTCCAATAATCTGCTAACCAGTTCCGAAGTGGCTTCAAGTCTCGGATTGCACCCTCGGCATCCCCTGCGGCCAGCTTCTCACCCGCTGCCTGCACGCTTTCGATCCGCTTTGGCTGCTCAAGTTCAATGAGCCAAGCTGTGGTCTGGGCTTTTGTGTTCTGATCCGGATTTGCCTTCAATACGTTCTGCAAAACCGCAGGGATCTCAAACTCGCG
The DNA here is from genome assembly GCA_029866005.1 of Fimbriimonas sp. Taxonomy (GTDB): domain Bacteria; phylum Armatimonadota; class Fimbriimonadia; order Fimbriimonadales; family Fimbriimonadaceae; genus Fimbriimonas. Next base: position 60,571 of record JARXAE010000025.1, on the reverse strand, counting down.
GTCGGCAGCCTGCAAGGTCTGGGCGTATTCGAGAAGCAGAGGCACATCCGCCGGAGCAACGTCAATGACATCCTCATAGAAGTCCATTGCCCGGTCAAGATCCTCGTTCTGTGCAAGGTAGGGAGCATAGAACCGCTTAACAAGCACATTCTCTTCAACCGAAACGATCGCATGCTCAAAAGCCTTCTCGCCGTCTGACTGGCGCCCGTTTTGAATCAGAGAGATGGCGTACTTGGCATGAAACTCTGGATTCTGTGGATTAGCATCTACCAACTCCTTCCAGAGTGCCGGGACCTCGTGCCCACGACCGGTTGCGTTCAAAACTCCAACCAAAAAGTCCATCGAAGGCTTGGTTTCATCCTCGAGTTCAACTGCCCGCTTGAAGTTTCGCTCGGCGTTAACGAACATGTTCATCGACGCCTGGGCGTTTCCAAGCCGATTCAAAATCCCCGGATCGTCGGCCTTAAGCTGTGAGGACTTCTCGAAGAAATCAACCGCCTTCGCCGCATTGTTCGCCGCCTGATGAAGTTCGCCCAAAGCGAAGTAGGCTCCAAAGTCATCCGGAACGAGCTGGGTCGCTTTGGTCAAGGCACCCTCTACAAGTTCAAATGTCCCAATCTGGTACTGGGTGCAGGCTCGGCAGAGCCCCACAAGCACCTGATATGCCCCTTCAAACTCCTTATCGAGTTCAATCGCCTCGGAGAGGGAAGTCATTGCGCCCTCTGGTGAGAACTCTTGCGCAACAAGCCCATTCGCTTGTTGGATGTAGTTCAGAGCGTCATAGCCCTCAAGGAACTTCAGAAAGCATGCTGCGTTGTCGGTGCCAAACTCCATCGTCTCGCCCGCAAGAAACTCCGGCAATCCGATCTCAGCCTCGTCGGCAAGGCGCTTCACCAGCTTGTGAAGAACGGTAAAAATGGCGTCGTCAGAAAACTTGTGAACTTCGGTGACTCCGCCGGCAAGGTCATCCTTTTTCGTGTACCGAACCGTGATCTCGTGTCCACCGTCAACAACCGCGATGGAACCGTCCATCGACACATCAACGCCCGACTGACCAAACAAGTCGCCAAGCTGATCGGCTTCGAGAAGTCCATCACCGATATTGACAAAGGCCGTTCGAGCGACACCGTCTTGTTCGATCTGGGTAAGGAAACTAACCGACTGAATATCGGCTCCTCCGTGGCTTCGAAGTTGATCTGCCACAAAAGCGGAAATTTGGCGCCCGAGCTGGGGCTTCGCGCCCTCTCCGGCATTCAAGGGCAAAACTGCAACTTTCAACACGAGAAACAGTTTACCGGGCAGGGGCGATGCCAAGTACAATGATCGCCGTGCAAGCCATCGCAAAGACGCGACCTGAGCCGGGCGTTGAGATCGTCCAAGTCCCGGAACCCTCGGTTCGCCCCGGTTGCGTTAAGCTAAAACTTGAGGCGGCGTCCGTCTGCGGCACCGATCTGCACATCTACAACTGGGACGAATGGTCCTCGGCTCGAATCAAGCCGCCTCGCATCATTGGCCACGAGTTCTGCGGAACGATTGTGGAGCTTGGTGAAGGGGTCACCGAACGGGCGGTCGGAGATTTTGTGGCGAGCGAGTCGCACATCGTGTGTGGAACGTGCATCCAGTGCCTCCAAGGTCAAGCGCACGTTTGTGCGAACACCGTCATCCTCGGTGTTGATGTCGACGGCGGCTTCGCAGAGTACGCGGTGATTCCTTGGGAGAACGCCCGACCAACTTCCCGAGAAGTTTCGCCCCTCGTCGCGGCATTCCAGGACGCGCTGGGTAATGCAGTTCATACCGCCATGGCCGGTCCGCTCGAAGGTCGTACAGTTCTGATCACCGGAATGGGACCGATCGGCCAAATGGCCGTCACCGTTTGTAAGGCCGCCGGTGCGGCGCAGGTGTTTGCCACCGAAGTCAGCGAGTTCAGATCGGAATCTGCACGCAAAGTCGGGGCAGATGCGGTCTTTAACCCGCTCACCCAGGATCCACTCACGGAAGTCCGACATCGATGCCCGGGTGGCGTCGATGTCGTCCTTGAGATGTCGGGTCACCCCTCCCAGCTTGCCCTCGCGATCGACGTCGTCAGGCCCGGTGGTCGGGTTTCGCTCCTTGGCGTTTACGGCAAAGCCGAACAGTCGATTCGGCTCAACGACGTCATTTTCAAAGGGATTGATTTGCAGGGGATCGTAGGGCGGAAACTTTGGGGAACTTGGGATCAAATGGCAGCTCTCCTGCAGAGTGGCAAACTCAATCTTGACCCCATCGTTACTCACGTGATGCACTACACAGAGTTCCAAAATGCGATGGAACTTATGAAAGCAGGCAAAGCCGGAAAAGTCGTCTTCACCTTCAGCTAACTCGGGCCCCGATCGGGTGCCTACCGGGCAATAGCGAAAAGCCCCCCACTGACTACTCCGGTCTGCCTTTCACCGGCCCAGGTCATCGCCTCATCCAATGCTAGTGGTAACTCAGCCTCCCAGGAGGCCGGATTGACTCTCAATTGATAAGCCCCCAAGTTTGTCAACGCACGTTGGGCACATAGATGAGTACCTCGCTGAAGGTGGTCCCCATGGTCATCCAATGGTGCGGCGTAGCTGCTCCTCAATGTCCAGTCAACAACTGCTACCGCATGATGACTGCGGATGGCGCTGGTGGCTCCCTGCCACGAGCCGCCGATGCGAAACCGTGCCGAACAAACCAAGGTGAAATTTGCCAAGGCGTAGATCAACCGATTCCGCTCCATCGCGCGCCCTGCGCTAAAGGGCTCCCCGGGCGGGCAAACCGAGATTGCATATCCGCGATACCGACCATGATCCATCCCGCAGGGCAAACAGTGCACGATATTGCCTTCCTCCGACAAGACACCCTCACCAAACTCCGAATCACATCCAGCCGCCGCACCCGAAACGCCAAAGCACCCCCGATCCGCGCACCAAGCTCCTGCTCCTCTCGCCAATCTGAGACCCAGTTCAAGCGGTTGACGGCAGCCAACGCCTCCAACACCGAGTCGGCTCCGACCGAAGTCATCTTGCCAAGGAGGTTTGATCGCCATACCGGGTTCGCTCATCCAAAGCACCGGAGGTGCATTCCGCCCCAATGTTTTGAGAAGCCTTTGTGGATACGCTTCACAAGCCGAGGTTACCAATGCATGCCTTTCAAGTAGCATTTCGGCCCGGGTGAGTCGCCGTGGATCCATGAGTTGCAACGCTTCCTTATCAAATCCCCCGCGACGGAGTGAAGAATGAATCGAAGCCCATGAAGGCTCAGTCTCACCGTCAAACCCTCGCCGGAGGCACGAAAGTATTTGGGAATGACGAAAAACACTTGAAGTGGGTCTGCTTTCGCTGACCCCATACAGCGCGGCGACAACCGTACTCAAAGCCCTCACTATTACAGGATACCATGTATAAGGTACTACAGAAATACATAAGTACCGCAACGTATCAAGTTTATTCGTCATCCTCCGCAACTTGGATCTGACTAGGTTGTCCAATGTTAGAATTCCAAAAAACGAGGCTCCTCCACCGGACACCAAAGTAGACTTTCTGAAAACCGATGCTCAAGCACTCCGATCTCACCCGCCGTCGCGTCTCGCAGTTCCTCGTCAATACACTCGAGCCCCTTATCTACGGCGATCAGGTTGATCTGAAAATCGAAATCAATCGGCATCCTGCGAAGGACCAAAAGGAAGCGCTTGCAGGGAACTGGGAAGAGGTCGGCCCGGGTTTCGGCTATGGGCCCGCATACACCACCTTCTGGTTCCGTCTCAGCGGCAAAGTTCCCAAAGCTTGGGCAGGTCAAAGCGTTGTCGTCCACGCCGAAATTGGAAGCGAACGCACGCTCTGGAAAGATAACAGCCCCTACCGAGGTATCGACTACAAGCACACTGACTTTGGCTTCCTAACCGGCGGTACCCTCCCCACCGATGGCCCTGTCAAAGGCGGCGAATCCGTCGAATACATTCTCGAAGCCTACACAAAGAACCCTCAGTGCCGGGTTCACCTCAAGGAACTCCCACGGGAACAGGAAGTCGAAAAAGTTGAATTCGCCTACCTGAAGATCGTCCGCCCCGAAGTCAAAGCCCTGCACTTCGACGTTGACTTTTGCCTCAGTCTCCTCGAGACCTACCAGTCGGATGATCCCGGCTATGCAACCGTCCTTCGTGCCCTCAACGAAGTGATCAACACCTGGGTTAAAGAGGAAATGGAGAGCATTCCTCGGGCAAGGAAAATCATCAAAGACGCCCTCGGCAGCCTCAACGGCGAGTTCAAACACGCCATCTATCCCGTCGGTCACGCCCACCTCGACACCGCCTGGCTCTGGCCCATCGACATCACTAAGAAGAAGATGGCTCATACGACCTCAACCCAGCTCAGCCTGATGGAGCGGTACCCAGAATACGTTTTCGTTCACAGCCAAGCAAGCCAATACGAGTGGCTCGAGCTCGAATATCCCAAGCTCTTCAAGCGCGTCAAAGAAGCCGTCGCCCGGGGTCAGTGGGAGCCTGTTGGCTCCATGTGGGTCGAAGCCGACTGTAACCTCACCGGCGCCGAATCCCTCATCCGCCAGTTTCTCTACGGCAAGCGATACTTCCGCAAGCACTTCGGATACACCACCAAGGACATGTGGCTCCCCGACGTCTTCGGCTACTCCGCCGCCCTCCCTCAGATCCTGAGCAAGTTCAATATTGACTACTTCCTCACCCAGAAAATCAGTTGGAACCAGTTCAACAAGTTTCCGCACCACACGTTCTGGTGGCAAGGAATTGACGGCACCCGGGTTTGGTCCCACTTCCCGCCTGCCGATACCTACAACGCATCGGCAGAACCCAAGGAAGTCGTCTACTCGGTTAAGAACTACAAGGACCACGCCCGAGCAGACCAGTCGCTCTATGTGTTTGGTCATGGTGACGGCGGCGGCGGTCCAACCGAGCGTCATCTCGAGTTCATTCGCCGGGGTCGGTTAGCCCCCAATTATCCCGAAGTCATGTCTGGAAAGCGGGCGATTGACTTCTTCCGAGAAGCCAAAGCCAAGTCAAAAGATCTGATGACCTGGGTTGGAGAGCTTTATCTTGAACTCCACCGAGGAACCTACACCTCCCAAGCAGCGAACAAGAAGTCGAACCGCGAGTGCGAGTTTCTGCTCCGAGATGCCGAGTGGCTCAACTCCTTCACCGCTAGCTTCCCCAATAAGTACCCATCCAAAGAATTGGAGGCGGCTTGGAAGCTTGTGCTGTTGAACCAGTTCCACGACATCATTCCGGGTTCATCGGTCCAAGAGGTCTACCGAGATTCAAAAGTCGACTACGAGAAGGTGACCGAAGCCGGTAATACTCTCGTCTCCGCCGCCCTCAAAGAAATCGGTGACAAATTGGCCACAGCGGAGATGAAGCATCCTCACGCCATTTTCCAGAACACAACCGTCCAAACTCAAGGCTCAGTGCCCTGGACGGGTGAGGCAACCCCGAACAGTATCATCTGCGGAGACGAGATTTTTCCCGTCCAAAAGTTGGAGGGAGAACTCATCTTTCCAACCCCTCTTGCCGCCCAAGGTTCTGTCGCCGCCGCCGACTTCACAGACGCCAGCCCAACCACTAAGTACCGCCTTAAGGGTAGTGGTCGCAAAATCGAAAACGACCAATGGAGCGTTCGCTTCGATGTTAATGGCAACATCAGCTCGATCCAGAGCATCGAAGACGGCACCGAATTCATCGAGCCAGGCAAGCTCGCCAATGTTTTCCAGCTCTTCGATGACCAGCCCCTTTTCTGGAGCGCATGGGACGTTGACGTCTTCGCCTACGAAACTGCTCAAGACCTCCTTAAAAGCGAAAGCTTCGAGATCGTGGAGCGTGGCCCCGTCCGAGTTGCCGTTGAAATCATCAAGAAGTTCAGCAAGTCGACGATAAAGCAACGGATCAGTCTCGGGCCGACCCCAGGCATCCGTTTTGACACCGAAATTGACTGGCACGAAGACGACAAACTTCTCAAAGTCGCCTTTCCGTTGAATGTCAACGCCGCTCGCGCGACCTACGAAATTCAATTCGGAAGCGTCGAGCGACCAACCCATTACAACACAACCTGGGACATGGCTCGCTTTGAGGTCTGCGCCCAAAAATGGATTGATGTGAGTGAGGGCGACCTCGGTGTCGCCTTGCTGAATGACGGGAAGTACGGGCATGACGTCCACCAGAACGTCATGCGAATGTCCCTGCTTCGTGCTCCAAAGGCCCCGGATCCCGAGTGCGATATGGGCATCCACAAGTTCACCTATGTCCTGATGCCCCACTTCGGTCCGCACCAGTACGCCGATGTCGTTCGATCAGCCTACGCGCTCAATGCACCGATGCGCTCTGCACCTTTGGACCCGAGCACCGGCACGGCGGCAATGCTTCCTCAGCTGGTCAGTTGCGACAACCCCAACATCGTCATCGAAACCGTCAAAAAGGCAGAAGACTCGAACGACCTGATTGTAAGAGTGTACGAGTGCCACAACACCCGTGGTACCGCCGAACTTCGCTCTCTCAGGCCAATCCTGGGCGCTCAGCTGTGCAACCTAGAAGAGACCGAGATGGGTGAGCTGGAAATCGAAGACGGAGCCGTCCAATTCGACTACAAACCATTCGAGATCATCACGCTCAAACTGAGGGTCTAAACATGCTCCAGCTCGCCGCCTTACTCCTTTTGAATGACGATCCTTTGATCGTCATTCAGAAAGGCGAGCTCCCAATTGTTATCTCTGCCCCCCACGGAGGGCGCCTCTCAATCCCTGATTGCCCGCTCCGAACCAACAAATCCCTTCCCCAATTCGTCACAGTCCTCGACACCAACTCAGACAAACTCGCGGAAGAAACCGCCAAAGAACTCGAAAAGCTCACCGGCAAAAAGCCATGGCTCATCGTCGCAAAGTTCAGTCGGAAATACGTCGATGCGAACCGCCCCTTGGAGCACGGTACCGAAAGTGATTCCGGAAAGGCGGTTCATCGCCGCTACCACGACGCTCTTCGGCAGGCAGTAGACGCCAGCCGCTCCGAGCCCGGAGCTCTCCTCCTCGATTTTCACTCCCAAGGTAATACGAAAGATCTGATCTTTCGCGGAACCGCAAACCTGCGATCGCTGAAGCGAGACTCGCTGAGAGATCTGATCGAGCCCACCGGATTCCTTGGAGAGCTAGAACGTGCTGGGCTCAAGTTCCAACCCAAAGCGGAGAACGCCGAAGAAAAAGAGCACCCCAGTTTCGATGGAGGTTGGATCACCAGGACATACGGGGCAAGCTCCGAAAGAGGAATCAATGCCCTTCAAATCGAAGTCGGCGCAGATTATCGCTCAAAAGCTACGGTAACGGACACGGCTCAGAAGATCGCCCAGGCTCTTAAGAACCGTGTCCTCAAGAACTGACTTAGCCCTTCAGCGTGGCCAGATCGATGACGAACCGGTATCGAACATCGCTCTTGAGCATCCTCTCGTAAGCCGTGTTGATGTAGTCCATCGGGATCACCTCAATGTCACAAACGATGCCCTTCTCGGCACAGAAATCGAGCATTTCCTGCGTTTCTTTGATCCCACCGATCATCGAACCAGCAAGCGATCGACGCCCTCCGACCAGGGAGAATGCGCTCACCGGCGAGGGGTTGGGCAGTCCGACCAAGACCATCGTTCCGTTGATCTTCAGCAATCCCAAATAGGAGTTCAGATCATGATCGGCCGAGACGGTATCGAGAATGAGATCAAATTTCTTGCGATTGTCCGCGAACACCGCCTCATCGCCGGTCGCGATGAAATCGTCCGCACCCATCGCCAAAGCCGCTTCCCGCTTCGATGGTGAGTGGCTCAACACCGTCACGTGAGCGCCAAACGCTTTGGCAAACTTCACGCCCATGTGACCGAGTCCGCCCAAACCAACCACGGCGACCGAATCTCCAGGTTTCACTCCGAAGTAGCGCAGAGGCGAGTAAGTAGTGATCCCCGCGCAAAGCAACGGAGCCGCCGCGTCCAATGGCAGGGCCTCGGGAATCGAAACGATGTAGTCTTCTTGGATCACGATCTGCGTCGAGTATCCACCGAAGGTGAGTCCTCCACCATCCCGCGCTTGCGCATTGTAAGTAGCCGTCATTCCTTCATCGCAATACTGCTCTTCACCCGCAAGGCATTGAGGGCAAGCGCGACAAGAATCAACAAAGACGCCAACTCCGACCGTGTCGCCAACCTTCCACTTCGTCACCCCGGTGCCAACCGAGAGAACCTTACCAACAATCTCGTGCCCAGGCACCATCGGGAACAGCGAACCGCCCCACTCATCGCGGGCTTGGTGGAGATCGCTGTGACAGACGCCACAGAACAAGATGTCTATCAGAACATCATCAGCCCCCAGTGCCCTGCGTTCGAGACTCCATGGTTCGAGAGGGGATGAAGAGGATTGGGCAGCAAAGGCACGGGTAGGGAAGCTCATTGAGATCTATGTTGTACTACTGAACGTATCTGTTTGTCGCGGTTCAAATCTTCGAGTGGGTCGATTCCATCAAATTAGGGGTAACGTAGCCTTCATGAAGAGCGGAATCGTCGCCCTCGCATTCCTTGCCGGAGTCGGCACCACCCTTGTCGTCGCTCAGAACCAAGCCGCAAAGCCAAACCCAGACTCTTTCTACAAGCTCGGACCTGACTCCCAAGTTAAGGAGGGCGTGCCAAAGGGTGATATCAAGGGACCATTCATGCTTCCCAGCACCGCCTACCCAGGCACTCAGCACACCTATTGGGTGTTTGTTCCCGCCCAGTACGATGCCAAGAAGCCTGCCTCGCTCATGGTCTTCCAAGATGGTCACGCTCACGTTGGTCCCGACGGCGGCTTCCGCGCCAGCGTCGTGATGGACAACCTCATTTTCCGCCGCGAAATCCCAGTGATGCTCGGTATCTTCATCAATCCCGGCCGAACTCCGCAGCAGGATGAACCATCCGCCCAGCGCGGCTGGGGCGATGGTTTCACTAATCGAGGACAGGAGTACAACGCGCTCGACGACAAGTACGCCCGAGTCGTTACGGACGAAATCCTCCCCGAAGTCGAGAAGACCTACAGCATTAGCAAAGATCCCGAGCAACGCGGTATCGGGGGAACCAGCTCCGGTGCAATCGCCGCATTCGGTGTCGCCTGGCACCGCCCCAACTCTTTCCGAAAGGTCCTCAGTATCGTTGGCTCGTTCACCAACATTCGCGGCGGCCATCAGTATCCGGAAATCATCCTGAAAGATAAGAAGAAGCCGCTAAGAGTCTTCCTTTGCGATGGTCGTAACGACCTTCGGGGCGTCCGCAACGGCAAGTACGACGCAACCTGGGACTGGTATCTCCAAAATGTCCGCATGAAGGATGCACTCACAAAGAAAGGATACGACCTGAACTACACCTGGGGCATCAACAATCACGGTGGAGCCTTCGGCGGTCAAATCCTTCCCGACATGATGCGCTGGCTCTGGCGAGATGCTCAAATGGACATCACGGACCCGGACGATCAGATCGAAAGAAGCCTCCGCATGCCAGGCATGGATCACTAAGCCAGTTTCACTGCTAGCCTCACTGGCACGAAATTTGCACCCTGTTCTGTGACTCAAACCGAGTCACAGAACAGACATGAAACATCTCCTCCTCCCGACAATTTTGGCTGCCGGTCTGATGATCTCAGGCTCGGCAGAGGCAATTGACTTGACCTACACTGGAATGAGCCTTCCGAACGCGGCAACGGCGTCCATTTCGGTGAACGGTAGCTCGTTCAGGTCGGTCTACGCCGGCCAGATCAACTTCAGCTCAAGCAATGGCTCGTTAAGCACCTACTGTGGAGAAGCCCTCTCCACACTCAACGGCGCTTCGAACCGCTACAACGTGAGCCAGCTCACCCTGTCCCCAACCACTAACTTGGGCAAGGCAGGAACGATTCTGGCAAACAACCAGGCGGGAGCTACCACCGCCGCCCAGCAAGCCGGCCTTCAGCTTGCGGTGTGGGAAGCCATTTATGATGGTGGAGCTACATTCGATGCGTCCAGCGCTGGATTCAAAGCCCAAAACGTGAGCTCTGAAATTCTTGGCTTCGCTTCGCAATACTACGCGACGTTTTCCACCACCCCAACGAACGGCGTCACCTTCTTCGGGTCCACCGGAGCAGGCGGACAATCGCAGATGACCGCAGTTCCGGAACCGATGACGGTTGCCGCTCTCGGAATGGGTTCACTAGTCCTCCTCCGACGCCGACGCAAGTCAGCTTAACCCATGAACTTGTAGCCAACACCCCGGACGGTCACGAGTTTCTCGGGAACGTTCGGGTCTGGCTCAATTCTGGTTCGGAGCCATCGAATATGAACATCGACGGTTCGAGAGGTCACATAAGCATCTTTGCCCCAAACTCGGTCCAGCAGGGCCTCTCGAGTAAACACTTGACCAGAGTGCTTCGCCAAAAACAGCAGGAGCGCAAACTCTTTGGGCGACAAAGTCATTGGCTTTCCATCGATGCTTGCCTCATGGGTCCGAGGATCGATCAGCAATCCACCGCGCTCAATGAGCTCACTCGTCGGTTCGCCCTGGGCGCGTCGCAAAATAGCCTTCACTCTGGCCGCAAGCTCTGCCATGTTGAACGGCTTGACCACATAGTCATCAGCTCCCATCTCTAGACCACGGACGCGGTCTTCCTCATCGGCCCTTGCGGATACAAAAATGATTGGAGTCTGGTTGTCCTTTCGCACGGCTCGGCAAAAGTCAAAGCCCGACCGGTTTGGCAACATGATGTCAAGAATAACCAGATCCGGCTTGACCTTCTTAAAGAGTCGCATGCCGTCTTCTGCGCTATCAGCAGTAAAAGTGGTGTATCCCTCTCGTCGGAACTTTGCTTCCAAAGTTTCGGAGATCGCCGGCTCATCGTCAACAATCAGTAGAGTCATATTTCCTCTGCAAGTTTTGCGCGAAGATGTTAAGGCTTAGTAAAGATCGTTAAAATCTGGGAATTATCCAGCCGCAATAATCTCGACGTTGGCCCTCGGAACCGTCACTTCTTCACCGCTGTTGAGCTTGGCTCGAAGAACCCGAACGTGCGTACCGGAGTCCAGGGTAACGAGCTCCGCAGGCAAGTCCGTCACGTTCGCCAGCAAGCCGAAGTAAGGCTCTCGAATCACACGAATCTGAGTTCCGATATTGAGCGAAAGAATCTTCGCTTCCTTGCTCGCCTCACCCGTTGTGCGCGGCTCTGGAACGATCAACTCGGGCCGGATAACACCCGCCCGAATCTGGGTGGCTCCGTTGATCGAGCACTCGTGCCCTTCCAACGATTTCAAAAGCTCAAAGGTTCGCGAAGCCATCGGCAAGAACCCGAAGCCCTCGGTCACCATGAGAGTCAAATTGATCTTCTCTGAGCCTGTAATTGCAACACCGATGTCGTAGCCAAGGAACTCAATCAAGTCACTGTCTTTGATGCCACCAGCAATGATTCCTGCAGCCCCAACCGACGAAGCCCGCTTGATCGCTGCCGCCGTCATCCCAGCGCCACCCACCAAAATCTTGCCGGCATCCGAATCCAGAATGTGATTTTCGTCGAGCACTTCATCAGGAGAAGAAACCGCCTGGCGTAGCGAACCCTGCCGCTCTCCACCGACGCCAAAAATCCCCTGCACCATGGCACAGCGAGTCTCGATAATTGCCCCTTCCTGAGGAAGAACTTCGGCGACTTTGCCCTTGATATAGGCATTCATGTCGATGGGAATCGATGGCTCACGAATCAGGGCATTACCAGTGATGTCGCTATAGCTCTCAACCGTTCCCGTGTGCTCCGACACCGCCGTCGGAGCCTTAAAAATCCCAAATAGCTTCTTGCCGGTCGCAACCAGGTCGCCTTTCTCGATAGGATCGCCGACCTTGACAATCATAAACGCCATCGCGTCTTTCGGCTCAACTCCGAGTGGATCGGCAATTCGCATCGTCTGAAGGTTCCCCGGAAGCAATGCCCGAGCAATGGGAGTCGTCGGCTCCACCATGTCGCCAATGCCCACCAAAACCTCGCCTTTGATCGGCAGGCGGCGGGTGCGGCGGACAACGATGTCGCCACTAACGGTCAATCCAGGTGTATATGCGCTTCCCAATTTCTTAACAACTCCGAGACGTGTGGGAATGATGATACACCCTTAGTGAGTTGGGTGGGCCACTTCAATTCTTTCCTTTAGAAAAGTAGTAGCCTAACACAATACCGAACGTGGCTAGTAAGCTACCGCCGGCAAAGGTCAGCAAAGGCTTAATCTTTTCAACGCTGGACCCGTCCTTGATGCAATACTGAACAATCAAATAGGTTGGGATCAAGGTTGCCACCGATACGGCTGTGGTTAGGAGGGCACGAGCAATGCGCTCACTCCGATTGTCATTGAAACTAACTTTGCGAATGCTTACCTGAAGCTCGGCCTCTAAAGCGAGAAATCGGCGAACGAGTTCAGGGTGACTTTGTGATAGCAACGGGTGGACATCGGGTGCGATTCCGTTGAAGAGAAATTTTAGCCTTTCCCAGAGAGAGTAGTTTCGCTCGCTGGTTCTTGGATCCGTCAGTTTTAGTTTGAGTTGGTCCGGGATTGTCCCTGTCAAAAGTATTCTGATTCTTTGCCGAATATCAATCTTGGGCGGTTGCTCCTGAGGGGCCGTAGCTTGCTGACCTTCAGAGCCGTGCTGATCGGTCTTCGCTTTCGAGAGCTCATCCTCGGACTTAATCATGCTCAGCAATGCCATTGAGTGTTGCCTAGAACTATCAAGTGACGTTAAGCTGTGAACCCCGAAAGTCAAGTCTCGCTCATAAGCCTTGACTTGCTCATCGGAGACCTGCTTAGAGACAGTTACTTTGTTGGAAGTTAAGTCCGGAGGACTCTTTTCCGAAAGATTGTTAAAGTCGTTGCTTGAGGTCAGTGTAATAGCTCCTGATTATGCTGTTCGGAATCTCCTGGTTGTAACCAATATGGGTTCCGCCTTTAGTCACTTGATCCCAAGGGCTTCCTGGTTCATGGGTTACTTGGATCAGTTGCCCGGCGGACAGATGGCCGTAGTGCTTGTCAATCCACGGCAGGAGAATTGAGGAGAGCGGATCGCTGTCCAAATCCAGCTTAGGCACAATAACCGTGTCCCAATCCAACTGCTCGTTAGCCAGCCTGCTGATCGGCTTGGCCTCAAAGTTCCGAAATTCGTCTCGTAAAGAGGGAATGACGGGTCCGTGCTTCCACGCAACTGCTTTCTCGGCAATCAAACCTTGACCATTATCATCAAGTGCCAAGTGCCAGCCATGTGCAATAAAGACCAGTTTGTTAATATGCAACTGAGTGCATTCGCGGGACTCCCGGAAAAAACGTTCCAGAAACCAGTTCGCAACTGCTTTGCTTTCGTGTGGTGTTGTCATTTTCTATGCTCCTACATGCGGAGGCGGATTCGTGCACTTGCTATGTAACAATCCCTACTCCAATAATAGGCGATCTAAAGGCACATCTGTCTACCACTTTTGAAAAATTATAGTTCCATATCGCTGCTATGACCTGGGAACAGCTTCGCATCGGGATCGATGTACGTTTTCGCAAAACAAACCGCGGTCGCCGCTTCGCCAACTCCCGTTGCAATCAACTTCAGCTTTGAGCCATGCGTTGCAACGTCCCCAACCGCGAAGATTCGAGAGAGGTTAGTCTCGAACTTTGAGTCCACTTTGATCTGGTTTTTCTCAATCTCCAGACCCCACTCCTTCAGCGGGCCAAGCGAGGACTTGAACCCGATATTGACGCAGATCGCATCCGCCTCAACTCGCTCAAGCTCCTTCGTCTGGGTGTTCTCCAGGGTCACCGCCTCCAGTTTGCCGTCTGAACCGTGAAGTTCCTTCACAACAAAAAACAGCTTCATAAGTACGCTGGAATTACGCACGACTTCGACCGAATGGTCATGAGCCTTAAAAACGTCCCGACGGTGCACCAGCGTGATACTTTCGGCAATGTCGTTGAGGTTCATCGCCCAGTCAAACGCAGAGTCGCCGCCGCCAACAATCAGCAACTTCTTACCTGTGAAAATCGAACGATCTCGAACCCCGTAAAACACGCTCTTCCCCACAAACTCGTCTTCCCGTTCAACTCCGATCTTCGTCGGCGAAAACGCGCCTGCCCCCGCCGAAATAATTACGGTGCGAGTCCGCAACTCCATGCCCTTATCGGTCCGCAGCATCCAATGATCGCCGCAATCCTCCGCGGAAACCGCCGTGTTCTCCAACACCAACTTCGGGTGAAACTGCGTCCCCTGAGCGATAAGATCACGCGCCAATTCCTTCGCCAAAACCTTTGGGAATCCCGGCATATCAAAGATGTACTTCTCTGGATAAAGGGCCATCAGCTGCCCCCCAAGCTCCGGAAGGGAATCAATAATCCTTACGGACATCCCGCGCAGGCCGGCATAAAACGAGGCAAACAACCCGCAAGGGCCGCCACCGATAACAGTTACATCAACGAGATTCATGGATCAAATCGCGGCTCGCCCTTGAAACCGAAGCTCAGTTTTACCCTTTACCAAGCCCAGACCACTTCATCGCCAGCCGCTCTGACCAGCGCGGCTTCGGCGGCAAATAGCCTCGCCCCGCCTCCATCGCATCCTTCAACGAGTTCAACGTATTCCACAGCCCCCAAAGAGCAAACAGAACCCAGGTCAGCGCACTTTTGACAATGATGCCAACCCATCCGATCTTTTCCAAATGCAATCCGCTTGCATCTAGAACGCCATCCTCCTTCATTTTCCAGAGGCTGTAGGACAAGCTGCAAGCAATCAGGATCCCCGCGATAATGGTGCCAATGACTTGCTCGATGAGCATTCGGTAAGAGTGAAACTTGGCATAGGGCGACCTCGCCCCGATAATCAAACCCGCAATCGGAGCCACGTACGGTAGCGGAATCGACGCCAGGTTCATCACCATCGCTAAACCCTGATCCTTCTTCGGAATCTCCAAAGTCATTGTCGAATCAGTACGGGGCGACTCCTGAACCGGTTTCATAGCATCGCAAGTGCACGGTCAATCCGCTTGACAATCCTATCTGGACCGAGAACTGACATCAACTCAAATAGCCCCGGCCCAAACGTCTTACCCGTTAAAGCAACCCGGGTCGGGTGAACGATTGGTCCCAACTTCTCAATCCCGTTGGCTTCCTGGAAAGCAACCAAAGCTGCCTTCATCTCATCTGGAGTCAGTACTGCAGCCCCACACACGGAGCGAATATGATCGAACAAAGCCCGCGCATGAGGCTGACTAAACCACTTCTCAACCGCCTTCGGATCCATCGCTGGCTCCTCGACAATAAAGAACTCGCACGCCTCGCCGAACTCAATCAGGTTCGTCACCCGCTCCTGCTCAAGCTTGATGCACTCCAGCGCATACTCCTGGTTAGTCCGAGCAAACAAAACGAACTTCTCGAACCGCTCGAAAATCGCCTTCCCATCTCGTGGAGTCTGGTTCGGAAGAACCTCCTCATCCACAAAATTCTCCCAGAAACCCTTCGTGTGCTCTTCGGCATACAACCCTTCGATCTCCGCCAAGACCTGCTCGGCGGTCATGGATCGAATCGTGTGTCCGTTCAGCCACTTCAGCTTCTCCATGTCAAACTTACCCGGACTCGGCTGAAGTCCACTCAACGAGAACGCCTGAATCAACTCCTGCTCCGACATCGCCTCGCGATCGTCTCCTGGCGACCAGCCGATGAGCGCGATAAAGTTCTTCAGCGCCGACTTCAAGTACCCCTGAGCCATGTAGTCCAAAACCCGAGTTGCGCCGTGCCGCTTAGAAAGCTTCTTTCCGTCCGCCCCAACAATGACCGGACAGTGAACGAAAATCGGCGGCTCCCAACCAAACGCCTCAAAAATCAGCCAGTGAATCGGCGAAGTTGAAATCCACTCCTCGCCACGCAAAACGTGCGTGATCTCCATCAGGTGGTCATCCACCATCGCCGCAAAGTGATACGTCGGCATGCCGTCTGCCTTAATCAAAACAGGATCCGGCAACGTATTTGAATCAAACTCAACCCGACCCCGAATCAAGTCCTGGACTACGATCTTCCGATCCCGAGGAACCTTCAGCCGGATGACGTAAGGCTTGCCCTCAGCAATTGCTGCCTCAACTTTCGAAGCATCAGCATCGCGCCAATCCCCACCGTAATAGCCGATCTGGACCTTGTTAATCTGCTGAAACTCGCGCATCTGCTCGATCTCTTCAGTCGTATCAAATGCCTTATAAGCATGCCCATTCGCCTCTAGTTCGGCGATCTTCGAAGCATAAATCCCCAGAGCCTGACGCTCCGACTGTCGGTAAGGAGCATGTGGCCCACCCTCAAGATGCGGTCCCTCATCAAACTCAATTCCTACCCACCGCAGCGTTTCAACAAACTCGTGCTCGCTATCCGGGTTGTACCGACTTCGGTCAGTGTCCTCAATGCGCAAAATGCACGAACCGCCCTCTTTCTGACGAAGCAAATAGTCGTACAGAACCGTGCGCAAGGCTCCCACATGAAGGAGCCCTGTCGGGCTTGGCGCAAATCGAACGCGGACTGGCATAGACCCATAAGGGTACCGCCCCGTACATGTACCGAGTCTGGCTTACGAAGCCTTCAGAGTCTCTTCGCCAGCAAGGCAAGCCTTCAGCGAATCCAAAGCCACCTCGATTTGGTCATCGCGAGGCTCCGAAGTCGTGATCAACTGAGTCCACAAACCAGGCTTGAACATCACCATGATCGCTGCGTTATCCCGAAACTTCCCGGCAAAACGAAGCAGCTCATAGGCGATCCCCGCAATGAACGGCAGAACCGCAATGTGATAGATAAAGTTGCCTAGCGCAATCATCAAGGTGTTGCCCTTGAACTGCGTGAAGTGATCCTCAAACCGAGGAATCCAAGGGAAGATCACAAACCCGAGGAGCAAAACAATAATCGCAAAAGAGGTTCCGCACCGAGGGTGCAACCGCGTCTGAGCCTTACAATTCTCCAGCGTCAGTTCCTGCTCGGCTTCATAGGTATTGATCGCCTTATGCTCCGCGCCGTGGTACATAAAGACCTCCTTCACCTGCTTCATCTGGCTGATCAGCAAGAGGTAGCCAATGAAGAACACAAACTTGATCGTCTCGACGAGCAAGTTCGTCACCTGTGGGCCAAGATCAAACTTTTGGCGCAAAGTCGTTCCGCCAACTTGAGGCAGATACTTAAAAAGGAAAAGGCTGAAAGCAAGGGATACAACAATCGTTCCGGCGACGACACCGTCTTGGATCGCCTTCGAAGCCACCGGTTGTGAGTTCTTCGCTGCCGTGTCTCCAGCTTCAACAACCTTATCTTCTGGCTTTTGATACTCCGGAGCCAACTGAATATCCGAAGCAAACTTCATCGCCCGAATCCCCAGCGACATCGCATCCAACAAAGCCCACGACCCTCGCAAAAACGGCGTCTTCAGCCACTTCTGGCGACCAATCCACGTCTTCTCCAACGGCTCGGCTTTCACCACCAGTTCGCCGTTGGGTGCTCGGCAAGCGACCGCAAAGTACTTCGGCGACCTCATCATCACTCCCTCGATGATCGCTTGACCGCCAACACTCAGGAATTCATCCTTGGACATCGAGTTAAGTATAGCTCTCAGCTGTCAGCCCTCAACCACCAGTGCTTCGTTACAACGCTGACAGCTGAAGCCTGATGGCTGAAGGATTTCCTAGGCCTCAATCCCCATCAACTATGAAGAATCCCATAACAAAACCGATAAATGGCGAATGGCACCGAACTTGCCGTACACTGACTGTGTCGAAAAGACCAAGGAGGAGCAATCATGGAATCTCTGACAAACAGAGGACTGAAGCTCACCGAGGACGAAGCATTCGCACTGTTGGGACTTTGTTTAACCAGCCCTGGGCCGGTTGACGAAGCGACAGCGGTCGCAATGCGGAAATTGGCGTCGTATTGTTCGCAACGAAGCGAAAAGAGCAATTATTCAATCAATCTAAATACGGTAGCAGTTGCACCAAGGTGAAACGAAGCAAAGAAAGGGGAGGCAAGACGCCTCCCCTCTTTGTTTCTGGAGATCGGTTTGGAGTGCGAAAACTTGTTCTCGCTTTGAATAACCAGAGCTCCGCTCGGCCAACTTAAACACAATAGCCGGTTCAACAGAGTCCTGCCCCGCTGCTGGCTTCATTGCTCAAGACTCAAGACTAGAGACTCAAGACTACGCAACCGCCATAATGCTAAGGATGCTCACCGTCAACGACGTCCTCCGAACACTAGAATCCTTCACCCCCGTTCGTTGGGCATTCGACTTCGATAATGTAGGCCTCCTCGTTGGATCGCAGTCAGCCGAAGTCACCAAAATCATAACGGCACTTGATCCATCGCCCGCGCTTGTCGATCAAGCCGTTGCCACGGGTGCCGAACTTGTCATAACCCACCATCCCATTCTTTGGGGGGGAACCAAGTCGATCACCGATGGAAACGATGACACCGCATTTGCTCTCGCACTGGCGAAGCGCGGAATCTCCCATATCGCTGCTCATACGAACTGGGACTCGGCACCCGGCGGAATCAATGACACCCTCGCCGGTCTCCTCGGTCTTCAAAATCTCACTTCCTTTGGCTCCGCTGCAAGCGTCCCATATAGCAAAATCATCGTCTTCTGTCAGCAAGAACAAGAAGACATCCTTCTGGATGTCATGGCCGAGCATGGCGCTGGAAACATCGGCAACTACCGACGTTGCGGTTTCAAAGCCCAAGGAGTCGGCACATTCGAACCGCTCCCAGGTTCCAACCCCTACACCGGAAGAATTGGTAAATCCGACGAGATCGAAGAAACCAAGATCGAAATGATCAGCCCGACCCACAATGTGTCCGAGGTCATCTCCGCGATGATCGAGAGGCACAACTACGAGCAACCCGCATTCGATGTCATCCCTCTTGCCCCTCTTGAGGAACAACCGAGTGGTCGTATCGGTGCGTTGCCTGCTCCCATCACCTTCCAACAATTCCTAAGTCAAACCGACGCCGCACTCGGCACGAGAAGCATGGCCTGGGGCGATCCCCAAAGAATGGTTGAAAAGGTCGCTGTTGTCGGGGGATCCGCCGATGGAGAGTGGAAGAATGCCCTCGGAGCCGGAGCGGATGTCTTCGTCACCGGGGAAGTGAAACACCACATCTCGATCGAAGCCACCAACGCGAGACTCGCCATCGTTGCCGCCGGGCACTTTGCCACCGAAAATCCGGGAATGAAGGCAATGGCTGAGCAGCTCAATCTTAGACTTCCAACTGTTCAAACAACCCACTTTGACCCGTCCTCTGGGCAGTTTGGCCGTCCCATCTAAGAGACTGGAACCCAAAGCAGTCGGCGCGCCGTACACATCTGCATGAAAGCGCTCCTCCTCCTTCCCGTCGGATTACTTGCCCTCGGTGGCTACGTTTATGCAGGTTCACACATCGCCCAAAGCACCTCCAAGAGCTATCCGACCGTCAAGGGTAACGGAAAGGTCACCAACCAGAATCGAAACGTCGCGCCTTACACCAAAGTCGTGATCGGTTCCTCGTTCGAAGGCCAATTCTTCGAAAGCACTCCGGGTCCGCTCACCATCAGCGCCGAATCCAACCTGCTCTCAATGATCGAAACCAAGGTTGAAAATGGCACCCTCTACGTCACGACAAAGGGCTCAATCACCACAGAAAAAGGATTCCGAATCACTGGCCGAACCGCAAAAATCTCCGCCTTTGACGCAAGCGGTGCCGCTAAGGTTGAGCTGAAAAACATCGGCAAACATCCTCTCGACCTCAAGACATCTGGCGCAACCAAGATGAGCATATTCGGAGCCCCTTCGAGCCTCAAGGTCGATGCTTCTGGTGCTAGTCAGATCAGCTTCGGCACGTTGACCCTCGATTCTCTTGTTGCAGATGTCTCCGGCGCATCGAAACTAAGCCTCTCCGGAACCGCGAATTCAGCGACAGTCAATGCCTCCGGCGCCAGCCAAATCTCCGGGAAACTATCTGGCGGGAAGCTGAAGGCGGTCGCATCAGGCGCATCAAAGGTGGACATTAGCGGTCATTTCAACACCTCTTCGGCCAGTGCTAGCGGTGCATCAAGCATTTCGAAGCCCCACTGATCCAAACCGGACGAATCTAATCCATACTAGAAGTAGCCTGCGGAAATTACCTGGGCAGACCGGAGAAAAATGAGCATATTTGACAAGGCAAAAGAAATGGCAGAAAAAGCTGCAGACGTCGCAGGCGACCTCAAAGATAAGGCCGTAGATGTAGCGGGCGATGTAAAAGATAAGGCAGTCGACGTTGCCGGAGACATCAAGGACAAAACCGTTGACGTCGCAGGTGATGTGAAAGATAAAGTCGAGCACGTCGCTGGCGACGCCAAAGAAGCCGCAGGTGGCTTGATGGGCAAGGTTGGCGGGGTGCTTGGTGATCTCAAGGACAAAGCCGTCGAAGTTGCAGAAAACGTAACCGGCAAAGACCTCAACAAGGACGGCGTCATCGGCTCCGGTACCGCGGAAGCCGAAGAAACCACCGAAGCCTAAGCTTCCAATAACCGAACCAACAAGTGAAGGGGTCTCGACAAACAGTCGAGACCCCTTGATATGTTGAAGGGTGCTCTTAGAGCCTCTTGTCGTAAACCTGGACGTCGCCATCAATCACTTCACCAGTGACCTCAAGCGTCTCTCCGCGCTCCCGTGGAACGAACTTGTAGCGAATGACATCCCGGTTACCCGTCGTCGCGTTTGGCGCACGCCGGTCGGTCGCAACAACGAGCAGATAGCCCTTCGCCTCGTACACGACCTTCCCGTCAACGCTGCGGTACATCGTCGCCTCACCTGCAAATTCCGCGACGTTCTTGCTCTTGGCAAAACGTGCACATCGAAGGAACCCCGCCGCGACGGCGACGTTTCGCTCGCCATCCCGAAATTCGGATCGAAACTTGGCGGAACCGCCAACCTCGAACCTTGCTTCGCGGGTCACTTTCTTCACTTCGATCTCAAAACGAACCTTGCGGTTGTTATTCGACATCATCCAACCACGACCTCGACAGCCCTCTTCGATGCCGGCACCGGCAGCGAGGGCAAGAGTTGCACCGACGAGAGTTACGGAGACAAGCACTGACTTCATGTGATCTTCCCAATCCGGAGGTCCATCAAATCGACCCCACAAGGTCAATGATATGTCAACTTTTAAGGCGTCCGGGACTAAGGGACTAGGAGATCGCCGAGAATCAACGAGCAAAAAGTGGTGGGCGAGGAGAGAGTCGAACTCTCACGGCTATTAACCGCTGGAACCTAAATCCAGTGCGTCTACCAATTTCGCCACTCGCCCGAATGAACGTTTAAATTTTACCAGAACGACGAATCTCAATTGTTCGTGTACAATTCATGCATGGCTACCAAGACAATCAGCATTGAACTCGATGTCTACGACTGGCTCGTGGACAGTCGCGAGCATCCTAGCGAATCGTTTTCTCAAGTGATCAGACGAATGAAGAAAAGCGGAGAGAAGTGGACGGGTGCATCTCTTTACAGGGCAATTACTTCCGGAGAGCTAAAACTCGAGATCTCTCCTGAGCAGGAAGCAATGATTCTCAATCAGGACAGGGTCGAAGACATTGCTTCTTGACACCTGTTTCCTCATCGACTTAGCGAAAGGCGACCCGGGTGCCCTCAAGCTCATTTTTCGAGCTGGCGAGAGCAAACTACACGTTTGCCCCATCGTCATCGGTGAGTTCCTAGTTCCGTTCGCGCCGAACCCCCAGCCCGGGCTGACCTTCCTCCAGAGTTTCGAGGTACTACCAACCGACGAGCTAGTCGCCGCAAAATACGCTCAACTCATCCACCGACTCGGTCGCCAAAAAACCGTTGGCGGAACCAACGACATCTGGATTGCCGCGACCGCGATCGTCAACGGCACCAGCCTGGTGACACGCAATACTGCAGACTTCGCCAGAATCCCCGAACTCTCATTACTTAGCTACTGAGCCGCACCGAGCCCCGAACGATCACCTCGCCATCCCGATGCTCAACTCCCTCAAACACCACCGGAACCGGAAACATCTCCGCCTCCACAATCGGGTTCATCTTCTCGATCTGAGTCGAAACCAAATTTTTCAACCCTGCCCCCATCGCCGCCGCCGAGATCAACCGAATCGACAGCTCCGAAGGGGAAGCCAACTCCAAAACCGCATGCGCATTCACCGGAATCGGAACGATCACCTGCTTCTTCCCCTCGATATACACCCCATCCTGAGACACCGAAACCGCGATATCATACAAATCGGCAGGCCGAAGATTCTCAAGAAAAACCTCGATCGACTTCGCCCGAACCGTCGCCACAAACGTTCCCGACCCCGTCGATTTCTCCAAAGCCGATGGGTCTAAACGCCAAGACTCCCCCTCAAACTCAACGAGATCAATCAGCAACCCCACCGGGGTCATCAGCCACTCAATCGTCGACGTAACCTTGCCAATCTGAACCGACGAATCGCTGCTCACCTAAAGAATCTACCGCTTAGCGACGAGCACAGGTTGCAGATCATGCACCGACAATGAAACCGCGACCCCACCCTCAACCGTAAACCGAATCCGAGCATGAGGCGCCCCCGTCGGAGCAAATCCATGATCCTCCACCCGGTTCAACATCCGATTAACCCCCGTCGGCCTCTGAATCTGCAAAGCCTTGCTCTTGCTCAAAGCCACCACAAAGTGGTCGTTAGCCCCCTCACCAAACACATACTTGCCCACATAAACCTCCTTCTCAGCATCGCTCAACGGCAGATTCACCGCCGCAGTCCCCGCATCCCCCAGCGCATTCAAGTAAGCCAAAACCCCCGCCGCCTTCTCCCCGCCAAACCGAGCATGCGCCAACAAAGTAATTCCATGCGGCCCCAAGCTCCGCTGAATCCCCGGATTCTGCTTCACCAACATCCGCACCGCCTCTAAGTTCCCCAGCATCGTAAATGCAAAAATGTCCGGCTGAGCCCCGTTCTCCATGAGCAACATAGCAATCTCCGCTTGACCTGTATGCGCCGCCGCCCCCAGCGGAGTCTCCCAATCCCCAAACCCCCAATCCCAAGCCGACTTCGCCAAAGCCGGAGTGTCTTTCAACATCGCCCGAACTCGCTCAAGATTCCCGTGTGAAGCCGAAACAATCTCCTTCACCGCATCCGGGTGATGGCTCGGATACAACGGATGCACCGCACCCGCCTGCTCCCGTGATCCCAAAGCAGCCGAAGGAACCAATAGAGCGGAAGGCACCAACCCAATCAATCCGCGACGCGACAAACCAGTTTTCATCTCAGCACGTTACCCCGCACGAAAAGCCGTTGGCGTAGACTAGACGAATGCTCACTGCGATGATCGCCCTTGCAACGCTGCAAAACGACCTTCCGCCCATCAACCGCGAATTCCGCGCTGCCTGGATCGCCACCGTCGACAACATCGACTGGCCCACCAACCGCAACGACAGCGTCGAAACCCAAAAGCGAGACCTCCACAACATCGTCGCAAGGGCAAAACAACTCCACCTCAACGCCCTCATCTTCCAAGTCCGCCCCTCTGCCGACGCCCTCTACAAAAGCAAACTCGAACCCTGGAGCGAATACCTCACCGGCCAACAAGGCCAAGCCCCCAACCCCGCCTGGGACCCCCTCGAATTCATGGTGAACGAATGCCACAAAAACGGCATCGAACTGCACTGCTGGTTCAACCCCTACCGCGCCCAGCACCCATCCCAAAAGAACCCCGTCGCCAACAACCACCTCAGCAAAACCAACCCCGCAGTGGTCAAAAAGTACGGAACCTACCTCTGGATGGACCCAGGCGAGCCCGCCGTCCAAAAGCGCTCCCTCGACGTCATGATCGACGTCGTCAAACGCTACGACATCGACGGCGTCCACATCGACGACTACTTCTACCCCTACCCAATCCTCGACGAAAACAAGAAGAAAGTCGACTTCCCCGACGCCCCCAGCTACGCCAAGTACGGCAAAGGAATGAACAAAGATGACTGGCGTCGCAAAAACGTCGACGACTTCATCGAGAAGCTCTACAAAGAAATCAAGCGCCAAAAGTGCCACGTCAAGTTCGGAATCTCCCCCTTTGGCATCTACCGCCCCGGCATCCCCGAAACCATCAAAGCCGGAGTTGACCAATACGCCGAGCTCTACGCCGACGCCGAAAAGTGGCTCAAAAGAGGCTGGTGCGACTACTACACGCCCCAACTTTACTGGCCAATCTCCCAAACCCCCCAGTCCTACCCCGTCCTCCTCGACTACTGGATCAAGGTCAACGACCAAAAGCGCCACGTCTGGCCCGGACTCTACACCAGCCGAACCGATCCCGCCGGCGGAGCCTGGAAAGCCCAAGAAATTGGCGACCAAATCCGCCTCTCGCGTGAAAAGCAAGCCACCGCCGGCCACGTCCACTTCAGCATGAAAGCCCTCATGAAGAACTGGGGACTCCTCAGCACCGGCCTCCAACGCGGACTCTACAAAGATGACGCCTTCGTCCCCGAATCCCCCTGGCTCTCCCCCCGCAAACCCAAATCCCCCGAAATCATCATCGAAGAGGGAACCATCACCCTCAAATGTCGAGGTGACGAAGAAACCACCGCCGTCTCCCTCAAAACCAAAGAAGGCCCCTGGTCCCCCTGGGTCCACGCCGAAGACGGAGTCCTCCTAAAAGACGCCACCCAAGTCGCCGCCATCAGCTTCACCCGAACGGGCATCGCCAGCGACCCTACAATCCAAGTCGCCAAGTAGTTAAGGTCGTCGGCTGTCAAGTGGGCATCCGACGATCAATTTCTTCGGCGCATCGGCAAAGTTCTTACGAACCACCTTTGCTTGTGTCAACGCTGCGATTCTGGTTGAAAGATCGAGCAGCATTTCGCGACCATATCCTGGGTAGGTTATTGCGATCTTGCCACCCTGCGTAACTAAAGTGACCGTGCCCGCGTTCTTCACTCTATAGCGATCAATCAGTCTGGAATCAGCATCGGCTATGATCGGGAACTCAGCACCGACTGTTCTGGCCCAGACTTTTGCAGGTTCAGTCTTGCAGTTGATTACGCCAACCAACTGGAAAGCATCACCAAACTGCTCCTGAAGCCTATTCATAAAGGGGGTAGCGTCCCGAGCGCAAGGACACTGTTCGTCAACGAAAAACAGAGCGAGCGGCTTGGAAGCCACCAAAGACTCCATGTTGATTAGTCGACCAGAGAGATCCGCTTCGGAGAACGATGGTGCGGGCGACCCGGCAGTTTGCTTCGCCAGTTCTAGGAGGGCATTGGTCAGCGGATGATCCATACGTTGGCGAAAGGTGGTGCTTACCGAGCCGGGGTCCTTAACAACGAGAAACTGTCCCATCAATCCGCCGTCTTCGTGGTTGGACATGTGACAGTGGTACATGAACGGGTGTTGGTCACTTGCAAAATCATCAAACTTCGTTACGAACGTTACCGACTCTCCGCGAGGAACGTACATCGAGTCCTTCCACCCCTTCTCATATTCCTGGACAGGACCGTTGCTACGACTGACGATTTTGAATTGAACATCATGAATGTGGAATGAATGTCCAAAAATACGATTATTCGTCACGGTCCACTTTTCAGTCGAATCCAATTTTATGATCTGGTCAATACGATCCATTTTGAACAGCTTTTCATCAAAGCCGAAAGGCTCACCAGGATTATCTGCGGTGATTCTGATCGAACGCTCTTTCGAAACATCTGAAACGCTCGGGAATACATTTCGCGTCAACGTTTTTGGAATATCTGTGATAGCACCAGCCGTCTTCTTACCAACATTGATTCGTAAAATCCGGTAATCAATGTTGTTGAGATAGCCGCCGTTTGGAGGTGAGGTCCCTGGCTCCCCACCGGGAAAGCCAAATGGATGGCCAGCATTGTAAGCCATCAAGTCCAGATTTTCTCCCACCGAATCGCCGCCAAGATTCACCAGAATTTCAACTCGCTCACCAACGTGCAGTTGTAATCGCTTCAGTGCAACGGGCTGATCCACAAGGCCACCATCGGTTGCGATTAAATAGTAGGTTCGGTTGTCGCTGAACCCAAGCTCGTACCCTCGTTCCACCTCTGCGTTGAGAATTCGTAGCCGCACCCACTGGGCCGGAAGAGTTGTTTCGGGATCCATGACCCCATTCACAAGCTGATAGTCGCCATATTTGTCGTTATCACCGTTGAACGTGAACTGATCGTCGAGGGTGAATCGGCGACTAGTTAGCGTCAGAGGAATATCGTCAACTCCGTACGTTCTTGGTAGATTTAGTTTGGACTCAGTCTCATCCTGGATAATGATCAACCCGCCCGCTCCGGAGGTCAGTTGATTCTGCGTTGTCTCATGAGCGTGTGGGTGGTACCAGTAGGTGCCTGCGTTGTTCTTCACTTCGAATGTCGGCGACCAAGTTGTTCCAGCGTCAACGATTTGATGGGGACCACCATCCATGATTGCTGGAATATGCAAGCCGTGCCAGTGGGTTGTGGTCGGCTCTTTCAAGCCGTTCTTCATGTTCAAGGTTACTGTTTGCCCTTTTTTGAGGAAAAGCGTCGGGCCCCAAAACTTCTCGTTGTTGTAACCGATCGTGGGTGTTCCCTTAGAACCCTTCCAGAAGACTTTGCTGGCGGGGTGCAAGTCTAAGTTAAATGTGGTGCCCGAGATCGCCTCGGGGATATGAAGTTTCTGGAACGGTCTCGCTACAGTCTGTCCGACGGCACTGCACGCAATCAATCCAAATGCGAAAAGTGATCGATGTTTCATCGAGAATAACTTATCCGCCAAGTATTTGACTCTTGTTTGATTTCACTGCTTTCCAGAATTTCTGTCGATCACCTGCTAGACCCGCTCCCGATACTGAACCGCTTCCGCCAAATGAGCCTTCTTCACCTGCTCCGACCCGTCCAGATCCGCAATCGTCCGCCCAACCCGCAAAATCCGGTCAAAAACCCGACCCGAAATATTCATCCGAGCCGCAACCGCGCGCATGAACTGGTCGCACTCCTCGTCCAAAACCACCATCTCCCGAATCTCCCGAGGCGTCATCTTAGCATTCACCCGCGCACCCCCCAAGCGCAAAGATTGCCGCTCGCGAGCCGCAACAACCCGCTCTCGAATCGAACCAGAACTCTCCCCCGGATCCTTATCCATCAACTCATCTGGCTTCAACCGAGGAACCTCAAGGTGAATATCAATCCGGTCCATCAGCGGTCCACTAATCTTGCTCGCGTACTTACTGCATGACGCCGGATTCGAAACACACTTCTGCTCCGGCAGACCCCGAAATCCGCAAGGACAAGGATTCATCGCCCCGATCAAAATGCACTCAGCAGGGAAGGTGAGAGTGTTGCTCACTCGAGCAACCGTAATCACCCCGTCTTCCAAAGGCTGCCGCAAAGCCTCCAAAACCGATCGATCAAACTCCGGCATCTCGTCCATCAGCAGTACGCCAAAGTGCCCCAAAGAAATCTCCCCCGGCTTTGGATTCTTCCCGCCACCAACAATCGCCGCATGCGATGCCGAATGGTGAGGCGACCGAAATGGCCGCTCCCAAACCAGCCCCTCCCGAGCCCCCTTCTGACCCGCCGAAGAGTGAATCCGGGTCACCGCAATCGCCTCCTCCAACTTCAACGGAGGCAAAATCGTCGGCAACCGCCGCGCCAACATCGTCTTTCCCGACCCCGGAGGACCTACCATCAGTACGTTATGCCCACCCGCCGCCGCAATCTCCAGCGCCCGAATCGCATGCTTCTGCCCTTTCACATCACTGTAATCCACCTCGTAATGCGGTAGCCGAACATCCTCGCCGTCATCAAAAACCACCGGCTGAACCAGCAACGACCCGTTCAAAAGCTCCACCGCTTCCAAAAGAGTTCGGACACCATAAACCTCAACACCCACCGCCACCGCCGCCTCCCGAGCATTCTGAAACGGCATGATCAGCCGCTTGAACCCTTGCTCCAGAGCCATCAGAGCAACCGAAACTGCTCCATCAACTGGACGCAGTTGGCCGTCAAGACCCATCTCGCCAATGATTAGGGTCGACTCAAGTTCCGAAGCTGGCAGGACGTCATTTGCGGCAAGAACGGCACAGGCGATCGGGAGATCCAGAAATGGTCCCTCTTTTCGGACGTCTCCCGGCGCCAGGTTGCAAAGAACTCGCTTTTTGGGGAAGTCCAGCTCGGAGTTTTTTATCGCGGTACGGACTCGCTCGCGGCTCTCACCAACTGCCTGGTCAGGGAGCCCGACCAGGACGAACATGTCCTCCTTTGCAGACTGAAGATCAACTTCGATCACTATCGGCAACGCCTCAATCCCGTTCAGGGTCGCGGAGTGAGCTTTGGCGATCATGCGTATAGTTTGCCGTTAGCACCGGGAAGTTTGTAGTTTTTTTTCTGGCGGCGGTATGAATTTTAGCTCCATCTCGCATGCCACATCCTCCGTTCCACCGGGCATCCTCGTCTTTTGGAAACTCAACTTTAGGAGTTCAGGAAATGGCAGCTTCGAATTCCATATCGCGGTTCCGCGGATTCGAGGTCGATTACTTTCGCGATATGTGTACTGGTCAATCCGAATCCTGTTTTGATAGCTCCGGACGACGGCGACTGCCCCAGAAGTCATCGAATCGGTCTCATCCATGAATTCCGAAATCCAATCCCCTCGATCAATGTCCCGATCCCTGATCGATCGCAACACCCGCTGAAATACTCCCTCCACATGTCCCCGCTCTGGCGGAGAGTACGCGACCGAGCCAGTGGGGAGTAAAGTCCACTTCCGCTCAGAAGGAGCCGCCTTCACATCCGTTGGAATTCGCTGACCGTCCACAATTGTCGCCGCCAGTTTCTGAACAAATGTGAACTGAATCGCCTTCGGTTCCACCTTGTCAACCCGAATTCGTAACGACTCCTCATTAGTCAGGTCAGTGTCCGTGTTGGTAAACCGAGAAGTGAGGGTGTAGTCCCAAAACTGGCCCTCTTTCAAAGTAGGGAAAAAGATAAGGACCGCGAGCAAAGTCATTTTAGCGGGATCTCTCCGGGTGGAGTCCAGCCCGCTTTACGAGCCTTCTCTTCCATCTCCAAAGGATTAGTCGCTTCACGGCTCCGTCCGGATTCCTTAATTTCCGATTCCTTCAAAGATTTTATTTCTTTGCGCATCGCACTCGCCTTCGCCTTCTGGTCGCCGTACATCAGCCAAGGCCCTCGAGCTGCGAACAGGCCTGTCGCAACCGCGAGGATAATCACGATTGGCACAAACAGGCTTTTTTTCTTCTTTCGAGCTCGCCGCCGGCTCATTTCACAACCTGAGTCATGATCATATTCGTGTTCCCGGCCTTGCCCGCCGGAACTCCACCGGTAAGAATGATCAGGTCACCGGAGTCCAGGCAGCCATTCGATGTGAATGTCTGAACCGCCGCCGCCATTACGTCGTCGGTCGAAGATGGTTGCGGCACCAAAGTCGCCGAAACTCCCCAAACGACCGCCATATACGCCACCGTCTCTGGTCTCCAACTCGCGCAAAGGATTTTTGCCTTTGGCCGAAACTTTGAAACCAAGCGCGGAGTCTGTCCACTGGTTGAAGTCGTGACCACTGCCGCGGGAACCAGCTGGCGTTCAAGGATTGCTACCGCCGCGGCGATTGCCTCGGTGTGTTCCTCAGGGTCCTCTTTGGTGTATCGATCGTAAATGTCGTCTCCAAGTTCATATTCCGCCTCGAGCGCGATTCTCGCCATGACTCTAACACACTCAATTGGATACTGCCCAGCTGCGGTCTCGCCAGAGAGCATCACCGCATCGGTGCCATCCAGCACTGAGTTAAAAACATCAGACACTTCAGCCCTTGTTGGGCGCGGGTTCGTCATCATGCTTTCAAGCATCTGAGTTGCGGTAATGACCGGAATACCCGCTCGTCCACAATGCTCAATAATTCGCTTTTGCTGCCGGGGAACGTCCTCAATGTCCATTTGCAGGCCCATATCACCACGGGCAACCATGACAATATCAACTTCCGGAAGTATGGAATCAAGCTCTCGAATCGCTTCGGGAGTCTCGATCTTGGCACAGACTTTCATGGTCGAACCGTGCTTCTGAAGCTCCCACTTGAGTAGCTCAATGTCTTTTGCGTGCTTCACGTAGCTCAGCGCGATGAAGTCACAACCGTGATTTACCGCTTCCTGAACATCCTCCAAATCCTTGATGGAAAGCGCGGGAACATTGAAAGCTTGCCCAACGAGAGTGATCCCTTTTCGGCTCTTCAGGTTTCCGCCCGTCACAACGCGACCCCTGAACCACTCGACCTCTTTGGATTCGATCCGAATCTCAATCTCACCATCGCCCAGGAGCAACTTCTCTCCAGCGTCCATGACATCAAGGATTTCATCTTGCTCAATGGGCAGCTCGGCCCCTTTGCCCATTGTCACGAACTGACCAGCAACGAGATCAAGTCCTGCTCCTCCAACGTCACCGACTCGAAACTTTGGCCCTTGGAGGTCGGCGAGAATCGCCACCGGAGCCGTCGAAGGAGATAGTTCGCGAATCCACTCGATCCAGCGACCCTTAGCTTCCCAGTCGCCGTGGCTACAGTTGAGCCGCGCGACGGACATTCCGGCTTCTATGAGTTCCTGGATTCGCTCTTTGGAATCCACTGCGGGTCCCAGGGTGACCACGATTTTGGTTCGCCTTTCCATATTGATTCGCTTCCGTGCGGGCTTCTTTGAAACCTTGCCTAGAGTATGCCGTATCATAAAGGACGTGGCAGAGCCGGTTTTAAGATCGGGAGAAGATGTAGAAGCAATCTTAAAGATCGCTTTACGAAACGAGCACGGCTCGGTTCAGGAACTTCGTGACCGCCTTGCCCGATCCGCGGACGAATTGGGTATCTCTCCCGAAGCCCTTGCTCAGGCGGAAGAGCAGTACCGAAAGGAAGCTAAGATCGACAAATTCATGGTCGCGAAGCAGGCAGGTTTTCGGGCGAGCCTCATCACCTACGGGGCGATCACAGTTCTTCTTAACGTAATTTACACCATCACCATGTTTGGCAAGTTCTATTGGCCAGGAATTGTGTTGGCCGCGTTCGGAGTTGCCCTTGCAGGTCACTTCAACGACCTGCGCCAACGGCCAACGATCAACGATCGTAAATTTCAACTTTGGCTAGAATCTGGTGAACCCGCCTCTGTCGGTATGGACACCGACGAATGGGCCGACAAGACCGCCCGCGAACGCCTCGAACGGTAGACTTACGAGCAGATGCTCACCCGCGAGTTCGTCGAAGCAATGCCGAAAGTGGAACTACACGTCCATCTCGAAGGAGCTACCCGACCCGAGACGCTCCTCAAACTTGCAAAGAAGAATGGAATCAGCCTTCCGGCAACTGACCTTGAGGGTGTGAAGGAATGGTTTAAGTTCGAAAACTTCGACCATTTCGTACAGGTTTATATTGCTTGCATTGAGTGCTTCCGTTCAGGCGAGGATATCGAACTTCTTGCCGAAGAGTTTGCCCGTGAACAAGCTCGTCAGAACATTCTATACACCGAGGCTACTTACACCGCAGAAACCATTTTTCGTCGCTGTGGCGTCCCGGCTGATGAACAGATTGAAGCGCTACTGTCTGGTTTTGCAAAGGTCCCCGATACTCGCGTCCAACTGATCCTTGATATCGTTCGTGACATGGATGTCCCCAATGGAGAGTGGACCTCCGAACTGTGCCAAAAGTGGCATAGGAAAGGGGTCTGTGCGATTGGTCTTTCTGGCTTTGAAGGTAGAACGCCAGTCTCTAAGCATTCAAATGCAATCCGTGAGGCGAAAAAAGCAGGGCTGAAAGTATCAGCTCATGCTGGCGAGACTCAAGGTCCAGATTCCATCCGTGAAGTCCTTGCGGACGCTGATCCCGACCGGATTGGTCACGGAGTCCGATGCGTAGAGGATCCGCACCTGGTCGCTCAGTTGAGAGATTCTCAAATTCACCTTGAAGTGAATCCTTCATCCAACATCTGCCTTGGGGTCTTCAAATCTCTCGAAGAACACTCTCTGCCGAGACTCATGGACGAAGGGCTGAACATCTCGATCAATTCCGACGACCCCCCATTCTTCAACACAACCCTCTCCGACGAGTACCTCCGCTGTGCCGAGACTTTTGAGTTTTCGACGGACACAGTATTTTCTCTCTCTCAAAACGCGGCAAGAAATGCCTTTCTTCCCGAGCAAGAGCGTAGAGATCTACTTCAGAGGATGGCGACTGGCTTCAGTACCCTTACCAGCGGATTAGATTAGCGCCCCAGACAAGACCTGCACCAAAGCCGACGGTCATGACGACCATGCCTTCCTTCAGTCGTCCTTCATGAACCGCCTCATAAAGCGCCAGCGGAATGGAGCCAGCGCTCGTATTGCCGTACTTATCAAGGTTGATAAAGACCTTTTCAGGAGGCAAATTCAGCCGCTTTGCGGCAGACTCAATGATCCGAATATTGGCTTGGTGAGGAACGAAGAGGTCAACCTGATCCGCTGTCATTCCCGCGTCATGCAGCACTCGTTCGCAAGCATCACCCATGGCTCCAATGGCAAAACGGTACACCTCGTTCCCATTCATCTTGATGCCATAGGTTCGGGCAAACCATTCTTCACTTTTCGGCGGATACTTGGTTCCACCAAGTTCGTTCATGATGTGATTCGCACCGCTGCCGTCGCTGAGTAGGATCGTTTTGATGACGCCACGAGTCGTTGATTCTTGGTGTCCGAGCACAATCGCCCCCGCACCGTCGCCGAACAAAATACACGTCGAACGATCGTTCCAATTGACTTGCTTCGTCAGCGTATCAACGCCTACGATGATGGCGTTGTTGATCTGCCCGCTCTCAACCATCGCGGTGCCGACGGACATCGCGTAAATACATCCTGCGCAAGCCGCACCGAGGTCAAACGCTCCGGCGTTTTTGATGCCAAGCTGATCCTGAACGTAACAAGCCGCGGTGGGCCAATCGTAGTCGCCCGAAACGGTGGCCACGATGACCATCTGAATGTCATCTTTCGACAGCCCTGAGCTTTCGAGAGCTTCTCTCGCCGCCGTGAGCGCAAGATCAAAGCAACCTTCGTTAGGTGCACAAATTCGGCGTTGCTTGATACCCGTACGCTGAACGATCCACTCGTCGGTGGTGTCGACGGTTTTGCTCAGTTCCTCGTTAGTAAGGATCCGCGATGGAAGTGCGTGCCCGATGCCTTTTACGACGGCGTTTCTGTTCATTAACTTGCAAAGAAGTTACCCGTTTTGGGTCTCTATGAAGTTCTGGGGCAACTCTCGGTGAATCGCGTCCCGGATGTGATCAACCAAGTCGGAACGAATAGCCTTGTCCGCCATCAAAACGGCATTCTTGATCGCTTTCGCGTTACTTCGCCCGTGAGCAATGATGCACGTTCCGTTAAGTCCTAGCAAAGGCGAACCACCTACTTCGGCGTAATCCATGTGCTTGCGGATTGGCTTCATGACCTTCTTCAGTGGCCAGTACATGGTTTGTAGAAGCTTGTTGGTTGGAACGCCTGACTTGATCATCTTCGCAAACATCTCAGCAACGCCTTCGGCAGTCTTCAAAATCGTGTTTCCAACAAAAGCCTCGCAGACAACAACATCGCAGGCTGAGTTGAACATGTCTTTCCCTTCGATGTTCCCTGCAAACCATTCATGGTCTTGCAATAGCTTATAGGCTTGCTTTGCAAAGGAATTTCCTTTGCCTTCCTCTTCGCCGATATTGACCAAATGGACTCGGGGCTTTTTGCGCCCCATAACGGCCTCGGCATATGCTCGGCCCATGATCGCAAATTCCACAAGATGCTCAGGATCAACATCGGGAGAGGCTCCCGAATCCAGCAGGAGGAAACCTCCGTGCATATTTGGTAGCTGAGATCCAATTGCCGGGCGATGTATGCCGTGTACTTGTCGCCAAGTGAGCAGGGAAGTCGCCGATGCGGCACCTGTCGAACCTGCCGAGACGAAAGCCTTGGCTTTGCCGTCTTTCACTAACTTGCAGCCGACCAGCATCGAAGAATCCTTCTTTTTGCGATAGGCATCAAGCGGCTTTTCATGCATCTCAACAATTTGAGAAGCATGGTGAATCTCAACATTAGAAGGCAAAAGACCATCATTTACGCGTTTGAGGGAAGCATGAATCGCATCGGTTTGACCTACTAAAATCAACTTGCCCTTGATGAAAGGTGCCGCTTCAATGCCGCCTCGTACGACTTCATCAGGCGCGTAATCACCACCCATCGCGTCCAGCACAATATTTGGCTCGCCGTGCGAGATGACCTCGGAAAGGTGAATCTGCCCGGCCTCGCTCACTCGGTCGAATCTCCTAAAAGCTGTTTGAGCTTGCCGAGTTCGCTATTTTCGTTGTCAATAATTCGGGTGGCGCCTTCGGCGAAAAGCCGGTCGCACTCCGCAATCGCATCTTCGTCACACTGTGGATGAATCGGGAGGTTGAGCAACAAGGTTTGCTGGATGAGTGCCTCAACCATGAGATTGTTCTCCTCGAAAAATTTGATCGGCTCGTCGGGATCGGCTTCTACTTTTGCGAAATCTTGATGGCTCATCGAACTCGGAATTCCGACGACACCAAATTGCTCGTCGAGAACGAACTCAATATCCATCTCGAGTGGCCGATCGCACCGCGAGCACTCCAAGACGACCCTAGCCTTAAACTCTCCGGTGAGCAACAGCGCATTACCAGTAGAGACAGCTTCTATGAATCCTTCCACAGGAGCTACGAGGTCAAGGTCTTCCATTTCTGGTAGTTCAGTGGCAATATCAACCGCTAGTTCTCTTCCAGGATGCTGGAGAACGTCGTTGAGGTCTAGTAAGTCGTCCCTTCGCACCGGACTGAAATTGTACCAGCGTGGCGTTTTGACAAAAAAACCTATCCAAGCGGGAACATAACTTGCTATACTCCGATCACTCTTGTTGCTAGGGATCACTATGCGTCGTCAATTGGATTGGAAACAACTGAAGTGGGGTCTGGGCGTTGGAGCCCTCGCCATCGCGATTTTTGGCTGTGCGGGTAACACCGCTGGCGGCTCGTCAACGGGCTCAACTGCGACCTCCGGGTCCACCGCGTCTTCGGGGTCGACAGCAACTTCTGGAGGTCTGTTCCCGGAGGTTGCGACTGTCAATTTGTCGAACACACCTGCTCTTCTTCAGTATGTGTTCCTCACCGGTGCAGGACGAGCACCAGCAACTGAAGTTGCGATTGCCCGAAACATGGCAGTCTCTGACAACTTCGGTATCGAGACGTCGGACTTAACGGAAAAAACTCTGACGCTTACGTCCAACCAGTCGCAGATTCTTGCGACCAACGTTGGGTTGCTAACGACGGAATCCAGAAACTTCACCTCCGTTGACGTCAATATGGTTCGCTATGACCTCATTGACGATCTGGGAACCCGAACTTTCAACAACATTCAAGGCATCC
Organism: Fimbriimonas sp.; assembly: GCA_029866005.1. GTDB lineage: Bacteria > Armatimonadota > Fimbriimonadia > Fimbriimonadales > Fimbriimonadaceae > Fimbriimonas. Next base: position 25,102 of record JARXAE010000025.1, on the reverse strand, counting down.
CGGGCTCGATCCCATCAGAAGTGCGAATCTTCAAGGGTCGCGAAACCCTCGTGCCGCTCTTCATGGATGGCTCGACAATCAATACGGAAACACAAAACATCGGAGGAGTCGACACTGAAGTTGCCGTTTTCGATAGAGCCTGGTTCGATAGCGTTAACCGGATTGATGGTGACACGACAGTCGTCCGTGGCTTCCTTAGCGACTATGTGTGCTTTGATGTTTCCTCAATTTCAAGCGGACTGCGTCCTACTCTGAGCCAAGGCTTAGGAACTGCGAACAGAATCTTCTTCTCGGGAGACGGGTATGCACTTGGTGCAGGAAACCCTTCCGCAGGAGTAGTGGGTGGAGCACCATTCGAAACGATCTTCGCTGCTGGTCAAGACGCCTCAGTTGTCGGTCGATACTCCTCACCGGCAACTCTGCCAAGCGGAATCGGACTCTCAGTGACTCCGGGTAGCTACACGACTCTTGGTGTGGATCCAACGGACGTAACGACCACCGATCCTGTTCTTGCTCGAAAGATCACCTCGTTCCAAGGAACTTGGCGACCACACTTCCAACAACGGCAAGATCCGTCCTCCGGACTGATCTCGGATATCGGCTATCTGCGAAATGCGCACTCGTTTGAGGCGATTTCGATCCCAAGTAGCCTGGATGACGAGCGACAGGACGTCGTCTTTGTTAACCAAACCATTGGAACTGCCGCTAACGGAGCTAAGTTCGCGACCATCACCTCCATGATGTGGGGCTACATTGACATGGGCACCAAGCAGATCTTCCTCTACCCAATCGCAAACATTGGTGATTCAAATGCAATCACGAACCGAACGGGTGAGGTTGCAGGAACGATCAGTACGCAGTACAGCTCCACCGGTACTTCAACGGTGTCTCCACAAAAGACCCGATGGATTGACTTCTCGTTCACGACGCCTGCACCTGGCTTCCCAGCAAGCGGCAAGATCGTCGTTCTACGCAGATAATGCATCGAATTCTCGCCGGAATCGATACGGAGTACGGACTCCGTATTGAGGGGCGAGGAGCCGAAACCCAAGTCGAGGACTCGGAAGACTTCGTAAGAAGTTATCCGGGTCCTTGTTTTGTTGGCTGGGACTATCGGTTCGAGAACCCTCGTAACGACCTTCGAGGATTCTCGGTCGATCGCCTCGCAATCGACCCTAATGATGCCAAGTTTGACAAAGGGAAGTCATACGGCGATCCGAAAGACGTCCGAGCCGACCGAGTACTTCCGAACGGAGCGAGATTCTACAACGACCACGGCCACCCCGAATACGCCACGCCTGAGTCATTCTCAGTGCTCGAGCTTGCTCGATTCGTCTCCGATGGCGACTACCATCTACTTGACACAGCGAGAGTTTACGCCTCCAAGATTGGTCGCAAAGTAACTCTTTATCGCAACAACACCGACTTCCACGGTTCTTCCTTCGGAACCCACGAAAGTTACCTTGTTTCGCGCAAGCACTCGCCTGAAGCGATCCAGAAGGCTGTAGTGCCGATCCTCATTGCCCGGCAACTTCTTACTGGAGCCGGAAAAGTCGGTGCCGAAACTGACGAGCCATGCGACTTCCAACTCAGTCAGCGTGCCGACCACCTTTCCGAACTCTGCAACCTAGAGACCCTCTGGCGACGCCCAATCTTCAACACCCGAGACGAACCCCACGCCGACCCCGCCAAATGGATTCGGCTCCACGTCATCACCGGCGACTCGAACATGATGGAGGTTAGCACGGCCTTAAAAGTGGGACTAGTAAAGATGGCTCTTTATCTGCTCGAGAACGGGAAGGTGCCGGTCTGGAAGATTGATGACCCAGTTGATCAGTTTAAACATTTCAGCCGAAACCCTGATGACGCCAGCGCAAGGAACTCGGCTCGCGAAATCATCGAGTCTTACCTGTCCGCTGCCTCCGAAGCTGAGCTTAAGAGCATTGATCCAGAGATGGACTGGGTAGCCAAGAACACCACCGAGCTTCTTACCGGTTTGGAGTCATCCCACCCGGCAGTGGCTAGGCGTATCGAGTGGTTCGCAAAGCGAAGCCTTCTTCAACAAGTCAAGGAAGAGTTTGGCGATGACGCCGATCTTCGATCTTACGACCTTGAGTTCCACAACATCGACCTTGACGAAGGACTCTACCACGCGCTTGAGCAAGCCGATCAAGTTGAACCTGCCATCCCTTCCACCAAGCTTGGAAACTTACTCAGATCCCGCGCTTTCGCCCGCTCCCTCGCAGTCACCAAATTCAAAGGCCACATCCAAACCGTCGGCTGGCGGGGCATCACCATCAACAACGAATTCATCGATCTGCCGCCAGAAAAGGAATATCCCGCGACGCTCGCCGACTGCCCTGACGTAGAATCATTCATAGTCGCTCTCAGGGAGATCAGATGATAAACGCCGAACAGCCGCAAAGACAAATGCCATCAGCCCCCGAGCGCAAACTCGGCGACGACAGCGGCCCCAAGGCCCCGGACGTGACAAAACCAGAAGGAGGAAACGAACTCCTCCGCCGACTCAAAAAGGTTGACCCGGATCAGGCCAAGAAGTACCGCCAGAGGTCGGGTCAATGATGAGTCCGCTCGCTCGGCCCTTTAGCGAGCTCGTCCCAGCACCCTTTAATGAGGCCACTGGAAACCACCCCGAAACCCACGGCACAACCGTCCTGGCTCTTCGGTACAAGGACGGAATCCTTATCTTTGCCGACCGTCGGGCGACGATGGGCAACCTCATCATGTTCGAGCAGGCCGACAAGATCATGGCTCTCGATGACTCGACGGTCGTCGCGATCAGCGGTTCTTTCGCCCGTTCGGTTGAAATTTGCCGCTACCTAAAGCACAGCTTCAAGTACTACCGACGCTCGGTCTTGCAAGAACTTAGCCTCGAAGGCAAACTCGCCGAAATCAGTCGCTCCCTCGCTGGAAACGCTGCCTCGGCAATGGAAGGCATCGGCGTCTTCCTCCCCATTCTCGCTGCCTACAACAAAGAAAAAGAAGAGTTTGTTCTCTACTTCTTCGACGGCGCCGGGGCGAGATTCCTCAACGACGAATATGCGTGCGCCGGATCTGGCAGCATGCAGATCAAGGGAGTCTTCGAATACCTTCGGCGCAAAGAGGGCTCCTTTGCCAAGCGATCGCTTGACGAAGTCCTTAAAAACGGCCTCGAAATGCTCGACATTGCCGCCACGCTCGACAGCGCGACCGGGGGATTCCAACGGATTGAACCGGTCGTCAGAGTCCTAGACAAAGACGGCAACCGACCAGTCGACGAGAAAGCCCTCAAAACCGCCATGCAGACGGTTCTGAAGGCCGCGAAGCCACTCTAGCGCTGCAGCCGCGCTAGAGCTCCTTCAATCGTGTTACGAGCGAAGTGCAGCGAGTGATTCTTCCGTGATTCAATCACGGGAATTGCTCGCTTATCGCCGTAGTCCGCCAGAGCATTGATTGCTTGGTCCATCGGAGCATAGGCCCGCCCTTTTGCTAGTGACACCAGTAAGTCGAAAACCTCACGCGAACCGGTAGCATCCTTCACCTGTCCAAGCACGCTAATCGCCTGCATCCGAACAGGTCCCGGCGCGAACTCCTTGACCGCCTTCAGTGCCATCGTCCGTGCCCTGTCCTTGTCGTTTGCGGCAAACCATGATAGTGCCCGCGTCTGGGTTTGCAGATTCCAAGTTGTCGTATTCCACCCCAGCTCTGCGGTCGCCGCATTATTTCTCACGGAGAGGAGCTTGTCAAAAGCCGCATTTTTCATCTCCTCGTTCGAAACTGAGTTAAACAACTTCCCAAAGAGTGCCTCGTTTTTCGAACCTTTGTTTGCCGACAGACCGTAAAGGGCCGTGATCTGATGTTTTGCATTCTTGCTCGTTTCTAGAACGTTAACCAAGAACGCATCATCCTGAATCCTTCGTAAAAGCTCCCCTTTGAGGGCTTCAGATCGTGGACGCTCAAACTCTGCCTTTCGAAAGTCCTGCGAAACTCGGTCAATGAGCCGCATTCGCTGCGCATCGTTGTCTGCCAAGGTCCAAGCCCGCTCCCAGTCAGCTGCCTTGTAGTCCGCCGGATAGGACACATCGCACAATAGCCACGCACCGGGATCAATGATCAACGTCTCCCCGGCTCCAACCGCCACCGAAACCGCTTCGGCAGATGTCCCACCAAGCAAGCCGCGCCGAGTGACCATCTCATTGTTCATGATCACATACTCGACATCAACATCAAAGCCGGCAGTCGTCTGCCGAACAGTGAATCCAGATCCTGCCTTCGTCAACTTAAAGTTGGGATACCCCTTGGTGTAGAACCACTGTTTTCGGAAGTCCTGTAGCTTCGCGCTGGAAGTCTTCTCAAAGGAAGCAAAGAACTGCTCAGTCGTCACGTTCTTACGGCCATACTCACCCAGATATACTTTGGTCGAAGACCAGAACTTCGGCTCGCTGAGCTGGCGCATCAGCATAAACATCCGCGTCGCTCCACCCGGATAAGCGTTGCCATCGAACATCTCCATCGGGACCGTGTAATTTGTTCGCACCATAGGATGTTCCTTCGCCGAACCTTTACACCCTTCATAGGTTCCGAAACGCTCAATGTGGAAAGCACTATCGCCATCCAACTGCCGAGTCACAAAGTGGGGAAGAAACGTCGCCCAGCCCTCGTTAACCCAGATATGTGCCCAAGTCGGAGTTGTGATTAGGTCACCGAACCACTGGTGAGCCAATTCGTGAGCATTCAGACCCCGTGCCGATGAAGTCTCAGCTGCATTCTCCGGGAAAATCGCCCCGATCGTCTGGGTCGTGCAACTCAAGTTCTCCATCCCGCCAAACATGAACTCTGGAACGACTGACTGGGCGTACTTAGCCCATGGGTAGTCCACGCCGGTCAGCTTGGAGTAAATCTCAACGAGCTTATCGGTTCCCTTAAATGCAGTTCGCGCAGCATCTTCGGCCCCTTTTGGTGCCCAGATTTGAATGGGTTTACCTTTGAAGGTTCCGTCGGGAATTGCAATGTAATCCCCCGCAACCAACGAGATGAGATACGTTGACATCGGCTGATCCTGCTTCCAATGCCAAATCGCTTGGTTCCCAACCGTCTTCGTCCCAAGCAACTTCCCGTTCGACAAGACGCTCATTCCCTTTGGAACTCGAGCAATCAACTCCGCAGTCGCTTTATCATTGGGAAAGTCGTAAGTAGGGAACCAGTAACGGTTATCCTCCATCTCGCCCTGGGTGTAGGCCAGTGATCCTTTACTCGGATAAGCCCGTTCAGCAGGAACAAAGTAAATCCCAGCCTCTGGTGCAGCTGAATACTTGATCGAGACCGTCAATGGCGTCCCATTAGGGACGCCTGTGCATCGAACAAACACATTTTTGGCGGTGGATTCGGTCTTGAACTTGCCTTTCCCAACGATGCTCACTGACTGGATCGTCATTGGTCCCTTGTCGAACGCCAAGACTGCATCCTTCGCCACGGTTACGAGCTTGTGTGAGACGATCCCCGAGACGGCCTCCGCCTTAAAGTCCAAGGTGACGTCGAGCTTCACATCGAGGAGATCGAATTGGTGAGGCGGTCGAGTATCAGGTCCAAAAAACGCCGAAGCGGCGATAACCGAGCCGAAAAGCATAAGCTATCTTAGCCCATCTTTTCTCTTAACCGAACCGCAGCGTCCCACGCCTTGCGAATATCCGCGACCAGGAGGCCGTATCCGCCGTCATTATCAGGTCTTTGCTGCCGCAAAATGTAGCTCGGGTGCAACGTTGCAATCGCCGTTTTGGCATACTCGCACTCGTTGTAGAGGCCCCGCTCCTTCGTGATCGCAAAGTTCTTCCGAATCAAGTTCTTTGCGCTCGGTGCCCCTACGCAAAGGATCACAGTTGGTGCAATCATGGCGAGCTGAGGAAGAAGCCATTGCCGACAAGCTACTGTCTCTTGATCTGTCGGAGGGCGATTCTGAGGTTTACCCGTTGACCAATCCGCGGCCCGACACTTGACGGTGTTGCAGATGTAAACGGTCTCCCGGCTTAATCCCGCCTCGACCAAAGCCTTGTCTAAAAGCTGACCTGCCCTACCTACAAACGGTCGACCTGACTTATCCTCCTGATCTCCTGGCCCCTCGCCGACCAATACAAGCGGAGACGACGGATCTCCCTCGCCAAAAACAACGTTTGTTCTTCGCTCACTCAGCGGACATGCCGTACACACCAAAGCCCGTGAGCGAAGCTCTTCAAACGTCACGCTGAATCGCCTCCCGAAGGCGGTCGTAGCTGTCCTCAAGCGACTCAGGCATCACGCGCGTGTTGCCAACCGTCGTCAAGAAGTTTGTGTCTCCATTCCACCGCGGAAGAACGTGCCAGTGAATATGTTCCGGAATCCCCGCTCCGGCAGCCTTGCCAAGATTGACGCCAATATTGAATCCATCCGGCTTGTAAACCTCCGAGATCCACTTCACTGACCGCGCAACCAACTGGTTGATCTCTAGTAATTCCTGGTCCGTCATTGTCGGCAAGTCGTTCGTCTGCCGAAACGGCGCAATCAACAAGTGTCCATTGGTGTATGGGTAAGCATTCAAAATGACGAACGCAGTCTCTCCTCGATACAAAACAAGGTTCGCCTTGTCATCACCTCGGGCGGGAAGCTCTACAAAAATGTTGCCCGATGCCGAGGGCTTCTCGACATACTTCAGACGCCAAGGCGCCCACAAATTCTCTGGCATAGGGTCTAGTTTAGACTCTAAATCGACTTCGCAAGAATAATCGCTTCCGCGACTTCCTGCATCGTCTTCCGAAGATTCATCGACTGCACCTGAATCCGTCGGTAAGCTTCAGCTTCGCCGAGGCTGTGTGAATCCATAAGAATCCCTTTTGCCCGATCAATTGCCTTTCGGGCCTCAAGGCGCTGCGACAAATTCGTGACTTCTTTGTTGAGTAAAACGTTCTGCTCAAAGCGAGCTCGCGCGACCTCGATCGAAGGCGCCAAATCGCTCGGCTTAAACGGCTTCACGAGATAGGCAAATACCCCCGCCGCTCGCGCCCGGTCGATCAGTTCCTTGTCGGAGTACGCAGTCAGCAGAATGGTTGGAGCGATGTTCTCCTCGGTGATGATGTCAACCGCTTCGATTCCGTCCATTACCGGCATCTTGACGTCCAAGATGCAAACGTCCGGCTTAAGCTCTCTCGCAAGTTCAACCGCAGTCTTTCCGTCGCCCGCTTCACCCACGACCTCATAGCCTAGGCTCTCCAACATCTGGCGGAGGTCAAGCCGAATAATCGGCTCATCGTCGGCAATCAACACGCGAACTTGGGACATGGCTGCAACGGTGTCGACACGATCTTTACCGATCCGCGTCACGAACCTAAAAGATACCATGATCTAAGCTAAAATGAACCGTGGCAAAGCGCGCAGACGGTTTTCTCGAACAGATCATTGATTATGCGGGTACCTTTCCGCCCGCCTCCCTCGCTCCAGCTGAGGCAGTTTCGAGCTACTTTGATTTGTTAGAAGGAGACGAAAGTTGGATCGTTGAGAATCTAGCGTGGCGAGTTGCTGATCTCCAAACCCTGGCAGATTTACTCGGAAACCGCTCTGTTGGGATTGCCGCCATAGGTCGCCCTGGCGAGGGTTGGTCCGAGTGGCAAGCAGCTCGCGAAGCTGACGCCAAGGACATGTCTGTCTTTCTTGGAGTCAGCCAAAACTCCCAAATTCGAACCTACGAGTGCCCTGCACCTCCTCTCTCTCACTTTAGCGCCGGTATCACCTCCCTCAAAAGCTATCGCGACGAAACGGATGTTTACTTTGAACTTCCTTGGAGCCGAGACGTTAGCGAAGAGCTGGCCATGATGGCCGAAGGAGAATGGCTTTCTGCAAAGTTCCGATGCGGCGGAACCGCAATCCCCTCACCGACCCAGCTCGCCACTGTTCTCAAGGAATGCATCGATCTCGAACTCCCATTCAAGCTAACCGCAGGCCTCCACGAAGCAGTCGCTCATGACGGTCAGCACGGGTTCTTGAATGTCTTCGCTGCAATCGGCATGCGCTACCTCGAAGACTCCAGCATCACCGAAATGGCACGCGTCCTCGCGGACGAAAATCCCCAGTCGTTCTCAATCAAAGGAGCCTTTGCCTATCGAGGTCGCGAGTTCTCGGAAGAAGACCTTGAGGATCTCCGCTCATTCTTCATCACTTTCGGTTCGTGCAGTGTCGCCGAGCCCCTCGCCGGACTGGACCGCCTCGCAAGGAACTAAATCATGTTTGTCGTACCAAAAACAGCTCGCTCATGGGTTAACGTAGACCCAGCTTCTCACTTCTCCATTCAGAACCTTCCGTTCGCAATTCTTGCTCCGACGGGACGGGAAGTGACCCTTGCAACCGCAATCGGTGACTATGTTGTTGATCTCACCGTTCTGCGTGACGCCGGTCTCATTTCTGAAAAGCAGTATCCGTTCCTCGATAGCTTTGCTGATCTGACTCAAGAAGAATTCACCGCGCTTCGCAAAGCTCTCTTCGAGCTTTTGGAGGAGTCAAACCCTGCGTTCCGAGACAACGAGATCCTGCGCTTGAAAGCCCTGATTCCGATCAGCAGGGCGCGGCTTCTGCTCCCCATCAAGCCTACTGCGTTCATCGATTTCTACTCAGGGATCAACCATGCAAGTAACGTTGGCCGAATGTTCCGCCCCGACATGCCACCATTACTCCCGAATTATCGCCACCTACCGGTCGCCTACAACGGCCGCGCAAGCAGTGTAGTCGTGAGCGGGACCCCAATCCGTCGCCCCAAAGGACAGACCAAAGCACCAGATTCCGAAGTTCCTGAATTCGGTCCAACAAAGGAGTTAGATTTTGAACTTGAGATGGGCTTCTACGTTGGTATGCCCTCGGCAATGGGTGAGACCGTTGATATTGGAGTCGTCAAAGAGCACATCCTGGGCTTTGTCCTCGTCAACGACTGGTCGGCTCGTGACGTTCAGCGCTGGGAATACCAGCCTCTCGGTCCATTTCTTGCTAAGTCCTTTGGGACCTCTGTCTCGCCCTGGGTTGTTCTTCCCGACGCCCTTGAACCGTTCAGAGTGACTCGCCTTGAGCAAGACCCACCCGTCCTCGGTCATTTGCGAACAAGTGAGCCGATGGCATATGATGTCACCCTTGAGGTCAAGCTGAAGCCGGAAGAAGCCGCAGACTATACGACAGTTTCAAAAACAAACGCGAACCAACTTTACTGGTCGTTTGACCAACAGCTTGCTCACCAAGCTTCAAACGGAACCCCGCTCTCATGGGGCGACTTGTACGCCAGTGGCACCATCTCTGGCACTGAAGAAGGTAGTTTCGGCTCCCTGTTGGAGCTCACCTGGAGAGGATCAAAGCCGGTACAAGTTGGCGAGACAAGCCGGAAGTTTTTGGAAGATGGAGACAGCCTCGTGCTCACTGGTTACTGCCAGGGTGAGGGCTTCCGTGTCGGATTCGGGGAAGTGGAAGGGACGATCCTGCCTGCTTAAGAGGCAAGATCATCGGCTTGACGCTGGAACACCTGGTGGACAAACTCCGCCACCGCCATGCGCTCTTCGTGATTCTCGGGCACGAAGCGGACACCTGCGCTGAAGAGATCTGAGTTTGGAATCTCGACGGTGTGTCGGATTTCCCCTCGGAGGCTGAGGCTTTCGCCATCGGTGCAAGCTACCTGAATAAAGACTTTGGAGCCCGAGATCAGCTGGGTTCTTGTACGAACCTGAACACCACCCAAGCCAATATCGGTAATGACCACATTGACCGTTTCGGTCGTGCCGTCAAGCGACATGACGGCATAGTCCAGTAACTCATACCGAATGTAGCGTCGTTTGTCTGTGTTATAAGCAAGATTCAACGGAATTCTCCTAGTCTCATATGCCAACCAAAATGGTCGGCACAGAAGAGTTATCGGAGAGTTCATTCCATATACGGAGAGTTGCGAACCATCAAAAACAAGAAAGGCGATCCAAATTGTGGATCGCCTTAACTTTTGACTTCGAAAGTCCTTACTTGGAGTCTTTCTTGGTGATGAGAACGTGTCCGGTGGACGGATCGAAATCAATGTTCACCTTAAGAGCGTCGCTCATGAATGTAAGAGGAACGATTGTTCGACCACGATCAATGTAAGGTGCCATTTCGAGCTTGAATGCTTTGTCGTTGACCTTTGCGTTGGCATCGCCTACCTTAAACCAAATCTTCATACCATCTGCAGAAGCGTTAACTTCCTTCGCTGACTTGAGCCACCCGACCATGCCGCCTGCCTTTTCGATCAGGTGTCGGAATGGGGTCATCGGAATCCCTTCGTCAACTCGAGGCTGAACGTCAAACTCGACGAAACGACCGTTGTAAAGCACTGAGAAGGTGTTAACACCTTCCATTCGGAAGCCCTTTCCAATGGAGAGAACCTTTGTCGCGGCTTCAGTTGCGAAGTTTGGAAGGCCATGAGGTCGGGCAATTCGACTTCCGGTAGGAACCATGTTCATGCTTGCCATTGGAATTCCGCCATCAACAGCTGGCGATTTGAGCGTTGCCACCTTATCGTCAATCTTAGGGGTTACCTTGGTTGCAACCGGCTGAGCTTTCGAAGCGGCTGGAGCAGCAACTGGAGTCTTTGCCGTCACCGTGGTCTTCACAGCCCCGACCTTCGGAGTTGAAACGCCAACTGGTGCGGTGGTCGCGGCCACCGTCAGATCCGATCCCTTGATACCGTTGTTTGTATCCTCGATCGTGGCTTGGCTGGTGCCCTTAGCAACAACTGCCTCACCACCACCAAGACCGGTTCGATTGGTTCGACCGCCTGGGTTGTTAACAAAAACGCGAACCTGCTTCGACTTGTAGGTGTTGGTGAGTTCATCAACAACCCAAGCCTCGACAGTGTGCCATCCGTTGGACTCCTTCTGGGTGTCCCAAACGTAGTTGTAAGGGGGGGTGTTCTTGATTTCTTTGTGGTCGCCATCGATGAAGAATGAAACGAAAGAATTCTTCAGCTCTTTACCGAAACCGATCTTGATTTCGACTGGACCCTTGACGGTCTCACCTTGCTTTGGGCCAGTGATGTAAACCGGACCCTTGTTACCTTGGTCGGTCGAAATGTTTTGCTTCTGGCTTGAAAGAACCTTGCCAGTCTTGTCGTAAAGTCGAATCTCGACTTCATTGTCTCCGTCCTTCAGGTCGGTGACGGTGACGGTGAACTCAACAGTTCCCTTGGTTTCCTTCGAGGCAACTGCTCGAGTGGCAAACGATTCGCCGTTGATTCGGAGTTCAACGAGCGATGCATTTGCGCCGTCGTACTTCACGGTCAGCGTCGGGCTGTTCAGCGCGCGCTGAATCAAGATCTCGGCATCAAATGCAAATGCGAACGAACCAGCCGAAAGGGCAGCCGCGCCCGCCAACGCCAACGTTCTTTTAATCTTCGTGAACCTATTCACCATGTTATCACCAAGCACTATCCCCCCGGATAGCAATACAGGTGGCTTATTGTCGCACTTCTCGCCGCGAATGTCAACAATCTTTTTGCGATCTTGACAATTTTATGTAACAGGTTGTGCGTCAATAAAGACATGCTCTCTGTGCTCGTTGCATCCCTTGCCATGTCTAAGCAAGATCACCGCCCCCTGCTGGACTACTTGGCCCTCCCCCAGAAGGGGTTGCCAACCGCAAAACTTACTCGAAACAACGGCATCGACGAGATTGAATTCTGTAGCCAGATGTGGCAAAAACAGCTCTGGTCGCATCGAATTCTGATGAAGGTTCCGAAGGGTGCCGAGAAGTCGGAAACCGCCATCCTGTTCATCACCGGCGATGGCCCGAGAAACGGCGACATGGTCGACATCAACCTCCTTTCTAATGCGACGGGAATGCCGATCATGATGCTCTTCAACATCCCCAACCAGCCCATCTGGGAGATGAAGGAAGACGACCTCATCGCTCACACCTTTACCAAGTATCTGGAAACCGGCGACGCCACCTGGCCACTCCTTTTCCCGATGACCAGAGCCGCCGTCTCGTCAATGGATGTGATCCAACGCTTCACCAAACAAAACGGGATGATTATCAAAAAGTTTGTGGTTACCGGAGCCAGCAAGCGCGGCTGGACGACCTGGCTGACCGCGGCGAGTGGCGACAAACGAGTCGCCGGTATTGCCCCGATGGTGTTCGATAATCTCAGATTCGACGCCCAAATGAAGCATCAAATAGAAATGTGGGGAGAGTACAGTGAGCAAATCGCGGACTACACCCGCCGGGGCCTCCAAGAAAAACTCCAGACCAAAGAAGGTCAAAAACTCATGGAGATGGTCGACCCGTACTCCTACCGCGATCGGATCAAAATCCCCACCCTTATCGTCAACGGTTCTAACGACCAGTACTGGGCAACCGACGCCACCAAGCTCTATTGGAACGATTTGAAGCAACCCAAGAACGTCCTCCAAGTCCCTAACAATGGTCACGGACTTAGCGACCGAATCCGCCTCACCAACTCGATTGGCGCCTTCGCCCGCTCCGTGAACGGATCCTTCAAGTTCCCGCGCCTCCAAAGCAAGACCACCGTCAATGAGGAAGAAGTCGCCTTTAATCTCGACCCCAGCGAGGGCCAAATGGAAGCGGTCTCGATCTGGAAAGCCGAAAGCGACACCAAAGACTTCCGCGAGCAACGATTCGTCGAAGAAAAGAAAGCCAAAACCGATATCCTCAAAACCGAACTCAAACCTGGCAAATGGAGCGCCGTCTTCCTCGAAGCCCGCTACAACATCGACGGTAAGCCTTTCACCCTATCGACGCCTTGCGAAGTCGCCTTCGGAGGTAAACCCCAGAAATGATCCGCGCCCTACTCGGTTTAGCTCTCGTTGCTTGCAATCCAGCCGTCCAAACTCCAAAGCCGAGCAGCGTCAAGCTCTACTCAATCGGCCACTCGCTCAGCAGCGAGATCCCCGACATGGTCGCTTCGCTCGCAAAAAACACCCCGGGCCTAAAGTTTGAATTCCAAGAACAATTCCGCCTCGGCGCTTCACTTGAAACTCAATGGAACGAAGCCGTCAAGCCCGGTGATAAATACGATGACAAGCAGTTCCGTGTCAACTACCCGAATTCCCTTGCGAAGGGCGGTTACAACGCGGTTGTCCTCATCGACTCCGTCCCCCGTGGCGGCGACTGGCAAGAGAAAAACTCTGTCGAATTCCTCACCAAGTTCGCCGATTACATCGGTCGCACGAACCCGAATGCAAGCATCTACTACGTTGAACCCTGGCACAGCCTCAAAAGCGGAACCGGCAAAGCTGAATGGGACACTCACAGCCCCACCCGCAATCTCCTCTGGCGCAAACGCGTCGACGCCGACGCCCCGATGTGGCTAAAAATCAAATCCGCCGCCGAGAAAGCCACCGGCAAAAAGATCACCATCATCCGAGAAGCCCAAGCCCTCGGCGCCCTCGTCGACGCTGCCGAAGCCGGCCGCCTCCCCGGATTCACCAAAGCCCAAGACCTCTTCGGCGACGACATCCACCTCAAACCCGCCGGAATGTACTTCATCGCCTGCCTCCAATACGGAGTCCTCTTTGGCCGCTCTCCCGAAGGGCTAACGGTTGACCTCAAAGGCCGCTGGGGTGGCGAATACTGGGGCAAACAACTCTACGGCAACGGCCCCATCCACCAACGTCCCGACCCCGTCGCCGTCAAAGAAATGCAACGCATCGCCTGGCAATTCGCAAAGTAATCCGTCCGAAAAGCCCCCTCGCCTCCCCAGGGGGAGCGGGGGTTTGGGGGTGAGGGAGGCTTTACCGAGAACTCTCGACAATAGCGAGATTAATCCCGAAGAATCCCCTTCTTGCGAAGCCACTTGTTATTCGACTTCGCAACCCAAACATCCCCGAACGCTATTACGACCACCAGAGTGGCGAGGCAGAGGGGCGGTATCACCAACAGCAGAGCGTCGCTCCCAGGATCTTGCCTTGATGGCCTCCCCAGGAGCATCATGAGGGCAGATATGCCTAGCCCTGCAGTCCCGCCTCCAACGATACACTTTGCAAGAGTCCCGGGAGGTCTCTGAAACTCCCGAAACTCGATCCTCGGGTACGTACTCGCAAGGGTCGAAGTCGGCATGGACTCAATCCGCGAAGCCAACTCCTTGAGTACCTCCCGTTTCACCAGCATGTTTCCCAATTCCTCGTTAATCGGAGACAGGAAAATGTGCATGGCTGGCAAGGCATGATGTTTTGGTATAACGAGCCGAACCCGCCCTTCAACGAGCTTAATGCTCTCCACTTCGAGCCGATTGATTTCGATAGTCTGTTTTTCGCCCACAACTCTGATCAGACCGTTCTGGAGTTCAAGCGAGCCGGTCGAAACAGTTCCCGCCTTGTTCGTATACAGGCTGGTCTTCATGTAGATGGGGTTTGGAGGCAGCTTTGGCTTCTCCACTGGCTTCTTTTTGGCTTGCAGTAGCACCAATCCCATGAAAAAAAACATCGGGACAAGCATTATTGCCAACGCAAACCACTTCCAAGGACTGTCCCAAGGAATCTCCCCCGACCGGAGTTTGTTCGCAAACCAAACCCCGCTCCCGATCATGAACACCGCTGTACCAATCGAAGCAATTGCTAACCGAGGCAAGTTCCCAAACCCCGTTTCCTTAGCCCCAACAACCTTCGGCCCCGTCTCCGGACGAAGAAAACGCCGCCCCTCGTAAACCAAAATTCTCGGCTCGACCGACATCCGCCAGAGAATACTCTCGGAGACCGACAGAAGATTCAAGTTCCAAGAGCCGGAACCCCCAGTCCTCTTGTCGCCGCCAACCATTGCCCGGTTGCTTCCGTATAACGAAGGCATGACAGACGAGTAAGGTGTGCGCCTGGCCAAAAAGTTCGGGATGTCCGGACTTGTTTTTCTTGGCCTTGTTCCCCCTATTTTCATCGCCGCCGCTAACATTTCACTTCCGCAAATTATTCACGTGCCACTCGTTATCATTTTCTGTGTGGCTTGGGTCGTTCCTGCGCTTGTTTTGCTTTACCTCGCGATCTATGCGTACTTCAGGAAGCTGAAAGCAGCCGAAAAAGTCGCGTTGCGATGGTGTGCGATTTACCACCTGTGCGGCTTCCTAGTGATCGGGTTCGCGCTCGGTTACGATGCTTACTTGGATCGAATCGAGGACCAGGCCCGCCCTGCTCTTCGCCAAAACCGGGTCCAAAGCGGTACCCTGTAACCCGAAGTTGGCCGGGTGACGGCTCGCGCAAGCGGGAGGAAAGTCCGGACTTCATAGGGCATGGTGCCCTCGGCAACGGGGGGCGGGGCGACCCGACGGAAAGTGCAACAGAAACAAACCGCCACGAGCAATCGGGGTAAGGGTGAAATTGTGAGGTAAGAGCTCACGTCTTTGGTTAGCAATAGTCAAAGAGGGCAAACCCCACCAGAAGCAAGGCCAAATAGGGAGGGGCTGACTCGGCCCGACGACCCTCCGGGTTGGCCGCGTAGATAAATCGTCACACAAATACAGAATCCGGCTTACAGGCCAACTTCAAAACTCCAACTTAACTACCATGCGCCCTTGCCTCGAGCGAGTCCCAGCCAGAGCAAAACACAAAAACTGTAGGACATCGCTTCTCCGCTCTGCGTAGTAACGCACATGACACTCCAAAATCTGTCTTACCTCGCCGCCCTGGTCGCCATGGTCGAGCCAACCATTACCGATCTCAAAGACGGCTACATACGAGTCGAGACCAAGAAGTACACCGTCGAGGTCCCCAAAGGATGGGAAGTCGGAGAGGAAACCAGTTTCGGTCAGCGCGAGTTCCACTCCAGCAAGGGCGAAATCGGCACTATGACCGGTAGCGCAAAAGGCTCCAACTGGGACCGCCTCTACAACACCAGCCTTTACTTTATCCAGCGACGCGAAAAAGCCACCCCAACCCCCTACAAGCTCGGCAAGAACAAGAAGGGTTATGAGACCATGAGCTTCGAGATGATGGGCAAGGACGGAAAGCCAACCTCAAAGTATGTCATTCTCAAGAATGCTAAAGAGGACATCCTCGCCCTCAGCGTGCGAATCACGCAAGTGAAGAGCGAGAATGAACTCAACAAAGCGTTCGACCGCCTGATCAGCACCGCAGTAATGAACTAAAACGGAAAACCGGGTCGCTCGAAAACCGAGCGACCCGGTTTGGCATTAACCCAAGTCCGAAACGCGAACCATCGCCCCGCTGGCTTCCATCGACTTCCAAGCCGCTTCGGTCAGACGAATCACCTCAAGCCCGCACTCAAAGCCGCTCTCGCAAGGAATACCCTGCGTGATACAGTCGAAGAAGTGCTGATCCGGCGTCGAGCCACCGTAAGTCTCTTCATAAACAATCCGATCCTTGGCCAAGTTTCGCACCGTCAGCTTGCCGCCCCGAACGAAGAAGCCAAGCTTGGTCCCCATGATCGTCATGTCCTCGTGCCAGTTGGTCGAGTCGCCAATGATCGAGATGTTGCCGACCGCGCCGTTCTTGAACTTGATAGCAAGCGCCGAATCAATATCGACTTGAAGCCCGCGATTATCGCCCACCGCCGAAACCGTCTCGGCCTGCAAACCGGTCACCCAAAGCATGATGTCAACGAAGTGCGAACCGGTATCGTTCAACTGTCCGCCACCGCTCAAGGCCGGATCGTGGCGCCAAGTTCCGGCGCAAGCCACCTTCCACTCTTGGCAGCTCAAGCCCGCAATGAACTGAATCTCGCCCGCCTCGCCACTATCGATCATCCCCTTGATCTTGCGATAAACCGAATCGAAGTGCCGCTGGTACGAGACCATTCCGACCTTCCCGGATGCCTTCTGAGCGGCAATCACTCGGTGAGCGTCCGTCACCGTACAAACCATCGGCTTCTCCACGCAAGCGTGCTTACCTGCTTCGAGAGCATCCACGATCTGCTGAGCGTGCAGCGTGTGCGGAGTCATGATCATCACCGCGTCTACATTTGGATCCTTCAGTAAATCCTTGTAATCGCCGTACTCGGCTGCGCCCGTGCTTTGCGGATGCGCCGCCTTCATCGCCGAGATATTGTCTGCCGACGTATCCGCCATCGCCACCACGCTGGCCCCCTTCACCTTGAGCAAGTTCGCAACTCGATACCGAGCAAACCCACCAACACCAATCAACCCAAACCGAACTTCTGCCATGTCAGCAGGGAGTTTAGCCTAGGTGCTGGTCACAATCAACCCGGAATGATCATTCGATAACCGCTTTCTGAGAACCGTACTCCACGTACGCAACGGCTGTCGGATAGTGGCTCAAATCAACCTCGTCCAAAGCCTTATCAATCGCTGATAACTGCGCCCGAGCCTCAGCCAAAGCCGACAAGAAATCCTGAGAACCTAACGACGGATCTCGGCCAACGTGCCGATACGAAAGCATCTTCAGTCGAAGCGCATCCAAAGTCGTTATAAACACGCTCGCCTGAGCCTTCGTCCGCTCGATCCCGCCCGTCAGCTCCTGATAGTTCCGCTCGTACTCAAGAACGTTTTTCTCGGCCACGGCATAAAGGGCCGAAGCCTGGCGGTCACCCGGATGAAACGACGGCAGTCCCGGCGAAAGCCAAGGCTTCGACTCACTCTCCGCAATATCCGCGTGCATCAAGTCAGCCCATCGCAGCGCCTCGTAAAGCCCCAAAGCAACATCCCGAACCGTATTCGGTAGCTCCCGAAACTCCGCAATCTCCGAAGACTTCAGCTTCGCAATCCCGTCTTCAAACGCCCAGAATCGCTCCCGGCATGCATACCAAAGCTCGCCAAAAAAGGGATCAATGAAGCGCCGCACCATCTCGGCCTGGAAGGCATCTTCAAATTGGTCCGCTCGACCGATCGGAAGGGGAGTCAACGCCTCAAGCGGGTTCCGGAGCGCAATGCGATGCGCCTTCCGAAGGTACAGGCGTTGTACGAGCGAGAACCCAATGCTCCGCGCCTCATCCCGAAAAATCTCTAAATCTGCGTCCCTAACTTCCTGTCTCATGCCCCGCGCCCATCCTTGGCTCTGCAAGCTCAAACCTATTGTACGCAATTTCTGCAAATTGCACAGACTGAAAAGTGTCCAGTTCCACTGCGGTCAGCGTCAATCCGAAACCAGATACCTACTTCTGCCAAACCCCAAGCGTGTTCATCGGATCGCTCCCCAGCCCGGGAACTGTGGGTGTCCAACGAACGTGTCCATCGAAGAAGGACACGAAGAACCCACTCTTACCAGGACCGTGGTAAGTCTCTATATGCTCACCATCACCTTTGACCTCAAGCTTGACGATCGGGTCATGCATCCATGCCTTCCGGGTCGGTTCCTCCATATCCACTAACTCAATTAACCCATTCCGCCCTCTCTCCCGCAAGATCAGGACAAAGTGCTCGTATCCGAGAACTGGATTCGATTCCCCAATCGCAGACTTACCTGCAGGAGACTTTGGGCAAGCGTATATCATGGCATTCTTTGCGTAAGGGTCGATTGCCTCCACAAACGCACGTTTGGAGTCGGGTCCATCAAACGAGTAGTAAGGTGGAAGAGTGTCGCTTTCGTCAGCAGCGTAGATCAACTGAGCTATCGACAGCTGCTTTAGCTGAGAAATGCACTGCGACCGGTCATGTCCAGTCCTCGCGGGAGTGATCATCAGATAGAGGAGTGCCATGACGACTAATCCGACAACGGTCCCGATCACCCATTCCGCAAAACATCCGAGAGACTTCTTCTCGCCATAAAATGCGTCTCCCATCACTTCAACCAAACTCCGTCGGTGCTCATTGCATCGGAGCCAACCCCTTTTTGTGTCGGGACGTATTTCACATGGCTATCGAAGAACATGACTGAGAAACTGTTGGGATACTGCTTGTGATTCGTCTCAATCTCTTCTCCGTCCCTCACCTTTGCCGACTTGAGCACTGGGTCATGCATCCATCCGGACCGTTCGGGGCTCGCGATTTTGTCGAGCCAAATCAGCTTGTCCTTGCCTTCGTGCTTCAAGATCAACGGGAAATGCTCATAGTCCATTTCCTGTTTAGAATTCGATGGGTCAGCCTTAGATCTCGCGGATTCTGAGCACAGCAGAATCTCATAGTTCTTCACATACGGAAGTGTTGCTGTGACCCAATTGGACTGTGCGGCAGCTCCGTCAAACGTGTAGTAAGGCGAGATTGCTCCATCGTAATCTACCGAGTAGATCAACTGGGCAGTCGCTACTTGTTTCATGTTGGACATGCAAACAACTTTTTTTGCAGCAGGCTTGGCTGAACGAGATACTGGAGCAATCATGGCATAGGCCCCAATCAGGAGCACTCCAACGATCACGCCATGAAAGAGCGTGAATCTCGAGTTATGCTTGGCTGGTTCCGGCTCCACAACCCAAGTCTAACACGACTTACTCTAAATCAAAGTACCGATCCGTCGGTGTCTGCCCCAGATAAAAGCCACTCATCTTCCTCTTAGAAGCATGCCCATCCGCCCAGGCAATGATCGCACTCTCCATTGCATTCGGATCGGGAATCCCCCAGCAGTCAAAGCCCGCTGAGCCACTCATGTCCAAGTAGTCCGAAGGCCGAAGCAAAAACTTCCCATCATCCCCGCACCAAGACCCCTTCACCGAAGCCCGACCCGTCGACAACGCCACCGTCCCCGCGGGATCACCGAGCGCAGTCGAAGTCACCGCTCGCTGAGTGTCCAGGTTCGAAAAATCCAACTCAAGGTTCGTCAGGTACCGGACGTTGTAGCCGAAGTGCGAAGTCTCCGCCCCGCTCTGGTCAAACTTGCTCACTGTCGAACAAGGGCAAAGCCAAACCTGCTTGTTCTTCACATACGGATTGATCATGTCGTGCCAGATCACCGTCGACGTCATATCGCCATAAGCCCCCAGCGGAAACTGATCGTCGTTGTCGCTCTGGTACATCACAAAAGAGATGTCCAGTTGCCGTAAATTCGACATGCAAGAAGCCGCCTTAGCTGCCTGTTTCGCCTGAGCAAAAACCGGAAACAGGATCGCGGCGAGAATCGCAATAATCGCGATCACGACAAGCAGCTCAATCAACGTAAAAGCACGGCGCACCCGACTATTTTGAACTAAGAATCTAACGACAAACGGACAGTTGTAACGGTTTTTGTCTCTAAGAACCTCGATCAAGGTTGTGGTATAATCTTCTCTTGTCCGCGTGGTGAGTTGCCCGAGTGGACAATGGGAACAGACTGTAAATCTGTCAGCGAGAGCTTACGTTGGTTCGAATCCATCACTCACCACCACTTTCTTTTCCGATTTTCCGCTAAATCTGTGTGTAAAATGCACGCATGGTTATAGCCACCGTGGCATTCTTATCACTTGCCATGCAAGATGCCAGTTCAGTTAGCGTCTCCATAGACCCAACCAAAACCCGGGACGTGATCAATCCTTATATCTATGGTCAGTTCATTGAACACCTGGGCCGCTGCATCTACGGTGGAATCTGGGCCGAGATGCTCGAAGATCGTAAGTTCTTCCACCCCATCAAAGCCACCTACGCGCCCTATGTCTCGATGAAAGACACCGACTTCCCCGGCATCGGCGCATCGCCCTGGGAAATCAACACTGGCAAAGTCGAAATGTCGAAACAAGACGTCTTTGTCGGTCGCCACACTCCCGTCCTCGCCGACGGAACCAAGATCAGCCAGCACCGCCTCGGCACCCTCGCCGGAAAAGAATACATTGGCTACATCTGGCTTAAGCCCCTCGCTGGCACCCCCAAAGTTTCCGTCTCGTTCGGCTCCGAAACCACAACCATCAGCCCCAAGCCTGGAAGCTACGCGAAGTTTCCCTACAGGTTCAAGGCTGACAAAACCAGCGACGAAATGACCATTTCCGTCGCTGTCGATGGCGGCTCCATCGCCCTCGGCACCCTCTCGATCATGCCCGCCGATAACGTCAAAGGTATGCGCCGAGACACGCTCAAGCAGCTCAAAGATCTCGGCGGCACCATCTACCGCTGGCCCGGCGGAAACTTCGTGAGCGGTTACGACTGGCGCGACGGAATCGGCGACCGCGACCGCCGTCCGCCGCGGGGCAACCCCGCCTGGGGCGGAGTCGAGCACAACGATTTCGGCACCGACGAATTCATCCAGTTCTGCAAGGAAATCGGCACCGATCCCCTGATCGCCGTCAACACTGGCTTCGGCGACGCCTACACCGCCGCCCAATGGGTCGAATACTGCAACGGATCAGCCAAGACCATCGGCGGCTCCTGGAGAGTGAAGAACGGCTACCGCAAACCCTACGACATCAAAATCTGGTGCGTCGGAAACGAAATGTGGGGTGACTTCCAACTTGGCTACATGAAGCTAGACCACTACACCCGCAAGCACAACTGGGTGTCCGAGGCGATGCTCAAAGCCGACCCCTCTCTCACCCTTATTGGGAGCGGTGATCTCGGCGACCCTGATGTCACTGGCCTGGATGGCAAATCCGCGAATCGAAGCTGGTCCAAAGGCATGCTCGAGCGATCCTCCGAATACATGGACCTGATCTCCGAGCACTTCTACGACGGTCGTCTCCCTTGGAATAAGAATCAGCGATTCCCCATCAACCAAGCCGTCAAACAGATGGCAACCAATATCCGCAAGAAAGCCGACGGCCATCGCAAGATGCAAAAGGGCATGAAGCACCTGAACGGCAAAACCATCCCCATCGCGATGGATGAATGGAACTACTGGCACCGCGACTACACCTACGGTGAACTTGGCTGCGAATACGACCTCGCGGACGCCCTCGGCATCGCCGCCGGACTCCACGAGTTCTTCCGCCAGTCCGACATCATCCAAATCGCGACCTACGCCCAAACCGTCAACGTCATCGGTGGCTTCAAAACGAACCGCACCGCCGCCGAAATGGAAAGCACCGGCCTCGTCCTCCAGGTCTACCGCCAGCGCTACGGCTCTATTCCGGTTCAAATCAAAGGTAACTTTGGCGAACTCGACATCGAAGCCGCCCTCTCGGCGGATCGAAAGACCCTCACCGTCGGCGTCGTTAACCCAACCAGCCAGGCCGTCAAGCTGGACCTCAACTACCCCGGCGCAAAGCTCGACCAAGCCAAGGCGTACATTGTCACCGGCGAAGCCGAGACCGACAAAAACGCCCCCGGTCGCGCCCGTAAAGTTGATATCATTCAGCTAAAAGGCACAACCGTTCCCCGCCTCGGCTGCGGAGTCATCACCATCCCGCTCTAGAAGCGGAATTTGGTGATATGATTTAACGGTAACGCCATGCTCACAGCTCTGATCGCAACAATGATGTTCAAAGACGCCCGTCCGGTTGACACCTACGGTCTTCTCCAAGCCAAAGGAAACCGGATCGTCGCCAAAGACGGCAAGCCCGTTGCCCTCCAAGGCATGAGCCTTTTCTGGAGTCAATGGATCGGCAAGTACTACACCGCTGGCACCGTCAAGTGGCTGAAGGATGACTGGAAGTGCAGCATCGTCCGCGCCGCCATCGCCGCCGACGAAGGTGGATATCTCAAGCAACCCCAGGTTGAGCTCGCCAAAGCCGAAGCCGTTATTGATGCCGCCGTCAAAGAGGGTATCTACGTCATCGTCGACTGGCACGACCACAAAGCCGAAGCCCATACCGCCCAGTCCGTCGAGTTCTTCTCTGCGATCTCCAAGAAGTATGGCAAGAACAAGAACGTGATCTATGAGATCTACAACGAACCCCTCAAGGTCAGTTGGAAAGACACGATCAAGCCTTACGCCGAAACCGTGATCGCCGCCATCCGCAAAAACGACCCCGACAACCTTATCGTCGTCGGAACTCCGAACTGGTCCCAGGACGTTGAGGACGTGATCCCCAACCCAATCAAGGATCGAAACGTCGCCTACACCCTCCACTTCTACGCTGCGGGTCACAAGCAGTACCTTCGCGACAAAGCCCAAAAGGCCCTCAACGCCGGCATTCCGCTTGTGATCACCGAATGGGGAACCGTCAACTACGACGGGAATGGCGCAGTTGACGACGCCTCTACCAAAGAGTGGCTGGCCTTCGCCAAAAAGAACTCCTTGACGATGTGCAACTGGTCCGTCGCAGACAAAGTCGAAGGCGCCGCCGTCCTCAAACCTGGTGCCAACACCCAGGGCAACTGGCCGGCTTCCCAACTGACGGATGCCGGAAAGTACGTCCGGGAAATCATCCGAGGCTGGAAGGTTAGATAGAGTGAGTTTGCTGCCTGCACGGCTGCGCTGTGCAGGTAGCTTGTCATCAACGCCTCCCGTGAGTCGCGCGCGTTGTTGAATTCTCACCGCGCGTTAAAGTAACCTCTGGTTGACATCCAGAGCGGCTCAGGCCCGGCAACCGAGGTGAATCCCCACGGTGCCAAAACGATGTGCGGAGCAGTGCTCCGAAACAACGAACCAGCCAGCCTCGGGTGTGTGGAGAACCATGCACATGAGAAACATCACTCAACCAACTTCGGCGCCCGTTGCCGACCCTTTGCACCAATCCCTGATCGCCGATATTGACTCGATCTGGGAAGATCCGATGGAATGGATCTTACAGGAGGGGCAACCCAAGGTCCACTTCACCGTGTGGATCGAATCTCTCAATCGCCCCGTGATCTCGAAGCTGCAATCGCATCCGAATTGCGGCTTCTTGGACCTTTATACAAGCCAAGAGCTTGCTCAGGACGACCTTCAAGGGTTTGCCAAAAAGCACAGATGGGACACCGAAGACTTAACCGTTCGGCGCATCACCTTTGTCGAGGCGTTGCATATTTGCCGGGAAATCCCCACGCCACTCAAACTTGTTCGTCGAATGGGAACTGTTGAGCGACTCTTCGGGGTGCTTGTCTTTGGAACTGATCGCGCTTGGATCCACGAATTCTGAAGCTGATTATTAAGGATCCTGAAAAGCGGCGATTGATTGTCCTGGGTCACTCTGATGCCTGCACGCGCTGTGTAGGCATCTGTTCTCGCCGCCCAAAACGAGTATTCTCCGCTTAACTTTTCACCGAGAAACACCATGATCACCCTGACCCTTGCTTCCCTCGTCGTCTCATCCCACCTTCTAACTTTCGAAGAACCAACCCAAACCGAGCCGCCGACCGAAGTAGGAATCAGCGAGCCCGGAGCTTCACCAGAAAGCATCACCTCAACCAAGGACGGCACCGTCTATTTCGGAAGCACCGCCAAGGGGACGATTTACCGCGCCCTGCCCAAGCAAACCCAAGCTGAACCCTGGATCAAAGCGTCCGAAGCGGGGCTCACAAACGTCCTCGGCGTCCTCGCCGACGAGAAGCGAAAGACCCTCTGGGTCTGCTCCAACGTCGCGTCCGGCAGAAACGCGGCCGCGGGCGGACAGACCGCGCTCAGGTCGTTCGACCTCAAGACCGGAG
The DNA here is from genome assembly GCA_029866005.1 of Fimbriimonas sp. Taxonomy (GTDB): domain Bacteria; phylum Armatimonadota; class Fimbriimonadia; order Fimbriimonadales; family Fimbriimonadaceae; genus Fimbriimonas. The sequence goes on along the minus strand of JARXAE010000025.1, from coordinate 759 downwards.
CCCCGAAAGGAACCTATCCAACCCCCGGAGGCGGCTTGTTCAACGATATCGCCGTCGCAAAGGACGGAACTGTTTACGTCAGCGATATGAGCGACTCGCGAATCCTTCGCCTCAAGCCAAAGGCAACTGCGCTGGATATATGGGTCAGTGACCCTCAGCTTCGCGGCATCGACGGACTCACATTCCTTGCTGACGGAGCCCTGTACTTCAACAACTACTTCAACGGAAAGTTCTCCCGAGTCCGAGTGCAACGCGACGGAACCGCAGGGCCAATTGTCGACCTCGAAACCTCCGTCAAGTTCACCCGCCCCGATGGTCTTCGCACCTCGGGAGCGAAGACGATGCTCCAAATCGAAGGCTCTGGCCGACTCACTGAAATCACCATCGACGGCGACAAAGCCACCGCAAAGGTCCTCGGCGAAGGCTTCACTCAAGCCAGCGCCCTCACCCAACACGGCAAAGAAATCCTCGTCCTGATCCAGCGCACAAAAGCCGTGCGAGTCGCTTACCCAAAATCCTGAGCACCAACTGAACTCCCTGGCGAACAAATCATCATCCGAATCGTCCTACTGACTCTAAGTGGGCCAGTGGCCGAAACGGATAGGCGACGCAAAACTTTGAATCGCGTTCGAAAGAGCTTGGCGCCGGAGGAGTAGGGTTAATAGCCGCGTTGCGGCGTTCCCCGAAACAGAAGGTGGATGACCGGTTTCAGAAGCACCGAAAGGCACCGTATGGGCCGAGGGCGGGGAAGTTCCGCCC
>JARXAE010000016.1 GCA_029866005.1 Fimbriimonas sp. | reverse complement strand
CTCCTGAGGAACCTGTTCAAAGTATCCGGCGGAGACTAGCCGCTTGGTGACCGAGTAAGCGGTTCCCGCCCGAGATTTATAGAATGTCGAGCCCGAGAGGGACATCAGCTTCATCAACATGTATGTTGAGCAAGGGCCGTTTTCATTGGCTAAACCTAAGAGCATCAGCTCAATCGTCGAGAGTTTGCGGGCCTTTCTCATTTATCCAACGTTGCGTACGCAAATAGTTAACCCAAGAAACTCCCTTCGGAAACTATTGTAAAGTCGTATACTGTATTACAGATTGTAACAGGATTTCTTATGATTGCCGTCACCACTCTCGCCTTTGCCGCCGTCTTGCAGTCGCAACCGCTTCCGCGCCGGGGTGCGCTCGGACTTGCCAGTACTCCTTTGACCAGGGAGCAAGCTGCGAGTCTAAAACTGCCGGAGGGTACGGGGGTTGTCGTCGCGGACGTTGTACCAGGTTTCACCGCTGCGAATGCACAGCTTCAGAAGGGAGATGTTGTTGCAAAGATGAACGGCAAACCAGTTTCAGCCAAGACTTTGGGAGAACTGGCCAGAAACCTTCCGTCCAACCAATCGGTTTCGTTCGATGTTCGGCGCGGCAACCAGACGATCACCCTTAAGGCAGACATGGTTGAAAAGCCGAAGGATCCGGGTACTGAGATGTACGAGGTGAGCTATTCGCACATCGTGAGTAACGGAAAGCGGATGCGAACGATTATCACCACCCCCAGAAAGCCAGGCGGAAAGCGCCCTGGTTTCTTCTTCATCCAGGGTTTCTCACCAAACTCCTACGACTTCACTCTGTCGACGTCGACCGGAGATGTCAAGACGATCGATGGACCGTTGTTGCACCAGTTTGCTTCTGAAGGATTTGTGACCATTCGCGTGGAGAAGCCGGGTGTTGGAGATAGCGAAGGTGGGCCGTTTGCCGACCTGGACTACATCACCGAACTCGATATCTATCGCCAAACCCTCAAGCAGCTGAAGGAGCACGGAGGAGTTGACAAGGACAATATCTTCATCTTCGGTCACTCAATGGGCGGAGCCTTTGGCCCAATGATCGCGGCGGAGAGCCAAGTCAAAGGAATCGCCACCTACGGAACGGCTGCGCGCACTTGGTTTGAGTATCTTCTTGATATCATTCGCTATCAAGGTGTGTTGGCGGGACAAACCTTACCGGCCGCGGACGATGAGATGAGGATCGCAGCGCGGATCTTTTCTCAGGTCATTCTCGAGCGTAAGAGCGCGGCTCAAGTCAAAAAGTCGCAACCAAAGCTGGCGCCTTATGTAGACGCCTATTTTCCCGGTGGCCTGTTCAACCAGAAGACTCTTGAGTTCTGGCGTCAGCTCAATGATGTTAACTTCCCAAGTTACTGGGTGAAAGCAAACTGCAGAGTCCTCGCAGTAAGAGGATTCAGTGACTACGTCACCTACGATATCGATCATAAAGTGATCGCAGACTCGGTCAATGCCGTGCACCCTGGCTGGGGCAAGTTTGAGCTCTGCCCTGATTCAGATCACTTGTTCCACGACTGGCCAACCGAGAAAGCCTCGATTACCAACTGGACGAAAGGGAAGTTCAGTATGAACTTCAGCAACATGATGCTCAAATGGATTCGCGAAGTGATGGCAGAGAAGTGATACAATCCCTCTGGACATTTCAAGCGGATTAAGCTGGGGACGGAAGCGTAGGCGGAAACTCTCACACAGCATGGCTTGCCGTGGACCATTCGTCTGTTACACGAACACTAGAAGGGAAGGAGGCACCTGACAAGGGAAGGGCCGGAAAGGTTACGCGGGTGCAAAACCCCCACCTCGCCGCTCCGCCTCCGCTCCCGAAAAGGAGTTTAAGCATGTTGTTCTCCAAGCACATTGTTTACGAAGGGAATCGGGGGCTGCACTTCAACAAGGGCAAGCTTGAAGGGCTCTTATCACCAGGGGCGTACACGTTCTGGGGACAAGGGCACGAGGTCCATCAGGTTTCGATTCAGCCGAAGTACGAGATTGTTGGCGGCCAGGATGTCAGCTCTTCGGATGGTGGAAACTTTCGGATCACCGTTGGAGTTGTCTGCCAGCTGATCGACCCGATACTTGCCTACAAACAGGGGATTCTGAGCCTCATGTACGGTAGCTTGAATCAGCTTAACGTCGCCCATGTTCCCACTCAACTCGGCATACGCGAGTGGGTGACCGCAAAGAACTTTGCAGATGCCTACGAGAAGCGCCAATCGCTTCATACCGATATTGCGGAAGGGATTCGCGAGAAATTAGCGTGCGTCGGTTATGAGCTGATTGAGACCTACTTGATCGACATGACTCCCACTGGTGGGCTGAAAGCGGCGATGGCCGACTTACTCAAAGTCGAGATGGAAGGGCAAGTTGCCCTTGCCCGAGCCAGACATGAAGCGGCAACGATGCGAAGTCTCTTGAACACGGCTCGGCTGGTTCGAGAGAATCCTAAGTTGCTCGAACTACGCATTCTTTCAACCGGACAGAAGCCCCGGGTGACGTTTATGGTGGACTCTTCGGGTCCCGCGGAAGTCGCTAGTTTGGAAGAGTAGTTCGTTCCATTACCTTGACAGGTAAATGCGCACGGGGTTTGAAGCCTAGCTTTTGGTACATCGCTTGGGCCGGGTTATCGGATTCGGTGTGCAGGAACGGCGTATTCCCTCTCTGGATGATGCGCTGGGTCATGAACTTGGTCACCATTGAACCAAGTCCCCGCCCCCGATGGTCGAGATGGGTGCAGATTGCGCTGACCTCTTCGTAACCAGGTAGCTTCATTCGAATGCCAGACATCGCGATCAGTTCATCTCCAGCGTAGATTCCGCAGTATTCGCCTAGCTTGGCCGTTTCCCGACGGAAGTAGCTCGGGTAGACGAGCGATGTGAGTTTGAGCATCGCGGGAACATCACTTTCGGTTAAGAGTTGAATATCCGATAATTCGGAAACCGAACGAGCATCTTCCAGGGTCATCTGAATCACTTCGAATTCTTTGGCTACCTTCCAACCCGCCTGATCCAACGGAAAAGATCCGACGAAAACCGCCCGTTCACCGACTTGAAACAGCGATAAGAGGTCAGCTTCCCCACTGAGTTCGAGTCCCCCGAACGGTGCAATCTGGGCTGGAAACCGCCTCGCTCGTCCCCCTCCGATTGCCACCGGCGCATGCTCCGTGAGGAGCGCGTTGTACATCGGATTATCGAGAATGTGAGTGGCCATGCTCGAGATGTTCGGTTAGCGAATCGCCACCAAAGTCTTCGGTGAAGTCACGCCAGACGGCATGGATGTGGTTCGCATCGTTCTGGGTATTGTCATACTCGACCACGAAGCTATCACCCTGGATGCGGTAGTAGTGCTTCTCTCCCCGCTTAGTTGAACCCATCCAAACGAATCGTAGCCCTTTGTCCTTCATGGCCTTATCGACTCGACGATCCCTCTCTTTGGGAACCTGGATTTCAGAGTGGGTGATCAGTAGTTGCTTCAGCAACTTACGCTGTTGAGCAGTGAATTCGCTTGCCATCGCTCCACCTTTGTGATCGATCTTTGCGCGAATCGAGTTCATTGTGAGAACATCTGCCGGAGCCTCGGAGGCAATAATGGCGTGCTCGCGTTGATGAACTGAGAGCGAGTTCAGAAGCTCGTAACCAAGGTCTTGCTCTTTACCCAGCATTCGAGTTCCAGCCTTTGCGCCGGATCGAACATCGCCAGGGTTAGAGCCTAAGAACTGCGGTGTGCTCGAGATTGTTGCCCCATGATCGAATGCAAACGTGAGCGAGGTGTGGTGGCCTTCGTATCGCCAGCCCCATTTCGAGGAAGCAGACGGCTCTCCGTAGATCGCAAACCAATACTTCTCGGGATCCCGCCCCATATTGTTGTTTTCCAATTGCCTAAGGACGAGCTCCAGTTGCCGGATACCTTCAACCTTGGTTGAGCCCTCTTTGCTCAAAACTGAAGACAAGAGTCGTTCGGCAGCATCCCTTTGCTCCTTATTCATTTCCGCCCACGAAAGACCCTTCCGTTGCAGCGGAACATAAGCCCACTGCAACCTCTGCTCGGACGAGAAGGGGACCTGAACTGCGGTCCGCTGCGTGGGAGTCAATGTCGCTAGAAACGCATTCGCTGCTGAAACCGCCGGCGACTCGTTTCGAACTGGCATCGCAAGGAGACCGAGAGTCGTTATGCCGGCAAGAATGGCTTTCATCGGCTCATTCTACTCCCAGTTTTCTGTCCGCCACTTTCCCCAGACGTTCGGCTCCTCCCACTCCTCGGGCGGCTCCTGTCCGTTGAGCCGAAGGGCGAGGAAGATAAGGCCGATATGCCAACCTTCGTGCCAGATCATATGTTGCAGCAGCAGAACTGGATTGTCGTAAGTAACGTTCTCTCCAACAAGTGGCTCGCCCGTAGCGAGTCCATCTGCCACGACTTCCCGAACGAGCGCGGCACTTTGGCTGAGAGCCGATCGGACAGTTTCAATTGTCGCGGTGATCTCACCGGCATCATCGACGCCGAATCGCTCAAGCTCCGCACTCTTCGGAGCGACTTGGGTCGTCCAAAATGTCCGTACATTGTGACAGTGGGCCAAGTGCCGATCAATCGACCAGCCATCATCTGAGGGTTTGAAGTGGCGGTTCTCTTCGGTAACCAGAGAGGCAACTGCGTCAACAATCTGGCACTGACGATCCCACGAGTCCAGCAGCATTTGAGTGATCATTGCGTCGAATTCTACTCCTGACATGTCACCGGCTTTTTGGGTTTTCGCTACAATGACAAACACGGTGCAGTTCGAGTTTGATACCGTTCTGATCGAGTGGCGCGGTCCCGCGCCGTTCGTCTTTGCTCCGATCCCTGAAGAGGAATCGGGCGCGGTTAAGGCGTTCGCGAAGAACGCATCGTACGGGTGGGGATGCATTCCGGTCAAGGCCAAGATCGGCTAAACGGAGTTCACCACTTCAATCATGCCGAAGGATGGGCTCTTCTTACTTCCGATTAAACTCGTCGTCCAAAAGGCAGAAAAAATTACGATTGGAGATTGTGTTAGCGCGGAGATTCGCATCAATCTCGGTATGGCTTAGGGCACACTGAGCTATGATCGCGGCAACTCTCGTTCTTCTCAGCTCAACAAAGATTTTCGACGGCAAGACCCTCAAGGGTTGGGAGGTTGTCGGCGGCGGAACATGGACGGTGGAGCGAGGCGTCCTGAAAGGTGAGTGCAAAAAGACCGATGACCAAGGGATTCTGCTTTACGAGAAGCCGGTTAAGGACTTCACTGCTCGCCTGCAGTTCAAGATTTCGGGCGGAAACAGCGGCTTCTACTTTCGCGCAGAGCGACTCGCCGAGCAGCCGCTCGTCAAAGGAATGCAGGCAGAGATTGACGCCATAGAAGATGTCGCCGGAATCTGGGAAACCGCTGGTCGCGGCTGGGTGTTCAAGCCCGACGCGGCACTCCATGCCACCGCAAAGTTTAAGCCAGGCGAATGGTCACGACTTGATGTCAGTGCGATCGGGACCCACTACACAGTCAAGCTCAACGGCAAGACGATTACCGACATCGACGATCCGAAAGGACGATTGGAAGGACGAGTTGCTCTGCAATTGCACGGCGGAATGGATATGACAGTCGAGTTTAAAGATATCTGGTTAGAAAACAGATAGGAAAGGAATCGTCACGATTGCTCCGTGGTTGAGTTTAGATTTCTGAACAACTGAACTACCCACACGGATTCCGATCTCATGGGAGCCTGGGCAGAGTGATTTCTGAACATTCGATCTATCCGCATTAGAACCACTAACACAACTGCGCGTGACTATTCCGGTATTGCCTACTTATCCTGTAGCTTATGTGAACGCCGATCTAGTTTTCCCGTATAGCGGAGCTTCGTAAATGCAGAGCCAATTTCGGACATAAACCTCTGCCCTCGTCGAGATTCGAGAGCACTTGATGGACACGAAAAGTCTCCGAACTCGCATGGGTTCTTGGACGATAAAAGTTGATTATTCGCTCAAGTCAGCAATTTTCGAATTTCTTTGTGAACAAGAAAACTTTTTTTCTTAACGTATGGTAGAACGGGTTATCGGACGTCAAGCGCCGATGCTTGGAAACTTCCATGAATCAAATCACAATTCCCCAGTTTGAACTGGTTTATAACTCGCTGTCCTTCGGAGTTGCGGCGATGGGAGCAGCTACACTGTTCCTTTGGCTCAGCCGGAGCTCGGTTGCTCCTGCCTACCGAACGGCGGTGACAATCTCCGGACTGGTCACCTTCATCGCCCTGTATCACTACCTGCGAATTTTCAACAGTTGGAACGAGACCTATACTGTTGTCAACGGAACGATCACAGAAACAGGAGTCAAGTTCAACGACGCTTATCGGTACGTTGACTGGCTTCTTACCGTTCCACTGTTGCTCATCGAGTTGATCTTGGTCATGCGATTGTCGAAGGAAGAATCAACTTCAAAGAGCATCCAACTTGGTTCGCTTGCTGCACTGATGATTTTGCTGGGATATCCAGGAGAAGTTAGCGCGGACTCAACCACCCGTTGGATCTGGTGGGGACTCTCGATGGTGCCCTTCACCATTATCATGATCCAGCTTTTCGGCGGACTGAAGAAGGCAATCGACAGCCAGCCAGAATCCGTGAGAGGAATGGTCGGAAGCGCTCGACTCTTGACCGTTGCGTCTTGGTGCTTCTACCCAGTCGTGTTCATCCTTCCCATGATTGGATTTACCGGTGGAGCTGCTACCTCGGCAGTTCAAGTTGGCTACACGATCTCGGACGTCGTCGCGAAGGCCGTGTTTGGCATCTTCATCTACGCCATTGCCGTGAGAAAGTCAGAAGCCGAAGGCTATACGGGCTAATCCTCAAACCATGAAAATTGATCAGGAGGATGGAATTTAGCAAATGAATACTAGAGTCCAACTCCTGATCATCGGTGGAGGCTGCGCTGGCCTCAGTTTGGCCAGCAAAATTGCGCAGTCCTCCACTCCTCTCAAATCGCTAGTTATCGAGCCGAGAGTCTGTTACCAAGACGACAGAACTTGGTGCTTTTGGAAAGGTCAGGGCTCAGGTCACGATTACCTTCCGTTGACAGAATGGACCACACTCGAACTGGCTCAAGGAAGGTCAAGAGTCCTTGCAAACTTCGCCGAGCAGCCGTATCAGATGTTGCGCTCCACGGACTTCTACACAGAGAAGGTCGACGCAATCTCTCAGTCCGAGGACGTTGAACTGCGGCTCGGGACTACCGCTCTTTCAAGCCGAAGGATAGACGGGGGCTTGTGGCTCACCGAGACGTCGGAAGGAGGCATTGTTTCGGACTTTGTCATCGATACTCGCCCCGCTCAATCGGTTTCTTCAACACCGCCAGTCTTGTGGCAAGCATTTGTCGGGTACGAACTGGAGTCACAAACGGACTCGTTCGACCCATCAACCGCCCAACTTATGAAATTTCTGGAGACAGGTTCTAAGGAAATTGAGTTCCTGTACGTCTTGCCTACAACTCGCAGGCGCGCTCTAGTCGAGCTGACCGTCATCTCGCCCGATCGACCCTCTTTCGAAGACTTGGCCCAACGCTTGGAGCGGCAGCTGAAAGAGAAGTTTGGCGACCAACGACCAAATGTTATCCGTCGTGAACAAGGAGCGATTCCGATGGGGATTGATGATGCCCTCGGATTTGCACGCTCCAGCGAACCTTCAGATAGCAGCTATGTTCACGTGGGTGTAGCGGCAGGTTCTGCCAGACCGAGCTCCGGATACACGTTCTGTCGAATTCAGCGCTGGGCAACGGCATGTGCAAATTCACTCCAAGCGGGAGGGAAACCGATTGGGCCACTCGCCGACACTTCGCTGGTCAAGTTTATGGACTCAGTTTTTCTGAAAGTTCTTAGAAGGCACCCGCAATTGGCCCCGGAGCTTTTCATGGGGATGTTCCGGAAAGTTCCTTCACGGCGACTGCTCAGGTTTCTAGGAGACTCACCTACTCTCATGGATGCGATGTTCTTAGTGGCGGCTTTACCTAAGCTTCCATTTTTGAGAGAGGTGATCCGACCTACGAAAGAAACGTCGCGCATGTCAAGCGAGGCAACATGCTTGCCCTAGCTCGGCAACGATGGATATTTCTCGGTACGGCGGTCTCGTTTATCTCGACCTCATTTTTTTTGCCGAGGCTGAGCGGCAACGTAGAGATGCTGATTGCCGCCGCAGTCATTCTTTTTCTCGGTGTTCCTCATGGCGCGCTTGATGTCCTATACTTGCGAAAGGTCTTACTCGTTCGGTCTGCCTCAAAGGTTGCTGCATTGCTATTTCTTTATTTGTCCGTAGCTGCGGGAGTTGTCGCGTTATGGCTCTTTAGCCCCCTAGTTTTCCTCATCAGCTTTCTCATCGCGTCAGGGTTTCACTTTAGTGGCGATCCGGAAGAGGGTTCACACTTTCTCACGCGATGTTCGATAGGAGCCGGAGTTGTTGTTTTACCGAGCCTCCTTTATCGATCAGAGCTGACAAATCTCTATTCTTTGCTGACGAACTCAGTGGTAGCGGATATCGTGGTAAAGATTTCAGTTCCGGGCGCTTATCTCGTCATTGGTTTGTCGATGGTTGCCGTCGTATCAGAGCTGCTGAAGGAGCGTTACATGACCGCCGCCGAACTTGTTACGGCGGTTCTCCTTGCGACATTTGTGTCACCTCTGCTTGCGTTTGCGATCTACTTTTGCTTGATGCACAGCGCACGTCATATTTTGAGGACGGGCGAGCTGGTGAGCATGTCCACGAAGGCATTCCTTTTGGAGTGTGCCTTGCCCATGGTTGCGGTCTTCATCGCGACGGCGATAGCATGGAGCCAGAAAAACAATTTGAGACTCGACGCGAGCATTATTCGGATCGTTTTTGTGATGCTGGCAGCCCTGACGGCTCCCCACATGTTAATCGTTGAGCCGGTTCGATTCGGAGGTTGGCAAAAGCCTCGGCCTTCCGACATGACCACTCAGTGAAGCCCAAGAATTCGGCTCGAGACGTACATGGAGCCCATCCGACTCAAAGTGTCCAAACATGCTCGGTCAAATGAATATCTGCTTACTCGGCAGTTGATCTCACTTGATGACAACCGCTCTCCTGCAAATCCCGCGAATTGTGTGGACGAAAGATCTGAAGTTCGGACGATGGTGCTTCCTCCGAGCGCAGAGAAGAGGGGCGAGCGATAACTCGGCGATACAGACCAGCAGAGATTTGTAGCGGTCAATCATCAACCTACTCTCGAGGTTTCAGCCTCCAAGCGAGGGTTTCTCCCGCATGAAATGGAATGACAGTGTCGACGCCTGTTCCGTAAGTCAATGGGACTTCCGAGCCTGAGCGCTCTAACGTGATCGTTCCTTCATTCAGGGGCAGGTCGTAGAATGTTGCGCCGTTCACCGAAGCGAAGTTCTCGAGATGATGGAGGGCGTTTTCCTCTTCAAAAGTCTTGGCATAGGATTCGAGCGCAAACGGTGCATTGAAAACTCCTGCACATCCGCAGGCAGATTCTTTATCACCTACTCGATGAGGGGCAGAGTCTGTGCCGAGGAAGAATTTTGAAGATCCCGAAGTTGCTGCCCGTCGAACCGCAAGACGGTGGCGCTCTCGTTTAGCAATCGGGAGACAGTAGAAGTGCGGTCTCAGTCCCCCTTGAAACATGGCGTTTCGGTTGATGACAAGATGATGAGGCGTGATTGTGGCCGCGAGGTTTGGTCCGCTCGATTCCACAAACTCAACTGCGTCGCTCGTCGTGACATGCTCCAAAACAACTTTTAGTGCAGGGAATGCAGAGATGATCCGTGACAGAACCCGGTCAAGGAAGACCGCTTCGCGGTCGAAGATGTCGATATCAGGGTCGGTCACTTCGCCGTGAATGAGAAGCGGCATCCCAATGCGCTCCATGGTGGCAAGAGCTCCGTAAACTCGCTCAATGTTTCGAACTCCTTGCGCTGAGTTCGTTGTCGCCCCCGCAGGATAAAGCTTGCAAGCCGTCAGAACGCCATCCGCAAACCCCCGTTCAATATCGGCAGGGTCGGAGTCTTCCGTCAAATAAGAAGTCATTAACGGCTTGAATTGAAGGGAATCGGGAAGAGCAACTGAAATTCGCGATTTGTAGGCCAAAGCCTGTTCAGTAGTAATGATTGGAGGCACAAGGTTGGGCATAACGATTGCCCGTCCGAATTGCCTAGCGGTGAACACAGCCACGTTGCTGAGCATTGCGCCGTCTCGAAAGTGAGCGTGAAAATCATCGGGTGTACGGATTGTTAAGCTGTCCATGAGTGTTATTCAAAACCTAGGTGGGTTCCAAGGAGCAAGGGACTCCGTGTCCCTAGGAACTCCGTGGTTCACTTATCGTGACGGGGCGTGAACCGAAAAACTCGAATCCAATGGGCACTCCCACAAGTTTGAACCTAAAAGGCGTGGTACTCCGAACGGGATTCGAACCCGCGATCTTCGCCGTGAGAGGGCGATGTCCTGAACCGCTAGACGACCGGAGCACAGGAATCACTAGTATACCAGCGGCACGCCTGATACGGCAGATTTGAGGCTCCTCCTGGGAGCATTCCCCTACCTGAGAACCATTGGTTTGAATCCAAACAATCTTGCCAAATCCGCCTGATCGGCGGAGTGGGAGCCAGTCGCGGCAACTCCCGGGGTGACCACATTCTGGCCGAACTTACCGACTTCAACAAGCTGAATATAGGTTCCTCGGTTGCGCCAGGGGACCGGTTTGGTATCTGATGGGACAGGGAGCGTTGCGGGGACAAAAACACTTTCCCCGGCTGCTGCAACAGCTTTCTCAAGGGCGGCCGAAACGACTTGAGATGCGGTCCTGCCTTGTAAGTAGTCGTAGCTGGTTTCGCGGCGCAATGCGCGAAGCATCACGTCGGGCTGGGCGACGAGGGCGAAGTTATCCGGCGAACCCAGGTTTCCGGTGACTCCCAGGAAGAGTTCCTCGCGCAGAGTGCTGATGAACCGAGAATACACGAGCCCCAACTTCGGATCGTCTCGGTATGAGCCGTTCCATTTCTCGAGGATCGTGCCTTTGAGCATGGAAGCAAACGCGGGGTAGGTCTCCGCCATGGTCGCCATTCCGACGACCGCATTTTGAAGAGAATCCGGCGAGAGCTTCTTCGCCTCAAGCTGGGTGAGAAGGAGTCGATTTCGGAACGCCTCACCCCACGCAGGAGTGTCAAGATTGGGCCACCATGCGGCTGGTTTGTTGTTCCAGTTCGCCAAATAGCCACGCTTTGGGTTCCAAGCGTTGGGCATCTGCTCAAACGGAATGAACCCGTCCCACTCCGCCCGGCGAACTGGCGGCAAAGGGAATCGGGGGTCGAAGCCGGAGGGGCGGCGAGGGACGTCACCCAGATAACGCCATCCAATATCACCGTTCTTGAGGGCAATGAAGCAGTTGAAGTTCATCGTTGCCCGGGCGACAGATTTGTCAAATCCTTTCCGATCTTTGACTTGCCACAGACCGACGACCGCTTCGTACGACTGCAACTCCCGCCCCTCGTAAGCCCGTTTTCGCGCGAAACCGACTTTCTTGGCCCCGACCTCAAACACGATTTGACCGAAATCGGTGTCTCGTCGCTCGACCGTCTTGGACTCGGCACCTTTGACGGGAATCGTAAAGGCAACGTTACGGATCGCGCCCTCCGCCCAGTTTTCCTTATCTTTCAAGTTCAAAAGGTAGATGTCCTCGGTGTCCGCAACGCCGGTGGTGAGCCCCCAAGCGGCATTAGGAGTCGCCCCGACCATGACTCCGGGGACCCCCGGAACGGCCATACCCGCAACATCCAAGTCAGGAGCGTGCAGCGAAACCTCATGAATAATCGATGGAACTGTGAAGCCCATTTGAGGACCACTCAGCAAAAGAGCACCACCTGTCGTCGACTTCTTTTTTCCGACAACGACGCAATAAGAACCGCTCTTGAAAGGGGTCTTGAGCACCTCGGACCGACGCTTGGTTTCTTCCAAACTGACCACCCGAACCCCAGGCAAGAGCTCGAAAACGCCGAGTGGGGGAAGTGCCGCCAGGTGAGCCTTGGTGATCTCCGGAGACGGAGCGGGGAAAGCAGGCTTGGTTTTGACAAGGTCATCCTCTGGCGGGCAAGTCGGTACCGAATTGGGATCGTTCTGCCACGCAAAATCCCCAAACACTTCGGTAGCCCGATCCTTGATTTTTGACTGTGCCTCAAGGAACTTATACAGCGCGAGATTGCGAAGTTCGCCGGCCCCTCCACGACCAAACGTCTGCAACAGTTTGATCGTAATCGCCGCCGAATCAACTTCGGTCCACGGCTCAGGCTTGAATCCGTTCTGATCGTATTCAGCGGGTAAAGACCCTTCCTGAATGAACCGGTTGACACCCTTCGCGTACGCCTTGAACCAGCCCTGCATAGAGGCGGGAAGGCGGACCAGTTGTGCACGCAACTCTGTTTCTGTGTAGAACTGTTTGGCTTGCTCAATGTCGGAATTCAGAGCCCCTGCACCAAGGACCTCAGCAAGCCGAGATCGTGCCCCCCGCCGACTCATCTCCATTTGCCACAGCCGATCCTGAGCGGTCGCATATCCCTGCAACTCCATCGCCTCAGCGATGTTCGCGGCACGAATAATAGGCACCCCATAGTCGCCTCGGGAGAGTCCCGATTGAAGGGTCAGAGCGATGAGAGCCGACAGCATGATACAGGCAGTTTAGCCCCAGTTTCGTTGGGAAAGTTGCTCCAGAGTTCGTCAGTGAGTCGCAGAACCTAACCCGCTAACATCTCTTCGTAAATCTCGATCAGCCGCTTTGCGTGATTCTCCGCCGTTGGGGGCTTTGCCCAGAACTTATCATAAGCGGCCTTGCTCATCCGGTCAGCGGTATTGTCGTCCAGCAACAACGACATTTTTTCAGCGAGATCGGCTTCGTTTTGGTGTTTGAAACCAAATCCGGTCACGCCTTCTTCAATTTCATAGAGGGTGGAGGTGCAGTCACTGGCGATGACTGGGATCCCTTTGCCAAGGGCCTCAATCGGGGCAAGCGGGTTAACCTCGTACCAAATCGAAGTGATCGCCATCGCGCGTGCCTGCTCCATCTCTGCAAGAATCTCATCTCCTTTGATCCATCCCGCGAAAGTCGCCTTTGGATAGTTCATTTCTTTCAGCTGGTTCATCAGGGGACCGTCACCCAAGAACCGCAGTTCCGCGTCGATCTTTGCCGCAGCCCGAATCAACACAGAAGGATCTTTCTCAAGCGAAAGGCGACCAGAAAAGACAAAGCGTCGGTTCTTCGTCACATCGACCCTTGGTGCTTCAACGGCTTGGATCGGATAGTGCATCATATGCAACTTCGCGTCAGAAGGGAGATACTTGCCAAATGCATCGACGCTCTTTTGGCTGAAGACACCGAAGTGTTTCACTTTGGTGGGGAGACCAGCTCGTCCTCGTTGGACGCTCCAGCGATAGACTTCAACCCACTTCGGAAGAATCGTTCGGGTGCGGGTGCAGTGGGTCATGATGCACTTCGCCGAACCGGGTTCCAAAGTGCAAATTTCGTGGGTCTGGTTGTTGAAGAACTGTCCAGCGGGGCAGGCAACGTGGTAATCGTGGAAAGAACAGAGCAGATGGGCACCGCCGTCGATCGCCGCATTGACAAAGCTCGGGGAGACGCCAGTCTTCCATAGGTGCGAGTGAACGATAGTGTTTTTGGGGTCACCTAATGCGATCAGTTCCCGAACCTTGTTGTAAGTTGCATCAAGGTAGGAAAGATCGATGAGTTTCCTCATCGTCATATCCGTGTTGGGTCTTCCAAGTGAGTGGAACTTGATCGTCCCCAGCCCCTCAAAGTAAGGATCAACGCCCTCAAGACCGTGGACGTAGTGGACCTCGTGTCCGGCCGCCGCAAGGTGCTCGGCACTCAGAAGTGCGCATTTCGTCGCTCCACCCGAAATCACGGCGTTATCGTTGACGATGATGATTTTCATTTAGATTCCAAGCTCCTTCCTTCGAAGCTCCCACTGGTAAGCGGTGGTAAGGATATTCTCCAGAGAACTATGCTTGGACTCCCAACCCAGCACTTCCTTGGCCTTGAGAGGGTTCGCATAGAGGCCGGGGGGATCTCCCTCGCGCCGCGGTCCGTAGACGACGGGTACTTCTCGTCCAATGACTCTTGCTGCTTCATCGATCACTTCCTTGACCGAGATAGGCTTCCCACTTCCCAGATTGATCCGTGTGCTCGCGCCACCTTCAATCAGATACCTAAGAGCTGCGACATGTGCGGTTCCTAAGTCGGTGACGTGGATGTAGTCGCGCTGACAGGTTCCGTCCGGCGTGGGGTAGTCGGTACCGAACACGCTGATCGATGGCCGAATGCCCAGAGCGGCTTGGATCACGAGAGGGACGAGATGAGTTTCTGGGTCATGAACCTCGCCAATCTCTCCGTCGGCATCCGCGCCACTTGCATTGAAGTAGCGAAGGGCAACGTAGCGAAGAGGATGCGCATTTGAATACCAATGCAACATCTTTTCGCCAATGAGCTTGCTGTCGCCATAAGGCGAAATGGGTAGTTGAGTGTGCTCTTCGTCAAGAGGGACCTGAGTGGGCACTCCATAAGTGGCGCAAGATGAAGAAAAGATAACGTTGTTAAGGTTTTCGTCAATGCAGACGGAGAGGAGGTTATGCATCGCCACAACGTTGTTCTGGATGTACTTTCGCGGGTTAGCAACTGACTCACCAACGTAGGCGTTTGCGGCAAAGTGGATCAGACCGACTGGCTTATGTTTGCGAATCACCTCGGTCATGAACGTAGCGTCGCCCGCTTCTCCTCGCTCCAGCGGACCAAACTTAACCGCCCACTCGTGCCCCTCGCTCAGGTTGTCCACGACAACCGGCAGAAATCCTGCCGCCTTCAGGGCCTTACAGGTATGGCTCCCAATGTAACCCGCACCACCAACGACCAGAACTGAATTAGACATAGGACAGCAAAACCTTACCTTGAAGAGTATCGGCGACGAATCGTTGCCTTAACCCGGTAGAGGTCTCAGATTGTCGGCGAAAGCAGGCTCGGCACCGCGCACTCGATCCCGCGCCGATGTCATAATCTTCTATGGCTTCATTTAAGGAAGGATTGAGCTTCGACGACGTACTCCTGGTTCCCCAGCACACCGAAGTTCTCCCCTCAGAAGTCGATCTCTCCACCCAGTTTCTGCCCGGAATTCGGCTTCGGGTTCCCATCGTGTCCTCACCGATGGATACCGTCACCGATGCGCGAATGGCGATCGCTATGGCGCGCCAAGGCGGAGTGGGTGTTCTTCACCGAACGATGTCGATTGACGCTCAGTGCGCCGCAGTCGACCGCGTCAAACGTTCTGAGAGCGGAGTCATCACCAAGCCATTCAAGCTCACCGCCGACGCCCTGATCCAGGACGCTGTCGACCTCATGGAGAGATATCACATCTCCGGCGTTCCTGTTGTGGACGCGGAGGGACACTTGGTCGGAATTCTCACCAACCGAGACATCCGCTTCGAAACCGACTATAACCAGAAGATCTCCACGCGAATGACCAGCAAGGATTTGGTCACGACCAAGGTCGGAACCTCGCTCGAAGAAGCCCAGCAAATCCTCGCCGAGCACCGCATCGAGAAACTCCCAATCGTCGACTCCGACGGAATCCTCAAGGGTCTCATCACCATCAAGGACATTCTTAAAGTTCAGCAGCACCCGCTTTCGACTAAGGATGAAAAGGGTCGCCTGATCGTCGGAGCCGCTATCGGTGCTCTCCGAGAGCCATACGAAAGGTCGAAAGCTCTGCACGATGCAGGCGTCGACTTTGTCGTCATCGACGCCGCCCACGGCCACAGCAAAGGCGTCATGAGCTGCCTCAAGATGCTGAAAGAGAAGCTCCCCGACCTCAAAGTGATCGCGGGAAGCGTTGCGACTCCTCAAGGCGTTCGAGCACTCGCTGAGCTGGGAGCCGATGGCCTAAGAGTCGGAATCGGCGCCGGTTCGATTTGTACCACTCGAGTCGTCGCCGGAATCGGCGTTCCTCAGTTCACCGCCGTTCTCGAGTGTGCCGACGAAGCCAACAAGCTCGGAATTCCGACCATCGCCGATGGTGGAATCCGCTCCTCGGGAGATATCGTCAAGTGCCTCGCCGCCGGTGCAAGTTGCGTCATGATGGGCAACATGTTCGCTGGCTGCGAAGAGAGCCCCGGCGAAGTTGAAATCTTCCGAAACCGAGCCTACAAGGTCTACCGAGGCATGGGCTCAGTAGGCGCAATGAAGTCCGGCTCAAGCGATCGCTATATGCAGATCAAGGATTCCGGCGCGGTCATCGTTCCCGAAGGCGTCGAAGGCCGGGTGCCGTTCAAAGGACCGCTCAAAGACACGATGGCCCAGCTCATCGGCGGACTTCGCTCGGGAATGGGATACGTTGGGGCAGAGAATCTGTTAGAACTGAGAGATAACGCCGAGTTCCAGAAAATCACCAACGCCGCCCTCCGCGAGAGCCACCCTCACGATGTTCAAATCACGAAGGAACCACCCAACTACAGCAGCCCCTTCGGCGGAAACGATGGAGACTAATCTCGGCGGTTGTATGTTTCCAATCGCTCCTGTGGTAGCCAGGGCGAAATGAAGAACTTATTAAAAGGGGGATGTGCTCTGTTTGGGCTAGCCTTCATCTTGCTCATTTTCGCTGGAGTCATTCTGTCATTTGGTGGACAACCAAAGCACAGGGCCAAACAAGCGGCCTGCCTTTCCAACCTTAAGCAGTTCGGTATTGCGGTCCAATTGTACGCCGCAGACAACGCCGAATCGGCACCGCCTTATGTGACAACATGCCTAGCTGTCGAGGGTCAGACATTTTTTGCTGATGCTGTTCGTCCCTACATCAAATCTGAATACGTTTGGCACTGTCCCGAGACGCCGCGGTCACTAAGAGGGGATGTTTTTATGGGGATCGAAGGTTCAGGGAAGATGAGTTATGTCCACCCGATCGAATACGCCCGATTCGTCCGAAAAGTCGATTCTTTCAAACTCACCGCGATCCCTGACCCTGCGAACCTCCCCTACCTGCGGGATCCGATTCGAGCCATTGATCAAGAAGAAGGAACCCTACTGATCAAAAGTGGTCACGGGTACAAGTTCAATCTCGCGTTCGCTGATGGCCATGCACGCGCGGCCGACATGAACCGCAATGGGCTGAACTTTCCGAAGCAATTTGCTCAATAAGAATTAGCCTAAATTAAAGCCTGCAAACGATCTGGTAGCTCGACATTAAGGTTCAGCTATTAATGTTTGCTGGGCACTCTCACCTTAACGATCCACTGCTGTAATTGACAGGCAAACAAAGTTTTGCCTGAATACTATGAAATCCCGAGCCTTTACACTCATCGAACTTCTGGTTGTCATTGCGATCATCGCAATCCTTGCCGCAATCCTTTTCCCTGTTTTTGCCCAAGCTAAAGCCGCCGCAAAAAAGGCAACCTGCATCAGCAATCTCAAGCAGCTTTCACTTGGAACCATGATGTACATGAACGACTACGATGACACGTTCATGCCCCGTTTTGGCTCGGCCAGTAGCGGCGCCCCAACCTGGGCGTTTGTTCTTCAGCCTTATATCAAAAATCAGCAAATCGCTGGCTGCTCGGAGATGATCTCGGAACAGCAGCGTAACACCTTCATGGGCACCTTTGGCTGGGTTGGCTACGGAATGAACACCTATCTTTGGACGAACGTCGGCACTCCACAGACGGTTCACACATCGCTTCCAGAACCTGCTCGGACTGCGATGCAAGCTGACAGCACATTTGATGACTTCAGCCCGCGGGCCCGACGCCGAGGACGAGTTGCTTGGGCAAATACTCCAAGCGGCAGCCCGTACACTCTCCCTTGTGCATCGGTCAAAGTGCGCCATGGTTCAGGAACCGGTATCGACTTGAATAGCGGCGGATCCAGCGTCTCATATGCCGATGGGCACGTCAAGTACCTGACGGCCTCTCACGTGTACTTCACATTGGGAATCAACCCGAACGCGCTGAACAAGGGCGATGCCCTTTTCTACGACGGGGCCTCCGACACAATTTGTGTCGGAGGTCAGGTCGTCGGCCCTCTCTGAGGAGCCAGAGGTGGTCACTACTTTTCTTCGAAAGTAGTGACCACATTCCCGATCTACTTCCGAAACATCTGTTTCAAGATGAAAAATGCGTTCGCCGGACGCTCGGCGAGTCGCCGCGTAAAGTACGGATACCACTGGTCGCCGAACGGGACGTAAACCCGTACGTTGTAACCTTCCTTCACCAGCGAGTTCTGAAGGTCGCGCCGGATTCCAAGGAGCATCTGGAACTCGAACGACTGCTTGTCGATCCCTTCCGCTTCAACGTATCGCTTCAGCTCGGTGATGATCGCCTCATCCTGCGAGGCGATAGCAGGGTAGAAGCCTTTCGATAGAAGCCTCTTTGCCTGCAACACATACTGCTCATCAACCTTTGATTTCTCGGGGAAAGCAACCGATGACGGCTCGAGATACGCACCTTTGACAATGCGAGTTCGGATTTGCTTTTCGATCATCAGATCGACGTCGTCGTCGTTCCGATGAAGATAAGACTGGAGCACCGTCCCCGTGTTCTTGTACTCCTGGAACACCGAGGTCACGATGTCAATCGTGCGCTGCGTGTACTCGCTGGCCTCCATGTCGATGCGAACGAAGTTATTCTGCACTGCCGCGCGAGCGACGACCTTGCGGTAATTCTCAGTGGCAAATTCGGTGCCTTGGTCGAGGCCGCACTGAGTGAGCTTGATCGAAATATTGAGGGGTTCTGTTCCGACTGGATTCGCCTTCCATTCGCTCACTTTGCCCACGGTGTCAATGCGGTCAAGCATCTTGTGATAAGTCTCGCAAGCCGCAAGCGCCTCTGCTTCCGAATGGGTGTTTTCCCCGAGGTAATCAAGCGAAATCCGTTGCCCGCCTGGAAAAATTCCCTCGGACGCTTTCAGCGCATCCTCGAGCGAATCTCCCGCGATGAACCGAGTCACCAGCGGCTTAAACAAAAACGATTTGCGAACAATGGACTCGACCGGCTTAAGCGCAGAAGTCTTGAGAATAAAAGAGCGGGCAAGCGACATTGCTCCCCTTATTGTACTTCCCGCCAGGCTAGGAGCTGGGCCAGATACCGCTGGACCAGTGAATCATAGTCAAAGTTCTGCTCGGCGTAAGCCCGGATTTGATCGGTCATTTCGTCACGCTGGGCGATTGCCTTTTGCACCGCAGGGATCAGCTGATCGTCGTTCTCCACGACGTAGATGAAGGGCTGAGAGAGGTCAAGATTGCCGGTACAAGCAGGTGAGATCACAACCGGTAGCCCGGCCGCGAGTGCCTCGACAACCACCAGAGGCTGCCCCTCAGAAGTTGAAAGAAGAATCAGACAGGAGTACTCACAAAGTCGTTCGTGAACCGTCTCCCGATCCCAAGCCCCGACCATTCGCTCGCGAAGCTCCGACGAAGGCACAATTTCACCATAATCCGGGCCCACAACATCACAAATGATTCCGCTTGGCGCAAGAATCTTTGCACAATCGTCCTGACGCTTCCTCGCCTGAATTCGGCCGATGAAAACGGCCTTACCATTACCGCTCGCAGTCGTGTTGAACTCGCGTACTTCAACTCCGTTGGGTAAGACCTCGCAGATCGCCGATGGGTTTCGCTCCTTGATCAGGGGGGCAACATCAGACCTGAGGATCAAATGATATGGTGCATGGTTGCAACGGCGCAACGCCTTCAGTTCGGATTTATCCAGGCTCTCGGGATTAAGCGGGTGATGAATGGTCGAAACCAAAAGCGGCCACCTGATGAAGTGCGACAGAACCTGAATCGGCTTTTCTGCGTGGCAGTGGACAACGTCAACTCGCTTGGTTAGGCAGTGCCAAAGCGTCGTGAAAATTGCGCCCCATCGCTTCTTATTCACCAAGATCACCTCGTGTTCCAGACCACGGAGGCGGATCGTATATTGCCAAATCACCTGTTCCACCGCCCCCCAGCCGTTTGGCGGAATGGGTTCGTTTCCATGGGCAACAAAGATGATCTTCATCCTAAGCTTCCAATTTTAGCCTCTGGTATCATCAACCCACTCCACGATAACCCATATTCGCGTAGCCGATCAAATGCATTCGACTGCGAGTTTCCTCAAAGAGAAAGCGATGAACCCCAAGGAAATGCAGGTCGTAAGTGCTGTTTTCAGCGGTTATCGCCCAGACCGCGATGTTTCTCGCTATTATGCGGATCTACTTAACCGGCTCGCAGAAACCCTCAACATCAACCTCCTGGTGTTTACCAACGAGCCCTCGCTGTTCTCTGAAAGAGCCCAAACGATTACGATCAACGATCTGAAGCGATATCGGCAGCTCGTTTGGAACGACAAGGACTGGGTAAGTACATATCACACGAATTTAGGATGGCATCCAAAGAACAGACACCTCGCCCAGTACCGTTTTGATCGACTGGTTGAGGTGTATCTTTCCAAGCTTGGACTAAAAGTCGAAGCCCATCGGATGGTTGGCGACTTCCTATGGCTCGACGCCGGCCTACTCAACAGTGTCCTGGGGCTTAATAGCGACCGGTTCTACTCCCTACAAGGCTTCGAACGTCTGCGCGACCTGTGGCGTGGCGATCATGGCGAGTTAACCGCGCTGATTGACCGGAAATCGCGACTTCTGAAAAACCACCGGCCGTCGTTTCATGGTCTCTCCTTTAATGACATGTCAAAGGTAGCGCGAGCTTGCGGCGCTACACCTGACGAACACTACGTTGTCGGCGGCACTGCAAGGGTCACCCAGGTTATGGTCGCGCAGATTGAAAAAGAGGCTTCGTCGGTATGGGAAGAGGTACTCAAGATCGGACGAGCGGGCACTGAAGAAAACATCCTTTCCGTTTTGCGTTGGAAGCATAATTGGAACGGCGAATCGCTTGAAATGCTCGTTGATGTTGTCACGTCTTGAGAACGCTAAGAGCCTGCTCTACATCCGCCACTGTGTTTGCCTGATACAACTCCGCACGAATCTGAGCGGCCCCCGGAATGCCCTTGATGTACATCGGCAACTGACCCCGGAGCGACCGGATAGCCCACCCCTCGTTCTGCAAGTGCTCGGGATGCTCAAGAGCCTCTTCATACGAGCCCAGCTCAAGCTGATAAGCAACCTGTAATCTGGCGTGCTCAAGCGCAGTCTCGATCCGTTCCTCAATGGTTGGCTCAGGCGGCAGTTCTTCGCCCCGCAACGCCGCGGCGATCCTAGCCAGCCCCCAAGGATTCGAGATCGCGGCGCGCCCGACCATCACCCCATCACACCCAGTTTCCGTCAGCATCTTGATCGCATCTTCCGGAGTTTTCACGTCCCCATTTCCAACCAAAGGAACCGTCACCGACTCCCGAAGCCGCTTAATCAGGTCCCAGTTAGCCTCGCCCTCAAAGCCCTGTTTAGCGAATCGAGCATGCAACGTGAGCATCTTAATCCCCGCATCCTGAAACCGAAGCGCAAGGTCAGGAGCGGCAAACAGGGAGTAGTCCCAACCCGCCCGAACCTTCACCGTGACCGGAATCGAGACTGCCTTCACCACCGAAGTAACAATCTTTTCCGCCAGAACCGGATCCTTCAGAAGGGCCGCGCCCGAACCCGTTTTGCACACTTTAGGCACCCAGCAACCCATGTTGATATCAACAATATCCGCCCCCATCTCCTCGCAGAGGCGAGCTGTCTCACCCATCACCTCAGGCTCCGAGCCAAAGATCTGAATCGATAAGGGTCGCTCCTCGGGATGGATTTGCATCTTCTTCAGCGTCTTGACCGCCCCATGATGAATCGCCATCGCCGAAACAAACTCAGTGACAACCAGTCCCGGGTTCGCAATGCGCTTGCAAATGAGGCGCATCGGCAACGACGTGACGTCCTCCATTGGGGCGAGAACAAGTGGCGTTTCAACCCTAACGTCCCCTACTGAAAACCCCGGAAATTGCATCAATCTCATAGTTTACTTTAGGTTCAACTTGTGCTAAAACATGGATATGCGTTGCTTCATTGGCTTGATCGTTCTCGGATGGGCTACCTCTTCTCTCGCGGTTGCACCTGGCTTACCCACCGACACCAACACCTCAGACTTCGGATTCGTCGGCCAACTAAATGGTGCGTCAGGCGTGCTTGTGGGTTCCGACCTCGTCCTGACCGCCCGCCACGTCGGTGCCGGAGCCTTCACCCTCCCAGGGATCGGCACCTTCAGCGTCGTCGCAGGAAGCGTCAAAAACCACCCAACAGACGACCTAACCCTGTTCCGAATCAACACCGGCGCCACAACCCTCACGAATTACGCCCAGATAAACGTCAACAAAGTCGCCGCCAGCACCGCCATCACCATGGTCGGTTTCGGAGGATCCGGTGTTCTCAACGGAGCAGGGACCGGATATGACATCACGATTGCGTCTGGAACCCGCCGGAAAGCGACCGGAATTGTCGAGGGTGATGTATTCGTTGATGAACCCGGTTTGCGACTCAGCTCGATCTATGCTCCGCTCAGAACCAACGGTCAAGGCGCCCTTGTCGGCGGAGACTCCGGCGGAGGCTGGTTCCTCCAAGATGGATCCGCCAGACCCCAACTGGTCGGAATCAACTCATGGATCGGCACCTTCGGCACCTTCTCCTCTTTCTTTGCCTTCAGCAACCACCCGACAAACTTCTTCGCCTCAGGCGCCGCTGATCTCAGCGCCTACAACGGATGGCTCGTCCAGAACGGAGCAAGCGTCGTCCCCGAACCAGGAACCCTCACTGTGCTTGCGCTGGGGTCGCTTCTGGCTCTCCGCCGTCGCCGCCAAACTTCCTAAAAGCCATCTCGACAAGCGACCCGACGAGCAGCCCGAGACAAGCCCCAGCGACAACGTCGCTGGGCCAGTGCACGCCCCGGTAAACCCGGCTCCAGCCGACCATCGCCGCCCACGGAAACACCACACCACCGACATACTTGTGCCCACGTCGACGGGCAACCCAAAACGCCGAAGTCGCCGTGCAAAACGCCAACGTCGTATGCCCGCTCGGAAAACTCGACTGCCGGTGCGCCTCCATCGGCTGGGCAAAACTCAAGTTGCTCGGGCGAAGTCGCGGCATCGCGTCTTTAATCGCATGAACGATAATCAAACCACCCAAAAGCGAAGACAGCAGAATCGGAGCCATATACGATTTGGTCTTCGGGCTTAAAAGCAGAAGCAACGCAACCAAAGGAGGAAGCCAGCCAAGCGCAGACCAGCTAAACACCAAGGAAACAAAATCCAAAAGAGGGCTTTTCGCACCGAGATGAATCGAACGGAACAACTCAATCTCGGGCCGCATTTACTTCTCCAAGTAGGGCAGAATCTCCGACAGGTGGCTCACGATCAGGTCCGGCATCGGCCCCTCCGTCGGAATCGGCTCCGGCTTGCCCGTCTTCGAGCTTGGTGGCACATCCGAATCGCGCAGAGTCCACACCGTCGCCCAACCAAACTCAATCGCCGGAACGATGTCATGGTGCAGCGAGTTCCCGACCATCAGGAGCTCCTCCGGCGAGCACTCCATCGCCGCCGCCGCGCGGTCAAACACGACCTTCTCCGGCTTCCCAACTCTCTGCTCGCCCTCAATAAAGATCGCCTGAAGATACTTTCGGATGCCCGTCGTATCGATTTCCTGGTTCTGGATGTCGGCGGGGCCATTGGTGA
Source organism: Fimbriimonas sp. (assembly GCA_029866005.1). Taxonomy (GTDB): domain Bacteria; phylum Armatimonadota; class Fimbriimonadia; order Fimbriimonadales; family Fimbriimonadaceae; genus Fimbriimonas. The sequence goes on along the minus strand of JARXAE010000016.1, from coordinate 80,651 downwards.
TCAAACCAATCTTGTACGTCTTCGACAGCGTTTCCAGCACATCGATCGCATCTGGAAACAGCTTCAAATTCGCGTCGCGCCGAGTCATGTACGCTTCGCTGAGCCGCTCCGCAAACTCGTCACTCGGCTTACCCAAAGCCTCAAGCGTGAGCTGCATCTGATGCTTCCGAGTCGTCGAGCCAGAGGTCAAATAGGCGTCATACAAATGCGGAATCTTCTTCAGATCCGAGGCAAACCCCTGGAAGGCACCGCCCCAAGCGGCAACTGCCTCGTCCGTCGAAACCCCAGAAATCGGGTTGAGCTCAAACGCCTCGCGGAGGCCTTTCTTGCATGCATCCCAGTAGCCACAAAGTGTGTCGTCGAGGTCAAAATAGATCGCTTTAACCTTTGACAGGCGTTCTTTTGCGGCTGAATTCACTCCCCTTATTATGCCTCTTATGCCTCGGTTGCCACCTGATTCCGCTGGTAACCCGCCACCAGCCAGTATCCATCCGGGTGCTCTGCCTGGTTCGTCTGCTCGAAACCCGGTCGCGTCATCTCAGCCGACTCCGAGTGCTCCACGACCCACGTCCGATTCGTATGACCCCGCGAGTGAATCCGCTGCAACACCTCCTGACCGGTGTAGCACCCCTTGTCGTAACTCACAAACCGCTCATCAATCGCCGGCCCAAGCTCCGGAGGAAGCGTCTTCGACTGGATATCGTAAAGCCAGTTCGGCATCTTCCGTTCCAAAGAGAAAAGTCGCCAAGCCGGTTCGCTAACTTCGGATTCCTCCGAAGCGAGCCCAAACCCGTTGCCGGTCCAGCTGACCCGCGTCGCCAATAGCTCTCCCTCGCAATCCTCCAGAATCACCATCTGCTCAAGCCGCTGAAGGACGACCTCCACCGTCGGAGTCGGTAAAAAGAAACGAGCGACCTCTCCCGTATCCTGAATCTCACCAAAACTCACGATCTGACCCGTCGGCTTACAAACGCAAACCTTCAGCGGCGACTCCGGAGTCAGTTTCCGCAGGTCATTCGTAACCTGACCCTGCAGCCATTCGCGCCAGTCTTCGCCCCGAATCTCGATCACCGACCAATCTGGCAGGACGAAAGCCTCGGTGCCCGCCGTAAGGCGCCTATAATCGTCCCATGTCTCGTTCATCTCTGCAAGATTCTACGCCAAGGAGATCATCATGAACCCGTGGCTGATCGGCGGATTCTTCATCCTCACCGGGGCAACCCTCAAGGGCTTCGAGCGCGACGCCGCCCGAGAAATCGCGGCGAAACTGGAGGGTGACCAGAAGCAAGTTTCCATCAACGTGACCTATCCCGGCTTGCTCAGTCCCGCAATCGGAGAGATCGGCGTCGCAACGATCTCCGCCTCAAAATTCCGAACCGAAGGGCTCCCTTTCTTTACCGAACCCAAACGAAGTCAGAAGGGAACTGTAAAAGAATTAAGGCTTAAACTTACCGATTTCTATCTCAGAGACCTGCACTGCGATTCCTTCACCGCCAGCATCCCCAACTGCCGATTCGACTTCGCCCTCGCCCGATCCAAGCGAAAAATCCGCCTCAGCCGGAGCGGAATCGGCCCCGGAGAAGTGCGGATTCTCATCAAAGACCTCGCGCCCTTCATCCTCAAAAAATATCCCGAGATACAAGAGGTAACGGTTGAGCCCGAGGGCGAGAAAGTCCGCGTGAAAGGTCGCGGCCAATTTCTGATCTTAAACGCCTCCTTCGACATCCTTGCCCGGGTCGGAACCGACGGCGCCACGCTCCGGCTCGAAGACTGCCGGATCATGATGAACGGCGAAAAGCCCGATCAAGCCAGCGAGCAAGCCCTCATCAACGCCCTCAACCCCGTCATCGACTTCGCAAAAGACCTCGATCTCCTCGATGCCGTTCGGGCCGAGAGAGTGCAAGTGATCAACAACGCCGTCATCGTCAGCGGCCAAGTGAAGATCCCCGAGATGCCGAACTGAGCCATCGCTGAATCAATAGCTCCTTCTGCTTACCCCGCCCACGCCAGTGGCTCGCCGACAACAAGCCTTGGCCGCCTCAGCGATAAAGAAGGTCCACCAACATGGTGGACCTTGTGATTTAACAAGAAACTCTATCGCACTAGAAACGTAGAGTCACCGGACATCCATGGTCCAGATAAATAGAGCCGTCAAATGAATAAGAACAAACTCATCACCATCCTCCTCCTTGCATGCATCGCAGGTGCCGCACTTGCGCACAAGCTTAGACTCGTCCCGCAAACTGGGCATTCAGACTGGGTCCTTTCAGTTGCCTTCTCTCCAGATGGTAAGACCATCGCAAGCGGAAGCGAAGACAAAACCATCAAGATCTGGGACGCCAAAACCGGAACAGAATTCAAGACGCTCACGGGTCATTCAGATGGCGTCCGTTCAGTTGCCTTCTCGCCAGATGGTAAGACCATCGCAAGCGCAAGCTCGGACAAGACCATCAAACTTTGGGACGCCAAAAGCGGAAAAGAACTCAAGACGCTCGCTGGGCATTCAAGGTTCGTCAAATCAGTTGCCTTCTCTCCGGATGGTAAGACGATCGCAAGCGGAAGCGGGGACAGCACCATTAAGCTCTGGAACGTTGCGGGCGGAACAGAACTCAAGACACTTCAAGGGCATTCAGTCTTTGTCTCTTCCGTTGCCTTCTCTCAAGATGGTAGGACCATCGTGAGTGGAAGCTTTGACTTCACCATCAAGCTCTGGGACGCAGCAAGCGGTAAAGAGTTAACGACGCTCTATGAGCACAACGATACGGTCTATTCAGTTACCTTCTCCCCAGATGGTAAGACCATCGCCAGCGGAAGCTTTGACTTCACCATCAAGCTCTGGAACGTTGAGGGCGGAAAAGCACTCAAGACGCTCACGGGTCATTCAAATGGCGTCCTTTCAGTTGCCTTCTCCCCGGATGGTAGAACCATCGCCAGCGGAAGCTCTGACAAAACCATCAAGCTCTGGAACGTTGCGGGCGGAAAAGCACTCAAGACGCTCACCGGGCATTCCGGTAATGTCTATTCAGTTGCCTTCTCTCCAGATGGTAAGACCATCGCAAGCGGAAGTGATGACTGCACCGTGAAACTCTGGGACCGGGACACGGGGACACTCCTGCGTACTTGGTAACAGTTCTGGCTGTTGCGATCTCTGATTGAGACTCAAGATAGTTTTCTGTAGAGGCTAACCAGAACGACACCAAGTCTTGGCCACCTCAGCGAAAACTCAGGTCCACCAACATGGTGGACCTTGTGATTTAACAAGAAACTCTATCGCACTAGAAACGTAGAGTTACCGGACATCCATGATCCAGATAAATAGAGCCGTCGAATGAATAAGAACAAACTCATCACCATCCTCCTCCTTGCATGCATCGCAGGTGCCGCACTTGCGCACAAGCTGGGACTCGGACCGCAAACTGGGCATTACTTTACGGTCAATTCAGTTGCCTTCTCTCCAGATGGTAAGACCATCGCAAGCGGAAGCAACGACGACACCATCAAGCTCTGGGACGCCAAAAGCGGAAAAGAAATCAAGACTCTTGAGGGGCATTCAAATGGTGTCAAATCAGTTGCTTTCTCCCCAGATGGTAAGACCATCGCGAGCGGAAGTTCCGACTACACCATCAAGCTCTGGGACGTCGCAAGCGGAACAGAACTCAAGACACTTAAGGGTCATTCAGATTATGTAAACTCCGTTTCCTTCTCCCCAGATGGTAAGACCATAGCAAGCGGAAGTGATGACGAAACCATCAAGCTCTGTGACGTCGCAAGCGGAACAGAACTCAAGACACTTAAAGGGCATTCGGATGAGCTCACTTCAGTTGCCTTCTCTCCAGACGGTAAGACCATCGCGAGCGGAAGTGAAGACAACACCGTCAAGCTCTGGGATGCAGCAAGCGGAAAAGAACTCATGACAATTCAGAAGCATTCAGATTTGGTCAAGTCAGTCGCCTTCTCCCCCGATGGTAAGACCATCGCAAGCGGAAGCTCGGACACTACCATTAAGCTCTGGGACGCAGCAAGCGGAAAAGAACTCAAGACGCTTCGTACTAGGGATTCAGATCGGGTCTATTCAGTTGCCTTCTCCCCAGATGGTAAGAAAATCGCAAGTGGAAGCCAAGATGCCACCGTCAAGCTCTGGGACTCGGTCACGGGAAGATTATTGAGAACATCAAAATAGTTCTGGCTGTTTGATGCCTCGAAATCTTCCATCCCGCAGACTAAAGCCTGAGTACGACTCCAAGCCGAAGCCAGCTAAGTCCCTCCCTCAAGAGGGTCCATCAAAAGCTTGCCCCACAGGCAAGCTTTTGATGGAGGAAGGCTCAGGTGGAACCGTTAGCGCCTCACTGGACGGGTGAGGTCTCGACCTTTTCCCTTAACCAGGTTGACAAACACCCCAAAACTTCGCCTAGTTGGTAGATGTTCAATTCTCTCGGAATCACCCCGTCCCACCGCGTGACCACTCGCCAACCGCAGCACCACTCGCACCGATGTCCGCTTTTCCAGATTCAACGAAAAGCACCGACTTCATCGAAATCCCCAACGGCGCCCAACAACTCTGAATCCAAAAGCACCGACTTCACCAACCCCCACTTTGGCCGCCGTCAAGCCGCCACGAGTCGAATTACCCCCTGTTACCCCATCAGCCAAAACTCAAGTTCAACGAATGACCCGTCTTTACCCACCCTCGAGCAAAGAGGAGACCCGCTTGTACCTGAATTACCCCACTTATCCAACCCCCATCCACGCGCCCCTTTGCGCCCATCAGATCGCCAAAATCCAACACACGTTGAACCTAAACTGCCCCCCAAACTCTACACACGCTGACCCCACTTGTCCCCACCAAAATCGACAAAACCTCACCACGTTGAACCTAACACCCCCATCAAAATGCGTCGCAGTTCTCATCAAAAACCGCTCCCCGCTCACCGCTCACTGTAAACTCCCTCCATGCCCGACAACGCCGCCGGCCACAAAGCGCTCCGATCCACCGGGCTCATCCTCGTCGGAATCGCCGCCGGAATCGTCGTCGGACTCCTCATCGGAAAACAAGCCGCCCCCCTCGGCAACATCGGCAAGTTCTACATCACCCTCATCAAAGCCGTCGCCGCCCCGCTCCTGTTCTTCGCCATCCTCGACGCCATCATCACCAGTGACGTCAAGATCCTCCAAGCCAAGCGCTTCCTTGGCGTCATCGCCGTCAACACCGTCCTTGCCACCGTCATCGGAATGGGCCTGGCAAACCTGATCCAACCCGGCAAACACCTCGTCCTGGATAACAAAGGTCTCACCGACGGCGGCCTGCTCAAGCAAGCCGAAGGCAAAAAAGCCGATCTCCTCGGCTTCATCGACAACCTCATCCCCGACACCATCGTCGAACCCTTCACCCAAGGCAACGTCCTCGGCGTCGTCTTCCTCGCCGTCCTCGTCGGTTGCGCCCTGAAATCGCTCCAGAAGAGCGACGAACCCTGGGTCGCCACCTGGAACCAGTTCATCCACGGCGGCCTCCGAATTTCCGAGAAAGTCATCACCTGGCTCGTCACCCTGACCCCAATCGCCATGTTCGGCGTCATCGCCAAAAGCGTCGGTGACAGCGGCTTCCAAAACTTCGTCGGCCTCAGCTACTACCTAGGCACCGGCCTCCTCGGCCTCAGCCTCCAAACCTTCGTCGTCTACAACATCTGGCTTATTCTTAAGAAACAGAACCTAAAACAGTTCTGGAGAGAAGCCATGACCCCCTGCCTCAACGCCTTCGGCATCAACAGCTCGCTAGCAACCCTGCCCCTGACCCTAAAGGCCCTCGACAACCTGAAAGTCAGCAAAGCCAGCAGCCGAATGGCCGCCTGCATCGGAACCAACCTCAACAACGACGGAATCCTGCTTTATGAAGCAATGGCCGTCATCATAGTGACCCAAAGCCTAGGACTCGACTACGGCTTCGCCCAGCAACTGAGCATCGCCGTGCTCTGCGTCCTCACCTCGATGGGAATCGCCGGCGTCCCCGAAGCCGGCTTCATTTCCCTCGCCGTCATCCTCGGCACCCTCGGGCTATCCAACGAAATCTTGGTGGTCCTCCTCAGCGTCGACTGGATCCTAGCCCGAGCCCGATCAGTAACGAACGTCGTCGCCGACATGACAACCTCAATCGTTATCGACGGACCCGTAGCTCATCGACAACCCGGATAACGATCTCCGCCGCCTGCTTGGCGTCCTCCAGAGTATTCCCCCGCCCAAACGAGAACCGAATCCCCTCGTTACACTCCCAACTCTTAAACCCGCAAGCCTTCAAAACATGGCTAGGCTCCGCCGCCCCCGAAGAACAAGCCGACCCCCCGCTCGCGCAAATCCCTTCCCGATCCAGCCGGATCAAAAGCGTCCCGGAGTCAACCGTAGGGAAGCGGAAATGAGCATGAGACCCCAAGAGCTTCTCGCGAGCCGGAACCGTCGGAATCCCACCTGCCTCAACAAGCGCATCCCAAAACAGATCGCGCATCGAACGAACATCACAGTAATCCAAAGTGCAAGCCGTCCCAAAACCAACCGCGCCAAGGATATTCTCCGTCCCGCCTCGAACCTCCCGCTCCTGACCCCCACCCGAAATCAGCGGCTTAATCTTAGTTCCCGGTCGGACGTAAAGACCGCCAATCCCCTTCGGACCATTGATCTTATGCGAGCTAACGCTCACCAAATCAGCGCCGAGCGCAACCGGATCGATCGCACCTTTGCGAAAGCCCTGAACATTGTCGCAAAAGAAAATCGCCCCCGCCGCATGAGCAATGGAAACGGCCTCGCCAATCGGCTGGATAAATCCTGTCTCGTTGTTGACACTCATCATTCCGACCAGCAACGTATTGTCATCAACCAACTCGCGCAGTCGATCAAGATCAAAACAAGACTCCTTGGTCACCGGACAATCAACAATCTCATAGCCCAGTTTGCTCAGCAAGAGGGCAGGACCATGGACGCAATGGTGCTCAACTGCACTCAAAACGATCTTGCGTCTTGAAGTTTCATTGGCAAGCGCAGCGCCGACCAAAGCGAGATTTGCCGCCTCAGTTCCTCCGCTGGTAAAAATGAACTCAGGAAAACCGCAGCCCAAGGCACCCGTAATCCGTTCCCGAGCGATATCGATCAAGCCCTTTGCCTTTCGCCCCGCAGTGTGCAGAGAGGAGGGGTTCCCAAAGAACTCCATTGCTTCGGACATTGCCGCTCGGGCTTCGTCACAAACCGGCGTCGTTGCCGCGTGATCTAGGTAAATCATAAGAGTTTCCGAAATGTATTGTGACCCAGATAGGTCGCCGCAAACCGCAGGTAGTTCTTGATCCGCCCCGGCATGAGGTGCATCGAAGCCCGATAAGCCTCACGTGAGGACCTTGGGTCGCCGTTCAGCATCCTCACCGTTCCCAGTGCCGCCCAACAGTGCGCCTTGGCCGCCTGGACCCTCTCGTCTGGGAATCTCGAGGTCAAATCTTCAAGGCGTGGAAGCATCCACTCCCGAAGCATTTGGTCGTCTTTCCAAATCTTCTCAAGCTTGTGCGAGGCGTTAGCCCCGTGGACTCGGTACTGAGTCAGATTCTGATTGACGCAACCAACCTTAGCCTGCTCGGCGATGCGGAACCAAAGCTCCCAATCGCCCGAGCCGAAGTAGTTTTCATTGTACGGTCCAATCTTTTCAATGAGACCTTTTCTGAAGACTGCCGCCGAGGCAATGATCTTGTTCTCGTAAACCAAATCAAGCAAGATGTCACCCGTTTCGAATCTGGGGAATGAGAATCCGAGGGGCTTACCTTCGAAAACAACTCCTTCACCGTCGATGAATTCGCCCTCGGTATGAACCAATCCAACTTCGGGATGTGAATCCAGCAACGCAACCTGCCGCTCCAATTTCTCTGGCATCCAAACGTCATCATCGTTCAACACGGCAACGAATTCGCCGGTAGCGAGTTCGAGGCCCTTGTTTAGCGTCCCATAGGTGCCGAGGTTCTTCTCGTTGAAGACAATCTGTAGATCGGTCTGAGCGGAGAGCCACTCACGAGATCCATCAGTTGAACCGTCGTCGAGGGCGATGATTTCAAAATCTTGGTAGGTTTGATTACGCACCGACTCCACTGCCGCAGGCAGGTACTTGATGTGCTGATAGCAAGTGAGCAGAATCGATACTCGTGGCAACGGACTTAGAGTTTATACGTTTGCTTGCTCTTGGCGCGTGAGGCTCTGTTTCAAAGGCCAATTCCTTGAGCAGATCATCGGCTTTGAGACATCACTTGTCAGGTGATGCCTCAGAATAATTTTCGAGCCTGCCGGAACAGGGTTAGGAGGTTGCGATACGAATTACTTCCGCAGTGAATTCGGACGTCGAAGCCTTCCCGCCGAGGTCCCCGGTGGTGAATTTGCCTTCTTCACAAACCGCCAGCACGGCATTTTGAATTCGTTGGCCTTTTTCGTACTCGCCCAAGTGTCGGAGCATCATCACCGCCGAAAGAATCAATGCTGAAGGGTTAGCGATCCCTTTTCCAGCAATATCAGGCGCCGACCCATGGACAGATTCGAACACCGCGCAATGTGCTCCGATGTTTGCCGAAGGGGCCAAGCCGAGTCCGCCAACTAGACCCGCGCAGAGGTCACTGACGATGTCGCCGTAGAGGTTCTCCGTCACGAAGACATCAAACTGCTCAGGCTTTGTCACCAACTGCATGCAGCAATTGTCGACGATGATATCGTCTGCCTTGATCTCCGGGTAGAGCGCAGCCATTTTGTAGAACTCTTCAAGGAACATCCCGTCGGTGAGCTTCATGATGTTCGCCTTATGGACGGCAGTAATGCGCTTTCGCTGTTGTTTCTTGGTCATCTCGAATGCGTATCGGATAAGCCGCTCACAACCGGGACGGGTAATTACCTTGATTGCTTGGGCAACATCGGGGTGAGCTTGATACTCGATTCCCGCGTAGAGGTCCTCGGTGTTCTCACGAACGATGATGAGGTCAATATTTGTGCCTTCAAAGTGACCATGCACTCCGGGCATCGTCTTCGCAGGGCGGACGTTTGCAAACAGATCCAGGGCTTGTCGCAGAGCAACATTCGCTGATTTGTGGCCCTTGCCGACCGGAGTCGTCGTCGGACCCTTGATGGCAATTCCGAGTTCCTTGATTCGGGCAAGCGTCTCGTCGGGCATCGATGGGAGACCTTTTTCGACTGCCCCAAGTCCACCTTCAAGATAAACCCAATCTGCCTCGAACCCGACGGCTTCCAAAATATCGATCATCGATTTCGTGATCTCTGGTCCAATTCCGTCGCCCGGAATAACGCCGATCTGTCGTTTGCTCATCAATGTAATGTTGGCTGATTTCCTAGAAAAATTACCGGGGTTAAACCGTTTCGGTCACTGCCGAGGATTGCTGATCGCTAGTCGTGTCACTGAACCCGCGCGATAACCAACTGTTTTTGAGGAGTTTCGCAAATCTTCACAAACCATGTCAAGTTCCCGAAACAAGTACCAGATTGAGTTAACATTGGTAGCGAGAAAGCTCACAAACCGCTACACTTATATCTGTTTCTTGGTGTGCTGTGCGCTTGGTTGATATTTCGCTTGATGGAGATAGAGTTCCGCTAAATTTCGAGGTCGCGACAGGCCTCGAACTGACCGTCGTCATCCCGACGCTCAACGAAGAGAAAAATATTCCGATCATCTTCGAGAAGGTTTCGAACGCCCTGAAAGGTGTGAACTGGGAGATGGTGATTGTTGATGACAATTCGACAGATCGCTCGCCAGAAGTGATGCGCGAGATGGCCCAGAAACATCACAACTTCCGATTTATCAGACGAATTGGTCGAAGTGGACTTTCAACGGCATGTACCGAAGGAATGCTGAGCTCTGCCGCACCTGTCATCGCGGTCATGGACGCGGATGGTCAACATGACGAAACTAAGCTTCAGACAATGCTGGGGCTCATTCAAGGAGATTCTGCTGACGTGGTCGTCGGGAGTCGGTTCAAAGAGGGCGCCGAACTGGAGGCGTTTTCGAACTTCCGAACAAAACTGAGCCTTTATAGCAATACGCTCGCTCAGAAGCTGTTCAACTTGCCTCTGAAGGACTCGATGGGCAACTTCTTCATGCTCCGCCAGACGGTTCTTGAGGAAGCGGCACCGCACCTTTGTGGTCGTGGGCAGAAACTTCTGTTTGACATCCTGTTGGTGGGTCCAAAGGATGTTCGGGTTGCGGAGGTGCCGATTATTTTCGGCGTTCGCGAGCATGGGGATAGCAAGCTGAGTCCCTTGGCGGCGATCGACTTTGGACTGCAAATGTGGGACCGAAAGTTCGGTCAGATCTTTCCAACGAAGGCAGTGATTGACATTTGCAGCATTCTTGGGTTCACCTTGATTTCGACGCTGATCCAATGGGCGATCATGAAAATCAGCTACGCGATGTCCGGAACATTTCCTAATGCCGCGCTCATCCTGCCCTTCGCGACGGTTCCTTCGATCGCACTCTCCTACCGAATCCAGCGGGCTCTGACGCCCAAGCGCAAGCGAACGAGAGGAATTAGCCTGCTGAAGGAGTTTTTTGCCTACGGAGCGATCTGCCTGCCGTTCATTCTTCTCACAATGTGGATCACAAGTGGACTTGTTCAGCCTGGCGACCCTCGGCTGAGAATACTGTTCGGAGCGTCCCTAACTTCCAGCGTTGGAATGCTGATCGCTTCTAACTGGCGCAAAGAGACTGTTGTCAGGAGGTAGGGCGTACAGCAGACTAGATGCTGACGTGCGAGTTTTTCTAATGTGCTACGCCTTTTGGCTTAATCCCGATACAATGGTAGTAACTGGTACAAGCGTTGCGCGTATATCCAATTGAATGCCATGAAAAGCCTTCGCTACTTCTCAACAATTAGTCTTCTCGCCCTGGCAACGGTGCTGGCGACCGCTCAAGACGGCGGTCTCGGTCGAGGACGGGGTGGCGGCGGCGGAACCGGGGGCGGACAATCGAGCCCTCCATCCCGACCCTCGTCTCCTCCACCTTCGAGCAATCCTCCAGCACGTTCCAACCCACCACAGAGTTCGCCACCTCCTTCAAGAGGCGGAAACAGCAACTCTGGCTTGGGACGACCCAATCAAGACCAAGGTCTTGGACGTGGCGGCTCCAGCGGAGGAAATTCGCAATCGGGCGGACCTTCCAGAGATCGCGGTGGTTCTTCGAGTGGCGGTAGTACTCAGAGTGGAGGTCCTTCCCGAGATCGAGGTGGATCCACTAGCGGCGGAACACAATCAAGTGGACCATCCAGAGATCGAGGTGGATCAACTTCAGGAGGTCCAACCCGAGGCGGTGGCGACAACGGACTTGGACATCCAAATCAAGACGGCGGTCTGAGCAGAAATCGCGGCGGCGGTGCGACCCAAGCACTACCTGATCGAGGTCGAACAACATACAACACGAACAGTAACGTTCGCGTTGATCGGGCTCCATCCATTAATCCGATTAGCGCTCCCCCGGGCATCGTTCGAACTGATGAACTTGCCCTCAAAGCTCGACGGCAGGACGGGGTGTTCCGTGGAATTGGAAACAACAACGGCTTCTTTTTCGACAACGGTTGGAGAACAGGTTACTGCCACTACAACCAGGGCTGGAACGACAACTTCTTCTTCTTCCCAAACTACTGTTTCAATCCGTGGCAGGCCGGGCTCGGATTTAATGTGGTGGTATCGCCTTGGTACCTCTACCCATTCCTTCCGGGGTACCTGAACTTCAATACGGTCGTGATCACCAACTATCAAAGCCCATGGCTATGGAACCGAGGTGTCACCTACGTCTACGACGACCGTGGTTGGGATAACCGTTGGGACTGGAGCAGCAATGGCCGGCGCAACGTCGATCTCGACAATTCGCTCGAAGATCTCCGTGACGGATTTGAGCGGTACGATAGGCGTGCCATTGGAAGTCTGGTGCCAAGAAATGGTCAGGTAGCCATCATGAGAGATGGTCGCTATGACTACTCAATGGATGCCAACGACTTCTTCGATCTCATCAATGACTTGGCGAGCAACGCTGAGACCAACTCATACCGTGTTGACCAAATCCGCACCTATCGAGATTCGGCTCGTGTTGTGATGATCCACGACTATAACGACCCTTGGGGTCGCCGCCAACAGGTCTATCACTCAATGCTCCTGCAACGTGAAGGCCGTGGTCAGATGGTCGTCCGAGAGTTCGAAACCAACGACCGCCGGGCACGCTAAGAGCAGTCTAGTAGGACCGTCAGTGTCTCGAAAGAGAGGCTGGCGGCCTTCTGATTTTCGCGTTTCAAGGATCAATAGCCTAACGGTTCCTAAACTCTCTTAAAAGAATCGGCGATCATCCAGCCGCAGATTCCACCGAGGTAGGCAATGTTTCCACCCCAAAGAAGGGTCTGCATTGGGAGGAATCGAGTTGCCGAACCCAGGCAGGAGAGGGTGAGAATGACGACGACTAGGCCAATTCCCCCCAAAAAGCGCAAGTGCGAGACGTTGAAAGACCGCTGAGCAACGCTGATCCCGGCGTAAAGTGCGACTGCGGCCCAGAAGTTCACAATCGCAACCGAAGTGAGTGCAAGAATGGGCGATGAGACCCGGCCGAGTGAATTAGTCGAAGACACCGAGAATCGATCCAAGAAGTTCCCGGCGCACATTACCGCTCCCACCGAAACTCCACCAAGAAAAAGCATCACGACAAGACCTAAAGTCCAGGTGCTGATGAGGCTAATACCGGGGGCGATGGCAGGCTCGCTGGCGATCCAGACGTAGAGCGCGGTGGAAACTAACAAAAGAGCGCCCACCATCACGCTCAAGATCGCGCGGTCTTCTCTGACTGCAGCGCGCCCGGTCTTTGGTTCGGCGCGACCAGTCTTGACCAGTTCTTCGTGGCGTTGTTGATAAATCGGATTTCGGGGGTCCATCTGGGCTGCGTAGGCGTACATCTTCGCTGCCTCATCAAGGTGGCCCTTTGCTCGGGCAAGATCGCCAAGGACCGCATACGGAATCGGTTGCCGGCTATCACGATTCAAAATGTCGCGGGCAAGCTTCTCGCTTTCAACATAACTCCCACGCGTGAAAAGCAGCGTCAGCCGAGTGATGTCAGCAGGCACGGTTGTGACCTTCATGCCCGCCGTGCCTGGGTTACCCGCCTTTTGTGGCTGAGGTTGAGTCTGAGTTTGGGGCCTTGCTGTGCTACTTGGTTGAGTCGCAGGTCGCTGTCCCTGAGCCGTTCGGCGCTTCTCGCCCGAAACGACGGTGTCGTAGTGCCTCCGTCGTTCGGGATCACCTAAAACTTCGTATGCCGACGTCGCTCGGTGGAAGATATCAGCTGACTCTTTTGAGGCACTTTTGTCCGGATGATGAACAAGCACCAGCTTGCGATACGCCGACTTGATGTCGTTCGGCGTAGCGTTGCGGGCAACTCCCAGGACTCGGTAATGGTCTTGCTGCATCGTCTAGTGAAGCGAGGGCTACTTCATAATGTCGGTAAAACCCTTGCCATAGTTCTGGTAGAAGTTAACAATAATTGAGCCAATGTAGGCGGAAACGAGCAAGAGAACTAAGACTCCCGTAAAGTATCCGAGCTGGACAGACTTGGTCTTAGCCTCGTCGTGATAGTAGTCGGCCATCTTGTTCAGCATATGATCAAGGTTTCCGGTTCGCTCGCCAGTACTGAGCATGTCGATGACGATGGGCGAGAGCGCACCAGTCGCCTTAAGTGTTTCGGTAACGCCAGCACCGCTCTCAAGAATCTTTCCGGCAGGGTAGATGCGGGCTCGCATGTACTCGTTTCCACAAGAGTCGGCAGAGAGGGGGATAACTCGTTGCAACGGAACCCCGGCACGGTAAAGTGCACCAAATGCCCGGCCAAACTTTGCCATCGCCATCTGGCGGACGGTGCCGCCAACAAACGGGATGTACGACATGATCATGTCCCAAAAATACTTCACCCGGTAGTTCGCCAGACCCACGCGGAAGAACAGGAACAGGCCAATCAGCAGGGGAGCTAGCCAGAACCAAGTGGACGCCGTGGTGAGTGGGGAAGATAGCTTGCCTGCTTGAGAGTTGATCGAGCCGATGATCGCGTTGGCACCGAGTATCACGACGATCGAAGCTCCGACGAGGAGCTTTGGGTAAATCGTGACGCGGCGATATAGGTTACGAAGCTCGATTTCGTCGTCGGTGTACTTCGCAACGGTTTCCAGAGCTTCATCAAGAAATCCACCCTCCTCTCCGGTGCGGATGATGCTGAGCATGACCGGGCTGAAAGCCTCAGGGTAACGTTGCATTCCCGCAGTCATCGGGCGTCCGGCTTCGACATGACCGCGAATCTCTCTCAGGATAGCCGCGAATCGAGGATCGCGAGCTTGCTTGGACAGGGTATCCAAGCTCTGAACCATGGGAACTCCGGCCTTAAGCATCGTCGCGAGCTGAGTGTAGAAGAAAGAAAGATTCGTCAGCGAGATTTTGCCAACGAGTGGACCGACGACGCTTGTCGCGATGTAGTGTCGCTGTCCAGTTGGGGGACCGCCGACCCCTTCGTGTCCCGAATATCCGCCCATCTCGGCGTTCGGTGCGTAATCCACGCTTTGTTCGGTATAGGTAGCTCCTCGGGCGTCTGCATGAACGCCAGGGATGGATTCGTTCACCAGAGGTCTCTCAGCGGGCTGAAGCCGCGCCGCAAGCGGATCTCCCGCCGCTGCCGCAACTCCGATCGATTGAACCTGTAGCCCTTGCCCCATCAGCTTATGCATAGCTGAATCGAGGCTGGCATCGTGCAAAAGACCCTGGGTCATGGACCCATCTGCTTGCACAGCCTGGTATTGATACGTGGGCATACCCTTATTCTATCGGCTGATTTCTTAAAATCGTCTCCCCTGAAGGTGTTTAGGGAACATCGCTTGCATGGTTGAGCATGTCCACCATGTTTGTGGCGTACATCGTGTAGAGTCCGATGACGACTCCACCGATGACCAATCCCAGTCCCAAGGCGAGGCCGATGTAGTTGGCGATTTGGGCGACCCGCGTTCGCGCGCCGTATTGAATTCGCTCCATTTCGACGATCTGCTCCATGGATCGATCAGGAGTTCCAACCTGCTCCCCGACGTGAATCATGTCAATTTGCTGGCGTTCAAGTAGCCCGAGTCGCGGGAGAATGCTTGTCAGTGGTTCGTTCTCTCGGATATTGCCTAAAGCACGCAGTGCCTGTGCCCTGAGGTGCAAATTGGGAATTGTGCCGAGGGCATTGTAGATGGCCGCCGCGGGCGATAAGCCTGCTTTGAGCAAAGAACTGAGCGCCCAGGCGACTCGCTCCACGGCCTCTGATCTTGCCCTCGGCAAAGCAAAGGGAACCCAAGTGCCGAGCCGGTGCCGGAACTGCCGAAACGTTGGGGTCATCAGGAGGAGATAGAGAGCAATGTAGATGCCGGAGACGATGAATCCGCCGATGAAGAGCCCCCAGTGGTCGTGGAGCTTTTCCATCAGGATTCGCCTTCCAAATTCAGAAGGCGTTTCGTTGCCAAGTTGCTTCGCTGTTTCGTTGAAGTGAGCTCTTGTTGCCTCTTTTGACGCCAGACCCAGTGCCCACCCGCTCATACTCGCGACGATAAGTCCTGGAACAACGAGGAGTCCATACGCGAATTGGAAGTACGCGAATGCCCACGCTCGTTTGGCGGTTTCCGCGATTGCCAGCATAGCTTCGGGCACGGTTCCCGCGATCTCACCTACGCGAATGGTGCTGGCAACGTTTGGGGCGAAGTAGCGTGGACGGATTTCCATGCTGTCGGCGAGCATTGACCCGTTGGACGTTTCTTCGGCCATTTCGCGAAACATTCCGCTCGCATTTCCAACTGAGCCCCCCGCTAAGGTGTTGAGAATCGACGCCTGCCCAACTCCCGCTCGGCTGAGGTCTGCCCAGCGGGTGAACAAAAGGAAGTACCGCCCCATCGCCATGCACGGGGGGTCGCTGACTTGGCGGGATGGGGTTGGAGTTGAAATTTTTGCTTGGGTCTGGGCTTGTCGAGCGGGGATTGGAACTGGAGTTCGCGATTTTGTGGGGGCAGCCACAGGTTCAATTTGCCAACCGTTCAGGGTGACCAGCGAAAGATTTTGCTTCGCGAGAAGACTCTCAAGCTCTTTGGCGGACGCCGCCTGCAATGTGCCCGAGACGACTCGGCCGGTTGGATCCTTGGCTTCGAATCGCATAAATGGCATCGTAACAATGATACGGGATCGAAGTGGCGATTGGTTCGGGTAAACCTTGCGACATGCTGAAGTGCCTCAACGGCGGTGCCGTCCATATCCCGATTCCTAGTCTGGAAAGAGGGCTCGAACTTTGCCGTCTCGGTGGGTTTGATTCGCTGGCGATGTCGCCGGGGCTGGTCTCGGGACGCGATCCTGCCGAAGTGAATGGGCTGTTTGAGGAGGTCGGGGTAGTTCCAGGGGCTTGGGGCGTTTCTTTTAACTGGCGGGGATCTGTTGAAGAACATCGACAAGGTCTGGAAGCTTTCCGATCACAGACGGAATTGATGGCAGCGCTTGGCGTCACTCGTTGCGCAACGTGGATACTTCCAGGATCTAACGACCTAAATTTTGATCAATTTGGAGAGTTTCATGTGGAGCGCCTGACGCCGGTGGCGACCATCTTGCGTGACCACGGCATGAGCTTCGGAATGGAGTTCATTGGCCCCAAGACACTCCGCGACTCCTTCCGATTCCCTTGGGTGTACACCATGAAAGAGATGATGCGAGTCGGATCGGAGATCGGACCTAACGTGGGAATTCTGCTCGATCTGTGGCATTTGTACACCTCAGGTGGTTCGGTTGAAGACGTCCTGAAAGTGCCCGAGTCGAAGATTGTCCTCGTCCATATCAACGACGCCCCGCTAGGCTTAGAGCGAGATCAATTAGTCGATAACAAACGGGGCCTGCCCGGCACAACCGGTGTATTGCCGCTGAAAGATTTCATGGCGGCTCTGCGAGAGATAGGCTACTGCGGCCCGGTTGAAGCAGAACCCTTTGATGACACATTGAAGGAGCTTCCGGAGGAAGAGCGACTCCAACTAGTCGCTGATTCAATGCGTCTCGCGATGGGTGCCTAGCCTTTGGCGGCTAGAGCTGCTCGAATTGCAACGGCGGGTTCCAAAATCTCGCGGATGCGATGCAGTGGCCACTGAGTGGCCGCGTCGCTCAAAGCGTTTGCGGGATCCGGATGACACTCTAAGAAAAGTGCATCAATCCCGACCGCAACTGCAGCCCGAACCATCGCCGGAATCGACTCCCGAACCCCGCCAGTTGTCGTGCCTGCACCGCCTGGTCGCTGGGCCGAGTGGGTGGCGTCGAAGCAAACCGGAACCCCAAACGACCGCATTGTCTCAAGACCTGGCATATCGACGATCAGCGTGTTGTAACCAAACGTCGTTCCCCGTTCGCAAAGCATCGTCCCTTTTGCGCCAAACGACTGCATCTTTTGGACGATATTAAGCGTGTCGCCCGGAGCCAAAAACTGTCCCTTCTTAACGTTCACCGGCTTACCAGTCAACGCGGCCGCTTCTAGCAAATCGGACTGTCGGCACAAAAACGCCGGAATCTGGAGGATGTCCACGACCGCAGCGACTTCGGCCGCCTGAGCGGGGAGATGAATGTCCGTAGTCGTCGGAACTCCAAACTTCTTTCCAACCGAGTCGATAATCCCAAGACCAGCCGCTTGACCAGCCCCACGAACCGAACCAGCGGAGGTTCGATTTGCCTTATCGAACGACGCCTTGAAGATGTAGTTCAGCCCAAGCTCGGCACAAACAGATTGCAACGTGCCACAGACATCTTCGCAAAGTCCCTGCGACTCAGCGAGGCACGGGCCACCGATAATCGTCAGAGAGCCGTCGCCGATTGCAAATGAGCCAACCGAAAAGGAATTCACTTCTTTGGCTTCCAAACGAGTTTCACTGCAGCTGATGTTGGCGGGATGCATGTGGAAGCGTCGCAGAGCTGATATCCAAAATCAAGAACCGCTTCGTAGCCCTTCTTGCTAGGCTTGAAGCCCTTTTCGAAGCCTCCAACGAAGTCGATTTTGATTGAGCCCTCATACACAAGAGAGTCGTTACCGGAAGACATCATCGCGATCCCTTTTGGATAAGTCACCTTCGTGAGCTTAAATTTCTTGGTTTTGGTGGTCAGGGTGACTGGGTTTTCGTACTCACTCTTCGGCGGGTTCTGATACGCATGCCAACCCTCCGGAATCTTTACGGTCAAGCTACCAGTGACCAAGCCGTCCTTGCCTGGCGTAGCGGAAACCTTGAACTCCAGTACCGGAGCTGCAACCATCGAGAGAGCGACCAAAGATGACGCGATCATAACCATCATTATGATTGAACGCCAAACACGTTCCGCTATTTCGGCTGAATCTCAAAAAATGTGATCGTTGGAGAAGGTTCTTGGCCTCCGAAAACCATCAGATAGATCTTTCCTGCTTCAAAGTTCTGCGTCACGGTGACAACCTCACTCTCCGTGAACTGACGTTGCGCAGTGAGAGTGGTCGGGCCGGCGTCAATTTCGTTGGATGTTATTTGACCAAAGTCGATGGCGTTGAACTGAATGACTGGGTTGAGTCCAGGATTCTTGAACGTCACCGCATAGGAGTCTTCTCCAGTTGATCGGACAAACGAGTTAAACGCGTAAACCCGTGATTTATTGCCATTCGGAACCAAGCGGTTCACTTCAAAGAAATCAAATCGAAGTCGCTTGAGGTTCTCTGTGCCGAAGTCCTTGAGACCAAATGCAATCGCGAGGTGGTTGGAATTCTTGTTAAGAGTCTTTGCTTGGGAATCAATGACGATACTGCTCGCATTCTCATTAACTGAAAAGTCTTGTTCCTCGCTCTTGGTTGATCTGAAGGAGGTAGAAGTCGCTCCGAAGCCAACATTAGAAACCGCCACGGCATCGTTGACATAAAAATCTAATGAAACTCCCGGTGCCAGGTTGACTAATCTAAAATTCGGATCAGGTAGCTCAGCCGGAGTTCCGCCTCCTCCACCGCAGGCGAGAATCGTGATCGCCAACGCCCCCAAACCGACAATTCGAGCACATTTCATTTGAATCTAATTTTGACCTAGAATCTCACGGATATTCTCATCAAATATCTCGTAACACACCGGACAACCTACTAAACCGGTCTTTTTCACTGTCGCTCGCTTGGTTTTACACACGGGGCAAGCGTCGAGAGGCTGTTGTGGTTGTTGCAATTGGAGTAACCGGTTAATCGGTCGTAACCGTTCGCATGCCGAGCAAACCGCAAAGGAAATGCCCCCTTCCGTGACTTGGAGAGTCTTCGGACGGAGGCATTCAGCGCAGGTCATCAGGCTCAGAACGGGACGCCGTTCTTGGTCTCTTCGCGGTAGAGCTCGACCAGTTGCTTAGTGATCGGACCAGGTTTGCCGTCTCCGATTGGCCGGCTATCAAGGGTTACCATCGGGATGACCTCGGCCGCGGTCCCTGTGAGGAAACACTCATCGGCGGCGTAAAGGTCAAATGGAGTGAGTTTGCACTCCTCAACCGGGTGGCCCGCGGCTCGAGCCAAGCCCATCACCGCATCTCTAGTCACGCCCTTCAGGATTCCGCTGGCAGGGTCAGGGGTTCGGATGACTCCATTCTGGATCACGAAAATGTTATCGCCCGTACACTCGGCGACGTTGCCCTGATGATTCAGCATCAAACCTTCTCCAGCTCCGCGGAAGTTCGCCTCTTGCTTAGCCAAGATGTTTGAAGCGTACTTACCGATGCACTTAAGGCGTGGATCCAGCGCGTCTGCAGGAATTGTCTTGAAGCTAGTTGTGACAACATCAAGCCCAGTTTCGTACGCCTCGGGCGGATACAGAGCAAGAGTGTTGATCATCACCATGACGTTCGGCTCGGTATCAATTTTGCTTGGGTCAAGTCCGAGTCCAGTGCCGCGAGTCACGTTCAGGCGAATATAGCCGGCTTCCATATCCGATTTGGTGCAAGTGTCTAGGATGATCGCCCTCAGCTCGGGTTGTGAGATCGACATTTTGAAGTTGAGATATTTGATGCCGTGGTAAAGCCGGTCGAGGTGCTCATCAAGTTTGAAGACCTTGTGATGGTAGATCCGAATTCCTTCGAAAAGTCCGTCTCCATAAAGGTGACAGTGATCAGCCGCGGGAATCATCGCCGTTTCGAGCGGACCAACGGTGCCATTGAACCAAACTAGCTTTTGCACATCATCTATTATGACCGCCGAAAATTGAATCATTTGAGGTCGGAAGTTCGTCATACTCATGTCGCTGTAGATTGGCGTATATGAATGCCTTTATGAAACGCGCTGGCGTTGTTGCTTTGTCGAGTGTCGCGATTGTATCGATCGTCCTAGCAGGTGTGTCTCAAACTGTTGAGCCGAAACTCAAAAAGGGAAGCCAAATTGGAATCGTTGATGTTGGCGGTCTAACTGTAAGCGAGGCTCAAAAGAAGGTTCGTATTTGGTGGGATGCGGTTCGCCCAAGACCACTCAACCTGAAAATTCAGGACAAAACGGCAAAAGAAACCTTTAGCGCCACCCAACTTGGAGTTGTCATCGACGATGTCGCTTCGGTTGCCCAAGTCCCCGTCGAAGGGGTGGTTGGACAAGTGATGGGCTCCGACGACAAGCAAGTTTTCAATCCCATCTTCAAGCCGAACAGGGTTGACTTGGGGCCTCTAAAATCTGTTGTTTCCAAAATCTTCGGCCCTCCAGCCCCCGCAAAGGTGAAGTTTATTGGGGGACAAATTCAACGAACGCCAGAAACACCGGTGCTGACCGTCGACGAGTCGAACCTTGCGTCCGCCGTCATCGCCGCTGTGCAGGATGATCAAGTTGTCGAAGTCCCGATCAAGCAGGCACCCAAGAAGTTGTCCGACGAAGTTCTTGCTCAGATAACGGATGTCGTTTCCGAGTTCAAGACGAACTTCAATGCCGGAGTCCGGGATCGCTCGAACAATATCCGTCTGGCTACTGGGAAAATCGATGGAGTCGTGCTTCTTCCGGGTGAACGATTCAGCTTCAACCAGACCGTTGGACAGCGCACAGTTAAGGGTGGCTTCCGCGAAGCTCCGGTGTTCGTGAATGGACGGCACGAAACGGGTGTTGGAGGCGGAATCTGTCAGGTTTCAACAACCCTCTACAATGCATCTTTGTTTGCCAACCTGAAGATTGTGGAAAGGACGAACCACTCGCTTCCCGTTCCGTACGTTCCGGTCGGTCGCGACGCGACTGTCAACTGGGGGGCGCAAGATTTGGTCATTGAGAACAATATGGAAACCCCAATCGTTCTGGCTGCCGAATACAAACCCGGAACGCTTTGCTGGAGAATCCTTGGGAAGAAGGATCCAACAATCAGTGTTAAAATCAGTTCGAGCGGGTTGCGGTCATCTAGCAGAGGCGAAAAGCGAAGCTTTGATCCCTCACTTCCACCAGGTGCAGTTCGTGTAACCGAAAAAGGCGCTTCGACCAGGTCGATCTACACATTTCGCCACATTCTGAAAAACGGCGTCGAGATCAAGAAGGAACCACTGGGCCGAAGTTACTATGCCGGGTCGCCCCGCATTGTCTCGTACGGTCCTTCTCGACCTGCATCGACTCCAAAGCAGTCCATTTCCGGGACCTCAACCGTGTCGCCAGTCAATGGTGGCGGTCAAGAGTAAGGTCTGCTACTTCTTCTTGTCCGGCACCATTGATTGGTATTGCCGGACAAACTCTTCGGCGCGGATTCCCTTGACCATATCGCCGATGACTTCGAGCGGGATGTTTTCAAGTTTCTTGAAGCGAATGCATCCGGCACCCATGTCCAACTTCTTGCCCGTTGCATTGAATGCCTCCACAAACTTTTCCTTGAGCGTTGGCAAGCAATACAGGCCAAAGGCATGGAGAGCGACGTGCCCCTTTTTGTTGGTCAAAGTCAGGAAAGGTAGGGGTTGTTTCGGGTCACAGTGGTAGCCATTTGGAAACAAACTGTGGGGGACGTAGTAGCCGATCCCGCCATATTGAATGCCCTCATCAAAGCCGGGTTGCAGATTCTTTCTGATTACTTCTCGCAATGCCGTAACGATTACGACGCGTTCTGCGGGCAGTTCGGCGATGAATTCTTCGGGCGTTGACGCCATACTCGACCAGTTTGCCATGTTGATCAGGAAAATGGAAGGATGATCGAACGTTACCGAAATATTCAGGATCGCATTGCGCGTGCTTGCGACTCCGTCGGTAGAGACGCCTCCTCGGTAACGCTCATAGCAGTCTCTAAGACCTATCCCGCCTCGGCGATCCAAGAACTCTACGATCTTGGTCACCGTGACTTTGGCGAGAGCCGGCTGCAAGAGCTGGTTCCCAAGGTCGAAGAACTACCCAAAGACATTCGGTGGCATTTCATTGGAAAACTGCAGTCAAACAAAACAAGAAGAGCGGCCGAGATTTGCCACGCAATACATACGATTGAAACAAGTTCGCAACTAAAAGAGTTGAACAAATCTGAAAAATCCGTCGATGTCTTTATCGAGGTCAACGTTGCCGAGGAAGAACAAAAGAGCGGAATTTTACAAAATTCGCTTGACACCTTTGTACAGGATGTCATAAGATGTGAGCAGGCAAATTTGTCAGGTCTGATGACAATTGGCCCAGTCGTACAGGATCCCGAGCAATCAAGACCTTACTTCAGGAAGCTTCGGCATCTTGGAGAATCGATTGGAACCAAGAATCTCAGCATGGGAATGAGCCTCGATTTTGAAGTGGGAATCCAGGAAGGAGCAACCCATATCAGAGTTGGAACCCTGCTTTTCGGAGCAAGAGACTAATAAGGAATCAATAAGAACTCATGGAAGAGATGGTAATGGACAAACCGTCCGTATTTGGCAAAATTGCCAACTTATTCACACGCACCGAGGAAATCGATGATTTCGAGCCCGAAGTCATGGAGCAAGCCGTTGTGCACAGCCCAATGCGACCGAGCCACCGCTACACGGTGACCATTCGTCGCGAAATGCAGCACTTCGACGACGCCATGGCGGCCGCAAACGGCCTCAAGCACGGTGAACAACAGATTTTAAACCTAAGCCTTCTGGCCCCAGAGGTCAAGGAAAAGGTTCTCAACTTCCTTTGCGGTGTCAACTACGTGCAAGAAGGAACCTGGGAAGAGATTGGCCCAGACGTTTTTCTCGTAGCTCCTAAACAAGCCTTAGTAGAGGTTGCTCCTGCAACCCCGCGGATGAACGCTCTCAAGAACTAAAAGAAGAGCGTCGCCTTCCTCCATTGCCCTCGTGTTTTTGCCGACACGGGGGCTTTTTTGTGGCTATAATCCGCCCAATGGATATCGCGACAAGAACTCGGGCGAAGATTACGAAGCGGCTGATCCCATTCTTGTTGGTTCTGTTCTTGCTGGCGTTTCTGGATCGCACGAACGTTTCGATTGCCGCGCTTGGGATGAAGAAGGACCTTGGCTTCACCGAGGCGATTATCGGCACCGGAGCCGGGATTTTTTTCCTCGGGTATTTCCTGCTGGAGATTCCAGGCACATTAATCGTCGAGCGTTGGAGTGCACGAAAGTGGATCGCCCGCATCATGGTCTCTTGGGGCATCATTGCAACCCTGATGGGCTTCATCGGTCTCCCGCTTTTCGAGGCTTTCGGTTTGAAAGAGCAGTTCTATGGGCTTCGCTTCATCCTGGGCCTCGCCGAGGCTGGGTTCTTTCCTGGAGTTATCGTCTACCTCTCCCACTGGTTCCGGGCTGAGGATCGGGCAAAGACGAAATCGCTCTTCTTGATCGGAATTCCGCTTGCCACAATCATTTCGACTCCGTTGTCCCAGTTCATCATGCACAGTGTTGATTGGATGGGCCTCGCCGGCTGGCGCTGGGTGTTCTTCCTTGAGGGTATTCCGTCAGTGATCATGGGAGTCGTGACGTGGTACTACCTGACTGATCGACCCGAACAGGCGACTTGGCTGGATGACGACGAGAAGGCATGGATCACCACCGAACTTGCCAACGAGAAGTCGGCAAAGATGTCGCTAGGTGGCGACCAGATCAAGGCAGGTCTTCGGAACCCGCAGGTTTGGCTCCTTGCGTTGATCTACCTGTTTGCCGTCACTGGCATGTATGGTTTCACGTTCTTCCTGCCCGCAATTGTCGACAAGTTCAAGGGCACCTCAGTCGTTGTCCAGACGCTGATTTCCACAGCGCCCTACGTTCTCGGCTTCGGAGGAATGCTCTGGGCCGGGGCCCACTCGGACCGTACTCGAGAGCGTCGCTGGCACACCGCGGTTCCTCTGCTCCTGGCATCAGGCGCGATGGGTCTTGCCGCACTGTTTGCATCCTCAACGGTGCTGGCCACCGTGTTCATGTGCCTCTTGGGTCTGACGCTTTACTCGTACTTGCCTGCTTTCTGGACCCATCCGACTTCGACGCTCACAGCCTCCTCAGCTGCTTTCGCCGTCGGACTCATCAACTCGGTTGGCAACCTCGGGGGCTTCTTCGGGCCGAAAATCGTCGGCGAGCTAAAAACCCGCTCAGGATCGTTCGAGAGCGGGCTGTGGTTCTTGGCCGGATGTATCTTTATTGCGGGGGTGTTGGCGACATTGCTGAGCCAAGGCTCTAGGCAACGACAAGTCTGACCACATGCTGGTGGAAACTCGGTAGGTACTCCGTGGGCGAAGGTTGGACGTTACTTCAACTCAATCGGCTCGGCACGGAACTGCTCCAAGAATCGCAGGTCATTCTCCATGAAGTGCCGTAAATCGTCGACTCCGTAACTCATCATCGGGATCCGCTCAACACCCAAGCCAAATGCGAACCCAGAGTAGCGCTCAGTATCGATGCCGTAGTTCTCCAAGATATTCGGGTGAATGAGGCCAGCCCCGCCGAGTTCGACCCACTTGCCATTGAACAATCGAGGAGTCGAGATGGCGTAATCAACGCCGGGCTCGACGAAGGGGAAGAAGTCGGGGCGGAAGCGGACCGTGACTTCGCTGCCAAACATCTCGCGGGCGAAGAGTCCGAGGGTGCCCTTTAGGTTCGCCATCGAGACCTTTTCGTCGATCATGAAACAGTCGACTTGATGGAAGGTGTGACTGTGGGTGCGGTCAACCGCCTCATTACGATACGTGCGCCCAATCGTAAACGCCCGCAGAGGTAAGGAGCGCTTACCTTGCTGGACTTCCTCAAAAACTCGCCCTTGGAGAGCAGTGCACTGAGTCCGCAGGACATGGTTGTCATCAATGTAGAACGTGTCCTGATCGTCCATCGCCGGGTGATCCGGCGGGTAGTTCAGAGCATCAAAGTTGTAGCGGAAATGCTCGAGTTCCGGGCTTTCGAGGTACTCGAAGCCAAGTCCACCAAGAACCCGCTTAATGCGGTTCATCGTCTGCTGAAGAACGTGCTCGTAGCCGACTTGGGTCGGACGTGCCGGCATGGTCACATCAATCCGTTCCTCCTCGAACTGGGCGGCAAGCTCACCCCCCTTCAAATCCTCTTCCCGAACTGCAAGCGCCTCTTCAACAGCACCTTTGGCGGCATTCACCGCCTGACCAAACGCCCGCTTGTCGCCTTGA
This sequence comes from Fimbriimonas sp., assembly GCA_029866005.1. Classification (GTDB taxonomy): domain Bacteria; phylum Armatimonadota; class Fimbriimonadia; order Fimbriimonadales; family Fimbriimonadaceae; genus Fimbriimonas. The sequence continues at coordinate 55,069 of JARXAE010000016.1, read as the reverse complement.
TAGGAGCCAACTTCCCGGAGCTTCCCGCTAATCAATCCGTTATTGCCTAAAAACTTGATCTTCAAATCCCGCAGTTCGGCGGTGGAACCTGCCGAAGCAATTTCGGTCAGGGCTTGAGCTTGCAGATCGAGAACTTCTTGCATGAGAGACCCCTAGGTTGTACCTTGCCCGGAGTTACACTGAGGCGTGCTGACAAAGCGATGGATCTCAGTTGAAGACTTTCAAATGATGGCGAGATCGCACCAAGAGTTTCTCAACACCACCGGTTTGACCACGGCGGAAGGCGCCCTTCTCCCCGAAGAGTTCCTGAGAGACATCGTCGAGAAATACACCAAACAACCTGATTGGCTAGGTTTTCTCGCAATCCGTGACGGTCAAATCGTCGGTTCGGGGGCGTTCAAAGATCCGCCCGTCGACGGTTGGACAGAAATCGGCTATGGAGTCGCCCCCGAGGCCGAAGGCCAAGGAGTTGCCACCCAAATCACCACCTGGCTTTGCGAGTACGCCGCCTCAAAAGGCGCAACCACTGTCCGAGCCAACACCCTCCCCGTAGCACCCGCATCCCAGAGAGTGCTTCAGAAGAACGGATTCGAGTTTGTTGGTGTCTTTGAAGACCCCGAAGACGGCACCGTCCACCGCTACGAAAAACAACTCTCGCAAAAACACTAGGTCAGCACGATTACCTGCTGTGGAACCTACTAGGCACGGAGAGGGAATATGTCGGCGAAAGCAGAGAAAAAAGAAGAAGGCGCAGAGGGCGGAAAGAAGAAAGGCGGGAAGCTACCAATTATCCTGGCCCTGGTGCTAGTCCTTGGGGGAGGCGGCTTCTTCATGATGAAAGGCAAAGGGAAGGATAAGAAAAAAGAGCCTGAGATTAAGCTCGCAAAAGCTGAACTTGAATTGAAGGATGAGTTCACGATCAATCTTTCCGATGGCCTGACATATGCACGCTTTAAAGTTGCCTTCCTCCCCAAAGAGGGATTTCAGACTGCAACGTTTGATGCTCATGCCGGCGAAGTAGCTGATGCGGTGATCACCGTCATCAAGTCGACTAAGAAAGAGGAAACCCTGACCGAAGCTCACCTTACAGCTATGAAGCTCAAAATAGCAGCCAAGCTGAACAAGATATTTAAGGAAGAGGAACACAAGGAAGAGGAACCAGAGTCCGACAAAGACAAGAAGAAAAAGAAAAAGGTCGACGAAGAAGAAGTGGACAGTCATGGCAAGAAAAAGAAGCCAAGCCATGACGAGGAACCGGTCGAAGAGGAAGAGATTCCTGAGGGCTGGCACTCCGCAAAGGGTCCAATCCTGAAAGTATTCTTCAAAGCGTTTGCAACTCAGTAAAGACCAAACCACAGAGTGCGGCAAAACCTAGAGCAATTCTCTAGGTTTTTTGCCGTTTCCCCTTAAGAATTCAGGGGTTGTGCCGAAATCAACTGTAGACCTTTTGGGGAAACGCAGTTGTCAGACATCCTATCACAAGCCGAAATAGAAGCTCTCCTGAGCACACTTGGCGCCGATTCAGGCGGCGGAGCGGGAAGTAGCACGCCGAAGGCCGGAGCAGCACCGAAGCAGAAAGGAAGCAGCCCTCGCACTACCAAGACTCAAAACTACTCTTACGAGGTTTACGATTTTCGACGGCCGGACAAACTCTCGAAGGATCAGCTCAGAACGCTTTCCATGCTTCATGACACGTTTGCTCGAACAGCTGGTTCGGCCCTCTCGGCGCAAACAAGATCGCAAATCAACATCGAAATGATCTCGATGGAGCAGATTCCTTACGATGAGTATCTGCGTTCGATTAGCGCCTCCGTGTTTGGCATCGTCTCGCTTCCGCCACTCAACGGACAAATCGTTGTCGAGTGCGAGATGGGACTCATCTTTGCCCTTATTGACAAGATGCTTGGCGGTCCCGGCAGACCGATGGAGCGCAACGTTCTCACCGATATCGAAAAACCGCTCGTTCGTTCGGTTCTTGAGCGAATGTTAGGTGCACTTAAGCAGTCTTGGGAAGGCGTGGTGGTTGTTTCGCCGAGTGTTGACGGCCTCGAGACTTCCAGTCAGTTCGTCAGCGTTGCACCCCCAAACGACATTGTTCTCGTTATCCTCTTCGAAGTTAAGATCGGCGAAATGCGGACGGCAATGAGCATTTGCATCCCCTATCTGGTTTTGAAGCCGATCACGATCAAGCTCAGCGCTCAAAAGTGGTTCGCATCAAGCGGAAAGCGACAGAGCCCAGCGGTTCGACGACTCGTTTCTAACCAGGTCTCCGCCACCGAAGTCCCTTGCCAGGTTCTGCTGGGAAAGACAACGGTTCCGTTCGAAGAATTTCTAGAGGTCAAAGTTGGTGACGTTATCAAACTCGACCAGATGACCGAAAAGGATCTCACATTTATGATTGCCAACGTGCCGAAATTCAAAGGGCGACCGATGATGAATGGCAAGCGCTACGTTTTCTCCATTACCGAACCTATCCAGCAGTAAGAACATGAATAACTTACAACTCATTCAACAATTTAGCGAACTGCTACCGTCGATCTGGGAAACCGTTGGCGAAACAGTGAGTTCTAACTCGCCGGTACCGGCGAAGTTCTCCTCGCCGCTTGCCATGCGGGCAAACGTCTCCGAACTTTCGGCAGAGCTTGGTGGAAACATTCTCGCGATTCAGTTTGCTATGGCAAACAACCCAGAAGCGATGCAGATGATTCTGGTTCGCCCAGATACGGTTCTCGTAGTTGCCAGGGCTGTTACAGGAATGTCTTGGGAACAGGTCGATGATGATGTGATTGCCGAGGTACGGCCGTTTGCAGAGTCCATTGTTCAGGGCCTCTGCCTTGGGTTAGGCAACGCGCTTTTGGATACGGTTGTCGCAACGGGAATGAGCATCAGATACCAGATGATTCAGCTCGCGGATAACCTCGCCCACGCTCCCTCGGTTCTTCGTTGCAATATCGCAATGCAAATCGGCGAAGAGACAGGGGTTGTCCTCTGGCTCATGGACGACGACACGGCAAAGCTGATTATCGGAGCCGAGGAAGACGGAGATGAAGGATCTGAAGGGGTTCCTGGAATTCCCGCCATGAAAGTGGGTGGAATGCCGGGGTTTGGTGGGGCAGGTAAACCAGGATTCGAGCACGACTCGTCCATTGACGTGCTGCTTGACGTACCGCTAGAAATTTCTGTTGAGCTGGGTCGTGTTAAGATGGTCGTTCGCGACGTCCTTGACCTCGGAACCGGCTCGATCGTCGAAGTCGACAAGGCCGCCGGTGAGCCGGTGGATGTCATGGTAAACGGACGCCTCGTCGCCAAAGGCGAAGTCGTCGTCATCGAAGATAACTTTGGAGTTCGAATCACCGAGATTCTCAACCCTGCAGAGCGATTCCGGCTTGATGCCGCCTAAGAGGATTTTCATGTTACGCTCCATCTCCACGCTGAGCCTTGCCTTCTTTGCAACCCTTGCGGTTGCTCAGAACGGAATGCTCGGCACCAAAGGTGAATCGGCTACCCAGTTCACGCCGTCGGCTAGTTCCGGCGGTGGGCTGCTCCAAATGGTTCTCGCCGTGATCGTGGTAATGGTTCTGATGAAGCTGTTCTTGCCAAAAATGATGGCAAAGTATGGCTCTAAGCTCTCGACCGGTTTGAACTCAGCAATCAAAGTCGAAGAGTCAGCTTCCTTTGCGGGAGGCTCGATCCACCTGGTCACCGTTCGTGGTCGAACGTTGCTACTTGGTTCAACCCCGACGACAATTTCGACCCTTGCCGATCTCGGCGAGGCACCCAAGAACGATCCAGGACCCACGTTTATGGAGATGGTCGAAGCCGCCCCTGAGCGCGAGTTTCCAACGCCGCCGTCGATGGATCAAATGCGAGCGGCAATTAGCGTCGCTGAAGAAAACGAAGCTGCAATTGCACTTCAGAGACTTAATCAATTGATGAGATAACCCATGAAGAAGCTTCTTTGGATCATTCTGGTACTTGGCCTCGTGGGGATCGCATCCGCACAAGCAGGGATTCCCTCCATTAGTATCGGCTTGGGCGCTCCTCAGTCTGGAGCAAAAATTAACCCAAGCGGAAACAATAATGAAGTTGCCACTTCATTGCAGATTCTCGCGATGCTCACAGTGCTCTCGCTGGCTCCAGCATTGATGATTCTTACAACTGCATTTACTCGCATCGTCATCATCTTCAGCTTCATCCGCACCGCACTTGGCACTCCAACGATTCCGCCGAACCAGGTGGTCATTGGTCTTTCTCTCTTCCTAACGTTCTACGTCATGGGTCCAACCTGGACCAAGGTGAACGACACGGCTGTTCAACCGTACTTCGCCAGCAAAGGAAAGATGTCTCAAAAGGAGGCCCTCGAGCGAGCCAGCGGTCCGGTCCGAGACTTCATGCTCAAGAACACCTACGAGAAGGATCTTAAGCTCTTCCTCGACATTCGAAAGGAGAAACCCGCGACCAAGAAGGAAGTCTCCTTGACCTCTCTCGTCCCCGCCTTTGTCATCTCTGAACTGAAGACTGCCTTTATCGTCGGCTTCTACATCTTCATCCCGTTCCTCATCATCGACCTCGTCGTGGCCAGTGGCCTGATGAGTATGGGAATGATGATGCTCCCGCCCTCAATTGTCTCCCTCCCCGCCAAGCTGCTTGTATTTGTATTGGCTGATGGTTGGGGAACCCTCGTCTCAGCGATTCTTGCCGGCTACAGGTAGCTCGACTCAAGATCCAGGACTGAAGACTAAAGACTTTCAAAATGAACCAAACCCTCGCCCTCGATACCGCGCGACTCGGACTCCAGACCGGACTCCTTGTCTCGCTTCCGGTGCTCGCCACCGCCCTCTTCCTCGGCCTTATCGTCTCCGTCTTTCAGGCGGTGACCCAGATTCAAGAAGCAACTCTCGCTTTCGTCCCCAAGCTCATCGGAGTCGGAGTGGCAACGGCGTTTATGGGCAACTGGATGCTGACCACGCTGGTCCAGTTCGTCCATCTTTGCTTCCAACGCGCAGCGAATATCGGATGGCAATGAACACCCAAACCGCAGATCAGCCGCTTCGGCTGACCGTCGTTGAAGGCGGTCTTCGCGAAGTCGGCGAATCCGAGTTGCCGTACGCTTTCGACCTCAAGAACTTTTTCAAAATCCTCATGAACGAAACCGACCAGATGTCCCCCTCCGAGCGCTAACCGCGCACTGCTCACAGATCGATGCCTCCACTCAACGACTTTCAAGCCCTTTACGCGTTCTTCATCGTTTTCGTACGATGCAGCGCAGCGGTCCTGTCGTCCCCTCTTTTCGGAGCGCAAAACACTCCGGTTCAGATTCGGGTTTTCACTTCACTCGCGCTGAGCGCAGCGCTTAGCATGGTCGTCCAGGCAAAAATCGGACCGGCACCATCTGACCTGGGCGGAATGCTGATGGCCCTTCTCAACGAAGTAGGCGCAGGGCTACTGATCGGATTGCTCCTGCAGCTGACGATCCACTTTGCCACCATGGCGGGTTCATTCCTCGATATGCAAATCGGTCTTGGAATGAGCCAAACCCTCAACCCAGTACTCGGAATCCAAGTTTCCGTGATGGGCCAGTTCAAAACCATGCTCGCGATCATGTGTTTCCTTGCAATGAACGGACACCACATTGTTATTCAGGCGATTGTCAAGAGCTATCAAACCGCCCCAACGCTGACGGCAAACCACATGGGCCTGATCCACAACGGCATCATGCAACTCATCGCCCAAGGAATGATGATTTCGGTTCAAATTGCTGCGCCCGTACTCGGAGTCTCGATGATCATCGATGCCGCCCTTGGCCTCATGTCGAAGGCACTCCCCCAACTTCAGCCAATTCAGATCGGAACGCCAGCAAAGCTCGGCCTCGGTATTGCCGCCGTCTCGATGACGCTGCCCGCGCTTGTTGCTGCAACAAACGCCGGAGTATCTCGCTCCTCCGAGCTGATCGGAAGGATTTTTGGAGGCTAAACGATGGCGGAATCAGCGGGAGAAAGGACAGAACAGCCAACAGACCGTAGGAAGCGCGAGGCGCGCAAAAAAGGCACTGTCACCAAGTCAATGGACTTGGTTGGGGCTCTGGTTTGGCTGGCACTCCTGATCGCAATTCCCGCAATTTTCAGGATGGGCTACCTCGGCTTCATTGAGGGGTTCAAAGCCGCCGTCACGACAAGCTCAACCGAGCTGACCGTTGGAGGAATTCAGCGAGTAACCAAAGCCGCGATGTTCCCAATCTTGCCTGCACTCGCAATGCTGATGAGCGTGGCGATGATCGTCGGCGTCGCGGGCAATGTTGCCCAGGTTGGCTTTGCCTTCTCGCCCGAGGCAATGAAACCGAGCTTCCAAAAGTTGAACCCGATGAACGGATTCAAAAGGCTTTTCGGCAAGCCTGCAATTTTCGATGCATTTAAGGGAATCGTCAAGCTATTCCTTTTTTCGTTCCTAGTCTGGACCTCGTTACTCGCACACTGGGAGAAGCTGGGGATGCTCTGGACTCTGCCTCCTTCGGGATCGTTTGGAATCATTGGCGAGGTCGCCCGAACCGTTAGCCTCCGGATCGGGGTCGCCTGGCTCGTCCTTGCCGCTGCGGACTACATGTTCCAGCGACAGCAGGTGATGAAGCAGCTCAAAATGACCAAGGAAGAGGTGAAGCAAGAGTACAAAGATGCGGAAACTTCTCCCGAGTTAAAGGGCGCAATCGCACGAAAGAGACGCCAGATTATGAAGATGCGAACCTCGGAAGCTGTGAAGTCTGCCGACGTCATCATCACGAACCCAACTCACTTTGCAATCGCAATTCAATACCAGCAGAACAAGCACCACGCTCCGATCGTCGTTGCCAAAGGTGTCGACCATCTCGCTCTGAGAATCCGAGAGATGGCGGCGGAAGCAAAGGTTCCGGTGGTGGAAAACGTGCCTCTGGCTCGCGCTCTGTACAAACAATGCGAGATCGGTGACTACGTTCCGCGTGAGCTGTTTGGCGGAGTTGCCGAAGTCCTGGCGTATGTTTATCGAAGTGTCAAGAAGGTCAGACGGTAGATTCCCCTTGCAAACCCGTGCAACCTTGAGACATAATAGATGTTCGCGCCCTCGCCGACGGATTTCCTGCGTCGAGACGAGTACGGAGATTTAGGATTATGCAAGTCATTGTGAAGACCGGTGGGAAGCAATATGTAGCTTCAAAGGGCGACGTGATCATCGTTGATAAGCTCGAAGGCGAAGCTGGAACGTCAGTTGAACTGACCGAAGTAGTCGCAGTCGTCGACGGCGACAATACGTTGGTTGGTAGCCCATTCATCAAAGGTGCTAAGGTTGTTGCAGAGATCGTTCGACAAGGCAAAGCCAAGAAGATCAACGCGTTCAACTACAAGCCAAAGAAGAACGAGCGAAAGCGATGGGGCCACCGACAGCCGGAGACCCACATCAAGGTGACCGAGGTCGTCGCCAAGTAAAAGGATTTAAGGGAGCAATTTATGGCACATAAGAAAGGTCAAGGATCAACTCGAAACGGTCGCGACAGTAACAGCAAGCGACGCGGAATTAAGAAGTACGGCGGAGAAATCGTGAAGCCGGGCGCAATCATCGTCCGACAGTGCGGCACCAAGTTCCACCCAGGCCCTGGCGTGGGAATCGGTCGAGACTTCACCATCTTCGCACTCATCGACGGTCAAGTCAAGTTCGAAGGCCCAAAGAACAAGCGACGCATCGCAGTTTACGAAGCTCAAGTAGCGTAAGCCTAAAGTTTCGTAACCAAAATGCCTTTCCGAATTCGGAAAGGCATTTTTTTGTTTGCAACCTCTCACTGATAAATCCCGTACATAAAATCAGTCAACTCGTACAGGTGTGTGCTATCATACATTTCATACATATTTGAGCAAAATGAAGTGTGGACTAAATTTCGACGAAGCGTTCTACGGCTCCGCCACAGTCGGGGACCGCGGCCAGATCGTGATTCCGGCGGAAGCGCGCCATGAGTTGGGAATCAATCCCGGGGATAAGTTGCTGATCATGCGGCACCCAATCCACAAGGGGCTGATGATGTTCCAGCTCGACGCTGTTCGCGAGTTTTTGGATGAGTTCACCGCAGGCATCCAGCGAGTAGAAACAAGCATGAAACAGGGGGATCAAGAATGACATTGACAGGATTAGGCATGGCTCTCGGGGTGATTTTCACTCCTGCGGATGCGCTCACGATAGACCAAGCGATCTTGATTGCGGCACAAAACTCGTTTGCCATCAAGAATGCCGATGCAACGGTACGAAGCAACCAGCAAAAGGTGAAGGAGGCCAGAGGAGCCACCGGACCGAGAATCGCGACGAACTACAACTATGTCCGTTTTGGTCAGCCACAGCGAGGAAACCTCGGCGGTCAGGAGATCACTTTCGTTCCGATTGACACCAACACATGGACAACCCAGCTGACAATGCCAATCGACATTATTGGGTTCTGGTCCAAGAATAAGAAGGGAGCCGAGGCGGGAGTCGAAGCTTCACGGAATACCAGAACTGCTGCCGAAAACGATCTCCGTCAAGCTGTCCGCAAGGCGTACCTTCAGGCTCTCCGAACCAAGAACCTCGTCAAGGTTGCCGAGCAAGGTCAGCTGAATATTCAGGCGCAGGTAGACGTTGCCGAGAAGAAACTCCGCGAGGGTGCGATCGCCCGAATTGATCTTGAGCGCCTGAAAGCACAAAAAGCCTCAGCAGATTCTGATGTGCTGAACGCACAAAACAACTATGCGGTTGCCAAACAGGTTTTGAACTTACAACTGGCGCGGCCAATCGAGACTGAATTCGAAGTTGTCGAAGTGAAAGCACCTGGCAAGCCCGAAACTGGGCTGGAGAAACTGGTGAACCTTGGTCAACAAACTCGCCCGGAAGTCTATTCATTCGGTAACACGGTGAAAGCACTTGACGCTGCAAAGACCGTCGCAGGACAAGGACTTTTGCCGAGTTTGAACTTGGCAATTCAAAATCAGCAAGCCCTCGACCCAGAAGGCTTCAACCCGGTTCGCGAAGTCAATACCACCTCGCTCGCATTGTCGATTCCCCTTTACGATTCAGGAATCGCCCGGGCGAAGAGGGCTCAGACGGAAGAGCAGATTTTCCAAACGACGCAACAGCTGGCTCAGATCCGACTTGGGATTTCTCAGGAAGTTCGCACGGCTCTTACCACGATGGAGAACGCTAGTTTTCGAAAAACTGCGGCGACGGAACAGTTGAGGTTGGCCCTGGAAGTTGTGCGAATCGCGCGGGTTCGCCGTGATGCGGCTGAAGGAACTGTTCTCGAAATCATTGATGCCGAAACCACACTGGTGAACGCGAGAAACGCGGTGATTAACGCCGAATTCGACTTTTACGCCGCGCATGCAGACCTACAGCACGCGATTGGCGCCGACGATATCGATGCCGCGCTTCGGGCTTACGAAGCAAAACTTGCACAAGAAAAATCTACAAAGGGAGCGAAGAAGAATAAGTGAGAAAGGGGAGTTTGTTTGGTTTGGCAATGGCGTTTGTCCTCGGAGCCTCTGGCTGCGTAGATCGTCAGGCGCAAAAGGATGCAGCAGAAACTGGAAAGGTTCTCGCCGATCCCTCGAAATCGGTGATTGTTTCTGCCCCGAAAGTTCAAGACGTTGAGGACATCATCAACATCAACGGTGATGTCGTCACCAGTGATGAGGGAACGATCTCGGCAGTGGGAAGCGGAAAGCTTGCTGCCGTGTATGTCAATGATGGTGACTCAGTATCTGCCGGGCAGGTAGTTGCACTCTTGGACAGCGAAAACTTGCAGGCGGCTTCTTCCCAGGCTCGCGCTGGACTCGCTTCAGCGATTTCTCAACTCTCGCAAGCAAAGTCAAGCGCAAGACTCTCCCCTAGCCGTTCAACAGCCGCGGTGAGACAGGCCGAAGCGGCGCTCAAGTCAGCAAAGGCCCAGCTCTCAAAGGCTCTCAGCGGCGCGAGACCTGAGGAGCAAGAACAGGCCCAGAATAATCTGAGGGCGGCGAAGAGCAACCTTGAAACGGCGAAGAAGAACCTTGAGCGAGTGCGAACACTGGTCAAAGAGGGCGCTCTGGCTGAAGCTCAGCTGGACACCGCGAAGAACAGCTACGAATCAGCTCTTGCCCAGTACGAAAACGCCATCGCTGCAAGTTCGATCAGTAAGAGTGCGATTCGCCCAGAAGACATCGAAACCGCTCGCGAGGCAGTTCGGCAAGCCGAGCAGGGTGTCGCTTCAGCAAAAGCTACCAAGAGCCTTGATGTAACGCTGATGGACCAGGTGAGAACCGCAGAAGCTCAAGTTCAGTCGGCACGAGCGCAAGTTGCGGTCGCCGAGAAGAACCTCCGCGAAGCCTCCATCCGCGCTCCGTTCAGCGGTCGGATTTACGGCAAACCGGTTCAAACTGGAACCGTAGTCGCTCCGGGAACCCCGATCGCGAAGATCGTCGGTGGGCAAGGAATCTACTTTGAAGGTCAAGTCCCTTCGGATAAGATCGGCAAGGTCCAAATCGGCACCCAGGTCAACATCAAAACCGACGCTGGCGATGGAACCTATATCGGAAAGGTCGCTTCAATCAGCCCGCAAGGAGATTCGGTTGGACGGCTATTCAATGCCCGCGTGGTGTTTACTAACGGTAGCGGCCAAATCCGTCCCGGAATGTTCGCCAAAGGCTCAGTCATTATCAGCCGAATCCAAGGCGCAACCGTCGTTCCCGATTCTGCAGTTCTTACGAAGGACGGCAAGCGATACGTGGTCATCGCGGAAGGCTCGAAGGCAAAGCGAGTTTTTGTTACCGTTGGTCTTCGGCTTGGCGACAATGTTCAAGTGACTGGGCTCTCCAGCACTGCTCAGCTGATCACGAGGGGACAAGAAGGGTTGGTCGATGGCTCTGCCATCAAGGTTGTGAAGTAATGACAAAACTGGCACTTGCAAGGCCGATCTTTATCTTCGTCCTCGTCATCACGACAATTCTAATTGGTCTCATGTCGTATGCCGGCATGAGAAAGGAGAATAACCCCGAGGTCAACTTTGGGACGGTTGTCGTCACCACTGCATACCCCGGTGCGGGTCCCGAGGACGTGAACCAGCTGATCACCCGAAAGGTTGAGCAGGCGGTATCTGGCGTCAGCGGAATTCGCGAAGTTCAGGGTCAGTCGCAGGAAGGCATTTCGGTTGTTACGATCCAGCTTGAGCTGGGAGTTGACACCGAGAGCGCGGTCAATGATATTCGCACCAAGGTCGACGGGATCCTCAACTCGATTCCAAAGGACGCCCGAAAGCCAGTCGTTGCAAAGTTTGATAACAGCTCGACTCCGGTTCTGACGCTCGCCGTCAGCTCCGATAAGCTCAGCAGCCGCGATCTGCGCGACTTGCTGGAAGACAAGATCATCGACAAGTTTAGCCAGGTGAGTGGCGTAGCCCAAGCCCAGCTAAGTGGCGGCGATCTTCGCGAGATTCAGGTTCGAATCAAGAAGGATAAGCTTCTTCAGTACGGCGTTGGAATCTCAGAGGTCCTGACAGCCGTTCAGAGTGCGAACGCCAACGTTCCCGGTGGAAAATTTGTGACCGGCGGGCAAGACGTCTCGGTCCGAGTCAAAGGTGATTTCACCAAGGTTGAGGACATCGAAAACGTTGTCATCAAGGTCAGCGACCCGAACAACCCGCAGGCAAAAGCAAAGCAAATTCCGCTCGGCGCAGTCGCTGAGATCGTTGACTCCGTTCAGGAGCGGTCGAGAATGGCTCGGCTCAACGGCGACGATACCGTCGTCGTTTCAATCCAGAAGACCAAAGAAGGGAACACCGTCGAGGTTAACACCGCGGCAAAGGCTTTGATTACCAAGCTGGAAAAGCAGTATCCGCTCAAGTTTACGGCAGCGTTTGACGAATCAAAGGTTGTCGATGAAGCCCTCAAGGATGTCCAGTTCTCGCTCTTCTTCGGCGTCTTCCTTGTCGCCGGTATCGTTTATGTTTTCCTCCACAACTTCCGAGGAATGCTGATCGTCGCGCTGGCGATTCCGACTTGTATCTTCGGTGCGTTCATCGTCATGCGAGCGGTTGGCTTTACGGTCAACACTCTTTCGATGCTCGGACTCTCGCTGGCGATTGGTGTGCTCGTTGACGACGCAATCGTTGTCCTCGAAAACATCTTCCGCCACCTTAAGATGGGTGAAGATCCGCGCGATGCGGCGGTGAATGGTCGCAACGAAATCGGCGTGGCCGCACTCGCGATCACCCTTGCCGACGTTGTTGTCTTCTTGCCGATAGCATTTGCGGGTGGCATTGCCGGGCAGTTCTTCAAATCACTGTCCTTGACCTACGTCTTCGCTGTTCTGTTCTCCCTGTTTGTCTCGTTTACCCTCACCCCACTCTTGGCGGCGAGGTGGTACAAGCGCGGCGAGGATATCGAACACCCGAAGGGCTGGTTCGCGATCTGGTTCGAGAAGCGCTTCGCGCGTCTCGAGGATGGCTACCGACGAACGCTTGAGTGGTGTCTTAACCACCGTTGGTTCACGTTCATCGCTGGCAACTCGTTATTGCTGGGTGTGATCATGCTGATCGCTGGCGGCAGTGCTCCCGATATCAAGGCTGCAATCGGAATGGCGCGTCCGCTTCAAATGGTTTATGTCGTTGGAGGATTGCTCGCTGTTGTCCTCGGCAAAGTCATTCACAAGCGACTCACCTTCAGACCACTTTGGGGCGCGGTTCTTTTCGGGCTTATCTTCCCAGTTTTCGCCGCCGGAGGTCATATCTACGGTCAGTGGAAAAAGGAGTCGGTCTTCAAGTTCTCCTTTGTCCCGAGTACGGATCCAATTCAAGTTAAAGCGGCGATCGAGTTACCGGTTGGCTCCTCGCTCGAGAAGACGGACGAAGTCGCTCGGATGGTAGAGAGAGTCTTTGTCAAAAACCCGGACATCAAGTTCACGATCACCGAGGTTGGAAAGCAGAGCGGCGCGCGAACGACAGACAGCAATGCGACTAACTTCGCGGAAGTCACCGGCACTCTCTACGACCGGGAGTCCTTCATTGACCGCGTCATGGGGTCTCACGAAAAGCTCCGAACCCGCAAGGCTCCTTCCATTGTCGCTGACCTCACAAAGGGCGTCGGCAAGATTGCGGGAGCGGAAGTTCGGATCTCGGGCGTATCTGGTTTCAACTTTGGTGCACCAATTCAGCTGGCGCTGATCTCAGATAATCGAGCCCTCCTGACCAAGACCGCTGCCGACATTCGCGACCGCCTTGCGGCGGGTGAAATCGAGGGCGTCATCGGACCCGACGTCAGCGTCAAGTCTGGAAAGCCAGAAATCCGACTCATCCCCGACTATCGAAAAGCCGCCGACCTCGGAATCGACGCCACCCAATTGGGCGGAGTCGTGCGAACTATGTACCAAGGCAACGACGACAGCAAAATGCGAATCGAGGGCCGCGAATACGGTGTTCGGGTCATGCTTGACCTGGATGATCGCAATAATCGCGATACCCTCGCGACGGTGCCGATCAGGTTCAACCAGGGTCGCCCGGTCTATGCCGGTTCGGTGGCCACCTTCGATGAAGCTCCTGGATTTACCGCGATCAACCGTCGTGACCGAGCCGAAGAGATTCAGGTCACCGCGAACCTCCTACCTGGCTTCTCCAACGGAGTTGTGGGCGGAAAGATCCAGACATGGATCAAAGAGAAGAAGCTCCTTCCCGAAGGCGTGCAGCTCCGCCAGCTAGGCGAAGCCGACGCACAGGCTAGGGAAGGTGTTTTCCTCTTCACGGCGCTATTCCTCGGAATCTTCCTGGTCTACGCGGTTCTGGCGTCGCTCTACAACAACTACCTCTACCCGTTCATCATTCAGCTTGCCCAGCCGCAAGCTATGGTGGGTGCGCTTCTTGCGCTGGTTATCACCGACCAAGCATTCAGCGTCATCGGATTTATCGGAATTGTTGCCCTTGTCGGACTTGTCGGCAAGAACGCGATCCTGCTTGTGGACTATACCAACACCCTTCGAGAGCGGGGAAGAAGCCGGCACGATGCGATTGTTGAAGCGGGGCCAATTCGACTTCGACCAATTCTCATGACGACGCTAGCGCTCATTCTGGGTCTTCTCCCGGTCGCTGCTGCTCTTGGTCGGGGCTCGGAATTCCGACAGAGTATCGGAACCATCGTTCTCGGTGGAATCATCCTATCAACAGTGCTGACCTTGGTAGTAATCCCTTGCTCGTACACAATTTTCGACGATCTGTCGAACTTGTTTGCCAAGTGGATGAAGAAGCCGTTGAGCTTTGGTGGCCCTCAAGGATATCAATCTGGAGCCATCACCGATGAGGCCGGAGATATCGAAAACGTGGAAACTGAAGTCGAAACAATCTGACAGTAAAATGCCCAGGAGATAAGGCTAACTTATCATCCTGGGCAATCGTAGAGTTTTTTACCACTCCGGAGAACCGGGGGGAGAAACAAAACAATGAAGATTCGCACTTCCATTCTATCACTTTCTGCAATCCTTTTGGTTGCAGCCATCCCGGCTCGAACCAACGAAAAGGACATCGTTGACACCGCAGTTGCTGCAGGTTCTTTCAAGACCCTCGTCAAACTCGTGAAGGATGCTGGCCTCGTTGAGACCCTCAAGAGCGAAGGACCATTCACCGTTCTCGCCCCAACCGACGAAGCTTTCGCAAAGGTTCCAAAGGCTGTCCTCAAGAAGCTTGCTGGAAACAAAGCTCTTCTCAAGAGCGTTTTGACCTATCACGTTATCAGCGGAAAGGTTCTCTCAACCGACCTCAAAGAAGGTTCCGTCGCAACTGTTCAGGGCGAGAAGGTCAAGATCAACCTCCACGGCGGAGCATTCTTCAACAAGTCGAAGGTTGTTAAGGCAGACATCATGACCAGCAACGGCGTCATTCACGTCATTGACTCGGTTCTTCTCCCTCCAACCGTCGCCGCAAAGCTCTAACTTCTAGCAGCTTTGGCGTAGATTGTCTCGAAGCGATCCACCATCCTATGGGTGGTGAATAGCTCCTTGACGGTTTTTCGAGCGCGAACGCCCATGGCTTCGCGCTCGTTATCATTTGTGAGAAGGTAGGAGACGGCTTTGGCGATATCACCTGGTTCCAAATCGACCAAGATCCCCGTGTGACCATCTTTGACCACTTCCGGGAGTCCACCGACTCTTGAAGCGACAACTGGCTTCGATCGAGCCATCGCCTCAACGGCGGCAACTCCGAACGTCTCGATGTAGGAAGGCATTGCGGAAATCGAAACCGCATCCAACAATGCAGGAATATCTTGTCGCTCGCCGGTGAGAGTCACTCGCTGATGCAACTTAGCGTTCGTCAGTTCGCTTTCAAGTTCCTTTTCGAATCCAGGAACAACCCGCCCAACGAACATTAAGTGCGCATCCTGGTGCTGCTCCGTCACTTCGCGCATCGCACGGATCATCTCAACATGTCCTTTCTCACGACAAATTCGTCCAATAATCGAGACAACCTTTTTGTCTTGGTCAATGCTGAGGCTGTCTTTGGTGATTCTTGGGTCGGTGTGCGGAACGTCAAGAAGGTCTGTGCCGTTGTAGACGGTGTCAATAAATCGATCCGGGATGCCGCGTCCGTGAAGCATTCCGCGCACAAAGTCGCTCACCGCGATCAGTCGGTTGTGCTTCCGCGCCAATCGGCGGTAGATATTATCGTTGTTTGCAATGTGAACCGATGTGACAATGGGAACCCGAGTAATGAGTCCTGCCGCGTGTCCGATGTAGGCAGTTCGAGTAAGGTGCGTGTGTACGACGTCAATCTTCTGTCGGCGAATCTGCTTTACGGTGTAGCCCAGCGTATTGAGCCAGCCTTTACCTCGCATCGTTATCTGATGGTGAGGAATTTCTTCTTCAAACAGCGCAGTTGGCAGCCAACCAGGGCCCGGTGTGATGACTTGGACATAGTGTCCGCGCTGTCGCAGATTAGTTGAAAGCGCGAAGACGTGGCGCTCAGCACCGGAAACGGCACTGCTCGAGCACATTTGCAGAATCCTAAGATTTGAATCAGCTGACAAAGCCCCTCGCCCCGTGAAATTGTACCCCCGCAGGGGTTCTACCGATAGGGGTCATACTGATAGGATGGAGTCCGAATCCGGTCCGTTGAATCGCCGCGTTTTTGACTTCTTTTTCGCCCCTGATTCCAAGTTCGTCCGAGTATTCCGCCATCGCGATTTTCGGATCATGTGGATGGGAGCATTTCTCTCCTTCGTCGGGTCCTGGGTTCAGAATGTTGGCCAAGGGTTCTTGGTTTACGACATCACTCAGAGCAAGGAAAAACTGGCCCTGATCTCGTTTTGCGGAATGGTTCCCGTCACCTTTCTCGGCCCGTTCGGTGGTTCAATCGTAGATCGGTTAGATAGGCGCAAACTGCTGATCTGGACGCAAGTTCTTCTTGCTCTAGGAGCGTTCGTAGTCTTCTTTTCTTACCTTTACATGGGTCGAAAAATGCCCATCGAAATTCTGGTTGTCGTTGCCCTGCTCGGCGGCACGGTCTCCTGTCTTGAGATGCCAGCAAGGCAACTCGTTATCGCAGATACGATTCCCCGCGAAGATCTTCCAGTTGCAATTCCGTTTCAAGGTTTGACGTTTAATCTCGCACGAGTTGTAGGACCAGCTATTGGTGGAATCCTGCTCGCCAAGGTCGGGGTGCAAGCCTGCTATCTTGTGAATGGCCTGTCGTTCGCTGCCTTAGTCCTTGCGACATTGGCGATCAGAACAAATCTCTCGTCGCAAAAGCGTCAGATCGAACCAATCGGCGATCTGCTCAAAGAGGGTTACCTCTACACCATGCACGAGCCCCGTCTGAAGGTGCTGTTCTACCTTGAGACTGGGGTGTCGCTCTTTGCGCTTTTCTACTTGGTTCAGCTTCCTGCCTTGGCAAAGGATATCTTGCATTTGGGCACTCGGGGGGTTGGCGATGTCTACACTGCGGTTGGAGTGGGCTCAATTCTCGCGCTCACGCTCACGGCCAAAACCGCCGATCTCCACATCAAGGGCCTGCTCGTAAGAGGTGCCATCACGGCGATGGCGCTCGGACTCGCAGGGCTAGCCCTGCTCGAAAATCGGATCGCCGTCTTTGGAATCCTTGTGATGCTTGGAATGGCAAGTGTAACGCTGTTCAATACCTGCAACTCTCTCTTCCAGCTCATCGCTCCTGAAAGGCTCCGAGGTCGGGTTCTTTCCATGCACATTTGGGCGCTCAGTGGCGTCGGACCCCTTGGCGTGTACCCCTTTGGCCTCCTCGCGGAGCACTTTGGACTCACGTATGCGTTGGGTTGGTCTGCGGGGTTAACCGGCGCATTGGCAATCGCCGCCTGGTCATTGCGGCTCCGATTGGAGTCAGAATAGAGAGACAGAAATGGCAAGACGCGAATCAGAAGAGCTGTTTTGGCAAGGTGGTGGAGACCTCGCGAAGCTAAGCGAGGAACTCGGAGGGTTGCGACCGCGGGTCGCAGCGAAGCGAGTGTGGGAACCCCTTGTCGATCTCACCGAAGAGACAGATCGACTTGTTTTGAAAGCTGAAATTGCGGGAGTTTCAACGGCTGGAGTTGATGTCATTTACATCCAAGAGCGAAACTCCGTCATGATTCGGGGACGAAGAGATGAAGATACTGACTCCGAGCAGTCACGAGTTGGCGTATATCAATTAGAGATTCTTTACGGCGAATTCGAGCGCGAGATTAAGTTGCCTCAAGTCGAACTCAATACGAGTGAGATGCGGGCGATCTTCCGCCACGGGCTCCTCATCGTACTGATTCCCAAAGCGGGCGCGCGGGCTATGAAAGTGGTCGTACGCGAAAACTAATGTCAGAAGTAAAACTCCCAATCGAAGAAGATATTGCTGTTGAGCTGGAACTCGAGGCGTCACTGGCGATTGCCGCACTGGATGCAGCTGAAGATGATCAGCCTAAGCCGGTAGTTCCCGAAGAGATCAGCATTCTTCCGCTTCGTGATAGCGTGGTCTACCCGATGCTCATCGCGCCACTCTCGGTGTCACGGGAGAACGGAATTCAGCTGATTGATGAGTCGGTTTCCACCTCAAACCGGGTGATCGGGGTCGTCGCCCAAAGAGACCCATCGCTCAACGAACCAGGATTTGACGGGGTTTACGAGTACGGGTGTGCGGTCATTATTCGAACTCTGGTGAAGATGAACGATACCGTACGCCTCATCGTTCAGGGTGTTCAGCGCTTTCGGATCGTGGAGCGACTCTCCGAGGAACCCTATCTTCGTGCTCGTATTGAGTTAATCGATGAACCGGCTACGGAAGGGCACAGTGAAGAAGAACTTGAGGCTCTCAAGCGCTCGGTGTCAGCACTGTTTGATCAGGCGATTCGGCTGTCACCAGGTTTACCAGACGAGCTACGCTCGCTAACTCAAGCCGTTACCGAACCTAACGTCATGGCCGATCTTGTGGCGGCACATATGTCGCTAAGCGTCGCGAACAAGCAGGAAATCTTGGAGACGGCAGACCTTGAGGAGCGGCTAAAAAAGCTTCTCGCAATGCTTTCCAAAGAGGTACGAGTCCTCGAGCTTGCGTCCAAAGTTCAGACAGAAGTTAACCACGAATTGAGCAAGTCTCAGCGTGACTATTACTTGCGAGAGCAACTCAAAGCGATTCAGAAGGAGCTCGGAGAATACGATGACCGGGCGGAAGAACTCGACGAGCTTTGGGAAAAAATTCAGACAGCCCGACTGCCGGAAGAGGCAGACAAAGAGGTTCGACGTGACTATGACCGCATGAAGCGCATGAACCCGGGTTCGCCTGAGTACTCGGTGGCTCGAACTTATGTGGACACAGTTTTGGCGTTGCCTTGGCACCAGTCAACGGTAGATAATCTCGATTTGCGGCACTCTCAGTCGGTTCTGGATGGCGATCACTTCGGACTCGAAAAAGTGAAGGATCGGATTATCGAGTTCCTTGCGGTGAGGAAGGTTAAGACTGATGGCCGTTTAAGGCAACCGATTCTCTGTTTGGTAGGACCTCCGGGCGTAGGGAAGACCTCCCTCGGCCGCTCAGTGGCAGATGCACTTGGGCGCAAGTACGCTCGCATTTCGCTCGGTGGAATGCGCGATGAAGCTGAGATCCGAGGACATCGTCGCACCTATATCGGGGCGATGCCAGGGCAGGTCGTCCAAGCGCTTCGAAGAATCGAGTCAAATAACCCGGTGCTTGTCTTAGACGAAATCGACAAGATTGGTTCGGATCACCGAGGCGATCCCTCGTCGGCTTTGTTGGAGGTTCTCGATCCGGAGCAAAATTCAACGTTTCGAGATCATTATGTGGACGTTCCGTTCGACCTATCGAATGTGATGTTCATCGCCACCGCAAACCGGCTTGATACGATTCCGGCTGCTCTTCGCGATCGAATGGAGATCATCGAACTTGGTGGCTATACCGAAGCCGAAAAGATTGAGATTGCGATTAGGCACCTAATACCTAAGCAGACCGAAGAGCATGGCCTGAAGCCATCCCGGTTGCAATGGAGTCGCGAAGCGGTCATTGCTCTGGTTCAGCACTATACGCGAGAGGCAGGGGTTCGAAATTTGGAGCGTGAAATTGGGTCGGTGACTCGAAAGGCGACAAGAATGTTTGCCGAAGGTCGTGGCGCAAAGGTCGTTGTAAGCCCAGGCTTTATAGAGAAGTCGCTCGGAGCGCCACGTTACTTACATGATTTGGTATCCGAACGAGAAATGGTTCCTGGGGTTGCGATTGGACTTGCCTGGACACCAGTAGGTGGAGATGTCCTATTCATCGAGACATCCAAGATGCCAGGTTCAAAAGGCATGATGGTTACCGGGCAATTAGGCGATGTAATGAAAGAGTCTGTAAGTGCAGCTCTCACCTACATACGATCCCGCGCATCTCAATTTAATTTGGATAACGAACAATTTGAAAAGAACGAAATCCATGTCCATGTTCCTGCCGGTGCCGTTCCCAAAGATGGTCCCAGCGCAGGAGTCACGATGCTCACGGCATTGGTTTCCCTCTTGACGGGAAGGAAAGTGAAAGATCGACTTGCAATGACAGGCGAGTTTACGCTGAGTGGAAACGTGCTTCCAGTAGGTGGGATCAAGGAAAAGGTCTTAGCTGCTCTCCGCGCCGGAGTGACCACGCTGATACTTCCGGAGGCAAACCGCAAGGACTACTTTGAAGAGGTTCCGGCAGACGTTCAAAAGCAGCTCAAAACGTACTTCGTGCGAACGGGCGATGAGGTTCTCAAACTAGCTCTCGAGAAGTAAGCCATGCTCGAAACTCCGATCTCCGGCCGTTATGCACGAGAAGAGAGATATCTGACCTTTGAGCCTGCTTTACCGTACATGGCGCTCGTCTATGGATGCGTGTACGCAGGCGGCTTTTTCGCACTCTCGGCAGTAATAGGAGGTTCTTATCAGGCAGCAATCCTTTGGGGCGCAGTGTGTCTTGCGGGAATCTGGGCGCATCTTTCCGTGCCTCGCATCCGGTTCGATACAAAGACAAGGCAATATCGCCGTAGACAAGGACCCGGGTTCATCCCCCGACTTTGGACGGGCCCAACGACCGATCTTGATGCGATTGTTGTCATTGCAGAGCCAAGCGTGTTGAATCGAAGTAGTGTCAACTACTATGTAGTTCTTCATTGGAAACAGCAGCGAGCACCGTTGATGGTGATAGAAAAGCAGACGATGTTATCATCGGGTCACCTTCAAATGGACGGGCGAGGAATGGTTGCAAAGGCGGTCAAGTACGGTCAGTCACTTGGACTGCCGGTTTACGACAACACTCACTTTCCGAGTCCCTGTCCTATTCCAGTCTTTTAGAACGAAATCCCGTTCAGAGCTAGCACTTTGTGGGCGATCTCAAAGTAAATGATGAGTCCCGTAGCATCAACGAAAGTCGAGATAAACGGAGCGCTCATAACCGCCGGATCGACTCCGACCCTCTTTGCTCCTATCGGAAGCAGAGATCCGATTGTTGCTGCCCATACGACAATGGCAGGGAGGGCAAAACCAACCACCAACGCTAGTGGCAACGGTGAACCCCAGCCAATGACTGGAATCTTCGAGACTGAACGAATAAATCCTAAGGTTCCGAGAATAAGGCCGATACAGATGGCTACTGTAAACTCCCGGCGTAATACTCTGAACCAATCCGAGGATCGAATCTCGCCCAACGCAAGCGCGCGCGTAATCGTCGTGGTTACCTGAGATCCCGCATTCCCACCCGCGCCAATCAGCAACGGGACGACCAACTGAAGTTTTGCCAACACCGCCAACGAGTCCGTTGGGTTTGCATCAGCTCTTGATCCAAGGTAGAAACGAAGCACATTACCCGTCAAAAACTCCGCAACGAAGAGAACCAAAAGCCACGGGATGCGCCGCTTGATGAGCTCAAGCACGCTGAGTGAAAGGTAATTCTCGGCATCACCCGAAACACCTCCAAGCATGAGAACGTCTTCGGTGTGGGCCTCGTCCAAGATCTCCTGGGCATCGTCAGCCGTGACGATGCCCAGCATCCGCCCCCGGTCATCCAGGACTGGGATGGCAGAGAATCCGTAGCGAGCCAGCGTTCGTGCAACTTCCTCCTCTTCCATCGTCACCGGCACTGTGATGACATCCTCGACCATCACATCACGAGCAAGCGAGGAAGGCTTGGAACGGATGACCCGCTTCAAGGTCAGAAGTCCTAATAAGTGCCGATCTTCGGACAGAACGTAAATATAGTTGACAGTTTCAAATTCCTCATCGTTTGTATTCCGAATCAAATCAAGGACGTCAGACATTGATTCTGTCGGACGAACTTCAACGAAGTCTTCCGTCATCATTTGCCCGGCTGAGAACTCTGGGTAGCTTAGGAGCCGCCGAATCTCCTGGGCGTCCTGGTCAGGAATGACGTTGAGAAGAGCTTCAAAACGTTCGTCTTCCAAGTATTCGCGCAGGGCGAGTGCGTCATCCATCGGAAGGATATCAAGGTAGTGCGCAACCGTCGCATCTGGCAGCTGGGTAACAATGTCTCGAGCTGTCTCGTCGGGGAGCTCAATCAGAAGATAAGCCGCTGACTCGGCATCCAGCTTTTGTAATATCGAGAGAGAAATCTCAAAATCGCAACGCTGCAAAGCGTCTGCAAGGTCTTCTGGACGTTGATTTTCTAGCTCGCCCCGAACAATGTACTTATCCGGCTCGGTAGCTAGATAGGAAAGGCGGTCAACTAAGGCGTTCTCATCCGTTCTCATGGCGTGCTCCTTCTTCGGTCGGGCCGCCAGAAATGAGGCGGCGTCTAGTTGGTACGACTTGGTTCCATTGGGTGTATCCCTCTTGACGGGACGTGATCTATATTCTGGCAGGCAGAAGAAGGAACAATACAAGGAATCGTCATAATTCGTCGAAAACTGCCTGCCAAAGCGTTGGGTTGACTGACTTTGGTATTAAACGTAGAATTTCTTCGGTTTGCCGTTTGTATCGCACTAATTTCTTCGGTTTTCGCGTTACTTTGTATTGGCGAATGTTAGCAAGTCGATCCGCAAGTTTGATCGTTTGGATTTCTTCTGACATTTGAGCAATCTCTGCGATAAGGATTGAAGAACGGAGTTCCCAAACTTGCTCTTCAGTAAGGTCAGTTCGCTCCTCTGCGGTTGGTTCGTACCGAGTCAGGGATGCCACGCCTGCTGCTACCCGAGGTCCAAAAGCAGTTTCTATTGACTGAATTGTGCAGGAAGATTCCTCCACCACGTCGTGAAGGCAAGCGATTACCAAGAGATCTTCGTCCGTGACTCCGCCAACATACCGAAGCAAAGACATTACTTCAACGGGATGCGTAACGTAGGGTAGTGGTGCATCCCCGTCGCGGAAATCCCCAGCATGAGCACTCATCGCAAACTCAATCGCAAGCTCTAACGTTCCTTTTGGCACACCCGATTATGCAAGCATATAGGGAGATGACACAGCTTTATGCCGCCGCCGACATTGGAAGTAACACCGCTCACCTCCTTGTCGCAGCGTCTGACGGCGAAATTGTCATGCGTGTTGACAACGTCAACGAGTGGATCGGACTCGGCGAAGTTGTTGCCCGGCGAGGAGAGATTCCCAAAGACGTGGCAGATCAGCTTGTCCTCTCTGTTTTTGAGTTCAAGCGGGTGTCGGAAGCAAAGAGAGTTCGGAAACTGTACGTGTTTGCCACCGAGGCGATGCGTGCGGCGCCAAACCATGAAGAGGTTATACGTCGAATCCAAAAGGAAACTGGCGTCAGGGTTGAGATCATTTCTCCTGAGCGCGAGGCAGAACTCAGCTTCTTAGGAGTGCAGCTCGATACTCGTCATTATGGAGCTGAGCTTTTGTTCGAGGTGGGTGGGGGTAGCGCGCAGATCGCAGAACTCAATGACGGCGAGATGGGAGACAAATGCTCGCTCAAAATCGGAACTGGAAAGGTTCTCGCTGAGTCCAATCTGACGAATCCCGGAACCGAACTCGCCCTGAAGGTGGCTCAGCAGTACATCCGCACTCAGATGTCCAAGTGCAGTGTGGGTCGCAAAGCAGAAACTGCCGTCGTGAGTGGTGGCGTGGGGCGCGGTCTCTGGCGTGCTCTGCACCCCGATGGCGAAAAGGTGATCGCTCAATTTGAACTTGACTATTTATTCAAAAGTGTTAAAGTTTTGCCGACTGACCGAGTCAGCTCACGCTTTTCGGTAAAACAAAAGAGGGCGGGAACCTTGTTGGTAGGATCGTTGATTTACCTAGAGTTAATGAGACACTTTGGAGTCGAAAACTTGGTCATTAGTGAGTTCGGCGTGCGAGAAGGCGCAGTTTTGGAGATGGCTCGATGACGAGAAAGACTCCGGAAGAAACCCTCGGTAGATACATTAACCGCGAGCTTTCCTGGCTTGCCTTCAACGAGCGCGTACTGGCAGAAGCCGAGAACTCAGCAAATCCTCTGCTCGAAAGGCTGAAATTCCTGGCCATTTTTGAGTCCAATCTTGACGAGTTCTACATGGTTCGAGTGAGTGGTCTCATCGAACAGTTTGATGCCGGTGTTTTGACAATCACGGTCGACGGACTGAGTCCAAATGAGCAGCTTGAGCAAATATCAAAGCGAGTCGCTCCTCTCAGGGCAAAAGCGAGCGCCCTGTTCTCAGAAGAGCTTGAGCCCGCCCTTCATCGGAACGCGATCCACATTAAGCAGTACACCGAGCTCGCCGAATCAAAGCAAGAGGAACTTGTCGGCTACTTCCGCTCGCAAGTTTTTCCGCTCTGCACTCCCCTCGTCCTTTTCCCCGCGGTGTCCGTTCCGTTCATTAGCAACCGCTCACTCAATATTGTTATCCAACTCGATATCGGCGATGGAGAGCTGCACCTAGCCCGTATCAAGATTCCTACGGTCATCCCTCGTGCAATCCGATTGACGCCAAAACGGAACGATTTCATTCTCCTCGAAGATCTGATTCTCAATAATCTCGACGCCTTCTTCCCTGGAGTGAAGGTGGTGCAAGCGCATCTGTTCCGAGTTGTTCGCGATGCAGACGTTGAGATCAGAGAAATCGAAGCAGCCGATCTCATCGCCACGATCGAGGAGACGATCCGACTGCGCCGTTTCGGCGATCCGGTGCTCCTCGAAGTGCCCACATCGATGCCATCGCTGCTGAGAAACACTCTCATGAGTCTTCTCAGGCTCGACGAAGATGATGTTCTCCAAATCGATGGGATTATTGCGATGGACGTCTTCTGGGAACTTGCAAAGATTGACAAGCCTGGGCTGAGGTTCGAAGCCCACGTCCCGTACGTTCACGAGCAACTTTCATCCGCCGCCAGTCTCTTCGAGACGGTTTCCCAAAGAGATATCCTTCTTCATCACCCCTACGACTCTTTCCGACCGGTCGAAACGCTGATCGACTCTGCTGGCACTGATCCTCTTGTTTTCGGGATCAAGCAGACTCTGTATCGCGTCGGTTCGGAATCGCCAGTGGTCGAAAGTCTTCTGGCTGCCGCCGAGAACGGAAAGCAAGTTGCCGCGATGGTCGAGCTGAAGGCCAGATTTGACGAGAGCAACAACCTGGTTTGGGCAAGAGCCCTTGAGCGAGCCGGAGCCCACGTCACCTACGGCTTCACCGAAATGAAGACTCATGCCAAGCTTTGTCTCGTTGTCAGGCGAGAAAAGCAAGGACTCACTTCTTATGCACACATCGGAACCGGTAACTACAACCCGGTTACGAGTCGCATGTATACCGACCTTGGTCTCCTAACCACTGATCCCGACATCACCCAGGATATTTCGGAACTGTTCAATTACCTCACCGGAATAAGCCAGCAGCGTAGCTACCGCAAGCTCCTGGTTGCTCCGGTGAACCTTCGAGAAGGCATATTGGAGCGAATCCGAAGAGAAGTTACCAACCAGAAGGCCGGAAAGCCGTCAAGAATCATCTGGAAACTAAACTCACTCGTCGACCCCGAAGTCATCGAAGAACTCTACATCGCCTCCCAAGCCGGAGTGAAGATCGATCTCATCGTCCGAGGAATCTGCTGTCTTCGACCAGGGGTCAAAAAGATGAGCGAGAACATCTCCGTCATCTCCATCGTTGGGCGGTTCTTGGAACATAGTCGTATCTACTACTTTGAAAATGCTGGGAAGCCGGATGCCTACATTGGGAGTGCGGATGCCATGCGACGAAATCTTGATCGACGTGTGGAAGTTCTTGTTCCGGTTGAAAACCGGAAGCTTCAACAACACATCAAAACCCATATCCTGGAGACTTGTCTAAATGACAACGTCCAGGCCTGGACGCTGGACGCTAACGGAAAGTACACCCGCCGGAAGGCACCGAAGGATAAAGCCCATCACTCCCAAAACTGGTTCATGGCCAGGCCAACGACGAAAACCCAGTTTTCGTCGTAAACTTTAACTCATGCTCTTCGGCGATGCGTTTGTGTTTGATGTCACCTCGGGTGGCGGACTAACCGTGAGCGCAGAGGGGATTCCGGTCATTCGCTCCTCAAGTCTTCAGTACTACGCACCGGGTTGGACAAAGGGGTACTACAGTTCCCGTTGGAACGGTCAACAAATCAAAAAACTTGACTCGAACACGATTGAAGTCACCTTTAAGTCCGACAACGGCCTTGCCTACGGAGCGACGACCTATCGCCGAGAAGGCGACCGCCTCATCGTCGATCACACCCTCAACTGGGACGGACCAGATCCCGCCCTCGTCGAACTGTGCGCTGGACTGCTCTGGCAACCACCCTTTCAAGGCGGCATCTTTCAATTTGGCGGTCAAGGCGCTCAGTCGCTACCTAATCCCAATCCCAAAAGTTCTCAAGTGCAGCGCACCCTCGGAGTTGATTCCACCCAGAATCTCGCTGGTGCGGCACTCAACCTTCGATTTTTCGCCGACCAAGCCGCGACCTGCTTTGATGCCCGAGGTTACAACCAAGACTGGGCCGAAGCGCAACCCCTCCTGTGGCAAGGCTTCTTGGGGATCCCCGTCCAAAAAGGGGTTCCGGCAAAGGTTAGTTACGAATATCAATTCAAACCCACTCCCAGAGAGAACGTTAAAGCCGCAACCGTCTCGGAACTCCCCCAAACCGAGGACGCCCTCTTTCCAGACGAGACCCAGCCACCACTGATCCCGCAACCCAAAAACTCCCTCATCGACTGGAAGAACACGGCGAACATTACTGGACTTTGGGATTTCCCTGCAGGACGCCCCAAGTTTTTCGATCTCCTGAACAAGATTCTTAACGAGCGCTTCGAATTCCCTGCAAAGCCGACTGGCGAAAAAATGAAGATTGATGGCGGCATGAGCGAACTCCAGAAGCGTAACGGCGGTTACCGGCTCGTCATTCGCCCCGACAGCATCAGCATGTATGGCGAAGGTGAAGCCGGCCTTCGTAACGCAATGTATCGCCTTGCTCACATGGCGTTCATCAAAAGGGGCAAAGTCGTTGTTCCCACGGGAACCATTGAAGACGAACCCCGCCACGACTTTCGTGGGGTTCACCTCTTCGTCGGGCCGAAAGCGCCTGAGTTCCAAGAGCGACTCTGGGAGAACGTGCTGCTTCCCCTTGGCATGAACAAGGTCGTACTCCAGTGTGAGCGCACTGAATGGAAGACTCTCCCCAAAGTCAGCGACAACATGACAATGAAGCAAGCTGACCTCGTCAGTTTGTTCGGCTGGTACCGAAAGCAAAGCGTTGAGCCGATTCCTCTGATCCAGAGCCTTGGCCACATGGAGTGGTTCTTCGCCCGGGGAGCAAATCTCGATCTTGCTTACAATCCAGAAATCCCATACACGATCGATCCTCGAAAGCCAGAATCAAAGCAACTCATCGGCAAGCTCTGGGATGAAGTCGCAACGGTTCTCAAGCCCAAAACCTTCCATTTCGGTCTCGATGAGATCGATATGCGAGGCTTCGCAAAGAAGGACCCAGCCCATGTCACCGAACTCTGGGAGTTGATGATCCCCGCCCTTGGCGAAATCGCCAAGCGAAACAACGCCAAGATGATGCTCTGGGGAGACGAGGGCCTCTCGCCCAGTGATGCCGTCGACGCAACCAACGGCTATGACCTCGAAAATGCCCGCAAGCGCCGTAAGGCCATACCCCAAGGCGCGATGATCGCCGACTGGCACTACAAAGCCGACCAAAACCACCGACCTTTCATCAGGTCTCTGCAAACCTGGAAACTCGAAGAACTGCAACCCATTGCCAGCACTTGGTACCGCCCAGAAAACATCCGTGGCTTCAGTGTCGCCGCCGACATTGAGCAAGTCGGAACCCTCATCACCACTTGGGCAGGTTACGAGAGCCATGAGATGAGCATGTTGAAAAATCTCAAACAGTTCGAAGCAATGGTCCTTGCCGCCGACTATGGCTGGAGCGGTCGCACAGAACTGATCGAAGACCTGGATTATCGAGCCGACGAAGTCTTTGCTCGTATGTACGCCACTCGACAAAGCGTTCTGAGCGTGCAAAAGGCAACTACGCTTGGTGACGGCGCTACCCTCTTGATCGGCGGAGCGAGGTTCCGCAGCCTCAAAAATGGTCAGCTGGCAGGAGTGACGGAGGACCAATTCCGCGCCCCATCTCTCCTCCAAATCCCTCTCGGTAAGGTCATAAACAAACTCTTCCTTGCCCTCTCAACAGCCGTAGCAGTGGAGGATGGATCCGCGGTTGGAATAGTTGAAATAGAGTATTCAGACGGTACAACTGCCAGCACCCCACTTCTTTACGGCGCCCATGTCCGGGCAACGGATGACACTAAGGCCACCCTCTTCGGCCCCCGCCAGAGCGGCTATACAAACCTCCGGATACCGACAAAAGCGACTGCGATCAAAAGACTCACGATCCGAGAAACCGACCTGAACTTGGGTCTTCGCGTCTACGGAGTGACTTACAAGTAACTTGAGAATCCGAGCATTTGGACAATTTCCTTGACGCGCTGCGCGTCCGAAATTGCTGCCATCAGTACGGCATCGCCTGTCTGTACCAAGATCATGTCCCGCAGACCAACGGCGGTCAAAACTCGATCCTCGGTGTCGTTGTATAACACGCAACCTGAGCAATCCTTCGCCACAACGTGACCTATCGAAACGTTTCCTTGTTCGTCCAACGGCATCGTTCGCAGCAGACTATCAAACGACCCGACATCATCCCATGGGAATGAAGCTCGGACGCAGAACACCTTCGATGACTTTTCCATCAATGCGTAGTCGATCGAGATGTTCGGTAGCTGACGGAATAGAGTGATCGCGTGGTCTTCGTGCGCCTTCTCTAACGCTTCCGCCATGCTAAGAACAAGCGCAGCCGAAGCCGGGTCCACTGCCGCAAGCTCATCACAAAACGTCGAAACTTTCCAAGTGAACATGCCACTGTTCCAAAGAAAGTTGCCTTGCTCCAAAAACGACTTAGCGGTCGCCAAATCAGGCTTCTCCCGGAACATTTTCACTCGGGAGGTGTGCGAATCAACTTGTTCGCCGAACTCAATATAGCCGAACCCAGTGTCAGGGCGGTTCGGCTTGACTCCCAAGGTAACGAGAGAGTCAGTCTCCTCGGCAATCGTGATCGCGAGAGTATGGTCGTCTCGAAACTGATCTGGGTCGTCGATCTTGTGATCGGCAGTGAGAATCGAAAGCGTGGCGTGCCGACCAGTCTCGCCGTAGCGGGCCAAAATTGAAGCCGCGACCCATGCCAAACATCCTAGGGTGTTCCGTTTGTCTGGCTCAGCCAGAACATTCTCAGGGGCGACGATCGCCGCTTTTCGAATTGGTGCCGCCAGGTGAGCCGACGTCGCAATGAAGACGTTGTCTCGGCCAAGCAGCGGAGCAATACGATTCACCGCCTCTTCAAGCATTGTGACGTCTGGATCCGTCAGACGAAGGAGCTGCTTGGGACGAAGCTTACGAGAAAGCGGCCAGAATCTCTCGCCAGAACCGCCCGCCATGATGACCGCAAAACGCATATCTCCTTATTATTGGCAGTGCAGAATCCAAAAGCTCGGGTTTTAACCAATAATCTAAGACATCGTGAGAAGGGTTAATGGGTCTAATAGAATGATGATGCTTGGATTTCTTCTCCTTGGCTGTGCTCAGACTGCTCCCCCAAAAGTCTCAGCGCCCAAAAGTCAGCCTAGCTCCGAGGCGAATCGAGTTGCAATCGTGGTGAACTCAACCAATACCGACAGCGTCAGAATTGGCCAATACTACGCCACCAAACGCAGGATTCCTACCGCTAACATCATCCGAATCAGCACATCGCATAGCGAAGAAATTTCGACCGAGGCTTATGGCCTCGAGATTGAAGCCCCGGTGAGAAGGGCACTTTCAAAGCTATCTGGAATCGACTTCATCGTTCTGACAAAGGGAACTCCGATCCGAATTGGTGATCAAGGCGGCTACTCCGTAGACGGCGCACTTGCCGCGATGAACCTCAAAACCCGCCAAATCAAGCAAAAAGTCGGACAGTTCATGCCCGACGAACTAGATATGGACATGGCCGTCCGAGAAGCCCAGAGTCCGTATTTTGCGTCCACCCAACGGTTCAGCAGCAAGAAATTCGGTGGTATGTATCTCGTCACCCGTCTCATCGGCTACACAGTTCAAGACTGCCTCAAACTGGTCGACAACAGCCTTAATGCCTCTGCCTCAAAGGGTCCGTTCCTCCTCGATTCTCAGCCCGCCTACGGTCCAGGATCCGGCTACTTTCCGATGGAACAGTCAATGACGCGTGCGAACCAGGCGCTTCCCCTCAAAGGTCTCGACGTCTACTACGAACAAACCGAAAACTTCTCGGACGGTCGAGAACCCCTGATGGGTTACATTAGCTGGGGAAGCAACGATAAGAGCTTTGATGCCGCCGCCTATCACCGCTTGAGATTCAAGCCGGGAGCTATCGCCGAGACTTACGTCTCAACAAGTGCCCGAACGTTCGGCTCTAACCGCGCAGGACAGTCGCTCATCGGCGACCTAATCCAGCAGGGCGTGACAGGAGCAAAGGGCTATGTCAGCGAGCCGTTCACCTTTGCCCTTTGCCCAGGTGAAATCCTATTCGATCGGTACTACGGGGGATTCAACCTTGCCGAAGCATTCTACGCCGCTTCGCCTATGGTGAAGTGGAAGGACATGGTCATCGGTGACCCCCTCTGCCGCCCGTTCAAGACCGGAAAGCTGTAACCAATCACGGCAAAATCGCTGGGGAATACGTCATAACTCTAGGAACGATATTTCCCCATGATCTTGGTCGGGCTTGCCATCTTCGCGTTTCTCCTCGGTTCCATCCCCTTTGGGATGCTGCTAGCCCGTGCAAAAGGAGTTGATATCCGCACTGTTGGCTCGGGAAACATTGGTGCTACGAATGTCGTTCGCGCACTCGGCCCCAAGGTCGGATTGGCAGTTTTCGTGCTCGACGTGCTCAAAGGAACCATCCCCGCGCTCATCGCTACACAGGTGGTGCAAGATCCTGTCGGCGGGGTCCAAATCCAAACCATCAGCATGTTGATGGGTGTCATTGCAATTCTCGGCCACATGTTCTCGCCCTTTATTGGATTCAAAGGTGGAAAGGGAGTAGCCACAGGATTCGGAGCCGCTCTAGGTGCAATTCCGGGAGCCGCTCTGGTCGGCCTGGCGGTTATCTCGCTCACTGTGGCTCTCACTCGGTATGTCTCGCTTGGCAGCATTCTCGCCGCCATCTCTGTTCCGATCGTTTCGATGCTGGTTTTCCGAGATTCTCTCCAGTTACTTCCGATTCTGGTAGTCATGGCCGCCTTTATCATCTGGAAGCATCGAGCAAACATCGAGCGGCTCCGCAACGGTACCGAGTCCAAGTTCGCATTCAAGAAGCAGATTCCTGACAAGGAGGAAGACGATGGGCGCGATCCTCCTCGCTGACATTCACGCCCCGCTTGGGTCGTTTTTCCCTTGTCTCCTGTTCCTGGGTTTTCCGGTTTTCTTTATCTATCTGATGAACCGCTCCGTGATGGGCGAGATCGGTTGCTTCACCGCCATTCTCATGGCATTCACGGTTTGTTACCTCCTCTTCGTCATCTGGAAGATTGAAGACACCCGGCTCCACTATCTTGCTGTTGGAGGGATTCTGACGCTCTTCGTCGCCCTTCCCGTTTTGGAGAGGGCTCTTGACAAACTCGACGCAAGGGCGATGGAGGGCGAGCAAATTTCGATTTGCTACCAGCAAATCCGTATGAATCCCCAGAATGCGATGGCGGCTTTCCGCCTCGCCAAGATCCTTTGGGATCGGGGAGACAAAGAAGTCGGCGCTTCCATCGCATCCCAGGCGATTCCGCACCTCCCTGCAAGCGCATTCCGAGAAGAACATAGAATGTATCACTTTTGGCTCTCAAAGGTGGACATAACCACCGTCAAAGATATCCACTGCGCTGCGTGTGGTGCGACTGTTCCTCCAAGCGCGCTCATCTGCCCTCGTTGTCTTGGGTCTGTTCACCTCGACCGAGCAAGAAGCTCGTCGGTGCTGTATAACCGGAAAACTCAAAAGATCATCACCATCTGGTCATCGCTTTTGCTAGTTCTGTTCCTGGTCCCTATGATGGGCCAATTTCCTCCCGGTGTTACCATTCCCACCGTCATCGTCCTTCTCGGAGTCGCAGTCTGGGCGGTTGTAAGTGCCTTCGTTGTCACCGGAGAGGCCAAATGAGACGAGTCGACCGCTATGTCTACCGCGAGATCTTCCCGATCTTCCTACTATCGTTCCTGATCGTTACCGTCCTGTTCCAGGCTGACGCCTATCTGTTCCTCGCCAAAAACGAGCTCACAAGAAACGTCCCGCTCCTCGCCACTGTCCAACTCATCCTCTGGGGCACGCCCGAGCGTCTCAACCTCGTCTTCCCAATCGCCGTCGCCCTGGGAAGCTCCCTCGCCCTCTCGCGCATCTCTCGCGAAAGCGAAATCACCGCGATCCGCGCCGCGGGTGGAAAGGTCTCAAGGGTCGTCTGGCCAGTGCTCTGGTTCGGCGTTGCCGCCGGACTTCTCAATTTCTGGAGCATTACCAAGCTCACACCCTACGCGACCAAACGCTCTCAGGACCTCCAGATGTCCTCCAACGTCCTAGCCGGGATGGGCACCTTTGTCTCGAACCGACCCGTCAAGATCGGAAGCTACACCGTTTCCATAGGCTCAATCACCAAGCTTGACGAGGACACTCTCAAACTTCGCGACACGCTTCTGGTTGATCGAACCGACGAATCAAACCTATCTGTTATTTCAGCTCAGGAAGGCACCTACCAGCGCGGAGTCTGGCGATTCTCAAACGCCTCTTCCGTCATCGTCAAGCCTGGACGCGACAATGCGATCGTTTCAAAGTCCAAAGAATTCGTGATCAACGGAAAGATCAGCCTTCGCGAAATGATGGGCTCTGGACAAGACAAAGATCAGCCTGAACTCACTATCCCCGAACTCGTCGAACAAATCAAGCTCAAGCGAACGATGGGCGCGTCCTCGGTGCGCGACGAAATCACTCTCCACAAGATGTTCAGCATCCCCATGATGTGCGTCATCTTCGCCCTTGTCACCCCGTTCTTTAGCATCAAACTAGCGAAGTTCGGCGGCTTCGCCGGCGTCATGATCAGCATGGTCATCGTGATGGGTTACTACAATATCCTGGTGATCTGCACCGAAATCGCTGCTAAGTCCGCGACGGTGAACCCTGCCCTCATCACCTGGCTACCTGACATGATCTTCCTCGCGATCGGTCTGGTGTTCATGAGGAAGCTGGAGTGAGATACGCGGCTTTTCTCCTGGCGCTATCACCCATCATCGCCCACTCTCAAGGACTGGCGATCAAGGATTTTGCACGTCAAATCCCTCTTAAAAAACTACCGCCCACCAAGCAGAAGCCACTCCTCACCCCGGACGAAAAGCTACTGGAAATCGTCAACTTCGGAAACTCGGCAAACTCAGGAAAGAATGTCAAACTCACCGGCGGAGCAGAAATCCTGTACAGGGGCTATCGCTGCCTTGCTGATGAAATCGAAGGCGACCGCGAGTCTCAGGTATTCCGGTTCTCTGGCAATGTCAGGCTCATCGGTAAAGACGAAACCGTCGTCGGTGACGCCGTCACCGTCGATTTCAAAAGTCGCACATTCCTCGCCAACTACTCCCAGGTCAAGATTTCACCGAACACCGTCGGAAACAAGATTGAGGGGGACGCCTACCTTACCGGGAAAACCGCGCAAGGCAACAGCCAGCGCATCGACGCCACCGACTGCGTCTTCACCTCCTGCGAATACAAAGCCCCCCATTTTCACCTCGACTCCGAAACCGCCACCATCGAGCCCGGAAAGCAAATCATCTTTAAGAAGGTCAAGCTCAACATCCTCGGCAAAAACGTCATCTCCCTCCCAATCCTCTGGATTCCGCTGGGCGATCGTAGCTTCAAATACCTCCCCCAAATCGGCCAAACTGAGGACGAAGGGTTCTACATCAAAAACACCTACGGCTTCCCAATGAAAGGTGAAGACCGCGCCGCCGTCCGCACCGACTACATGTCCAAACTCGGAACCGGCCTCGGCACCAACTACTACTACCGAAACAAAGACATCAACGGAATCGCCCGGCTATACGGTGTCTTCGGGAACACCAACACTTTCAACGCAAACCTCCAGCACGAGCAAAAGCTCAAATGGGGCAACCTTCTCATCGACCAGGATATTCAGCGAAACAACTACCTGACGACCCCGTCGGCAACCACCAGCAACACTCGAATCCAAGCCAACATCGGCCGAACCACCACCCTATCTTTCTCAAGACAAGCCCAAGAAACCGGCACGTTCAGCAACGAGAACCAGACCTTCACCCTTGGCGACCGTCGCCAGTTCGGCAAATCTAGCACCTCCCTCGATGCCACCTGGAACCGCTCCGGTGGATCCTCCGGGTCCGAGCGACAAACCATCGACGTCCGATTCCAGGGGCAAACCGACCTGAAAACTGCTTCCGCAACCCTCGAGTACCAGCGAACGATCCCAATCGGAGAAGTCGCCAACTTCTTCCCCGGCTCCGACCGCACTCCTGTCCTGACTCTCCGGTCCGATTCCAATCGGCTGATGGGAAGCAAGGCAAACAAAACCCTCCCGTTCACCACCGAAATGTCTCTCGGTGAGTACCTCGACCCGATCACCCAGAGCCGAATCACCCGCACCAACTTCCAACTCGGCTTCAACCGAGCGACTCGCGACAAGGGACCTTGGAAACTCGACTTCAACGGAAACTTCCAACAGGGTCTGTATTCGGACGACACCGCCCAGTACCGCCTCAACTTCGGCACCGCCGGAACCTACTCCCTCGGAAAACGCCTCACCGCAAACCTGCGCTACTCCTATCTCCGTCCTTTTGGGTACTCGCCGCTGGCCATAGACCGCACCGGTATCACCAACTACTCCAGCTTCGACCTGTCATGGATGACGAATGAGAAGTCCAGCTTCGGAATCCAAACTGGCTACGATTTCACCCGCGCCGAGCGCAGCGAAGTCCCCTGGCAGCAAGTCGGAATCCGCTCCGAATATCGCCTTGGCCAAGCCTTTTCCCTTCGCACGCTTTCGAGTTACGACACTTTCAACACCGTCTGGAGCAACGTTCGCCTCGACATGCAGTGGCAGACTCCAACGCTTATGACTTCGCTAGGTGCGCGCTACGACGCCCAGCGCTCGACTTGGTCGGCCATCAACCTCATGCTCGATGGTCTGAGAATCGGCAAAACGCGGATCGGTGCAAATTTAGCCTACAATGGTTATACAAAACAGTTCGATACTCAACAGTATTCCTTCGTCTACGATCTCCATGACGCCGAGGCAATCCTCACCGTCAGCGACTTCGGCTCCGGCTTCCGTAGCGGCCGAGAAATCGCCTTCTACATCCGCCTCAAGATCATTCCGTTCGACACCAACCAAGGATTCGGTCGCCGTGGTCAAGGTTTCGGAACCGGTACGGGAAGAGACTTCTAAAGCTGGTGTCTTCGCACTCCCACCAGTTCACTAACGTTCACTGAACTCCCTCGCCCGCGAGGGAGATCTGATTCCAACAGTTCCCTAACTTGGCCAACGCCCCCGAGGGTTCTTATTTTTGGGGGATACTTGAACGAAATGCGCGGGCTAATACTTGCTTCGATTTCATCGCTGGGGGCGAGTGCCGCAATCGTCTTCTTCGCCCGAAAGCTACTCGGCCACCTTTCCTGGCCTGCGCGCCAAGGCATAGGAGGACTCATTGGGCTTGCCTGCTGGGGAACATACGCATACTTTGTCGGCATGCTAGATTTGACATCTCTGGGCAGCGGCGGGTTTGTCTTCTTGGGATTGATGACTCTTTTCGGAGCTGGCTACTGGTTCGCTAAAGAACGACACAAAGCCCCGCCAGAAGCTCGACCTCCTTTGGCCTTTTGGCTAGCCCTAATCCCCCTCCTCGTCTCCCTCGTCGGAGTCCTCCCCCCATCCACCGCCCTCGACTGGGACAGCGTCGCGTACCACCTCGCCGTCCCCAAAATCTGGCTCCAAGAAGGCCACGTCAGCAGCGTTTCCTACATCCACCACTCCAACTTTCCCGCCGCCGTCGACGGCCTCTTCCTCATCGGCCTAAAGTTCGGCGGCCAGGCCGGAGCCAAGGCGTTTGTCTGGTGGTTCACCGCCTTCGGAACCCTTGCCATCTACGGCGTCCTCGGCGATCGATTCGGCAAGAAAGCCGGAGCCATTAGCGCATTGATCTTCGCCAGCATCCCCATGGTCATCTGGGAGAGTGGCACCGCCTACATCGACGTCGCTCACGGACTCTTCGCCGGGTTCGGCTTCTACTTCGCCGCCCTTCACATCGAGAGCCGCAAAAGGGAAGATGCCATCTTCGCCGGAATCATGCTCGGCCTCGCCGCCGGATCCAAGTACACCGGGCTCCAAAGCATCGGCATTGCCGGACTTCTCATGCTCATCATGGGCGACCGCAAGCTCGCCGCCCAAGCCATCGGCATCGCGGTAGCCGTCAGCGCCCCTTGGTACATCAAGAACTGGATCGTCGTTGGAAACCCTGTCTACCCCTTCTTCTCCAGCGTCCTCGGCGGCAAAAACTGGGACGCCGCCGCCGCCGCCATGTACACCGAAGAGCAAAAGACCTTCGGCTACCAAGGGATCGCCAACATCGGCAAGAGCATCTTTGGCCTCGTCGGAAACCCGGGCCACTTCACCAACCCAGGACAAACGACCGGCGGTGGCTTCGCATTCGTCAGCCTCGGCTTCGCCCTCCTCGCCACCGGTGCCGCGGGAATCGCAAAAGGGCTCGCCAACAAGTTTGACCGTAGCATCGCCCTGATGATCGGCATCCAGCTTCTCGCCTGGACCGTCCTCAGCCAGCAGTCGCGCTACATCCTCGCCCTCGCCATTCCCCTCCTCGCTCTTGGCGCAAGAGTAATCGACTGGAAGCCGACCAAGCACCTCATCCCCGCCGCCGCCGGACTCCAGCTCCTCGCCAGTATCTACATCTACAACTCGTCAATCGTCACAGAGCGCCTTCCTGTCCTATCGGGCGGCCTCACCGAACAAGAGTTCCTGGAAGGATTCGATACCATCGACGGTCAAAGGGTCTCCGGTAAAGTCGCCACCGCCACCCTCAATAAGGTCACCAAAGACGACCCTGCCGTCAAGAAAATCGCCCTTCTCGACGAGGTCTTCGGCTTCTACCTCGACAAACCCTACTTCTGGGCCGGTCCCGGACACACCACCGAAGTCACCTGGGCAAAAATGCAATCCGCCCAAGAGATGATCGACAACTTCAAACAGCTCGGCATCACCCACGTCTATCTCAACAACCAGTACGTCCCCGATCTCGAAAAGTGGAACCAGAGCCTGATCCAACCCCGCTCGGAACCCCTTGCCGAAGACATCCGCAATAAGTGGCGTCAACTGGTGCAAGACGCCATCTATGAAGGAAAGCTGAAACCCACCCAACAACTTAGCCGAACCAAAACCCTCTACGAAATCGCACAGTAAACTCCCGCCATGGAACTCACCCGCTTGCTCGCAATCTTTATTGGCACCTACACTTCCCCGGGTGGAAGCGAAGGAATCTATCAAGCCCTGCTCGATATCCAAACCGGTGAGCTCACCCAAAAGAAGCTGTTCGCCAAGCTCCAAAATCCTAGCTACCTGCTAAGAAGAGGCGAAATCCTCTACGCCGTCAGCGAGAAAGCCAATGGCGAAGTCTGGGGCTTTGACATGAAGGGGGAAGAGATCAACCACCAGCCCACCGGCGGTGACTACCCCTGCCACCTCGACCACGACGGAGACGGAATCGTCGTCGCCAACTACAACAAAGGCGTCTTCGCCCGCTACTTCCTCAGCGCCAAAGGCGAAATCCAAACCCCCGAATTCTTCACCAACAAAGGCTCCGGCTCCAACAAGTCACGCCAAGACGCATCCCACGCCCATTACATCGGCGAAACCGAAAAGAACCTCTTCGCCTGCGACCTCGGCACCGATGAAGTCCTCATCTTCAAAAAAGGCTCCCTCGCCAACCCAACCCGGTTCAAAACCACCCCTGGCGCCGGACCCCGACACGCCGCCTTCGACGCAACCCGAAATGTCCTTTTCGTCAACAACGAGCTCAACTGCACCGTTTCTGCCCTCAAGTTCGATGACAACAAGGGAACCCTGAAGGAGCTCAATACTCTCTCAACCCTCCCCGCTGGAACCGATCTCAAAGGCATGTCCACCGCCGAAATCCGCGTCTTCCAAAACAAATTCGTCTACGTCTCCAATCGCGGACACCACTCCATCGCCAGCTACGCCATCCAAAAAGACGGAAAGCTCAAACTCATCGAAATCACCCCCGCCGGAGTCAAGACCCCCCGAGGAATGAACATCGACCCCAGTGGCAACTGGCTCCTCGTCGCCGGACAGGACGACAACATCATCAAATCCTTCCGCATCAACACCAAAACGGGCAAACTCACCCCCAGCGGCTTCTCCCTCGCCGTCAGCAAGCCCGTTGATATTTGCTTTTAGAATTGCTAGGTAGTAAGATGTTCCTGACCATTTGGTCAGGAAGTCAGATGTTTGTTCAAGAAATTCTCGCTACGGTGCTTGTCCAACAAGGGATAGGCAAGCAACTTGATCCTGTTGATCCACGCCGCATAAATGGGATCCAGCAAGACCAACCAGCAATAATTCCCGATTGGAGAGGTTTCGAGGCGCTTGACGCTGGGGGCAGACCGAAGGGATGGGATCCTTTTCGCTTTTCAGCGACCCCTGATCATGTAAACCCTAGCGCATATCCGCTCCCAAAAACGGCGGGTGGCTCACTTCCGCCCGATCCAATTACGCTGAATGGTGACTACTGGGTGAACTCTTGGTTCAGGCATCTGAACTCCCAGGGATTCAAGTCTGGCGCTGACGGTCAAAATTTTTACTCGACGGGTTGGTCTAGCAAAATTAACTTTACGCTCCAAAGGCCACCGGATGAAAAACTTCTTGCCTGGGTCACGTCGGATGTCTTCTCGCTAGAGAACGATGCACTCGCGGTCCTTCTAGGTGGAACCCGGCAAGACACTGGCCTTCAAATCGAAGTTTGGGTGGAAGGTGTAACTTCAATGCTGCCCGCCGGTAGGCATGGGGCAAATCTCGCGGGTTACGGTCTTGTCCACCGGTTCCTTGGCACGGGTTCGGAGCAGATGACATCGCAGGTCTGGAATATCCCAGCTACGTTTCGAGGTAAGAACGCAAAGATCTTCATTCTCGATGACTCTCGAACCGGACACCTCAATTTTGACGGATTTAAACTGATCAAATCGTCTGAACCATCACCGTTCGTCCGAATTGATCCAGGTGTATTTTCCAAGAGTTTCAGTGCCGCTGCCCCCCCGATCTACGGCTGGGCTGATCTCCATGCCCATCCAGTCGCCCACATGTCTTCTGGCGGTCATTACGTTTGGGGCTCGCTGGGTGGCCGTTATGAAGCAGGTATCGCTGCCGAGGAAAAAGCATATGAGCGCGACATGCCCGCCTGCGATGGTGGTGGACATGGCGCAAACGGTCCCGAGAACTGGATATCAAAAAAAGAAAAAGGTAAGACCATACGCGATATTGTCTACGGTAACTTCAATGGTAACAAACACCAGCATGACAAGCAGGGTTACCCAGGATTTGGGTCTTGGCCTCACCGTTACGAGCCAAACCACCAGCAAATGCATGTCAACTGGATCCGACGTGCTTATGAAGGTGGCCAGCGGCTCATGGTCGCGTCAGTTTTGGAGAATCAGGTTGCGACGTACCTGCTCGAAACCGGCTTCAGGGGTGATTCAATCCAAAGATACATCAACCCCGAAACTGAGGTAAGTGCTTGCGTTCGCCAAGCCAACGCAATCAAGGATTTTGCGAGAGCAAACAGTGACTGGATGGGAATCGCAACAACTCCTGCAGAAGCCCGTCAACTCGCCTCTCAGAATAAGTTGATCGTTGTACTTAGTGTGGAAACTGACTGGCTTACGTCGGTTAGCCAACTCCGCACACTTCATGACAATGGAGTGCGCGTTTTCACTATGGTTCATCTCATCGATAACTTCATTGGCGGAGCCGCCGCATACAGCAACCTTTTCAACTCAATGAACGGCATCTACAATGGCCGTCTGTTCCAACTTCGTGAAGGAAAGACCCCCGCTGATGGTGTTACTTATCGCTTTGAGAAGGCAGAACTCGGTGAGTTGAAGGAGCTGGCTAGCATTCCAACAGGTATAGAACCAACTTCCAAGACAAACAAGGTGTTCGACGACGAATACGCCTCACTCCGAGGGCATATGAACGCCAAGAGGCTCACAAGAGAAGGAGTGCAGGCCGTGCAATATCTCGCCCAGGTTGGAGATATTATTGATCTCGCCCACGCTGGGCAGGATACGATTACCGGAATCCTCAATGAATGCGTAAATGTCGTTCCTCGCGGCGAGTTACCATTCCCGACAGTATGGACGCACGGCGGAATTAGAACTCTGGGTGCGGAGGGTTCGACCGAGCGCTCGATGCAACCTGCCCAGATGATCCGAATGATTGCCTCTGGCGGCACATTCGGTATTGGTACATCGGGCGGAACAGAGGCGCTTCTTGCGACGATCCGTCAGATTCGCAAAGTCTCCCCAGATGGTGGAATTTCTCTAGGAACTGATATGAACGGCGGTGACCTCAACGCCGATCCTCGTCGATTTGGGTCCAATAAAGTGACCTACCTCAATGGACCATCCCGAATTCCAACAGGAGCCCGATTTGTTCAGGATCGACCCAGCACATCACCGCAGTCGTTGCAGCGTTTGCTAACACCGGGCGGATCAGGACGCCGTTATTGGGATATTAACAAGGACGGCCTTGCGCACTACGGCCTCATCCCCGACTATCTGCAGGACCTCTACAATATCGGCGCAACTGATCAGGAGATGATGTGCATCTTTAGAGGTGCCGAGGGCTTCGTCCGCTCTTGGGAGCGTGCTTATTCGCTGCGCAGACGATAAGTTTGCTCTTCCTCTCCTTCCTAGGTTGAAGGGGAGGAAGGAGGCTCTACCCACGCGACTTATAACCGAACGAGGCTAAACTAAAGTAGTGACTTCCGACCAACGCCTACGCCGAATCCGAATCCTCCTCGGTGGGTTCATCTTCGGCGTGGTCATCAGCGGTGTCACCGCCTTCCCGCTCACTTGGGAAGTCAACCTTCTCGTCCAGTGGTTCGGCCAAGGCGATGGCGGCCTTGCCACCTGGCTCCGCACCGTCCAAGCCGGCCTCCAGAACAACGACCAAAACTACCCGTTCATCGCCTACGGAACCGACTGGCTCGCGTTCGGCCACCTCGCCATTGCCGGAGCCTTCGTCGGCCCCTACCGGGATCCGGTCAAGAACAAATTCATCATCCAATGGGGCATGTGGACCTGCGCCCTCGTCCCCCTCCTCGCCTTCACCTGCGGCCCCATCAGGGGCATCCCCTTCGGCTGGCGAATCATCGACTCCCTCTTCGGAATCATCGGAATAGTGCCACTCTGGCTGGTCCTGAAGGACACCACCGAGCTAGACAACAAAAAAATCGCCCCGATTCAAAGTGAATCGGGGCGAGTTTTGAAAGATCAATAAGCCGAGGCTTACTTGATTTCGACCTTTCCGCCAGCTTCGTCGATCTGCTTCTTGATCGTCTCTGCTTCGTCCTTCGAGACGCCCTGC
This sequence comes from Fimbriimonas sp., assembly GCA_029866005.1. Taxonomy (GTDB): domain Bacteria; phylum Armatimonadota; class Fimbriimonadia; order Fimbriimonadales; family Fimbriimonadaceae; genus Fimbriimonas. The sequence goes on along the minus strand of JARXAE010000016.1, from coordinate 13,404 downwards.
TTCAAAGGCTGTGGAGCGCCGTCGACGAGGTCCTTGGCTTCCTTGAGTCCAAGTCCGGTGAGTTCGCGAACGACCTTGATGACCTGGAGCTTCTGTCCGCCTGCCTCAGCAAGAACGACGTCGAACGAGGTCTTCTCTTCGACTTCAGCAGCGCCGCCGCCAGCTGGAGCCATTCCAGCGAACATAGCTGGGTTAAACGCAGGAGCTGCAGCGGTAACGCCGAACTTGTCCTCAAGTGCCTTCTTGAGCTCGGAGAGCTCGATTGCGGTAAGTCCGCTAATACTTTCAACGATTGAATCGATGGATGCCATTTCTTTTCTCTTCTGTGTGTGTTAAATCTTGGAGCCCTTACGGGGCTCAAAACGAATCTTCTTAGGCGGCTTTCTCCGCTGCCTGGTCGGCCACCGCGCCAATCGTGCGGATTGGTTCCGCATAAAGGGCTTCGATAGTTCCAACGAGGTTGCTGAGAGGAGCAGCGATGGTTCCGATAACCTGCGAGATGAGAACATCGCGCGGTGGAAGGTCCGAAAGGGCCTTCACCTGGTCAGCAGTCATCGCCTTGCCACCAAAGAGTCCGCCTTTTACGACGAGCTTCTTGCTGGATTTAGCGAAATCGAGAAGTGCCTTTGCACAACCCGCTTCATCTTCAAAGATGTAAGCGTATGCGGTTGTGCCGTTGTGGAACTCAGCCGGAAGGGTGTTGACATCCTCGCCAACTGCCGCTCGGAACAACGTGTTCTTGACAACATGGATTTCGGCGCCCTTCTTGCGAAGGTCGGCTCGAAGCCCCTGCATCTGCTTAACACTGAGTCCGCGGTAGTCAGCAAAGATCACGCCCGACGACTTGGAGTACCACTCCTTCGCCTGCTCGATCACTTGTGCTTTTGCTTCTGTGGGCATTAATTTGCACCTGATCTCGAAAAGTTTCGAAGGGAAAACGGCGCAGAAGAGACGTCCCTTTAATGGGGACACGAGGTGAAACACACTCGTTTTTAGTTTCCTCGGCTGGCGTCTCGCTTGCACGAGACATTATGTTTCCACCTGCTGTCTTTAGAGAACTGACGGAGTGTACCACAGAGAAAATCTTTGGCTCGCTCGATGCGATTCAGTGCCAAGGGCCAAAGGATGAATCGTCCCTGTAGTTGACCAGGCTGGTTAGTGTCGCGGCGAGCCACATGCGTGGGCTTGGTAAAAAGAGGGGCCCGTGTGGCACGGACAAGCGACCAACCACACCCCTTTCCACGCCCGCAAAGCCCAGCTTGTCCGTAAACAGCCTCCCTCCAAGCCGATCATTCTTGAGAGACCCGAACAATAAATGGCCGTGATACCTTTCCGCCACAAAGAAGTCTCGTAACAAATGATCGCAAGTTGGCTGATTGATCAAGAAGTCTTGGATCCAACTGCGGACTCCAGCGGATATCCGAACCAATTACCAGGTTTCAATCTGGAGCTTGTAAAGCAGTGATCAGAGGTGTATAACGTCTGTGAGGGTTCGCGCTGGTGAACCTAACATCCTGCTATAGCTAGCAATGTTTTCTAGGGCAACAAACTAATGAAGAACTTTCTTTTAATCGGCAGTCTTTCGCTCGCTGGCTTCGCCAATGCGCAAATCTACAGCCAAGCCAATCTCATTAACGGTGCGCATGCGGCTGGACACAACAGCATGATCGAATCGAATGAAACTAGTTTCGGTTATGGAGCACAGACGACAAATAACAATGTTGTTGCAGACGACTTCACGCTGGCGACCGACGCAAATATGACCCATATCCGGCTCTTCGCCTATCAGACCGGCGCGACGGCACCTTCGATTACTGGTGTCAACTTTGCAATTGGTAATGCCGCGTCGACGACGCTGAGCGCCGCTTCGATTCTGTCAACCGGCTGGTATGACGTTTCCGGTCAAGGCGTCTACCGAACATCCTCGGGGGATACCACAAGTACCAACCGACGTATTCAATTTGTCGATGTGGCCTTCAACCAGACGCTCACCGCCGGGACTTACTTCCTAAGCTACCAAATGTCCGGTACTGTCGCCAGTGGCCCTTGGGTTCCACCAAATCCGACCAGCCTCTCCGTAAACGGGAAAAATGCTGTTCAATCAACCTCTGGCGGCGCGTTTGCTCCAGTCGTCAACGGAACCGCAGGCGGGGCAGACCTGCCCTTCCAGGCCTTCGGACAGCCAGTTCCAGAACCATCCTCGATGGCAGCAATTGGTCTGGGGATTGCCGCAATCCTTCGCCGACGACGAAAGTAAAGTCGCATCTTAATTGCGAACGACAGTAAGTGATCATGCACACCCAATCAAAAGGGGAGCATGATCATTTTCTTTTACTTACTTAGCGGCGAGCCCATTAACTCGGCAAAGTAAAGACTTGTAACCTGGGAGGCACGGTCAAGCGACCAATCACCACCCCGCCACGCCCCAAACTCGCTATAACCTGGTTGACTTTTCCCCGTTTTCGTCGCCTAGTAAGTGATGATTCAAGTTACAGATCAAGCACCGACCAGAAGCTCCAAAGCACCGCAGAAATGCGCCCTTTCACGCCCATCTTTCGACAAAATTCAAACAACTTTGAACCTAACGCGCCCCACAAACTCTACACACGCACCCAAAAAACACCCCAAGAGCAAAGCCCTCGGGGCAACCAATCTTATCAAACTACCGACCCGCGAGCTCTACAAACTCGTCCGCTTCCTCATAAGCCGTCCCCGCCCGTACCCCGGAGATATTGCTCAACCGATGGACCAACAACCCGTAGGGCTGCATCAAATCATCATAGTCCCGCATCGTCACCCATTCGCCTTCGATCGAGAGAACTCGAACCGTCGACGTTGCGTCGTCTGGAAGCACTTCAACCTGAACCACTGCGCCAGAAACCACTGCCTCACCCAGAATTCGCTCAATCTCGACCGAGTCAAGAACAAATTCGTAGTCTTCAGGAAGAGAAGGAGTGAACTGTCGGAGCCGACTCAATCGCTCCGAGTACCGATCACCGAAGTCGAAATTTGTCACCGAATCAAACTGGTACCACTCAATCTCGTTAGACTCGCCCAAAGTGCCAATCAGCTGAACCTGAAAGTTTGACTCGTTGACTTCGAGAGCCACGCCCCAAAGCACTTCGTCCGCATCTCCAGCGGGACAAAAGCCAAACGGTCGCCCGTCCGCCAATCGTTGCTGCAAGGTGTCCATCAAAGTCATCTCCAGAAGGCTACCTGCTCAAGATTTCCCCGCAAGATTGGCGAAACCCAGTCTCTGCCAATCCGTCGAACCCAGTAAGATAAACCCATGACTCGAAAGACCGCCATCCTCGCCGCCCTCCCGCTCATTGCGACGATCTTTGCGTGCGGAGGAAAACTGGATGAGCTGATCAAGCCGGTCATTTCGGGCCAGCCAGGGAATCAGACCGTAAAGGTCGGAAGCGCATTCGGTTTTGGCGTCCTCGCCACTGGCGCAGGCCTCAACTACCAATGGTTCAAGCTCAATACGACGACCAGCACCTACGACTTGATTCCCGGTGCAACAAACCCAACTTACTCCAAGACTGTCTCCATCACCGGTGACGCAGGGACTTACCGAGTTGAGGTGAGGAACGCCGGCGGAACAACAACTAGCAATTCTGCAACGCTCACAATCACTCCGTGATTGCGGGTGATTTGTCGGGAGAATCGGCTATCTTGAATAGCTTTGGCAACTGCAATGCTTTCTCAGGCAGAACGTTGGTACGCCTTTGAGCGCTCGGTCACTGGCTTCTACCGCTGGTACATCGCGAGGTCTCAAGAACTACGCAACTGGAATGCTGACCTCTCGCTCAATTGGCGCGAACTCCGCGGCGATTTGTCGGATTCCACGATGCGCATCGTCGAGGGCTACTACGCCGTCGAGCAGTTCATTCCCGACTACGTCAGCAAAGTCCTCAACGTCATCCGCGAGAGCTACGGCCGCTCACAGTTCTACATTCGGTGGGGCAGCGAAGAAGAGCGTCATGCCGATCTTTGGCGCAACGTCCTGCTGTTCAGCGGACGCCGAAGCGAGAAGTGGCTCCACGAATACAACGTCCGCCTCCGCGGTCAAGAGTGGCACCTTCCGTGGGACGAACCCTTCCGAATGGTGTTCTACACCGTCTTCCAAGAGCGAGCTACCCAGGTCAACTACCTCAATCTAGGTTTAGTCGCTAAAGGTGACAAGCAGATCGACGGAGCCGATGACACCGACCCGGTGCTCGCCCAGGCCTGCCGCCTGATCGCGATTGACGAAGCCGCTCACTACAACTTCTTCCTCGAACTATCACGACTGATTCTGTACTACTTCCCAGAGGAAGGAGTCGCGGCGATGTACGACATCGTGAAGCACTTCATGATGCCCGCTCACGACATCATTCCTGACTACGAGGAGTTCACCAAGATTCTTCACAAGGCGGGAGTTTTTGGTCTTCGACAGCACAGTCGAGACGTCGTTCAGGTTGTCTTGAGCCAATTCGGAATCGAAGGTGTCAAAGCCCTCGAAGCTGGAATTCGACGCTCACGCGACATCCCTGACTTCCAGGGTGACTTCCGAAGCGGAGCCTATCTCGACTCAATGGACTACGGTCTAGTGGAGAAGAAGGTCACCCAGCTCCACGCAAGGGTAACCCACTTCGAAGAGTCCTTTGGCCGGCACGAATTCGACCAGTTTGAATTTGTGGAAAACCCAGAACTCACCGAGCTAGCAGAATATCAGCGGCAACGAAGGGAAGAGCACATCGCGCCGATCATCGAGCCCGTGGACGAAGCGGCGAACTAACCAGCAGTGTTCATCGAAAACTCGACAGTTTTATCGAGATTGATTATCTAGACAAAACTGTCAAGTATCATTTTGATGTGCTTAATCAAAAAGCCTTCACGCTGATTGAACTCCTGGTTGTGATTGCCATTATCGCGATCCTTGCTGCAATTCTCTTCCCAGTTTTTGCTCAGGCAAAACTGAGCGCAAAGAGAACAGTCGATCTTTCAAATCTGAAACAGCTTGGACAGGGGATCACGATGTACGTAAGCGACAACGAGGCGTATCCGATGATGAGCAGCCCGTCAAACCAGGTCCCTAGAACTCGTTGGCCGGATGCGATCTATGCCTACGTTAAGAGTGAGCAAATGTTTGTGGGGCCGTTGGCTCCAAAGGAGATGTTTACAAAGGCGTTCGCCCACGCGCCAGCGGTTCGCTACGGAGGCTATGGATTCAATTATCAGTATCTCGGTAACTCTCGTGCCGTTGCCGGGAACTCAGCGTTTCCGTTTTCGATCTCCGATACAGCAGTGGGATCACCTGCTGAAACAATTGCCCTCACGGGAACCCGCGGAGTTCGCAGAACTAACGGGAGCCTCAGCGCCGGTGAGTACGTGGTCGATCCTCCGATACCTAGTCCAAGAGGGAGCGGTAAGATCAGTGGCTTTTATGGTGAAGGTTCAGAGTGCGGTACGAGCTGTAGATCACTTCCCGCCGCGTGGGCGGTGAATCGGGTGACGATTGCCTGGTGCGATGGACATGCTTCAACAAAGACTCCGGGGCAGCTAGATGATCGAAACGGAGATGGTGTCTTGGATAACGGCTGGTTCAACACATTGTCGGATCCAACGCCAGGCATCTAGCTCTAATGATAAGGGCCCCAAGCGATGAAACGCTTGGGGCCGTTTGTGATTGAGCGATTAGCCGTTACTTAGCGCAGCAGCCGCCCTTTGCGCAGCAGCTACCGTTCTTGGCATCGCACTTTCCGGACTTGCACATCTTGCACTTTGCGCATTTCTTGCACTTCTTGTCCTTGCAGCAGGATCCCTTTGCACAGCAGGCTGGCTTGCCAGGCTTCTGGGTAGGAGCGTGTTGTGCGATACCGGCGGTGGTGACGACGAGGAGGAGGGCGATAGCGCCCAGTTTGATTGTGTTAAGCATGATTTCTGTTTCCTTTTTGGGAATGGGTGCAACAAGGCACCGTTGACGAGTCGGTTCGCCAGGAAACGGGTGGGGCCCGAGTTGGCGGGAGCCAGACAACTCCTCGCCCAGGTGGACCCTGGGCGTGAGGAATCGGCTCTTGGCTTCGAAGAACCGCACCAGATGGAAGGATTCGAATTGGCTCTGAGATTGCGACGCTTTCAACATCCCCGCTGACGGGAGTTGAACTTGCCGCATCGTTATCGACATGTTTGTGGACAACGATCGATGCGCAACAACAACTGTTTTTCTCTTGAAGTTGTCTCTCGGCGGTAATTTCCGGCTTGCAACAAGCCATCTCGCATCGACCCCCAACCACGCTCCCCGGCACCTGGCAGATCGCCAGCGCAAGGAAGAGCACCAAATGGATGAGTCTTTGCAACTTCAACATCTGTAGTGTACAACGCATTCCACGGAATCGTTTGAACCTACCCATCAATTGTGCCGAGACTGTAACGCTATCCAATGACGGAGAACGGCGTCATATCGCGTTCGATTGCGTTGTTCTTGTCCAAGAGTAGGACGCGTGGGATGATCGGTTCATCCGAGAGGTCGAAAGCCGCGATGATGACTTTCTCGCCGGACTTGAAGAAGTGGGCGGCACCGCCGTTGATGCCGATGGTTCCTTTAGGACCCGCGAAGGCGTAGGTTGTAATTCTCGAGGTTCCGGTGACGCTCCAGATATGAACCAGCTCACCGTCTTGGATGCCGACAGCCTCCATCAGCTCGGCGCCGATCTCGATTGACCCGATGTAATCCGGGTTGCAGTAGGTGATTCTAGCGTGGTGGAGCTTAGCCTTCAGTAGCTGGGACAGACGCATTCGTGTTCTCGGTTGTTATTATGGCAGACCGTTTAAGCCTTCGGTTTGCCGCACTCATCAGACCGCCAATCAGGAACACACCAGTTCCGATCCAGACCAAAGATGTGAGAGGCTTGTAGAACAGCTTGATGGGGAAGAACGGTGGGTTGACGTACAACTGAACGTTTACTGACTTGTCGTTTGCGTTCATCGATTCTAAGGCGACCTGGAAATCTCCTGCTGGATGAAGTGACGGCTGAAGCCCACCTTCGGTGAGTTTAAGAGTTGGATTGACATTGAACTTCTTCAACTCCCCTCTGTCCTCGTAGCTAATTTCTAGTACTGCACCAAACTCAGCCCCGGCTTGACCAAATTTGCCATTATTGGTTGACTTGAGGTGCTTGATTGTGACGCTTGATTGGGTCTTCGTCTCTCCCTCTTTGAGGTTCATTGCAGGCTTAAAGAATTCGACGACCGGCTCGCCCATCGCAAAGTTCAGATCGTGGCTAAAGGTCTGGACGATGTAAGGCCAAACTTGCGCGTTCTCAGGACTCTCCGGACCCCCCATTTGGTGATAGAAGAGCGTTGGGGCGATTTCGAACTGATGACCGTCTGGATCCGTCACTTCGAACTTGACGCGGTTGTTACGATCGGTTCGCTTGTTCCAATCATATTCCTTGAAGGCAACCTTGTAACCGATTCCCTCCCCAGGGGTTTGGGTGGTGACAGTAATATCTGCCTCTCGTTCGAAACCACGCGAGATAAGGAGCCCACCGAGTAGGAGGCAGATTCCGAAGTGGGAGATGAATGGGCCGGTTCCGAGCTTGGAGCGCTTCGATAGCTCGATCGCTCGCCAAAGGTTGGTGAGCGCGGGGAAGATGGCCAGGAACATGATTCCCGCCATTCCCAGAACGAGTGGAATGTCGAAGCCTTGAATCGGGGTGTGGAGCGTTGCGCCGGGGGTGATCCGAACCCCAAACTTCTCGTTCTTGAAGATGATCAGCAAAGCTCCGACGAGGCCGAGGCTGACGCTGAGGAGGACAACCAAGCGGCTGGTCAGAGACTTGATCTGCTCGCGCTTCCAACTGGCGATAGGGCCAACGGCAATCGCGATCATGATCGGCACGAAAAACCAAATTAGGGCTCGGTGGTAAACAGCCTCCTCAACCCGGGCGCCTTCGCCGCCCCTTAATGCAGTAATGACTGGCCAGCTCATTCCCAGTGCGATCACCGAAGCAAGAAGGCAGAGGCTGAGCATGCCCATTTGATAAAAGGTTTCTCGATTGACGCCGGGTTCAGGTTGGCGGTTCTCCGTCTTTGGCTGGCGACGAAGGGTGATGATATACGCCGCCACGAAGGCGATCATCATCGCGAACATGCCAGTTCGCAGAATTTGGAGTGCCCCACGCTCCATTTGGGCGAAGCTGTGGTTACTGACTTTGTCTAAGAGACCGCTTCGGGTCAGAAATGTCCCATAGACAAAGCTGATGAAAGGAAGTCCGCCAAGAAACACATTCGTGCTGACCCACTTCTTCCGAGTCGTCTGCATGATGATGCCGTGGCTTAGCACAACGAGGAACAGCCATGGGACAAGCGAAACGTTTTCGACAGGATCCCAGCCCCAAAAACCGCCCCAGTTGAGCGTCTCGTAGGCCCATAAACCGCCTAAGGAAATGCCAACACCCAGGATCGTGAGTCCAAAAATGACCGGACCGCGCGTGAGCTTAACCCACTCAGTTGTGTCCTTGTGGAGAACTCCGGCCATGGCATAACAGAAGGGGATCGCGAGCGAGGCAAAACCGAAGAAGACAACGGGAGGGTGGATGTTGTTCCAGTAGTTCTGGAGCGTCGGCACCATGCCGTTTCCGTCGAAAGGCATTTTGATGACACCTTTCGTCGTGATTACTTCTTCTATCAGCTGGAAGGGAGTTTCGCGAGTGAGAATTCCGGCGAGTAGGCCAAGGATGACCGACCAGATGGCGGTGTAGCCTCGCTCAAGCCCTTGAGCTCGACGGAAGGTGAGACCTGCGCAGATTGCGCTCCAGAACGCCCAGAGCAGAAAGCTGCCCTGCTGGCCAGTCCAAAGGGCGGAGATTTTGTAGATCAGAGGGTTGATCGATTCGCTGTGCTCGGCAACGTATTTGAACTGAAACTGGTTGGTGAGGAAGAGGCTGATCAGCGTGCCGAACGCGACGATCACAAATATGCATGCTGTCCCGAAAGAGAGTCTGCGCAGCTTTGCAACATCCTTGATGCTAAAGACAATCGCCAGGACAAAACCGAACAGGGCAAGAATGATGCTGTAGCGTCCAACTGCACCGAGAATATTGCCCCAGACGGGGGCGTTGGCGAGCTGGGCTAACTGGGCATCCTTGTCCATTTTTTACTTCTTTTCGGCTTCGTACTTGCTTGGGCACTTGGTGAGCAGTTGCTCAGCAACAAAATTGTCTCCGTCAAGCTTACCGATGGCGGTTACTCGATCTGCTTGGTCTAGGTTGTTCACGGGATCCCCTTTGTAGATAACGTGAATCTTCTCCCCGTTCTTATCCTTGCCATCGAACTCGATGGCACCCGACTTGATGCTTTTTGAAATAGACTTTTTGTCGAGATCAAGACCAAGGTTCAGCCGATCTGAGGAGAGGTTGCGGGCTTCGGCGACGGTTATGTAGGGTGACGCGCCTTGGCTGAAGACAGCCACAACGACTCCGATCGCGACGACCGAAATCAGGACGGGAAGGATCGTGGAACCGCGCATAGCTGGAACTAATGGTACCGGAGACTTGTCCGACATAGTGGTTCTACGCTCCGAGATGTCAGTGAATCTCCCCTCCGTGGCACCAAATTTGCCATACTATCGGTAGTCAATATGAATTTTCGAGTTTCTATTCTCCCACTCTTGATCCTTCCTGCTTTTGCAGCGCCACAAACTCCTGCCGCAAAGCCTGCGGGAGACACCGGCGAGATCGTCTTGAAGGCTGCTCTAGGTAGCTTCAAGATTGTTAGCCCGGGGGAGCGAAACGCATACGGCAAACTTGAAATGAATTTTAAGGGAACGGTTTTGCTCGTTGGATACAAGCCCAACGCACCGATCCAGATTGCTGGCAATATCCGAAAAGAGTACGACAATAAAGATCGGGAGCGAGTGCTCTACCACGGTCAAGGGCGAATTGTTGTCGACGGAACGTTCAAGGCAATCCAGTGGTTCGGGCGAGACTTGACTGCGCGCTATAACGGAATGGGCATCTTTCGACTTTATGGCGAATTCGATAAGACCGGAATGACTGGAACCTATCAGATCACAGGCGACAAGCTCCGCTATTGGGGCTCAGGTGGCACCACGTTTGCAGTGCCTCGCCCAGATCTTGCTCCCGCTTCCAGGCCAAAGGTCAAGATCGACTAACCTTGCTGCAGAATACGTTTATCCACATCCCAGGGGTCGGCTCGCAGATGGAGCAGACCCTATGGAAGCGCGGTTGCCTAACGTGGCAAGACGCGCTGGACAATCTTGGGGATTTGTCGTTTGGAGCCGCTGACGTAGACAAGGTCGAACGAGTTCTCAATCGCTCGGTTGAAGCACTAGCCCAAGGTGAGCACCAGTTTTTCACCCCGTTGCTTGGATTGAAAGAAGCCTGGCGGGCATTTCCCTCGTTTCGAGAATCTTGTGCCTACGTCGACATTGAGACTGATGGTGGCAAGGGCGGACAATCGATCACGATGATCGGTCTTTACGATGGTCAAGAGTTTGAGTGTTTCATCCGGAAGCAATCGCTAGAATCATTCCGGGACCGAATCAGCCACTTTTCGATGATCGTCACCTTTTTTGGAGCAAGTTTTGACTTGCCCATCATTCTCAAAGCATTTCCACGATTGGTTATAGACCAAGTTCATGTTGATTTATGCCCGACCCTGAAGTCGGTCGGCGTTGGTGGAGGTTTGAAAAAGATCGAGAAGTTCTTTGGAATCGATCGCGGTGGAGATACTGATGGGCTGAACGGATACGATGCCATCCTTCTTTGGCGCAAATGGGAGATGACCCGCAACCAAGGCGCTTTGGACCGCCTCGTCGCCTATAACCGTGAGGACGTGGTCAACATGGAGCGGTTGGCGGAAATCGCATACGAGATGAAGAAATCCGCCACGTTTGACGCGGTGTTTGCGAGCGACTACTTGGCGTAGAGCCCGCGCACGAAGCCAAGGCATTGGGCAACCTCGGGGACGTTGGTTTGCCAGTTGTATTCGTACTCAACGCTGACTGAACCGGTCATGTTGATCTTGTTGTAGATGCCCAGGATTCCGGCGACGTCCGAAACTCCCTGGCCGTATGGTATGTCGTGACCGCCCGGAGTGAACTCGTGGAGGTCCTTCAGGTGGCTACTGACAACCCGACCCTTGAGAATGTTCAGAGCATCAGTTGGTTTGATCCCGGAGCGTACCCAGTGACCTGTATCCGCACAAGAGCCGATGCGCTTGTCGCGATTCTTGACAAGGTTATAGACAAAGTTTGGGTCCCAGATGACGTACTTGGGGTTGTTAGGTTGCTTCGGATGATTGTGGAACCCAACCTTGATATCAAACTCTTTGACAAGTTTTTCGATGGTGTCAATCGAATCATGGCTTTCTGTATTGAGGATTTCAATTCCCATCGACTTTGCCCAAGCGAAGAGCGGACGAGCTTTGTTGATGTCGGTGTCAATGCCGGTTACACCAAAGGCTACGGGCTGAATCTTGTACTTATCCAGCTGCGCCTTGAGCGCGGATTGGTCTGCTGACGACATCTGAGGTCCAACACTTGCATCTCCTCCATCCTTAAGTTTTTGTCCCGGGAAAAGCTCCATGTACTTCGCGCCGGCAGCCGCCGCTTTTTCGATGGCCTGAAAAGCTGTGAACTCGTGGAACGTCCAGGCCTGGACACAGAGTTTGAAAGGCATTGGCTTGGCGAGAGCGGCGGCGAGAATCAGGCTAGAGACCATGCATGGAATGTTAGCACGATTACAGGTTTGCCGCACGACGCATGATGTTCAAAGCGTGATTGAAAACCATTTCGGTCTGGGGATCCCACTGGTAGTAAACATTCGGGAGGGTCTCCATCGTAACGAACTGACGCCCCAACGACTCTTCCGTGGCCGTGATTTCCTGCAGACCAGTTACTCTCGCAGTGTAAACGTCCGCCCAGCGCACCTCCGTCTTTTCACGAATATGGTAGCAACCGATGTACTGAATCGCTTCAAGTTGGGCCCCAGCTTCCTCAAGCGCCTCGCGCTTCACGGCATCTAAGGAAGTTTCGTAAGCCTCAACCCGACCGGACGGAATACACCAGCCTCGATCCTCGATATTGCAGAGCAGGACTTCTTCTTCCTTCCAAGGAAAAACAAGTGCAGCAAATGCCCGAATCTGCGACTTGTAAGGTGCTGGATAAAACTGCAGCGTCTGGCGTCCATAACTCCCGGAAGGGAACTTCTTTACCGCCATGTAACAACCTTACCGATCACATTCTCCAGCTTAAACGCCCCAAATTTTCGGCTGTCGTCACTGTGAAGGATGTTGTCACCAATGACATAAATCCGACCTTCTGGGACGATGTAGGGACCGTTTTCGAGTGGCCATTCCTGGGGGGCGAGTGCCCACGGAATCTTATCACCAGGGAGCCCGTAAACGCGCTTGATAAAGAACTTGCCTGAAGCCCGTTCTTCGCGCAAAACAATAATATCGTTTTTCTTGATTGAACCGACCAGAAAGTAGGCTTTGGTGGTCAAGACCTTCTGACCGTTGGTAAGAGTTGGGTTCATCGATTGGCCATCGACGACGGCAGTTTTGAAATTGATCCCGAAGACTGCAGCAAAAACGAGCACGATCAAGAGAAAAACCGTGAAAAATCGAACCCTTCGCTTCGTTTTTGGTTTTGTGTTCGATTCGTTATCCATAAGGTCGCCATCCATGTCCGCTATACTTAATGTTCTAGCATACTGCTGTTCAAGTTCTTGGCGTCATGGCAACAATCTTTGATTCTCTACGCGATAACTCAGGTCTTGTTCTCGCCTTTCTTCTCGGTCTCAACTTCATTATTGGTGTGTTTTTGGTAAGCCTCATGCTGAGGGTACGAAAAGCACAGTCGCGAATGCGACTTCTACTTTCCGGTGTTGAGGGTGCCGACCTTGAAGACGTTTTGGTGCAGCATGGGAAGTTGCGAGAGGAACTGAAGCGGCAAGTGATCAACCTGGAAGGTCGCACCGAAACGATCGAGCGAAAACTCCTGCGATCCAAACGTCATGTAGGACTCGTACGCTACGATGCTTTTGAGGACATCGGTGGGCTTCAATCGTTCGCCATGGCGGTTTACGATGATAATGGCGACGGAGTCGTGCTCAGCAGCATCATCGGTCGGGCGGCGGGGCGGGTCTATGGCAAGCCACTCATGGCAGGGAAGTCAGACAGAAACTTGACGAACGAAGAGCAACAGGCAATCGAACTGGCAGTCACCTCGCCCTCAAAGGTAAGTTGAGACCGGGTAACTTGTGTTGGCTACTGTGTACCAGGTGAACGATTGAGCGAGTATTTTCAGGCGGACAATATTCTGATCGAGAAGTCGCAACGAGGTGATCGTGAGGCGCTCAATGAACTGATCCGCAAGCACCAAGATCGGGC
>JARXAE010000029.1 GCA_029866005.1 Fimbriimonas sp. | reverse complement strand
TCGGGAAGAGAGTTGAACAAAGTGACCGCCTCAGGTATCCACGAAAGTAGGTCTGGGTGCTCACCGCTGTGAATGTAGTCTCGCAACTTGTGTCCCAGCTTTGTGCTGGCGGGCTTCATGCGGGCCAGCGAAAGGTGCGGTGTGTAGACATCTTCGGTTCCGAGCAGCGCCGCTTGAAGCTCCTTTTGCAGGGGCTGCAGGTAAGTGCTAGAGTCGGAGATGGCTAACGCGATGACTCCGGGGCGCTTGTTGTCGGGGAGGCCGGTGACTCGATTGACTTGAAGGTTCGGGGCCTTGTGCTGGCTGACGATTCTCGTCGTATCCTCTGCGACTTGATCGGCCGGGAGGTCGCCCAAGAAAAGAAGAGTGACGTGATACTTGTCAGACTTCGCCCAACGCATCCCCTGCCGATCGAGTCGCTCGTGTGGCTTTGGCTGCCAATCAGCGATCGCGCGACGGACGATCGACGAGGGTTCAAGAGCTAGGAAGAGTCTGTTCATGGATTTGTTCTTGGGTCTCGGATCCACTTGGCGTGGAGATCGAGGAAAAGGCGGTTTCGGCCACCTGCGTGGGGAGTCTTGCCTCTTAGGCTTGCGGGGACGGTTGGGATGGTTCGAGGAAAATAGGGATCAACCAGAAGTTCAACTTCAGCGACGCCTTGTGGAGTGCCAATCGTTGGATTATTCGCATTCTTGGCGTCTTCGGCTGCTTGCTCTGGAGTTTTGCCCCAAAAATTATCGAGGTCGACGGGATCGGTAGTTCGGTCGAAACGCCACATCCAGTAGGTGGATTCAGCTTGTCGAATTTGAACGGCTTGCTCCTGCTGAAGCATTGGGCAGGACCAGATCTCTCTATTCTTGAGATACGGATCAACGAGGGGTATCGCCCATCCGGCTCGAGGGTCGCTGGGGGGCCAAGTCGTCCAAGGACGGTATCCTATTGCTTTGAGATCGCGCCGATCTGGGAATCGGTCGTCAGAGTCGTTCAGATAGAGATTGAAGCCAATTCCGATCTGGCGCATATTGCTGAGACAGCCCGCGCGCTTGGCGGCGGCTTTGGCTTGGGAGAAGACCGGGAAAAGGATCGCGGCAAGAATTGCAATGATCGCGATGACAACGAGAAGCTCAATGAGGGTAAAGGCTCTTCTCATACGCTCAGGGCCGCCCTCGATTCTTCGATTTGGCGCGAGCACTTTTCGATCGCGTTAAGCAGAGCTTCAACCGCCAAAATTGGATCCCCAGTGAAAGGGAATATGAATGCATCACGAGTGTTGTGCGACCCTTGAAGAGTCTTCGGAAGCAACACAAAAAGCCTCGGAGGGACATCTTCGAGGTTCTTAAACGTTAGCGCGACGCGACCCTGTCGGGCGTCAACCTTATCGACGCCAAGCTTCTTGCCCCGAATCCGAAGCGACATCACAGCAAATGCGTTGGATACCGGAGAAGGTGGCTTGCCGTACCGATCCTCGATCTCAGTCTGAACCTCACCAAGCCTGGTTTGATCTCGCGAAGACATCATCTGTTGGTAGTAGAACAGCCGCTGAGCCTGCTCCTTGATGTAGCTTTCCGGCAGCATCGCAATCACCGGAATTTCAAAGGAAGGCAGCGGGGTCAGTGCCTCCAACGGATCTCGAGCGGTATCCGATGTGATTGGCTGACCATCAACGCTAGTCTTCAGCGATGCGACGGCTTCATTGATCAGTTGCGTATACAACTCATATCCAACCTGAAGCATTGTTCCGCTTTGCTTCGCCCCAATCAGCTCACCAGCACCACGTATCTGCAAGTCTCGAAAGGCCAGCGAGTAGCCCGAGCCGAGCGAAGAAAATTCTTGCAGGGCCTGAAGCCGAGCGAGTGCTCCTTCCGACATCGTCTTCTTCTTTCGATTCTCTCCGGAGGCATCTTCTTGAGCCTGCTTTGCGGCGATAAAGCTTGCGTCCAAGTTGCGGTTGTAAAGGAATAACGCGTAAGCCTGCCGATCAGACCGTCCGACCCGACCACGTAGCTGATACAACTGAGCCAAACCAAGGCGATCCGCGTTCTCAATAATCAGCGTATTGGCATTTGAAATATCGATTCCACTCTCAACAATTGTCGTTGAAAGCAGAATATCGATTTCGCCTTTGATGAACCCGACCATGATCGGCTCAAGTTCCTTCTCGTTCATCTGCCCATGGCCGACTCCAATCCGTGCGGTAGGAACAAGCTTTCGAAGCTTTTCGGCGACATGCTCAATCGAGTCCACCCGGTTGTAAACATAGAACACTTGCCCACCTCGGGCAAGCTCTCGCAGAATGGCCTCTCGAACGACTTCCGTGGAGTACTGCCGCACAAATGTCCGAACCGGAAGTCGCCCCGGTGGTGGGTCATTGATTGTAGACATTTGCCGAATGTCCATCAGCGCCATACTCAGAGTTCTCGGAATCGGGGTCGCCGAAAGGGTCAAAACGTCCACCTCCGTACGAAGCTCCTTCAACATTTCCTTCTGCTTCACGCCAAACTTCTGCTCCTCGTCGATCACCACCATGCCGAGATTCTTGAACTGAATCTCTTTGCCCAGCAAGGCGTGAGTTCCGATGACCATCTCGATCGA
This sequence comes from Fimbriimonas sp., assembly GCA_029866005.1. Classification (GTDB taxonomy): domain Bacteria; phylum Armatimonadota; class Fimbriimonadia; order Fimbriimonadales; family Fimbriimonadaceae; genus Fimbriimonas. The sequence goes on along the minus strand of JARXAE010000029.1, from coordinate 29,585 downwards.
TCCGCTCTTCAGGTCTGCGATGATCTCACGTCTCTCGCTGGCATGCGTGTAACGATTGATCAAGCCGACGCGAGTTCCAAAAGAGCCAAGTCGGTCCACAAAATTCCGGTGATGCTGCTCCGAAAGAATCGTGGTCGGACAAAGAATCGCGACCTGACGACCCGATTGGATCGCCTTGAAGGCGATTCTGATCGCAACTTCTGTCTTTCCAAATCCGACGTCACCACAAACCAGCCGATCCATCGGATACGGCTGCATCATGTCATTCTTCGCTTCCCGAATCGCTCTCAGCTGACTCGGAGTCTCCACCCATGGGAACGTCTGTTCCATTTCCGTCTGGAATGGAGTGTCCGCCCCGTAAGGTGTACGTTGGACGTCTTTCCGAACTGCGTACAATTTCACGAGGTCCCGGGCGAACGCCCGGGCCTCCTCCTTCGCTTTTCCCAGGGTCCTCTGCCATTCACCTCCGGTTAATCGATTGAGCTTGGGATTTGCATCCCCCGGGTTGAGGTATTTCTGGATGCGGTCGAGCTGATCTGCCGGAACAAAGAGCTTGTCAGGAGCCGCGTACTCGATGAACAGGAATTCCTTCTCGACCCCTTCAACTTCGCGCCGAGTGAGTCCTCGGAAGACTCCAATGCCGAAGTTGATGTGAACAATGTAGTCGCCGGGCTTGAGGTCAAGCACCGTAGTGACCGGCGCACCCTCCTGAAATCTCCGCTGAGGGAGCTTCAGGCGAGCAACACCAAACAGCTCGGCATCGGAGATGAACGCGAGGTTGTAGTTCGGAAGGATGAATCCGCCACCCAAGTTGCCATTGACCAAGTGACCGTTTGGTTCTCCCCAAGGCTTCTCCGGCGTTTCTTCGGGCGCCGTTTCCTGGGGATAGAGGTCAATTTGGCTGAGAACTGACTTGGCACGGTTCGGCTGATCAGTTGTGAAGACAACGGTCAGATTCTGTTCGCGCCAAGTCTTCATTGTTTGGGCGAGTGCGTCTGCGCGCCCTCGATAGGGTTCAAGCGACGCTCCACCCAGTTCAAATTCAGATCGAACGTCCAGCCAATTCGGCTTGTCGTTCATTGCGGTAAGAACCCACTTCACTGAACTAGAGTCAAGGTGTTCCACCGGAAGAAAGAAGTCGTTAGCTGTTGCGTGAAGGATCTCTCCACGCGCGGCCCGCGCAGCCAGGGCCTGCGCCAGCTCTTCCTCAGCCCGATTCCCTATTGCTTCCAACTCAAGCGGCTCATCGAGAATCAGAGTGTCACCCTCACCGTCCAAAAGGTCGATGGCACAGCCAGAGTCAGGGAACAGAAGGGGTCGGTAAAGCTCCATCCGGTCGAAGAACTGCCGCGCCGCAAAATGCTCGGCATCCGCCGAAACCAGTTCCTCTAGCCTCGCCGCCGCCTCTTCATCCTCAACCCCGCCCACTTCTCGTTCAAGCTGGTAAAGAATTGTGTCCCGAATCTCATTCTCATCTCCGCAAAAGAGAACTTCTCGTGAAGGGGCGAGCTGTAAAGCGGGAACAATACCCGTTGACCTTTGAGACCCAGCATCAAAGGAGCGAACCGACTCTACCTCGGTATCAAACCATTCGATGCGTATCGGCTGCTCGTACCCGCTTGGCCAAACATCAATGATTCCGCCACGCTTGCTGTATCCACCGGGAAGTCGCACGGGTTCCTGCAACTCATATCCCAACCTCTTGAGTGTCTCCACCACCTCATCCTGGTCGTGAGTCTCACCTGAACGAATGGTGATAAACGATTCTAGTAGCAGATCGGAGGGGATCGTTCGTTCCAGCGCCGCTTGGGGTGACGCAATAACGATCTTAGGTCCGGCTTCAGCCAGAGACCTAAGGGCTCCAAGGCGATCCGAAAGAGCAATTTGCTCAGGTGTGGCGTCCTCAAACAAAGCTGAGTTTCCGCTAGGAAGCTGATGGATGTCGCTATGCGGAACGCCGCTCAGTTCGAGCTTTGCCTGCCATGCCAACGCCCGGTCATACGAAGCCGTGACGATGAGCACTTTACGTGGATTTCGCAAGTAAGATGCACCAACAAAGACCGCTCGAGCTTCCGATGGCACGCTGTTCCACACAACGGATTCAGAAAGGCGGTCGAACGGTTCCTGGAAGGACTCCGAAGATGCAATGAGGCGAGCCCAATCGGCAACGCGCATTGAAGGGAGTGTACCGCTTGCGTCAAGTTAGAAAGTTGCTTTCTAGGAACCTGAATCCTGAAGCCAAAATCCTCAAGCCTGAAAAACAAGAAGGCCCCACCCGAAGGTGGGGTTGGTCTTGTCTTTCGGTGAAGAAGAGTGATTAGTTGCGGAGGAGTGACATGACCGATTGCCCACTCTGGTTTGCCTGTCCGAGGATGGACATTCCAGCTTGCTGCATGACCTGCAACTTGGTGTAGTTGGTCATTTCGTTTGCAACGTCGAGGTCTCGGATGGAGCTCTCGGAAGCCGACAGGTTCTCTCTCATGTTGGTCAGCGAACGGTTGTTGGTTTCAAGAACGTTGCGCTGGAAGTTACCAATCTTTCCTCGCATCGAGCTGACTTCCTCGATTGCCTTATCAAGAACTGCAAGAGCGCTGGTGGCTGCTTGAGCTGTTGAGAAGTCGAGATTGTTGAGAGTGGATCCCGCAACAACGCCTGATCCAAGCTGGCTCGAACTCATGTTTCGGAGAGCCAGGTTGGCGGTGACACCAGAAAGGAATCCAATCTGGAAGTTTGAATCAGCTGCAACAACTCGTCCTACCGCTGCGGCGACCGAGACTGCGTTTCCACCTTCTCCAACCAGCAATTTGTTACCATTGGTATCGGTCAAGGTCAGACCATCTGCTCCGCTTCGACCACCGGTGAAGAGAGCAGCCACGCCACCGATGGTGACAGTTGCCGCTGCGTCAACTCCAGCCACGTTTGCCGTGGTATTAGCAGCCGAGCTGACAACTCCAGTGGTATCGGTGAAGGTGATCTGCTTGTTCGAACCGGTTTCAACCGATTGGAAGGTGAGCTGGTTACCCGCAGCGTTCCACTGAGCAGTGACGCCGGTTTGAGCGGATGCCGCGTTGAAGACGTTGGCGAGTGATGCACCTGTGGTACCTGCCGAGATGTTGAAGTTGACACCGTTGAGCGCAACTGTTCCCGAAGCCAATGCACCGGCAGTCAAGAGTGACGTCGCGGTGTAGAGTGCTCGAGTTGCCGCAGCTGTCTGTTGCAACGTGATGAGACCGTTGGCCGTGATCGAGGTCGTTCCCAGTGATCCGCCGAAGCTGAATCCTGCGACCTTCGACTGGTTCGAGATCTGCGTGGTAGTTCCAGCGGAACCGTCGAGCAGCTTTCGTCCCGAATAGGTAACGGTGGTCGAAATTCGATCAATCGAAGCGATGATTGAGTTGACCTGATCTTGGTTAGCAGCAACCTGAGCAGCCGTAAGGGTAGCCGAGTTACCGGATGCGATGGCAAGACCACGAGCGTCGCTGAGTAGCTTGCTCATTTCACCAAGAGCGTTCTCGGCGGTCTTTGCATAGTTAAGAGCCTCTTGGTTGTTCCGCAGTGCGGCATCCATCGAGTTGATCTGTGAGCGGAAGAGCTCCGAAGAGATCAAACCGGCAGGATCGTCCGATGCATCCTTGATGCGAAGACCAGAGCTGAGTTTGCCTTGGGACTTGCTGAGCATGTCCGTGACTTGATTGACGCTGTTAAATGCGCTGAGGGCGCCGACGTTAGTGTTGATTCGAAATGACATGTGACCTCCGTGTGTCGTGAACCAGACCCTTGACCAATCCTTGGTTTCCGGATTTTACGATCCCGTTTCGATTTCCTTAAACCGGTTTCGTGATCGAGTTCGCTGGTTCAACGATCCTCGTTCATTTACTTGTTTCCATCCCCAGCACATTTACCATCCTAGTAAAATTACCAGTATTGGTAAATCTAACAGGTTTCAGGTTCCCCGCTTCAAATTTAAACCTGTAAACATTGCCTGGAGCCTCCCGGTTGGAATTGCTGAGGCCCTGAAATCTGTAAACTACTGCTGTGACGACTCTGCTTGTTTCGTGGAAAGAGCCTGGAAAGGTTGGGATGAATGCGGCGCTTAGTGCTAGAAGAGCCGGAGCTGACCTGACCACGATGGTCGAACGGGGCCTTGCTGCCTGCGAGCTCGATCCAGAACTCCTCGCAATTGGCCTGGGCTCGCTTCCAAACGCCGACGGCGTTATGGAGCTCGATGCTTCCATCATGGATGGCTCCGATCTCAACGCAGGTGCTGTCTGCGCCGTCCAAGGACTGTGTCCAGTGATCTCACTCGCGCGCGCGGTAATGGAGAAGACTCCCCACGTCATGCTCTCCGGCGACCAAGCCCGTCGATTTGGAATCTCCCTCGGGATGGAGCCGATGAACCTCATGACAGCAGCAAACATTGCAAAGTACGATGAATGGAAAAGGGGCGAGGCGGATAAATTCTATGTCCACACCGCCGAAGAGAGCCACGACACCGTCACAATGCTCGCTCTCGAAGACTTGGGTAAGCCACACCTTATCGCCGCCTCGGCGACAAGTGGCCTTGCCTGGAAACAGCCGGGCCGCGTAGGAGACTCGCCCATCATCGGCGCAGGAATCTATGCCGACGACGAAATCGGCGCCGCCGGCGCAACCGGCCTCGGCGAAGAACTCTGGAAGGCCAGCGCCTCATTCCGAACTACGAGAAATATGGAAGCCGGAATGTCAGCCCTTGAGGCGTGCGAAGAAACCATCCGGCACATGATGCGCCGCCAGCCTGAGTCACTCACTCTTCCTTGCGTCGTCTTCGCTCTCAGAAAGGATGGAGATTTCGGTGCCGCGACCACAAAAGGTGAATTTCCCCTCTGGATTAGCCGAAATGAACAAGTGGAGTATCGCGAATACCCCGCATTAGTGCTGTAATCATTTATGGGTGTCGTAGTTGGAGTTTTTGGACCTCACGAGGCAGGCAAGTCGAGCCTGGTGGAAGCCTTGCTGAAACATCCTACTAGTCAGACCCTTTTAAGCAGTCAGTGTGCCTACCACCCATGGGATTTCGACTCCATCCGGGCCACCCTGATCGACACACCTGGCTACGAGCGCTTTATCCATCACGCCTACTCAGCTGCACTTCTCACGGATGTCGCGGTCGTCTGCATTGGACCAAGCGATGCTAACCATCCCACCTGGCGCGAGTTCGTTGAAGTCATTCTTGCTTCACCCGCAACTGAGCTTGTCGTGACCGTCCGAGGGCGTTTAGCTCCAGCTGAGCTTCGAAACCTCCTTGCTGATACCAGATTCTGCTCTTCTCCGATTATTGAGATCGAGCGAATCGAGGAAATTCGTGAGGCAATCATCGCGTCCATACACAAAGTTGCCCCCAAGCCGAGTGGGTTCAAGTGGTACATGGCAATTGACGGTGTGGACACCCTACCGCGTCAAGGCTACGTCGTCACAGGAGTCATCGCCCAAGGTCTTCCACAAGCGGGCTCCCGAGCCAGCATTTTCCCTGGAGGACACTCTGCAACCATGCGCTCAGTGAGCAAAACGGACGAGGCATTCACGCTCATCGATGCTGGCAGTCGGGTCTCACTGACCCTCATCGGGATAGACCACTACAAACTCCGCCCAGGGATGCTCGTGGGTTCGATCGAAGACATGGGTTCCACCGACTTCTTTGAAGCCGAAATGGATTGGCGGCATACTCCAGGATATGCCTCCGAAGTGAGAATCACCATCGGAACCGAAGATGTCACAGGTCGCCTCTTCCCGAGCGATCAAGACCCTAAAATTGCGCAAATTCGTCCGACAGAGCGAATCGCCGCTCTTCCAGGTCAGCCCCTTGTGTTGCGGCAACTGCACCCACCCCTGGTTCTCGGAGGAGGAAGAGTTACCAACCTGCAAGCATCTCTTCAGCGTCGCCATGAAAATGTCTTCGAGTGGGATGTCGAGCATCCTTTGGAGGCCATCATGCGAATTTTGAGAGAGCGTAATGAGGGCGTGGTGACCCACGAGATTTGTAAACTGATGGGAGTTACGCAGCAAGAGCTCGGAGATGTTTTCGCTGAAATCAAGAGTAGCCGGCGGGCAATTAGCTTCGGGGGGACTTGGTTTACTCCTGATGTCTTCCTGCGCGAGGCCCAACGGTTTCTCGGTTGCCTTGCCGAACTCCATGTCAAGGAGCCCTCTGTCGCCTTCCAACCTGCGGAAATCGTCATGGACCTCATGAATCGCGCTTGGGATGCGAAGTGCCTTGACATGATCATTAGTCAGTTGGTCGCCCTGAAGAAGATTGAGTCAGAGGGAAACTATCGCGTCAGAATGGTTGGCTTTTGCATCCAACTCACCGGAAAGCAGGATAGCCTCTTGGTCCGTGTTGAGCAAGAACTCGACAAGCACGAGATCAATGCTCCCTACATTTCAGAAGTGGCGAAGGCACTTGTCCTTCCTACCCAGGCAGTTGATGAGATCATGAAGCTTGGAGCCTATGCTGGTCGCCTCGTCGAAGTGTCTGAAGGCACTTACTACACTTTGGAGCAGCTCGAAAAAATTAAGCGAAGGGTGGCTTTGTGGGCAGGTAACCGAGAATTCAATGCCTCAGAATTGCGGGACTTCCTCGACACATCGCGCAGGTTCATCATTCCTCTGCTTGAGCACTTCGATAAAAGCGGATTCACAATACGCGATCAGGACACACGAACCGTAGCGAAGTAGTTACTTCGTAGCTGGAGTATTTGCATCCGGTGCGGGAGTGTTCGCAGATTCTGATGGCTTGCTCGCCTCTGGAGAAGGAGTAGGCGCAGGTGTATTGGCTCCTTCAGCAGGCTTGTTGCTTTCAGGTGTGATCGGAGTCTGAGCGGAGGGCATCGGCGCGATTCCTTCCGACGCGGTTAGACGGTTAGAAATCACCGTGTAAAGCAGAACCAGTCCCATGAAAGAAACACCCATGTAAAGTGTCCACTTTGAGATAATGTCGTCAAAGCTTGCCTTGCCCTTGAAGGAGGTGCGAACGCTGCCACCACCGCTCATCGCATCTCCCTTGCCCGTCACCAGGACGAGGAGAGCAAAGACAATCGCCACGAGCAGTGCGAGTCCTAGAACGAGTTTGGCAAATAATTCCACAACGACCCCAAATAATACCCAAGCTCAGAGCTCGCCGAACTTGATTCCGAACGGCAGGGCCACCAGGCTTGCTAACAAGTACGCCAAAAACGACCCCGCTATGACATGCAGAATGCCACTGTTAAGGAGCCGTCCGATGCCGGTTGGCTTGCGTTGCGTCGCCTGTTCGTAGTTTCGAAGAAGTTCATTCGCGGCATCAATTCCGCTCTGAATTTGCTTTGGAGTCGCGGGTTTGGTCGTGATGTATTGCTGAACAAAACTGCCGAGCGGCCGCCAGAAAAATATTGTGATTAGCACCGCCGCCAGCAATCGAATCTCATCATAAGGAATCCAACGCGACTGAGAGATTCCCAAGAAGAGCGAGATGCCAACCCCGATGTTTGTCCCGCAACGCGGGTGAACCCTGGGCATCCGCCGAACGACATCCGGTAGTAACGGCTCATCTTGTTCAATGGCATGAACCACTTGGTGTTCTGCGGCGTGAAATCCCGCCAACGGGAAAAGCCGGAACATAAGGATCAGAGTAAAAATGGGAGCAAGCTCTAGAACGTTTTGCCAAGGCGAACTCGAAGCAAGCCGGGGAGATAGCAGAATGACCACGATCTCTCCAAAAAGCATGGCTGAAAACATGGCAACACCCGTCAAGATTAGGTTCCAACCTTTGCGCCCTGCGTTGACCGCACCGGTCGTCAGGTAGACCCCCAGCGGCGTCGCCATTCCTCCGACAATTGGCGGTTTCACGCGCTCATGATCAGAATGCAAGAACGCCGAGGCGGTCAAAATTCCACAAACCTCGCCATCGTCTGCAACCACAACCAGGATTCCGCCTGCCGCTTCTAGCTTTCGCATTGCTTCCGCACCCGTAACATACGGCGGAATCGAAAGCCAGTCTCGAGCAAAATCGCCGGCCGGCGACGCATCATCTGAGGATAGGGAAGCAAGGATCGATGCTTGAGTCAAAACCCCGACATATCGCCCATCCCGAACAATCGGCAAAATCGCTAAACCAGCCGATTCCATCCGCTCGGCGGCAACCGCCACACTCGAAAAGGTCTCCGCAACAGGGCAAGGGCGCATAAATCGACCGGCGGGTTGGTTAAGCCGGTCGAGAATCACACCCTTAGTATGGGGCTTGTTGGGCATAATCAGTAGCAGTGAAGCGAATTGGCGTCATCACAAGCGGCGGCGACGCCCCCGGCATGAATGCAGCGATCCGTGCGGTTGTGCGCGCCGCACTCCACAGAGGCGCCGAAGTGATCGGTTTTTCCCACGGTTGGGAAGGCGTCATCAACGACGAATCCCAATTGATGGAGTCGAAAACCGTGGGCGGGATCATCGACCGCGGCGGTACGATTCTTCGCTCCGCTCGAAGCAACACGTTCCGAACCCCCGAGGGTCGCTTCCAGGCCATCGAAGTTCTTAAGAAGAATGGAGTTGAGGGGCTCGTTGTGATCGGAGGGGATGGCTCTCTTACGGGAGCTCTCAAGCTGCAAGAAGAGTTTGATTATCCAGTCATGGGTGTGCCTGGTTCCATTGACAACGACATCAGCGGAACTGACTACAGCATCGGTTTCGATACCGCCGTTAACATCTCGGTCGAAGCCATCGACCGCGTCCGTGATACCGCTTATTCCCATGAGCGAGTCTTCGTGATTGAAGTGATGGGCCGCCGCAATGGTTTCATTGCCATTGAATCAGGTTTAGCGGGCGGAGCTGAGGCCATTCTCATCCCCGAGGTCCCCTACTCTCTCCTCGACATCACAAACAACCTTCGCCACGCGGCCGAGAAGGGAAAACGAAGCTCAATCATCATTGTCGCCGAAGGCGCTGCTCGTGCAAGTGACGTCAAGACGTTCATCGAGAAGAACACGGGGTTCGACACCCGCTATCTCGTCCTCGGCCACCTCCAGCGAGGCGGAAGCCCAACGGTATTTGACCGAGTGCTCGCTCTTCGGCTGGGTGCACTAGCCGCGAACCGAATGCTGAGTGGGTTCAAAGGCGAAATGGCCGGCGTTGACGGCTCCAAACTTGTTTCCCACCCGCTTACGTATGTTTTGAGCACAGAAAGATCGATCGACCCCGAAAAACTCCTTCTCGCCGAAGTAATGTCGAATTAGCCATGCTCGTCTCCGTCACCCTCAACCCCTGCGTAGACCACGCGCTGTTTGTGGAAAAGCTCACCATCGGTGATACGAACCGAGTGATGCGAGTCGAAAAAGACGCTGGAGGTAAGGGAATCAACGTCAGTCGAGTGTTCGCAGAGCTCGGAGGAGACACTGCAGCGACCGGATTTCTGGGTGGGGCAACTGCTTCCTACATTCGGCATGTTCTGCAAGTTGAGGGTGTTGAAGATGCCTTCGTGAACATCCAAGGCGAAACGAGAACAAACTTCTCAGTTGAGGACGATTCGGGAACACCACCTACAACTCTAAATAGTCGCGGTCCCAACATTACGGAGAAGGAATGGAATCAACTCCTGACGGACTGCAAGGACCTCGCTCGCGGAGCGCGATGGGCGGCACTGGGTGGCTCACTCCCCCCAGGAGTTCCTGATGAAGCGTTTCAAATACTGGGTGAACTCTTTCATGCCGCCGGCTTACGGGTAATTCTCGACGCCGATGGGATTGCTCAACGGCATGGAATGCTGGCCCAGCCCGACTTCGTCAAACCAAACGCTGCCGAGGCCAGCCGTCTTCTAAAAACAAAGATTGAAAGCGACCTCGAAGCCGTTGAAGCTGTACTGAATCTTCACGCAAACCTTGGTGGTGGAAATAAAATCGCCGTCATTTCCCGAGGCAAAGACGGAGCCGTCATGGCGACTGGTGGCGGAGTATGGGTAGGTAGAGCTCCCAAAGTTCATTCGACAAGCACGATTGGCAGCGGTGACTCGATGATCGCCGGAATCCTTTGGGCAATCGACACTGGCAAATCGCCCGCCGATGCTCTGCGCTGGGGACTCGCCTCCGGGGCGGCAACTGCCATGACAGATGGAAGCGGAATTGCTCGGCTACCGATGATCCAGGATCTCTACGATGAATCTTCCATCGAGTCGAAACTTGCTTAAGTAGACAAATGTCTGTATAATTCCGGCATGAAATGGGATTTCGTAGGAATCACTTCCGCTAATCTTGAAGAATCAGTTCGCTTCTATCGCCTGCTCGGCTGCCCGTTCTCAGATCCAAACGGCCAGGATCACATAGAAGCTCATTTTGATAATGGAATGCGCCTTGCGCTCGACTCCGTTGAGCTAATGAAACGGCTCGGCCACTGGGAAGAACCAAAGGGTCAAAGGATCGGACTCGGATTTAATGTCGAGACTCCCGACAAAGTCGATGCGACTTACCAAGCGATTCTCCAAGCCGGCTTCGAAGGGGCTACTGCACCGTGGGACGCATTCTGGGGTCAACGTTACGCCCAAGTCATCGATCCTGACGGTAACAAAGTCGACATCTTCGCGAACCTGTAAAGATTACTAGCTGGTAAGAATATCAGTTCGATTTAACCACAGTGAAATTACCAGGTATCCCCGCAACCTTGCGTGGAAAGTCATCCCCGAGCTAGTTTGGTGAGTCGCAAGAAGCTCACGAAGATGTAGGGTCTTCGGAGGCTGCGGGCAAGGATGTCCAACGTCACGGCTCAAAGACAATCACGGAGGAAACAAACATGAGTTTTCGAATTAATAACAACGCAAACGCACTCAGCGCTTACAACAGCGTCAGCCAGGCAACCAACCAGATGGCAAAGTCCATGGGCAAGCTTAGCTCTGGTCTTCGCATCAAAGACGCGTCGGACGATCCGGCGGGTCTCATTTCGTCTGAGCTTTTCCGCTCACAGATCAACTCGATGGATGCCGCACTGCGGAACAACCAAGAAGCTATGAACTACGCCAAGACCGCTGAAAACGCACTTGGTGAAATGAACCGGCTTCTAAGTGATGCTCGTGGCCTTGCCATTGCATCCGGTAACTCGGCTACCCTGACGGCTTCTCAGGTTGCTGCTAACCAAGATCAGGTCACTTCGATTATCGCTTCGATCGACCGAATTGCTGGAAACGTCACCTACTCGGGTCGAAAGCTGCTCGATGGTTCTGCCGGTACCACCACGCAGATTTCGAACGCTTCCAAGGTCGCAGGATTCAGCTTCGGCGGCGCTCTCGGAACGACCTCGATCACGGCCAACGGTCTCATCACGTTGCAACAGACAGCTGCGGCAACTCGAGCACTCTACACCGCGACGTCACTCTTGACTACCGGTGCGTTGACTTCGGGAACAGTTGCGCTCAACGGTGTCAACTTCAACATCTCGGCAGGTACCACAGGTGCATCGCTCGCCAACGTCTTCAACGCGGCGTCCTCACAAACTGGTGTCACCGCTGCTTGGAACGCGACGGGTAACCAGCTCACCTTCCAATCGGTTGAAACCGGTGCGAACAAGCAGATCACCTTCACGGATACGACTGGCGTCGTCAGCTCTGCGGCTAACACCACGGCCAACGCCGTTGGAGTTGATGCAGCGGCAACTGTCACCATCGGTGGCGTGGCTGCTCTCTTCACCGGTGGACGAAGTGGTGCAGACGGTCTGACCTTGACTGATGCTAACGGAAACAAGATGAACATTGGTGAAGGTGGCAACGCCGTCTCGGCCGCCGCAGCGGTTGGACGAGTTGTTGCAGCTGATTCGAACTTCCAGATTGGATTCCTTTCTGGTGTCACCGCCAACTTGGCTCTTCGAAACATGTCCTCTGGACAGCTTGGAGGTGGAGTCGTTGCAGGTGCCACAGTGAACAACCTTGATCTTTCGACGGCTCAGGGCGCAACCAGCGCACTAGCAGTTCTCGACAAGGCGATTGAAGAAGTGTCGGCAATGCGAGGAAAGATTGGTAACTTCCAGCGCAACGTTCTTGAAACCAACAGCCGATCTCTTACCAACATGAGAGAGAACCTGTCGGCTTCCGAGTCCTCCATCCGAGACCTCGACGTTGCCAACGAAATGACCAACTACACCAAGTTGCAGGTCATGCAGCAAGCTGGAATGTCCATCCTTGGACAGGCAAACCAGGGTGGTCAGTCGGTTCTTTCTCTCCTGCGATAAGGTCAGACCCGTTAATTCGAAATTGGAGGCTCCTCGGAGCCTCCTTTTTCTTTTGTCCGTCTCTCAAAAATCGCGGGTCTCATCAGGGTCTGCCTTGACGAGTCTTTTGAACTTGATGGACAAGAAGCTCGCCTGCTTGTAATCAACCGTTGCCAAATCCACCCCCTCGCTCACCTAGCTTTCCACGCAAGATTGCTGGGTTATCGTAAATTTACTGTGATTAGATCGACCTGATACAGTTGCCAGCCAGCCCCGCAACTTTGGGTGGAAAACCATATTTGGGTTAGTTAGGGGGTCGTCAGAAGTTCACGGAGACGGGGTTCTTCTGAGACTGTGGGCATGGATGTCCAATGTCACGGCTCAAAGACAATCACGGAGGAAACAAACATGAGTTTTCGAATTAATAACAACGCAAACGCACTCAGCGCTTACAACAGCGTCAGCCAGGCAACGAACCAGATGACAAAGTCCATGGGCAAGCTTAGCTCTGGTCTTCGCATCAAGGACGCGTCGGATGATCCGGCGGGTCTTATCTCGTCAGAGCTTTTCCGCTCACAGATCAACTCGATGGATGCCGCCCTGCGGAACAACCAGGAAGCGATGAACTACGCTAAGACTGCTGAAAACGCACTTGGTGAAATGAACAAGCTTCTGAGCGATGCTCGTGGTCTTGCCATCGCATCCGGTAACTCGGCTACCCTGACGGCTTCTCAGGTTGCTGCTAACCAAGATCAGGTCACTTCGATTATCGCTTCGATCGACCGAATTGCTGGAAACGTCACCTACTCGGGTCGAAAGCTGCTCGACGGTTCTGCCGGTACCACCACGCAGATCTCGGCCGCTGCCAAGGTCGCTGGCTTCAGCTTCGGCGGCGCTCTCGGAACGACTTCCATCACGGCGAACGGTCTCATCACCTTGCAACAGACAACTGCTGCAACTCGTGCCCTGTACACCGCTACGTCACTCTTGACAGCTGGTGCACTCCAGTCCGGTACGGTTGCGCTCAACGGCGTCAACTTCAACATCTCGGCAGGTACCACAGGTGCATCGCTCGCCAACGTGTTCAACTCCGCGTCGGGTCAAACCGGAGTCACCGCTGCTTGGAACGCGACGGGTAACCAACTCACCTTCCAATCGGTTCAAACCGGTGCAAACAAGCAGATTACTTTCACCGATACGACTGGCGTTGTCAGCTCGGCAGCTAACACAACGGCAAACGCCGCTGGAGTTGATGCAGCGGCAACCGTCACCATCGGTGGCGTGGCTGCCCTGTTCACTGGTGGACGAAGCGGAGCAGATGGTCTAACCCTCTCCGACGCTAATGGAAATAGGCTGAACGTGAGTGAAGGTGGAAACGCCGTCTCGGCCGCCGCAGCGGTTGGACGAGTTGTTGCAGCTGATTCCAGCTTCCAGATTGGATTCCTTTCTGGTGTGACCGCCAACCTCGCTCTTCGAAACATGTCCTCTGGACAGCTCGGCTCGGGAGTTGTGACCGGTGTCACAGTGAACAACCTTGATCTTTCGACGGCTCAGTCCGCCACCAGCGCACTTGCAGTCCTCGACAAGGCGGTTGAAGAAGTCTCGGCAATGCGAGGAAGGATTGGTAACTTCCAGCGCAACGTTCTTGAAACCAACAGCCGGTCGCTGACCAACATGAGAGAGAACCTGTCGGCTTCCGAGAGCTCCATCCGAGACCTCGATGTCGCTCAGGAAATGACCAACTACACCAAGTTGCAGGTGATGCAGCAAGCTGGAATGTCCATCCTCGGACAGGCAAACCAGGGTGGTTCGTCGATTCTTTCGCTCCTGCGATAAGGTCAGACTCGTTAATTCGAAATTGGAGGCTCCTAGGAGCCTCCTTTTTCTTGTATCAGCCTTTTGTAAAGTTCAGCTGTTTTCAGCTTGCTGGCGTACATCGTCTCCGCCTCCCGGCTCTCAGTGAGTAATGTAGGTAACCCCTCGTTCTCAATTCGAATCCAGCCGCCAAGCCCAACAAGTTGATGGATGTTGAATTGTGTTCCGATCCGGGTCCCTGGGGTGAAGGGAATCTGAACCACCCGCTCCTCGGTCTTTATCGTTAGTTTCTTCTTTGCCACGGTCAGCAGACCTACTTCCGCATGGGCATCGAGCCAATCCGCAGGTCGATCGAAGACAAACCCAACCAAAGCTCCCCCCTCGGGAAAATTCTCCAGCAACTCAGATCGAATCTCCGAATTCTCCCAAAACCCATACCGGCTGATCAACGGAATCGCAACGAGCACTCCAAACCCCAGACTCCAAACCCCCAACCCTAATCCAGCCGCACAAGCCGCAACCAAAACACTCGGAAACAGCGGAACAATATTTCCCATCCACCTCCGCCGCCGCGACCAAATCACCCCGCCATGTTACACTTGTATGCATATGGCGAAGGGCAAATTTGAGGTGATCCAAACAATCCCCTCGCCCAGCATCGCCTCTGGCCTTGTGCAGCGTTTTGGTAAGCGTAGTTATGGCGTTGTCACCTCATTTTCCGACTCCTATTTGAGTGCCCTCCGAACCTATTCTGATGAATCCTCGCTGGTTGATCTCAAACCCTTCGGCGAGTTTGTCCGTCAAGTGCACACCCAACTGAATGGCTCGAGCCCTCGTCTAGCATCATCACGCCAAGTCCTTACCGCGATCGAACTCGCGTGCGAAACCCTCCCTCATCTCGGTCCCTTCGAAAAAGTCCGTGAGAAGTCCGGTTTCCACGAGGTGGTCAGGGATGTTCTCAGGCAGTTCCAGCACTGGGACCTAGGATTTGACTTGGTCACCGAAGGTGTCACCGGAGCTAAAGCCGAAGCTCTTCACGCCATCGCCACCGAGGTCGAGCGAACCCTCAGCGAAGCATCTGCCTCCTCAACGTCAAGTCTGATGAAGGCATGCCTCGAAGAGTCCCTCGACCTCGACGGTCAAGAAGCCCGCCTCCTTGTGTTCAACCGAGGAGAGCTCCACCCCCTCGCCTTACGGTGGCTCACCTGGCTCTCCACCCAAGGCGCCGAGGTCCAGCTCGTTCTTGACCGGCACGCCACCGACGCCCCACTTTTTCGCCCTTCCAAAGTCACGAGCGAGCTCCTCAAAAAGCCGTCCACCTCCCCTGGGCAAGGAAACCGCCTCCTCAACAACCTCTTCACCGAGTTCGACACCGATGGTCCCGCTCTCGATCTTACAGAAATCCACACCGTGGGCGATCCCTTCTCCGAAGCCGAATGGGCTCTGCGTCGCGCAACCGCTCTGAGCGGAGAAGGAAGCGTCACCATCTTCGCCCGAGACCGCGAAACCTATCTCCCGGTTCTCATCGCCGCCAGCCAGCGAATGCGGGTCCCGGTCCGCCTAGCTCGCCGCACTCCGCTTCTTGCCAACGGCTTCGTAAAAAGTCTCCTTGCCATCTTCGATCTCCTCGAATCCAGCGACATCCGCAAGCTTTCGGCGTTACTGAAAAGCGGATATTTAGGCATCGGCTACTCCGCCGAAATCGCCAATGCCATCGAACAAGCCCACATCCGGGGCGGAAACGAGTGGGAAGAATTCGCAGCTCTCACCGCCGAGCAAGAGCTTCCCGATGAGCTGAAAGCAACGGTTGAACACCTTCGCGCGCTCCGATCAAGCGTCCCCTCTCAGCAAAGAACCGCTCTTGAATGGCATGCATTCATCCGCTCTGGCGTCGAAGAATCCCCGTGGTTTCAAACCGTCATCCAGCGTGGCTACGACGGCCGAGACCAACGCGCTTTCACCGCCCTTCTCGCCGCCCTGGGTCAAGACGCCGTCGTTCGCCACGCAAATCGCCCTGATCCGATCACCTTCCAAGCCTGGATCAAAATCCTTAAGCAAGTCCTCGATTCAGGCGACGCCAGCGTTCCCAAGCCGCCAGATGGGATCGAGATTGTCACCAGCGTCGATGAGATCGGGCTTACGGATTACGTCATTGCTCTCGGCCTGCTCGAAGGCGCTTTTCCTCGACGCCGCTCCGAAAATCCCATCCTCAGTGACGACGACCTCGCTGCCTTTCCCGCTGAGCCCCCGATCATCAACAGCTTTGACATCGCCGCCGCCGAGCGCGATCATTTTTACCGCCTCTGCGCCTGCCCCTCACGGGGAATCGTTCTCAGCTATCCCCAAATCGATGGTGATCGCGACAATATCGCCGCCTTCTATCTCGAAGAAATCCGCCGGGTTTGCCCGGATGTCCAAGAGTTCGTCCACCCCCGACGCGATCTTCTTCCCGCGCCTGACGACTGCGAACTTGAGCCCGACAAGCAGATGTCAACTACCCTCCAGCAATCCGCTCAGCAACCCCCGAGCAACCATCTTGAGACACAACCCGCCCAAGATCTGATCCGCTACGACAAATCCCCCATCCGTCCCCGAGACCTTCGGGCAATGCGAAATTGCTCGTTTCAGTTTCTTGCCCAACGCAAGCTCCCGATCCCTTGGGAGCAGGGTGACTACTGGCGACGCCTCCTCCGGGTTCCCGATCTCGCCCGACTCCTTACCAGCCCCGACCCGGAGTCGGCAGAGAGATCCCTCCGCGCTGCCTATACTGGAGTCCTCGAGGAGATCCGCTCCTTCCTTTCTGCTTGGGAGTTTGATCTATTGGAACAAGGCTCCGAGCGTGTGTTTGCTGCGCTCGTTGAGCGCGAATTCGCCTCGCGAGAGCAGTGGCACCGCGACCCCCTCAATACCAAAATCGGTGGACGCCTCGAGGACTTCAATCCGGCGACAATCTACAAAGAGTCCCTCGCTGGTGTGACCGAACATAACTCACGAAGAACTCTCCACATCTACCGAATGAATCCGCCGGAGAAGATCACCGGCTCCAACCGAGAGGACCTCACCCTCGAATACGGCTCCATGATAGAGGCCGCGTGGGTCGATGTCCACGAGGTCGAAGTGGAGATCGAGGGCCTTGCCGAACGCCGAACCAAAATCATCTACATCCCCGAAGACGCGCCCCACCCGCGATCAACAGACGAGCTCAGCGTTATCAATCTCGGCCAAGGCGAGGCCACCCGCGACGACCTGCGAAACACCCTGAAATCTCTCTATCTAGACGGACTCAAGAATGCTCGTTCTGGCCAACTCCTGGCTACTCCCGGCGACTATTGCGCACACTGCAATGTCAGCGACCTTTGCCGTCGCTCCCAACTCGCCAGCGAAGAAGAAGACCTGTTTGGAGGAAATGATGAAGGTAATTGAGTTGACAGCTGAACAACAAGCGGTTGTCGAACGAACCCAAGGCGAGTTTGTCGTTATCGCCTCCGCCGGCTCGGGAAAGACCACGGTCCTCTCCGAGCGCTACCTCAACCTCATCCAAAACCACGGCATCCGGCCGAGCGAAATCCTGACGATCACATTTACTAAAAAAGCCGCGGCAGAGATGAAGAGCCGAATCGTCGCCAAACTGCGGGAACGTCACCTTTTCGATGAAGCGCAAGAAGCCGAAACCGGCCCCATCCAAACCATTCACAGTTTCTATGAGCGTGTTCTTCGCGAGAATTCCCCCGCAGCCGGGCTTGATCCAAAGTTCGAAGTTGTGACCGGAGGAGAGTCGGTAAGGCTAACCACCGACTGCATCAAGCGAGCGATCGGCTACGCCGAGGAAGAAGGTGGTCAAACGCGCTTTGCCCTTCGGCGCCTCGCCGGAAAGACCGAGCGCGATGGCCACGGTAGCTATGCCAAGCTGATGGACCTCGTCGCCAATGCGCTCCGCAGCTTCCGTGACAGTGGCCACTCCCGCACTGAGCTCACCAAGCTTTACGCTACACCCGAGGACTTCCTCCGCAACACCGACGAAGACCTCAAAGCCGAACTCCCTGTCGCCTATCGCCCCCCTATCGGCGAGACCGACTGGCACAACAACGTCTTCAAGGATCTCAAAGCCAACAAAGAACAAGGCGCCTACCCTTGGCTGAAGCCCGTCATTACTCACGGCGACTCCCTTAACGGAGCCCGAATTATCGTCGGCATCGCTCAGCTTGCCCTCACCGCCTGGTCGATGCTCGAAGAAGAACACCGCCAAAGCAATCACCTTGACTACACGGCTCTGGAGGCTCGAACAGTCCGGCTTCTCGAAGGCTCGCCCGAAGTAAGAGATCGACTCAACCGCCAGTATCGCCACGTCATGGTTGATGAGAGCCAAGATCTTAACCCGAACCAGATGCGGCTCCTCAAGGCACTGCAGCCCGACTCAAAGATGCTCGTCGGCGACGATAAGCAGTCAATCTTCCTCTTCCGAAACGCGGTCGGAAACTTCATCAAAGGCTACGAGATCGATCAAATCATGCGCCTCAGCAAGAGCCACCGCAGCGACCAGCCCATCCAAGAGCTCGTCGATATGGTCTTCTCCTCCGCAATGCCAAAAACCTATCAGCCCATGACCGGTGTCCTCAATCGAAACCTTGAGGACGTCCCTTGGCAACCGAGTCAAGCACACTCCGAAGTCCTCATGCTCGGGGCAAAAGAGGCGTGGCATGAACTCGTTCAACGTATTCGAAATCTACAACAAGAGGGTATTGAACTTAACGATATCGCCATACTTACCTCGAACCACAAACACGGGAAGATCATCGCTAGCTATCTCCGCCGAAATGGCATCGGAGTGAGAGAAAATGCTGGAAAGACCAACTATTACGCAAAGCTCGAAGTCCGCGATATCTGCAACACCCTCACCGCTCTCGCAGATCCTGAGAACCGATTCGCCCTCATCGCCTGCCTCCGCAGTCCCGTCTGCGAGCTCTCCCTCGACAGCACCGTCCTTATCGGTGCCCATGAAGGCAACCCCTTCGAATTCCAGCCTGAGATCGAAGAGGACCAAGTGAAGTTTGAACGATTCAAAAAATGGTTTATTCCGCTGAGAGAGCTCGCAGACCGTCTCCCGGCATGGGAAGTCATCTCCCAAATCATGGCCGACTCCGACCTCCTCCTCAACCTTGCCACCCGGCAGGAGAGACGAAAGCGGATCGAAAACGTCCGCAAACTCCTGGTCATGGCCGCTGCCAAACCCGAGCTGAACGCCCTCGAATACGCAGCAATGATCCAAGACATCGAACGGCTCTCCGATGCCGAAGCCGATCCGTCCATCGTTGACTCAAATGAAGACCTTGTCACAACAATCACGATTCACTCTGCCAAGGGTCTAGAGTGGCCCGTCGTCATCATTGCCGATGCGATGATGCACAAAGCCCGCGCCGTCAACGCCCCCATCTTCGATGCCGATAGGGGCTGGTTCGGATACTGGCAGCCACGGGCCACAAACTACTCATCTGAATTCCTCAAGGAGCAAGAAAAGACTAACCGAGCCGCTGAACTCCTCCGCCTCCAATACGTCGCCATGACCCGTGCCAAACGTAAACTCATTCTCGTTGGATGGGAAGGGAACCGCGCTGGTTTGATCGAACTCGTACGTTCCTCCATCGGTTCCGCCGCCTTCTCAAGCATGATCACGACCGTTGTAACACCGGAGTAGACTAACCAAGATGCAAGTCGCTGCCATCCAATTCGCACCCGAAAAAGGCAAACTTGCGCCAAATCTCGATCGTATCGCCGAGGGAATCCTCCAAGCTGCTGCTGAAAACTGCGACCTTGTCGCTTTTCCCGAAACTGCTACAACCGGCTATTTTCTCGAAGGCGGTGTCGTTGAACTCTGCATCACCGCCCAACAGCTTGCGGACGAACTGACGCAACGGCTCAAAGGAAAGCTGACCAGCGAGATTGATGTTGTTACCGGATATTATCAGCTTGAGGACGGAAACATATACAATTCCTCGGCATTCCTCCGATGCGACGCCGCCGGAGCCGAGCACAAAAGCAGCTACCAGAAGTTCTTTCTCCCCACCTACGGCGTATTCGATGAGGATCGGTTCGTCTCCCGAGGACGCTCTCTGGGAGTCGTAAATACTAAACTCGGCAAGACCGGAATGATGATCTGCGAAGACGTCTGGCACTCGATCTTCCCGACGATGACCGCCGTCGCCGGGGCAACCACGATGGTCATCCCCTCCGCGTCGCCCGCCCGCGGCTTCAGCGGCGAGCACATCGAAAACCACGATCGTTACGGCCGATTAGTAAAAGGCATCAGCGAGGAGCACGGTGTCTTCTGCATCCTTTGCCAACTCGTCGGATTCGAGGGCGGCAAGGGCTTCGTCGGTGGATCAATGATTACCGATCCATTCGGACGGGTTCTTGTCGAAGCGCCAGTTGGGAAGGAAGCGATTATCATCGCCGAGCTCGATCTCGGCCTTGTCCAAATCGCCAGGGCCTCAACTCCCCTGATCTCTGACCTCCAAGCCGCATGGCCGACGATTCAGAGCTTGGTCAGCGAAGCGGGCGAAGTCCGCCCGTAAGCACTCCGTCGGACCACTCGTAAATTCCCGCAAATCGGTTGTGCGAGCCGCCTTGACAGATGTAAGTTCGGCCCTCCAGAACAGGTTCTGGCAGAACAGTGTGCGAGTGCCCTCCAAAGATGATGTCAATCTCCGGAGCAGCTCGAGCCAGTTCAACATCTCGCTGATGACCAATATGCGTGATGGCGCATAACAAATCCACGGAAGATCTCATCTGGCGCACGCAATCCACCGCCACCGGAATCGGCTGCGTCCATCGGTGTGCCCAAAGGGTTTTATCTCGTTTCGCCTCCGTAGCCATCGGAACCATCACTCCAAAGAAGCCCACTTTCACTCCATTAACCTCCGTCGTCCATCCATGAGCAAAAACTGGCTCGCCAGTTGCCAAAGCCATATTCGCAACCACGATTTTGTGCGTCGCGCCCTCAATCTTCTTCTCAAACGCGCCTCGCAGAGGGTGCGTTTCTCGATTTCCAAGCACTGAGACATCAAGTTGTAAATCTGCAAAACGAGGCCAAACGGGATCGGGAGCAAGCGGAATACCAAGGTTCCCGGTTCGAATACAATCCCCCGAATCGACATACAAGTTCACCTCTTTGCGCCACGCAGATAGGGAAGCAAACACCGACTCCGTCAGCGTCCCGTGCATATCATTTGTGTGCAAAAAAGAAACTTTTCCCACTGTCCGTGACTATACTTGAAGTGTTATGAAGAAATTCGTGGTAGCTCTTGCTCTCTGCGCGATGGTGGTTCCAGCCATCAATGCCCAGGACAACGGAAAGAAGAAGGACCTCCACTGTGCAGTAATGCCACAGGACAAGGTTGACGTCAAAAAGGCAACCAAAGCCAAGCTGTTTAGCGACTACAAGGGTAACCGCTACTACTTCTGCTGCGCCGGCTGCAAGCCAGCATTCGATAAGGATCCGGCGAAGTACAAGGACGCTGACCACGTGCCGATCCCTAAGAAGAAGGGCTGAAATAAAAAAGGGAGCCGAACCGGCTCCTTTTTTTTGTCTGAACTGACCAAATCTAGACTCGAATTCGCTCTGCTGGACGGTTCAGTGTCGTGACTGAACTTGGCGTCTCAACCGACCCAAGTTCTGCTCGGCTGGCCCGAACTGAAGCCCCGATCCGATCCACATTCGACTCCAAACGAGTCAACAGGTCAGCGGCATACTGATCCGCTCCGCGCCGAATTTGCGCCGCAGTCCTTTCGGCCTCGTTCCGAAGACCCTCGGCCTGGTCTTTAGCCAGTCGGAAAACTTCGCTGTCGGAAACGAGTCTCTCTTGCTGGATTTTTGCGCTTTCGATAATCTGTGAAGCGTGCTCGTTAGCCGAATCTATCAGACGAGCGGCTTCTCGCTTTGCGCTCTCAAGAATCTGTTCTGCAGTCTCCTGAGCAGATTTCTTGATCTCTTCCGACTGGCGCATATTCTGCGACGCACCTACAATTTCCACCGGCAAAGACTGCTTAATCTTGTTGATCTGAAGCTCAATCTCGTCCTGATCCAGCCCGTAAGTCAACCTTCCGATAATCTTCCGTGGTTCTTCCAAGGTAAGGATTTGGAGTTCTTCGAGGAGCACAACGACGTCTTGCATAGCGGTTTCCAGCCCCCTAATTGTGCCACTTTTTTATGAGAATGTTAAGCGGTCATACTCTTTTTGTGAGCGATATTCGCGGCGACATTCTCAACCAGGCTCTGCCCTACATCCAGCAGTTCCAAAGCCACACGTTTGTGGTCAAATTTGGTGGTAGCGCGATGCGCTCCTCCGAGGCTACTGAAAGTGTCATCAGAAATGTCCTTCTGCTCTCCCTGGTAGGAATACGGGTGGTCCTGGTCCACGGCGGCGGCCCCGAAATCGACACCTGGCTCAAGAAACTTGGCATCGAAAAACAAACCCATGAAGGTCTCAGAGTCACTGACGACACCACGATGGAAGTTGTCGAAATGGCTCTGGCCGGGAGGGCCAACAAGTCACTTGTCGGTCTCATCCAACGGCTTGGCGGCAAGGCCGTCGGACTCTCCGGCCGAGATGGTAACTTGCTTGTGGCCGAAGCGATTTCCGAACAGCTCGGCCGAGTCGGTAACGTCACAAAAGTCAATGACGAAATCGTCACCATTGCCCTAGAGGCGGGTTTCATCCCCGTCGTCTGCTCCGTTGCTACCGACGACCTTCACCAGCCTCTCAACGTCAACGCAGACACCGCCGCCGCCGCCCTCGCCGCCGCCGTCAGTGCAACCAAACTCATCCTTCTTTCTGACACCGCCGGAGTGCTCTCTGAGCGAACCGATCCCAAGTCCACCATCTCGCGTCTAACCTCGGCAGAAGCCAAAAGCATGATCGCCCAAAAGCGAGCCGACGGAGGAATGATCCCCAAGTTGGAAGCCGGAATCGAGGCAATAGAAAAGGGAGTTGGAAGTGTCCATCTGATCGATGGCTCCAGCCCCAACTCCCTCCTTCTGGAAGTCTTCACCGACGCTGGCGTCGGAACAATGATCGTTCGTTAGAAGCCGCCGCGCAGAACTTCCAAGGCCTTCTCGATCACCGGGTCGGGGCCGTCGCCCTGCCGAACCGCCGTGACTTCAACGTCAGGAACAACAGGACCCTTCTCAAGGCGCTTCCCTTTGATCGTCACGTAGTCGCTCACCGGATACTGAACCGAAAAGCCTTCGCTGATATTCCTGAACACTGAGGCCAAAACCGCCCCCGCCGTCTTCGTGCCGATCACCTTCGCTCCTCGAATCTCTTGCAGGGCCGCCGCCGTAATCTCGCTGGCGCTTGCCGAACCACGGTTGATCAAAACTGCTAGTGAGCCCATGAACGGCTCAATCTTGCCCTTGATAGTCTTGGCCTTCACCGGAGCCCACTCCGCAATCTTTTCCGGAGTCGCTTCCTCGGTGGGTCGAGCCGTGATGAAATCCTTAGCGGTCGTTCGACTGATGAAAGTCCCGTAAGGGGTGTTGTCCGGCATCAGGCAAGACAGCAGGTGTCGAAGGTTGTTCACCGCGCCGCCGCCATTTGATCGAAGATCTAAGATCAGATACTTCGCCTTGCTCGCCTCGGTCACAAGAGCCTCAATGTCATTGCGCTCGTAGCCCCGAGTGAACGAGTTCACCCGTAAAACCGCGGCATCTTCCCCAAACCAAGTGACCGTGTTCTTCCGAACTGTCGAATACTCTTTCAGCTCAAGCTCAATCTCACGCTTCTCGCCTTTCTCGTTCTCGATCTCAACCTTGAACTTCGCCCCTTTCTCGCCGTTCAGGGCTTCCACCGAAGTCGGCTTTGCTCCGTTGACGGAAACAATCACATCCTTCTCGGCAATCCCCGCAGCTTTCGCCGGTCCTTCTGGAAGCACTGAGCGGACTCGAAGTCCCTTCTCCTCCAGAATCATGCTCATTCCTGGGCCGACTGCGGTCGTTTGAGTTCGAGCAACCGTAGATCGCGGGTTCAACAGCGCCATGTGAGACAGTCCAAACTCGCGCAGGGTTTGGTTTACCGCTCGAGTAAACGCCTGAATATCTTTGGCTTCATCAATGGAAGTGCGTTTGGATTCTAGGAACGTCTTCCACTTCGTGAAATCCACTCCCGGCACAAAAGCCCGCTCAGTAACGATTCCCTCAACATCCGCGAGAATTTTCGTCTTCTGCTCCGCCGAAAGCTCCTGTGCCCACGAGGAGACAGCTAAACACGAAACGACGAACGCTCCAACGAGACGCCTAAAAATTGCCATGATGGGATATTAACGCAAAACTACTGCGTTTGTGCGTCTTCGCCAATCATCTCTTTCGCAATCGCGATTTCAAACTGCTTGTGAATGAATAATCGCAGCCGAGTCCGGTCGTACTCCGGAGCGCTTTCCACGAACTTGCGAGAAACGGATTCTTGATACCGAAACTCGTTAAATGCTTTTTTGAATTCTGTGATGGAATCTTCGGTCATTTCCGGGAAGGCCTTTTTCGCGGTCTCATCCATCTCGACAAACCGAGATTCGATCGATTTCATTTTCACCATGGGCATCGGCTTGTTCACGATGCTCTCAGCAATCAACATCTCCACACTAGGATGGATGCTCGCGAATATCGGGTTCCAAATGGTCCCCCCGCCGGTGATGGCATAACCAACTTCATGACCACGCAACGCAATCTGCTTGCAGTGATACCGAGCCGATTCTAAAAACGCCCGTCGAGCCGCTGGTAACCGACGTAATGCCCGGTCATTCAGGTTCTTGAGCGCGTCCCCGTAGGTTGTCTCCGCGTCGCACATCGCTCGTGTGTGTTCACCGTGCTTCTTTGTGTAGGCCGCGTACCACTTATCACGCCCCATCGCCACAATCTGCTCCGGCGACTTGCCCAAATAGGCACTCCGATTCCATTGAATCGCATAAAACCCGACCGCCATCGCTACCAAAG
This sequence comes from Fimbriimonas sp., assembly GCA_029866005.1. Classification (GTDB taxonomy): domain Bacteria; phylum Armatimonadota; class Fimbriimonadia; order Fimbriimonadales; family Fimbriimonadaceae; genus Fimbriimonas. The sequence continues at coordinate 4,600 of JARXAE010000029.1, read as the reverse complement.
CCATCACACTATTTGACGTTGAACCCAGGATTCCGTTGCAACTTTTCGAGCATTTCCGAGGTCGCCTCGTCTAAAAGCTCGTAAACCAGCTCAAAATCCCGCGTCGTCCCATGGTAGGGATCTGGAACCTCAAGCGTTGGAGGAGCCTCCAACCAAGACATCATCGTGCTCACCTTTTCAGGCACAGCGCCGGGCCACGCAAGAAGGTCAAGCTGATTCTGATGATCCATGGCTACGATGTGATCAAACCTTTGAAAATCGCTTGCTGTGATTTGACGGCAAAGCGAATAGTGCTCAATCCCGTTCGCCAGCAAAACCGACCGAGTCCGCCGATCCGGCGGCTGACCCACATGCCAATCCCCAGTTCCCGCTGACTCCACGTGGACCGATCCCGAAAGTTCGCCCAGCTTTGAGACTAACAACGACTCCGCCATTGGCGACCGACAGATGTTTCCGAGACATACAAAAAGAACCTTGGTCGGCACAGATTGATTGTGACATTCCAGGTCTATGATCGTAGACTAACGTTGTGCTTGGCTTCACCGAAATTCCGCCCCAACCTCAATTCACCCTTAGAGTCGAAGGCGGGTCCGCTTTCGTCAATCGCAATGACCAACGAATCCCTGGGAATACCGGAACCGAGTTCTCTATGACCGACATTACCGGTCGCGGTGGCTTCCAATTCTCCCGCGTCGAACTTGCATGGAAAAAGAATGAGCAAGAAGAATGGCGGCTCCTCTACGCTCCATTCCGAATCTCCGGAACCGGAACCCTCAATGGCCCAGTCAATTTCCAAGACGCCACCTTCTCCTCCGGAGCTGCCTCCGGGACTTATCAGTTCAACTCCTACCGTCTCAGCTACCGCCGTCCCTGGTTCGCATCTCCAAACCGCAACTGGAAGTTTGGATACACCCTCAAAATTCGTGATGCCGAAGTGACGCTCCGCCAAGGCTCACTCTCCCGATCTGAACTTGATCCGCGCGGTATCGTCCCCTTGCTCCACGTCTCGGGATACGAAGACATGGGCAATGGCTGGAGCGCCACTTTCGACTTCGATGGCCTCGCTGGCGGGCCAGGACGCGCCTTTGATATCGGTGTCCAGCTCAACAAGCGCATCAACTCTCATCAAGACCTCTACATCGGCCTTCGAACGCTCGAAGGGGGAGCCGACGTTCCCCGCGTCTACTCCTTCGCTTGGGTCAACTACGCCTCTATGGGCCTCGCCATTCGATTCTAGAAGTACAAAACACAATGAGCAAAATTGCCCTCGTCACCGGAGCCAACAAAGGTATCGGACTCGAAACTGCCCGCCAGCTCCTTGCCCTCGGCTACACCGTCCTCGTCGGAGCGCGTGATGCCGAGAAGGGAAGTGCCGCCGCAGCTACATTGGGAGCTGGAGCTCACTTCATCCAACTTGATATGAGCAAGAGCAACTCATTCCCCGAGATCGCCTCGCGAATTGAGTCCGAATTCGGAAAGCTCGACGCCCTCATCAACAACGCCGGAGTTGGGCTCGACTGGGGTGTTCCTCCATCCGAAGTCACCATCGATCAACTCCGCGAAACATTCGAGACCAACGTCTTTGGAGTCATCGCTCTCACCCAATCTCTCCTGCCGCTGCTGAAGAAGAGTGAGGCTGGCAGAATCGTCAACCTGACGTCCAATATTGGTTCGTTAACCAATCAATCAACTTCACGAGAACTCAAGGACTACAACGCCGCCGTTGCCTACTGCTCAAGCAAATCTGCTCTAAATATGTTCACAGTTCTCCTAGCGAAAGAACTTCGGGAAACGAACATCAAAGTTAACTCCGCGCACCCAGGTTGGGTGCAAACTGATATGGGAGGCGAACAAGCTCCAATGAAGATTGAAGATGGCGCGAAGACCAGCGTATTCCTAGCAACCCTGCCAGAAGACGGACCAACCGGGAAGTTCTTCCACCGCGAGAAAGAGCTCCCCTGGTAGTCAGGATCTCTTAAATTTCTCCATCACCGCCGGAAGCATTTCGCATGCTTTCGGCTTGGACAAGATCGCATCTTTCCCTGGATTGTAACGATACCAAAGCGTCTCCAGCACAACCCCTTCAAATCTCTGGAGTACATCAACACAATACTCTTGCTGATCATCAGCAATCGCTTGCAACACGGCATTCAGGAAGCCAAGATTCCCGGTGTTCACCTTCCGATCCAAGAACACCGCCATTGCTGCCTCGCTCGAAATGATCTCATCTAGAGTCCCCGAAATGACCTCTCCTGAAGGCTTCTTGATCGACCACTTTTCCTTGGCCGGCCAATACATCCGCTTAGCCGTCTTCACTTGGGCAACCCGAAACGGCTTAAACTGCCCTGCCCGCTGAAACACCGCGGCTAATCGCTTATCGGTGATCACCAGTTCATTCGCTGCCGACCCCACTCGTTCGGCTCGAGTATTCGTATCAAGTGCAACGATCAAACCAGCCGGAGTGACATCAATCCCAAACCGACGAAAATCCTTCCCAAAATCAATTGGGTTGTCGGTTTTGAACTGCAATAGCGCCTGACCCAGAGAGTGCCCGCCCTCCGCCAAAGCCGCAAATTGAATAAAGCCCACCGAGATAAACCCCGTGTCATACGTATTGAGCGAGTCAAACCCACCCTCAAGCAGTGAAACCGCCTTAAATATCCGCGCTCCCGATTCATCAACCCCCGCCGCATCCAAGATTCCGTTCAACTCAGCCACGGGCAAGGTCCCTAACTTGGTCCCAAACGATCGCACCCCGTCCGTAAACCGATAATAAGCAAACCTGGGCCGCATGTCCAAGTTATCTTCATAAACATACTGCTGGCCGTCAATATTCACCGAAAACCTGTTCGGAGTCACCAGCGAAGCAAACTGAGGCGGATTCCCCGCCAACTCCACCAAATCGGCAGGTGCCGGACCAGGATCGGGAACCACCGTCGCCAACGGCTGCGCGCGCCAACGGTCATACGCCACCCGCGCATCGATCCACTTCTCCCAAACCGCTTCTTGAGGGTTCGCCGCCGCCGGAACAATCCCCGGATTCGTCTTCGCTTTCCCCCGAAGCCGGTTGTACTCCCAAAGCCACTTCGAACCCTCAACTGTCAACCGCACTCCTGGCTTCCCAGTCGATGCCGAAACCAAGCGATTAGGTGCCGACCAGTACCGTATCACCTGATCCTTCTCCAACTCTGTCCAAAACTGACCCATCGAAGCCGAACTCAGTAGCACCAACAAGTAAGAAACATACTTTTTCATACCATCATTTTCGCTCGTTCAAGATTAGCTACATAATCCTCGAGTTTCGTCCGAACCGCCTTCTCGTCAAACTCGATCTTCCCCTGCGCCCCTTCCGGAGCCTCAAAGAGAACGTCCTGCAACAATAACTCCATCATCGTCTGCAACCGACGAGCTCCAATATTGTCCGTCGTCGAGTTCACCTGCGCCGCCAATCGAGCAATCTCCTTAATTCCCGAAGCCGTAAACGAAACTTCAACTCCATCAACCTTCAAAAGCTTCTGATACTGCCCAACCAACGCATTCCGTGGTTCGGTCAAAATCCGATTGAAGTCAACATCCGAAAGCGCTTCAAGCTCAACCCGAATCGGAAGTCGCCCCTGCAACTCAGGAATCAGGTCGCTCGGCTTCGACATATGAAAAGCTCCCGCCGCCACAAACAAGATGTGTTCCGTCGAAACCGGCCCAAACTTGGTCTGCACCGTCGAACCCTCAATAATCGGCAACAAGTCCCTCTGGACGCCCTCACGCGAAACATCCGGCCCCGAACCGCCGCCCTTGCCAGCCACCTTATCGATCTCGTCGATAAAGATGATTCCCGTCTGCTCCGCTCGCTGAACCGCCTCGCGATGCACCGAATGCCGATCCACCAGCTTAGAAGCCTCTTCCTCCCGCAGCAGAGTAAGAGACTCCGCAACCGTCGCCTTGCGCATCACTCGCTTATTGCCAAATGGGTTCGTGAGCTGGTTCATATCAAACCCCATCTCCTCCATTCCACCCGGAGTAAACACCTGCAAAAACGGGTTTGATGGTTCCTCAACGTCGAACTCAATAAACGCTCCGTCATGCAACCCCTGCGTGATCTCGTGCCGCAAAATCGCCTTTCGACGCTCAATCTCCGCCGACTGCCGATCCCAATCCAACTCCTCAGCATCCGGATAAACCACATTCGAGTTCAGCTCCGAGTCCAATAGGTCCACAACCCGGTCCAAGGCAAACTGAGTCGCCTCCGCCTCAACCGCCGCCTGCTTCTCAACCTCAACCAGCCGAACCGCTGTCGCCACAAGGTCACGAATCATCGACTCGACATCGCGCCCAACATAGCCCACTTCCGTAAACTTCGTCGCCTCCACTTTCACAAATGGAGCCCGTGCCATCTGCGCCAACCGCCGCGCAATCTCGGTCTTCCCAACTCCCGTGGGACCGATCATCAGGATGTTCTTCGGCATCACATCCGCCCGCTCCGCCTCAGGCAACTGCTGCCGACGATACCGGTTCCGCAAAGCCACCGCAATCGCCTTCTTCGCGGCATTCTGGCCGATGATGTACTTATCAAGCTCCGCCACAATCTGGCGCGGAGTAAGGT
>JARXAE010000019.1 GCA_029866005.1 Fimbriimonas sp. | reverse complement strand
CCTTGCGATGGGTGGTCATATTGAGACCTTTTTAGGCATCGCAGGAGTTGGCGACTTGTTCGCGACCGCTTCTTCCAAGCTTTCGCGCAATTATCGACTTGGCTACATGATCGGCTCAGGCAAGCACGTTGCCGATGCGCTGCACGAGATTGGACAGATCACGGAAGGACTCACCACGGCCGAGGCAGTCGTGCATATCGCTCGGCATCATGGGATTCAGATTCCGGTCTTCGAGACGATTGATAATGTTGTCCGAGAGAAGATTCAGCCGCGCGGTGCGGTGTCGCTCTTGATGGAGAGGTTCACCCGCGAAGAAGGGCTCGACTTCGGTCACCTGACCCACCAGCAGTACGGTGGGAAGGAATCGGAAGACGTGAATGACGCAGTTCACGAGGAAGAGGTCATTATTCACGATGACCCCTCCCACGATACGGGCGCTTAAATCTTCTTCAGGAAGATGTTCCTAAACTCAACTGGGTGGCTTTCGGATTGGAGGCTGATGGTGCCGCCTTCGATCTTCAGGTTTCCGTTTTTGATGAGGGCTTTGCCGTCGTTGTCATTTGGGTCTAGTTGGACTTGCTCGTAACGCATGACTTCGGTGCCGTTGATGCGATGAATGACTTCGCCGTAGCCGTGGACCTCGATCTCGGCTTGAACCCAGGTTTCGCCGCGGAAGGTGTCGGAAACGGAGTCGAGGCAGTGGGGGGTCCAGAGTTTGCCGTTGCGGACGACGTTGGTTCCAGGGGTGCACAGGTTACCGGTGTGCCGGGTTCCAGTTGGGTCTCCACCTAGGAATTGGACTTCGGCGCTGACGGGGAACTCTTGGTTCAGCCCGATTGTCGCCGGGTCTTGACCGTGGATCATGACTCCGCTATTGCGATACGCCCAGCCGGGGCCGTCTTTGCATTGGTCACCGGTGAATCGATATTCGAGCTTGAGGATGTAGTTTGAGAACGGGGTTTTGTAAAAGAGGTGTCCGAAGCGGCCTTTGAATCCGTCCGTGTAGGCCTCGTAGCCGACTTGGATCGCTTTGTCCTTCACTCGGAACGTATTGCCGAAGTTCTCGCCGTATTTGTAACCGGTGATTTTTGGCTTCCAACCGTCAAGGTTTCGCTCATTGAAGAGCTTGATCCACTTCTCATCTGGTTGAGTCATCGCAAGTGCCAGGGCTAAAATCATCGTTCGTCCATCTTACTCTTTGGGATTTGCTTTACAATAGGCGTATGTTGCCATGGATGGCTCTGATGGCTTTGCCACGACAGGATGTTGCACTTACCTTTCCGGTTTTGGGTGCGGTGACTTGGACCGATACTTGGGGTGCGCCGAGGGGCGGGGGGCGGACTCATATCGGGCAGGATTTGCCAGCGGAGAAGATGAGGCCGTTGGTGGCGGCAAGGGACGGGGTTTGGTACGGTTCGGCTTTGAACGGATCGGGGATCCGTTGCGAGGATGGGGTCTCGCTGAACTACTACCATTTGAACAATGATTCTCCGGGGACGGATGACGGGCTCGGCGGGGATGAGTATTCGATGGCGCCGGGGGTTTGGGCGGGGGTTCCGGTTCGGGCGGGGCAGTTTGTGGCTTATCTGGGTGATAGCGGGAATGCAGAGGAGACGGTTTCGCACTTGCACTTTGAGCTTTGGTTGAAGGACCTTGGGGTTGTTAACGCGTTTTCGGCTTTGACTTCAGCTCGGCGGTTGGAGTGTTCGGAGCACTATCCGGAGCGGCCAGAGTTTGTTCCTTTGCACGAGGATGAGATTCGCTGGGATGGCGAGGTTCGGGAGGTAAATCCGGAGAAGGGGTACGTGAAGATCGACTTGGGGGGGACGGTGGATTCGGCAGGCGTTGCGGCAGGGATTTCGCGATTTACCCGGCGGTATTTGAAGTATTCGGATTGTGAGTTGGTGCCGAAGGTGGGCGATTTCTGTCTGGTCATCGGAAAGATTCCGGAGGTTGGGAAGGGGATGTCGCCAAAGGCGATGTTGGTTTTACGGAACCGTTACGCACCTTAACGTGTGTAGAGTTTGAGGGGCAGTCTAGGTTCAAACTGCTCTCACTTTTGGTCGAACGTGGGGCGCTAATGGGCGCGCTTTTGTGAGCATTTAGAGGCTGAGGATGCCGGTCAAGAGCGGTGCTGATGCATGAGACTTCTAACGATTCGATCATCAACTAACAGTCGAAGTTTGGGGGTGTTTGTCAACCTTGTTTAAATTAATCAGTGTCGCTTTGACAGGTAGCCCTGGGCAAGGATCTCGCCTAGTTTTACGATTCCCGATGCGGTGAAGACGATCTTCTCGCGCTGTTTGGGGATGTCTGTTGTGGGGACGTGGATGAACGAGGGGTCAGCGGCGGTGATGGCAGCGAGTTCGTCTTCGATTTTCGGCTCTTTGGGTCCCGGGGTTTCCGAGGGGGCCTGTTGGCTGACGAACCATTTGAGTTTAGGATCGGCCAAGTCGATTCGGCTTTGGCTGACGGTTTCTTTTAGCCACTTGCTGGCTTGACGTCGGTACGGGCCGTAAGCGAGATCGTTTTCGCCGAGGTGGTAGAAGATTCCAACAAGCTCGACTTGGTGACCCTTCGCCTGAAGCTCTTTGATGGATTGCTTGACGAAGTCAATGAAGGGTTTGTACTGGTTCTGATCGGTGGCGGAAGTGCCGGCGGGGGTCCAGTCGTTGATTTGGGAGCCACTGTGGGTGAACTTGGCGATGGCGAAGTTTCCGACCGATGCTGCTTGGAGTTGGTGACCGAAGCTGAGTTCGGGGCCGAAGGTTTCGGATGCACCGGCGACGCCGAGGGGTTCCCAGGCTCGGGAGATGGTGGTTCCGCCACCTAGATTGTATTTGAAAGGGATTTTGGGATTGTCTTTGGCCAGGACGGCGGTTGCGGGGGAGGTGAGAAGGTCGGCTCGGAAGGCTCGTTCGCCTTCCATGTTGCGATGTCCGGCGAGGATGAAGAGCTTGATGGGGCTGGAATTGCGGAACGGCCAAGTCTTGAGTGGGCGGGTTCGAGGGACCAGCTTGCCGATCTTTTGGAGATAGGCATTTGCGTAGCCTTCGCCGTGCTGGAGCTGGCCGAGGGTTCCGTAGTGGTAGTGCAGTCCGGCATTGTCGTCGATCTCGACGGCGTTTTGCGAGGTGCGGATGTACTCGGCATTAGGGTCTTCGGCGGTAACCGCCTTTTGGGCGGTTCGGATCGCGTGCATGTTTTCGCGGTTATCCATGCCCCAAACCGTCTTTGTGCAGAGCTCACCGATGTAGAAGTTGAGTTTGGGGAGGTTGAGGTCTCGGCGCCAGCTGGCGAGGAAGTTCTTGAGGTTTTTGGAGTACGCGGGCTTGTAATCCCGGCTAAACATGTCATTTTCGCCCTGGTGCCACATGAAGCCTTCGACGCGGTACCGGATTCCCTTTCGGTCGAGCTCGGCAAGGGAGGATCGGATGAGTTGGAGGGCGAGGGGGTAAAGCTTGAACCCGCCGGGTGAGTCGGGATTCCAGTCCTCGCCAAGGGTGGTGCCTCCGGAGGCGCACTTGATGATAGCGATCGGAGCCTTAGTTGCTCGTGCTACTGTGTGGGCGAAGCTGACCTCGGGGCCGATGACGTTTCCGAGAGGCTTGAGAGTCGTCCAGCCGTTGGAAGAGTTCATTTCCTCTCGCCCGATGGAGTATGAGTACATCACGTTCTCTTGGGGCTGATCGAGTCTGGCGAAGGGTGGGAAGAGCTTGATGTCGGTTGCTCGTGAGTGGGAGCCGACCATGTTTGACTGGCCCGCGAAAATGAAGACTCGGAGGGTTTTTGTATCCGACTGCGACGTGTTTGCCGTCGTCGTGCATGCCAGAATTAGGCCGAGCAAGTGAAGCATTGGCTTCGAAGTCATGAGCCATTGTAACCCGATCGGGGTCGATCTGTTTCAGGACACTCGTTACGAAGCAACTTCAGCTCGTTGCCCCTCTATTGTCGGTGTCCCAAAGTGGGCACATTGGATTCGATAGGATTCGGATACAGGGTGATGGGTGGACTCAAGTGGGATGCCTCCGTGAAGGGTGGGGTTGGAGGTGCTTTGTGCGCGGGTTGGCGATTTCAAAACAATTGAGCCTCGAACTTTGCTGTGGCACTTCAAAAATAAAACAATCATCACTTGTAACGCGGAGTTTTGAGATGTTTGTCAACCGGGTCTGAGACATTTGGGTAAAAATCCGTGCATGAACAATCTGCAGTTGGTCTCTTACCACCGAGACCCTGATACGCGCCCTATCATGGGCATGATTCGGGCGGATGTCGAGGTTGTACGCCAGCAGTTTCCATTCTTGCTCACTCTCACGATGGAGTATTCGGCCGGACCAAAAGGGCTTCCTGCTAATGTCTCGGAGCATGATCGTATTTCAAAAACTGAAGTCAAACTTGAACTGGCGGTTCGGCCCGGGGCGGCCTTCTTGGGACATGTCACTGGCAATGGTCGGACAGTCCTTCTCTTCGCGTCTAAGACGGCCCAGATGGCTCCTGTAACAGTTAAGACGAGATTGTTCAAGAGGGAGGCCTTTACTCTCTCGGCACCATGCGTGAACGCGTGGGAGTGGTACGAATCTGGACTTGCTCCGACGGAGGTCGAGTTGGCGATATCTCGGTACTTCCGTCTATACACCCAACTGCGAGAGCATGGCGATCAGCACAATGTGCCTCGTCCGGTGGATTTTGCGGCCAACTTTCCAACGGATTCTGGGCGGGAGGCTTTTTTGGGGGAGGTGTTTGCTCAGGGGTATGTGCTTGGAAAGCAGGGCAAATGGGACCCGGCTCCGGGTGAGTTCTGGTGCGAGTTTGTGAAGGAGACGGCGATTGAGCCTTCGCGGATGGGTCTGTTGGTCTTGGAGCTAGAAGCGTTGGCTGCGGGGCATGGCGGGGAATTTGATGGGTGGGCTTGTCCGGTAGTGAATTGAGAGCCGAAAGGCGGGTCACCGGTAGGCGAGGTTTGATTCTTTACCCATTCGACGCAAGTGTTATGATTCAGTTAAGCTCAGGGCAGGTTCCCAAGGCTTACGACACCATGTAGGAGCGCGGGGAAACTCTTGATGACTGATCGCCGACTAATCCAAAATCCCAACCGAGCTTTCACGCTCATCGAGTTGCTTGTGGTGATTGCGATTATCGCGATCCTGGCGGCAATCTTGTTCCCAGTGTTTGCGCGCTCCAAAGCGGCCGCCAAGCGCACATCGTGTCTGAGCAATATCAAGCAGATTGGAACTGCGACACACCTCTATTTGGTGGACAACGACGAGGCGTATTTCAGCGACCGCTTTAATTGCGGTGGCGATGAAGACAACGGCTACAGTGCCACATCCGTTTGCGAAGCGTACATTTCGAACGGGCAGCTCAGCAAAGACGCACCCGATCAGTCGAACAAGAATATCTCCGGCGGAGCGGCTTCTTCCCCGGCCAATCAGAGACAATTCTGGGCGTATACGCTTTACCCTTACACCAAGAGTTACGCGATGTTCAACGATTCTGACTCGAAGAACACGTTCTACCCGGGTAGCGGAATCGCTATCAATTTCACTCCCGGAGTCGGCGCGCAGGCGTCTCAGAACTACGGCGGACAAAACAGCTACGGGACAAACTTCGGTTGGATTACAACCGCAGTAGCGAGCAAGGGCGGTTCGACAACTGTGCCTACGGGAGTCACCGCGAGTTCCATTCCACGAACGGCGAGCACCATCTACTTCATGGACAGTGGCTACTTTAAGGTTGGGCCCGATGTCGTGAACGCTACCGGTTTCACCAACTGTTCGCACCTTACGGCGGGAGTTTGCCCACCAGCGGGGGGAACCAATGCCGAGTATTTCCAACTGATTGGTGGCACCGTCACGGCGAACCAGAGCCCCTATTTCGTCAGCTTCTGGGCTAACCAGGGTGCGGGGAGCTATTCGCACACGGGATCAAACCCGAAGTACGTGACCGCTTCCACGACTCCGCCGTCGTCAAAGTTTGTTGCGGATGCGATTTCTCGTCACGAGGGCCGGTTTAACGCGGCGTTCATCGATGGTCACGCCAAGAATCTTCCGTACCAGCAGACGATGGGCGACATCTGTTACTGGACGACTGATGTCGAGGGTCCACACCCTCGGTGCAACTAGAAGGGTTACGCTGGTGGCGGATGGTCTGTTACTTGAGTGACGACCTTTTCAGTTGTAGAGCCTCGGGATAAGTATCCCGAGGCATCGAGGCATCAACTTCAAGATATCTTGGCTTGAGCGAAAGGCTGTTCACTGGTAAGCCAACATCGAAGGGTAAAGATTCTCAGTGCTCGGGCTTACCAGTGCCACCCGAGACGCCAATCCCTTACCCAGCCCACGAATTGGCTCGTCCCCTTGCTGTCGATCCTCCATATGGTTTGGGTTCCGGAATCGCGATAGGTCTTGCATCCCGAATATGTGGTTCGTACCTGCCGAACCAAACGGTCGGCTTCGATAGGCGAATGTACGGGAAGTACCAGAACAGGGGCTGCGAGCATCACCAGTTCAAAAGTCTAGCAGGCTGGAAACTCTTGACCCTCTACGCGCCCGCGCAGGGACTAGCTGCAACGCAACGGCTCGGCTCCGAATCCGAGCAGGATCACAGACGGCGCGTCTCGGGTGTCTATTTTGGTTTCTTCAAACCTGATTTGGTGGGTTTCCCATTCCTCCGGACCAGTAGAATCTGAAGGATCGAGGCACCACCAAGGTTCGGGGGCATCGCCATACTGATTCCCGAATTCGACTAGCATGCGAGTCTGAAGGGTCGAGGCGTTGACCAAGCGCCATAGGAACCAATAACACTCTCCTCTTTGCTCCAATCGTCCCAGGTGATCCCCATAGAAGTCGAGGCGGGTTCCTGGATCAAAGGGGAACCACTCCATTTCGATCCACCTCGTATTGACGAGCGCCTGGTATTCCCCGGATTTCATCAGTTCGAGTCGATGCTTATAGCTCGGGAAGCGGAGGACTTCTTCGAAGTTCGAAGGAGCTTCCCCCTTAGGAAGTTTGATCTCTTTGACAATGTTGACGACTTTGATGTACTTGGATGCGGACTCCTCCATTGGACTCCATGATTCGACCGTCATCGTCACGGGATCGTCTTCAGTGTCGCCAGGTTGCTGTTGAACGGCGACTTCCTTGGCCATCGCCCGCTTGCCGAGGGCATAGCAAACTGCGAGCACGATGGTCCAAGCACCAATCATCGCCAGTCCGCCCCGCGTCGGGGGGCTCAGGAGCCCGTCGAACCAACGGAAGAACTGCTCGATCTTGCTTCCCACTCTAGCTCACCTGAACACTCAGACCCCGTCCCGTCAGCATCACTCGCCCTGGCTTGGTCGGCAGGTTTTGGCCTTTGAGTTTGACGCTCTTGGGGTTGCCGTGAACTACGAAGGTGGGGTTGATGGGGCCGTGGTCGTCGGCTAGTTCTTCGAGGTTGAGGATGAGGTGGCCTTTGGCCCCGACCACGGTGAGGCGGACCGCGGAGCGGATGCCTTTTTGGTAATCGTAGGTGAGGCCGTCGTCGGCTTTGTAGGTGTAGGTGGTTTCGCCGGTCCAGTCTTCGGGGACGAAGATGTGGAAGTTGACGCCCATCATCTCCTTCTCGGTGGTGGTAGGCGTTCCGGGCTGCATGGGGAGGATTGCGCCTTCACGGATGAAGAGGGCGGTTTCTTCTCTTCCTCGTTTGACGATGAGTTCGCCGGGGGCGAGCCATTCGCCGGTGCGGGCGTCGTACCACTTCTGGGTTCCGGGGAGAGTGACCTTTCGGGACTTCTCTTCGTTGACGAAGGGGGCCTGGAGGATTGCGTCGCCGATCATGAACTGGTCGTCGAGCTTCTCGTTTCCGGCTACGGGGTAGTGGTAGAGGACGGGGCGGAGGATGGGGTCGCCGGCTTCTTCCTGCTGGATGAAGAGGTTGTAGATGTAGGGCAGGAGCTTGTAGCGCAGGCGGATGTAGCGGCGGATGACCGACATAACCGGGGCTTTGAAGGCGAACGGCTCTTGGTCGCGGTTCCCTTTTCCGTTGTGGTTCCTTGCGAACGGGAAGAGGAAGGCGAGCTTGATCCAATCGACCATGAGCTCGTCGGTGACGTCGCCGCCGAAGCCGCCGATATCCATTCCGGCGAACGGCTGTCCGCTGAGGCTGAGGCCGATGCTGCAGGGGATTGAGTTGGCGAGATAGAAGTAGTTGCTGCAGTTATCGCCGGTCCAAATGGCGGCGTAACGGCTGCTGCCGATGAAGCCGGATCGGGAGAGGATGAATGGGCGCTCGTTGGGTTTGGCTTGCTTGAAGCCTTCAAATGTGGCTTGCTGCATTCCGAGGGCGTACTGGTTTCGGTGTTTGTTGTGGTGGTCTTTGCCGTTGTTGAACCACATCTCGTAGGGGTCGACGGGGCCGGTGGAGGGGTCGTTCATATCGACCCAGCAGGCGCCGAATCCTGATTGCCGGAATTGTTTGGCATATCCTGCCCACCATTGGCGAACTTTGTCTTGGGTGAAGTCGGGGAAGACGGTTTCGCCTGGCCAGACGAGGCCGACGTAGGGGTTGCCTTCGCTGGTTTGGCAGAAGGCGTTGTTCTTCAGACCGTCATCGTAGACGTCGTAGCCGGGATCCTTTTTGACGCCGGGGTCGATGATGGGGACGATTCTTCTGCCGGTTTTGGTGAGTTCGTCAGCGGTTTCTTGGGGGCCGTTGGGGAATTTGTCTTTGCTGACGGTGAAGATGCGGTAGTCGCGCATGTAGTCGAGGTCGAGCCAAAGGCCATCGCAGGGGATTTGGTGTTTGGTGAACTCAGCGTCGAGCTTGAGGAGGTCGTCGTGGCCTTCGTAGCCCCATTTGGATTGGTGGTAGCCGAGGCTCCAGAGGGGCGGGAGCGGGGTGACGCCAACGAGCTTTTGGAGCTTGCGGGTGAGCTCGGGGAGAGTTGGACCGACGATGATCCAGAGGTTTGGCTCGCCGCCTTCGTTGCCAAGGATGAGGTTGGGGGAGGTGCGCTGCCACTCGACGAAGACGCGGGAGTCGTCGACGCCGGGGGTCTCGATGAAGGCGGGAGAGGGGTTGTGGAGGAGGAATCCGACGTAGGTTTCGCCGATTTTTGCGGCGACGTAGGGGGCGGTGTAGTAGGGGGGATCGGCGGGGTTGTTGCCCCATTGCGCCCAGTGGAAGTCGGACCAGACGTCGGTGTTCCAGAACTTGGCGCGATAGCCGCTGAGTTCTTGCTGGCCGAAATACTTTTCGCCCATGCCGAAGAATTGGGCTTGGTCAGAGAGTTCGAACGACCAGAGGGAGTGCTCGCCGAGGACTCCAAATTGACCTTTGAGGAGGGTTTTGTTTTTCGGTCCCTTGATCAGGATTTCGCCTTTGGCGTTGACTTCGACTTTTTTGCTGTCGTGGTGGGTTGGCTCGTTGAGGGGGACGATGGCGCGGTTCTCGCCCCAAAGCTTTTGGTCTTGAATTTGGATGTGGAAGACGTCTCCGGTGAAGCTGTTTAGGCTTGCATGGAAGGTCTTTTGGGCGTCTTTGAGTTCTCCAGTTTCGACATTGAAGCTGTTGAGGAATCGAAAATTCGCCGGGTGGGGCGATTTGGAGAAGAACATTCCCTTTAGTTTATTTGATTCTGGGTGATTCTTCTCGGGTTCGCCCCGGGGTTTTCGTTAAGCAAGCTTAGCGTCAAGGGTGATTTCGGCACCGGTGAAGAGCTTGGAGACAGGGCAGCCGGCCTTTGCGGTGGCGGCGCACTCGGCGAACTGCTCGGCGGTGGCACCAGGGATTGAGGCTTCGACGGTAAGGTGGATTTTATCGATGGCGAAGCCGCCTTCAACCTTGACCACGCTGACTGCAGCCGAGGTTCGGATGTAGTCGGCTACGAGCTTGTGCCCGCCGAGGACTCCGCTGAGAGCCATGCTGAAGCATCCAGCGTGGGCGGCTCCGAGGTGCTCTTCCGGGTTGGTTCCTTGACCTTCTTCAAATCGAGAGACGAAGGAGTAGGGGGCGTTGCTGAGGGTTCCGGTCTCGGTGGAGACTGTTCCCTTTCCGTCGAAAATTCCGCCGTTCCATTCGGCGCTGCCTGTGCGTACCATCACCTACAGATTACGCCTCAATTGATAAAAGATTCGCGGGATAAGTCAATTCCTTACACTGCGGGCGTAAGATTCTGGGAATGGCAAAAGTGGAAGTGTACAAAACCCTTTGGGGACTCTCGGGGACGATCGAGGACAAGCTGCGATGGGTTCGAGATCAGGGGTACGAGGGGTTTGAGGACTGGGTTCAGCCGCACTTTACTTTGAAGCCGGAGATAGAGAAGTTTGGGCTGAAGTACATGGCGATGGTAGCCGGGGATGAACTGGAGGCGTTCAAGCGAGGGCTTGGCGAGGCTTATGACAACGGAGCGGTGGGAGCGACGATTCATGCGGGGCGACCTTGGATGACCTACCCGCAAGGGTTGGATTTTCTTGGGAAGTTGGTTGAGGCCACGAAGCAAGTTCCGTTTCCGGTGAATTTTGAGACGCATCGGGGGCGGTTGCTTTATGAGCCGATGTCGACGGCGCAGTACTTGAAGGATTTGCCAGATTTGTGTTTGTGTGCGGATTTGAGCCACTGGACTGTGGTGACTGAGTCAATGCTGGGTGGGTTCTCGTCACAGTTGGACCTCGTGCTTTCGCGTACTCGGCACATTCATGCGCGAGTTGGGTTTGAGGAAGGACCGCAGGTTCCTGATCCGAGGGAGAAGAATTGGGAGGGGTACGTTCCGAAGTTTGAGAAGTGGTGGGACGTTGTTCATGAGAACAACAAAAAGGCAGGGCGAGTGACGACGTTCGACCCCGAGTTTGGCCCGCCGCACTACCAGTGGACGAGTCCGACCGATGGGAAGCCCTTGGCGGATATCGAGGACGTTGCTTTGTGGATGACAAAGCGGCTTCGGGCGAGATGGGCTTAGACTAGATTGGAAGAGAACTGGAGCGAAAAGTCTGATTCGGGTCCCTGGGGTGGCGATATCTCAACCGATTTGTTAGATTTACTAGGTAGAAAACCTCACAGATAGGATTCAATATAGGAGCTATGCAATTTTTCCGGGGTTCTTTCCTCTTTATTTTTGGGCTTTTGAATGCGATCTCGCTGGCTGGTTTCACTCCAAGTTTCACGGTTGATCCTACGAAAACCAATGGTCAGTTCAGCTCGTCCGTGACCGGAGATTCTGGAGCGGGATCCTACGATGCACTTGTCAATTCCGATCCAGCATCCTTTAACGCCTTTTCGGGCGCGTCGTTTGGTGGTAATTCCACGGCAACAAATGGTTCCACCTACTTCACTTACGATGCTTTTGGAGTCAACGCAAGTTACTCTTTCAACGGAACGGGCAACGGCTTCTCCAATTTTACGGTTCGCGGTGGAATCACGATTACTGAACTCTCAGGCTTCGCGGTCAACTACGTGCCGAACTCTGGAAACGGTGTCTCCAAGTTTTTCATTAATGGAGTAGAGATCAATAATCCAGAGGGCCAGACCTACTCGGGATTTCTAAATGTCGGAGATAAGTTAGAGTTCCTGGTTTCAGGCAGTGTTAGCGGTCCAGGAACCGTTAGTGGTAACCGTGGTATCTACGCCGAAGTTTGCGCCGTTCCTGAGCCTGCTTCACTAGCAGCGCTTGGTGGAAGCATAGCTCTCTTGGCTCGGCGACGACGAGCACGCAAGAGCTGATCTCAGGCAACAAAATTTTTTCAGTCCCGCTTCGGTTTTCGGAGCGGGGCTTTTTTCATTAAATTAGTCGGTGGCGGAAGAATCAGGGCGCAATCCAAATTGGGGTGTTCCGAGGTTTGGCACAGACCCGCAGGTTGCCTTCATAACGAAGACTGAGGATGTCCATTTCGGTGATTCGGCACCGCAGGACCGTAAAGTTCTCAAACCCCGGTTCGGCCTCCTCTTCGGTAGGTTCCCGACCGACGAGTTCTGGTGGAAGATTTGGACGAAGATCACTGATCACCAAGCTGGGTGCGATCGGTGCAAGGTAGCAACGGCGCGATAAGAGCTGACTTTTCCGCCAGGCTTTGTCAGCGATCTCGTCTTGGTGGTGAACCTGAGTATGCCCATAGCATCGCACTTGTAAGTGATCTGGAAACGAGTAGAACAGCCAACTCGAGCGAGGATCTCCCTTGAGCTGATTCACCTTCGGAGATCGGTAATCGGCGTTTGCCCTCAACTCCCAGTTTTCTTCGTCTGCATGGCGGAGAATAACGGAGCGCGCTTCGGGTCCGCGTTCACTGAGGGTTGAGAGCGTGGGCGTGTGGAAGGGATGGCGTCGCTGGGTACAAGCCATTTTGATCAGGCTCCAGGCAAGATCAACTATGAGTTCGGGCTTGGTAACGTTTGCCTGTGCTTCCATTTGCTCGTGGAACGGGTGCGTTTATCCTCGTTTTCGCTTTCCGCTTGGCGGCTTGTTCTGTCGTGCACCTGATCGGCCCCTCGGACCAAGGGGTCGGCGAGGTCTTTTTTCGGGTTTTGGTTTGGCAGTGGCAGCTCGTACAATTTGGCGGGCGGTTAGCTCGACTGGAGGTTTCTCTTCTTCTACAGGTTCGACTTCCTCTTCGTGCGGTCGGCGGCTGAGGACTTCGTCTCCGAATTTCCAGAGGTATGGGAAGTCGAGATCGTGTGGTTCAATCAGGACTTCGCCCTTCTTTTTGAGCAGGCAGACGAAGGCGCCGGCGCCAAGGTTTTGATGGGGGTAGAGGCGGTAGGAGGGGAACGCTGAGAGAGGTGACCGGAAGTCGGCGAGGTGGGGGACTTCGACGGCTTCCATGCTGGCGTGGTTTTTGAGGAACCACTCGATGACGCGCTCGTTTTCGCGGGTGGTGAAGGTGCAAGTTGCGTAGAGCATGTGCCCGCCGGGCATCAGGGTTCGTACGGCATTGCCAAGGATGCGGCGTTGGCGACCGACGTTTTTGTCGATTTCATTGGGGAAGAAACTCTCGTGGGCGTCTTCACCTTTGGCCATGAGCGACTGCCCGGAACAGGGGACATCGCAGATGACGAGGTCAAAGGTCTCTTTGAACTCTTTGGAGTAGACGGATGGGTCGGCGGACCAGACACGGCTGCGCTCGATTTTGCAACGGTCGAGGTTGGCGATGAGGGATCCCGCACGTTTGCGGATGGACTCATTACAGTAGAGGATTTCTGGTTCGAAGGCTCGGTAGGCAAAGATTGCTTTTCCACCTGGTGAGGAGCACATGTCGAGGACGCGAACGGGATCACGAGGGATTGCGAGCATTGCGCTGGCGGAGAAGACGGAGGAGAAGTCGAGAGAGTAGTAGGCGCCTTTTTCGTAAAGCGGGTGCTTGGAAGGGCGGAAGTCGTCGGAGATTCGCTCAACGAAATCGGGTTGCCATTTGAGGCGTCGGTGGCGCGGGAACGCCTTAATTTCGATTCGGTCGTTGAGAATGATGATCGACTGTTCGCGCGATTCGCCCGCCATCATCGCTTCGACGAAATCGTTGCGTTCAGAAGGGTCGGAAAAGAGCGTTTCAGCGGCTTTCAGCAGGGGCTCTGGTGGCTCTTTTTTGGACATCTACTCTCTATGATGAAGCATTTACGACTTCTTCGTTGAAAGAGCAGCCTCGAAGACCCGCAGATACGCCTGGGAGCACGGGGTAATGCTGGCGAATTCCTCTGCGAATGTGCGTCCGGCAGTTCCGATGTCTTGGGCTAGATTGGGCTCGTTTCGGAGCTTGAGAATCGCATCGGCCATCGCCTGGGCATTTCCAGGTTCGACTGAAATTCCGGCATTTGCGCGTTCGATGATTTTGGGTGCGTCTCCGTCGAGAGCAACGGAAGCAAGAACCGGGCGACCAGATGCCATGATCTCCCAGATTTTGGAGGGGACGGTTGGCGCTTTGACTTTGGGATCGAGGGTGACCAGGCAGACATCGCTTGCTGCCATCAGCTGGATGTATTTCGGGAGGGGTTGAGATGGGAGAAAGGTGACGTTCGTGAATTTGCTGGAGGCAAGAAGACGGACCAATCTCTCGCGATCTTGACCGTCGCCAGCGATGAGGAAGTGGATGTCTTTGTACTCCTTCAGGAGTTCGGCAGCTTCGAAGGCGATCTGGAGCCCTTGGGCTGGGCCCATGGTTCCAGCGTAGGAGACGATGAACTTACCTTGAAGTTCATGCTCGGCTCGAAACTCGTTTTCTCGCTCTCGGGGTTGAATGGCTTCGGTATCGGCCCAGTTGAAGACAACTTCGACTTTATCGGCGGGGACACCAGCATCGCTCACCATGTAGTCCTTGTAGCAATCGCTGTGGACGATGATTTTGTTGGCTACTCGGTAAGCGAACTGCTCGAGCTTGCGGCAGTATTTGATGAGAGTCGGGTTGCTGAGAGCACCGAGTTCGATGACGTTGTTCGGGAAGATGTCGCCGTACATGGTGACGAGCGGGGCGTTCTTTGTTTTGGCGGCATACGCAGCTGCGTGCGCCATCGTAATCGGGGGAAGGACGGTGTAGACGACATCGGCTTCGCCTGCCATCTTAATGCCCTTTTTGAAGGCCCGGGGGAGGAGGAGCCAGTCGATGCCACGTTGGATCGCTCGATCACGCGAGGCGTGAGGGAGGGGGACGCGGATTGTGCGGATGCCTTGTACATCTTCGACGATGTGAGGCTTACCCGCATACTCAGCAGGGGTCTCCGTCATCTTGTAACGAGGGAAGCCAGTGACGACTTCGATTTGGTGGCCATCGGCAGCGAGGGCTTTGCAGAGCTCCATCCCCAACCGGCTGGCGGCACCTTTTTCTGGGGGCCAGTAGTTGGAGATGAACAGGATTCGCATTATTTGCTGACGACGCCTTGGGCGGCGCTGGACATTCCTCGAGGGAATTCGGCGTCTCGTTGGATCGCGTCCCAGTTCTCTTGGAACCATTCGACGGTGGTTTGGAGCCCTTCGTCGAAGACGCCCTTTGGCTCGTAGCCGATCAGGTCGCGGGCTTTATCGATGCTGGCGAGGAGCCGCTTCTTGGTATCCCAGACTCGTTGGGGAGCCTCGATGATTCCGGCTTTGCTTCCGGTGAGTTCAAGGACCTTGTTTGCCATGTCGAGAATCTTGGTTTCTCGTCCACCGGCAAGGTTCATTTCGGCACCGATAGCTTGCTCGAAGTAGCCGCATCGGAGGAGGCCGTCGACGAGGTCGTCGACGTAGGTGAAGTCGCGGCTGGCTTCTGGTGTGCCGGTGAATGGGAGCGGGATGCCCTTCAGAGCATAGTATATGAAGTTGGGGATGACGTTTCGGTACTGACCGGGGACTTCGCCAGGGCCGAATGAGTTGAAGAAGCGGGCCTTAACGACCGGAAGGCCGAAGTGGTGGTGGAAGAAGTTTCCGTAGAGTTCGCCGAGCATTTTGGTGATCTGGTACGGCGTGGTGAGGTGGAGGGAGACGAAGTCCTCTTTGAGCGGAAGTGGCGCCGCGGATCCGTAGATTGAGCACCCGGAGGAGGCGTAGACCAGCCGTCCGATGTTTGCCATCTGGCAGTACTGCAGGATGAGTAGAGTGCCGAGACCATTCACTTCGAGATCTTTCTGAGGGTAGTCAACCGAGTTTTGGTTGGCGAAGAATGCGGCGAGGTGGAAGACAATCTCGGGTCGTTCGTTGAAGCATCGCTTGAGGACGATTTCGTCGGTGATGGAACCCTTGACGAGCATCACATTGGGCAGATTGGGGATGTTCCAATCGTATGCCGCCGAGAAGTCGTCGAGGATGATGACTTTCTTGGCTCCGAGGGTCGCGAGAGTTCGGACCAGGTTCGTTCCGATGGCGCCGCCACCGCCGGTCACGAGGATGACTTTGTCTTTGTAGTGTGCCTGATACTGTTCCATGATTAGTTAAATCCGTAGTGCTTCTTCATCCACTCGACGTAGAGTTTGACGCCTTCGCGGGTATCAATGGTTGGGTTGTGCTTCAGATCGGCGCGGGCCTTGCTGAAGTCGACCGTTTTAATCCGAGTCGTAAAGGCTTCTTCGCCGTGTACTTCGCAGAGATTGGGGTCGCAACCAGTGACTTCGATGATAATTTGGGCAAGTTCTTCTATGGTGACCACCCACTCTTCCCTTCCTCCGACGTTGTAGACCTCGCCGGGTTTGAAGTTGTCCACGATGTTTGCCCAGGTTCGGCAGGAGTCGGTGACGTAATCGAAGATGCGCTTATGACCCCGGTGGCACTTGAAAGGATTTCCAGTAAGCGCACTGTAGATGAAGATGGGCATCACGCCACGATAGGGATTGTAAGGTTCATGCTCGCCGTAGCACATGACTGGTCGGGTTCGGACGACTTCGGCTCCCCACATCTCGGCCGCATTCAAGCATTGAAGTTCTCCAGCCCACTTTGAGATGGCGTAGTCGTTCATCTGCTTGATGGGGATTTTCTCCATGATGTCCTCAGTCATCACGCCGTCGTAGTCCCCGTAGACTTCGGCGCTGGAGAAGAAGATGGTCTTAAACTTGTGCTCTTTGGCAAGCTTGAGAACGTGCTTTGTACCGACAACGTTTGTGCGCCAAAGGTTCTCGTAGTGGTCCTCACCGTTCCATCGGCCATACTCGGCGGCGAGGTGGTAAACGAAGTCTGGCTTCGTAGTTTGGATGACTTCTTCGATCTGGCGAAATTCGCCTGTGTCGATGCGAAAGTGCTCGGGTTCAGAGCTGAATTTGATATCTGCAGTCTGGACACTGTGCCCTCTGCCCCTTAATTCTTTGGCTAGATTTGTCCCAATTAGACCCGCGCCCCCGGTTATCAGTATTTTCGCCACGACGGGTTCATTTTACCTAGCGAAATTGTCAGGTTAGACTTGCCGCGTCTTACTGCCCAGCAGAACGAGCGCACCGATGAGTCCACGAGGTAAAAGGATCGTATGATTCCGGCAATTTCTTGCGTTAGTGCACTCTTGACTTTGGGGCAGGGTGATGGGAAATCGCCGATGCCATCGCCTTGGGTCGAGCCTGGCTATATGAAATTAGTCTGGATTCAGTCGCCAAATTGTGGTCCCCGACCGGAAGGAGTGGTGGTGGATACCATTGTGATTCACAGCACTGTGATTCCGACTTTGGAGGCGACTACGAGGGCTTTTCAGCGCGAGTCCTCTCAGGTGAGCGCACATTACACGATTGGCAAGGACGGTTCGATTGTTCAGAACGTGAGTACCTTTGACCGGGCATGGCACGCAGGAGTCAGCAAGGACGTTCGGGGGAAGGAGAATTTGAATCACTTCTCGGTGGGAATCGAGTTGGTGAATTTGAACGACGGAAAAGATCCGTATCCGGCGGCACAGATGGATGCATTGAAGGCAATCATCGTGGTGCTTAAGCGTCGTTTTCCAATCGTCCAGATTGCCTCACACGAGTACATTGCTCAGCCGTACGGACGCAAGAGCGACCCGACGAATTTTCCTTGGGATGAGTTCAAGCAGTTCGGTCTACCGCTCTATTTTGGAAAGCCTAAGTGATCTGAACAAACCTTCAGGAACTTTGTACGTCTGTATTTCATAGAGAGAAGTATGAAGCTCGCATCTTTGCTCGTCGTTCCGGCCGCCTTGCTTATTAGCGGTCTAGTCTTGGCTCAGGACCTCAAGATTCCTGGCGTCGCAATTGCAAGTCCAGTTCGGAAGGATAAGGTCGTGCTGACCACGGCCGAGTGGCAGAAGAAGTTGACGAAAGAGCAATTTGAGATTCTTCGGGCAAAAGGCACGGAACCCGCGTTCTGCGGAGTCAACCTCGACCAGAAGGGCGAAGGCACCTACTACTGCGTCGGTTGCGGACTTGACCTATTCTTTGCGAACTCCAAGTTCAACTCAGGTACCGGTTGGCCATCCTTCTATAAGCCAATCGATCGAGACCGAATCTGGACTCATACAGACCGATCCTACGGCATGGTTCGGACAGAGGTGAACTGTGCTCGGTGCGATGGTCACTTGGGACACGTTTTCAACGACGGGCCGGCGCCAACCGGTTTGCGCTTCTGCATGAACGGAAAAGTCCTAAAGTTCGTTCCGAAGAAGGCTGAGAAGGGGCAGAGCGGGAACTAAGCCGCTTCTCTCGTCCATCCCAACTTGAAAACACCTGCCTTCCGATCTGGAATGCAGGTGTCTCGTTGTTGTTTTGCTCAGAATTTTGATTGGCGATCTTAGCCGACGGACCCTTCCAGACTGACTCCCAACAGTTTCTGCGCTTCGACGGCGAACTCCATGGGGAGTTCTCGGAAGACGTCTTTGCAGAAGCCGCTGACAATCATGTTGACGGCGTCTTCGGTGGGAATTCCTCGCTGGTTGCAGTAGAAGATTTGGTCTTCACCGATCTTCGACGTTGAGGCTTCGTGTTCGACGGTTGCCGATGGGTTCTTCACCTCGATGTAGGGGAAGGTGTGGGCTCCGCAGCGGTCGCCCATTAGCATTGAGTCGCACTGGGAGTAGTTGCGGGCGTTGTCGGCACCGGGGTTGATTTTAACTAGGCCGCGGTAGGTGTTCTGACCGTTTCCGGCGGAGATTCCTTTGGCGACGATGGTCGACTTGGTGCGCTTGCCGATGTGGATCATCTTGGTGCCAGTGTCGGCTTGTTGCTTTCCGGCGGTGAGAGCGACGCTGTAGAACTCGCCGACGGAATCGTCGCCTTTGAGGATGACCGATGGGTACTTCCAGGTGATTGCGGAGCCGGTTTCTACCTGGGTCCAGGTGACCTTGGAGGCTCGTCCGGCGCACATGGCTCGCTTGGTGACGAAGTTGAAGATTCCACCGACGCCGGTCTTCGGGTCGCCGGGGTACCAGTTTTGGACGGTGCTGTACTTGATGGTCGCATTATCGCCAGCGGCGTAGAGCTCGACGACGGCGGCGTGGAGCTGGTTCTCATCGCGCATCGGCGCGGTGCAACCTTCCAGGTAGCTGACGTAACCCCCTTCTTCGCATACGATGAGGGTTCGCTCGAACTGACCGGTGTTTTCCGCATTGATTCGGAAGTAGGTGCTGAGCTCCATCGGGCATCGGACGCCCTTCGGGATGTAGACGAAGGAGCCGTCGGAGAAGACTGCGCTGTTGAGCGTGGCGTAGTAGTTGTCGCTGTAGGGGACGACGGAGCCGAGGTATTTTTGGACCAGCTCGGGGTGTTCGTGGACGGCTTCGCTGATTGAGCAGAAGATGATTCCTAGCTCGGCGAGCTTCTTTTTGAAGGTGGTGACGACGCTGACGGAGTCGAATACGGCGTCGACGGCGACCTTGCCTTCTAGTTCGGACCAGTCGGTTGGCTTGGCGAGGGCGTCGGCGGCACTGCTGGCTGCTCCCTTGACGTTGAGAAGAACTTTCTGCTCTTCGACCGGGATTCCGAGTTTTTGGAAGGTCTTGAGGATCTCGGGGTCGGCGTCTTCGAGGGAGTCGAGAAGAGGCTTCATCTTGGGAGATGAGTAGTAGGAGATCGCTTGGAGATCGGCGGGCTTGTAGTGGACGTTCGGCCAGGTTGGCTCGGTCATTGTGAGGAAGTGGCGGTATGCCTTCAGTCGCCAATCGAGAAGCCATTGGGGCTCGTTCTTTTTGGCGGAGATTCGGCGGACCGTGTCTTCGTTGAGGCCCGGCTCGATGGTCTCGGTCTCGATGGTGGTCTCCCACCCGTGCTCGTACTCGCGATTGGCAAATTGCTCTAACAGAGCTGTTGACTCGTCCAAAACCTTCTCTGACATGTTGTATCCCGCGCGGGTCCACCTGGCATCACCAGCATCACCTTTGCTCTGCGTGTTTCTACGCAGGGATAGTTTACTTTGTTGTATAGATTGATTGTGGGGTTGCGGTTTGCGGTTTGCAATTCAACCTGGGTGGTGGGTTTTCTCACCGGCTTCGATGGAGATATTGAGGATGTTCTGCTTCGGCGGCAATGGACACGTTGCGAAGTTGGTGAAGGCGCAGGGCGGGTTGTAGGCTCGGTTGAAGTTGAGTTCGTAGTTGCCGTCTTTGCGTTTTTCTAGGTCGATGAAGCGACCCGCGGGGTAGGTGCTGGCGCCGCTGGTGCGATCTTTGAAGTTGAGGAAGTAGGTTTCGCCTTCGTCGATGGCTTCGAGGCGGAGCTTTTTGCCCTTGAGAGTGAAGCTGAGGTAGCCGGGGTTGGGGGCGGGCTCGGTGTAGCCGAGGATGTTGGTGATGGAGAGTTGGCGGGGCGCTTTGTAGGGGACGAACTTGGCTTTGACTTTGTATTCTGGCTTGGCCGGGTACCAGGTGAGGCCCTTGAAGTTGGTTCGGGTCGGGGCTTTGGGGTCCCAGACTCTTAGGCCGTAGCGGTCACCTCGGTGGATGATGGAGAAGGTGACTTCGCCGGTGTAGAGCTTTTCGTTTAGGTTGACATCTTGGTCGAAGTCTTTGGCTCCGGGGGTTCGTCCGCCGGTGGGGAGCTTGGCGTGGAACTTATCGCCCTTTTGCCACTCAATGGTGCCTTCGGCGGTTCGGATTTCGATGTCGGTTCCGAAGCCGAGCTGGTTAGTGCCTGGCTTGAGCCAATGCAGACCGGCAACGGCGAGCCAGCCGGTAGGGCTCTTGAGATTTGTTACTCGCTCTGCTCGCCAGGCGGATTCTTCGGCTTTAAAGTCGAGGAGAGCAAAGGCTATGAGGAGAATCACTCCTTTAGATTACGTCAGCTGAGATCGAACGGATCGTCGAATTCGGCCGGCGCCACATGAATGACCCGTTCCGGTACGTCGTTGCCTTCGATCCAAAGGATGACCTTCCACTCTCGTTTACCGATCGAGACAACTTCTCCAATCTCGGGCAGGTGACCAAGGGAGAATTCGAACTCATTCACCTGATGGACGTCGTGGCACACGACAAGAACAGGAGTGAGGGTAAGCATTGTGATCCTGTGGGACTCAATGTATGTGCCAAATCAATGCATTCGTCCAAGAACGCATTGATTTGCGGTGAGTAGCGCAAAAACCTTAGATATCGAACTTGATGCCCTGGGCGAGGGCGGGTTTTTCGGTGCCGAAGTATGTGGTGCTGGTTTGGCGTCGCATGTAGGCTTTCCACGAATCCGAGCCGGATTCACGTCCGCCGCCGGTTTCCTTTTCTCCGCCGAATGCACCGCCGATTTCAGCTCCGCTCGTACCGATGTTGACATTGGCGATTCCGCAGTCGCTATAGCGCTTGAAGAACTCGGCTTCGCGGACGTCGGTTGTCATAATGGCGCTGCTGAGACCCTGGGGGACGGCATTGTGGTCTTCGATGACTTTGCTCAAGTCGTCGTAGGGCATGACGTAGGTGATGGGCGCGAAGGTCTCGGTGAAAATTGTCTCGCTCTGCTTACTGAGGCGGACGAGGGCGGGTTTGACGTAATAGCCAGGGCGATCTACCCGGTCGCCGCCGATGATTTCAACGGCTTCTGGTTTGACTCTGGCGAGAGCGTTTTGCATTCCGCTGAAGCTGGCTTCGTCGATGAGCGGACCGACCAGGGTGCTGGCTTCGAGAGGTGAGCCGACTTTGTTTTCACCGAGCGAGATGTAGGCGGTTTTGAGGGAATTGTAGACCTGGTCGAAGATGCTGGCGTGGACGAATACTCGACGGGTGGTGGTGCAGCGCTGGCCGGCAGTTCCGACGGAGCCAAAGAGGATGCTGGGAATTGCGATGGCGAGATCAGCGGATGGGGCGATGATCATCGCGTTGTTTCCGCCGAGCTCGAGGAGGGATTTTCCGAATCGGGCGGCGACTTTTTGGCCGACGGCTTGACCCATTCGGGTGGATCCGGTGGCCGAAATGAGAGGGATGCGCGGATCTTCGACCATCTGCTCACCCTGCTCTCTTGCTCCGATGATGACTTGGGACAGGTGAGCAGGGGCATCGCCGAACTCTTTGCAGGTTTGCTCGAAGAGGGACTGACAAGCGAGGGCGGTGAGCGGGGTTTTCTCGCTGGGTTTCCAAATAACTGAGTCACCGCAGACGATGGCAAGGGCGGCGTTCCATGCCCAGACGGCAACCGGGAAGTTGAAGGCGGAGATGATTCCGACGGGACCGAGAGGAAGCCAGTTCTCGTGCATCACGTGGTTCTTGCGCTCGCTGGCGATGGTGAGGCCGTAGAGCTGGCGAGAGATTCCGACGGCAAAATCGCAGATATCGATCATCTCTTGGACTTCGCCGCGACCCTCTTCGAGAATCTTGCCGCACTCGAGGCTTACGAGGGTGGACAGTTCCTCTTTGTGCTCGCGGAGCTTGTTGCCGAATTGGCGGATGAGTTCGCCTCTTTTGGGAGCAGGGACATCGCGCCAAACGCGGAATGCTTGTACGCTTTGGTGGATTTTGACTTCGATACTTGCGGGGGAATCGAAGGCGAGCGACGTGAGTTGGGCTCCGTCAACGGGGCTCGTTACGACGAGGTCGTCGCCGAGGTGGTCACCGAGGTTCGAAATGAGGCGAACGATTAGTTCTTGTGAATTCATACATTGATTATGGAGGTTCTGAACTTGTTCGCGTCGAAACTTCATAATGAAGGCATGTCGATCACAACTGCGGTCACTTGGGACCTCTCTGCGCTTTTCTCCTCGTCCGACGATCCGAAGATTGAGGCGAGTTGGAAGGAGGCACATACGCGGGCAGATGCATTTGCGGCGCAGTATCGCGGAAAGATCAACTCGGATTCGCTAACAGCTCCGGTTTTGGCGGAAGCGCTGACTGAGATGGAGGCAATCACAGTTTTGATCGTGAAGCCGATCACCTACGCGAATCTTGTTTTTGCTGCAGATGTCAGCAAGCCCGAACATGGCGCATTCATGCAGGAGCAGACGGAGAGGGCGACCGAGCTTCAGGTCAAGCTGATGTTCTTTGAACTTGAACTCCAGGCGGCGCCTGCATCAGTGATTGATCCGCTTTTGTCAGATCCTTGCCTGGCGAACTTTTTGCACCACATTCATGTCTCGCGCACCTATTCGAAGTATCGATTGAGTGAGAAGGAAGAGGTGCTGATGGAGGAATTGGCGAATACCGGCTCGCGGGCTTGGAACCGACTGTTTGATGAGGTGACGGCAAATCACGTCTATCGTGTTACTTTGGACGGTGAGGAGCAAGAAATGAGTCAGCAGGAAGTTCTTGCTATGTTGCGCCATGAGGATCGATCGACCCGACAGGCGGCGGCGGACTCTTTCTCGGCTGGGCTGAAAGAGCAGGAGCGGGTTCTGACGTTCATCTTCAACACGCTTTTGCAGGATAAGGCCATTGATGATCGGTTGCGGAAGTTTGACTTCGCTGAGCAGTCGCGGCACCTTTCGAACGAGCTGGACAAGGAAACAGTTGAGTTGGTCATCCGGCTTTGCCGAGAGTTCTATCCGCTGGTAGCTCGGTACTACCGGGTGAAGCGCTCGATTCTTGGCCTGGATGAGTTGACGCACATTGACCGATACGCTCCGCTGTTTGCGGCAGAGGAGAAGGTCACTTGGGACCGGGCTCAGTCGATTGTTCTTGAGGCGTTCGGGGCGTTCTCTGCTGATATGGCGGAAAAGGGGTCCGAGTTTTTTGACAAGAACTGGATTGATGCCGAGCCTCGAAAGGGCAAGATGGGTGGGGCGTTCTGCTCTTACAACACGCCGGATACTCACCCGGTTTTGCTCCAGAGCTACTTGGACAAGATGGACGATGTGATGACCCTTGCTCACGAGCTTGGTCATGGTGTCCATGCTTCTTACAGCCGAGAGCAGTCTTACTTTAACTATCACGGGACGCTGCCTTTGGCGGAGTTGGCCTCGACGTTTGGTGAGATGCTCGTGTTTGAGAAGTTGGTTGCGGGGGCTTCGGACAAGGACAAGCTCGCTCTGTACGCGGGGAAGATTGAGGGGATTTTTGCGACGGTCTTCCGTCAGGCGGCGATGTACCAGTTCGAGAAGGGCGCACATAGCAAGCGGCGAACTGAAGGTGAGCTGACGTCGGATGAGTTGGGCGAGATTTGGCAATCAGAGCTCCAGGCGATGTTTGGGGACTCGGTTGCGCTGGGCGAACAGCACCGATCTTGGTGGATGTACGTTGGCCACTTTACGGGCTCTCCGTTCTACGTTTATGCATATTCGTTTGGGGAGCTCTTGGTACTGAGCTTGTACGAAATGGCGAAGAAAGCAGGACCAGGTTTCGCAGATCGGTATGTGGAGGTATTGAAGCTCGGTGGTTCGAAGACTCCGGCGGAGCTGATGGGGATGCTCGATATTGATCTTCAGAGCGAGGAGTTCTGGCGCGGCGGGTTTGCGGCGCTGGAGAACATCATGTCAGAGTTCGAGCGGCTACACTCGGTCGTCGAGCTTTGAGATGGGCTGGCTGCGAGCGATCTGGGAAGACTTCCTAAAGGGACTACTTAGACAACGTCGACGTCAGGCAGTCTACGAAATCGTAGTCTCTGACGTTCCGGGATCATACTGTGTCGAGCTCCAAAAGCAGACTTCCTACAATGAACGCACGATCGTTTGCGAAGCATTCGTGATAGGTGAACAGATCGAGATTAGTGGAGCGGAGATTCTCGATAGCTTGCCCCCACTTGTTCGAGATCAATACCTGAGCCGCGTCGAGCTCAAGCTAGCCCATTGGAAGGGTTACGATCTTGATATTGAGCTAGACAAGCGATTAGCAGGACTACCATCTCGGTTCGACGAGATTGACCACGGACGCTAGTTTGTTTAGAGGAATTTTTTCTTCCACTCATCGAGAAGACGCAGGGCATCAATCGGCGTGAGCTGATTGATGTCTAGTCTTTCGAGTGCCTCGACCACTGGCGGGGCTTCGAATTCGAAGAGGGTCATTTGGAGGCGCTTGGTTTGGGTTTCGACGGGGGTGGGCGGTTTGTCTTGCTCCAGTTCGCTGAGGATTTCCTGGGCTCTTCGAAGAACAGTTCCGGGGACGCCGGCCATGCGGGCGACGTGGATTCCGTAGGAGCGATCGGCGCCACCGGGGAGGACACGGTGGGTCCAGACGATGTCATCGCCGAACTCTTCGACGCTGACGCGGAAGTTCTTCACCGTCGGGACGGTTTCGGCGATGGTATTGAGCTGATGATAGTGGGTGGCGAAAAGGGTTTTACTTCTGGTGCCGACGAGGTGCTCGATCATCGCCCAAGCGATCGCGAGGCCGTCGTAGGTTGAGGTCCCGCGACCGACTTCGTCGAGGATCACGAGGGAGCGGTCGGTGGCGTGGTTGAGGATGTTCGCCGATTCGACCATTTCGACCATGAAGGTGCTTTGCCCGGTGGCAAGTTCGTCCTTGGCGCCGATGCGGGCGAAGATTCGGTCGATGATCCCAATTCGTACACGTTTTGCTGGCACATAGCTTCCGATTTGTGCCATCAGGCACACAAGAGCGGCTTGGCGGAGATAAGTGGACTTCCCTGCCATGTTGGGGCCGGTTATGATGAGCGTTCGGGGTTCCTCTTCTCCGATGTTTAGGTCATTGGGGACGAAGTTGGAGTTGTTGGCTTCGACAACGGGGTGGCGGCCGGAATCCATTTCGAGGACGTCTTCCTCAACGATTTCGGGTCGGACGTAGCCCCGCAGAGAAGCGACTTCCGCGTACGTTGCCAGAACGTCAATTTCTGCAACGGCGCGCGCGGTTTGGAGGAGGGCTCCGGCGTGCTCGGCGACGCGGAGGCGGATACGGTTGAAGAGGTCGGATTCGAGGGCGGTCGCTTTCTCTTCGGCACCGAGGACTTGGGCTTCGTGGTCTTTGAGTTCAGCGGTGATGTAGCGCTCGGCGTTGGCGGTGGTTTGTTTGCGGATGTAGTCGGCGGGGACTTTGGCGGTGTGCTGTTTGGTGACTTCGATGTAATAGCCGAAGACGGAGTTGAACCCGATTTTGAGAGTGTTGATTCCGGTCTTTTCTCGCTCACCAGCTTCCAAGCCGGCGATGAAGTTTTTGCCATTTCGGCCCAGTTCACGGAGTTTGTCGAGTTCGTGGTCGTAGTCGGGGCGAATGATGCCACCATCACGGACGGTGTGGGGTGGCTCGGGGACGATGGCTTTGTTGAGGAGAGAGGCGAACTCCCCGTGAGACTGGACTTGCTCGATGAGTTCTTGGATTCGTCCGAAGCCAAGCTTCTCGGCGGGGGCGAGGACCTTGGGGAGGCCGAGCAACGTGGCCCTGAGGGCGGCCAGATCGCGGGGACCAGCGAGGTTGGCACTACAGCGGGAGACGAGGCGTTCGATGTCACTCAGCACCTTGAGCGCATCACGAAGGTCACCTCGATGAATGGAAGATCCGAGGAATCGGGCAACCGCGTCGTGACGCCTTTTGATTTCTTGGGTGTCAAGGAGGGGTTGCTCGATCCATCGGCGGAGCAGACGGGCGCCCATTGGAGTGCAGGTTTGGTCAAGGACTCCGAGGAGGGTAAAGCGGCGCGAGCCGTCGGCGAGGTTTTGGGTGAGCTCGAGAGAGCGGCGTGTTGCGGGGTCGAGGCGCATGAAACCTTCGACGGAATAGGTGGCGAGCCCTTGGAGGTGGCCGAGATCAAGCTTGTTGCGCTCGGCGTAGGCGATGATCATGCTCGCCGCGGTGACGGCAGAGGGCTTATCGGCACATCCGAAACCGCTCAGCGAAGCGACTCCAAAGGTTTCTTGGAGTTTTCTGGTTGCTTGATCAAGGCGGGGTTGGGCGAAATCGGTGGTGGTGGAGCCGAGGGCGTTACGGGCGACTTCGCCGTAGGCGTCGGCATCTTTGCCGAGGAGAAGTTCAGAGGGGCGGACTCGCGCGAGTTCTTGGAGCAGACGTTCTTGGGCTTCTCCCCCGACCATTTCGGTGACCATAAACTCACCGGTTGATGGGTCGAGCATCGCGAGTCCGAGGGTGCCGTCGTTGACGCAGAGGGCGGCGAGGAAGTTGTTCCGCCCAGCCTCCAATAACGAATCTTCCAGAACTGTTCCTGGAGTCATGACGCGGGTGACCCCGCGCTTGATCAGGCCTTTGGCAGATTTGGGATCTTCGAGTTGATCGCAGATTGCGACCTTATGGCCCTTCTGGAGAAGCTTCGCTAGGTAGCGTTCGACGGCGTGGAACGGGACACCGGCCATGGAGATTCGCCCGTTCGTGCCATCTTCCCGACCGGTCAGAGTGATTTCGAGAGAAGCCGCAGCGATCTCGGCGTCTTCACCGTAAAACTCGTAGAAATCACCCACTCGCATTGCGAGAAGCACCCCAGGATTCTCGGATTTCACCGAGAAATACTGCTGGAGCATGGGCGTTTTGGCGGTCATCAACCTTAAGAGTATGACCCGCGCCATAATAGGAATGAGCGAACATGAAACGAGTCTTCATCCGGTGGGTGCTTCTGGCAGTTTCTGTGTTTGCCGCCTCCCTTCTTTGCCAGGCCCTCGGGCTTGGTTTCCAGGCGAATGCGAACGGAGTTTCGCAGTTTTTCACCCTCATGATTGGGGTTGCGTTATTGGCGTTTCTCAACGTCACGATGGGGAAACTGCTTAAGCTCATTACATTGCCGTTGAGCTGTCTCACATTGGGTCTGTTCTCGCTCGTTGTGAATGCGGCGGTGCTGTATTTTGCTTCGCGCTTTGAGCTTGGATTTAAGATCGTTGATGATGGAATCAAAGGGTTCGCGGCGGCATTTGTGGCTTCGCTCCTTATCTCTGCAATCAACGGAGCGTTAGGCGTGTTCTTGCCTGACGAGAAAGAGTGATTCGGCGTCACAAACTTCGTCATGCGCTGGCTCCCACGGTAGGAGTTTGGCGGGCTGCGTTTTTGCTCTTCATTGGCTTTACGGGCACGTTAGTCGGCGCTCTGATGGCGTTCAACGTCCAGATCCAGGGGATGACCCGTGAACTTCACTCGGCGGCATCAACCGCCCTGGGAAATGTGGCAGACGCTGACCAGTCTGACCTAGCGATTCACTGGGTTGGGGCGGCGTTGTTGCTCCTTGGCGTCGCTTTGATGCTGCTGGCAGTTCGACTTGCTTTCATCCATGTGATCGAGACACTTAATCCGTCGATGAAAGGTGGCCGAGTCGACGTTTACGTTCGCCGTCAACAACTCGCCTCCGGTCCACACATTGTTGCTCTAGGAGGTGGGACCGGTCTCTCCACGCTATTGCGGGGGTGGAAGCAGCACTCGTCGAACATCACGGCGATCGTGACGGTGACCGACGATGGTGGCTCTTCCGGACGGCTAATCCAGGATAAGGGAATGATCCCGCCGGGGGATATTCGGAACTGCCTCGTGGCGTTAGCGGATGCGGAAAAGGCGATGACCGACCTGTTCCAACATCGATTTAAGGACAGCGGTTCGCTCAGTGGTCATGCGATGGGCAACCTGCTGATTGCAGCGCTTGTGGATCAGGCCCAGGGCGATTTTGAGCGTGCGATCAACATTGCTTCAGAGGTCTTGGCAATTCGCGGTCAGGTGATGCCTTCGACCCTGGATCACGTTGGGCTGAAGGCGATGTTAGACGGTGATCTCGAAATTCGGGGCGAAACGGAAATCGTTGCCGCGGGTCGCAGGATCAAAGAGCTTCGACTTTCTCCGGATAATGTACAACCCTACTTGCCTTCCCTTGAGGCGATTGCAGATGCGGACTTGATCTGCGTGGGGCCGGGAAGTGTTTACACTTCCGTGATTCCAAATCTGCTGATTCCGGGAGTCGCGGCGGCGATGCGCGATAGCAGAGCGCTGAAGGTTTACATTTGCAATGTCATGACTCAGCCTGGAGAGAGCGATACCTTCAGTGCGAGCGAACATGTTGGAGCTATCCTCGCTCAGGTCAAGGGGCGAGTCTTCGACTATGTGGTGGTCAACACGGGCGTTCCTTCGCAGGATGCGCTAGAGAAGTACCGCACTGTGGGGCAGAACTTGGTGGACCCCGATATTGATCGCATCCGCGCGATGGGGCTCAAGGTCATCAGCGGAAACTTCATGAGTGAAAGTGACTTTGTTCGTCACGATCCGGTCAAGGTTGTGAGCAGGCTCATGACTTTACTGGGGCTCTAACCCGGTATTTGAGTCAGCAATTTCCCTGAACGACTGATGGAACTAAACCCCTGTTGAGCTGGAATCGGCTCTTGGGGAAGGGTTATGAGCAAGGGGTTAATTCTTATTTTCGGTGCTACCGCATTAGCTGCGACTAGCCAGGGACAAGTTTCGGCATTGATCAATTATCCGGTTGCGGATGTTTTGGGTCATAGAGAGTTTCAGCTCAACCAGAATTTCACATCTAGTAATTCTAAGTTGACCAGCCAGTATTTGCAGTCTCAAAACTATGTTCTGGGATTGTTTGATGTTGCCGAGTTCTCGGGGATCACCGACTTTTTGGGTTCTCACAATTTTGGACTGAAGTTCACGCCGTACCGATCGAAGGATGAGAAGTTCGCCTTCGGATTTGGCTGGCAGGGACTATCTTCGGATGCGGTTTCTACTTTTGAATATGCCCGTTACACGATAGGCAACTACAACTTGCATCTTGGCTACCAGCATGACGATGAGAATCGCGGAGTCTTTGGATTTGACCACGCTTTCAGCGATCAGTGGGGTTGCTCTGCCGAATACGTTGGCAATTCAACAGGTTCTGCAGCCTATAGCCTGTTCTACACAATGAAAAGCGGCTTAGTGTTGCAAGGAATCTACACTAAGCCGCACGATCTTGCTACGGAAGCAAACTACACTTTCGTGCTTACCTACACGTTCAGAATCTGATCTGATCTACCGTGATCTTCGCAGAAGTCGCTTTGTCGGAAAGGGTGATCGAAATTCGGTCACCCTTTTTCACGATTGCTGGGGTTCGAGCAACGTTGGAGTGAAATGGATAGACCTTAACTGTGACAGTTCCATTTTGGTCGCGAGCCGTGAACTCTTCGACGACTCGAGTGCCTCTACGACCAGCATAGACCTGGGTCACTTTGACCTGGTCGACGATGAGGTTACGAGGTTGAATGGCGAGTGTTGCGATGAAGAGTGATGTCATGGTTTCCTTGGTGAGTCTAATTACAAGCTACGTGCCTATCGACTCAAAATCTCAATCCGCCTATCAAAATTGCGATAAAACAAGCAGTTTCCAGTAAAAATGCTGAAAATACCTCTTTTCGGCAAAACAGATTGCCGACGCTTCTACTAGCCCAAAGAGGTGCTTCGCCATATGAAAAAACTGCTTATTAACTTGAGTCTTGGTCGCAAAATCGGACTCGCCTTCGGCTTGATGGCTGTGACGTTCATTTTAATGTCAATGATTGCCTTAAGTGGTCTCGGAAAGCTCAACAAACGTCTGGATCTCTTCAAAGTTGACGTTATCCCTGGCTTGGCGTCCTGCGGCGAGATGGATGACTTGTTCATGAACGCAAACATTGAACTAACCGCAATGGGAGGGTCCGCTGAGCTAAGCGACCAGAGAGTTCATGCGAAGAATCTGCTTGGGTTCTTGGATGAACAGAAAGGCGCGATGGACAAGTATGTCAAAACCATCACGGTTGCAGAGGATCGAAAGAACTTTGATGAGTTAACTGCAGCTTGGGACCCATATTCAAAGTCATTGGGTGATCTCGCCAAGAAGTCTCTGTCCGGTACGGACATGGCAGGAGTTGCAGCGAGTGCGAGGAAGCTTTTCGGCGAGGGTGAGAAAATGGATGTCTATTTTGACGGATTGGGCGCGTGGAACGAAAAGAATGGTCAGCGAGTTCATGCCGAATCAGTCGTTGCGGCCAAAGGTATCGGGAACACTCTCCAAGCTGTCGCGATTGTTGGCACCATTGTCGCCGTCATCTGCGGTGTGGCGCTCACCCGTTCAATTACTCGACCGATCGCACTGGTTTCGGAGCGACTGTTGTCCGTTGCTGACAGATGCGCTATTGGTCTTGTGACAGGGTTTACAGGTATGGCTGAAGGGGACCTCACCTACGATGTAGTTCCGGTAACGACACCGCTACCTGTTTCAGGCAATGATGAGATCGGTCAAATGTCTGAGACGTTTAACCGAATGCTCGGTCGAATTCAAACTGCAGTTGGATGCTACAATTCCGCTCGGCGATCACTCTCCGAGCTGATTCATGAAGTTTCAACGGGATCGAACACGGTTGCGCAGACATCTACCACCTTGGCGGCTTCTTCGGAAGAGATCAGCGCAACATCATCCGAGATTTCGGCCGGTAGCGACCAACTCGCGACAAATGCATCCGAAGTTGCGGTAATCATCGAAGAGCTCCACGCTCAGGTTCTTGAGGTAGGCCAGAGCAGCGAGCGACAGGCAAGACTTGTCGACAATGCATCGGCTTCGCTTTCGGAAGCATCGCGAGGAATCGCTCAGGTTGACGAGGCGGCTAAAGAAATGGCTACCTCAGCAGCGAGCGGAAATACGGCGGTCACTGAGACCGTTGCCGCAATGGAACGACTGAAGGAGCAGATCGAGTTCTCGGCGGCCAAGGTTCAAGAGCTTGATGCAGCTGGACAGAAGATTGGCGACATCGTCAAGACGATCGACAGCATTGCCGCCCAAACCAACCTCCTTGCGCTCAACGCTGCTATCGAAGCAGCGCGAGCTGGTGAGCATGGCCGTGGATTCGCGGTGGTTGCCGACGAAGTTCGAAAGCTTGCTGAGCAGTCGAGCCTTGCGACCAAGGAAATCGGCGGCCTCATCGGAAACGTCCGGGCAACCGTTAAAGAGACGGTTGAAGCCATCCAGACCACTTCGAATGAAGCTGAAGACGGCGTGAAGCGATCAACTCTGGCGGGGGCAGCTCTGAAGGACATTCTTGCTTCGTCAGACAAGGTGAAAGTGTATGCAGACCAAGTTGCTAAGGTGACTTACGAAGCCACCACATCCATGGAGAACGTCGCACTTGCCGCCCGGGATAACCTCCAGGCGAGCCAAGAGATGACGGAGGGAACCGAACGGGTGACCAACTCCATCACCAACGTTGCGGCAATTGCCGAAGAAGCGGCGGCCGGAGCTTCCGAGATGACCAAAGGTATTGGCGATGTCACTGAATCGGCAACGAACCTGAGCCTTCTGAGCGGGAACCTGCAGGAAGCGGTCAGTAAGTTCAAGATCGACAAAGGTGCCACAGCGACTAAGTTCGAGGTCTACGAGAACAAGGCCGCCTAACCTTCAGGAGTCAACAAACCCCGAGAGTCAAATTCTCGGGGTCTTGTCATTTATCAGTAAACTAAAACCAACATGAGTCAGGGCAGATTGGTCATCCTTAGCGGGCCGAGCGGAGTTGGAAAAGACACCGTGATCAACGCTTGGCAAGCGCGCAATCCCGATGTGGCTCGGGTTGTCGCTTACACCACTCGTACTCCTCGACTGGGAGAGCTGGATGGGATGGATTACAACTTTGTCTCTCGTGAGCTGTTCCACGCCAAAGCGGCGGATGGCGACTTTTTGGAGTTCAAAGAAGTCCACGGAAATTTTTACGCCACTCCTTTGAGCGATATGGATGCAATGCTCGAAGAGGGCAAGATTGCGATTCTCAAGATCGACGTTCAAGGAGCTTTGACGGCGATGGAGCTGAGGTCGGATGCGCTCACGGTCTTCTTGATGCCGCCCTCGGTAGAGGAGCTCGAGACACGGATTCGGGGACGAGGCACCGAGGACGACGCCACAATTGCAAAGCGCCTGAAAAATGCCCATGACGAGATGTCGGTCCGCGATAGGTACCAGCACATCGTCGTCAATCAAGATGTGGAAGACACAGTTGATATCTTGGAAAGGCTGGTTTTATGAACGCCGTCCTGGGAGTTTCGGGTTCGGTTGCCGCATATCGGGCGGCTGACCTCGCGCGGGAACTGATGCGGTCCGGGTTTACGGTTCGGGTTTGCTTGACTGATTCGGCGCAGGAGTTTGTTTCCGTCGCCCTTTTCGAGGCATTGACCGGCCAACCTTGTTTGATTGATACCTTTGAGGAACCTGAGCGGGGGCGAATGGCGCACATTGATTGGGCCCGCTCGGCTGATGTTGTGGTCGTTGCCCCGGCGACGGCAAATACGCTGAACAAGCTGGCGGCGGGGGTGGGGGACGATATGTTGACCACGCTTTGCCTTGCTTCAAATAAGCCATTGGTCTTGGCTCCGGCGATGAATCCGCAGATGTATTTGCATGAGGCGACGCAGGCTGCATTGGCTTTGCTTGCAGAGCGCGGTGCCGAGATCGTGGAGCCCTTGGAGGGTGACGTTGCTTGCGGTGAGAATGGACAGGGCAAGCTGGCCTCGATTCCGGCAATCGCTGCCGCAGTTTTGGACGTGGTTTCTGCGTCGTCGATTTTTAAGGGTAAGCGGGTTTTGATTACTTCAGGCCCGACCCGCGAGCCGATTGATGATGTTCGGTACATCACGAATCGGTCAAGCGGGAAGATGGGTTCGGCGTTGGCTCGGGCTGCCCTGCGGCTGGGGGCGGAGGTGACGGTGGTGGCAGGACCTCAGGCGGCACGGCTACCGGCGGGGGCGACCACAGTTCGGGTGGAGACGGCTTTAGAGATGCACGATGCGACCTTATCGCTCGCGTCTGGGTTTGATTACATTGTTGGAGCGGCGGCGGTCGCGGATTACCACGTGGTGAATCGGGTTTCTGGGAAAATGCGGCGGTCGGCAGAGACTGTACATTTGGAACTGGCTCCGAATCCGGACATTATTGCGGCGGTGGTGGCGGCGAATCCTTCGGCAACGGTCATCGGTTTTGCGGCAGAGCCGACTTCGGATTTGTCGGTTGCGGCGACGAAGCTGAAGCGAAAGGGTTTGTTTGCGATTGCGGCGAACGATGTGAGCCAGGCGGGACAGGGATTTGACACGGAGACAAACCGGCTTGACTTGGTTTTCGCGGATGGGCGGACGGCTTCGAGCGAGCTGATGTCAAAGCATCAGTGTGCGAAGTGGTTCTGGGAGCAGATCTTGTCCGCGAAAGCGGTCAGATAAACCGTTCCAACTTTAGAATGTCTCAGCCTCCGAGCTGATCCACGAGGCTCATGCCGGGCAGGGTCGCGTTCATCAGGAACCACGTGAGCTCGCCGGTGAGGGCTTCTGGCTTTTCCTCAGGAAGGAGTCGTCCCGTATCGGAGAAGGTGATTGTTTGAGCCTCGGGGAAAAGTTCTTGGAGTTGCTTCAGCGAATCTTCGGTGTGAAGCGGGTCTTTGATGCCCCAAACAATCAGTTTTCGTTTGTCTTGGAGCTTGTCCACTTTGCTCGCAACTGAATCGAACCAGGCTCCGTCTCGGCGGTAACCCTCGACGGCAGAGAAAAGCGCGATACGGTCGCGGTGGGTGTCGAAGGGATAGAGATACTGTCGAAGGATAGGGCGGGCGACGCGGTACCGGTCTGCAAACAGTGGAGGAAGCACAAAGGAGGGGGTTGCCCTGATGTGCTTGTAGTAGAACCGGTTGATTGGATGGCCGTAGTTGAGGGCAAGCTTTGCGGCGAGAGGATTCTTGCTCATGTCCCAAAGGTAGGAGTTGAGGAAGACGATATTGCGGACGCGTTGTGGATTCTGCACAGCCCAATCCAGGGCGATAGAGGCCCCGATGTCATGTACGACGAGCGTAACCTCTTCAAGCCCGAGGGATGACATGAACTGCCCGAAGCGGCGCGAATGGTCGGCGGGCAAGTACGAGGCGGTTTGGGACTTTTCCGAGAGGCCAAAGCCGAGGTGGTCCGGCGCAATGCATCGATACGTCGAGGAGAGAGCTTCGATGGTTCGGCGAAACAGGAAGGACCAGGTCATACAACCATGCACGAAGACGACGGGGTGACCCTCGCCTTCGTCAATGTAGTTCATCCAGCCGTCACCCGAATCGAATTCCCTCAATGCAAAGGGGTACTCGACGCGGTTCAGCCACCTTTTGTAAGTGTCTTCCACCGGTTGCTAATTCTACGCGATCTAGGTTAAAGTCCTCTCACATGCTAGATGTTCGCGACTATTGGAATTTTGGTGACCCGGTTGCGACGCGGGCTATGTTCGAGGAGCTGTTGCCCTCACTGAAAGATCGGCAGGAGCAGTTGGATGTTCACGCGCAGATTGCGCGGACCTATTCCCTTTCGGGTGCGAACCAGGAGTGCTTGGAGTGTATGAAGCCGGTCTGGGATGAGGGGTTGGCTTTGGGTGGTCGAGCGGCGGCGAGCTTGATGATTGAGGCGGGACGGGCGTACCGCGGGCTGGGAATGATTGAGCAGGCTCAGCAAGGATTTGAAGAAGTATCGGTATCGGGGCCGGAGGACTTGCGGGTTGATGCGCTCCACATGTTGGCGCTGATTTCGGAGGGTGACCATGTTGAGTTTTACACTCAGAAGGCGATCAGTCTGGCGAAGACTTCGAAGGATGAGTGGGCTCGCCGTTGGATTGGTTCGCTTTACAACAACATGGGTTGGCATTGCTTCGAGGCAGGAGAACTTGAAGATGCACTTGAATACTTTGAGAGTGCTTTACTGGCTCGGTACGAGTTTGGGCAGGATGACCGGGTGCACGAGGCGAAGTGGTGCATTGGGCATACGCTTCTGGCACTTGATCGAATCAAGGATGCAACCGATCTTCATCTTGAAATGGGTGGAGCCGGGGATACGGAAGAAGAGGTTCGCCGAACTTTCTCAAACTGAATTCGTTTAGGGTAGGGTTTTGATGTACGCACGATGCGTACGACGCGATGCGCAGGTTCGCTTGCAGCTGCGACTATTGTCAATGAAAAGGATCCGAGATCTGATCGCCGGGGATACTACGGCAGGAAATATGTTGAAACTAGGCGGGGGAACCGCCTTGGGACAGCTGTTCTCGGTGCTTGTTTTGCCGATCATTTCGCGGCAGTACGACCCCATTCAGCGCGGGTATTTCGGGATTTTCAGTGCTTTCGTCGCAACGGCTACGGTCGTCGTAGGTTTGCGTTTCGAGATGGCGGTGCCTTCGGCGAACTCGGATAAAGAAGCGGACCAACTGCTTACGCTTTCCCTAGTGACGGGGGTCGCGATTTCGCTTCTTTCTGGGCTCGTTTTCTATCTGCTTCACATTCTGAAGATCGGTGGTTACGGAGATCTTGCCGGCTCTTGTGGTTGGTTGCTTGTTTTGACGCTGATTCTGACCGGAGCTTTTTCGAGCCTAAGGTTCTGGTTTGTTCGTCGAGGAGATTTTGGTGGAATCAGCAAGGCGATGATTCAGCAAGGATTTGTGCGGGCGATGGTTCCAGTTCTTTTTGGGTTGCTGAAGTTTGATTGGGTAGGCCTTGCGATTGGGGAGGTTTTCGGGCGAGTGTCAGGTGTGTTCTCGCTTTCCAAACACGCTCTCTCAGGGGTCAAAGAAGCGTTGGGGGATCGAGCGGGGCTGCTGTCAACAGCAAAGAAGTATCGGTCAATGCCTTTGCAAATGATGCCCTCTTCGTTGATTGATAGCTTGGCATTTTCGATTTCAATTCCGTTGTTCTTCAGCTATTACGGTGGGGTTAATGCAGGTCTGTACTCTGTGGCGATGATGGTGATTGCGATTCCGTCTGGATTGATTGCAGCGAGTGTGGGGGATGTTTTTCACCAACACCTTGCCGAGCTTTTGCGCGATGACCCATCAAAAATCAATGACTACTTGGTCGAGTCAGGACGAAAAATGCTCAAGATCGCAATTGCGATTTATGTACCAGTGGCCATTTTGGGCTACTTAATGGCAGGCCCTATCTTGGGTGCGAAATGGGCGCCTCTTTCGTGGATGCTGGTGGGGTTGACTCCGATGGTGATCATGGCCTCACTTTGCGGTCCGCTTAGCCGAACCTTAGTTGTTGTCAATCGAGTCGACTGGAAGCTCTATGTGGATGTATTAACACTTCTACTTGCAGTTGTGCCCATCGTCGGTTGCGCCTCCCTAAACATATCTTTTGAGGTTTGCTTTGGGATTTTTTGTGTCGCAAAGTTTCTGAGCAGGCTCATTTATGCATGGGTCATTTGGCTTTCCTCTTTTCATCACCATCACAGAATCATCAGAGAGTAGTTACGACTGACAGGTAAGCTCGTTCCAGGCAAATGTGCGGTATTCTCGGAGCAATCGCCCCTCGGACTTCCGAGGTTGATCTCGGTGCCGTCCAGCGGGGTCTCAAGCGTATTCGTCATCGGGGACCCGATGGTGAGGGCATTTTCCTGTTTTCCAGCGTCGATTCGAAAGGGGTAAATTTCGCGACCGATGAGACGCCTTCTGGTTTAGACCTTCCGAGTATTTCGGCAGACGGCACATTTCCCGCTCAGATTGTATTAGGGCAGCGGCGCTTGTCGATTCTCGATCTCTCGGTAGAAGGACATCAGCCGATGAGCTACGCCTCAGAGCGGTTCTGGATAGTCTATAACGGCGAGGTTTACAACTATGTCGAGCTCCGGGATGAGCTAGTTAAGCTTGGATATGAGTTTCGCTCTGACTCAGATACCGAGGTCATTCTTGCGGCTTACGAGGAGTGGGGTACTCGGTGCTTTGCTCGGTTTTTGGGGATGTTTTCGCTGGTCATTTTCGACAGGCAAGATAACAAGGTGGTCCTTGCTAGGGACCACTTTGGAATTAAGCCTTTGTTCTATTCCATCTGTGGCGAAACATTGGTGTTTAGTTCCGAGATAAAAGGGCTGTTTGAATATCCGGGGATTTCGCGTAAGTGCAACACCCAGGCCTTGTATGAATACTTGCGTTTTGGATTGACCGATCACTGTGAGCAGACGATGTTCGCGGAGATTCGACAGCTACCATCGTCACATTTCGCGGAAATAGATCTGGCGGGTCCGATGCAGGTTTCTCCT
This sequence comes from Fimbriimonas sp., assembly GCA_029866005.1. Taxonomy (GTDB): domain Bacteria; phylum Armatimonadota; class Fimbriimonadia; order Fimbriimonadales; family Fimbriimonadaceae; genus Fimbriimonas. The sequence continues at coordinate 25,425 of JARXAE010000019.1, read as the reverse complement.
AAGCAGTTTTGGTCGATCAAGCTTGAGCGGCCGAACGATATAAGTTTCAAGGAAGCGACGACCGAGTTGCGAAGATTGCTCGAGGATTCGGTTTCGCTGCACATGCGTAGCGATGTTCCGGTAGGTTCATGCCTCTCTGGTGGGCTCGATTCGACGGCAATTGTTGCGGCAATGGTTGGGCACATGGGAGGGGTAGACCTACCCACCTTCACCTATATTGCGGATGATGAGGTTCTTAGTGAGGCGAAGTATGTCGATATTGCGGTTGACCGGTACAAGGTCTTGAACTTTCAGACAAAGCCCACGATCGATGAGATTTCGGCCGGGCTGCCCGATCTGATTTCGGTGCTTGATCAACCGTTCGGAGGATGGAGTATGTTTGCCCAGCACAAGGTGTTTGAGCTGGCGCATGATCATCAGATCAAGGTCATTCTTGATGGTCAGGGTAGTGATGAAATGTTTGGCGGTTACACGGTCATGCTGGGTGCGCGAGCGAGTGGTTTGCTTGCTCAAGGCAAGCTATTTAAGGCACTGGAACTTTTGAAGCATTCGCCTCAGAACATGAGCTCTTATAAGCGACAGATGGTGCTGATGGCTTTTGGTCGATTGGTTCCTAAGGCTCTTCAGCCGATAATGTTGAAGGCTGTGGGAGCAGCTTTGTATCCAGATTGGTGTAATCAGAGCTACTTTGAGCAGCGGGGGACCGTAGCCGAGCAGCGACCGGCAGGGCGAGGATCGGACGCGTTGCGCCAAGAACTCAAGATTGCGGTGGAAGAGATCAGTCTTCCACGGTTGCTAAGGTATGAAGATAGAAACTCGATGTTTTTCTCCATTGAGTCGAGGGTGCCGTTTTGCAATCCTAGGATTGCAGAGTTTGCTTTTTCTTTGCCTCCTGAGTATTTGGTTTCGGACAAAGGAGAGACGAAGTATGTTCTCCGTGAGGCGATGCGCGACGTTGTGCCAGATCAGATTATTGATCGGGAAAAGGTTGGATTCGCAGTTCCTGAGAGGAAGCTGGCTCAGTCGATGCGCGGCTGGGTGAACGAGCAGATAAATCTGTTGAAGGAGATGAACCTACCTTTTTTGCAGACTGAGGTTCTGGTTAAGGCTTTGGAAAACCACATTTCGCACTCTGACCAAACCGAGTTGAACCAGTACTGGCGACCGATCAACGTGGCACTTTGGGCAAAGGAGTTCAATGTCGAATTCTGAGTATCAGCCGAGCTTTGTTGAGAAGCTCGTTTATATGCGCCAGAAGCCGCTGATCGGCAAAGTTGCCTACTACATGCTTGTGGTTTTCGGCGCCGACATTCCTCGGAGCGTAAAGATTGGGAAGCAGCTTCGGCTGCAGCATTGGGGAAACGGCGTTGTTATCCACAATTTGGCAACGATTGGCGACAGAGTGAACATCTTTAATGGGGTCACGATTGGGCGCGCTGATGCTTACCGAAAGAGTGGGACGAAGTTCGTTGGCATTGAGATTGAGGACGACGTGATGCTTGGATCCGGGTGTAAGGTTTTGTGCAAAGAAGGCACTTTGCGGGTTGGAAAGGGCACTAGCATTGGGGCAAATGCGGTACTTTTGCAGTCCACTGGTGAGTATGAGATTTGGGTTGGCGCTCCGGCGAAATGCGTTGGAAAGCGGGATCCGGAAGAGATCAACCAGTGTTAGGTTCAGCCTTCATCGGCGCTAAGCGTCGGAGGGCTGGAACTCGGGAAAGTCTTGGCTCGGGCAGACTTAGTACGCCATTTTTGAGGCACCGGAAGCCCGACTGCGTAGCCGACCATGACTGCGATTACTCCCCAGGACTCGGTGTTTTCGGCGATGGCTCCGGAGTTACTGGATGCGATAGCGTAGATGAAGGAGACTGCGACGAGCAGCGGGCTTTTGCCTGAGAGGTATAGCTTCAGCCAGCCAAAAATGCCAACGAATGAAAGGAACAAGAATGGAATTGCGGCCATGCTTCCACCTACCATAAGCGCTTCTAACAACATGTTGTGAGGGTAGACCTCAAGGGAGTTTACGAAAGCCGAGCTTCCGATAAGCGGATTGGAGAAGAAGTGTTCGAGAGCGATCTGACCGATCATCAAGCGGTGTGTGCCGGAGTTTTTGTTGATGGGGTCGTCGCCGAAAGCAGTTTCAAATCTGCCAAAGGGGTTCAGTCCAAACAGAAGTTGTGCGCCGGACAGGGCGACAAGTAGGAACACGCCCATTGCAATGCCGAGAAGTAGTGTTAGGCGTTTGCGCTTTACGATCTGATCCTCGACTCTAGCTTCGGCGAAAAGGAGGATCACGATTCCTAGGAAACACGCGACGAGCGGGGCTCGCGAGGCGGCAAGCAGAACCATACTGAGCCCCATCAGCGCGCAAAAGACTCCGAGAATCTGCCTGGAGCGGACTGGATTCTCTTTCGTAAACTCGTGTATTGAGAAACTGATCGCCGCGAGACACGCCACAGAGCCCACATAACCGGCAGAGATGGGGTTGAGGTTTTCTAATCCAAATCGACCTTCGAGCAGCTTGATTGCTTTGGCTTCGGGTGACAGCTTGACGATATTTACTATGAACAGCGAGGTGCAAATCAGACCGGCATATGTGAAATATTCGCGAATGAATTTTGTCTGATTCTCTTTGATCAGTTGGAAGAGGGCCAGGGTTGGGATACCACTCACCAGGAATGGGAAGAAAATGTAGACGGACAGGTTTGCGGTGTTGGCAACTTCTCGGACGAACAGATCATAGAGAACCCTCGAGTAGAACACGAACCAGAAGAGTGCATAGGCTCCTATGCATTGCCTCATGAACTGAGATGTAGATTTCCAGAATCGAAGCGCGTGAGGGAGCTGAATTAAGGCCAGGAAGAAGACGGCGAACCTGATCGGATAGCTGAGGATCGCATTTGGAATTCCGACGAGCTCAGCAAAAGAGGGAGCAAGCGGATAACCCAGAATCTGCAGACAGATGAGTAGGGCAGTCAGCCTGGAAGGAGACTTAAACGCCTCAAGACTAGTCTTCAACGGGGGCACTCCTTTGGCTGACCCCAAATTGATAGACGATGAAGAGAACAATTAGCCCGAGATAGCCAAATGCTGCAAGGCCACCGTACTTCAGCACTTTCTCCGAGGTCGTTGGCTCTGGCAAGACGTATGGTGGATCTAGTACAGCCCACGTGCCTGGCGATCCAGCTCCAGTGATTCTGGCTTGCTCGTAGGACGCACGAAGTCCTTTGAGGACTGAGGTGATCGTCTCGACCTCTGCTTTCAGCTTTGCCATTGTCAGAGATTCTTCGGCTGACATTCGTTCGTTCTGCTCGGCTAGCGAAAGTTGCTTGGCTAACTCGGCAGCGGATGCTCGCAGTGTGGCCGACTGGGTCACAAGATTCTTTTGCTCTGACTCTTTGATTCGACTTACCTCTGAATCGAAGGCATCTTGCGCAATTTTGAGCTGTTGCTTGAGCGCCATCACGTCAGGGTTTTCGTCTCCGAACTTCACTTGAGCGAGTTTGAGTTCATTGGCGGCTTTTTCCTTCTCTCCTCTGAGCTTTTGGAGAGATAGGTTCCAGTCGCCAAGTTCCGGATTGGCGAGGCGCTTCTCTTGTTGTTGGGTGTAGGAATCCAGTCGCGATTTCGCTGACTCGTACTTCAAGCGGAGGCCGATCACCGACTGTCGCGCCTTCACGGGGTCAAGGCTCGATTTGAACGTCTTCTGAAAATCGGCCAGCTTTCGGGTTGCTTGGCTGAGCTCTGCGACTCGTTGATCAATCAGTTTTTTGAGCCCGGAGGCTTGTTGGGTTCCGAAGGACTCTGATAGTCGGAGGGTTTCATCGCTCAGGACGCCTAAGGCTGAACTAAGCACCTTTAGCCCTTCGCTGCTTTGAGGGTGTCTGTAGCTTAGTTCCAACCGCAATTCCTTAGCGATCGGCTTGACCTGAAGGTTCTTTTCGAGTGACTTTTCCGTTTCCCCGGTCAGCTCCGAGACTTTGGATAGGAATGCGTGGCTCTCCATGGTGCCTTTTAGGACCATCATTGGGGAGGCGGCATCGGAGGTTAGCTCGGCCAGGGCACTCTTGGCATCGCCCATCTTCGGTTGAAGAAGAATTGAGCAACTCACGTCAGCGACGGGTTTCTTGAAGACGCCCCAGACGGTGCCAGCTCCAAATGCTAGAGCCCCACCGATCAAGACTGGGATTAGTTTTAGCTTCAATATGGTGCTCGCAGCTTGGTAATTATACCTGTGGGTGGTTGCGCTGATTGAGAGGTGAGATTGGGAGGATTTCCCGGTTCCTTGCCCTGGTTAGGACAAGTAGACCGAATCTGGTTTTTCCCCGCCGTTGAGTAGCCAAAGGTACAGTTGCTCAAGTTTTAGGGCAACGCCTCGGGAGGAGTAGTCCTTTTCGACGAGTGCCCGGCCACGCGCCCCCATTTCCTTGAGCTCTTCTAGGGATTTTGAATCTGCTGCGGCGACTGCTTGGGCGAGTTCCTCTGCATTGGGGTTGGGCCACCAGCCGGCGTCATGAGTCAGCAGTGCCTCCCAGGGTGAGCCTGTGGTGGTGATCACAGGTACGCCAGCTCCAAGGGCCTCAAGTACGAATACGGGGGCACCTTCGGTGAAGCTTGGCAGAACGCAAACATCCGCGAGGGCGAATGCGTCGTGCTTTTCTTGGGCATACAGAGGCCCTGGGAAGGACACATTCGATGAAAGGCCGAGTCGCTCGGCGGTGGAGACCACTTCGGGCATATGGCCGAACTCTTCAAAACCGGCGATGATAAAGTGCCAGTTCTTACTCGCCTCGGGTACGGCTGCCATTGCTTCGAGGAACATGGGCAATCCTTTTTTGGGTGTGATTCGGGATAGGAAGAGGAAGATCTTCTTATCGGTAGGGATGGAGTGTTTGGCACGGAATCTCTCCCCATCGCCAGTGGCTTGAATCCATTCGGAGCTGATTCCGTTGGGGATTACCGCAACCGGGCTTTTGAGCCCGTAGTCGCGCATGAACTGCATTTCGTCCATGCCGAGCGCGTGGAGGCAAGCGGCTTCGTGGAGGTTCCGATGCTCATAGAGCTTTGAGGCAATGACCTTGCGCCACTTGTTGACGTCGAGCGCCCACGGAGAGAGCGAACCTTGGGGAGCGACGAGAGTGGGGCCCTTCTTCGCGGCTCTCCAGAGGTTGGCGGCATGAGATGTTGCTTGCCAGATTCCTTGCTGATGGAGTACGTCGAACTCCAATCCTTCCGGGCTCTGGATCGTCTTGATGAGGTCTTTGGAGTATCGGAGCCGGGAGGGTCCGTCGACCGAGAATCCTCGAACTGAGCTTGGCTCAAGGCCCTCTGTCGAAGTAATGAACTCTAGCTCTTGGGGGGAATCCATCGTCCAGATTCGGGCATCCAGGCCGATTCCACGTTGGGCATGCATCAGCGTTGTGCTGACGCGACCGAGTCCGGTTGACTCTCGACCAATCCAAGATGCTAAATGGAGAACTTTCATTTGTCAATTCCAAGTGCCGCTTTATAGTCGGCAATACGTTGTTTTGCTTTACTTTCCCAGCTGAATTGGCTACGAATCTTGTCGGATCCGGCTTTACCTAACGTGGCCCGTAGATCGGGAGATTTCATCTCTAGGAGCTTGGCTTTTAGGTCTTGGAGGTCGTTCAATTGATATTTCAGGGCGTTGCCGTCGTACCTTTCGGAAGCGCGGACGTCGTGATTGACGAGCAATGGCAAGCCGCAGGCGGCGGCGTCAATCATTGACATTGATTCCTGAGTGGGCCAGCAGCCGATGTCGGCGCCCCTGTAGAACTTTCCAAGCTCCTTGAAGTTCACGAACGGGGTTGTGACTGCGCCGTCGAACTTCTCTATCGCTGACTTGTCGTCTCCATCGCCGACGAACAGCACTCGGTATGGTTCACCTTGGGCACGGAGTTCGGCGACAGCTTGGGCAAGAAGTGGAGTCTTCTTTTCGGGCGAGAGTCGACCGGTATAAAGGATCAAGATTTCATCTTGTTTTACATCGAAGCCTGAGCGAAACTGAGCTCTTTCAGCTTCATCTTCGGCGCTCGAAACCGGGCGAAGCATTTCGGTATCGACGCCAATTTCTGACTCGCTCACCTTGGATGGTTGAACCCCGAAGAAGCGGACAGCGACTTCGCTACAGTCTTTGGTAGCGCCGTAGAACTGGGTTGTCTGCCATGAAATCCATCGCCCGTGAAGGTAACGGGTGAGGAACGACTTGACCATTTTGGGGTGGAACCAGGGCAGTCCGGCGGTTGCGAGCGGAAAAACGACGACCATGTAGTGGCTGGCAGTGAAGAGCTTATATCTCATCTTCTTCTTGAGCCGGGCGCAGTCAAGTGGAATCCAGCCGATGGCCGCCATTGTTTGGAGAATGTCGGGTTTTAGCTCTCGGAGCTTCTCTTCCAACCCGACTGGACGCACGAATCCGAGCTTTGGCTCGTGCCCAAGGATGTGGAGTTTGAAGCCATCCATTTGCTCGACCGTACCAGGAATAAGGGGTTTGTCAACGAAGTTTGCATACGCCTTTCGATGGGTTTCGAACTGATGATACGGGGCAAGGTCGAGAGTGATAACGTGCATGTCCACTCCCAATCGCCCAAAAAACTTCGGCAGTGAGTTTTGGAGATAGCCCATGTTACGATCGTAGGCTTCGGTGATGAGGACAACTCGCATGATTAGCCTCCGAAGATGCTGAGAACTTGGATGCCAGCTTGGTTGAGTGCGCTCTGGTCGAGTGCACCCCTACCATCGACGACGACTTTGATTCCCAGTTGGCTGTACCAATCGGCCCCAAGTGCTTTGAATTCGTCATGATTGGTGACTAGGATCGCCGCTTCAGCTTCGTTCGTTGCGGGTTCAAAACCGTGCTTCGTGATCTCCTCGTCGGTGTACATTGGGTCACAGAGAGTTACTTTGGCTCCGCGCTTTAAGAGGTCGTCCCGGACGAGAAACGCGGGGGACATCGTGTGCTCTTTGACGCCGGGGCGGAAGCCCAGGCCCATGATCAGAACTTGCTTGTTTGCGAGATCTCCGATGACTTCCTCGAGCATTCCGACGCATTCTCCGGGCTGAGCGTCGTTGATTGTGCGGCTGAGTTGGGCTAGGCGCGATGGAATTTCTCTTTCGATCGCGTCGTTGATATAGAAGTATGGATAGACGGGGGTGCAGTGGCCGCCGACACCAATGCCGGGAGTGAGCAGGTTGGCTTCACCATCGGTATTGGTCACCCGGATCATTTCACGGAAGTCGATACCGAGCTGTTTGGCGTACCAGCCGAGCTCGTTGGCTAAGGCGATGCTTACGTCGCGGTAGACCATGCCGCCGACCTTTGCGAACTCGGAAGCCTCTAGGGATCCAACTCCGGAGATCGGGGCGCCGAGGTACTTGCCGTAAAACTCTTCGCCAGATGCCCGACAAGCGGGGGTGAGTCCGCCAACGATCTTTGAGATTTTGGTGAGGTGCGAGAGGACGGATCTACTTTTGACTCGCTCTGGAGAGAAGACGAGATGAAAATCGACGCCGGCTTTGAGCCCGCTCTTTTCAAGTATGGGGATGAACGATCTTGTTGTGCCGACGGGAAGAGTTGTCTCGAACGAGACGGTGGTTCCTGGCTGAAGTCCTTTGGCGATTGCCTCGGCTACCGAGACGATGATCGAGAGATCGGCTCGATTATCGGGAGTGAGCAGGACGGGAACGATGACGATGACGAAGCTGGACTTGCTGACAGCATCAGTGGTCTCCAAGGTTGCGGTTAGTCGACCTGCGGCGACATTTTCTGCCAACAGTTCACCGACGCCTTCTTCTTCGAAAGGGCAAACCCCTGCGTTAATCAGTTCGACCGTTTTGACACTGGCATCGCAAACGGTAACAGAAGCTCCGTTTTTCGCAAGCACGCATGCCAAAGGCAGGCCCATCTTTCCGCCACCAACAACGACTGCGTTCACGGTGCTCACCCTTGGCTCTGGTCGTAGGCCCGGACGGCGACGACGACTTTATCCACCATCTCGGACGTCATTTCAGGAAACATCGGAAGCGAGACGCATTGAGCAGCGACGCGTTCGGCTTCTGGGAAGTCTCCGTCGAGATAGCCTAGATGCTTGTACCCGTTGAGCTGGTGGACGGCGAACGGGTAGTGAATTCCCGAGCCGACGCCTTGCTCTTGAAGGTAGCTCATGAATCCGGGGCGATCTTTGACGAGTACCGGATAGATGTGGAACGAGTGCTCCCCATACTCGGCGACTTTGGGAAGAGTGACATGGTTGAGACCGGTCAACTCGTTGGCATATCTTGTCGCGACTGCTCGTCGATTGGCGGTCCAACCGGCAAGATAGTTGAGTTTTACTCGAAGCACGGCGGCTTGGACAGCTTCGAGCCTTGCATTGAAACCAACGACTTCGTGGTGATACTTCTTTTCTTGTCCCCAATCGCGAAGCATTCTGGCTTTTCTAGCGACTTCTGGGTCGTTCGTGGCGATCGCTCCACCTTCACCGCAGGCCCCAAGATTTTTACCTGGGTAAAAGCTGAAACCGGCTGAGTTGCCGAGTGATCCGGCTTTTCGACCTTTGTAGGTTGCAGCGTGGGCTTGGGCGGCATCTTCAAGGATCACAAGCCCGAACTCGTTTGCAATATCAAGAATTGGATCCATGTCCGCTACCTGACCGTAGAGGTGAACGGGCATGATACACCTGGTTTTAGGTGTGATTGCAGCTCGGACCTTCTCGGGGTCAAGCGTATAGGTTTTGGGGTCGATATCCACCAAAACAGGTTTTGCCCCGACGTAGAGGATTGCGGCGACGGTTGCCACAAACGTATGCGGGACGGTTATGACTTCATCTCCAGGCTGGATTCCCATAGATAAGAGGGCGAGTTGGAGAGCCGTGGTTCCAGAGCTTGTCCCAATGACATATTCGGTACCAGTGAAGACTCTGAATTCTTCTTCGAAGGCAGCGACTTCGGGACCGAGGATAAAGGCTCCGCTGTCTAGCGTTCGCGTGACGGCTTCGATGATCTCTTCTCGGATTCCGAGATACTGCTGTTTGAGGTCGAGGAATGGAACCATGGGTTTTGGTGGCAATTAAAGTTGGACGGGGGCGCCGCCTTGGCGCATCGATTCGTCGGCGGCTTCAAGTTGGCGAACGAGGGTGAGGGCCATTTCACCACTGGTGGTGGGAGCCTCTCTGCCTTCGATGCACGCGGCAAAGTGCTTGATTTCTTCTTGCAATGCTTCGGCAAGGCTGAACTGGGGCATCCAGACGTCTCCGGTTCGGCGATATGCGAGGGGTCCCGCATTGCCTGAGCTTTCGGATTCGGGCATCGTGACACCTCGGTCGTAAATCTTGATTTTCTCTACGGGGTCGAGATCATCAAACAGCACCATGTTGTTTGATCCGCCAAGAAGGATTCGTCGAAGCTTGACTGGAGAGAGCCAGTTGACCGAGATATCCGCAGTGAACCCAGACGGATACTTCATGTTCATATGACACATGTTGACTGGGTGACCTTCGAGGTGCGCGGCTCCGGTGCATGAAATCGTCGTGGGCAACTCATCATGCCACAAGCTTAGGATTGAGAGATCGTGTACGGCGAGGTCCCAGAGGACACTTACATCGCTTTGGAAGAGACCAAGGTTTACGCGCTCCGAGTCGAAATAGAACAGCTTTCCAAGTCGTCCGGAGTCGATGAATTCTTTGACCTTTCGCGTGGCGCCTTGGTAGCAGAAGGTGTGGTCGACCAGGAGGACTTTGCCGGCAGCTTTTGAGGCATCGACGACTTTTGCAGCAGCTTCAGATGATTCCGAAAGGGGCTTTTCTACAAGGACATGTTTACCGGCTTGGAAGGCGGCAATTGCAAGGGGGGCGTGACTTGAAACTGGGGTTGCGAGTACTACCGCATCGATCGAATCATCGGCGAGCATCGCGGCGAAATCTGTAACGAATCGCGCGTTTGGATGAAAGTTCTTGACGCGGGCTTCGGCGCTGGGATTGAGATCACAGACGGTGTGGAGCGTCGTTAGAGGGCATGCGTCAATGTTGCGCGCGAGATTGGGACCCCAATAGCCGTATCCAACCAGAGCAATGTTGATCAACTTCTTGCCTCCATGGCGTGGAGCCGGGCGGGAGTACCGACCACAACTGCCCCAGCAGGGACGTCCTTCGTGACGACGGCACCAGCGGCAATCAAGGCGTTTTTGCCGATGGTGATTCCGCACATGATTACGGCCCCACTACCGATTGAAGCACCGTCCTCGACCGTCGTTCGGATCACTGCCCAATCAGCTTCGGTTTGGAGTTCGCCTGACTCTGTTACTGCGCGGGGGAACTTGTCATTAATAAAAACGACGCCGTGGCCTACGAAGACCCCATCGCCGATGTCCACGCCTTCGCACACGAATGTATGGGAGGAGATTTTGCAGTTCTTGCCAACGGATGCATTCTTCTGGATTTCCACGAATGAACCAATCTTCGAGCCATCTCCGATCGAACAGCCGTAAAGGTTAACGAGGCTGGGATGAAAAATGAGCACTCCCTCCCCGAGAGTGACGCTATCGCTTATCGGCATAAGAACCCTCTCAGTCGCACAACAACCGTAAGTTTACCAGGGAGTCTGATCTCGAGAAACTTGGAGGGACTATTGGGCAGGAGGTGGTGCCGTCGAACCTCGCACATCGAAACTGCAGGGGAAGAGGTGGGTACGAGTTGCCTCTTCATCCCCCTCAATTCGACGTATCAGCAGGTTGACTGCCGCGTAGACGAGGTCCCGTACTGGCTGATTGATCGCGGTCAGGGCAGGAGAGAGTGTGTCACAGAACTCGGTGGAGTCGAACCCGACGATGCTGATGTCATCCGGAATCCTGACGCCATGTTTCTCGGCGGCGGGGTAAATGAAACTGGCCAGATTCTCAGTTCGGAGAACGATTCCGGTGCCTCGGGTCGGATCGGTAATCCACGATTCGGCATCTTTAACCGTGTAAAACAATTCGACTCGCTTCCCAGGGCTTAGTCCAAGTTCGACACAAGCAGATTGAAACGCTTCCCATCGATCTGCGTCTTCGGCGGAACCGATGTTATCGGCGTCGACTCCGAAGTCAATGCGTCGATGCCCGAGATCGTAGAGGTGTCTCACTGCCAACATCAACGCTTGCTTATTGTCTGCGCAGAAGTAGTCATGCTTGTCGTCGGGGGCGAGGCTCGGTGGGACGTGAAGATGGACGATTTTTAGTCCCACACGGTCGGCAATTCGGCTCGTCTCTGGATCCAGTTGGTACTTTGCCCAGACGATTCCATCGAAGCGGCCATCAGCGATGAAGCGTTTATGATCGGCATGGAGTTTCGGGCAAATTGTCAGGGAATAGCCTTTTTCGAAACAAGCAGATTGGAGACCGTCGTAGAGGTGGGCCAGATAACGAGAGCCAATCGCGATCGGACCGAGAGAGTCCATGACGAGGCCAATGTTATAACGACGCTCACCCCGAAGGCTACGGGCGATTTGGTTAGGAATATAGTTGAGTTCATCGGCGATGCGGCGGATTTCCTTCGCCTTTTCTTCGCCTACTCTAACGGTGACGCCTCGACCATGAAGAACTTTGCTAACCGCCATCGGCGAACAACCAGCCGCTTTGGCGACATCGCGGATCGTGACACTCATTTACATGTATATCATATACCTTCGGAGGGATTCATCTTCATTGGAAGTACAAACCCTGGCGACGTTTGATCTACCTAGACCGTGCGTGGTTGAACTGATCTGAGAGTGGGTCAGCAAGAGACCCTTAGGGCTACGTCAGGAGGACTTGCCTTGATCCAAATTCACGAAGGTTCCCATCAGGGTCTTTTCCGCTCCACCTTTATCTCCGCTTTGGAGGGCTCGGAGGGCCATCGTGACTTCCTGGGCCTCTGCGGTTCTTCCCTGATTGAGGAGAAGCGCCTGCGTTTTCTGGAGGTCTTGAATAGCACCCATTTGGGTGATCATTCCGGTTTTGAGACCCATGACGGTCTTCTCGATCGCCTTACTGCTTGCAACCACCGAGGCGGCTTGGCCGACGCGGGGGTTGACGGGCTGGGAATAACGGGCGGAGTCCGCCGAGAACTCCATTTCGAAGTCTAGGTTGACGGTCTTGGTATCTCCGGCAATCAAGTCTTCATAGGTGAGCTTTCCGCCCAGGACTCGGTAGTGACCGAGAGGGTGGTTGGGGAATTCGAGGTCGATGACCTGTTGGATCGAGCTTCCGCGCTCCATATCGGCGAGGGAGATGTTGAGTATTCCTTCCATCACCTGCTGGGGCGCGTTCATCTGGACCCATCGGGCGAGCTTGAGTTCAAGGCTCATGTTTCGCGTGACCGTGGTCATAAGCTTGTTGAGCTCGTCGCGGAAGATGTCCGGGATCATTTGGGGCTGGGGGATGTAGTGGTAGGTTCCACCGGCCTTTTTCGCCATTCCGGCGAGGAGCTCTTCGTTATAATCGGGACCGAAACCAAGGAACGTGACAGAGATTCCCTTCTTCTGGAGTTCTCCGGCATGAGTCGTGAGGGCAGTGTAGTCTTTGATTCCAGCGGTCGGATCGCCGTCGGTAAGGACGATCATTCGAGTGGCGCGGTTTGTCTCAATAAACTGGGAGACCTGTTGCATTGCCAGCGAGATGCCGTCGTAAAGGTTGGTCGTGTTACCCGCCGCAAGGCGAGCGATCCCGGCTTTGACCATCTCTTTGTTGGTCACTTGCTGAGGTGGCATCAGCACTTCAACCACTTCCTCGAACGTCACGATACTGAGGACGTCGGTTGGCATCAGGAGATCCACAACGTGGGCGCAGGCTTGTTTAACGTATTCGAGCGGTTGGCCTTCCATCGAGCCTGAGCGGTCGATGACGAGGCAGAGGTTCATCGGAGTTCTTCCACCGCCGACGACTCCGCCAAAAGTTTCGCCTCCTCCAGCGCGGAGTTCGAGAAGAAATTGCTCGCGCGCCGGACCATTAGCCATCGTCACGGTTCGACCAGGGATGACCTCGACGGTTAGCGCAGTCATTGGTGCCATGACCGTGGTTCGATTCGCTCCGCCGCCCATTGCAGGCATGGCGACCGTGGCATTACCCCCTGCTTGAGGAGTCATGATCGTTCGGTTCGGGTCGATGCGCTGCGTGAGGTCCATGATTATTACTAGGATTCTATGCGAAAACTCGTCGCTCCTACCTTGATAATATCGCCCGATTTTGCAATTCCGTTAGTGACTCTTTGTCCGTTAATGAAAGTTCCATTGGTACTTCCTAGGTCAGAGACGCTGACTTGGGTGCCTTGGGGGTCGATTCGGGTGTGACGGCGGCTTGCACTGCTATCAAATGCGAGGGAGACTTGTTGGCTCTCGCGTCCGAGTTCGACAGGCATTGTGATCGGGAAACGTTGTCCGGTTAAAGGACCGTCCAAGGCGAGGAGGGTGGGGGTAGCAGCTGGCGCGAAGGTCGGTTGGGCGGGCACAGCGACGGTGGGGTCGAAGATGGGTTGACCCATTGGTGTGTGCGGCTGGGGCATTTGGGGCTGAATTTGCGGTTGAGGCATCGGAACTTGTCCGCCAATGGGGAAGGCTTGGGCTCGACCAGGCTCGGGACCTCGCTTGGGAGCTTTGACGTTTTTGGTGATGAAGCGAAGGTTGACGCTGCCGAGTTGGAGGACATCGTTTGGCTGAAGGGTGTGCTGGCTGACTCGTTGACCGTTGACTCCGATACCGACGGGGGAACCTTGGTCGACGACAATATAACTTCCGCCTTGCTTTTGGATGACGGCATGGTTTGGGGCGACATTGGCGTCACCGAAGAGGGGGATGTCGGCGCGCTCGTGACGGCCAAGGGTCATCATCGGCTTGTCGATCACCCACTCCTTCCCTTCATTACGTCCGAGTTCAAGGCGGAGCCAGGCGGATTTTGAGAGAGCCTCGACGATACCGATCATGAGGGCGATTGCGCCGCACATGAGGGCAGCAGTGATGGCTCGACTCGGGGCTCCAACTTCGCCGACGGCGCCATTGACTGCACCCTGCATCGGGAGCGTGATGCCTTGGAGCATTGAGCCTACAAGGTCGAAGACGAAACCCGCGATTCCGCCACCGATGAGACCACCGACTGCTCCCTGGACACCCCGGCGGACGACAAGAGTACAGTAACCAATACCGGCTCCCATCCCCATTCCGATCAGAGCAAGCGCACCCGTGCGACCGATAACGGCGAGCGGGGATTGAATGAGGGCGGCGAACGGCGCTGAGAGACCCCTGCCGACGCTGACTCCGATGACGGCGAACAGAACGCCAAATCCCATCTCGCGCAGGGCGTGGGAACGGCTCCCGCGTTGCATCCCGTTCATGAAGCCGACTGATGCACCGAGGGCGATTGCCCAGCCCCACATGAGAATCAATTCAAAGATGCCCCATTGTGGCGTTCCATAGCTCGGCTTGAACGGTTCGACGACCGCCCACACCGCGACTCCGGCGATGATTCCGACGATCGTCTTGAAGATGATGCTGCCCATTTACCCCTCGTATTGATATTCGATTGAGCCGAAACGCACTTGGTCACCAGGATTCAAGCTGACGGTTCCGCCAACTTTCATTCCATTGACCCAGGAGCCGTTGGTACTTCCATGATCGGTGACGCTGACCGTACTCCCTGATTTCAGGAGGCTGGCGTGGCGGCGGGAGACCGTGTCGCTTGGAACGACCAGACCGTTCCCAAATTCTCGCCCAACGGTGGTTTCTCCCTCGGGAAGATCGAAGACGGATCCGTCAGTAGCGATGAGCCGGGGGGTTCCCGTTGGAGTTGGGGTTGGTGCAACAGGGGCTACAGTTGCAGAGTCGAGGATGATCTGTTGCATCGGCTCCGGTTTGATGGGGGTGATCGGCGCGGGGTCAGCATCTGCGGCGGGAGCTTGGGGGAGGTCGGCACCGAGCTTTTTAATGGTGTCCTGAACCTTGTCTCCATTCTCTCTCATGTATTTGAGGATGTACCAGACGACTGCGGCGACAACGCCCATGCCAATGAGAGTGGTCAGGAGGTTGCCGACGGGTCCCGATTTGGTGGCCTCTGGGGCGGTAGGAATTTTCGCATCGTTCACCGCTGGCTTCTCTCCGGCTTGAGGGGTCTCAGTCTTCGCGGGTTCTTCGGACGCGACCGAGTTTCCATCCGGAAGGGCGATTTTGAGTGTGGGGATCGGCTGTTCCCTCTCCAAACTGATCGTGAAAGATTGCTTGACGGGATCTGCCATCCCATTCTTGCCGCGGTACTTGACTGTCACTTTGACTTCGCCGAGTTGGACGAAGTAAAACGTCGCTTTTCCGGCCGACTTGGAATCAATGAGCTCCTCACGCTTTCGCAGTCCATCTTGAATTTCGACCGTCGCAGAGTCAACGGGACCACCGGGAGCGGATACTTGGACATCAACTTGCTGGACGGCAAGGAATGAGCTGCTGGTGACCGCCCATGAGCCATCACGGATGAACTCTTCTGACTTCATCGCGACGTTTCCAGTTTCGGTATCGACGATGAAGAGCTTTGGCTTTGCCTCTTTCGAGGTGAGCTTTATGGTGACCTTGTCACCACTAATCTTTTGGACATCGGTTATTGGCTTGGTTGGCCATTCCGTCGCTTCGAACGTATGAAACTGGTGGAGGCTTCCTAAGGCAATGTTTACTGTGCCTTGGGCAAATCCCGCCGCCGAACAGACCATGAAACCGACAAAAGCTAAAACTCGTTGCAAGATGAGACAATTCTAGCCCGTGCTTGGGGCAAAGCATTCGCTACATCGCTCGCTTTGTAACCAATTGGCCCAATAAGTTCTGCACAGATATCTGCTGCAGCTCCATGCCAGAACATTCCGCAACCGGCGGCATAGTATCCAGGGATGTCCTGAGCGAGAAGGGTTGCGATCATTCCGCTCAGCACATCACCCATCCCGGCGCTCGCCTGACCAGGGTTTCCAGTACTATTGACGAGCTTAGGTTGCCCCTCTTCGCCAACGATGCTGTAGGGTCCCTTGAGAAGAACGCAGTGCTTGTATTCCCCTACCGCGTGATCAACAGTACGGAAGCGGTCAGCTTGCACTTCCGCGATTGAGGCGTGAAGGAGGCGACTCATCTCACCTGGGTGGGGGGTGAGCACGCAGTCCGTGGCCGGAAGCTCAACACCATTCGCAACACACGTGAGGGCGTCCGCATCGATGACGGCGGGAATGGTCAACGCTTTGAACAATCGACCAAGAAAGGCGTGAACGTTCGGATCAACGGTCAGCCCGGGGCCGATCAAGGCGCTCGTAAACTTGTGTTGGTATTTGAGAATCTCTTCGGCTGCGTCCTCGGTCACCACTCCGTTTTTCTCCGGTAATGGAAGAAGAAGGGCTTCGGGAAGATTTGCGGCAACTGCGTCGCAGACGGCCGACACTCCTGCAACGGTAACGAGCCCAGCTCCAGCTGAGAAAGCGGCCTTGGCGGCTAAAGTTGCCGCACCGCGCATCCACTTGCTTCCCGCGGCAATGAGGACATGCCCATTGTCACCCTTATGGCTCGCCTTGAGGCGCTCAGGGAGGAGAGATGCGACCCATTCGCTATCGAGCATTCTCGCCTCTGTTGGTTCGGTAAGTAGAGGTTGGGGGAAGCCTATCTCGCTGACGGTCCAAAACCCGGCGTGCTCAAGACCAATTCCTTGGAAGAGGAATGGTTTTGCCATCCCAAACGTAATTGTGCGAAGCGCCCAAATGGACTCGCCAAGTTCCTCGCCCGTATCGCAACAGATGCCGCTTGGCACATCTACAGAAATTACTGGTACCCCGCTGCGATTGATGGATTGGATTGCAATCTTGACCGCACCGTGCACTTCTCTCTGGGCGCCGATTCCGAGGAGCGCGTCGATGATAACATCCTTTTCACTGATCAGCTCAAGCCTACGACACCAGCAGCCTTCCTCGGGGAATGTGATTCCAAGTCCTGCGGCTCGACACATCTCGAATTGTCGTCGAGTCAGCTCGACGAGCTCCTCTTGGGCACATCCCATGATGACTTCGACTTTGTAACCACGCTCGTGGGCGATTCGCGCCGCGACGAGTCCATCGCAGCCGTTGTGCCCCTTGCCACAGAACACTGCCACACGACCGGTGTCGGGCATCAGTTGGCGGAGAGCATCAAAAATCGCCATTCCGGCTCGCTCGATAAGGACAGTTGCAGAAATGCCGAACTCACTCGCAGTGCGATGTTCAAGCATTCTCGTCCTCTCGGCGTTAGCGATCCACATGAAGTCTGAACAACTCTACGCCCCCTGGTGGCGTTATGTCACAGATCGGATTACTTGGAATGCAATTTGCCCACCGCATTCGGAGTGATAGTACCGACGACGAATTGATAATCGCCGCCGTCTAACAATTTCTGTCCCACACTTCTTGCAGTGATAGACCACTTCTTGTCTTAACTTGTTGCGCTTGACTTCGTAGTTGTGGCGTACCTTGGGGTCAAGGTCGAGGTCTTGCATCGCTTGGCGCCACGCGGGGCCGTGCCCCGCACCTTTGCGGCCAGCTCGGTGGAAGGCAAGGAGGTGGGCGTACTCATGGAGCAGGGTAATTCGGACCCGATCTGGCTCGGTCATGAGAATATGGCTGAGGGCAATGGTCCTCTTACTGTAGATGGCGAGTCCTGCGGTGACGGGCATTCGCCTCCATTCAAGAGTTGGGATGTAACCCATGGGATGGGACTTGCAGGTTTCGAGCAGTAGTTGCTCCGCAAAGGCTTTGATGTCTGACGAAGGCGAGTTCATCGTGCGCCAAGGGAGCCAAGGATGCTACTGTTTCCAAAGTCGCTGCTGATTGAGAACCACTTTCGAGTGTCGTATTTGTCGCAGATGTCGCCGACCTTCCTGTCGGCCTCGTTGCCGTATTGGTCGATCGCGGTCGATTGATTCTTCATTCCGTACAGACTTTGAAGCGCCTTCTGTGGATCCTCCTTTGAGGCAGTAAGAGCGTCCATGACATCCGTAATCATTGAGCCCGTTTCCTCCAAGGCATGAGTGTATGAGTCGGCGATGGTTTGGCACTCTTGGGGTGGACGTAGACTATCAAACTCAACCCTGAGGCGGCCCCACTCGGCTTTGGTATCAGCACTGGATTTTCCGAGCTTGTCCGCAGAAGTCTCGGGCATGTTGGCTTCGGGGTCGCCGGAGGCAAGACCTTCAAGACCCTTGATATCAGTCCCAAACTGGGCGGACTGAGCCATGACCATGAAACTTGCCAGTCCCTGTTGAGCGAGGGTTCCCCGCTTCCTTTCGACACGCTCAAGGTGCTCCAGCCACCGAAGGATGTCGGCGGGCATTTTCTTGGCCGCTTGTACGTGGTCGGCGAGAACGGGGGGCGGTGGCTCGCCAGTCTTCTGAAGAACGGGTGGTGGAGCCTGACCCTGTTTCGCAAGAAAGTTGCCTGGGGACTCCTGACCAGTCTTTTGAAGAAGATTTATGACAAAGAAGCCCAGGATTGCGAGGGCTGCGAGGCAGGCAATCCCAAGGATCCAACCAAGAGGGGATTTTCGTTGCTGAACAGGACCGTTTGCGCCTTGGTAGTAACCCACGGGGGCGGCTTGGCGAGCCTGTCTCATCTGCTCCTTGATGTCTACGGGCTGAGGAGCGGGAGCCTGGTAAGGAACGTTGGGCTGAGAAGGTTGTGGTTGTGGTACGCCTTGGTAGGCACGAAGGTCGTTGCCACAATTCGGGCAGAATAAAGCACCTTGGGGCACAGTTCCTCGGCAACGCGGACAGTTCATTTGACCTACTATCATCATAGCCCGGAAACAAGGCAATCGGTGAACTGTGAGCGGTTAACAGTTTTGGAGCGGAGGTTCGGTAGAGATTGTACCGACGGATAAAAACATTTTCTAGCAGATAAACGTCCAAATCTGGAAGGAGAGTATTAGGAGAAGGAAGAGGCAATGGAGACTCACGATCCCGTCAAGGAGTTCTTTCGTAGCGCGGTTGAGCGCGTTTTCAACCATGACTTTGGGCTGAACGGGCAGGAGCAGGTGAAAAACTACGTCACCGAGTTACTTGTCAAATTTATGGCAAGCGAGGAGAAAATTGCGCCGAGGGACCGCTTCGGGCAGCCTGTCCTCCAGCTCTCCGAGATGCTTGAGGAAGGAGATGTTTCTGTGCGGGCTGATTCGTTTGCTCGGGAGCGTGAAGTCCACCGGCACATTGGAGATCATTTGTTGTTCTGGAGCGGGATGTTTCCAACGGGGCATCAGATGATTCGAGTAGGACCAGATCGCCTCATTGCTCCTTTAGAGCAAGGTAGAGCGAGCTATGAAATCGTTTCCCTTTTTGACCTTCCGCCGCACGAAGTTGAGGCTCCCATGTTCCGCGAACTCAGCGAAAACTTTGAGGCATACCAATTCGGGCTCGGCAAGATCAGCCGCCAGCTTTGGGCCGCCTAGGCGGCGGTGATCACCTGGTTTCTTCCCGCAGCCTTTGCTGCGTAAAGTGCAGAGTCTGCGTCTTCAATCAACGAGTCGATTGATGAACCTAATCCAGCGTAAGTGGAAACCCCGGCGGAAGCCGTAACTTGCTTACCCTTCCAGTGGACTCGGCTGATCTCCTCAAGCATCCTCTCGGTTGCAGCTTGGGCCTTGATACGGTTTGTGTGAGGCATGATGACTGCAAACTCTTCGCCACCATATCGTGCGACAAAGTCGGAAACTCGGGCGAAGTCTGTTAGAGCTTGAGAAACGCGCTTCAATACTTCGTCGCCGGCCATGTGCCCGAAGGTGTCGTTGATCGATTTGAAGAAGTCGACATCAATCAGAACAAAGCTAAACTCGCTTCCGTTTCTCTCGACGAGCGAGACTTCGGCGCGGAGGCGCTCAAACAGACAGCGGCGGTTTTTGAGACCAGTAAGGACATCCGTATCTGCCATTCCACGCAATTGAGCGTTCATGACTTCCAGTTCACGTTGGCGCATCTCCAACTCGATTTGCACCATGTGCAATGAATCAAGCTGCTTTTGGGTCTCATTAGTTGCGTTTTTGAGTTCCGTGATGTCCGAAAAGCTTGCGACAACTGAATAGGGTTTTTCTTCTTTTCCGTTGAACAGAGGGACTGAATTAATGGAAATCCAAGTCAGAGTGCCGTCTGGCTTGTGGATTCCCATTGTTTGCTTGTGGAGACTTTTCCCCGTGGAGAGGGAGCGCATCGCCGGATGATCCTCCCCAGGATAGGAGGATCCGTCTTCATGAACTGCTCGCCAGCAGGGATCGACGGAGGATCGACCGGCCAGTTGGTCATTGTTCAGACCGAGGATTTCTTCGGCTGCGGGGTTCGACATCATGATCTGACCATAAGCATCCTGGAGCACAACACCCTCACTCATGACTTCAAGCATGATCGCAAGCCGACGCTCATTCTCTTCAGCTGCTTCTGAGAGTTGGCGCACGATCGTTGTGTCTTCTGCATGGCACACGTAGCATGGTTCACCTGCTTCGTCAACGAACGTCATCAGGTGAAGAGTCACGAGGCGCTGAGAAGCATCTTCACGCTGCAATACCGTTTCAATCTGAACTGATTGCTGAGTCTCCGCAACAGATTTCAGCGCGCGGTGAATCCGCCTCTGGTCGACGGATGGGAAACAATTGATCCATTCTGTGGCCCGCATCTCGGAAGCTTGTGTACCAAACAAACGATTGCAGGCATCGTTTGAGTGCAGTATCTCCCCGTCAGCGCTCAACAAGAATTTTGCTCGCGGGAAGCAATTCATAAAACGGGCAATCGTAGAACCCCCCGCTAGACTCTCCCTCGAATCATTCTCGGGCTCTAACTTTGACATATGGAGTTGTTATCGGAAGACAACAACCCCATATGTATATCTGTGATAAGGATCAGGCGTTAACCGAGACTTTTGTTGGGAAAGATAGGATTGCTTGCTGAATATCTTCGAGCAAGTCTCGGACATCCTCAATTCCGATACTGAGGCGAAGCATAGTTGGAGGGATGCCTCGTTCAAGGCGCTGCTCTTCAGTCATGGTTGCATGGGACATCAGTGGCGGGTAGGCAATCAGACTTTCTACTCCACCGAGAGATTCGGCGAGGAGGAAGACCTTGACGTGCTCAGCGACCCAGCGGGCTTCCTCAACCGATCCGAATTCGATGGAGACCATTCCACCGAAGTCAGACATCTGCTTCTTGGCAGTCTCATGGTCAGGATGGCTGGTTAGGCCGGGGTAGTGGACTTTGGTGACCTTGGGGTTGGCTTCGAGGGCTTCGGCGATGATCTGGGCATTTTTGCAGTGCCGCTCCATTCTGACGCTCAGGGTTCGTGCGCCTCGGAGGGAGAGCCAGTTGTCAAAGGGAGAGGGGTTACAGCCGAAGGCCTTGTTCCACTCATAAATCTCGAAAGCGAGTCTTTCATCGTTGGTGATGGTTGCTCCACCAACGACGTCGCTGTGGCCAGAAATGTACTTTGTGGTGCTATGAAGGACGATATCCACTCCTAGATCGAGCGGGTTTTGGAGGGCGGGGGAAGCGAACGTATTGTCGAAGACCACAGTAAGTCCGGCTTCCTTAGCAGCTTTAGTGACCTTTTGAATATCTGGGACGCGCATCGTTGGGTTAGTTGGACCCTCGAAAATGAGCATCTTTGTGTTGGGTTGCAAGACCTTCTCAATGGACGCTGGATCCTGGGCATCAAAGCTGGAATAGCTGATTCCCTGCTTGGGAAGGTACTTCTCGGCGAGGCGGAAGGTGCCACCGTAGATGTCGTTGGCGACTAAAAGATGATCGCCCTGCTTGAGCAGGGCGAAACATGCGGCCACCGCCGCCATCCCTGAGCTGAACAAGGTACAGAACTCGCCGTTTTCAAGGGCGGCAATCACCTGTTCGAGCATTTCGCGGTTCGGGTTCTGACATCGCGAGTAATCGATTTTGGGGATGTTGTCGAGATCGTCCCAGGCGAAGGTGGACGACTGATAAATCGGCGGGACTACGGCTTTGTATTTGGGATCTGGATCTTGACCGACTCGCAGAGCTTTGGTTGCGAAATGCATGAAGGTATTGTACGACCTCGTCGAATCGTCGGCAACCTTTTGAACCTGAGGAATTAAGAATCTTAGGCTAAGCCAAGATTCTGCTTACGGTTCGTTCGCCCAAGCCCATGCTCATGGTCATTCCGGCGCCGCCAACGCCGGTGACAATGTGGACATTCGGTTGGACTTCGGCTTCATAGACCTGCTTGTCGTAGGTCGAGTAAACGCCGTGCCAGCGCAGCGTGATTTCGATTTCGGGCACCGGCAGGAAGGTGTTGAGGTAGTCAAGGATCAGTTGATCAACAGATTCAAGATTGAACGGGGAGATGGCGGGGCCGTATTCATGGCTGTCTCCAAGAACCAGTTCGCCGGTTCCGTGTTGGGAGACGAGCAGGTGGACGCCCCACTTGGTGTGCTCAGGGTGGGTCTCTTCGTATCTTTGCTTCACACTCACCAGGGTCGGGCAGGAGGCGAAGTTTTTGTAGTGAAGCAGGGTGAGACCGGCGCAGAGCATGGTGCCGATTCGCCAGTCACCCTTGGGCATGGCGCGGAGCATTTGGAGCTTGCACCGATTCAGGCTACTGTCGGCAAAGTGCTCGGGGAAAAGGGTCTCGTAGTCGGAGCCGGTGCAGACGATGATCCGGTCTGCTGCCCATGTTTGAGTACCAATTTGGATCGAACCGGTTTCGACTTTGGTGACGCAGTGGCTCCAGTGAAATTCGACTCCGAATTTTGTACTTAGATAGGCAGGGAGTTCGGCGATGGTTGAGCGCGGGTCGACATGGACTTCGCGTTCGCTGAAGACTCCGCCAAGAAGACCCTCTTGTCGGACGGAGGGGGAACGTTGGGCGATTTCTTCGGGTTGGATTAGGCGGATTGTGGGGTCGTTTGCCATCTCGACAAACTCCCGAGCGACTTGGAGCTCGTCTTCATGGTAGGTGAGGGTGAGGCAGCCACAGGGGTCGTGCCAGATGCCGGAGTTGGCGAGGACCTCGCGCCAGATTCGGTTACTGTCTTGGGCGACGTCGGCGAGAGGGGTTCCCCACTGCCCCACCGTCCAGATCATCCCGAAGTTTCGGACGGAGGCGCCTTCTGCTTTTGGGGACCGTTCGAAGACTCCGACTTTGAGCCCTCTCTTGGCCGCAGCATAGGCGTGGGCGAGTCCGAGCGCACCAGCACCAATAATCGCCACATCAAACCGTTTCATAGCCAAATCTTAACCCTTGTCTGTTAAATTATTGCAATGCTTCCATTTGATCTTGCCGTCTTCGATGTAGCCGGGACCACGGTTCGGGATGAACGTTTTGTTGGACTCGCCTTTCAGAACGCACTGGCAAAGTTTGGGCATGAGGTCGAGATGGAGCGACTCGATGCGGTGATGGGTTTGGCCAAGCCAGTGGCGATCGGAATTGTGCTTGACAAGGATCCGGAGTCAGACGAGGTCATGGAGATATTCGAGGCATTTCGGGTGGAGATGGTTCGCTTTTACCGTGAGGATGAGCGCGTTGAGCCGATTCCGGGCGCCACGGAAGTCTTTAAGTTTTTACGCGACAACGGAGTGAGGGTCGCTTTGGACACGGGCTTTGACCGTGAGATCACCGACATCATTCTTGGTCGGCTTGGCTGGGACGAGACGGTTTTGGACGGCTCGATTACTTCAGACGAGGTCAAGCAGGGACGACCTCAACCAGACATGATTCAGGCGCTGATGGCAGAGTTTCGGATTCCTAACGCTAGCCGGGTGATGAAGATTGGCGATACCCTGAGCGACATGGGCGAGGGCCGCAACGCGGGTTGCGGCCTCGTCATCGGAGTATTGAGCGGAACCGATACAGAGGAAGTTCTGGAGGATGCGAACCCAGATCTGATTCTTGGATCAGTCGCGGAGATGCTTGATCTGGACTTTCAGGCCCTTGCCCCCCAGAACTAGTTTCCTTCTTCGGCGGGTGCTTGCCCGGCGCTGCTGCTCGGAAGGTTATTGACCTTGTCCTTCGCCCAACCTTTGGCGGCCATGCTGGTGCTTCCGCCGCCGGCGCCTTGTACAGAGTCGGTGCCTGCCATCGGGGTCATTCCACCCGCGGCTCCGGACGCCATCGGTGCGACTCCGGTACCTCCGCTCGCTTGAGCAGAAGGGGCAGGCGTATTCGCCCCTGGGGTCGGGGCGGAGTTAGCGTCTGGTTCGGACGGCTTGCACCCGACGAGGGATAGAGCGAGGATTCCGGTCATGAGAATGGCTTTCATTTCGCTACGTTACCTCACAGGCTTGACAAGGTAACTGTCCTTGATTTGCGGTGTTCCGCCCTGGGTGTAGACGTACTCTACTTTGGCCTCGCCAGCTGAGACTGAAACTCGCATATAGCCCGAGGCTCCGAGGATTGTTCCGGACTTGTAGCCGTACTCTTCAGCGCTGCGAGTGTTGTCGCCGCGTCTTTGGCTGGGTTGGGGGACGAGTTGGTAGAAGATTCCGTCTCGTTCTTGGCGAACGTAGAGGTGATCGTGGCCACGAAAGACGACTTGGACACCCGTCTTGTTGAAGAGGTCGTGGAGAGGGGCTTCCCAGTCAGGGCGGTTGCTAACAAAACCATCGGTTCCATCCCAGTTCTTGCCGCCCCACTCGAAGAAATGGGACGCCTCGGCTCCACCTCGAGAATCCTTGCCTTGGCCGCCAACGAGGTGATGAATGAATATGAACTTGTACTTAGCTTTGCTGGTCTCGAGCGACTTCTTTAGCCATTGATATTGAGCGCTTCCGAATGTCCAGCTCCAGTTGTTGGCGTCTTGCCGAGGCTTGCTTTTCGTGAAGTTGTACGGGTCAAGAATGTAGCATTGGGCATCACCCCACTTGATGTCGAAGTAGTTTCCAGTTGCAGTGTTTCCGGTGTAATAGTCTGAGATTGATGGGGGCGGGTAGTGGAGCTTGCGCTGAGCCATGGACCACGCCGTCATGCCTGGTTGCCTTCTCTCATAGGCGGCTTCGCCGTCGTGGTTTCCAAGGGCAAGGTACACCGGGGCGGTTGCGCCAAATATGCCAAAGAAGTAGCGCTGGGCGCGGTACTGCTTCAGTGCATCGTGGAACTCCTTGTGCTTGTCGGTCATGAACGTATCGCCAAGATCGATAAGGAAGTCAGGCGTGTCGGCGACCATTTGGTTCAGTGTTCGAGCATAGACGTCTGCGGAGGAGTTCTCATCAAGGTGCGAGTCGGCTTGGATAACAAACTTGAAGTCCTCTGACTTGGTTTTTGGTGTCTTGAATTCACCTCGTTTTTCTCCGCCTGTGTAGGTGAGGGTGTAGCCGTAACTCGTGCCTGGTTTCAGTTGTTTGATCTCAAAGGGCTGAGGTTCGAAGGCTTTAAGAGTCTTTTGTTCAGAGCCAAATCGCCCCCCGATCGAGAGCGAGAC
>JARXAE010000007.1 GCA_029866005.1 Fimbriimonas sp. | reverse complement strand
AGAAGAGGCCGCGGACATGATTGCCGTGATGGAGGATTCGGGCAAAGGTTTCTTCGTTGGACTTGTCTATCGGTTTTCTCACGTTGCGGCTCAGCTCAAAAAGTGGCTACGGGACGGCACGATCGGGGATGTTCGGCACATCCGCATGCAATATCTTTGGAATCTTCATGGCCAGTGGGTGCAAGATTCGGCTGGAAATTGGGTGGAGAGCCCTCTTTGGCGGGGAAGGATGCTGGAAGGTGGACCTCTGATTGACTGCGGAGTGCATCAGATTGATCTGATCAGATGGATGACCGGAAGGGAAGTTGTCTCCTGCGACGGTTTTGGAGCTTGGTTGGCGAAGTACGACTCGCCAGACCATGTGACCTGTCACTTGGCCCTGGAAGGGGGCATCACGGCTTCGGTTGAGGTTTCGTTTACGTATGGACACACTGTTCGAGAACCCGTGTCATATTTCACCTATGAATTGATCGGCACCGGGGGTGTTGCCCGTTTTGATCGTAACGGCTACGTCTTAGAGGCGCGAACGGGAGAGCAGGTGCTTCGCTCCGAAGGCGCCAGCGAGAAAAACTTTGATGGAATGTATCATCAGTTTGGTCGTTACATGGCGAGCGGAGAAGTGGGTTCCTTAGCCTCACCTGATGATGCTTTGGTGGCGACAAAAATTGCCATCGATTGCACAGACCGGGCGATTTCCAAACGAATCGCCTAAGTTGTGCACTTTTTAAGCTCGATCGAGATCAGATGGATTGGCTGATTCCCGACGTTCTCTAGTGTGTGTGGCTGAAGAGGACCCTGCCAGGTTGTCTCGCCCACCGAAAGGGAGATCCCTGCGGCACAGGAGTCGAAAAGGACTGCACCCTTGTCGTCTCGACGAATACAGTCCGACCAAGAGAAGAAGTAGTTCGTGGAAGAGTTTTGGTGAGTGTGCACTGGAACGGTTTCGCCGGGGTTGATCCTAGTTTCCAGTACGCGGACATGTTCGTTCTCCATCAAAAGCTTGTGATGATCGGGTGCGGCGATCAGGGCGTCGAGTTCTGGTGGCCATTCGGCGGACATGGGAGGTAGTTTAGCGGGTAAAAGGTTGGAATGGCTTTGGTTCCGCTCCTGTTGATGTCCGGTTTGTTCGATGATCCGCTCAAGACCAGACCAGAACGAACGAAGTATGCCGAGACTTCGACTTACGAGGATGTTGTCGGATTCTGTCAAGCGATCACAACCAAGTTCTCCAAGGTATCGAAACTCGGTTTCAGCGGGACTTCTGCCAAAGGCCGGCGTATTCCTCTTGTCACCATTGCCGAGCCGATGGTGCAGGATGCCCAAGAAGCGGCAAAAAGCGGCAAGCTCATCATCTATGTTCAGGCAAACATTCATGCCGGAGAAGTGGAAGGAAAGGAAGCAGCGATGCATCTGATGCGCGAATGGGTGAAGGATCGGGGACTTCTCAAAAAGGCAATTCTTTTGGTTCAACCGATCTACAACTGTGACGGTAACGAAGAGTTTGCGCCACAGGCGAAGAATCGACCTGGACAGAATGGTCCGGAGATGGTTGGTCTAAGACCCAATGGGCAAGGACTTGATCTGAATAGGGACTGCACGAAGGCTGAATCGCCTGAGATGCAGGGAGCGCTTAGGAATATCTACTCTTGGAATCCCGATGTCGTGTTTGACCTTCACACCACCGATGGGACTCGCCATGGCTACCCGATGACTTACGGAGGGCCCGGAAATCCAAATGCCCATCCGGAACTTCTCGATTATGCCTTCCGCGATTTCTTTCCGTCAGTTCGCCAAGAAGGGCGGAAGAAGTTCAAGTTGGAGATGCTTGACTACGGGAATGGTTTCTTCCAAGACGGCAAGTGGCGCTTTGAGACGTTTGCGGCAGACGCTCGTTTTGTGACGAATTATGCTGGCTTGCGCGGAGCGTTGCCGATCCTGAGTGAGGCGATGGTGTATGAGCCGTTTGATATTCGAGTGCGGGATACGGAGCGCTTCGTGAAGCTGTGTCTCGCTAAGATCTTGAAAGATGCCATTAAGATCAAGGCGATCCACGCTGCATCGGAGAGTTCGATTGTCGGGGCGAAACTAGCCACCAAGTTTCAGATGGTATCACGTGGCGAGGAAGAAGTTCTCCTTGAAAAGGGTCTGAGTGCTGGCGTCAAGAACAAAGGTCCGGTTCGAGATATTGAGAAAGTGATGATGCCTGTTTTTGATCGCTTTGTAGGTACCAGTTTCGCCGAAGTTCCCTTTGCGTATGTCATTCCAGACTCAGAGACTAAGCTTATCGAACTGCTCAAGCTTCACGGTTTAAAGCTTGAAGTGATTGAGGGACTCGACCAAGATCCACCAAAGACAAATCCGCTAGAAGCCTTTCGAATCACAAAGCGGATGGAGGCGAGATCGGCGTTTCAGGGCCATAAGCTGATTTCCTTGGAAGGCGAATGGCGAACATGGAACCGCTCGATTCAGGGGATCTTGGTGCGATGCGAGCAACCGCTCGGGCGGGTGGCGTTCGAGCTATTGGAGCCAAGTGCAACGGATGGGGCGACCGCTTGGGGAGCGATTCAGGATGATTTCATCGAAGACACATGGCACCCAGTTGCCCGGGTAATCAGACCAGTTAAGCTCAAGACTCGACCTTTGTAACCGAGTGACGCGGATACAATAGGAGCCATGCGCATTCGCGTTTTGTTGGTTGGATTAGTCGCTGGACTCTTGTTTGGGTGTGGTGGAAGTGGCGGATCAGGTTCGCCGGCGCCCTATCGGGGTATCTCGATCACTCCTTCTCCGATAAAACTCAAGCCAAATGAGTCGATTCAGCTCACAGCCATTGTCGATGGCGGTAAGCAAGCCGTAGTTTGGAGTCTTCCAGGAGTTGGACCGACCTCGCAAGGCAGCTTTACAGAACCTGGAAAGTACAAGGCTCCAGCAGCTTCGGGGAACTACACGATTCGTGCAGAGGTAGCCGGCGAACCCTCAAAATTTGCTCAGGCTACGGCTCAAGTAGATTCCGGATACGTTGTGAATATCACCTCATCGGGGAGCTCAAATCTCCCTTACAGCGGAACAAAGACGTTTAGCGCGACGGTCACCGGATCCAGTTCGAACGAGGTTACGTGGTCGGCCACACTCGGAACGATTACTGCCCTTGGTGTGTATACGGCTCCAAGTGGGGCGGTAGGGACCGCGACGTTTTCCGATACAATCACCGCAACTAGTACTGCTGACCCCAGCAAGACACAGACGTTCATCGTCACAGTTGCCCCTCCGATTGAGATTGTCGATTCGACATCAGCTCGTTATGCTCTGCCGCAGTCAAGGCAGACCTTCCAGGCGAAGATCGCCGGGGTTGTTGTGACATCTGGAGTCAATTGGACGGCTTCATCGGGCACAATTAGCGCCGCGGGAGTTTGGACAGGGGATGCATCAACACTTGGCACTGTAAACATTACTGGAACTCTTGCAAGTGACTCGACCAAGTCAGCTTCAACGCAGATTAATGTTCAAGCGAATTTGAATGTTCGCTTCAGATTTTCGACAGCCGGAGACATCGTCTTTGCTCTCAGACCGGATAAAGCTCCCCGGCATTGTGCGAACCTGGTTTCGCTCGTCAACGAAAGGTTCTATGAAGGAATCAAGCTGCATCGTCGAGAAGAGAATTTTGTAGTTCAGTGGGGATGTCCGCTCACCAAAACGCTACCTCTGACCGATCCAAACATTGGGACGGGTGGACCAGGCTACACCATCAATTTCGAGCCGAACGACCTCAAGCATCTCAAGTATTCGCTCGGTATGGCGAGATCGTCGAGCTTGGATTCGGCTGGTAGCCAGATATATGTTTGTCTCGATGTTCTGAATTCTTTGGATGGCAACTATATTGTCTTTGGAGACGTGATTCAGGGCCAATCCGCGGTTGATGCCATTGCGGTTGGCGACACGATCACCTCCGCTACGGTCGAGCTTGTTCCTGTGCCTTAGGTTCAAGGACAACTGGTTCTTTCTCGCCGGAGGCGCGAAAGAGAATTTTGCCATCCTTCACCAACGCTGTGAAGGATGCGGCTTTTTGGGTGCTTTCCGGTTGCACGCCCACTGGTCGATTCATGATTCTGAGGACGTCGAACCGGATCTCCACGCCAGAGAGAACATAGGTTCCTTCAAAAGGGATTCCTCCGTCTTGGAGCAGGAATGTCTTGTCTGCTTTTAGTTCCAGAATCACTCCCGCAAGGGCGCGGGAGACTTCTTCGTTTTGGGTGCTAATCGCCTTCCAATCGCGCGATCCTTCCCATTTCCCGGCGACCTTGGTGCCAGAACCACATCCGGCGAGTAGGGCGAAAGATATACTGATGAGGATGGCCGCCTTCACGTCAGAAGTCTACTCGTCGATGGGATTGAACGATTCGGAGTACACCCTGCTGACCGAACTTTTGGGGCGTGATCCCTCCTACACCGAGCTCGGCATGTTTGCAGTGATGTGGAGCGAGCACTGCGGTTACAAGTATTCCCGCCCTGTCCTGAACCGCTTTAGCAAGTACAAAGAAGCGATGGAGGGCGAGGGCCTCGAAAACGCGGGGGTCGTTCCGCTGGGTGACGGACTTGGGATCACTATGAAGGTGGAGTCACATAACCACCCCTCTTACGTAGAGCCCTATCAGGGGGCGGCTACTGGAGTTGGCGGAATCATCCGCGATATTCTTACAATGGGCGCGCGTCCTGTTGCGATGCTGAACTCTCTTCGATTTGGACCAATTGAGGATGGAAAAGCTCCCGAGGCGATTGTGCGTAAGAACCGCTACTTGTTCGACCACGTTGTTGAGGGAATCGCCGGTTATGGAAATTGCGTCGGAGTACCGACCGTTGGCGGTGAAGTCAACTTCCACCCGAACTACTCAGGAAATCCCTTGGTGAACGCGATGTGCGTCGGAGTGCTCAGGCTTGATGAGGTCACGACAGCAGCGGCAAGTGGCGTTGGGAATCCAGTCATCTATCTCGGCTCATCCACTGGGCGTGATGGCATCCACGGTGCAACATTCGCATCCGAGGCTTTCGGCGAGGATAGTGAGGCAAAGCGACCGAATGTTCAGATCGGAGACCCGTTTGCGGAGAAGCAGGTCATTGAGGCAACTCTAGAGGCTCTCGCTACTGGGGCAATCGTCGCGATTCAGGATATGGGAGCGGCGGGGCTCACCTGTTCCACTGTCGAAATGGCGAGCAAGGGCGGAGTGGGGATGGAGATCAACCTTGATCTGGTTCCGATGCGCGAGAACGACATGAGTGGCTACGAGCTGATGCTGAGCGAAAGTCAGGAGCGCATGATGGCGGTCGCTACAAAAGGCCGTGAGCAAGAGGTCATCGACGTCTTCCACAAGTGGGGAGTTCACGCAGTCGTAGTTGGATATGTGACTGATGGCCAGATTTTGCGAGTATCACGCCACGGTGAAGTGATTGCGGAACTTGATCCGAAGCTTCTGACCGATCACTGTCCGGTCTACCATAGCGCCCAAAATGAGCCTGAGTCGTTCCGAAAAGCTGCGTCGTTTGATCCAACTCTCCTTCCAAGGGTAGACCTAACAGATGCGCTTCTCAAGCTCCTCAGCAGCCCAGACATCACGAGCAAGCGTTTCGTTTTCCAACAGTACGACCAGCAGGTGCAGACGCAAACTGTCCGTTCCAGCGGCTCGGCTGATGCGGCGGTGATTGCTCCGGCTGGAGCCAAAAAGGGCTTTGCGGTTAAGCTCGACGGCAACGCTCGATGGACCAAGGCACACCCTCTTCGAGGAGGGCAGCTTGCGGTGGTGGAATCGGCAAGAAATGTCGCGTGTACAGGTGCGCGTCCGGTCGCCGTGACGGACGGTCTCAATTTTGGAAATCCGACCTATCCGGAGGTTTATTGGCAATTCGCGGAAGCCGTCGAAGGGATTGCGAGTGCCAGCGAAGCTCTGGATACTCCGGTCATTAGCGGAAACGTCAGTTTTTACAACGAGAGTGAGCTGGGTGAGATTCCTCCGACTCCGATGATTGGCATGGTCGGAGTGCTTGACGATCCGACGAAGTCGCTTGGACTGGTTCCCCGCCTCGGAGATACGCTTGCGCTCATCAGCACGGGCCAGACAGTTTCATCACACCAGGGTCTGGGGGCGAGTGCATTCTTGGTGGATGTAGTCGGCACAGAAGATGGTTACCCAGAGGCTCCTGATCTTGTTGGCGAAAAGCGACTTTGTGCCGTTCTTGCCAAGCTTGCGAGCCAGGAAGCGATTGCCTCCGCACACGACGTTAGCGATGGTGGGATCGCGGTAGCGCTTGCCGAAATGGCGATCGCCGCTGGATTGGGGATCAATGCCGCGCTACCGACGATTGGTCTAGAAGTGTCGCAGCTCTTTGGTGAGTTCCAGGGCAATGTCGTAGTTTCCACCGACAACTTAGCAAAGGTGAGGGAAATTGCTGAAAGTCAGAATCTTCTGGTAATTGAACTTGGTGAAGTTACCAGTGAACCGCATTTGAACCTGTCAGGCGGCTTCGGTGACCTCAATTGGACGCTTCTTGAACTTGAGGACGCTTATGAGAATGCGATTCCTAGAATCATGGGTGCCTATGAATTGGCATAGAATATGAGCTGGGCTAAAATTATGATGAAGTCAATGCGATTTTTGGTTACGGCACTATGTGCCCTCACTCTGGGCAGTGCGTTCGCTCAGGGACCGACGGACTTGGAGAATGCCGCCAATATCAAAGTGGTTGCCGCGATTGAGCAGTACAACAAGAGTGACAAGAGCAAGCTTGCCCTCGGTGATTCGATTGCCGCATTCGAGGCCATTGTCAAAGAGTTTCCAATGAGTGGTTCAGCCAATGGCTGGCTCGGGTTCCTTCATCTGAAAAACGGAGAGCCAAAGAAGGCGTTGGCTCCGCTCGAAACTGCATACGCTGCTAACAGAAAGGACACCGAGGTGCTAAATAACCTTGGCAATGCATACTTCTTGGCAGGTCAGATGGACAAAGCGCTTTTGCGATACAACGAACTGATCGTGGTGGATCAAGCATCCTACGAGCCCTACTATAACCTCGGCAACATCCATATTCAGAACAAAGACTGGGACAAGGCGATCCTGATGTTCACCAAGGCCGGGGATAAGGTCAAAGATAAGGCGTTCGTTGTGAACAATCTCGGTGTCGCACAAGAAGGCGCAAAGAAGTTTGAAGCTGCCGCAACGACATTCAGTCGAGCGTCGGATATGGATCCGAAGAATCAGACCTACGCCCGAAACGCAGGTGCGCTTCTATACCGACTCGGAAAGCATTCTAGTGCTGCCACCTTCTTGGAGCGGGCGCTCAAAGCTGGAGCGCAGGACAAGCAGGTAGTGCTTGCACTTGGAGACTGTTATGCTCGAGGAAACCGAACTAGGGATATGGAAGCCCTGTATGGCAACTATGAGGCAATGTTCGCAAATGACTTCACTTACAATTTCAACATGGGAGTCATGAAGAAGAACAAGAAGGATTACGCAGGAGCTGAAGTCGCCTTTCGTCAGGCTCTCTCGCTGCAGGATTCTGATAAGGGTGCCTTAGGAAATCTTGGTGTCATTCTTTTCAACAAAGGTGAGTACGCAGAAGCACGCGAGCTATTCGAGAAGCTCGCTGGTCTGGATCCCTCCGCAAAGAACAAGAAGAACTTTGCCGCTGCGGCGGCTCGGTCAGGCGACGTGAAATCGGCTATGCCAATTTGGATGGAAATGATTCGCCTCGCTCCTGGCGATGTCGAGACACGCTTGCTTATTGCCGATGCTCAGTACGAGCTTGGTAACACGAAAGAGGCGATGGCGCAATACAAGGCAGTCCTAGCTACAAAGGCATCGAGTGCTATGGCTTTAGACGGTGTCGGTCGATGTCACCTTCGTGATGCAAACTACGCCGCCGCAGAAGCCGCTTTTCGAAGTGCGATTTCTGCTGACGCAAAGTATGTTCCGGCGTACAATAACCTAGCAGTCGTTCTTGAGAAAATGAACAAGCGAGCTCAGGCGATCGCGTTGCTTGAAAAGGCAGCCGTGATTGACCCGAGCAACTCGGATGTTGCGAAGAATCTCAAGAGAATGAAAGCAGCGGGTTAATTGCGAGCCTCCATTGTCCTTAATCTGCATCGTGAAGATGCCGCCGAAGCCGCCCAACGGGCGGCTCGTTGGCTTTTAGACCGGGGTTGTGAGGTCGCCGCGGAGGATCGCGCGGCTGGACGACTCGGGCTGACCTCAGTTGGGTCAGTGGAAATCGCCGATTGCGATCTCGTGATCGCTTTTGGTGGGGATGGCACGATTATTCGAGCCGCGCATCTCTGCTCGGCAAAGGGAACTCCGATTCTGGGAGTGCACTTTGGTCGTTTCGGTTTTGTGACGCAGTGCTTGCCAGAAGATATTGGCACAGTCCTGAGCGCCTTTCAAGATGGTGAGCACAAGACAGAGAGACGAATGATGCTCGAAACCTCGCTTGTCCGCGGAGAAAAGTCGGTGGCGACGATCCATACATTGAACGAGTCTGTTCTGCAGAGAACGGTCACGGATAGGATGCTGACGTTTGATGTACAGGTGAATGGTCAAGCTTTGACCAGTTATCCGGCGGACGGTGTGATGGTTTCAACTCCGACTGGTTCGACGGGTTACAACCTTTCCGCTGGTGGACCGGTTGTTGATCCCAGTGTGGATGCACTTATTCTTACCGCTCTTGCTCCTCACACCCTCTCTGCCCGGCCGTTGGTGCTTGGGGCTGACTCGAGAATCAAACTAAGGCTCGACAGCGGGGGGGATGCCGTTCTGAGCGGGGATGGGCAGACGCGATTGCACCTTCTTCCCGGTGATTATGTTGAAATTCGCCGCTCGGAGCGCACAACCAACCTTGTGACCATCCAAAATGAAGACTTCCTTTACAAGTTGCGTAATCGCTTGTTCTGGAGCCAAAGCATCTTGGGAGAAAATGAGTAGCTCTGTCCTTCGCGTTAATGACCTCCGGGTCACCTATCCGGTTAATGGTGGTCCGGTTCATGCTTTGGACGGTGTTTCGCTTGAGGTTAACGAAGGTGAGATTGTTGCGGTTGTCGGTGAGTCCGGTTGCGGTAAGACCACTTTGGCGAAGGCTATTTTGGGACTTCAACCGACATCGGGGGGCACCATGTTTCTTGGTGGAAGCGAAGTCACCAAGACGACGAGTGATATGGCGTCGCGGGTTGGAATGGTCTGGCAAGACCCATATGCCTCTTTGAATCCTCGTTGGACAATTTCGCGGTCGATTGCCGAACCGGGTTCTTTGATGAAAGTTCCGGTGGATATTCCGGCGATAATGAAGCAGGTAGGCCTTGATGATCGGTTCACTGATCGATATCCTCATCAGCTCTCGGGCGGACAGCGACAGCGAGTTGCAATTGGACGAGCTTTAGCCTTGCGCCCACCGCTGGTGATCTGCGATGAGCCAACGAGTGCTCTTGATCTCTCGATTCGCGCTCAGATCTTGAATCTGCTGAAAGATATCCGTACGGAACTCGGTTGCGCATTCCTTTATATTTCTCACGATTTGATGACGGTTCGTTTTCTGGCGGACCGAATTGCTGTGATGTACCTTGGCAGGATCGTCGAGACCGGACCGACAGAAGAGATTTTTGCGAATCCAAAGCATCCGTACACGAGGGCGCTCCTAGAGTCTGCGCCTACTCTTGATCGGCTGGGATATCTTCCCGAGCCCCTGGAAGGAGAGCTACCCGATCCCAAAGATGTTAAGCCGGGTTGTCGATTTGCTGATCGTTGTATCCACCGACAGGATATCTGTTCGCAAGTTAAGCCTGAGGCAACGATTGAAGGCGAGAGAACCTTCTTCTGCCACAATCCGTTTTGAAAGACATGGAATCCGTCAGCTACGCCCGTCAGAATTTTGATCGAGAGCTAGAGATCATGGAGCACGAGCTCTTGGAGATGGCCAGTTGGGTCGAGAAGATGGTGGCGGATGCGTCGAATTCTTTGGTCAAGCTCGATTCCTCTCTAGCTAAGCAGGCGATTCAGCAGGATGATGCGATTGACGAGAAAGAGCTGGTAATTGAATCACTCTGCATGAAGATCATCGGGCTGCAGAACCCGATGGGTGCTGACCTGCGCCATGTTGGAGCCACCCTGAAAATCATTACAGACCTCGAGCGCTGCGCGGACTTGGCGGTTGATCTTGCAAAGGCAACTTTGAAGATTGAAAGAGAAGAGGGGCGGACCGATATCATCGATCTCGGCAAGTTCGCGATTCTCTGCCGGAAGATGTTGCACGACGCTATGGAGGCGTTTGTGCGTCGCGATTTGGAGCGGGTTGAGCTGGTGGGCACCCAGGAGAATGAGGCAGATAAGATCTACCGAGAGCTTCGGGCTCAAGTGTTTTTGTTGATGCGCCGCGATCCGGACTCGGTTGTCGCGCACGGGTGGCTGTTCCAGGCCATTCATCATCTCGAGAGGATTGCAGATCACTCGGTGAACATTGCCGAGCGGGTGCACTATATGGTCACTGGCGAGCTAAAGCAGTTGGCTGGTTTCGAAGAGCAGTAAGATTTGGTGCCCAGGGAGGGACTCGAACCCTCACGGTATTACTACCAAAGGATTTTAAGTCCTCTGCGTCTACCATTTCGCCACCCGGGCAACGGAACCAAGATTATATCGGAAAATCGCCTTGGAACACCGTGGTCGCCTCGCCCTCGAGGGTGATCGGGGAGGACCAGCTGTCAGCGGTTACCCACACGGTGCCGCCAGGGTTCTTGACTTCGATGCGTCCGCCTCGTTTGCGGCGGCGCATCCAGTCGACGGCGGCGGCGGAAGATCCGGTGCCGCAGCCGAGGGTTTCGCCTACGCCGCGTTCCCAGATTCGAATCTTTAGAGCCTCGCCATCCCGGGCAGCCCAGATGACACTAGTGCGCTGAGGGAATCTCGGATCTACTTCGAGACGGGAGGAGATGGCGCGGAATCCGTCGTCGTCGGGGAGAGATCCGACGGGGAGAACGATGTGGGTTGAGCCGGTTGAGAGCGCAGAACCAGAAAGAACAACGGACCAATCGGAGTCTCTTCCCGCAAAGATTGTTTCGTCAAAGAGTTCCCCGGCGATGATCGTTGGGACGTCTTTGGGATCGTATGAGGCAGTCCCGATCCCTGTTTTGATCAGTGAACCTTCAACCGACACCGGAACTTTTCGCCCCAAATGCTGGATGTTGAAACCCGCACCGACCAAACCTTGATCGAACGCAAAGCGTGCCGCACATCGCAGTCCGTTTCCACAAAAATCCTCGGTTCCGTCCGGATTAAACATCCGCAAGACTAAATCAGCGCCTTCCATTCCGACTGCCAACAGTCCGTCACCGCCGACGCCAAAGTGGTCGCGGCACATTTGGACCGCCAAAGATGACAAATCTCCAAAGAACTCAGAAGTCAGGATAAGAGGGAAGTGGTTCCCGATGGATTGAACTTTCCAGAATTTCAATTCATTGGCTCCCACCAGCATTCAGCAGATTTCATCACGGCATCAAACAACTTACCGTCTGGTGAGATCATGGGGAGCCACCAGGCGGCAGGTCGGCGGTTGGCATTCTCGAGACCAGTGCTGGAAACGATTGCCTCTCGAATGAGTTTGAGGCGTTTGAGCTCGGCTTCGATCTCGATCTCTCGTCGGCGTTCATGAGCTCGCATGACGGCGGGGTCTTGTGCTGCTTCTCGCTGCTTACGTCCAAGCTTGTGAAGGGCACCCTTCAGTGAATCGCGTTCGGACTGAAGTAGGAATATCCTTTGAGAGTAGCGGGCGCGGGTTTCCATATCAGTTTCGGAGGCGAGCCGATCAAAGATCCGCTCGCGGAAGTGATCACCCTTCTGCCTTTCAAGCTCTTGCCATAGTCCTCGGATCTCCCTAAGTCGTCCATAGATGCGTGTTCGCTTCTCGCTAAGATCCTCTACTTCACGCGATAGGACAGAGAGTTGTCGCTGGAGAACGATGTATTCCTTAGCCTGCGTGCTCCAAGCGCCACCGACGAGTTGCTCAAGATACTGCACGAGATCGATTGGCTTTCGGAGGGTGCCCAGCCGGGCAAGCCGCTCTTTTTGCTCCAAGCCTACCGCTCGCCAACGGGCAGCAAAGGACGGGAAGCAAACGTCATCAGAGCCGAATGCGCGGTGTAATGGCTCGGGAAGCTTGAACCAGCCCTGCAGGTTCTCGAGCGAGTCCCAGAGTTGGTAGCGGATGCGCAGGATTGGATTGACTCGGAAGTCCAACGCTCGGTGTAGCTCCCGTGAGGCTTTGACATAAGATGAGGCTCCTTCGTGGAATGAGAAGACAAACTCACGTCCAAGCATGCCAATAAGGGTGACGGCTTTTCCGACAAGTACGCACTCGGTTCCAAACTTGGATTCAATCAGCTTCGCAAACTCTTCGAGGGACTGTATCGGGTTTTTGAACGAGAGAAACTGTGGTCGAGGGGTGTTGATGACGATGCCTCGATTACCCACACGAATCGTTCCGCGTCCAACGCCGGGAATGACGAGGTCGAAAGGGATTGCCCCTGTTCCGAACTTAGCAAGGCTGTAGAGTCCAGGGAAGCCCTTGATTGCTTGGTCGTACGCTTCTCTCGCTGATGAATCCTCGATGAATTTTCGAAGGAGGTCGAATCGAGGAAGGGTGCAGGTTGACCTATTGAACCTCAGGAGTTGGCTGGTTTGGGTGGTCTCCATTTGGACCGGCCGGTTCGCAACAAATGAATAAATCTTTGGCAGCAGGTCGCGGTATACCTGGGAGAGGGTCTGTCCGTCGCGATCTGCGGAATCGCAGAAGTGGGCGTTCAATTCATCGCCCTTCTTAACGGCTCGGTCGAAGCCTTCGCCGCCGAACGACGAGGTAGATTCGTCGATAGACCACTTGAGAGTTTTGCAAAGTTCTCGACTCAGTGCGTCGGCTTTGACTTCCAATGTGATCGGTGGCTGTTCGTCCAGTGAAACGATTCCTCGCCATCCCCAAGCTTGAGTGGCTTCATCAAGGAACCCTTTACGGATTTGGTTCAGTCGATCGAAGCGAAGTCCTGCTTTGATGAGGGCATCTTTGGTGATGACGGTTTCCGAGCCAAAGAGGCAGGAGAATTCGGCGGCGGCAGACCAGAGGGCCTTTGTCGAGCCGTCGTTGTGTGGGAGGGTGAGGAACTGATTTTTGGCGTGTTTGGTGCCAGGAGCTTTAGCGAAGTAGTCGGTGTCGTGGACTCCCGCGACGAACTCGACGCCAGCGTTTGCAGCTTCAAGCGCGAGACCGGCTTTCATGGGTTCATCCCAGAATACGGTTTGTCCGAGGGCTAAAAGGGGAGCGCCAGGCGCGACGGTGCCGAGCTGTGCAACAGCTTCGCGCAAAGTCATGCAATCCGGTTCGCTCATCCGACCTTATTCTCTATGCCGATTAACGCGGCGAGGTTCCAATTTACCTATGTTTTTAAGGTTCGAGGCTAGAGCTTCTCCGTCAGATGGACCAGAAGCTCATCGTGACCAACATAGAAGTGCTGGGAGAATTCTCCAGGTTTGAGCCAGACGAGCGCGGAGGGCACTCCGTGGAGGACGATGGAGGCAACCTGATGCGCTTCGGCGGTGCTTACAGGCTCCTCAGAAACGGACGTGATCATGAGATGAAGCAGATCTTCTTCGCCTTCAAACTGATATCGGTAAGTGCCGAGGACGCCTCCGAAGTCGTTCGGTTCTAGTCCGACGTTGATGAGTGCGAACTGATCAGAGGGGCGTTCTCGGGCAGGATCGAATTCGGGAAGCTTGATCCGGGTTTCGGTGCGCGTACACTCCAAAATCTTCGCCATCACCGCGTTGCGCTGGGCGAGTTCGGCATCTGTGGGTGCAAGGGGCATCAACAAGGAGTATACAATCCCATATGAGCGAGTACATCGTTCCTGCCGGGACCCGAATTGGGCATGTTCATCTGAAAGTCAGTGACTTAGAACGGTCGCTGGAATTCTACTGCGGGGTCCTAGGATTCCAGCTCACTCAGCGGTATGGAGAGGATGCTGCGTTCATCTCTGCGGGCGGGTATCACCACCATCTTGGGCTTAACCAGTGGCAGAGTAAGGGTTCGCCGCCCGCATCGGGGCGTTCGCCCGGATTGTTTCATGCGGCAATTCTGTATGAGACTCGTGAGCAACTTCACGAAGCTGTCAAGCAGGTTCGGCACCTTATCGAGGGTTCAGCTGATCACGGGGTCAGCGAAGCTTTCTACCTGAGTGATCCGGATGGTAACGGACTGGAACTCTATTGGGACAAGCCCGAATCAGAGTGGCCCAGAGACGAAAAAAACGGTCTTGCGATGTACACAAGACCGCTCTGAAATTGAGAACTAGCGTCCAGGAATAACCGGAGCTCCTGCTGCCGGCGCGGTTGCCGCAGCAACGTCCGCATCAGACAGGTTGTACTTCTTCTTCAACTCCTCGATCTTTGCTGCCTTTTCAGCTGCAGGAGCAGGACTACCTTGAATGAAACGAATCTGGTCCACGGCTGGTGATGCCGCCAAGTCCTTCTGAAACTGCTCTGGCGATGGCCCTTCGGGTGCATTACCAACGTTGCAACCGGCAATTGAGGCAGTGATGACAATCGAAATGAGTGTGAGTTTTATGGCTTTCATGAGTCTAAATAGATTAAGTCCCCCGCCTAAGCGGGGGAACTTCTGTTTCGGAACTTACTGGAAGTTAGGTGCCGCGTAGTTGGTGCCCCAGTAGTAGAAGCATTGACCGGCGTTAGGATCTCCGCTCCAAGCGTTGGCTGGAGGGCAGGTATTCCAGAAGCCGAAGTCGGTGCTGTTATAAGCTCGACCGTACGCTCCTAGCATTGCCTTGGTTGCGAAGGTCTTTGCGTGGCTGTCAGCAAAAACGATGTTGTTCTTGTCTCCGTGCATGCCCTTGTAGTTGTTGCTCCAGAACGTTTGTCCTGGCCAGTCTGTGTTGTCCGGGAAGGTGAAGAGCAATGGAACCTTTGCCTGCGAGGTGAAGGTCATCGTGGGGCTACCACCGATTCGCTCGTTTCCGTCTCCATTGGTGCCGCCGGCGGTCAAATCGGTTCCGAGTTGAGCGTAAGTGCCGGTTGCTCCGCCTGCTGCGCACGCGTTCTGCTTGTATCCGAACAGGATAATGTTGACGTCATAGTCTGTTGGCGGGTAGATGTCGTCGTAGAAGTTTGCTGCGCCCCGAACCGAGTTGCCAAGACCGATACAAGGGTCGTTCGGATTGATGACATAGTTGCCCGATCCATTTTGACCCTGCTTTCGCTGATAGGTTCCAATCTTGTAAGGCGAAGCCGGGCTCTTGAACATCTCCATGTTCTTGACGTAAGGTCTGAGATACGCGTGGAACACGTATGGTTCGTAGATCTTGGTGCCAGGGATTTTATCGTCTGCATCGGATGCATAGATGTGAACTGCGGTTCCAGTTTGCTTTAGGTTTGAAAGACAGGAAGTCTTCTTAGCTGCAGCTTTCGCCTGAGCGAAGACTGGGAAGAGGATCGCGGCGAGGATTGCGATGATCGCAATCACGACGAGGAGTTCGATGAGCGTAAACGCTCGATTGTTTTTCATGGTTGTTGTGTTTGCTCCTGAATGGAATTCGCTCGGCGTTGAACCGAAT
Organism: Fimbriimonas sp.; assembly: GCA_029866005.1. Lineage (GTDB taxonomy): Bacteria > Armatimonadota > Fimbriimonadia > Fimbriimonadales > Fimbriimonadaceae > Fimbriimonas. The sequence continues at coordinate 32,812 of JARXAE010000007.1, read as the reverse complement.
CCCCTTTTGACGCAGCAAAGAGCTGAACCTTGGGGGCAAGCGAGGATTTCTTTGCGGACGGAACCAGCACTCGGGCTGACCTCGGTCGCAGTTTAATGATTACTGGTCGGTCGGAAACCGCGACACGGTCACCGGAGATGATGTCAGAAAGTCCCCCGCTTGCGAGCTTTCGCACGCCTGTTGGAGGGCGGATAGAAATTGTTTGTTCCGCATCGGAACGGTTATACGCAACGAGTACGGCATCTTTGTTACTGGTTCGAACATACGCGCCGACTCGGTCGCTTTCAGAGCCGTCGACTTGCAGAAACTCAACGTTTGGGGTCCAAAGTGCAGTGTTGGTCTTCTTAAGTGCTGCGAGCTTTTTGTAGTGGCTTAGCATGTTGTTGGTTGCGGTCGCTTTATCCCACTCCATGCCACGGCGATTATCCGGGTCCGCGCCACCTTCCATGCCAAGTTCCTCACCGTAGTAGACGCTCGGTGCTCCGACCCAGGTGAACTGAACCGCGGCGGCAAGCTTCTGAAGATCCTTATCACCACCCGCTTCCGTAAGGAACCGGGCAGTATCGTGACTACTCAACAAGTTCATCATGTTGTTGCTCACCTGTGGGACGTAGCTCTCGTGAACCTTCATCAGCTGGTTGGCGAACTGTTTTGAATTTGTTGTTCCCTTGGCGATGAACTTGAGGCAGGCGTCGCGGAACTGGTAGTTCATGACTGAGTCGAATTGATCACCCTTGAGCCATGGGCTTCCATCGCCCCAGATTTCGCCGATGATCCAAACGTTGGGGTTCGCCTTTTTGACAATCGGGCGCATTGTTCGCCAAAATTCAGGATTGACTTCGTTCGCGACATCAAGGCGCATTCCGTCAAGTGCTGAATTCTTGAGCCAGAACTGAGCCATCTTAAGGAACCAGTCTCTTGCTTCTAGATTGACGATATTGACTTTTGGCATGGAAGGGAACCCGTACCAAGCCTCGTAGGTCTTGCTGTCTCCGCTCACCACGGGGAACGACTTAGGGAAGTACCAATCCTTGTACTTGCTCTGCTGTCCCTTTTCCGCCAGGTCCTTAAAAGCAAAGAAGTTTGGCGAGGTGTGGTTAAAAACGAAGTCCATCACCGTTCGGATTCCGCTCGCTTTCATCTCTTTAGTGAGTGCGATGAATTCCGACTGAGTTCCGAACTCTTTATCAGGCTGATAGAAGTCATCGGCCTCGTAACGGTGGTTGCTTGGGCTAGCGAAGATCGGATTGAAGTAGACGGTTCCAACTCCTAAATCTTTCAGGTGCTTGAGGTGCTTGCTGACACCGGCAACATCTCCGCCATAACGGTTACTGTACGTTGGCTTGGCGTCCCAGGGCATGACTTCCGCCGGGTCATTGGATCGGTTTCCGTTTGCAAATCGATCAGGGAAGATCTGGTAGACGACGGTTTGGGGCACCCAATTAGGGGTGATAAAGACTGCGGTTTTGGCGGGATCAACGGCGTAGGAGTAGGAACTCTTGGTGCTGCCGTCAGTTAGCTCGAAGCGATAGAACAGTTTGGACTTTCCGTCCCATGGAAGCTCGGCTTTCCAGTTGGAATAAAACTCATCAATGGTGGTTTCTTTTGCGGTGGTGACCACACTTCCGGAGACTACTTTAACGGAGTTGATGTCTCCTGGACGAGACCTTAACTTGAGCTGAACACTACCATTGTAGAAGTTGAAGTACGGCGCAAGGGGCTCGTGGTAGATCGCGCTCTTGGCGGTTTGACCGTCGGTCCGGCTTGCTTTTATCTTGTAGTCCGGCGGTGTGATGAAGAGGATCGAGTTGATGTTTCCGCCGCCATCGTCTTCGTTTTTGGTAGCTTTAGGATCGGTGATCCACTGGTCACCGTTCTTGATGAACTTGTATTGGTGCTTGCCTAGCCCAAGATTGATGCTCGTGGTCCAAGTTCGTCCATCGGAACTAAGTTGCATTGGATTTGCGTCCTTGTTCCAGTTGTTGAACGTGCCAGCAACGCTTACTGAGTTCAACTTCTGCTCGGCAACGAACGTGAACCTGTGGAGGGTTTCTTGGGCGAAAATCATTCCTACGAGAATCATCTCATCACCCCTTCTCGCATAGTGCTTCTACGGATGCTCAGCTTTGCCGGAATGATAAGCCTTCGATTCACGGGAATCTCCTCTTCATCGATGATGTTTATCAGGCGCTCGACTGTTTGTTTGACTAGTGCAGGGATGTTCAGGTTAACACTGGTAAGTCCACCTCCAACTGCCTCACAAAGGCTTGTATCGTTGAATGACGCCAGTCCCAAGTCGTTTGGAATCGAGAGACCTTTCTCTCGTGCCGCGATTGAAACACCCAGGGCCATGAAATCGTCGAGCACAACGACGGCATCGGGACGATCTTCTTGGCTCAAAAACTCGTGACCTGCACAACGAGCATTTTCGCTTCCAAAGTTTGCATGGTAAACGAGGTGGTCAATCTGCGTTCCGCGAAGCGCGCGCTGGTATCCAGCGATTCGATCATCGGAAACTGTAATCCCCGCTTTGGCACCAAGAAAGGCGATGCGAGTGTAACCCTGGTCGACAAGGTGACGAGTTACAGTTTCAGAAGCCAAGACGTTGTCGTTATCGACGCTATGTACTTCTCCAGCATGCAAAGGGTTTCCGATGAGTACGAACGGAAAGCGGTCTCGTTGAAGACGTATGATTCGATCGTCAGAAGCTTCTGATTCGACGAGGATCAATCCATCGACGCGACGAGTGCGGAGCATTTCGTCGTAAATCGATTCATGAGAGAAATCGCTCATGGCCGAATCGACACATAAATGAAAGTCTGATCCAGATAGTTCATCAACGATCGAGGAGATTAGATTAGCGAAAAATGGGTCATTGGAAATTCCACCTTGTGGCCGCTTGATCACCAAGCCGATCATTCCAACCTTCTTGCTACGCAACGCTTGGGCGCGGACGTCAGGCTTGTAATTCTTCTCTCCCATAATCCGCAGTACGCGGTCACGGATCTCTGGCTCGACACGTGCATCACCCGAAAGAACACGCGAAACCGTAGCCTGTGAGACTTTTGCCAATCTTGCTATGTCGCGCTGTGTCACCCTCATTGGTGCGTCCTCGGAATTCTCGGTTCGGCCCGTGAATTCGTATTCACCAGAACTATAACACAAGAATACGAATTCTCAACTACATTTTTTGTTCCAGGGAAGTAAAAAAACCTGAGAAGGCACTCTTCTCAGGTTTTTTGAATCTGGTGATCCGGTTTAGAGGTCGATTCTCTTGCTGCTACCGCTTCCACCGTCGTTTCCGTCAAGAATTCGCTTGACGAAAGTCACAAGCTCGATCGGGTTGAACGGCTTGGTGAGGTACATGTCGGCACCATAGTGATAACCCTCAAACACGTCCTTATCCTGAGCCTTTGCTGTCAGCATGATGACCGGTAGAGCTTCCGTCTCAGGCTCGCGGCGGATGGACTTGAGTACTTCAAATCCGTCCATGTAGGGCATCATCACGTCAAGAACCGCCATATCTGGCTTCTCAGCTTTGATCTTCTCAAGTCCTTCCTTTCCGTCAAACGCGGTTACAACTGTGTAACCCTGCTTCTCAAGGTTGACCTGAATCAGGCGAACAATATGTCGCTCATCGTCACAAACAAGAATTTTTTTCGGCATCCAGATTCTCCCAGGTCGTGCCTGTTCTGCGGGTGAATCATACCACGCATTTGCCAGGTGCATCTAGCGGTTTTGGTGTTAAAAGGAGATTCGGCGTGAAAAGGTATCCTATTTCGGTGAAACTTTGCCGTTTTGAACTGAAATCCGAGCCAGGGACAATCCGCTCAGGAATGGTTTACGACGGAAAAATTTATGAGACCGATGGCACAGAAGCGATCGGTGTTCATGAAGCCGCAGACATTAGGCCACTGGCCCCTGTGCCCACTCCGCCTTCGATCCGAGTCTTCCGTACAGATCTGTCGGAGTCAGGTTTTGTCTATGCAAACCCAGCTGCTGTCATTGGCCCCAGCATGGTGATCGAACTTCCTGATACCGCAACCGATTACGTTGTCCGTTCTTTTCTAGGCGCCGTTATCGGAGGTGCAGGTTATCAACTCGGTGAAGAAGAAGCTGAGGCGGTCCTGCTTGGGTTCACGCTCGTTAACATCCTCTCGTCTAACAGCATTGAGGAAGATGATGGGAAGTGCGTTGGTCGCTCCCAGGACTTCGGCATCATGGTCGGCCCGGTCATCACCACCCCTGATGATCTTGACGATGCGATGACTCCAACCGAAAACGGAATCATGTATAAGCTTTCTGCGTCAATCAAAGTTAACGGAGATGAGAAGGGCTTTGCGAATTTTGAGGAGTTCTCATTATCGATGGTCGACGCTGTGAAACTCGCAAGTGAAACCTGCACGGTCAGAAGTGGTGACCTACTCTGTGTCGGTCCAATATTCGAAGACTCCGCGTGCGCTGTTTCCAAAGGCGACGAATTTCAATTTTCAATGGAGCGTCTCGGAATGCTCTCAACCAAACTTGGCTAACCCATGAGTGAAATCAACAAAATTACGCTGAAAAACGGCGTCAGAATCCTCGTCGAGAATGTTCCTTATGTCCGCTCAGCCGCCATTGGGCTGTGGTGCAAGACGGGGTCTCGTCATGAACTTGAGCACGAGGCTGGAATCACTCACCTTATTGAGCATATGCTCTTCAAGGGCACTGAGCGGCGTACTGCCAAGGAAATCGCGGAATCGATAGAGGGGCGCGGCGGAGTACTCAACGCATTCACCGATAAAGAATCTACTTGCTACTACTGTCGAGTTTTGTCTAATGATGTTGCAAATGGCGTCGACGTTCTCTCGGACATGATGCTTCACTCAAACTTCGATCCTGAAGAACTTGAACGAGAGGAGGAAGTCGTTTGTGAAGAGATCAAACGTTCGCTTGACGAGCCCAGCGATCACGTGCACGAGCTTCATCTTAGCTATCGATGGGGCAACCATCCACTGGGTAAGCCCATTATTGGAACCGAAGATTCTGTCCGATCATTCCGTCCAACCCATATCCGTGATTACATGGATCGCAGATACCGGGCGGAAAACGTTCTACTCAGCGTCGCTGGGAATGTCGACGTTGAGGAAGTGAAGGCGGTAGCTGAGAAGTATCTCGGAAAGATTCCTTCTGGAATCGAAGCTTCGCAGCCTGAACGACCTCAAGGTGTGGCGGCGGTAAACGAAGTTGCCAAGGACACCGAGCAAGTGCACTTCTGCATCGGTACCGAGGGGATCTCGGTTTACGATGAAGAAGAAATCGCAGTGATGAGCATTTTGGATTCGGCGCTAGGTGGGTCGATGTCGAGTCGGCTCTTCCAAGAAATCCGCGAGAAGCGCGGTCTGGTTTATTCGGTAGGTTCGTATGTGCTCAGCTACGGTGCGGGTGGGGCGTATACGGTTTATGGCGGTACGAGCCAAAAGAACTGGGAACTCGTTAAGGAACTCGTCAGGAAGGAGTTTGACGATGTAATGGCAAACGGGCTCTCGGCAGATGAGCTTGATCGAACCAAGAAGTCTCTCGCAGGGAACCTTGTTCTGGCTCTGGAAGGAATGAACTCAAGGATGATGCGCCAAAGCCGAAATGAGTTAAATTACGAGCGTCAAGTTACGGTCGATGAAGCGCTTGAGCGACTGAACAAGGTGACGAACGATCAGATACGGACGTTGGCAAACCGAGTTCTTGGAGCCGATAAGGTCAGTGTTACTGCAATTGGACCATTCTAAAGAGTCATGGAACTTGAAGCCACTCGTGAGCTGATTCGTGCCGCCGCTAACACTTGGTCTGAGGACGACCTCTTGAATGAAATGGTACATATCGTTCAGCGCGAAACTCGTGCCGATTCCTGCGACATTCTTTTTCGGGATTCTCAGGACGGTCTGATTCTAAGAGCCAGCACGGTCGTTCCGGAGATGGTGGGTCGTCTTAAACTCGGAAAGGGAATTGGGATTACTGGACAAGTCATCCTTCAGGGACACGGAGAGTATGTTTCCAACCACGCGTTTAAGCACCCTAACTATGCGAAGTATCCCGGTCTGAGCGAACACGAATCAGGAGCAGTTGCCGCGGTTCCCCTGAGGCATGTCACGGGGCATCTCTTTGGCGTCCTTTTGCTCCGGAGGCATAAGCCTTGGAGATTTTCTGCACCCGTCAAAAAGAGGTTGGAAGAGAGTGCCAATACGCTTGCGATGGTTTACAAGTCCTATCGGGCAGGGTTTCAGGTAGGAGCTCAGTCAAACAGACTCGGAGCATTGAACGAAGTTACCCAGCGGATGACCAACTCACCATATCTGGATGAGATTCTCCAACTGCTGGTCAACTTGACTGCCCAGCAGTTCAATTATAAAGTTTGCACGGTTCGGCTTGTCGACGAGGCGGGAAAAGAGCTTGTACTTAGAGCCACTCAAGCAACCGTAAAAGCCTATCAGCGGAAGCGAGCTATCAAAATTGGAGAGTCGATAGCTGGTCGTGCTCTAGAGGAACACCGGCCGATTATCGTTCGAGACGTTCAAACCGACAGTGAATACATCGGTCACGATTTGGCTGTCGAGCAAGGGCTTAGAAGCATGATATGCGTGCCGCTGAGCATCGCTGAAAAGCCAGTCGGTGTGTTGAGTTGTTACACAGAAGAAGTGCACGATTTTTCGGCCGACGAAATCAAAGCTCTTGAAACTCTTGCCCAGCAGGCCGCTCTGGCGATCGAGAACGCAAAGCTCCAGGTGAGAGGAACTTTGATGCAAGAGATGCACCATCGGGTGAAAAACAATCTCCAGCAGGTTGCCTCGCTCTTGAGACTTCAGTTGCGAGCTGCGAGCTACAAAACGCTCGAACAGGCACTCAACGACGTCCTGACGAGGATCCTCACTATTTCGTCTGTTCACGACCTGCTGAGTCGAGAAGATCTGGATCATGTCGGAATAAAAAGCATTGCCGAGGCGCTTGTTCACCACCACCAAAGTTCGCTGCTGATGCCGAACAAGAAGATCGCCTTTGTTGTTCGAGGTGATGATTTGAAGCTCAATATGAATCAGGCAACATCGGTTGCGTTGCTTCTCAATGAACTCATCAGCAATGCGATCGAGCACGGATTTGAAGTGAGTAGCGAAGGAGAGATTCATGTCACGGTTGAGGAAAAGGAAGAGAATGTCAGTCTTTGGGTGAGCAATGATGGAGACAAGCTTCCCCCAGAATTCAGCCCTCAGGATTCCAAGAGTCTAGGTCTTCAGATAGTTGAAAACCTCTCTCGTTCCATGAACGGAACTTTTTCGCTTCGCGATGTGTTGGGTTGGACGGTCAGCGAAGTTAGCTTCCCGAGACATTCAGGCGAATGACCCTGTGAAATTTACTAGGGTCTGCCATAATTTGGGTTACAAGTATGGATTTTTTTAGCCCCGAGTCTGGGTCCCCCGAGAGTGCGCTGGAAATCATGATGATCCCGCTTCTCTTCCTTGCTTTTGGAGTAATCGCTTATTCCGCATCGAATCGCTATCTCGAGAGTGAAGGGAAGCGTCCGAAGTGGATGCCTATCGTCTACGTCGCATTTGGATTTGCACTCCTTTTTGGTATGCAGCGGTTCATGTTCACTCGGGATATTCTTTACGCCAATACGTTGGTAACGGGAAAAATCCGATATTCCCACTATATCGCGCTTGGATTGCCACTGTTAACGACAATCGGGATCGGCATCCGAGAATTCATGCGAAAGCGAACCGACGCGGAGCGGCTCTACTAGGCTAATCCTAGTAAAATAGCAAGCATCATGTCAACTGCGAACAATGAGGTTCCGGTTCCAATCGGTCTAACCACAACGGAGGCTCCGTTCATCGAAGCTCGAAAGGCTGCCGGGGAGCTCTACATTGAGCAACCTTATCATCTTTACTCCGAGGCAAATCACGAAGCTTGGGCCGCGCTTTACTCGCGAATGAGCCCCCGCTGGGATAAGTATGCGAATCAGCATTTCATGCGAGGGATCGATAACCTTTGCCTAAACCCTCAACGAGTTCCAAAACTTGATGATGTCAATCAGTTCCTTAATCCCCTCACTGGGTTTAAGGCCAAGGCTGTTGCCGGCTATGTCCCGGCGTTTATGTTCTTTGATTGCCTTCGTAATCGCGAGTTTCCAACCACGATCACAATTCGCCGGGGTGACAAGCTTGATTACCTTCCTGAGCCCGATATTTTTCATGACATTGCTGGCCACGTGCCGATGCACACCGACAAGGCGTTTGCTGACACCCTCGTTCGCCTTGGTGACCTTGCCCATCTCGCCGCCGAGATCGCTCAATCCATCAAAGATTCTGAAAAGCAGGTCAAGAGAGTCGAGAGCATCATCAAAGCGATGGCTCGGTTCTTCTGGTTTACCATCGAATTTGGCCTCATGAAGGAATCCTCAGGGATGAAGGTCTATGGAAGCGGTCTCCTTAGCTCCTACGGTGAACTTGCCCATTGCATCGAATCTCCCGATGTTCAACGCTTTCCCATTCAACTTGAATGGGTCATCAACCAATACTTCGAAATTGACCATTACCAGCCTCTACTGTTCTGGGTGGATAGTTTCGATCACCTGTTTTCCCTTGTGGGAGAGTTGGAGGATTGGATGAAAGACGGCAAACTGGACAACGTCTCGCCTGGCGAGCCACTTGTCAACGAAGCGGATTTGAGGAGCTTTATTGCCGCCGAATTCGACTCTCAATCGGTAGACTAGGAGAAAGAAATGCGTGTAGAGATCTTGATGCCCGAGCTCGGTGAGTCCGTCCACGAAGGGACAGTTAGCCGCTGGTTAAAACAGGTAGGCGACACCGTCAAAGAAGACGAGCCGGTAGTCGAGATCATGACCGATAAGGTCAACACCGAACTCGGTGCACCCTCCGCAGGTGTCCTCACCGAAATCACCATTGCCGAAGGAGCATTGGTCAGAGTTTTTGAAGCTGTGGGCTACATCGAAACGGATGCTTCAGCGGCCGCAAGTGCCCCAGTTGCAAAGAAAGAAGAGCCTAAGGCAGAAGTCGCAGCAACCCCAACTCCGACTGAAGTTTCAACGTCCAGCCTTCAACCTGCACCGGGAGAAAAGCGCTGGTACACACCGCTGGTTCGGGCGATGGCGAAGGACAACAATGTTTCCGATGCCCAGCTTGCCACCATCAGTGGTTCCGGCGAAGGCGGACGCGTCACGAAGAAGGACCTAGAGGCCTTCCTTGCTGGCGGAGCCTCGAAGACCGTCGCGGCACCTACCGCAAAGGCTCCTGAATTCAAAGCCCCGGTCGCAACCGTGGCTGGACCGGACCAAGAGGTCACTCCGTTGGCCGGAATGCGCAAGATGATCGCTGATCACATGATCAAATCATCACAGGTGCCGACCGTCACCACAATCACCGAAGTCGATGTCACTCACATGGTCAACTTCCGTGACAAGAACAAGGAGACCTTCCTTGAGACTTACGGCGTCAAGCTCACGTACACCCCGTTCTTCATCAAGGCCCTCACCGAGGCGCTCGTTGAGTTTCCGCTGATGAACGCCGCGCTGATGCCGGACAACAACATCGTAAAGACTAAGGGCGTCCATATGGGCGTTGCTGTAGCACTCGGAGCCAAAGGCGAGGGCGGACTCATTGTCCCCGTCATCCGCGACTGCCACACCAAATCTCTTGTGGATATCGCTCGAGACCTTGATGGAATTGCCAAGAAGGCTCGATCGAACTCGCTTTCTGTAGCTGATGTCCAGGGCGGCACGTTTACGCTGACCAACCCGGGAACCTATGGCGCCCTCTTCGGTACGCCGATGATCAATGCTCCTCAGGCCGGAATCCTAGGGGTCTATGCGATCAAGAAGACCCCGGTGATTGTGGATGACATGATTGCTATCCGCTCGATCATGCACTTAGTTTTGACGTACGATCACCGGTTGATCGACGGCATGCTCGCAGGGGCGTTTCTGGCGTCGGTTCGCGATAAGCTGGCGAAGTTCGACTTCTTTAAATAGTGGCCACGAGTCTACAAAATGCAAAAGAGCCTAGCTGTTCATTGATCTGATCTTGTGGAGCGCTTCTTACAACTTAGGTTGTTGCTTAGTCTTATGCTCCACGGGAAATTCTAGGCACACTTGTGACATTAGAAGTCGATAAGTTTTCGCGCCGACTTCGCAAGCTCATAGGCGGCTTTGCCGATGTAAAGGACACGATCACCGGTCTTTACTCGCCCGGAGAAGCCCCCCTCGAGTCCCTGTTCACGTTCGCCCCAAAGGTAGGCCAACAACACTTCCCCGTTTCGTTGGACGAGGACTCGGTTCATCCCAATCGGTGCAACTTGCTTACCTTCGGTTGTGGCCATTTGCTCCTGAAGCCTGACATAGCCCAGGTCCTCCAAGCGTCCGGTGGGGTGTTTCACGATGACCCACTCATTGTGGGGAAGACCGATGTTTAAATAGTTGGTCAATTGACGATCTCACCTCAGGTTGGTAGCTTGGCGAACAAGAGCTGCTAAAGATTCTGCTTCTTCGACGGTCGGAAAGTGCACAGCAGTATTTCCGGAAGGCCAGCCTGTTCCAAATCCCTGCTTTGAAGCGATGCGACTCGCCGTTCCGAATGTCTCCCAAGTCTCTATACCAAGACTGGCCTCCACGAAGAGGGATTCTTCTGCACCTGGATCAACGTGGATCGCGTGGTCAACAATGTATTGGTGAACGGGTTCCCAATTGCCGCTGGCTCTATTAGCAGGGGGCATTGCTGTGGTAAGCGATGCCACAAAAACGATTAGGGTTAGGGTAAGGAGTCGGCGAATCACGATCTAATGCTATCGGAGTTGCCATTGCATGACCATTTCACGAAGAACAGGGATAGCGTAGAATCAAGTCGTGCACGCTTTGCGATTGAGACTGCTCGGAGGAGATGTTCTCACGGGGCCCACGAGTGTGGAGTTTCCGACAAGGCATCACGAGAGCTTAAGGCTGATCAAGTTTGTGGCCTGCCAAGGGCGAGAAGGCGTGACTAGCAGCCGACTCATTGACGCTCTTTATGCTCAAACTTGGGACGATCCACAGAATGGGCTGAGGACCCAGTTAACGCGAACGAATTCACGGGCGGCCCAGATCGGGATTCCAAAACTGCTCGAACGCGTGGGAGAAAAGGTGCGATTCGCACCAAAGTCTCTGACCTGCGACATGTGGGATCTTCAAGATGTTTGTGCTCAACTGAGCTCCCGTTCCTCGTTTGAGGAACGGGAGCTAGCTCTGGAAGCGTTCTCAGCAGTAGTCCCCGAACGCCTCGCGGAGTCGCTCCGAGCAGAACCTGATGCACTGTGTGCTTCAGATATCGCAGAATCGATGCTTGGATGCCTGGAACAGCTTTCGCTTTTGCCCTCTGTGGGAAGCATGCGGCTCAGGATCGTTCAAGTTGTCTCCATTCTCCGCCCGTTTCTGCCCCTCAGTTCGCTGAACGTTGAATCTTTGCTGAAACTCTATGCTGCCACTCAGTGCCGGCAAGAAGTTTTGCAAACGTACCTTGACTACGAAACTCTTCTAGTGGATGACTTAGGTGAGCGTCCAGCAACTCGGATTCGAGTGCTGTGTGAATCGCTCTTACGTCAGCTCGAGCAACCACCAGAGGATCGACGCCTTATCATTCCCAGCAAGCCGGAGATCACGTTCGGTCGAGAAGATTTAATAGAATTGGCGGCCAAGCTGATCTTGCGAGGTGGGAAACTTTATGTGGGCGGGGTTGCTGGCGTGGGTAAATCCCACCTCCTGAGATGTGTCGTCGCGGAGCGTAGTCTTAGTCTGTTCCGATTCTGCTGGATCAACCTCCCGGATGAATCTCCCGACGATCTCTCCCAAATCCTGCCCGAAGCTCCCGCAGACGTGATCATCGTTGATGGATACAGTTCGAGATACTCGGAATCGCTCAACTATATTGAACGAGTGTGCAAGTGCCATTCCATTGTGGTGGTCGGCAAGACGTCAGTAGGTTTTTCGTACGCAGAGTCACTTACCGTGAGGCCATTAGATGTTGGAACTCCGTCACGTCCTGGACCCGCTACTCTCTTGCTTGAGAGCGCTATCTCTGATCCGGTGACACCAGCAGCACGTGAATATTCCGTTTCTTTGGCGAAATCGGCGAGCGGATTGCCCCTTAGCTTGAAACTCGTGGCAAACCTTTCTAAAACGGTTGGCATACGAGCCGTCGCGGCTCAGTTCGAGTCGAGTCCAGACTCAAAGCTCACTGCCGGGCAATTTTTAAGGGCTGCTTTAGCCGAAACTCTCGCGCAATTTGAACCGCAAATCCGAAATGGAATCATTGCACTTGCGGGCATCGGTGAGCGGGTTCCATTCTCAATTGCAAGGGAGATGCTAAACATTGATCTTTGGGTGCTCAAGGCGCTCACGGACTGTGGTCTTGTGTTGGTCAACCGGGATCAGATGGAGTTGCGGGCCTCTGAAACTGTTGTGGAGCAAATCCATTCCGGTGGTTTCGAAGCCGAACTGGAACACTATCTGGTTGAGTTTCTTAATGCGATCGTCGAACGATGCTCCCAAAATGGCATTGTTGTTCCGAAAGAAGAGCTGCTCATCTCGCACCTGCGAGTTCTTTTCAAAGTTGCCTCAAGTCTCGCAGCACGGGGAGAAGTTTGCCTGGCACTCGAACTTCTATCTAGTCTGAGACCCCACGCGGCCGCGTTTCAAGATGGATCAATCAACCCAGATCTGCTGGAGAAGTCGCTTTGGACGATGGACTTGGATCCAACCATATTCATCCGGTACGCGCTAGCTCTGGGAACGCTCTACATACTGCGTCAAGATTCTGAAGGTCTAGAGCGATTCATGACCGTGCTTCTTCAAGATGGGCGGTTAGGTCAAGCACCGATCACACATCAGATTGAAATCTATTCCCAGATGGGCTTGGGACTTCGATTGAGTGAAAAGTTAGAGGAGTCCCAGCGCATCTTTGAACTTGCGCTGGGAATGCTTGACTTCAACTGTCCGCCTCTATTGGAGTTGAAGTTGCTTCATAACATGTCAATCACTCTTTCTGTTAGCGGCAAGTTTATTGAGGCTCTCGAAGTGAGGCGGGCGGCCATTAGACTTGCTCAATTTGCTCCCAATGACCACTACCGAGTGGAATTGCTCCACATGGAAGCCTTGACCATGTTTGAGGCTGGACTTCCGCAATCTGAAGTCAAATCCTCGTTTCATGTAGCTCTGGGGTATGCGAGGATGTACAAACTTTCACAACAAGAAGGTTGGATTCTCCAAAATGCTGCCAAGTTCTTGACCAACATGTTCGATCCATCTGAGTCAATTCTTTTGGGAGCGATCGGAATTGGGCTCCAAGTCGCCGATGGTCTGACCGCCGAAGTGAGAAGGCATGTAAAGGGGACTTGTGAGTTGATCTACGAGAAGCTGACAGCTCTTCAGTTAAGCTCGCTTGCACTTGAAGCAAGGATGCTGTCTGAGAGATTAACACCAGTTCCTCTTGCTCCCATTGAACTTGGAGTCATTGGACAGCAGGCAGGCACCACGTTTAGTCTGCCTTACTCGGTAAGTGATTCTCCAGTTAGCTTCCTGGAGTTAACAAATTTCGTTCGCTCTTGCGTGAGGATTGCATCCTCGAACTCTGAATCCTACCGACTTATCGATGAATGGGGATTGGACGTCGCTAAGTGGCTTGACTTAGGATCTCAGCAAGAACGTATCATCTCAAACAGGTCAAATAGGGTCGCATTTGGTGGCTAGGCGGCTCTGATTTCGGTTAATGTTGTTAGAGTTCTGATCATCATCGGTAGCTCCTAAGGAGGACACCCGGGTCAGGTGGTGCTCGATTCTCACTCGACGTTATGGTGAAAACAGTTGGATCGAGGGAATAGGCTTCTTCTCCTCATCCATCATGCAAGAATAGTCCCATGACCTCGCTGCTACTGGCTTTTGCCATCACCCCCGCAAGGCCGAACATCATCTTGATTCTCATCGATGATCTTGGGTGGAAGGACTTCGGGGTGCAAGGCACAACCGTCTACAAAACACCCCAAATTGACCGGTTTGCTGCGGAGGGGACTCGCTTCTCCCAGAGCTACGCCGCCGCCAGTGTGTGTTCACCGACTCGAGCATCCATTGCAACTGGTCAAAACCCAGCTCGAATCGGAATCACCGATTGGCTACCAGGGGCCAATATTCGCACTCAAATGCTCGTCTCGCCTGCGATGCCTGACCATCTAAATCCTCAACTGATCACTCTTCCTGAGTCGCTTCGATCCGAGGGCTATGCCACTTGGAATGTTGGCAAATGGCACTTGGGTGCAGATCCATATGGACCGACGGCAAATGGCTTTGATGTCAATATTGCAGGCAACGAAACTGGGCAACCGACGAGTTATTTCTATCCTTATGGCAATGATGGTAACGACTACAACCGAGTAAGACCGCTGTCAGGTGGCAATCCAGGGGAGTACCTCACCGATCGGCTCACCGATGAAGCAATTGGGCTGATTTCTCGTCATGATTCGCGCCCATTCTTTCTGCAGCTGTCGCATTACACAGTGCATATGCCACTTCAAGCGAAGCCGAGTGACTTTGCAAAATACGAGAGCCTTATTGGCAAAGACTTCTCAAAACGACGGGCTACATACGCCGCCATGGTCGACAACCTGGATCAAAATGTCGGTCGATTGATGGCAAAGCTCAAAGAGAGCGGTTTGGACGATAACACGCTGGTGATGATCACCAGCGATAATGGTGGTCTCCACGGCGTGACTGATAACAAACCCTTAAGAGAAGGAAAAGGGTTTCTGTACGAAGGGGGAATCCGAACTCCGCTTTTGGTCCGCTGGCCAGGTCGAGTGGCAGCCCGGGCAGTGTCTGATTCGCCGGTTACTACGATCGACTACTATCCCACTTTGATTGAGATGATCGGTGGAAAGCTACCCCGTTCTCAGGTTCAGGACGGTCTCAGTTTCGCCTCTCAACTCTTCGGCAAACCGTCTAAGAAAGGCAGAACCCTTTACTGGCACTATCCTCACTATCATACGGTGAGTAGGCCACCGGCGAGTGCGATTCGAAGAGGAGATTTCAAACTCATTCACTGGTACGAGACCGGTAAGAACGAGCTTTACAATCTGGCCCTTGACCCAGGTGAATCGAACAACTTGGCAGACACTCACCCCAAGGCTCAAGCTGATCTAAAAGCAAATTTGAACTCATGGCTGAAGAAAGTGAATGCAAAGTTTGCGTCTCCGAACCCTAATCTCAAGCCAGATGGAGTCACGGGACTGCCGAAGACATCAGTTGGTGAGTGCTCTTGCCGGCTTTCGGTCTATCGAGATGCGCGCGGTAACTAGGATCGTTACCGGTCGCCAAGGTTTAGCCTGTCCTGGACCGCAGAACAACTCAGCATGATTACGACAGCAGTTCTCGTCCTGAAGCAGGCAGTATCAGAGGAACTTGGTTTTGCTTGAAAACGTGCAGGGCAGGACAGTCTATGGTCTACTTCAAATCCGATCCGTCGTAACCCCCCGGAGTGAGATTCGGATCGGTGGAGCCAAAGTTGGCGTTTACCGACATCTGTGACGCGGCAAAGCTCTTCGAGTGCCCGTCGACAAATGTCAGGTTACGACGACCTTCAAGGAACCCTGGACCCAACGAAAATCCTGTGTTCTTTCCCCAAGGTCCGACGGGCCCTATTGGTCCAAAGTTATGTGCGTTCACCCATTCAAAAACCATCACCTTCGCGGCGGGTTGAGCGACTTGTGTGAACGAGACCGATTCACAAGTTCCACTAGGGCATTGTCCATCACCTGCAAGTTGCAAAAGTGAGGTTACCGACGCGATGAAAGATGGTGGTCGGTAGAGCGAAGAGACGTACGAGTAGGAGGTGTCGTTGAATGACGAGCGCGATGCGTCCGACGGACAGTAGAGCATTGCGGAAGAAGCATCGGTATCGTATTGACTACCCGCTCGGCTCTTCTGAGCAACGCCCAAATACGGCATGATTGGCCAGCGGAATCGTCTACCTGTCCAAAGCCCTGTCACGTTGGTGTTGGGTAGCATGTCGTCCGAATCTGATCCATAGATATTGAACGCCATTCCGATGTTTTTCAGGTTAGAAAGGCAGGTTGTTTGCTTCGCTGCTTCCTTCGCTCGCGAGAACACTGGGAAGAGAATGGCGGCAAGGATCGCAATGATCGCAATGACGACAAGGAGTTCAATCAGCGTAAAAGCTCGGCGAATCTGCATCGGGGGAACCATAAAGATACCTAAGCAATCGTTTGGGGGTCGAAATCTCATCAGAAACAGGTTATAATCGGCTTGAACCCCAGTGTTGGGGAACATCGGAGCAACAAATTGGCAGGAGTCGCATTTAAGAGCGTAAGCAAAATTTTTGGCAAGGACGTCAAAGCCGTCAATGATCTTAACCTTGAGGTTCGGGACCAAGAATTCATGGTTCTGGTTGGCCCTTCGGGCTGTGGCAAGACGACTGCGCTGCGCATGATTGCTGGACTCGAAGAAGCCTCCCTGGGCGACATTATGATAGGCGAAGTTCGCGTTAATGATGTTCCACCGAAGGATCGCGACATCGCGATGGTGTTCCAAAACTACGCGCTTTATCCGCACATGAACGTGTATGACAACATCGCGTTTGGTCTTCGACTCCGAGAATTGAAAGGCTTTTTCTGGCAACTTGCCAATGCTTCGGAAGCAAAGAGAATTAAAGAAGACATCGACAACCGAGTCAAAGAAGCTGCTCGGATGCTTGACATTGAAAAGTATCTAACCCGCCGTCCAAAGGAGCTTTCTGGTGGTCAACGACAGCGCGTCGCGCTTGCGAGAGCGATCGTTCGAAAGCCAAAGGTCTTCCTCATGGACGAACCGCTTTCGAACTTGGACGCAAAGCTTCGTGTTCAAACCCGATACGAGCTCATTTCGCTCCACCGAAAGCTCGGAATCACCACGGTTTACGTTACCCACGACCAAGTCGAGGCGATGACCATGGGTCAGCGCATGGCAATTATGAAGGACGGCGTCCTTCAGCAATGCGACAAGCCCGAAGAGGTTTATTCCCACCCCGCCAACAAGTTTGTCGCTGGCTTTATCGGCTCACCTCCGATGAACTTCCTGGATGCAGTCATCAAGGAGGGTCGCGTTGATGCAGGTGCGTTCTCGCTTCCGCTTCCAAGTGGCCACCCAGCGAGTGCGATGAACGGAAAACGCGTCACCTTGGGCATTCGTCCAGAAGAGTTGTTTGATAAGGCACTGCCCACCAATGTTCCTTCGACTCCGGATAACACCCTGAAGGCGCTTGTTGATGTCATGGAGCCACTTGGCCACGAATACGTCGCTTATCTCCAAGTGAACGGTTCAAAGTTGGTAGCTTCGATCGACAAGGAAACGAAACTTCGCCCCGGCTCTGAAGCGGAGATTTTGGTCAACTTGGACCGAGTTCACATCTTTGACGCTGAGACGGATCAAGCGATTCGTTAGGGTCGTTCACTGAGTTAACACAATGTTAACGTTTTAATAACCCCTCTTTAACAAAATGGGGGTTTCCTCTTGTCGCTATGTCCAGAAAGGCATTCACCCTCATTGAACTTCTTGTTGTTATCGCAATTATAGCGATTCTTGCTGCCATCCTCTTCCCCGTTTTTGCTCAGGCGAAGCTCGCGGCTAAGAAATCTGCCGACCTAAGCAACTCCAAGCAAATTGGAATTGGGCTTCAGCTTTACATCGCGGACAGCGATGACATGTTCATGCCGAGCAACCACCGCGAGAACAGTTCGGCCGGTAACGAAGTGCACTGGAGCTGGATGTGCTTGCCCTACATGAAGAACGAGCAGATCTTTGTTAGCCCGGTTGACGCGGTTGGCGGATGGGCACCAGGTTGTGCCGATCGAACTAATAACAACCGAGGTTTCGGTGAGCCAGCCATGCAACGAGCGGTTGATGGTTGCGCTCTCCAGGGCTATGCTGCTGGCGTATACACTTTGCAAGTTGGTCGCATCTCCTACGTTGCCAACCAATCAATCATCGGACGCAAGCGATCAGATGCAGACACCGCTAACGTGGTCAGCTCCACCGCGATTGACAGCGTCAGCCAAACAATCCTCGTTGCTCCAGCGACCGAAAAGCAGTTCTGCATGCAGGTCAGCGCTGGTGGCGAGTACCGGTCCTACCGACCAGCATTTGGAATTGCTCGCCGAGGACAACGAGACCTCAGCGGTTCAAGCGTGCCAACCTCTGCAGCTGACCTTCCTCTTGAAGCAATGACTGTTAGCGGTGACGCCACTGGTCAACTTGGCAAGTGGGTTGGTAAGGGAACGGTCGGCGCGGTTTTCAGCTGTGAGCTTTTGGCCGCAAACGGCGGTTTGACGCACACCCTGCGTTACACCAACGGTGGTCGATTCGACACTGGTAACAACTACGTGTTCTCCGACTCCAGTGCCAAGTTCCAACCGATCGCTGCGACGTTTAACGTCAACCGATACATGTGGGGCAAGGCTGCCTACTCGCTCGGCGGACTTCCAGTCGTCGATCCAGCTACTGGCAACCAGGTTCAGTAAGGAACATCGGGAATCCAGACTGCTTGGTGCTTAGCGCCAAGCAGTCTTATTGTTTATGATCACTCTGCTTGCTTCAGCTATTGTTTTCACTCAACCCGTCGATTTTGATGCCGACGACCCAGCTTTTGCGTACAACGAGGCGGACCCAGCACGCTCCTTGATTCTGGGAACAGATAAGCAGGAGAAAGTGGGTGCACTCTACGGATTTGACCTTTCGGGAAAAGTAGTAGCGAAGTCAGAGCCTTTGGATCGGCCGAATAATGTTGACGTGATTCAGGGTGGGAACCTCCTAGCTGGGACATCCCCGATTGCAGTCGTTACCGAGAGAATTCAGAATCGGCTGCGCGTTTTTCATGTCAACTGGTCTGGAAGCTCTTTTGTTGACATCAGCGGAGAGACCGGAGTGTTTCTTAACGAGTCAGGAGAGGATCGGGCTCCGATGGGGGTTGCGGCTTGGCAGTCGGGTGGCAGGTCGTTTGTGTTTGTCACACCCAAGGCGGGCGGGACAACAAAGCACCTAGAGCAGTTGGAATTGAAATGGAACCCATTGACGAGCAAAGTTGATGCCAAGAGTGTGCGTCGGTTCGGAGCGTTTAGTGGAAAGAAGGAGACGGAGTCAATTGTGGTCGACCCTCAAACTGGTAGGGTTTTCTACTCTGATGAGGGGAATGGTGTTTGGGTTTATGACGCCAATCCGGAGGCAGTTGATCGGCCGTTGATGCTGATTCGGAATCCACTTCACACCGGAGATCATGAGGGGTTGGCGATTATGGGTGACTTGCTTGTTTCTACCGATCAGCGGAAAGATAAGTCGTACTATTGGTTTTATGACAAGCGTAGTGGCATCCCTCGGGGAGGTTTCTCGGCGGAGATTGATGAGACCGACGGGATCGACATCATTGATCGACCTGGGGTTCGTCTGATGGCGGCGATGAATAGCAAGGGGAAAAACTTCGCCTTGATCCCGTTGGACTGGGTTCAAAAGCAGGTGGGAAGGTACCCTTAAGGGTGTGATTGATCGCTACTCTACCGCCGCAATGAACGACATTTGGTCTCAGCAGGCCAAGTTCGAGAGGTGGCAGGAAGTTGAGGTTGCGATCTGCGAAGGCTGGCATGATGCAGGCGTCATTCCGACTTCTGACATGCAGGCTATTCGTGACAAATCGGCATTTACCATCGCGCGTTGCGATGAGCTGGAGCTTGAAACTCGGCATGACTTGGTCGCTTTTGTTCGGTGCCTTGAGGAGAACGTTGGACCGGCGGGGCGGTGGATTCACTATGGCGTTACTTCTTATGACGTTATTGACACCGCGCTGGGAATGATGCTTCGAGATTCCTGTTCGGTTCTTCTTGAGTCGGCGGGACGGTTGCGCGTTCAAATTGAGCGATTGGCAGAGGAGCACATCGATACTCCTCAGATTGGTCGAACTCACGGAATTCATGCTGAGCCGATCACATTTGGCTTTAAGTGCGCGAACTGGCTCGCTGAATTAGATCGGAACATTGTTCGGATTAAGACCTGCCAGGAGGAGCTTTCTTACGGCAAGATCAGTGGCGCCGTGGGAATCCACGCAGTTGTTTCGCCTGAGATGGAGAAGTCGGTTTTGGCTCGACTTGGACTGAAGGCAGAACCTTCTTCGACGCAGATCATCAACCGCGACAAGCACTCGCAGTTTATCAACGTTCTCGCCGTGATGGGCGGGGGGCTGGAGCGAATCGCGACTGAGCTTCGCAACCTTCAGCGCACCGAGATTCTTGAGGTTCAGGAGGCCTTTGCTGCGGGACAAACTGGCTCGAGCGCGATGCCGCACAAGCGAAACCCTTGGAATTCGGAGACGGTGGTTGGTCTTGCTCGTCTTCTGCGGGGTCATGCGTTGTCGATGCTAGAGAGCGTTTCAACTTGGCACGAGCGAGATCTGACGAACTCTTCCCTGGAGCGAATCGTGTTCCCTGATGCTTGTCACCTGGCTGATTTCATGTTGAACCGAATGGCGCGGATTCTCATGGGTCTCAACGTTTATCCGGAGACAATGGCGGCGAATCTTCGCAAGATGGGCGACTTGGTGTTTAGTGAGCATTTGATGGTCGCTCTGGTCGGCAAGGGCTTGCCACGGGCGGCCGCTTACAAGGTTGCACAGCGCAATGCGGCTAAGGCGTGGGAAGGTCACGACTTCAAGGCCTCGGTTGAGCGGGACGAGGATGTTGTTGCGAACTTGACCAAGGAAGAGGTTGAGCACATCTTCTCGCTGGAGCATCACTTGCGCCACGCGAAGCACACACTGGAAGCGGTTCGTGCGGCGCGCTAACTGAGTTGCGAAACTTGGCTGATTAGTTTCAGCGTGAGTAGAATTTGTGGGGCAGTTTAGGTTCGAATATATGTCAATTTTGGCACGGAGATGGGCTGTAAAGGGCAGTGTTTGCAGAGAGTGGCGTGCGTAGTGTTGGTGGTGCGCGTCAGGATCAAAGGGTTACGATTTGGGTCATCAAAGGGGCGCAGACTTTTTTTGGGGGATGCAGTTGGGTTTCTTTAGGCTCGGAGGCAGAAGCTGTCGTTCATTCTTGATCATCACCATCTAGGCGATGTTTTGGGGTGTTTGTCAACCTTGAGTTAAAATAATTTCGTCGGTTTGACTCAATCGAGTGCAACTTGACTTTTGCATCAGGGATACCGAACAATAAGTTGCAACGGCACCGCAAGAATCTCGTATTATGTAGCGTCATACAGCAATGATCGCTGACTTCTTCACCGCCAAAGAGAATACGGCTTTTGTCGTTGCACTTGTCGTACTGACGGTGCTGTCTCTGTTGATCGTCACCGCGACGCTTCTCGGCGCAATTCATCTCCCAGAAGCGGATGCTGATTTAGAAGTCGATTGGGATTCCGACGGTCTGCTGAACGGATTGCTCGAGTTCTTTGGCGTGTCCGCGATGCCACTTTCGATATTCGTCCTCGTCGCGACCTGTTCGTTTTTTGTAACCGGTTACGTCATCCAGATGCTCGCGCTTGGAACCGGCGGAGCTTTTTTGCCAGGCTGGGTTGCGATTGCTCCCGCGATAGCGGTGAGCCTTGGATGCTGCAGGTTAGTCGGCAAAGGCTTTGCGAAAACCAAATTTAAGCTTCATACGACTGCAGTCGCCAGTTCGAGTTTTTTGTACCGCCTGGTGACAATTCAAAGCGGTGTCGCTAAGGTCGGACTTTCTGCGGAGGCGAAGTTAGTGGATGACCACGGACAAACCCACTACGTCCTGGTTGAGCCAAAGAATCCCGGAGAAAGTTTTCCTCAGGGAAGCGAAGTCATCTTGGTTGAACAAGTTGGCTCTAGATTTCTCGCAGTCAGTGGAAACGTTGAGGATATCCTCAACAACGATAACTAAAAAAGAACAAGATGGAAACTCAAATGACTCAATGGCTAGTGCCGGTCGCGGTCGTCGCATTTACGATCGTCATGATTTTGTTGATCGTTTCTCGGCTCTACAAACGTGCGAGTAAGGAGCGAGCATTTGTCCGCACCGGCTTCGGAGGTCAGCGGATCATCCTGAATGGTGGAGCAGTGATATTGCCGGTAGTTCAGGAAACTATTGAGGTGAACATGAACACCATGCGGCTCAACATCAGCCGCAATAATGAGGCGGGGCTGATTACCAAAGACCGCATGCGTGTCGATGTTCAGGCCGAGTTCTTTGTGCGGGTCAAACCCACTGAAGAGGCCATCGCTGATGCGGCTCAAACTTTGGGCCGAAGAACAATGCAACCTGAGCAACTGAAGGAACTTGTCGAAGGAAAGTTTGTTGACGCTTTGCGCTCTGTTGCGGCTGAAATGACGATGGAAGAGCTTCATGAGAAGCGAGTCGAATTTGTTCAAAGAGTTCAGACAACGGTCTCGGAAGACATCCTGAAGAATGGGCTTGAGCTTGAATCGGTCTCCCTAACGGCACTAGATCAAACATCGCAGGATTATCTCAATCCTCAAAATGCTTTCGATGCTCAGGGTCTGGCCAAGATCACTGAGATCATTGAGGCCAAGCGGAAAGAGCGTAATGACATTGAGCAAGAAACGAGGATCGCGATCCAGTTGAAGAACCTTGAGGCTGAAAAGCAGTCCCTCTCACTGTCGCGCGACTCTGAATATGCTCGACTTGAACAGGAGCGAGAGATCACAAATAGGAAGGCCGCTCAAGCTGCGGAGATTTCTCGTGAGCAGGCCCTTCGAACCCAGGAAGCTCGAGAAGCTGAAATTCAGTCACAGCAAAAGGTTGCCATCGCAGACCAGTTGAGTAAGCAGGAAATTGAAAAGCAGCGTATTGAACTTGAAAAGCTCGTCTCCGAGCAGGAAATTCTGAAAAAGCAGTCAATCGAAGCGGCTGAAATAGAAAAGTCTAAGCTTCTCGAACTTGCTGAACAAGACCGAGCCGTTGCCATTGCCGAGAAGAGCAAGGCTAAGAGTGAAGCAGAAGCTGCGGCAAACGTTGCCTTGGCCGAATCGGTGAGAACTCAAGAACAAGTTCTGAGCGCAAAGGAAATCGAAGCTGCAGAGCGTCGAAAAGCTATCGAGCTCGTTCAAGCTTCCGAAGAAGCGGAGCGCGAGGCACTCAAAAAGACCGTTGCGGCAGAGGCTGAAAAGCGAGCAGCCCTGGACCAAGCTCAAGCAATCCAAACTGTTGCCGAAGCCGAGGCGAATCGGAACCGAATTGCCGCACAGGCCGCTGCAGACAGTGAGCGTTTGGCCGCCGAAGCTCGGGCCGCAGCTTATGAGGTTGACGCGAAGGGGCGACGCGCCCTTAACGAGGCCGAGAACCTTTTGAACGTTGAGGTTATGGAGACGCGAATCAAGCAACTCCTCATCGAGAACCTTCCCAGCATTATCAGGGAGAGCGTCAAGCCCATGGAGCAGATTGAAGGAATCAAGATCATCCAAGTTGATGGGATCGGGGGCGGAAACTCAAGCTCGGCAACAGGAGATCAAACAGCCGGCAGCTTAGCAGACCAGCTGGTCAACTCTGCTCTTCGTTATCGGGGGCAAGCACCTTTGTTAGACTCCCTCATGGCGGAGATCGGATTGAATGGCGGTGACATCAATCAGCTGACCAACGCAGTTGGGCCCAAGGCTGGCGCAAAACCAAAGGAAAAAGTTGGTGATCCCGGAAAAGTTCCGGATTGACGGTTAAACACAAGCCCCGCAAGAGTGATTTGCCTCCAACACAGGACGTTGGGGGCGAACCCGCAAATTACCAGGCGTAGTGCTCGGGGGAGGTTTTGAAGGCGGGGAAGATGGCGTCGATCTTCTCGTTCAGTTCGGTAGTGATCTCGATTTCGAGGGCTCGGAGGGAGCCGTCTAGTTGTTCTAGGGTTCGCGGGCCGATGATTGGGGCAGTGACGAAGGACTTGGAGAGGGTCCAGGCGAGGGCGACGTCGGCGGGCTGTTCACCGATGGATTCGCAAAGGTTCTCCCAGGCGGTGAGTTGGTCGCCCTTTTCTTCGATCAGCTTCTTCACCCAATCGCCGTGTCTACGGGCGCCTTCTTGGCCTTTCATGACTCCAGCGAGGACTCCGCTCGCCAGCGGGGACCATGGGATGACGCCAACGCCATAGGCTTCGGCAGCTGGACCGACTTCCATTTCGATTTCGCGTTGGAGAAGGGAGTACTTCGATTGCTCCGAGACGAGGCCCATGATGCCGCGTCGCTTGGCTTTCTCGTTCGCCTGGGCGATGTGCCATCCGGCGAAGTTGGAGGAGCCGATGTAGAGAACCTTTCCTTGCTGTTTCAGGATACTGAACGCTTCCCATACCTCTTCCCACGGGGTGTCGCGGTAGATGTGGTGCATCTGATAGAGATCGATGTAGTCGGTCTTCAGGCGCTGCAGGGAGCCTTCGCATGCGCGGCGGATGTGGAGCGCGGTGACGCGGTTGGTGTTTGGCCAGCCGTCCATGTTTCCGTTACCCATGTCGCCGTAGAGCTTGGTGGCGATGATGGTCTTTTCGCGGCGGTTTTCGCCTTTGGCGAACCAATCACCGATGATCTTCTCGGTGATGCCTTCACCCTTTTGCCAGCCATAGACGTCGGCGGTGTCGAAGAAGTTGATGCCGTGCTCGTGGGCGCGGTCCATAATCGCGTAGCTCTCTTCGGGAGTTGCGTGGGGGCCGAAGTTCATTGTGCCGAGGCACAGACGCGAAACCTGCAGGCCCGAGCGACCCAGCGACGTGTATTTCATCATCGCTATTCTACGCCTGGGTTTGACGTTAAATCACTGCTTTCCGTTAAGGATAGCGTCGATCGCGCGAATCTTTGGGGTGTCGGTCTTGGTGAGGTCGTCGGTGAGGCCCCAGGTGCCGTACTGGCCGTCATAGTTGGTGGCTCCGGCGATGAAGTAGTTCATGAGTTCGCCGCCACTTGATCGCCAAGTGCGCCAGTACTTGAGCATGATCTGTTCCATGCGGGGGTCGAGCTGGGAGGCCTTTTTGGCTTGAATGTGTTCGGGGCCGAATGTGTCGGGTCCGGCTTCATAGCAGAGCCACTTGACGCCGTACTTCTTCATGACATCTTGGTGCTCTTTGAACTTTGCCCACTTTGGCATTTCGTCGACGACCTTATCGAGCGCGTTGAGCATGTCATCTTTGGTCGCGTTTGGCTTCTTCTTGGCTTCCTCGACGTTGAAGTAGGGGGCGCCGGCGATGGCGTAGATGACCTCGTTTGGCTTCGAGTAGTTGTGAGCGATGTAGTTCATCCCCTCGTAAAGCCAGTTTTCGGGCCAGACGACTTGGGTGCAGAGGACGGGGCGAACCTTGGATTTGAAGTCGGCGCCGTAGACGGCTTTGAAGGTGTCGGAAATTTCGGCGGTGCGCTTTCCGATGCGGCGGGCGGGCCAGGTCCACTTTGAGCCTTGACCGTCCCAGCTCATTTTGGGATCTTTGGCGGCATCTGCGTTGGCCATGTTCATGTTGTACGTGGCTTGTTCGAAGCTCCAGTTCCAAACCTCGTTGCTGTACTCGACGTAGAGCTTGAGGGAAGGGTCAAGGCGTTTTTTACAGAGCTCGGCGAGGTTTTTGACGTATTGGTCGTTGGCGTGGGCAGGAATGCAGATCCAGGCATCGGCTTTGATCGTGTTCGAGAGATCGATCATTATCTCGTAGGCTACGCCTTTGGGACCTGAGAAACTCGGAGTGCTAAGAGTTGGTCGGTCTTCCCACTTCTCGAGGCGGTTGCCGTTGGTGCTTCCCCAGTCCATGTAACGGATTGTCGTGAATCGGCGAACGTGGTCGAGGAAGGGCTTGTAGAAGGTGTCTGTCGGCTGGGTACCGGGGCGCATGATCTTTAGATCTCGGACGCCGCCGTTGGTACCGGTGAAGCTGAGCATGATCTGCTCAAACTCGTTGGGCGGGATCATGTCGGCGGTCCAGGTGTCGCCGGTCCTTTTGAGATTGGTGATGTTTGCGGAGCTTGCGACCGCCTTGATTTGCGGCGTTCCACTGCTTTTGAACGAAACTTTGTAGGTTCCGCCGAGGCCTTTGACGCCGTTAAGGGCGGCGAAGAGTACTACGCCGAAGTCTTCTTTGGGCCAGCCCTGAGCGTCGAGGTTGGAGATGGCGACCCACGGTTGGTCGGGTTTGCCGAAGGATCGTGCAGACTTCATGACGTCGGCGAACGGCATGGATCGCATCCAGTCGGCAATCCCTTCGATGTTTGCGCCGAGGGGTGCTTTGCGAGGAGGCAGCGGACCAGTTTGCTGCAGGGCACAGGACGCAAGAAGGCAAGCGGCGGCGATCATCAGACCGTATATTACGCCATTAGGGAAGGAATTCAAAGACAATCGCGTATTCATCTTCGTATCGGACCTTTGCTTTGGGGTCTTCCTTGAGAGCATCTTGAAGGGCGCGGTTGGTGTAGCGGTGCAAGACCAACCACCGAGTGTTAAACAGCTTTGGATAGACTTCGGACACTGGAGACTCTTCTTGCATCTCTTTAGGGTTCCGGGTGCCAGTTTGACCGGGAATGCGGAGAGGTGCGCCTAGGCTCATCGCCCAATACTTTTCCCTTGAAAAAGTGTATTGGAAGATGGGATCCATTCCGCCAAAGAAGCGGTTGTGTCGGTTCCAGAAGAACAGGGGACCAAAATCGGACCAAACACCTTGTCCAACGATTTCTCCTTTCTTTGTGTTGTTGATGAGCCACTCATCGGCGCCGCGAAAGTCCGTAGCATTAAGTTTGTGGGGTCGCAAGTGGTGTTGCCAGATGAAGCCTCCGACGGAGCAAATCGAATTTCCGGTGAAGACTAACCCCGCCAAGAAGTTAAGACCGCCCGTTTGCCGGATTAGAAGAAGGGCAGAGGTGATTACGAAAGGTACGTACTGGTCAACACCTCGGCGGGTGATGAGCATCGAGATGCCGATTGCTCCAAGCGAGATGAGAGTGCTCGCGGCGAGAGCGTGGTACTTCTTGTCCAACGTTTCTCTAAGAGCAAAGAATAGGGCAGCGGTGAATACGAGGGTTGGTCCGAGCATGGATCTGACGAAGTACGAGGAACCCATTGGGGCGAGTTCGGCGCCAAAGTTATGGATCTCGCCGGCCTTTTTGGCGACCATGAGATCGATAAGCTGGACCTTGAGAAGGGCAAGGCCGTCGGGTATTCCTGGGCGAAGGACCGCCACAGTCAGGGCGACGATGACGCAAGAGACCTCAATCCAGGCGTTCCACTCTTTATCTAGCATCCGCCTCGTGAGGGCGGTACACAACCCGATCAGGATCACCATGTAGGAAAGAGTGGGATGAATGAAGCCAAGTACCGCCGATCCTAGGACCGCGATCCAAGGGCCGTTTGTAACGAGACCCGAGAAGATCAGCAAAAGGAGAACAGAAGAGAGAGCTTGCGGCCGAACGGTTTCCATTCGGGTGAGGAATGCGACGCTTCCAAACAGAATCGCGAGTGCGTACCACTGAGGAATTTTGAGCCTTACGAGAGCCCATCTTGCTATTAATGCATGGAGGGTAAGCAGGAACACCGGTGCAAGCCCGATCACCCAAATGGGATCTTTAACAATCCAAAGCGGGGTGAGAAGGAGATGGAAGCCCCACCACATATCGCTGTTGTGCTGGCTGATGACGCTATAGGTCGCCCACGGGAAAGGGCGAAAAGACGGCCCCTTTTCCCAGTAGAGCCTGGCATGCCCGAGGTGGTAGAAGTTATCGAGATCGTAGTTGAACTGGCTGTACCAGCAGAGGAAACCGACGATGGCGAGAGTGGCAAAGAGGAAGGTGACAAAGGGCTTCATTTGACGCATTTGACGTTTCGGAGCAGATAGGCGCCCAAAGCGAAGCAGATGCTACACAGGAAAAAGACCATCGCGTAGCCAGCTATGTTGTAATGCGTGATGGCATCACCGCCTACCTCAATGGCGGGCGACGTTGTCTTTCCGGGAAGGCTTATGAGGACTCCAGCAATCGGAGCTGTCAGAGATTGGGGCAGAGTCATGGCGATGTGCCAAACGGCCATGTCTTTACCAGAGTCGGTGTTGCTTGGGAGGACGTCGGTACCGAGGGCATAGTCAACCGAAATATAGGCGCCGTACCCAAATCCGAACAGTGCACCAACGACGAGGGCAATTGGCATCGAGTGAGCCAGTATGAAGAGAGGCGCAACGATCGCGATGAGGGTGTTGGCGATATAGACAACCTTTTTGCGACCGATGCGGTCGCTTATCGTGCCGCCGTAGTAGCCCGAGATAGAGGACACGATGAGGACCACGCCGAGAAGCATAGGAGCGGTAGAGTCCACTTTGTTTTGGGGAACCCCTACCACGTCAACTAGGTAGTAGTTGATGAAAGGCATGATGGCGTAGAAGCCCATCATCACTAGGAAGCGAGTAATCCACACCCACGCAAAATCGGGAAACTGCTTGGGGTCGATCCAGATGCTCTTCCAGTACGTCTTCCAGTTGATTGGTTCTGACTCTTTCTGGTGGAATTCTTTGATTTTTTTCGTCGAGAAGCCCACGAGTACGAGGACGATCGCAACAGCTAGGTATCTCTCGATGGTGCCTTTGAGGATCATTCCCGCACCGACAGCTCCAAGAAGCGTCCCGAACTGGGTCATGAGCGCCATATAGCCTGATGCTTTGCCGCGCTCTTTGTCGGGTACGACATCTGGGATAACACCCATAAACGCGCCAGAGGCGATGTTGTTGCCAATTTGAACTACGGTGTAACCGAGGAGATAGAAGGCGAGGGGTGCGGGTAGCGAATCGTGCATTTGCACGGTTGCCGCCATCATCATGAGACCGATGACGTTAACAGCGATCCCTTTGGCAAGGAAAGGTTTGCGGCGACCAGATGGGTGCGTGCAACGATCACTCAAAGCACCAGCGATGAGGGGAACTATTAGGGCGGGAATTGCGCCAAGACCAGTGACCAAACCCAGAACCGTCGCCTTGTTGTCTGGGGCAAGGATTCGGATGTCGTTGGGAAGAAGAATCAGCAGCAATGCTCCCCAGTGGAAGTTTGTTGCAAACCAGTAGGCGGCTATCGTCAGGTGCTCGGCAACCGTGAGCGGCCGGTCGCCATAGGGTGACGCATGACCCAAATCATCTTTGATCGGAACCTGAAAGTGGGTTTCCATTTATTTGTTACGCAGAGCGTACTCATAATCTGGAATATCGTCGACATCAAAAGCGAATTCTGCCGGACCCATCTGAACTGCGGCAATTTTACATCCGATGACCCCCTCGATCTTCGCGACCACTTCCGGAACAGAGATTGACCGAGTCATGACCTTCCACAGGAAGCCAAGACCAAGAATCCCGGCGAGTTTTGGCACACTCTTTCGGTTTGCTACGACTTGCTCGATCTTAGGCAGCGCCTTGATGAAAACATCGGGTTTGAAGAGATAGGCACATCCAACTGTCCATTCTCCATCGATGAGTTTTGCGAACGTTCCTGTTGCCGAAGGGAAACGATCAAGATACTCTTCTTTGCTAATCAGGGGCACGGCGAGGTCGACGTCAGGGCAGAGATCGAGGAATTGATCAATCAGCTTTGTTTCTAGGTAGGGCAAGTCCATCGTGATGATCAGAACCCGGTTCGAAACGTTGCCGAGAGACTTCAATTCTTGGAGGCCCATCATGACGTTCTTAGTCAGGTCTCCAGTGTCCTTCAGAACCGATGTGCATCGACCGCCGAGTTTTTCTTTGACTTCCTCGGACGCGATCAAGACAGTTCTGCCGACTCGCTCGCTTCCCAAAACGGCATCGATGACCTTGTAGCCGATCATCGATTCCTGAACGTTGATCAGCGCCTTGTAAGGCGTCAGAGCAACTCGTGCGAAATGGTCGTCTATTCGACCCCCCGCCGGCAAAATTACATCAAACTTTTCCAAATCTCCACCTAAGGGCGAAAGACCCCCGGGTAGAAGGACGTCTGGAGAGTCAATTAAGCTGCTACTTTTCTCGAATATTGTGCGAGAGACTTTGCGAGCTGGTAGCAATCCTGGAAACTCTGAGTTGCTTTTCGCGAGTGATAGCCAATGCTCAGTCGCTGGGTATACGCTTGAAGCAAGCTAAGAGTGGCGTGCTGCTTGACCTCTCCAATGTTGGACATGAGGATTGCGAATTCGTGGGTCCCCATTTTGTAAATACGATTCGATCCTCCGAGTTTCGATTGGAGATTTGCAACAAACGCGGCGGCATCTGCGGCGGCGAAGTCGTGATAGATCACAATGATGCCACCCGGTTGGGCAGTGGTGAGAATCTGAAGGTCAGCAGTTCGGATATCGTGCTCCCAGGCTCGTTGTGTGTGAGCACCGGTTTGAATGTCGGTCCAGGAGTCGTTTGCGAGAGCAAGGGTTCTGCGCTCCATTCGACTTTTTTCGACTTCACCCTCGTAGACATGCATCAGCAAGGAGGTCAGTAACTCCAATTCGGGGAGACTCTCGCCGAGGTCGTCGCCTTGCACACAGGGGTCGATTGCGCAAAGAGTTCCGAAAAACTCATGCTGATGATCGTAAAGTGGGACTCCTATGTAGGCGGCGATGTCGAACTGTTCTCCGATCGGCGCGAGGCGGTAGGCTTCAATTGCCTTTGCATTTGGCGCAAATCGAGGTCCTTCTCCGCGGACCATTCGGCTGCAGAAGCTATCAGACCACGGGAAGATTTGACCATCTTTCACCCCGTAAAAGTTATCTTGGGAAGCCAAAACGACCCAGTCTTCGCCGTTTGCTCGCGTGACCATCCATAGCGACATCGGGTGTCGATGAGCCAAGTAGGTCAGAACTTCTTGACTAGCTTTTTGGAAAGCGGATTGTTGCGTGCTATTCTCAGACATTGAAAGAGTCGTTCTCCGAATCTTTATGTCGGCAAAATATTTATCGGTTTTTAGCAAATTGCTGTTAGGATTTGTTTCGTTTTGCCGACGCGAGCTTTTCAAGAAGCGCGACGGTCTCATCGAGCCCGATACAAGCGTCGGTAACACTTTGGCCGTAAACCATGTTTGGTCCAACCTTTTGCGCTCCCTCCACCAAGAAACTTTCGATCATCACACCCATAATCCCATGATCTGCATGTTGCAACTGCTCGAGAATCGAGTCGATCACGAGCGCCTGATTGCGATGGTTTTTGCTCGAATTTCCGTGACTGCAGTCGACCATGAGTCGGGCAGGCAGGTCGTGCTTTAAAAGAAGGTCTCTGGAAGCTTGGACTGATTCTCGGTCAAAGTTGGTTCCTGTTTGGGTTCCACCCCGCAGGATGATGTGGCAATCGTCATTTCCGCTGGTCTTGAAAAGTGAGGAGACTCCTTGTTTCGTGATCGACGGGAACCAGTGGGACTGTTTTGCAGCTATGACAGCCTCGACTGCGCGGAGCACGTTGCCCTCTGTGGTGTTTTTGAATCCCACAGGCATGGAGAGCCCGCTGCTCAGTTCTCGGTGTACTTGGCTCTCTGTCGTTCGGGCACCTATGGCGACCCAACTTGTGACGTCGGCGATGTGCTGGGGAAGTTGAAGATCGAGGTACTCGCTTGCGGTCGGGAGTCCCAGTTCGTTGATGTCCAGCAGAAGTTTTCGGGCAAGTCTCAAACCCTTATTGATGTGATAACTCTCGTCCAAATCAGGGTCGTTGATGAGTCCCTTCCAGCCGACGCTGGTGCGGGGCTTCTCGAAGTAGGCTCGCATGAGCACGATAAGTTTGTCTTCGAGACGGCATGCGTGAGGAAGAAGCTTTTCAGCGTACTCGAGGACGGCTTTAGGATCGTGAACGCTGCAGGGTCCCACGACAACCACTAACCGATCGTCTCTACCATGGATGCTGTCGGAGACAACGTTTCTTGCATCAGCGACTCGCCTGGCGATGCCGTTGGTAAGCGGCATCTCCTCATGCAGGATTGCCGGTGGGATCATCGGTCGGGCGTCAATGATACGGAGGTCGTCGGTGAGGCGCATGGTGGGAGCCGCCCAAACATCTTTGTTCGCTCGGAGGTTCGATTATATCCGATTTGAACCTAGACATCGCTTTCGGTGAACCAGGGTTCGTTTTCGGCGTACAATCTTGGTGATGAAATCCATCGCCCTGGTACCTGTCTTCGCAGTGTTCTGCCTCGCAGCCGTCATCTTCGCTCAAGATCCTCCAAAGGAGCCAGCAAAGACGACCAAGCTGGACTTCAAGAAGGACATTATTCCGATCGTAAAGGCCAACTGCATCAGTTGTCACAACAAGGATAAGGCGGAGCACAACGTCATGTTCCCTGACAACATGACAGAGGAAGACGCCGTGAAAAATGCTCGAATGTGGCGAAATTCGGCCCGTGAAGTCAAGAAGGGTGCGATGCCCCCGAAGAACAACGGAACGATGGGCGATAAGGATCGAGCAAAGTTTGTAGAGTGGGTGGAAGCCAAAGTTCCTCGTCCGGCTCGCCGCCCAGGTGGTGAGCCGCCCAAGACAACTGGCGGTGGTCACTAAAGTTTTCGAGATAAGCGAACACTGTTGCTGACGGTTTCAGCAACAGTGTTTTTGTTTTTCACCTGCTGTTGGGAACTTCTACGAAGTTAAGTTTCGTACTCGGATCAACCAACAACTCGTTGGAGCCAGGAGAACACGATGCCGATCCTATCCGGACTCTTATTTGCAGCGAGCATGACGACTGCCATGCAGGATGATCTCATTCACGACAAACAGTATGTCGTGGTTAAGAACAATGAGCAGGGAACTAGCACTTGCAAGGGCTCTAGTTTCAGCGAATCGAAGACGACTCTCGTGCGT
>JARXAE010000028.1 GCA_029866005.1 Fimbriimonas sp. | reverse complement strand
CCATACGGAGTCCCCCGTCAAGCCTTAGACTTGTAATCATACGTCCCGATTGCCTGTAGGCGGGAGAAATGGCCCCTGCAATCAATCCTCGTCCAACTGCCTTGTCGCCCCCCTCTTGGAATAGCCCTGCGCGCAACTGAGTGGCAAAGGCGTAGCCATTTTTTTGGCCCGTCTTCTCCTGCAATACTTCGATGGGCTTACTGTATAACCCTTGAAGGTCGCTACGACGACCGAATGTACCCACATTGAATGTCGTTGAAACTTGAAATGTGTCTCTTGGGGCAGATTGAAACGAGTTTTGAGCTTCTATATCCGCCATGTAGATGTTTCCGAAAAAGGAGAAGGGGTTTCGTTCCCCCAAGTCAGATTGAGTCTGGAACTGGTTTTGGATTGATTTTTCGTAGGGGATTCTCGAACTTGAATAAGTGGTGACGAAAGTCGGCGGCAGTTTAGGAAATGAGCTAATGCTGGTTGTGAGCAAGCTTTGATCGCCGCTAACGAAGTTGCCGTCCCAGGCCACTCCGAAGCCATCCCGCTGGCGGTAGCTCAGCTGAGGAATTCGGGTCGCCCTTGCTCGTCGGTCAAGGGAGAATGCCATTGAGGGAATCTTTGGAAGCTTGGTTCCAAGCAACGAGATTGAAACGCCTTTGCCGGTTCCTTGTCGCCCCGGTTCAATAAGCAAGTGATCCATCGATAATGTGTATAGCGGGCGTGAACTCTTGTCAGTTGTCGCTCGGACATTGGAGAGGTCCCATGAAGTTCCGATTTTCGTAGCCTCGTCAGCATTCATCAGGAACTTGCCAATTTCAACTTTGAAGCCTCTGGCTCTCGCCGTTGGAGAATCTTTCGCTAAGTCCTTGACCCAAGTAACCCAGAGGTCACTTGCCTGGATCGTTCCGTCAGGATCGATGATTTTTATGGCACCTATTGCTCGGGCCTCGTGATTACCAAGGCGATAGGTCTGACCTCCATCTTGAACATCGACCAGCTCCGCTCCTTCTGGAGCATCGCGCACAATGAGCGTGTCCGTGACGATTCGGGTGACACCGATGATCGCTTCCACACCTCCCCGATAAATGACGTATCCGTTTGGCAGGTGCCTTTCGATATCATATGCGCGAATTTCGATGTCTTCGACTTGGCTTTGCTGTACGCAATTCCAGACAGGAGCCAAATCAAAAACGGGAAAAGGCATAAAAGGTCAGTTTACTGACGAACTAACCAGCTGGCTCGTCGCGTTCTGTTGGACGATTCACAGCGAAGGAACAGGCTAGGTCTCAAATTCTTGGACTCAGGATACAGTATTTAGGTTGATTCTTAGGTCTAGATCAGGGCTAACTGGACCAGTATCAGCGAACGACCGGACTTCCAAGGAGTGGGTGCAACAACAAAGAGCCTCAACTAAGACCTTCCGGGGGCATCTCACTGGCATCTGGCCATGATTGACTTGTCCCCTCGAAGGCTCTCCGAGAACCGAAATTGTAGCTTTTTCCAGGAATGACCGTCGCTTACTCAACCATATCAGTAAAATAGGCGGAGCGTAATGACTGCATTCGATCAGCTTTTGTCTCGGTACCGCGATCTTTGCGCTTTGGAAGCATCCGTAGGTTTACTAAATTGGGATCGGCAAGTGTTCATGCCAGCCGGTGGTGGATCTGCACGCACTGAGCATGTCAGGCGACTTTCGAGGATGCGTCACGAGCTCCTGACCTCAAACGAAGTTTCAAAAAAAGTAGAGGACGCTTCTCGGTGGGCGACTGAAGAAGAGCAGGCCCAGCTAACCGTTCTCAAAAAAGAGATCGATTATGCCAACCGAATGCCGTTGGAGCTGATTGAGCGCAAATCAAAAGTGAGTAGTGACGCTTACGACGTGTGGCGAAAGTGTCGTCAGAACGCCGACTATCCACCGTTAGCACCTTATTATTCCGAACTCTTCCTCATCGCTCGTGAAACAGCCGAGGCGCTCGGTTATCAGGATTATCCGTACGATGCGTTGATCGACCTTTACGAAGAAGGGTCAACTCACGCTGAGGCTGTCGAAACCTTGAGTGCCCTGAAAGAGCCGGCTATCAAACTCGTGCGCGAAATACAGCAGGAAGGAAGGCACATCAACTCTTCATTCTTGGAACGCAAGTGGGATCAAGAAAAGCTGAAGTCAGTGATGGAGCGGGTGATCGGCCAGATTGGATTCAATATGAATGCGGGAAGGCTTGACATCTCCACAAATGCCTTCTGCACCCATCAGGGGGTAGGCGATGTCCGGATGACCACGCGTCCGAGCAACCACATTCGAGGCATTGTTTCGTCCACACTCCACGAAATGGGTCATGCGTTGTATGAGCAGAAGCAGAGACCAGATTGGGAAGGGACACCACTGATCGGCGGAGTTAGCCTAGCTGTTCACGAATCTCAAAGCCGTACTTGGGAAAATGTTGTTGGCCGAAGCCTCCCGTTCTGGTCGTTCTTCTTTCCTTGGTTTCAGGAGGAGTTTTCTTTCCTTGGGGATTACTCAACGGAAGAATTCCATGCCGCATACAGCAAGGTCGAACCAGGATTTATTCGGGTTGGCTCTGATGAGGTCACTTACAACCTCCATATCTTGATTAGGTTTGAACTTGAAGTCGCTTTGATGATGGGTGAGCTCGACGCAAAAGACCTTCCCGAAGCTTGGGATAACAAGTACGACGAATATCTCGGCGTTTTTCCGTTAGACGACTCGGTAGGTTGCCTTCAGGATGTCCACTGGGCGCGCGGTTCAGTTGGCTACTTCCCAACTTACTCATATGGAAACCTCATAGGAGTCCAGATTTGGAACAAGATGAAATCTGAAGTAGAAGGAGTTGATGAAATGATCGCAAGGGGCAGTTACCGCCCGATCATGGATTGGCTCGTTGAGAAGGTGTACGGTTACGGTTGTCTCATGCCACCTAAGTTCCTGGTCGAGCATGTGACCGGTTCAAAGATGCAGGCTCAACCTTGGCTGGATTACGCAGAAACAAAGTTCCGCGCAATCCATGGCCTAGCTTGAGATTTACTTCTCGGCAAGGAGTGATTCAATCGCCTTTTTAACGTTCGGGCTTTCAACGGTGTCTCGAGGCGAGAACCGGAGCACCTTTGAGCCATCTCGGGCGATCAAGAACTTGCCAAAGTTCCACTCAATGTCGCTGTGATTTTCGGTCTGAGCTAACAGCCACTTGTAGAGAGGGTGAATGTCTTCTCCCTTAACTGAAATCTTGCTAAACATCGGAAAGGTCACGTTGTAATTACTGGAGCAGAAGGTTTTGATCTCCGCGTCAGTTCCTGGTTCTTGCCCGCCAAAGTTGTTGGCAGGGAATCCGAGAACGACAAGTCCCTTATCTTTATTGGCTTCGTAGACTTTCTGAAGAGCATCGTATTGCGGAGTGAGACCGCATTTGCTGGCAACATTGACCACAAGCACTACTTTGCCCTTGAACTTCTTCAGGCTCGTGGGCTTACCGTCAATGTTAGGCATGCTGAAGTCGTAGAGTGAACTCGCTGCGACTGGAGAGACGGCGAGCAGAGCGTAGATGGCGGCGGCAGAGATCATGACTAGTTGGATTCTACGCCATCTTCGGCGGCATACTCTCTGTAGACTTTGGAAAGGCTTTACTTTATTCGGATCGGTGGAACGGCAATGGGTGGCGTTGCGGGAGCTTGTGCGGCCCTGGGAGATTCTGTTTTCGGCTCGGAGCAGGATTTGTATGAGCCGATGAAATCATATCTAGATGATGCGGGCGTCTCGGTGTTCCGATCCTTCGATCCTGTGAATCTGTTGAGTTGTCAGCCAACCAAAGTAGTCGTTGGTAACGCGGTGTCTCGAGGAAACGAGGAGCTTGAAGTTGCGCTTGAGCAAAGGCTCGATTGCGTCTCGTTACCGCAGTTGATTGGTGAGAAGCTGATCGGCAAACAGACTTCGGTTGTTATCGCTGGGACGCATGGTAAGACGACAACGACGGCTATGACGGCCGCAGTTCTGGAAGTTGGAGGGTTAGAGCCGGGATTCCTGATTGGGGGAGTTCCGGGGAACTTTGACGTTTCTTGTCGGCCCGGAGGAGGTTCAGTCTTTGTTATCGAAGGTGATGAATATGATTCTGCCTACTTCGACAAACGGTCGAAATTCTTGCACTACCGACCAGACATCGCGGTAGTCAACAACATCGAGTTTGATCATGCGGATATCTTCGATGACCTTGAAGCGGTTAAGAAGACTTTTCGACTGTTTATTCGGTTAGTTCCTCGAAACGGCGTGGTGCTGGCTAACGGTGACGATCCAAATGTGTTGGATGTGCTTAAAGTTGCATGCTCTCCCGTGGAGACATTTGGGTTTTCTGACGGGTGCTTTTGGCAAGTGAGAGAATTCGAAGAGAGCGAAGACGGTTCATTCTTTGAACTTTGGCGCGAGGGGAGGTTGTTCGGGTTGTTTACAACCTTCGTCACAGGAAGATTCAATGCACTAAACATGGTCGTCGCATTTGCAATCGGCCACCGATTAGGAATGAACGTTGATCAACTGCACGCCGGGGGATGTGATTACTTGCCACCAAAACGTCGTATGGAGGAGGTTGGACAGTGGCACGGAGCACTCGTCATTGACGACTTCGGGCACCATCCGACGGCGATCCGGGAGACTTTGGCGGCGCTGTTTGCCAAGTATCCGGGACGGCGGGTGGTGGCTTGTTTCGAGCCGCGGTCCAACACGACGACCAGGGCTTTCTATTCCAAAGAGATTGAGGAGTGTTTTGCGGGATGCGCGGCGGTGGCGTTTGGGGCATTGGACCGACCTGAGCGGTATTCGGAGTCGGAGCGGCTGGACACGCGCGGCATTGCGGCTCGGCTGTCGGGTGCCGGGGTTCCTTCGATGGCGATCTCATTGGAGCAGGGAAGTGAGAAGGATTGGGGTCGGCATGTTCTGGCTTGGCTGGAGGGAGTTGTTCGGGAAGGCGATTTGGTTGTCAGTTTCAGCAACGGTTCCTTTGGCGGGCTGTTGTCCTCTCTGCGCGGGGCCTGAGGGGTTAGAACCGCGACGCATTTTGTGGGGCGCATAGGTTCGGGGGTTCTGCGGTTTCGTGGATTTGTAGGGCGCGTGGGGCGCGAAGGATAGTCTTGAGCCTGCACGCTTGAGACAGAAACAACTGCTCTGGGTTTGAGTGGGGACAGTCGGTTCAAACAGGTCTCTGTTTTTCGATTTTGGTGGGGACAAGTGGGGACAGGATTTGGGCTTTCGGGCATGGGCTTTCTGCCTTCGGAGGGCGAGAACCGCGCCGCATTTTGTTGGGTAGTCAGGTTCAAAACAGTTCGTATTTGGGGCGGATGTTGGGTAGGGTTGGGTAGACGAGTGGAGGTCAGCGCTGAGCTTCGTTCATCGTTTTGCTCGAGTATCGGAGCGGGCAGTCGAGACAACGCGATTACTTCGAGATGTTTCGACCCGATTTCTCCGGGGCGTTCCTCGCGCGAGGTCAATTTTTTGATCATCGCTTACTAGGCGCTTTCAGAGGGGGAAAGTCAACCTAGTTTTGTCGAGATTTGGCGATTGGTCGGCTTGAGCGCAGGGCTGTTCACGCTTAAGCTAGGCTCCTTTAGACCGCGTGCTCGGCTAAGATCGCTTAAACGTGCCACCCAAATCTACTTCTGACCACCATGACCAGGAAGTGGCTTGCCATCCAGATCACTTCCGTTTACCCTGCCCACGAAGTGGCTAGCCGACGATAAGAGTCCCGAGATTCGCACCCCGGGACGCCTGTACTGTGCTATTCAGCCCTGCTTTTGCCCGGACTATTCTTCGCTAGGATGATCGTGACTCCTAGAAGCGCACCAGCAACCAGGGCGCAAAGGTGCCTTACGATTCCAACCTGTTCCTCGCGCAACACAAGGAGCAAGACCATAATCGAAATGGTAAGCAGTAGGAGGAGACCTTTACTCATCATCCTCTTGTTACCTCATATTCTCGGTTCTCAGTCTCCCAGCTTTGGGTTTCTGCTTCGGCTGCGGCTTCGGCTTTGGACCAGGTGTAGGGCCCGGTTTGGGTTTTGGCTTTGGTTGGGGAAGCGGTAAAGGTACGGGAACAGGCTTTGGGTTCGTAATTTCTGTGCAAATGCCAGAGCAGATTGACGCAAGTCCGCCTGCAGCCGCGAAAGTTGGGTACGGTTGGGTAGGCGAGTGGAGATTGGAGCTGAGCCTCGTTCGGGATGTTTTGCGGGTGGTCTGCAGAATTTGATCATCTACCTATAGGCGATGAAACAGGGGGTTTGTCAACCTGCAATTTGCTATGGCGCGATCATTCTGATCGCGCCGGTTCCCACCCTCCACAGCCCCGTTTGGGTGGTGTTTCGGGTTTGGTGACATGCCTGGAAGTTTGGGCTCGCTTCGCTCGGTGGAATTATGGCGGGGCAGAACTTGTTTTTTTGGGTTGGTGGACGGGTGGTGATGGCTCGGTCGTCTCACGGCTGAGAGGTTTTGTTGGCGCTCCGGAACATTCCTCGCCTCCAGGCGCTTGTGCTTTCTCTCTCGCAACATAACGCTGGGGCGAGAATACTAGGCCGTCGGTGATGCCGATTTGGGACACTGGTAAGCAGATTCTCAGAATCCACAAGAGGTTCCTAAGCGGGCTTACCAGTGCCATTCTTGACTACTTCTGCTTACCAAGCCTACGAACGTGGCTAGCCGTTGATCCTACAATATGCGCTCGAGACCAAGCAACTGCAACTCCGCCATTCTAGAATCCCAGAAGGCTGGATCTGGAGTGTTCATTGTTTCTTCGTAATCTAGGCCCGCCGAAAACTCCTCTCGGAGCACCACTATTTCAGATGCATAGGAGGAAGCTTTGTCACCCAGCGTCACTAGATACCAAATGGCCCGACAACGGATTTGCCAGGAGGCG
Source organism: Fimbriimonas sp. (assembly GCA_029866005.1). Lineage (GTDB taxonomy): Bacteria > Armatimonadota > Fimbriimonadia > Fimbriimonadales > Fimbriimonadaceae > Fimbriimonas. The sequence goes on along the minus strand of JARXAE010000028.1, from coordinate 542 downwards.
TCTACAGAGCGCGCTACTGACTCCGCCATTCGACGACCACATGGGTCTTTGTATTTCTCGCACAACATAAAGTAGGTATACAACGCATATTCGCTAAGAGAAGACACTGCATGCTCATCTATTTTTCCATTCAGATAGAGAAGTCCTGTTGCTACCGCGCTAGACATTCCCTCCTCTCGATCTTTGGAGATCGAGAGGAGTTGATGCGTCCCTTGCGAGTCGCCAGACTTCATCAGGTCATATGCTTTTCTGATGAGAGAATTGAAGTTATTCATTGCGCCGCCCTTAGAGACTTGAACATAGGGAATGATAGAACAGTAAGCAATTTTCAACCTGCTGTTTCTTTTTGAATTTGAAGCACCAAAACCATAAACGATTGCATGCTTGCTCTTTGCCAATGGTCACCAGATTGCGGAGACACCCTGCTCGTTGAATCGAGGGTGTTGAGAGCTGGAGTGAACCAACCCGACTACTGTGGGATGTTTCACATTTGGTCTGGAGACTTGTGATCATCACTCACTAGGCGAAGTTTCAGGGGTTTT
>JARXAE010000026.1 GCA_029866005.1 Fimbriimonas sp. | reverse complement strand
CGGAGACACCCTGCTCGTTGAATCGAGGGTGTTGAGAGCTGGAGTGAACCAACCCGACTACTGTGGGATGTTTCACATTTGGTCTGGAGACTTGTGATCATCACTCACTAGGCGAAGTTTCAGGGGTTTTGTCAACCTGGTTCCTGCGAAAGTTGGTTTTTTAGCCTCCACAGTGCTTGACTGTGGAGGCATCGAAGTTAGGCACTTGATTGCGACCAACGATCGTAGATTTCCAAAATCTCCGATTCACTTGACTCGACTCTACTTGACTTTCGGTCTGACATCAACCCCTCTAGCAGACCTGAGCCTGCGGTGTGCAATGCCATCACAATCATCATCCGAAGCTGGTTATTCGCAATCCGGTATAGCCGAATCAGGGCAGCTTCAACTTCGGGATCCAACGCTCCTTCTTCCAAGTCTAGACAGTACTTCCCAACTAAGGTTTCTGACGGAGTATTGACTATCCAGTCATCTAGGTTTAAGTCTTGTTTATTGATAACCATATGTACACTTGTCCGATTCTACTTTCCTGAGCAAGCACTGGCATTGTAAATGTTCAGGCACATTTTTGCTCTTTCCTTTCCTCCCGGCGTTCCATGACGTCCTAGATGCATACATAGGTTCCAAAGTGCTTGGCAGGTGTTCCCGTGAAGCTCTTTGACGATGTCATAACAAAGATTAAGGCTCTTCTTCTTCAGGGTTTTGCACCAGTCGATAAGATCCTTTTTCTGGAAGTCCTTTCCTCCTGGCCCCATATTAAGAACCAACACCGCTTCCACGGTGGACAAATCTTCATCATCCATCCAGTTTAGCCGGGCGACAGGTGCCGCCTTGTCGGTGACCCTGTTGATGCCGAAAGAATCATCTTTTACTGAACCAGCACCAGCGAGAATAGGATTCGTTATGCTTCCAAGCTGAGGCATTCCGTTGATCGAACTGCCTTCGGCCAGACTGAATGCGTTCGAGTTCCACGTAGCACCTCCGTTCGTGCTCCTCATCGTCACAAGCTCTCCAGCGCAGCAGGCGACGCCACAGGGGTACCAGTCCCAGGTGTTTCCAGCGAGGTCTTTTCTCCAGCGGCGGTTGCCGTCGAAGCCGTAGCCGTATTCGAACACAGGGGTGATGGTGGTTCCGTTGTCGCGGTCGATCTTGGTGAGCCTGCCCTCTTCGTCATAGCTCAGCTTCCGGGTGTAGCCGGGGCCGGGGTAGGACGCAAGGGTCGAGTCGTTGTTCCAAGTGTAGTTTCCACCTAGCAAGCTGGGGAGGCGTTTCTTAGGTTTTGTTGTCATTTTGCTAAATGGTTGCAAGAAGTGACCCTCCGGATTGAGAATCCCGAGGGACGAAATAGATTCCCAAGGAGATTTTTCTGTCTTAACGCATTGTTGCGCGATTTGGTGGAGCTAGGGGCGCTGACCTAATGAGATCCAGCAGTGGCAGAGTATTCCGAGAGCAGCGCACTTGGAAAAGCGCCAACCGAAATTCTCCTTGAGTGAGATTGTGTCTGGATCCAGATACTTCGTCGCCAGCAACGAGAGTAACAGCCAAACGACCGTGTACGCGGGGATCGACAAATACCAAATGTTGGAGGATTCTATCGATGATTTTAGGGAAGAGACAACTCCGGACATAAGGTAAGCAATTAAGATCAGTCCAGCTATTTGCCAGCTAGCGATGATTAGTCTTTTATATTGAGTTCTCATAGTTTGTATCTCTCCTACTCGTTCAGCTCTCAAAGAGCTGAACGAGTAGAATCTCTTCTTCAGATTTGGGTGGCATGCGCCACAGGTTTGGGTATGCCCTTGATGATCTTGGTGCACAGCCCCTTGAAAACCAAACACAGGCATGCAAACGTAGCTAGCCGTTGCTGTTAGCCCCCACAGTGCGGCTGTGGGGGCATCAGTTCACTCGGCTAAAGCCGCCAAGCTTTGAGTGTTAGGGTCCCAAACCGCTTTGATAATCGGTTCAAGATGCTCGTAACCGCCCGATCCCGAGCCCACGCCGACTTGGGGAGTTCGTAGACTTTGATAGACTCATCCCTGAACGACACCGCCGGCCCCAATTCACTGAATTCTGATCCAAGCGATACATCGGGAAAACAAGCAATGGTCCGATCTTTTTCTCTGGCAAACAGCACTATGCATGAATCCCGCTTCAAGATAGCGACTGCTTCCCTCGATTTGATATCAAGAATGCGCTGAACGTGCACCTGAATTGGTCCAAGAGTTGACAGTCCGGATGGCGTAGCCGTCGGTGTTGAGACGTTTGCGCTTAGTAACAGCATCACCGCCATCAATTCTTTTGTGCAAACTACATATCTCATGATCAGAATGACATCTCCGATTCAACAGCACAGGTCTCCGCCATTGCGAATGCAGATCGCTTGGGAGGAGATTTGATTATGAGCTTTTCGCAGGCGGCGACGCAAGCTTTTTGACAAGCCTTTACTGCAGTTGGATTACCGAGACGGCTACACGCTGCAGCACAACCCAAAAAGCAACCCAGCTTCTTAATATCGTTCTTACAAACGCAAATGAGATTACTACTTTGACCACGTGGATGATTAATCGTAATAAAGGTACAGACTAGCGTCCCACCATCCTTTTTGCAAATCTCTCGACAGGATGCGATTTCACTTTTGCGACACTTTCGGGTTTTGCAAGACCAACCTCTTTCTTCATCTGGAGCGAGAGCCAGAGCTAACACTTCGTCAGTTAGAGATTCGTCATTGCCTCCTATCCCTTAGTAAGCAAGGAAGTAGGCGGTTTGTCAACCACTTTTGAGTTGGGTCGTTGCAGATTTGTGCATTTGCTGGGCTTTTCTTCTTCGTTCAACAATCGGCTTGAATTAAGGTTGAAAAGGACCCCTCCACAGTGCGAATGTGGAGGGATGAGACATAAGTCAGCTCATTTGCTCTGAGGAGAAGTCTCCGGATTTTGGGGAGCTTGAACACCTTCCAAGAACTCTGGAAGTTGCAATGCACCACAAGTTGTGAATCCTGTTCCTGCAAATAATGCAAGTGCTATTCCTAGTGATCGCTTATGCGTCGTTGTGCTGCCTGTGACCACAACACTGATCGTTGCAACGATGAGCAACAAAAGCCCGAAGACGAACCACCAGGCACTATGTTGCTGAATACTTCCGATTGCTAGACCTAAGAAAGAACCCAACCAAATTCCAATGTAGCTTAGAACTAAAGTGGGTTTCTCTTTAGGTTCTTGAAATGTTGCTTTCTCCATCCTTATACACTCGCGGCCATTGATGCTTCGATCGGTTTAGGTTTGGGACCAGGCTTAGGTTTTGGCTTAATGTTATCTAAACAACCGCGATAGTCGTGATAGCAGGTTGCCAACCCACCTGCAAGTATAACACCGCAACCTAGTACTGCCGCAGCGACACTCGCTGCTAGAGCAACTAAGCAAGCAACCCTCAAGTTTGGTATTGGTATTAAGTTACAAAATTTGGCTCCATTCGCAGACCATTTTACGACAGCCGCAAGGCAGGCCGCGAAAGCAGTCATAGCAACAAGCTTGCATGCAGCATAGCGCGCGTCGCAGAGCATCTTTTCGGCTGATGATGCACCGTACATAGCATTAGCCGAGACACCGGTTAACTGGGCAGTTCCACCAGCGAGCACCATTCGCTCATCAGAAGCGCGATCTGCGTTAAGAAAGGCTCTGGATTCAAGCCCAATCCGTTCCACTCCCATCAAGTCGTAGCTTGTTGTTGTGGATACGGCACTAGTTGTTGTAGTAACACCTTGTCCAGATAGCGAATTGAGCTTGGTAATACCGTTAGCAAATGTTCCGTCAATTATTGGTAAGTTGGAGACATTGCTCGTCCAACTCGACCCACCATTAGTGCTCCGCATCGTCACGAGTTCACCAGCGCAGCAGGCTACGCCGCAGGGGTACCAGTCCCAGGTGTTTCCGGCGAGGTCTTTTCTCCAGCGGCGGTTGCCATCGAAGCCGTAGCCGTATTCGAACACGGGGGTGATGGTGGTTCCGTTGTCACGGTCGATCTTGGTGAGCCTGCCCTCTTCGTCATAGCTCAGCTTCCGGGTGTAGCCGGGGCCGGGGTAGGAGGCGAGGGTGCTGTCGGCGTTCCAGGTGTACGAACCGCCAAGACCGCACAACTTACGTTTCTTTGATTTTGTTTTCATCATCGATATCAGAGGTGGTCAAAATATGTGTTGATAGAAACGACACAGGAATGGTCCGAGCAAGGCTCACGACTTACCAGACACCAGAGTCCGATCTACTCTGACACTACCTTCGTCAACCTCGAAATACGGACTTTTGCGAAGTAACCTCACAACAATCGGAGTACTACTAGTCACTGCAAACTTGACAGTGATTTTCTGATCGCCCACCATCCACGAAACCAGGTGAGTACCTGGAGGGATTTCGCTAACATAAGGCTCGCCAGACGCGGAATCAAGCATAATCGGCGCGCCGTCGAGCATAACCTTCGCTACCAGTTTGCTTCCAGCGTAGATCAGAGACTGTTTCGCTATGGGCACCGCAGGTGGTGCAGACACAACACCCTTTGTCTCGCGTGCGCATCCCAGCGTACCGAAAAGAAAAGCGGCGATCAAAATGGTTTGAATAGACTGAATTTTCATGTTTACCTCGGAAGTCTCCCCTTACCAGCTAAGCCTGGTTAGGGGAGACAGTTAGTTCAGAAGTTCGGTGGGAACTTCTTCATCTTCTTGCACTTTTTGTTGCGAGCTTTACAATCGGCAATGCACTTGTCGTAGTTGAATCCGGGCTCGCCTTGAAGATCACGCTCGTCGCAATCCAGCTGGCAGAGACCGTAGCAGTTGCGGCAGTATTCGCTCCGAGCAATTGCTTTTGCTGTCTCCTTACATATGACGAACCACGGGATCGGTTTGGGTTTCTTACCGCAAGTGAATGCAGCCGCCGCAGTCACCACCAGTGCGCTCGGCTCGAAAGATGCTTCAAAGTCTGCCCCTAAGGCAGCCATAGTAGGCTGTAACCCTTCATCGTTACCTTCGAGCAGCTCTACGCAGATGTCTTCGGCGACTGCTCCTGGTCCACGTTTGACCCCTTCTACATCGATAGGTGCCAGTGCGATGACGGTGCCCGAGTTCGGAACAATTCTAGCTACATCACCATTCAGTGAATGTAGCATTAATGAACCATTGACAAAGGAGTCCAGTTTTGAGGCCTTGGGAACCCATGATGTGGGCGACGCCTTTTCGAGAGAAGCCAGATCACCAGCTTCACAGGCAGCACCACATGGATACCACTCTTCGGTTCCGGCGAGGACATCCGCCCTGTTCCTAAGCGCCCCGTCAAACGCATACTTCAGCGTTCGTGAAGGTTGAGGCCCATTTGCGGTTTGCCGCGAGAAGAGTATCGGGTTCCGCTCTTCGTCATACCCTAGCAGCCTGGTGTAGCCGGGACCAGGGTAGGAGGCGAGGGTCGAGTCGTTGTTCCAAGTGTACGAACCGCCTAGGCCGGAAGCCGTCACCGTGTCGGCGACGTTGGTTAGGCGGCCAGCATCGTCGTAGGTGTACGTTCCGTTGTGGCTCGCTACTCCGTTTTCGCTTCGGAAGGCGGTCGCTCGCTGTCCTCGGTTGGTGTAGGAGTAGGTGCTGGCGTAGGGGTTGGTTCCGGTTCGGTTCTCGGAGAGGAGTCGTCCCGCGAAGTCATAGCCGTACGAGGTAGCCGAGCCGTTGTTCTCGGTCACGCCGCCCAGCCTCCCTGCGCTGTCATAACTGGCAGTATAACCAATGATGATCGCGTTTGAGGCGTTGCGGTGGGTGAGGGCAGTGGTTCGGCCCGACGAGTCGTAGCCGTAGACGCTTTTCACTCCGTTGCTGTAGAGGGTTTGGGCTCGCTACGCTCGGTGGAATTATGGCGGAGCGGATCTTGTTCTTTTGGGTTGGTGGACGGGTGATGATGTCTCGGTAGTCTCACGGCTGAGAGGTTTTTTTGGGCGTGCGGCTTGCAAAAGACTGGTCGTCTTCGCCTCCACTCTGCGACAGCGGAGGCATCAAGAGCGGGTCAAGAGTCTTAGCCTGCGGGATCGCGGATCCCGAGGCATACTATTTCGCTTTGCCAGGTGTATATACCCAGCGGTGCATTTTAGATCCGATTCTGATTTCTAATTGGGAAGGGATCGCTGTCTTGCGAACCTCGTAACCTACGACATCACACGAGTTATTGGGAAATTGGGACAGCTTTGTGATCACAGCGCTGGGTTCAGGTGCTTGGCGATTTTCTTCTCCTAAATTGTCCAGCACTTCAATGAGCGTGACTTTGCAATCTGCCTCTATAAAGGTCGCTCCCATTGATTTCAGATAGGCGCGCGCCCCTACGACTGCTATTGCTGAAAACATGACCGCACCCAGTATTTTCCTTTTCATCTAGAACTCACTATTGCCGGGCGACCGCGAGGGCCGCTTTGGCTTTGACATCCCGATCTCGATGCATCATGCCCCTCAGTCCTTCCTCGACTGCGCGGTCACGATGGGGACGTAGCCTCGCTCGAGGCCTTTGGGCGGGGTGACGAGGAGGGCGGGGTCGAGGGAGACTAGTTTGCCTTGGGATGGGGGCGGCATGAAGGTTTGGTTCGGGGTCCATTGGGCGTGGATTTTCTCGACTAGTGCCTGCAGCTTTTGCTTCTTCTCGGCGCTCCAGTTGTACTGCTGGAAGGAGGGCTGGTCGACGAATCGGTACCACGAGTAGGTCACGACGGAGCCATCGACAAGCTTCACTTTGTAGGGACCGGCTTTGGCTCCGGGTTCTGTCCAGGCTCCTTTGGTTGGAGATGTGTAGGCGGCGCCAGGTTTGGCGAGGCGAAACTCGGCGCCGTGGAGCTCGGTTTCCTTGGGGACCTCGTTTTCAGGCACAGCGACGCGCTTATCGCCCACTTGCTTGTAGTACTGAGGGAATTGACCGCGCTTTGAGACCTGGGAGTTGGACCACTGGAGACCCCAGACATTGCCTTCGAAGACCTTGGTGTCGAACGCCTTTTCGACACCTTCGAGGCGCCGGCCCGCTTGGTCGTAGCGGGTTGTTCGGGTGGTCAGGTTCAGTGATGTTTGGATTTTCGACGAAAGTTGGGTAGGGTTGGGTAGGCCACACGGGGCTCCTGAAAGGGCCCTTTTGGGTTCGATGCGCTTTTTGGCGGGTTGCAATGTGGTTATCGTTCTCTCACCAGATTGCGGAGACACCCTGCTCGTTGAATCGAGGGTGTTGAGAGCTGGAGTGAACCAACCCGACTACTGTGGGATGTTTCACATTTGGTCTGGAGACTTGTGATCATCACTCACTAGGCGAAGTTTCAGGGGTTTT
>JARXAE010000032.1 GCA_029866005.1 Fimbriimonas sp. | reverse complement strand
CCCGTGCACGGCTGGACCCTGAACCATCTAATTGATCTTGGAGTTGCCACCCCAGAGCGAATTTTCGATGTCTATCCCAAATTGGTGGCGTGGACAAACTGGTGGCTCGCGTACCGTGACCTCAACGACGATGGGCTACCTGTTTACTTCCACGGCTGCGATAGCGGGCAGGATAACTCCACCGCGTTCGACGCGGAAGGGTTCCCGTCGACTAGTCCTGACCTAGCGACCTTCTTCGCCCTCCAGCTGCGGTGCTTGAGTCGTGTTGCGACAATGCTCGGTTTACTCGACGAAGCGAAGCGGTGGACCGCCCTCGAAGAGCAGACCATCCGATTGATGATTTCGAAGCTTTGGGGTTCAGCTGGATTCTCGCCTCGAGGTTCCCTCGATAACGAGCATCTGAGGGGCCTGTCGACCAGCCAGGTCGTCTTCCTCCCGCTGCTGCTTGGGGATGCGCTTCCCGTTGATGTGCGCGACTTGCTGCTGGAACAATTCTTGTCCAGCGGGTTGCTAACGGCGCACGGTATAGCAAGCGAAAGTCCTGCCAGTCCTTCTTATGAACCGGATGGTTACTGGCGGGGGCCGATTTGGTCACCCACCACGCTGTTGATTGCAGATGGCCTTCATCGCTGCAAGCGCTCCGACCTGACGCAGTTAATCGCCCAGCGCTTTCTCGCGAACTGCGACAACAACGGTTTCGCAGAGAACTACGACGCGGTCACAGGGAGAGGTTTGCGCGATCGCGCCTACAGCTGGTCGGCAAGCGTATACAACGTTTTCTCCGAGCAGTCCCAATTTTTCCGAGAACCAGATGGATCTCGGATATAGATGAAGTGTTATAAGACGCACTTCGTACTGTCTCCCTGAGGCAGAGCACCATCCAAACCAAGATAAATGAAAGGCAAGACATGTTCGCTTCACATCGTAAAAAAGTGGGCGCAGTTCTCACAGCAATCGGGGCCCTGGTCCTGACCGCTTGTGCCGCTCCCGCGCCTGCGCCAGAGACCACAACGGCCGCGCCCGAAGTTTCGGGTAAGTTGACTGTTTGGACCGAGGACTACTACGTCGCGATTTTTGAGCCACTGGCTCAGGAATGGGCGGCTGAGGTTGGAATTGAGATTGAGTTCGTAACCAAGGAATTCAGTGAGATGACCAACCAATTCATCGCCGCAGTTCCTGCTGGCGAAGGCCCAGACATCTTCATTGCTGGTATGAACACTTCCCTGCTAGTGGGCAACGGTGTTGTTGCTCCTGTAGAGCTTGGTGACAAGGCCGGTCTATTCAGCCCAAACGCTCTAGCAGCCGGTCAGTTGGATGGCGTTCAGTATGGCATTCCGTTCTCGATTGAGAACGTTGCCGTCTACCGCAACACCGACCTAGCTCCTGAGCCTGCGGCTACCTTCGACGACGCGATTGCAGCCGGAAACGCTCTGGTCGACGCCGGAAGTGCCGACTCGCCATTCGCAGTGGGTGTAGGACCCGACGGAAACCCTTACCTTCTAATGGGATTGCAGTCGTCATTCGGCAGCACTCTCTTTAACGGTGAAGAGCTCACGATCGATGACGAGGCTGGCCAGGCTTTTGCTTCGGCACTAGCAGGCTGGGGCGCAAGTGGTGCCATCAACCCTGACATGGGGCTGGACATCGCTCTAAACCAGTTCAAGGAGGGTCGTACCCCTTACTTGATCACCGGTCCTTGGGACTTGAACGGCATCAAGGAGTCAGGCGTGCCATACGTGATTGACCCGATTCCTTCCGCAGGTGGTCAAGTTGCAGCGCCATTCGCAGGTAACTTTGCTGCCTACCAGAGCGCTGAGTCGCAAAACCCACTCGCCGCGTCGCTCTTCATGACTGACTTCATGACGAGGACAAAGACTGCTGTTGGTATCTTCGAAGGCAACAAGACTTTGCCTGCGCTGATCCCCGCCCAGGAAGAGGTCTCATCTGACCCTGACGTTGCGGCCTTCGCCGCAATCGGTGCCTCCGCCGTGTCCATCCCGGGAATCTCCGCGATGAACCAGGTATGGGGCCCGTGGGGCGAGACCCAGATGGCGATCCTCCGAGGGCAGGCAGCTGACCCAGTGAAGGCATGGATCGACATGGGTGTTAAAATCCGCGAGGCGATTGCCGCCGCCGGGTAGTAATAACTGAATCGATGTCCCCGGGCAAAACCCGGGGACATCGATTTCCCATCTAATCAAAAGAGGAAGATCAGATGCTGCGTCTATTGACTCCGAAGCCAGCCAGTGCCGGCTCAGAATTTCGGCCGAGGGTAAGCATTTTCGGGTTGATTTCGAAGATAATCCTGATCGCGCTAGTCAACGCACTCGGCCTGTTTATGGTGTCGCAGTTCTTCCTCGTCAATCAGGTCGGACTCGCGGTGTTTGCGATCCTCGGCCTAGTCATAATCAACGTCATCTACTGGCGACGCAAAGGGCTTCCCGCCAAGTACCTCACGCCAGGACTGGTGTTTCTGCTTGCATTCCAAGTCTTTGTGATCATTTACACGGTCATCATCTCGTTCACTAACTCCGGAACTGGGCACAACGTATCTAAAGAGTCGGCGATCGAGTCCATAATCAACAACTCCATCGTTCGCCTTGAAGGCTCACCGACATATAACGTGCGCGTGCTTGAACAGGGCGGCAACTTGTTTCTGCTGGCAACCTCGCCCGATGGTGAGTTCCTACTCGGAGGCAACAACCAGCCCCTGGAATCCGTGGTGCCCAGCAATATTGTGAGCGGTATCGCAACTGAGGTAGATGGGTACAGCACCCTTGAATTGGCTCAGTTGTTCGCGGTTCAAGAACAACTCGCCGAGCTAACAGTTCCACTGGACGAGGATCCGGCCAAAGGATATCTTCGAAGTGCGAACGGCTCATCGGCCTTCATCTTTGTTCAGAACCTTCTGTTTGACGCTTCTACCAATACTCTCGTCCACTCGAGCACCGGCGAGACTTTCGTCGACAACGGCGAGGGAAACTTCGTTGATGCCAATGGCGAGCAGTTGCAGCCCGGATGGAGCACTACCGTCGGCTTCGCCAACTATTCGAAGGTTTTCGGTGCGGCAGCGCAGTTCGAGCTGTTGGGAGTGTTCGTTTGGACGCTCAGCTATGCCGTAGCCTCCGTTGCGCTCACCTTCGGTCTCGGCCTCTTTCTCGCCATCACAATCAACGGCCTTCGGGGAACACGGGTCTATCGGTCGCTGCTAATTCTTCCGTACGCGTTTCCCGTCTTTTTGTCCGGATTGATTTGGTCAGGTTTGCTCAACGAGACATTTGGATACGTCAATCAGGTGTTGCTCGGGGGAGCGGAAGTTCCTTGGCTCCAGGATCCAATTCTGGCCAAGATCAGCGTCATCCTTGTGAGCGTCTGGTTTGGATTTCCGTACTTCTTCCTGGTGTGCCTGGGAGCTCTGCAATCGGTTCCTACCGAGTTGGCGGAAGCCGCGCGCGTAGACGGCGCCAAGCCGTTTCAAGTTTTCTCCCAAATCACCTTGCCGTTGGTATTGGTAGCGACCTCACCGCTGCTCGTCGCGGGTTTTGCCTTTAGCTTCAATGACTTCAACACGATTTTCGTGCTCACTAGCGGTGGTCCGATCAACGTCGACTCGTCGATCAGCGCTGGCGCAACCGACATCCTAATTACTCTGGTGTATAAGCAAGCATTCGTGTCTGACACTGTCGATTTCGGCTTAGCGAGCGCCTTCGCCGTCATCATCTTCTTGGTCATCACGATCATGTCTGTTTTCCTGTTCCGACGCACACGAGCACTTGAGGAGGTCTACTGATGAAGACCAGAAGTTCATTTCTCGGGTGGGTAGCAAAGCGCGGTTGGAGGCACCTGGTTGCCATAGTGATGAGCGTTATCGCAGTTTTCCCATTGCTTTACGTGCTTTCTGCCTCGTTCGCCGTATCTGGAACATTGACGGCATCGAATCAGATCTTCGCGAGCTTCACGTTGGACAACTATGTCGAACTGCTTTCTGATCCTGGTCGCCCGTATTTGAAATGGTGGTTCAACACCTTGATCATCTCTGCGTCGGCTGCCACAATTGCCCTGCTTTTCGGTGCTCTCGCCGCCTACGCGTTTTCTCGCTTGAGATTCAGCGGGCGCCGGTTTGGTCTTGGCGCGTTGGTTCTGGCCCAGATGTTTCCGCAATTCCTAGGGGTTGTTGCCATCTTCTTGATAGTGCGCACTCTGGGGGAAGCAATACCTATGCTTGGCCTCAACACTCACACAGGATTGATTGTGGTGTACTTGGGTGGAGCGCTCGGCGTCAACACCTATCTCATGTACGGGTACTTCAACACCATCCCAAGGGAGATTGACGAGGCGGCGAAAATCGACGGGGTTTCCCACGTTCGAACGTTCTTCACCATTATTTTGCCTCTCGCTGCTCCGGTCCTGGTAGTTGTGTGGATGATCACTTACATCGCGGTAGCCTCTGATTTTGTGATTGCGTCGACCATTCTCTCCGATCCAAACATGCAGACGGCAACCGTGGGTCTGTTCACCATGATCAGCCTTTTTCGGAGCGACAACTGGGGAGCCTTCTCAGCGGGGGCCCTGCTTTCGGCCCTTCCCGTAGTCCTCATGTTCCTCTTTGGCCAGAAGTACATCATCGGCGGGCTCACGACGGGCAGTGTCAAGTAGCCCGCGATATACGAGTTCGAAGCTACGAAAGGAAAACAACTTGTTCGAGATCACCCGCACGGGAGTCGTGCTCAACCTGCCCGGCGAGACCGTTCGCATCGACAGTTGGGGTGACTCCACCTTTCGGGTTAGGGCGGGTACGACCCCCGTCACGTCATTCGATCTAGCGCTCGCCGACGATGCGGTTGCAACTGTTCCCTCGGCAGTGCAGGAGCTCGAAGACCGCATTGTGTTGCACTCGGGCGACTTGAGCGTTTCATTGGAGTTGTCGGGGCGCATCGCATTCTTCAAAGCGAACCAGCCTCTCGTCGCGGAGCCGCCCTTTGATCATCGTGAGCCACCACTGTTGCCCCATCGTCGGTTTCATCGTTCGACATCCGGTCTTCTTGAGACGACCATGACATTCGATTCGTACCAGGGTGAAAGTTTCTACGGACTCGGTCAGCATTCTTTGCCGCAGCTTGATCTCAAAGGATGCGTCGTCGAACTACTGCACCGCAACACTCAAGTCTCGATCCCCGCTGTCATATCTTCTCGCGGCTACGGGATGCTGTGGAACACACCGTCTGTGGGCCAGGTCGAGTTCGCCGCGAACCACACCAGATGGCATGCGCGAGCCGCACGCGAGATTGACTATTTCGTTTACTCCGGGAGCACGCCTGCCCAGGTGCTGGGTCGGTACCACAC
>JARXAE010000022.1 GCA_029866005.1 Fimbriimonas sp. | reverse complement strand
ACTCCGCGCTCATCGCCTTAACAACGCCCGCAACCATCATCTGCAATCCGCCGCCCGCCGAAGAAGTCGAAACGTAATAATCCGAACCATCCAAAGGCCCCGACGAAGTCCCCGTAGCAACATCATCCTTCGAAAGCCGATGAACCGTCCCGTCCTTAATCAGCGTCCGCCGACCCGTAGCGTAACCCGCCGGAACCGTCTGCTCCGTAATCTCCTCAAGCTCGGTCAGCGCGTTCAAAACCCCAATCGTAACGTCCTCAAACGGCCGCTCAACCGTCGTCGGAGCCTCGCCCCGAGCAACAAGGCGATACTCTCCCGAGTCATTCCGCTCAATCAGAATCGCCTTGGTAGTAGTCGATCCACAGTCGGTTGCAACGATGCGCCGGATATCTTTGGACATGATAGGTAACGCTTAGTATGTACCGTTCAAACGGTAAACTGCAAAGCGATGAAGCTCTTTGTTGATACTGGTGATTTGGACGAAGTAAAAAAGGCCGCTGAATGGGGCGTGATCGACGGAGTCACAACCAACCCAACCCTCATCGCCAAAACCGGAAAACCCTTCAAAGAAGTCGTTCTCAAAATCTGCGAACTGATGCCCGAAGGCGCAATCTCCGCCGAAGTCGTCGCCACCGACTACGACACCATGCTCAAAGAAGCCCTGGAAATCAGCAGCTGGTCCCCCCAAATCGTTGTCAAGGTCCCCCTCATCGAGAACGGCGTCAAGCTCGTCTCCACCCTCACCGACAAAGGAATCCGCACCAACGTCACCCTCGTCTTCTCCGTCAGCCAGGCCCTCATGGCCGCCAAAGCCGGCGCAACCTACATCTCCAACTTCGTCGGCCGAGTCGACGATAACGGAGCCGACGGAATGGACGCCGTCCGCGACACCGTCGAAATGGTCAACACCTACGGCTTCGACAGCGAAGTCCTCGTCGCCTCCGTGCGACATCCATTGCACGTCCTCGAGTCGATCCGCGCCGGCGCCCACGTCGCCACCATGCCGCTCAAGACCCTAGAAATGATGTTCAAACACCCCATGACCGACTCCGGCCTCGACCGCTTCCTCGCCGACTGGAACAAAGCCGGCCTCAGCATCTTCTGACCTGGAACCCGGACGCCCCCGTCCGGCTCCGTGCCATCAGGCGCGACAGCAAAACTCCCCTGGAACCCGGACGCCCCCGTCCGGCGCCGTACCGCCAGGTGCGGCTACAAAATCCCCAGCTTTCACGGACTGGGGAGCCCGCTCTCCAGAATGACCCCTGGAACCCGGACGCCCTCGTCCGGCGCCGTACCGCCAGGTGCGGCTGCAAAAGCCCAACAAAATCCACAGCTACCCCGGACGAGGGCAGGGGGCTACTCCATATCCAAGTAGTTGCGACTCACGAACGGATAACCGAGTCCCAACCCCGCCCTAAAAGGATTCCTTTCAATGTAAAGAGCGGTAGCAAGAAAGTGGTTCTCATCTCGGATGTAGCGGTCAAAGTAGTCAACAGCCCACACCGGTTCCTTAGAACCAAGCAACTTCTTGATCTTTCGAGAACTCACCGACTTGATCCCCTGAACAATCTGCGGAACCGTCAGGTCACTCTGGGGGCGAAGAAGAAGATGCACATGATTCGACATCACCGCCCATGAAAACAGAAGATACTGCCCCTGCTTCTCCCCGGCGGCAAACGTCTCCGCGACAATCTCTGCCGCTCCGTGATGTTTGAGGATCTGCCCCCGAGCAGACTGATCCAGCACCTCATCCCACTCAAAAGAAGTCCCCTGCATCCCAGCCCGAAGCACTTCCGACTCCTCAACAACAAACGATCCGTAGGTACGAAACGTGATGAATTGACAAAGCTCCGGCACATCAAGATGTGGCAAATATCCCCGGCTATGCCACCCCTTGTGCTCCACAAAAGAATGTTACTCCCCCTGGAACCCGGACGCCCCCGTCCGGCTCCGTACCGCCAGGTGCGACCACAAGCAAACACCGATTCGCGGACAAGGGCAGCGAAGCCCCACCGGCCTCCCCTGGAACCCGGACGCCCCCGTCCGGCGCCGTGCCGTCAGGTGCGGCCACAACCAAACTCCAACCGATTCGCGGACAATGGCAGCGAAGCCCCACCGGCCTCCCCTGATACCCGGACGCCCTCGTCCGGCATCGTACCGCCAGGTGCGGCCACAACCCACAATCAAACCGACCGAAACGGAACGTCATTCCAGTAAAATCCACCCCATGAACCTCCGTTCCATCTTCGGAAAGTCCCCAAAAGCCCCTCCCCCTTTTCACTCCGGTGCAAAGGGGGAGGGGTTGGGGTGGGGGATCGAACACCAACGCCTTCCGGTGCGCCACCCAACCCAAAACTCTCCGGTCGAACCGGTGGAGGGTGAGACTCAGTCCGAATTCAATTCGCCCGCTAAATGAGACTCCCAGGCACCTTCCTGGATAATCTTGAATCCGTACTTGGCCTTCTGCTCATACAAAGTCAACTGACCCATCACCGAAGCCTGTCTGGTCTGGTAAGCAGTGACCAATTTCTCACCCACTGCCGCTTTGTAAGCCGTCTCTGGATTTTCCAGGTGGTCTCCTTTCGTCTCCAAAACGAGCCACTTTTCAACACCGGTCGAAGCATCACCCCGCGCCACGATGAAGTCAGGGTAAATCCGGTTCCGCCGCCAGCCCTGCAATCCATATCCTTGGCCCTTAACGACGTTTCGGTACCACCACCAGACCATCTCGCGACGATCCAAATAGCAAGCAACGGCGTACTCCAGGGAGTTCATTTCCCCTTCGTACTGCGGATCGAAGAGGTTTTTCTCGAAATCCTCGTCGCTCTTATTGCGTAACTTCCTCGTTCCCGTGACCGTTTCGCTCGCTGGCACCACCCACCAGGGTTCGGTAACTAGGTCTAGCACGATTGAGCCGTCCGATAGACCCAGATCAAATACTTTCTCAGCTTCCAAGTCAATCTTGGTTCGGACGAGATCCTCCAGGCAGCTTCTGAGGTAACTCTGCTGAGCTGCCACCTCCGCATCCGTCCAACCACAAGTCCGCAGTGCTTCCAAGAACGAGCTGACAACTCGATAGGCCACCCACGGGTTGGGAACGAGGTCAGAAAGAACCCTCACTGTGTACTCCAAATCAAAATGGTCCAGCGAGCCCCCAACTCGTGCAACCGGAGTTGCCGTCTTGAAGTCAATAAGGACGACCCCACCTCGTTCATCTCCAGTTGATTTGGAGACTGTTTTGGCCGAATCAGCAATCGAAAACTCGTCCCAATTTAAGCGTCCTAGAATATCCGTCTCCCAGTCCAGATCGCGTCGCGACTCGCCTTCTACTACCAAAACGGTTGGCAAAAAGAACTTCTTGCCCCGGAGTTCAGGTCTTCGTTCTCTGGTCTTCAGATCCGTTGGTCCCTTGCTTCCAGCCTCGTGAACTTGGCTCGCAAGATCGCCCATCCCCTCTCCTTCCAAAGCATCCTTGATCAACCGCACAACGTAGCCAGTCTCACGCTTGCATGTAAAAACATAGCACTGATCCAACGCCTTTACTTTCGTCTGTTGCGCATAGGGTTGACGCAAAATGCGTCCAACTAGCTGAGTCATTGCCGAAGCGTTCCGACTAACCGCCAGCGAGCAAAGCACATACGCAAACGGACAATCCCACCCCTCCTGCAAGGCCTGTTTCGTGATGATTGCTCGAATCCGGTTCGATTCTAAAAGCAGATCCTGACCTTTGAGTTCATCCAATTCACTCGTCTTGATAGCAATCTCGTCTTCTCCCAGTCCTAGTTGAAGTAAATGCTCTCGAACCGCAAGCGCATGTACGTATCCCGACTCTTGCTGATCATCTCCCACTCGCTCGACCTGGATCAAAAGAATCGGTCGTATGTACTTGAACCCATTCGACTGCGCCAACTTTGCCGCCACTGTGAGCTCCTTGATCTTGTCCCAAGCCTCGGCCAAACAGCTCTGCCAAGTGCCTTCCGGACGAGCCGTTAACTCCACCGGCATCTTGATCATCTCTTCTTTCCAAAGTTCGGACCCTTTGATGTTGACCAGCCAGTTTGCGTGTTTGTCGTTTCCGTCCTTCGGCGTTGCCGACAGCTCTAGCACAAATCGAGGATTGAACCCGTAAAGCGTCTTATGCGCCAAGTCGCTAAATCCCTTATGCCCTTCATCTAAAACCACCAAGGGACGCAAAAGTCGTAACACATTCCCCAGCGAGTTCCGCACCATCCCCACGCCCTCCGTCGGATTACCATAAAGGTCCGCCTGTCCAATAAAATCCAAGTTCGGATGCTGCGCAACTAACTTCGAGTGGGCCGGAACGTCGTCCTCCGGCGGTAAAAATCCGTTCACATTGCCGCGATCCTTAAACATCCGCAGTTTGTTCACCGCGTCCTGGCGGTTCGCTGATGGCAGCATGAGCATCAAGATGCAAAGGTTCGCCGTCACGTCGTCTTTGTGTAGCGGCGAATCCTTCTCCAGAATCTTCACCTTTCCCGCCGAGACCGTGTTCAACAGTCGCCGCAACGGGTGTTCTTGGTTCGTCAGTGCCACCTTCGTCTGCCGGTAAATCGCCTCACTAGGAACAATCCAAAGCACCAAGGAACCAGTGACCGCTCCAAAGTGCTTATCCAAAATTTTCGCCAGAGAACGAACGGCGAGAAACGTTTTCCCACCGCCCGTCGGAACCTTCAAAGTCACATTCGGCACCACCCGCCCGCAACCATCCAAGCGCGAACTATAAGGAATAATCTTCCCCTCCGAAGTCTTATCCCGTCCTATCTGACCTATCTGTCTTAGTCTCTCCCAAGTATCATGCGGGTAGTCAACCGCTGGAATCGGTAACCCGGGGTTATCCCGGCGAACCTTCTCTACCGCGTCCGCCTTGGTTCGCTCCTCACTCAGCGTCTCCAGATACAAATCCAGCCGCTCAAGTGCCAATCGCTGATAATCTTTCTCCTGCACCGTTAGCTCCCCGACTTCCGGAACAAGGCAAATGGGATCGTCGCGTGCTCAATACTCAACTTCTCGTCCCGAAGCAGCTTGTTACTCACATACTTCGCCGGGCTGAACACCCGGTGCTCCGCCTTTGGGTCGACCGCGCAAATCTTGCGCGCCAAGTCAAGCGTTAACACCGCATTTCTACTGGTGAGATAGTCATTGTCGGGCCGATACAGCAGCCAAGTATAAACATTTCCTTGCTTCGCTACGAAAAACTCGTTTAAGTCTTCCGCTAGTTTTGGAGCCGCATCCTTACCCTGTGAACTCGTCGATACATAAAGCAACCAAGTCGCCAACATCTCCCGACTCGGTAGCCCTTCGCCCGACAGCAGACTCTCGATTTCCAAAGGATCACCTAGGGTGCAGTAGGTGAAAGAGCCTCCCAGCCCAGGGGCCGTTTCCTCTACACTCCGTTCACCTACAACTTTGAGGACGCCTTCTTTCACTTCGATCTTGACTTGATCAAAATTCTCTTCGTGTAACTTTCGAGTGTTTTCCGCTTCCTCGACAAGTTTGTCTCCTTTCCTCACCTCGGTCCAAGTGAGCCGCTTCTCCATTAACGTCTCTCGCTGGGTTCCTTGGAATGGGTAGCCATTCATTGCGCGACGTATGCGCTCCGCCGTAAGGGTGTCCGCGTAATCTTCGCACTCCACTAGAATGAACTTGCGCGTACCCCCCCCCTGCTGCATTCGCCTTAATTACGGCATGTGCCGTCGTTCCTGATCCTGCAAAAGAGTCCAAGATGATTGCCTCCGGTTTCGAGGCTGCTATCGAGATAACCTTAGACAATAGCTGTAGGGGCTTCGGTGTCGCGAACTCCACAGATCCCATCAACTGCCTCAGTTCTTGCGTTGCCATTTGAGTGTGGCCCGAGTCTGAATAGCTCCAAACGGACCTTGGCACGACTCCTCGGACTTCTGAGAGAAAGACTTTTAGTCGAGGCTGACCGGTACTGTTCGCTCCCCAATATATTCGATCTTCCGCGACGTGAACAGCTGATGCATCTTTGGAGTACGCCCACACCGCCGTCTCGCTTGGCCAAACCTCCGTTCCGTCGGGTCGATTCAATGGATAGAACAGCGACGGGCGTTCCTCTTTTGTTTTGTTACATGTGTATGTTGCACTGTTCCAGGGTCCTCGCGTATCACTGTCTGGGTTCGAATAGTAGCCCAACTGCTCCGCATTTCGTTCCAGCCTCGAAGGTTGCCAATCTGGGTGTTTGGCGTACACCATAAGAGAATCATGGTCGTCACTAAATTGCTTTGCATCGTTAGCTGGCGAGACCTTGTTCTGCCATGCTACATTGACAACGAACGAGTCTGCTCCGAATATTTCGTCTAATAAAATTCGAGCTTTCGGCGCTTCGTTGTCGTCGAGAGTCATCCATAAACTCCCGGTATCCGCCAGTAGCTCCCAAAGCAACTTCAGCCTCGGCCACATCATCGCGCACCACTTGTCGTGTCGCAATGAGTCGTCAATTCCTACCGGATTCTCGCTAAACCACTGCTTCAGAGTCGGACTATTGACGTTGTCGTTATAACACCATCCCTCGTTTCCCGTGTTATAGGGCGGATCAATAAAGATGCAGTCAACTTTTCCTGCATACATTGGCAAAAGTGACTTCAACGCCTCAAGGTTATCGCCTTGAATAATCAGATTCCCGTTCAAATCCGGCTCGCCAACCGACTTTTCCGCATCCGGAACCAAGGGTCGAAAAGGCACCGTCAAATGGTGATTTCGAACAAACTCCTTCCCCTTAAAATCCAACTCAGGCATGATCGCTCAGTGTATCACGCATCATCCGAAATGCGAAAGGTACTCTATTATTTTTAGCCGTATTATTTGCTCGAACAGTCTGCCTC
>JARXAE010000018.1 GCA_029866005.1 Fimbriimonas sp. | reverse complement strand
CGTGAGCCTTGTACTCCTCGCACAGCTTCTTGAGACCTTCTGCGTCGACTTCAAGATCTTCCTTAACGCCGAGTTCCTTCTTCAGGTCCGCGAACAGGTGCTCAAAGTCGTGCTTGGTGATGTGCTCGTACTTGTCGGAGTACGCAACGTCCGACAGCATCATGATGAGGCGGCGGTAGCTGTCGTAAACAAATCGAGGATCGGAGACCTTACAAAGTGCGTCAACGATTTCGTCAGTGAGACCAAGGTTAAGAACCGTGTCCATCATTCCCGGCATCGAGAACTTAGCACCGGATCGAACCGAGAGAAGAAGCGGATTGGAGGCATCGCCGAACTTCTTGCCAAGGTCATTTTCGACATCGGCGAGAGCCGTCTTCATCTCTTCCATCAAGCCCGATGGAAGCTCACGCCCAGTGGCGTAGTATTCGGTGCAGACTTCGGTTGTGATGGTAAAACCGGGAGGGACAGGAAGACCAATGTTGGTCATCTCGGCAAGGTTTGCACCCTTACCACCGAGGAGGTCACGCAGAGTTGCGTTACCCTCACGAAACAGCCAGACGCGCTTGTTACTCATAAGGTGAATCTATTTCTCCGAATTACATTGCAAACGCCCGGCATCATCGGCGAGCACACAACTTTTCGGAGGCAGTTTACCTGTTAGCCGATAACCGCCAGAAGATGGTTAAGGATATGTCAAGAACCGAGGATGTGCGTCAAAGCGAGGCTACTCGCCTTTCTTGTCGGCGGCTTCTTCCATCGCATCTTGGAGCTTTCGCTTACCGTCCTCAAGCCCAGCCTTGAGTTCGCCGACACCCTTGCCAATCCCACGCATCAGAGAGGGAAGCTTTTCGCCACCAAAAAGGAGCAGGACAACCAGTCCGATGAGAATCCACTCAGAACCGCCAGGTAGTCCAGGCATTATTGACCCCTGCGTCCTTCATCAACGCCGCGTTGAAAAGCGCCGACACCACGGCCAACGCCGCGCATCAATGCGGGAAACTTCCGAGCGACAAATGCGATGATTGCGACGATCAATACGAGCTTGATCAGGATGAAAGCCAGGATGAACAGTTCCGCGGGTCCCGGGGTCCCAAAAACAGCCAGCATCACTCGCCTTTCTTATCGTCTTCTTTCTTCTCTTCGCTACCAGCTTCGCTGAAGGCCTTCTTACCTTCCTCGAGCCCGACCTTGAGTTCGCCAACGCCGCGACCGAGACCACGCATCAGCTGCGGAATCTTGGCACCGCCGAACAAGAGAAGAACAACGCCGCCGATGATCCAAAGTTCAGAGCCAGCAGGGAGCCCCATAAATGCGAGAGAAAAGGTAGTCATAGTTGCCTTAACGTAGTGTACTACTCCGAGTTCGCCGAATCCTTGCCAGGCTTCGACTCATCGGACGAAGTATCGAAATTGAAGTCGACTGAACCGCCGCTCTTGGACTTTTTGCCCTTCATCCCTTTGACGTCGCCATCGGGCGTGATCAGGAACCAGCCCCGGTGAGAGTCGGTAATGCTCTCGATGACGAGAGGGCTCTCGCTTTCCGGTAGCGCCACGTACTTCGAATGCTGATTATAGCCAACCTTCTTCGTCTCAAAGATCGCAGGGTCGGTCGCCGAGACCTTTGTTGCTTCCGCAACTGTCTTCCCTGAGAATGCGTCGTTGAAAGCAAAACCGGTCTTGACCGTGCTTCCGCAACTCCACTCCCCGCCCGGGGTCCAAATGTTGAATTTCACAGGCGAGTCCTTCATGTCCTTGAGGTCATTGTCAACCTTCCAATACTTGGCGATATCCGTCTGCCAGGTCTCTGCCTTCGGCATCTTTCCTCCGTTGGCAGCTTGATAGCTTTTGAGTGCCTGAGACATCATCTCCACATTGATCGCGCACTCGCCAACTCCCATTCCGGCGTCAACAAACTTCTTTCCATAGAACACCAAGGCCCCGAGCGGAGCGCCGCAGCACAAAGTCAGAACTCCTAAAACGGCAAAAACAATAAGCAGTGGACTCTTCTTCGGCTTCTGTTGCTGTTGGTAGTCTTGACCTTCTGGCGGACGGTTGAAAGGAGGAGGCGTTTGCATGTTGATTAAGGTTTACTGTACCAACATCTCTCCGGTTGCGGAAGGGGTGCAAACGTCCCAGAAACGTAATCACGATGGAAATTTCGAACGAAGAACGGCGTCAGCGTAACGAAACAATCCGGGCCCTTCTGGTCGCTCTCGACCTCAACGCCCCCGGTGAGCGAGATCACGCCGAGCGGGTTGCGGTCTACTCCGTGGGCACCGGTGCCGAACTCGGTCTCTCCGAAGCCGAACTTCTCCGTCTCCGCTACTCCGCTTTGTTGCACGACGTCGGAAAAACCAAGCTCGATGCCACCGTCCTCTCCAAAGTCGGCTCACTGACCGACGCCGAGCTTGACGTCATTCGCCGCCACGCCGAATTCTCCGTGCGCCTCGTCGAATCCTACGACTGGCTCACCACCGCTATCCCTGGCATTCGCTACCACCACGAACGATGGAACGGTGCCGGATACCCCGACGGCCTTGTCGCCGAAGAAATCCCCCTCGCCGCCCAAATCATCGGCCTCTGCGAGGCCTTCGATGTCATGCTCCACGGCGCATCCTGGAAAAACCCCGTCATGCGAGAAATCGCCCTCGAAGAAATCGAGCGTAACGCGGGCAGAGAATGGAATCCAGAAGTCGTCGAGGCATTCTTACGAGCAGAGCTCATTATCCAGCCGATTGGCTCTGCATAACCGAGGCTAGGAGCCTGTCATAATCTACGCATGACTTTCCAGGAGCTGATCCGACGCCTCAACGAATACTGGTCAGCCCAAGGATGCGCCATCCTCCAGCCTTACGACGTAGAAGTCGGAGCCGGAACCATGCACCCGGCGACCACTCTCCGAGTCCTCGGACCCGAAGCCTGGAACGTCGCCTACATCCAACCTTCGCGACGCCCCGCCGACGGCCGCTACACCCTCAACCCCCAGCGCAGTCAGCGGTACTACCAGTACCAGGTCATCATGAAGCCGTCGCCGGAGAACATTGTTGACCTCTACCTCGGCTCGCTCGATGCCATCGGAATCGATACCTCCAAGAACGACATTCGGTTCGTCGAAGACGACTGGGAAAGCCAAGCCGCCGGAGCTAGCGGAGTCGGCTGGGAAGTCTGGATCAACGGCGCCGAAGTCACCCAGTTCACCTTCTTCCAACAAATGGGCGGAATCGAGTGCAACCCGGTCTGCGCCGAAATCACCTACGGCCCCGAGCGCCTCTGCCTGATGCTCAACAACCAGCAGTCTTTCTGGAAGGACCTCCAATGGAGCGACGACCTCTCCTATAAGGATGTCGATTACCAGTTGGAACTCCAAGACAACGTCTATAACTTCGAAGTCGCCTCCACCGACATGCTCTTCAAGATGTTCTACATGTACGAAGAAGAGTCCAAGCGAGTCATCGAAACCGAAGTCTTCTGGGATGAGAAACAGGGAATCCTCACCGCCGCCCAAGCCGAAGGCACCCCACCTGCCGGAGCCGGACCGAAGGCATTGGTCTACCCAGCGCTAGACCTCGCCCTCAAATGCTCCCACGTCTTCAATCTCCTCGACGCCCGAGGCGCCGTCAGCGTCACCGAGCGAGCAAAATACATCAATCGCATTCGAGCCCGGGTCCGAGCCTGCTGCCTCAAACACGTCGAGCAGTTTGCGGTGACTGCCTAGTGGCGATAGATTGAGTAGAAGTTCCAACTCTCGTCGAGCGTGAGGCGGATCGCGACCATCTGACCAACGTGATAAGTCTCGTGAAGCACCAAGTAGTCGCTTAGCCAGTGCGCCTCGTCATCAAACTTCGATAGTCCAGCCGAAACGGCTTGTCCTCGAAGGATGTTGAAATGCTCAATGAGTTGAGTCATCGGCAGGGCGGGAGCTTGGAAAGTCCCCCAATCATGCTTCCCGCCTGCAACTCCGGTGATTACGGCCTGGCAAGCCTCCATACAGTGCTCGACAATCTCCTTGAGCGACATCATCACCGCCACCGGCTTCGCCTCAAAATTCTCCTCGGTCAGGTCCTTTAGGCAAGCGTTGAACTGGTAGCCAGATTCTTCAAGTTGTTTTTCGATGAGTTCTCGTGCGGTCATGATGTGAATGTACCTGCCTCGATAGGCAGTAGAATCAGGGCGTGCCAACCGTCTGGACAAACGTCGTGCTCTCCGCCTCCGAAGAAGCCTGGCTATGCGAAAAAATCGCCCCCTACGACCTCGTTATCGACGCCAGCGGAGTCAATAACCTCACCGCCGGAGCCGGCGATCCACGCGCCCAAGAAGCCGAGATTCTCTTCGGCCAACCTGCCGTCGAAGACCTCCTGAACAGCACAACCAAAAAGTGGATGCACATCACAAGTGCCGGATACACCCGCTACGACACCGCCGAAATCCTCGGGCACCTCAAAGAAACGAAAACCGCATTCACCAACTCCAGCAGCGTCTACGATTCCCCTTGTGCCGAGCACGCTCTCGCCTTCATCCTCGCCCACAACCGACGCCTTGCCCCTTCCCTCAACGCCAAAACCTGGACTTACACCGAGCTACGGCCCCAAACCAGAATCCTCGAAGGCCAAACCGTCCTCATCGTCGGTTACGGAGCCATCGGTGAGCGCCTCGCCGAACTCCTACAACCTTTCCGCTGCACCGTTCGCGGACTCCGAAGGGAGCCCAGAGGCAACGAGCGAACCCCCTGCTATCGCATCTCGGAACTCAAAGAACAGCTCGGCTGGGCCGACCACGTTGTCAATATCCTCCCGCTAAACGCCTCTACCGAACTCATTTTCGGCGAGAAAGAGTTCAACGCCATGAAGCCCGGCGCAACCTTTACGAACATTGGTCGAGGTGACACCGTCGACCAAACCGCCCTCCTGAACGCCCTCAACAAAGACCTCGCCGCGGCCCTCCTCGACGTCGTCTCGCCCGAGCCTCTACCCGAAGGTCACCCCCTCTGGACCGCCCCCAACTGCTGGATCACCCCCCATATCGCTGGTGGCCTCCAAAACGAAGCCCAAACACTCCTGGACCATTTCGTCGAGAACTTCCGACTCTTTCAAGCCAAAGAAAAGTTGGTAGATCGTATCGTCTGAACCCCCCAACCCCAAGTAACCGTATACTCACAATATGAGCGCCGACGCCCTCTACACCGACGTTTACGAAAAGTACACGAAGTATATCAACCCCAACCTCGCCAAGCTTATGGGCTTCGCCGGATTCGGGGTCGAAATGCGGGCCGAGGGGTGCTACATCTACGACCACGAAGGTCGTCAATTCCTCGACTGCTTAGGCGGCTACGGCACGTTTACCTTCGGCCACCGTAACCCCGTCGTCATCGAGGCTGTTAAAGCCCAGCTTGACCAAATCGCCCTCAGCGGAAAGGCGTTCTTCACCAAACAACAAGCCGATCTCGCCGAAAAGCTCGCCGAAATCACCCCCGGAAATCTCCAATTCTCCTTCTTCTGCAACTCGGGAGCCGAGGCCGTCGAAGCCGCCCTCAAGCTCGCCAAAGGCGCAACCGGACGCGCGAAAATCGTCTCGACCAACGGCAGCTACCACGGAAAAACCTTGGGCGCCCTCGCCACCACCGGCCGTGAGAAGTATCGCAAGAAGTTTCTTCCGCTGATGCCCGGAGTCGAGTTCGTCAACTACGGAGACATAGAAGCCCTCGTCAATGCCATCGACGATCAAACCGCCTGCGTCATCCTTGAACCCGTCCAAGGTGAAGGCGGAATCATCGTTCCGCCAGATGGCTACCTGAAAGCTGCCCGCGAGGCGTGCGACAAGCACGGCGCGCTCCTCATCCTCGACGAAGTTCAAAGCGGCCTCGGGCGCACCGGCTACGCCTTCGCCTGCAACCATGAAGGTGTCACCCCGGACATCATGACCCTCGCCAAAGCAGTCGGCGGCGGAGTCATGCCCCTCGGCGTCACCGTCTACACGTCAGAGATTTACGAGAAGGTCTACGGCGACAACCCGATGATCCACACCTCCACCTTCGGTGGAAACCCACTTGCGTGCGCCGCCGGTCTTGCCGCCCTCTCGCAACTCACCCCTGAGCTGATCGAAAACTCGCAAAATATGGGCGAGCGGATGCTGAATGGATTCAAAGAGATTCAATCCCGCTACCCAGCCATCATCGGCGACGTTCGGGGACGCGGACTCATGATTGGCATCGAGTTCACCGAAGACGAAGTCGGCGAAGTCGCCGTCGCAACCCTGATGAAGGAAGGCGTCTGCGTGGCCTACGCCCTCAACAACCCCCGAGTCCTCCGCTGGGAACCGCCCCTCATCATCAACGCCGAGCAGGTCGACCACGCGATTGCCGCGCTTAACACCGCGATGCTCGAAGTGCAGGAGTTACTCGCGGTTTTGGCTTAAGGCTTGGGGTCCTGTAGCGGGACGTCTTTGAAGACGAACTCACGATAGGGTCTTGATTCGACGACGACCTTAGCGACTTGTTCGTCTCGGTTTTTAGGGAGTAGCATCGTGCCTAGCCTTCCGTTTCCACTCAGGGTTCCGAACCCACTGATGTCTTCCCCCTTCGCGTTTACGGCTCGAACTCGACGATCGGCAAACGGTAGGTTCGGTCTCAGCTTGACATTGACATCCGTTTGGACTCCCTGGTGTCGATAGATGCTGAAGGCATCCGGAGACTGTGGTGCAGTCCTGGACTCAGCTTCGGACTTTGTTACTTCAAAATCCGCAGTATAGGGCCCGCTTGCGAGCAATAATCGGAGAGTCTTCTTTGGCTGAACGTGCATGCCACGAACGGCAAACTGTCCGATTTTGCCGCCGCCGTCGCCTGGGTCGCTCAATTCCGTACTGAGAGTGATGTTGCTTCCCGAGGCATCAGTAAGCCGCAGACTACTATTCTTTTCCATTTCCGGGAGCCGGAATGCTACCCAGACGGGTTGCATTCCTTTAGAATCTCCGACAAGGCAGAACGAGTTTTTGGGACCCACCTGGAGGGGCTTTCCCGAAGCGTCCCACCCGGTACGGTTTTTTTGGTACTGAACGTAATTTGGGTTGCTTGCATCGCTGACAATTCCACCAAAGGCTCCGATGAAGACGGGCTGGATCGGAGGCACCCGCCGACCATTACTGTTGCCTTTTGCTCCAAATGCAAGCCAGCCGGAATAGACGCTTGAATACTTGCGCCGCAGGATGCGGATGGACTTGAATTTGTTTGCGTCCCCATAGCCGAAAAGAACAGCCCTGCCATCAGCCCCCACGTCGATGCCCTGATTCTTCAGACTGTCGAGCATCGGCTCGGTGCGAGCTCTGAACTGATACTTCGACTGCTCCTCTGGTGGACAGACGTTTTTTACGTAGAGAAGAGGGCCGTTCTTTTGGTTCACATCCCACTCAGCGAGATCGCTGTTTTCACCATATCGACCCGAAAAGACTTCCTCCCAACTGTTATCTGTACGCTCGACATCAACTTTTACCGATTCCTGCCCGTTTAGGATCGGAAAGTCGGCGGAAACTTCTACCGAAGCTGTCAATCCCTTCGGATGCGGTGGGCCGAAACCTGACGAGTAGCCCAGATTATCTCCAAACCGGACGCGGTAGTCGCGATCATCGCTTGCACCCTGATCGATCCAGAAGTGAACTTCCCGTTCGCGGTCGGGGAAACTTTTCGTGATGTTCTGCCAGTCGGACTCATACGGTATCGGCTTACCATTTTCATCAAACGCTTTTGCCTGGTGATAATCGATAACTGCAATCCGAGTGACCTGTCCCATCGGAGCCGTGCGCGATAAACTGCAACCGACCAAGAATAGCCCTAAAGTCCCGGACATAATGAGTATCTTCTTCATGTAGCTATTGTATGTCACGCCGCTCCGTTGCAGAGCAAGCCGGATACTGAATAGTCGTGTATTTTATAAGGTACACTCTGTTCCATATGGCAAAGTCTCTCGTTAAAGTGAAGATGCAAGCAAGCGTCAAGAAAGTTAAGAAGCGAAACCGCATGCTCAAGAAGGGTTCTGCAAAGCTCAAAACTTCCTAATTCCATCACCCCAGATCGACTCCAAGCGACGAGCCACACGGTTCGTCGCTTTTTCTTTAAGGAAACCCACAATGTCCCGTCCATCAAAAAAAGACATCAAAGCCGCGCTCGACAAGCTCCGAGGCGAAGCCCCTAACCCCAACCAAGCCCCGGTTAGCGATAACGGGAAGCTCACTCCGAAGCAGAGCAGCCAGCGCATCCGCAAGCAAAACCCAGGCTAGGAATATCGACAGCGTGAAGCTGTACAATGAACGCGAAATGAGCGAATTCCTCAATCAAATCGCATCCAAATTCGGCATGACTCACGAAGAACTCGAAGGCAAAGCCGGAGACGTTCTCGACAAGTTCCGAGATCAAATCCCCGATAGCATCGAGGGCCAAATCGATGACGCCATCCACGGCGACATGCTCGACCAACTCAAAAGCAAATTCGCCCCCGAAGGCAGCGCAATCGACGGCATGCTCGACAATTTCCTAGGCAACTCTGCCCCTGCCGACGAATCCACCGAAGAAGCTCAGTAACCCAAGTTGGGGTGGGTCAACTCCCCCGCCCCTAACTCCAAAACCCCCAACCAGCAAATGCGCCAGATCATCGCCCTCGGCGGCGGAGGCTTCGGCTCCAGCCTCGAAAACCTTCGCCTCGACGAGTACCTCCTCTCCCTCTGCGCCGCAAGCCGACCCAAAGTCGGCTTCATCCCCACCGCCAGCGGAGACTCGCTCGACTACATCGCCAAGTTCGAATCCGCCTACCAAAGCCTCAACGCCCAAACCAGCGTCTTCCAACTCTTCCGATCCCAAACCTGGACCGGAACCCCCGAAGAAATGCTTCTTGATCAAGACCTCATCTTCGTCGGCGGAGGCAGCACCATGAACATGATGCTCCTCTGGCAAGCCTGGGGAATCGACACTATCCTGCGCAAAGCCTACGACCAAGGCACCATCCTCGCCGGAATCTCCGCTGGAGCCAATATCTGGTTTGAGCAATGCACCACCGACTCTCTCGGCCCCGGAATCCAGGTCATGCCCTGCCTCGGCTGGCTCCCCGGCAGCTTCACCCCCCACTACGACTCCGAACCCGAACGCAAACCCCTCCTGTGCCAAATGCTCCGAGAACAAACCATCGCCCCCGGCTACGCGGCGACTGACGGGGCGGCAGTGCACTTTATCAACGAGGAGTTCCATAAGGTGGTTACTGATCGAGAGAGGGCAGGAGCGTTTGAGGTTGACCGAGAAGGGGAGACACCGCTGGAATTCACGCCACTGGTTAAGGACTGATGCTTCGGAATCCTTGATCCCGACGCAATGAACTACTTATAGATTCGACCAGTCACCCGCCGAAACTCCGCAATCTCCGCCGCATCAAACGGCGTCCCGTCTTGCCGGAACAAATCGTGGAACCAGACCTTCGGCTCCTCGCCACCTTCCTTCGACCCCCAAGGAAAAATCGTGTTCGACTTGCCAGAAACCAGCCCCCAGTTAATCGCCGCTACTCCGGCTTCCTTGAACAAAGCCAGATGAGTCAACACCCGCGAATTGTTCGTCCGAGCCATCCACTCGGTACAAACCACCGGCCGACCCAACGCCTTTAAAGAAGCAATCTGCCCAGAAAGGGAAGCCGCATCGTTGTAGTTATGAAACGTCACCACATCGCTCCGATCCAGCTGAATCTTGTTCAAAGTCTCGTTGCCATACCAAACCCCAACCGACAACGGCTGCATCGGCCGAACCTCCTGCGCCCAATCAAAAACTGCGTTCAGCAACGGCACTGATTTGAGTTCATAACCCGAGTTCCCCGGCTCGTTATAAAGGTCCCAAAGATAAACCCGCTTGTCTTTGTTGAAAGTTCGAAGGATGTCCTGAACGTAAACCTTCAACCTTGGAAACTCAGATTCTGCCCGAGCAGAATCCCCCGGCGATCTAACCCACCCGCTGTTATGAACCCCCTTCGTCGGCGCTGGCTGAGTTCCAATCGTAGGATTCGGATTCCAGCAGTCATCGAAGAAAACAAACAACGGACGAATCTTGTGCTTCGAAGCAATCTGCAAAAACGACGACATACGCTTCTTGAACCCTTTCGGGTCAGCCTGATAAGCAAGATCATGTAGATAAACCCGAACCGTATTCATCCCAATCCCTTCGGCCCAACCCAACTCCCGATCAATCGTCGCCGGATCCCAACTCTCCGCCTGCCACATCTCCAATTGGTTGATCGCCGACGAAGGCAAAAAGTTCGCCCCCACAACCCAAGGTTGTTTCGCCTGCCACTTGTTTGCCTCGTCGGCCGTCCACTTTCCCATCCCCGGCCCCATCACAATTGCTCCAACGATTCCTGCGATCACAAGCCAAGGTTATCACGAAATACCGGGGCACTGAAAACCACGCTTACCGTATACTAGGAAAAACCCCACCACCATTTGGCGATCTTTTGCGGCGTTCTTTGGCGTCCTCTTTATGAGGGGTTTTCAAAGGCAAAAATGGCGACGAAATATATCTTTGTGACGGGCGGAGTTGTGAGCGGGATTGGCAAGGGAGTCGCCACCGCGAGCCTCGGAAGGCTTCTCCGAAACCGTGGCTTCACCGTCGCCCCCATCAAGCTTGACCCCTACATCAACGTCGACGCCGGAACGATGAACCCGTTCCAGCACGGTGAAGTCTTCGTTACCGAAGACGGTGCCGAAACCGACCTCGACCTCGGCCACTACGAGCGCTTCATGGATGTCAACTGCTCCAAAGGCAGCAGCGTTACCGCCGGAAAAGTTTACAAAAACGTCATCGAAGCCGAGCGGCGCGGTGACTACCTCGGCGGAACCGTCCAGGTCATTCCGCACGTCACCAACGAGATCAAAGCCCTCGTCCAAAAAGTCGCCATCGAGCAAGAAGCGGATGTCGTCATCGCCGAAATTGGCGGAACCGTTGGCGACATCGAGTCCCTTCCGTTCCTCGAAGCCATTCGCCAAATGCGAACCGACCTCGGCTACGAAAACACGATGTACGTCCATGTGACCATGGTCCCCACCGTCGGTCCCTGGCATGAAGTCAAGACTAAACCGACTCAACACAGCGTTTACAAGCTACGCGAGATTGGCATCGCCCCCGACGTTCTCGTTTGCCGATGCGAAGTGGTTATGGAAACCGAGGTGATCGAGAAGATCAGCCTCTTCTGCGGCGTCCCCAAAGAAGCGGTTATTCAGTCGCAAAATCTGGATACGGTCTATGAGGTTCCCCTCATGTACGAAGACCTCGGTCTTGGCGATTTCGTCTCTAAGCGCCTGGGTCTTGAGCATCGCCCCGACCAAATGGAAGAGTGGCGCAAGCTGGTTCACACCCTCAAGAATCCTTCCAACGAAGTCACCATCGCGGTAGTAGGGAAGTACACGTCCAACGGCGATGCTTACAAATCCATCGCCGAAGCCCTGGTTCACGCCGGTATTCCGAACGACTGTAAGGTCAACGTCAAGTGGATCGAAAGCGACACTCTCGAGGGCGAACTCTCGCCGGAATATGCATTGAAAGACATCGATGGACTCGTAGTTGGTCCTGGATTCGGAGGTCGAGGCATCGAAGGCAAAATCGAAGCAATCCGAATCGCTCGCGAGAGTGAAATGCCGTTTTTTGGAATCTGTCTTGGAATGCAAATGGCGGTCATCGAATACGCCCGAAACATCTGCGGACTGGCTGGAGCGAACTCCGAGGAAATGGTGCAACACCCACCCTACCCCGTTATCCACCTTTTGCCGGAGCAGAAAGAAGTGACGGACAAAGGCGCGTCGATGCGCCTCGGCTCCTATCCTTGCAACTTGGTTCACGACACCCTCAGCGCCAAACTTTACGGAGCTACCAGGATCACCGAGCGACACCGCCACCGGTACGAAGTCAACAACGACTTCCGCGAGAAACTCCAAGAGCAAGGAATGATCATCTCCGGCGTCTCACCCGACTATCGTTTAGTCGAAATGGTCGAAGTCCCGGCCCATCCGTTCTTCGTAGCTACCCAAGCCCACCCTGAGTTCAAGAGTCGCCCGAATCGAGCGCACCCGCTGTTCCAGGGACTTGTAAAGGCAGCCCTCGAAAGCAAGCAGAAAGCCGCTCTGAAATAGTTAGCGTTTCATCGGGCAGAACATCTGGAGCACAGCCATCTGCTGGTACCCAATCTTTGGGTACAGCCGTGCGCCATCTGATGTTGCTAGCAAGACACTCGCTTTGTCGCCCTGATCCTTTGCGTGATGAAGCAGTTCGGTCATCAGGGCTCGGCCCAACCCCTGCCCCCTGTGCTCAGGTCGAACCCAGAGACTCGAAACCCAGTCTCCACCCCGCATCGGAATATGGGTGACCCAACCCAAATCCTGGCTACCGTCATGAATCGCAAACTTCGTCGTTCCCTCCATCAGCTGACGCTTGTGGGACGCGGTCTGAGGAATCGTTGCCATCACCTCGGACGACCCGATCTTGATCACCTCAATCCCCCCCACCCTGGGTGGCAGATCACCGAGCGGATGAACGAAGAGCCACTCGGTCGAGACGGCCCGGTAGCCTAGTCGCTTGTATTCCTCACGAATCATGGCGAATTCAACATCAGGGGTATGGATTTCGCAGACAAAATGCCACCCGATCCCCTCTTGTGCGATCCGCTCAACCGTTCGGACCGGATCACCCGAAATCGAAATGACCTCCCGCTTCCGAGCCTTCTTGC
The DNA here is from genome assembly GCA_029866005.1 of Fimbriimonas sp. Classification (GTDB taxonomy): domain Bacteria; phylum Armatimonadota; class Fimbriimonadia; order Fimbriimonadales; family Fimbriimonadaceae; genus Fimbriimonas. Next base: position 76,924 of record JARXAE010000018.1, on the reverse strand, counting down.
GGTCCGGAGTATCTTGCATCACCCACAGCCAAGGCTCAAGTTGAGTCGGAACATAAGGATAGGTCCGACTTTTCTCTTCAGAGAAAGCTTCGACAAAAATCTTCACCGCATCCGAGATTGTCATGGATCAACCCGAACGCTCAAAATTCTCACTGGCAAGGTCGAATCGGGAGCGGGACCATAGGAATGCGGCTCGCCGCTCCAAAATGTCACACTTTCCCCTTCCGAAAGCTCAATCACCGATTCTCCGATCTCCAACAACGCTCTTCCCGACATCACAAAAGCAAACTCCTCACCGGGGTGAGAGCGCTTTTCCGATTGAGCATGAACCTCTAGGATGTTCGGCTTAATGGCCCCGCCATGAAGTCGCGAGGAGAGGAAGCAAAAAGGAGTTGCCCCCGCCGCTACAGCCTGCTTTCGCCCCTCTTCCGATTGGTCTGGCATCGGTCCTTCATTGAACGCCGCAAGTCGGTACCAGCGGTCATCTGCCTGTCGGTGAACTGAGAACGGATCGGTCGTGCTCTGCGTGATGGAGAGAAGCGACTCCATGCGGAGTTGCAGCGCAAGTCCCAGCTTTTCATAAGTGGAGCGACGCGATGTCCGTCCCGCCTCAGCCTGGACTACCGAGGTCTTACTAAGCCCCGCCAAAGTCGCCATTTGTCGGACCGAAAAATGATTGCCTAGTCGGGCGCGGCGAAGTCGGTCGCCAACCATCCGCTGGGTCGACTCAGTCCATTCCGCAATCTCTCTCGGCACTGGACTATATTAGCTTTCGATGGCTTTATCTTGCACACTTGTACCGTAAATGGTTAAGTGTTTTTAATTAACCAAGCGAGATGTTTCACGGAAATCAGTTAACACTATTGAAAAGTGCCAGAATTTGAGTCTATGCCCAAGTCCCGGAAAGTCGAATCAACATGGGGAAATGACCTACCTGCAGGCTTGGTCGTTTTTCTGGTTGCATTGCCACTTTGTCTTGGCATCGCGACTGCCAGTGGGGCAACTCCGTTAGCTGGAATCATCGCGGGAGCACTTGGAGGAATCCTTGTTGGTGCAATTTCGAAGTCACCGCTTTCGGTTTCGGGACCTGCGGCAGGGCTTGTCGCAATCGTCCTGACCGCTCTTGAGAGTCTGAAAGGTGCCGCGAATCCGTATCAGGCGTTCCAAGTCGCTTTGATCATCGCCGGAGGACTCCAGATTCTGATGGGACTCTTGCGATTGGGTGCGATCGCAAACTTTGTTCCCAACTCGGTCATAAAGGGAATGCTCGCTGGTATCGGAGTGGTCATCATTCTCAAGCAGATTCCTCATGCCCTAGGTTGGGACAAGGAGTATGAGGGCGATTTCGGCTTTGTCAGTAAGTTCGGAAACACTTTCACCGATATCGCCAAAGCAGTGATGTCAATCACCCCGACCGCGTTGGTTATCTTCTTAATCGGTGTAGCCATCATCTATTTCTGGGACAGCAAGCCGATGAAGTCGCAGGCGTGGACCAAATTTGTCCCCGGTCCGCTTGTGGCGGTAATCGTCGGCGCGATCGTCAACACCGTGCTTGTCGGCAGCCAGCCTGCCATCGCCCTGAGAGCTGAAGATCTTCACCTCGTGAAGCTTCCTGGCACAAGTGAACTCACCTCCGCCCTGACATTTCCTGATTGGACCGCGGTCAGTATGCCGGCGGTTTGGATCACTGCGGGGATTCTCGCGGTGGTTGCCTCGCTCGAAACTCTCCTTTCAATCGATGCGGCTGACAAACTTGATGATCAGCGGCGAGCAACCCCGACCAACCGCGAACTTGTCGCCCAGGGGATCGGAAACGGAGTGAGTGGACTTTTGGGAGGTCTGCCGCTCACCTCGGTCGTCGTGCGAACCTCTGCAAACGCGTACTCAGGTGGAAAGACAAATAAATCGACGATTTTCCACGGAGTCCTCCTCGCCGTAGCGGTGATCTCGATACCCTCAGTCCTCAATACAATCCCCCTAGCTGTCCTCGCCTCCGTTTTGATCATGGTCGGCTGGAAGCTGACCAAGCCTTCGGTGATCAAAAAAGTCTATGCAGACGGACTGGATCAATTCATCCCTTTCATCATCACCTTGCTAGGTGTTGTGTTTACGGACCTTCTTAAAGGTGTCGTCTTCGGACTTCTTGCCGGCCTGGTGTACGTGGTGAAGGCGAATCATCACAAGTCGTTTACACTCGTACACGAAGGAAAGCTATGGCTTCTTCGGTTCAATAAGGACATCACGTTCACCAACAAAGTAGGTCTCAGGAACACTCTGGATCAAATCCCCGACAACGTCACACTTGTCATCAATGGCACCAAAGCCGATTTCATTGATCACGACATCCTCGAGATGGTCAAGGACTTCGCAGAAAGCGGCAAGTATCGCGGCATTGCGGTCGAAATGACCGATGTCGAAGACAAGACCTGGTTCATCAATATGCGAAAGCACCGACAGTATCTCAAGGACATCAACAATGGATAGCCACAAAAAACTTCTGCTCGCCAACAAAGCTTGGGTGCAAGATAAGCTCAGCGCCGCTCCGGACTTTTTCGAGCATCTTGCTCGCGGCCAGGAGCCGGAGTACCTCTGGATAGGCTGTGCGGACAGCCGTGTTCCCGCAGAAGAAATCACCGGAACCCAACCCGGTCAACTTTTTGTCCACCGAAACGTGGCCAATATGGTCGTTCACACCGACTTTAACATGCTCTCGGTGCTCCAGTACGCGGTTCAAGTCCTTAAGGTGAAGCACGTGATCGTCTGCGGACATTACAACTGCGGCGGTGTTCAAAACGCGCTGGGACATAAGAGTCTTGGACTCATCAACAAGTGGTTGCTACACATCAAAGACGTGTACCGCTTCCACGAGAGAGAGCTCAAAGTGATCGAAGACCCTCGTGAGCGATTCGACCGCCTAGTTGAACTCAATGTGATTGAGCAAGTCCGAAACTTGGCCGACACGAGTATCGTTCAGCAAAGTTGGCACGACGAGGGGGCTCCCGTACTTCACGGCTGGGTCTACGACATTCGTACGGGTCTGATTAAAGAACTCGTCAAGATGGACAAAGACAGCGTAGTCGAGGACATCTATCGTTACGACTTCAACTAGTAGCTGCCAGGGATATCATCCCGACGCTTGATGTTTCGGTGCATTGTCTGGATGCGCCGAATCGTTCCGGTCTTACTTCGCATTAGAATGCTCTCGGTGAGAGCATAGTCTCGGCGATACCGCACACCTTTGAGCATATCGCCAGAGGTGATTCCCGTCGCGCAGAACTGTACATGACCACTCGCCAAGTCGGTGGTGGTCATCACCCGATCAACATCGCCAGGGATCATCCCCACCGCTCGCTCTCGCTCTGCGGCGGAGGACCACAAGAACTTAGCTTGCATCTCGCCACCGTAGCAGAGGGCGGCCGCAGCAGAGATGACGCCCTCGGGGGCTCCACCGGAACCCATCAGTGCATCAACTCCGGAATCTGGATCAAGCGCCGCCAAGGCGACAGAAAGGTCACCATCCGAAATCAGGTGCACCCGCGCTCCGGTCTCGCGAATCTCCTCGATCAGTGATCGATGCCGATCACGATCCAGAATCCCAATGGTGACCTCTTCAACACTCTTTCCGAGGGCTTTGCTCATTAACCGAATATTCACCTTGGCGGGAACGGTGATATCAACAATTCCCTTGCACTCCTGACCAACGACGAGCTTGTCCATGTAGCAATCTGGTGCATGAAGCAGATGTCCTTCGCCCCTGATTGTGCCCGCCAAAACTGCAATCGCATTTGGCATCCCGTTGGCGCACAGGTTGGTGCCTTCCAAGGGGTCAACCGCAATTTCGACTTCGGGGCCGTTCCCAGTACCCACAGATTCTCCGATGTACAGCATCGGGGCCTCGTCCATCTCCCCTTCACCAATGACAATGGTTCCAGCGATGTTGAGTTCGTTAAGAGCCGATCGCATGCCTTGACATGCGGCGTCATCCGCCTCATGCTTCTTGCCTTTGCCGACCCATCGGGCTGCCAGGAGTGCGGCGCGTTCGGTGACGCGCAGAAAGTCGAGGTGGGGGCTCTTCGGATTGATGCTCACGGCTTTGTGAAACTCCTACATGCTCGGACAGCGTTGTCCAAGCGGTTTAGTTATTCTCAATGATGCAAGATTGGTGACGATTTATGCGCGGGACCAGGTAACCGTCCCGTCCGGATTGTCCGTCAATAAAATTCCTTCCGCTAGCAATACATTTCGGATGTCATCTGCCTGACCCCAGTTTTTCACCGCCTTAGCCGCCTTTCTTGCCTCGATCTGTCCAAGAATTCGGATTTCGTCAACTGCTGGTAGTGACTGAACAGGTTCTGGAGCAGTTTCAAGTGGGCCGATGATTCCCAGCAGTAACTCAACCCGTTCCAAAAACGTCTTCGCAGACAGGCCAGTCGAAGCATTGAGATTGCCCTCTCGAGTAATCAAACGCGCCCCCTCAAGCGCCTTCGCGATCGCGACCGGCGTGTTCAAGTCAGAGCACATTGCCTCGAGAGCATCGTCAAACAGTCCAGCTAGTTCCTCACCAAGCTTATCTTCGCCTTCTCCCGAAGCCGCCAAAGCAATTTCAACCGCACGTCGGAATCGCTCAAGATTCGTCGCCGCATCGCTCAGCCCTTGATCCGTAAAGTTAAATGGCTTGCGATAAACCCCGCCAATGAGCGCGAACCGAATCGCCAAAGGATCTGCTCCGTCGGCCACCAATCCTCGGACGGTGTAAAAATTCCCCGCGCTCTTCGCCATCTTCTGACCGTTCACCTGAAGGAATGCAGTATGGGTCCAGTGATTGCTAAACGGCTTCCCAGTGAGCGCTTCGCTCTGAGCAATTTCGCACTCATGGTGCGGAAATTTGTTGTCCTCCCCGCCGCTGTGCAAGTCAATTGTGTCTCCGAGATAAGCCCGCGCCATGACCGAGCACTCAATGTGCCAACCCGGAAATCCCCAGCCGTAGGGCGAAAACCACTGCATCAGATGCTTATCGTCTTTCTTCCAGATCGCAAAGTCGCTTTGATCCTTTTTCTCCTCATCCAGAACCACGTCCCGAACGGCCTTTCGCAAATTCTCCTGCGTGTTACCGCTCAGCTTCCCGTACCCGGCGAACTTTTCGACCGAGAAGTAAATCCCGCTGTCCGTCTCGTAAGCGTAGCCCTTTGAAATCAGCTCTTCTGCGACAAGTATCTGCTCCCGAACGTGCTGAGTCGCCTTTGGCCGAACATCTGGCTCCAAAAGATTCAGCTGCTTCCAATCTTCTCGGTAAGCGTCTTCGTAAAATTCGGCAAGTTCCCAAACGTTGTGAAACTGCTCTCCCTCCTTAGACCGAAGAGCTTTCTCCATCTTGTCCTCGCCCTGAGCGTCGGCAACGTCATCCTCCGTGAGGTGCCCAACATCCGTAATATTGGAAACCCAGGTGACTTTCCAACCCAACGAAAGCGCCGTTCGCACCACCAAATCCGCCGTGATAAACGATCGGAAGTTTCCGATATGCGCGTAAGAGTAAACCGTTGGACCACAGGAGTAGAAGCGAAGGTGGCCCGGCTCCAGCGTCGTCAACGGCTTGACTGACCGCGAGAGCGAATCATAAAGGCGAAATTGCTTCTCACTCATAAGGGAAACGCTAGTTTACTTGGTGCATCATAACAGGTATGAAACGATCCCTTGTCGTTCTGCTTTCTGGCCTGCTCCTCAGCTCTTTTGCAACTGCGAAAGGAGAATACAGCCACGACCTCGAAAAGGCAAAAAAGGAAGCCGCCAAAACCGGCAAGCTGATCCTTGTTGACTTTTACACCACCTGGTGCGGTCCCTGCAAGCAGATGGACAAAGAGGTCTTCCAAGCTAGCGACGCAAAGACAATTTTCAAGGACTTCATTGTTGTGAAGCAAGACTGTGAGAAAGAGGGAACTGCGAGCTCGCAGAGGTACAAAGTAACCGCCTACCCCACCCTCCACGTGATAAACGCCAGTGGCAAGACCGTTTTGATGACTGTTGGTGGACTTGACAAGGCCATGATGAAGGAGTTCCTTGCTGAGGCAAAGAAAAGGGCGACCAAGAAAGCCGCCCCGAAGCCTGGTTCCGGTAAGAAGAGCGGTTAAAGAATTTTTCCGAGCATCCGGTCAGGGTTATGCATTCCTGGTAAGCGACCGTTGAGAGTGGTCGTCTGTTCCCAAGCGTGGTACTTGGCATGACCGTCTAGAAACGTGAAGTTAGATCCTTTCTGATTCCAGGGTCGTAGCTCAAGTCGCTCTTGGAACCAGTCCTCAAAAGGTTCACCTGGCTCTTCCGGACCCGTGTAGAGTGAGAGATCATCCCAGTCTGTCGTGGCAGGATTGGTCGCTGCGCTCTCCGGCCAAGGATGGTAGTCGGCATCGTAGACATTCAGGTTTCGTACTGAAACAATGATTTGCTGTGCCGGTGTAGACGAGGAAGTCATCGACTCTCCATGTGAATAAATTCCGTTGATGGAGTAGTCGCTTTCTGGTTCCTCAACATCGCCATGATGGTCGGCCACTGCAACGCGCTTGTAGGCCGGTGAGCGGAAAACATCTGCGCTCTTCACATAACTAAACAGAGGTTCGAACCAGTCGTACTCATTGCCGTGGTCAACGTACATCGTCCGATCATCGTTGTCGCTTGCATACATGTAGATTGACTTTCCGATCTGGTTCATGTTGCTGAGGTCGGCTGTCTTCTTTGCCGCCGCTTTCGCCTGCGCAAATACTGGGAAAAGGATCGCCGCAAGGATCGCAATAATTGCAATCACAACCAGTAGCTCGATGAGAGTAAATGCTCGTCGCATGGCTATATCATATACCATAGGGGGGTAGTGTAAGTTTCTTTAGCTGTGATTTTTGGTGATAATTGTTGAGTGAGTAACGACATCTACGCCGACGCTAAAAAGCGCCTTGCCCGAATCTCCGGTCAAGTCGGCGGAATCCAGAAGATGATTGACGAGGAGCGCTACTGTGTTGATGTCCTCACGCAGGTGTCCGCTCTTCGCGCCGCGCTCGACCAACTCGGGCTCCTTTTGCTCACCCACCACATCGAGGATTGCGTCTTTGGCGAGGGTCCCGAACACCAGTTGAGTCCAGAAGAAAAGGCACAAGAGGTGCGAACCACCCTTAATCGCTTCCTCAAGTAGATATAATCTAAGTGATATGGCTGACAACCACGAAGCACGACCCGCACTCGAGCAAGACGCTCAGATTGCCCGCACCCTAGGAAGAGTGCTCTTCATCGTGTTCTCCGTCTTTGGTTTTGCGATCGGAACCATTTTCACCAAAACCCTCAAGGGCGACCTCGCGCTGTACTCAGTCGACGGCGGACTGAAAGGAATGGGAATTGGCCTCATCATCGCATTCCTCATCAATGTCTACATCTGGTTCTTCTACAGCAAGACTGTGGCCAGGGACATTGAGAGCGAGTGGTACGAGCCGCAAAGCGGCCACCATGCTCACCACTAAGAATTTCAAAGAGCTCCGTTAGGAGCTCTTTTTCTTTCTCTTCTTCTTTTTCTCAGACTGCTCGTCTGGCACTTTGATGAGTCCTGAGAAGGGGTCTTGCGAGTTTCTCAACGAGTTCATCAACGCTGAACGCGTTAGCTCTTGTAACCCCGCGAACGAGAACCCGTTGGTCTCATTACTTACCTTATCAAGTTGCTCAGGTGAAACAGCGAGTTGCCACTTATCAATAACCCCAGACAAGTAACGCTTGCGCGTTTCAAGATCGGGGTTATCAAAAAGAATCTTCTCGTCAAACCGGCTCGGACGCTCCCGGATTGCCACATCGAGGTTCTCAAGGTGGTTCGTCGTCGCAATCGTCATGAGACCATTCAGCTTCCTAAAGCCGTCGAGTTCATTGAGAAAGTACGAGCGGTTTCCTGGCGTGATCAGCGAATCAATGTCTTCCAACACCACGATCGCTGGACTAGCCTGCCGAGCCCGCCGATAGATGTGCCGAATGCAGTCCTCAGGTGAGTCCCATCGGGCGTGCAACGAACGAACATAGATCGTCGGGAGCTTGAGCTGGTTAACCAAGGCCTGAATCGTCTGCGTTTTGCCGTTGCCTGGTGGCCCATGAAGAATCACTCCGCGCTTCCATGGAATCCCATGTCGAGCATAAATCTCCATCGAAGCGAAGAAGTCAAAGACGCCAGTTTGCAACGCCTGGCGAATTGAGTCAGAAAGGCAAAGCGAATCGAGCGTACGACCAGAAATCTCCTCTCGCAATTCTTCATCACGGACGAATCCGCCATTATCGAACACCGAGATCGCATCACTTGAAGCCGAGTACCAGTTGCAGACTGTCGCGAAGAACCGCTCGCAAAGCGCAAGCGATTCCCCCGCAACAATCCAAAACCTCGGGTCGCAGTCGGGATCAATGCTCACCAACGTCAAGTGTTGCCCACGCCACACAACGTCGAACGCAGCGTGTTTGGGACTCAACCGAACGTGATGTTCATCCCAGTGAGCGAGCCACAAGCCGGCTGCATCTCCGCGAACGCGGAGCTCACAGCCGCCGGATGCGGCATATTCTGCTGGATTGAAGGCGTAGTCTTGAGTTTTCAAGATCGCCAAGTCATGGGCGGCAGTGCAAACTCGTTCGCCGAGCTCGTACACCATCGCCAAATCAGGGAGGGTCAATGCCTCCGAAAAAAGGTCTTTGGGAAGTCGCATATGTGCTTGTTTTGTAGTTAAAGTTCACGTCGAAGCAATTGAGCGTTTGCGCTCAAGGAGGTTCTCTTACGAGAAGGACAAGCTTCGGCGGATTACAAGCATCGCGCAGATATTAAGACACATTCCACTCACGGTTTGTCAATCTTCACATTAAGCTGGAGTGAAGTTTAACAACCGCTGAACCTAGGTGCAACACAGAGTAACATCCACGGAGCGATGTCAAAGTCTCGCCTCAACCGACTCTTCGCCGCCGACGGAAAGTGCTTCGACGTGGCGATTGACCACGGATTCTTCAATGAACTCTCCTTCCTGAGTGGGATTGAAGACATTCGCAAGGCAATCGAAACTGTGGTAGCCGCCGCCCCCGACGCGGTGCAACTCCCTCCCGGAACGGCGCCCATCCTTCAAAACATCATGGGCCAAAAACCCGCACTCGTCCTTCGCACCGACGTTGCAAACGTCTACGGCAGCGCCCTGCCGAGAACCCTGATGAGTGAGCTCGTTGCGGAAGCGCTAGATCAAGCCGTCCGCCTTGACGCCGCCTGCGTGGTCGTCAATCTGCTCCTCCTACCCGACCAGCCTGAGCTACACCGAGACTGCGTCCGAAACGTCAATCAACTGAAATCTCAAGCTGACAAGTCAGGGATGCCTCTGATGGTCGAGCCCCTCGTGATGCAAGCCAACGAAAAAGCTGGCGGATACATGGTCGACGGTGACATCAACAAAATCCGCCCCCTTGTCCGCCAGGCGGTCGAACTCGGTGCCGACATTATCAAAGCCGACCCCACCGACGATGTCAGCGAGTACCACAAAGTCATCGAAGTCGCCTCCGGAATCCCCGTTCTGGTCAGAGGTGGTGGTCGCGCAAGCGACGAAGAGATCTTGCAGAGAACCAAGAACCTGATGGATCAAGGTGCGATGGGAATCGTCTACGGACGCAACGTCATCCAGCACCCCAACCCTGCCGGTATGACCCGCGCGCTGATGGGAATCGTCCACCAAGATTGGACCCCCGAACGAGCCGCCGAAGAGCTAAGCCGATGAGAGAGATCAAGTTTGGCGTCATCGGCTGCGGTCTGATGGGCCGAGAGTTTGCCAGCGCAGCGGCGCGCTGGATGCATCTTCTCGACATGCCCGCAAAGCCAGTCATTGTCGGCGTTTCAGATGTGAACTCAAGCGCTATGGAGTGGTTCGCCACCCATCACCCGGGGATAACAACAACAACCAACTACCAAGATCTCTTGGCTGATCCGAATATTGAGGCCATCTACTGCGCGGTTCCCCATAACCTGCACGAGCAAATCTACGTCGATTGCATTCGGGCAGGGAAGCACCTCTTCGCCGAAAAGCCTTTCGGAATCGACCTTCCCGCCGCCCAAAACATCGTAGAAGCGGTCAACCAAAACCCCCAAGTGATCGTCCGTTGCTCCAGCGAATTTCCCTTTTTCCCCGCCGCCCAGCGAATCACACAAATGGTCAGCGAAGGAGCCTTCGGTCAAATTATTGAACTCAAAGCCGGCTTCTGCCACAGCAGCGACCTCGACCCGAACAAGCCGATTAACTGGAAACGTCGAGCCGAAACGAACGGTGAATACGGCTGTATGGGTGACCTGGGTCTTCACGTCCTCCACCTCCCCCTCCGCTTCGGCTTCCACTCCAAAAATGTTCGCGCTCTTCTCAGCAACATCTTCCCGACTCGCCCTAACTCGGCTGGAAACCCAGAAAACTGCGACACCTGGGACAACGCCATCCTCGGCTGCGAGAGCGCACAGGGATTCCCGATGCTCCTCGAAACTAAGCGCATTTCCCCTGGCGACACCGACTCCTGGTACATCAAGATCCTCGGCACCAAGAGCAGTGTCGATTTCAGCACCAAGCACCCCAAAACCCTCCGAACAATGCCCTATCAACCCGGAGGAAAGCAGGCTTGGCATGAAGAAGATCTTGGCTACCAAACCGCCTACCCAACCATTACTGGACACATCTTCGAGTTCGGATTCTCTGACGCAATCCTCCAAATGTGGGCCTCGTTCATCGATGAGCTGAGCGGTAACAAACCTAAGTTCCAATGCGCGACGCCGGAAGAAGCCCTAGCGAGTCACCACCTCTTCACTGCCGCCCTGGAGTCTCAGCGAACTGGACAAACGGTTACCATCGCATGAGTCGAGTCATTGTCGCCGGACACCTGTGCCTGGACATCATTCCAGAAATATTGACGTCGACCCCTATCGAACCAGGACAACTGGTTGACACTGGTCCTTCCATTCTCTCGACCGGCGGCGCCGTGTCCAACGTCGGACTAGCACTGAAGAAGCTAGGCGTGGACGTTGCCCTCGTGGCAAAAATTGGCGAAGACGCCTTCGGAGATGCCATCACGCGGTTCGTCTGCGGATATGGCGACGGGCTAGACGGCCACCTAAGCCGAACAAATGCGGCTCAGACCTCCTACTCCATCGTCATCAGCCAACCCGGTAGAGACCGGACCTTCTTGCACCACCCTGGCTGTAATCACTTCTTCGGCACCGAGGACGTGGACTTCAACAAACTCCCATCATCCGATTGGTTTCACTTCGGCTACCCCCCGCTCATGCAGCGAATGTTTACCGACGGCGGTGACGAGTTGGCAGACATTTTCTCCCGCGCCAAACAGAAAGGTTTAACCACCTCTTTAGACATGAGTCTGCCCGATTCTGCAGGTGAATCCGGTCGTGCCAAATGGCCACAGATCTTGGCTAAGGTGCTTCCGCATGTCGATTTCTTCATGCCGAGCGAAGAGGAAGCAGCCCTCGTAACTGGCTCGAACGAACCTGCCCAAAGGGCTCTAGAATGGGGAGCAAAGAACGTCGTTCTGAAATGCGGAGACGACGGACTGCGTTGGACCGATGGAACAACCGCGCTTAATCAGCCAGTTTTCCCGGTCGAAATCGTCGGCACAACCGGCTCCGGCGACGCCACCATCGCAGGCTTCATCTACGGAATGACCAACGGCTATACCATCGAGGAAAGCATGAAAATCGCCTGCGCCGTTGGTGCCTGCTGTTGTGAAGCCGCCGACGCCGTCAGCGGAATCCAAAGTTGGGAAACAACCCAAACAAGGTTCGCTATTCCGCAACCTTCAGAACGCTAAGGAAGGCTTCCTGCGGAAGCTCGACCGAACCGATCTGCTTCATGCGCTTCTTTCCTTCTTTCTGCTTCTCGAGCAGTTTGCGCTTTCGCGAAATGTCTCCGCCGTAGCACTTGGCAATGACGTTCTTTCGGAACGGCTTGATTGTGTCTGCGGCAATGACCTTGGAACCGATAGCAGCCTGAACCCGGACCTCGAACTGCTGTCTTGGGACAACTTTCCGTAGCTGCTCAACCACCCCGCGTCCCCGGTTATACGAGAACGACTTGTGAACAATGAAGCTGAGCGCATCAACAATATCGCCGTTCAGCAGGATATCAAGCTTGACGAGATCGGACGCGGTATAGACGTCTGGATCGTAATCGAATGAAGCGTAGCCTCGGGTGTTTGACTTCAACTTATCGAAGAAGTCCATGAGGATTTCACCCATGGGAAGAGTGTAGTAAAGGATGACACGCTGGGGGGTGGGGTACTCGGTCTTGGTGTAAATCCCCCGCCGCTCTTGGCACAGCGTCATGACCGCACCGACGTACTCGTTCGGAACCATGATCGTCGCCTTGACCGTCGGTTCCTCAATCGTCATGATCTCGTTCGCGTCCGGGAACTCACTCGGGTTGGAAATGTGCTCCACATCGCCGTTCTTCTTGTGAACGATGTAGTCCACACTCGGCGCGGTCAGAATCAGATCAAGGTTGAATTCTCGCTCTAACCGCTCGCGAGCGATGTCCATGTGGAGCAACCCAAGGAAGCCACATCGGAAGCCAAATCCCAGTGCCGCCGAAGTCTCTGGCTCAAACTGAAGCGAAGCGTCGTTCAGCTGTAGCTTCGCAATCGCGTCCCGCAGATCCTCATACTGATCTCCGTCTGAAGGATACAAGCCGCAGAAGACCATCGAGAGTGCCTTTCGATAGCCAGGAAGAGCTTCCGATGCACCCTCGTCGCGGGTCGTGACGGTATCTCCGACCTGGGCATCGCCAATCGACTTCATCGCGGCGGTGATGTAGCCAACTTCGCCCGTGTTGATTCCGTCGTTGACTTGCAAACCTGGTCCAAAGTGACCAGTTGAATCGACAACAAAAGTCGACCCTGTGTTCATCATCTTGATGACGTCACCCTTCTTCACCGATCCGTCGCGAACGCGAACGTAGGCAACCGCACCCTGGTAGGCGTCGAAGTGAGAATCGTAAATCAAAGCCCGGAGCGGCTTGTCGTCACGACCGACTGGAGGCGGAATCTTGGCAACGATCGCCTCTAAAATCTCATCAATCCCAATCCCGGCTTTGGCAGAGCAAGGGATCGCATCGGTCGCATCAACCGCAACCGCCATCTCAATCTCCTCGCGTGCTCGCTCGACATCGGCATGAGGGAGGTCGATCTTATTGATAACCGGAACAATCTCCAAGTTCTGGTTCATCGCCATATTTGCGTTGGCAATCGTCTGAGCCTCAACACCCTGGCTTGCATCTACGACCAGAAGCGCTCCTTCGCAAGCCGCAAGAGCTCGCGATACTTCATAAGTAAAGTCGACGTGCCCCGGGGTATCGATCAAGTTCAGCTCGTACTCGAGCCCATCTTTCGCGATATAGAGCAGCCGAACTGCCGCCATCTTGATCGTAATCCCGCGCTCGCGCTCGATATCCATCGAGTCCAACATTTGCTCCTGAGCGGTGCCTCGAATAGCACCACATCGTTCGATGAGGCGGTCAGCAAGGGTGGACTTGCCGTGGTCGATATGCGCGATGATGCAGAAATTGCGGATGCGCGATTGATCCATGCGGGAACCTGATTGTACCCCCGGAGCCTTAGCCTGGGTTATGACAATGCGAGAGCGGTCATCACCTTCACTCCAATCTCCAACGCATCATCGTTGAAGTCAAAGTTTGGAGTATGCACGCTCGGAATCTCATCCACTCCGTCGGGAATTAAGCCCAGTTGGTAGAAGCAGCAAGGGCACTCCGACGAGTAGTAGGCGAAGTCTTCGCCACCCATCGTCGGTTCGGCCTTGTCACTGACCTTATCCTCGCCGAGAACACTCTGAGCAACTGTCAAAAATCGTGCGACTGCATCCTCATGGTTGACAACCACCGGATATCCCTCGTTGATCGTCACCTTGGCCTCAACGTCGTGCGCCGACGCTACACCATGGGCAACCTGCTCAAGCCGCTTCTTCGCCATAATTCGAGTCTTCGCGCTCATCGTCCGGATCGTCCCATGAACCATCGCCGACATCGGAATGATGTTGTTGGCAGTTCCGCCATGGACCTGACCAACTGTCACAACAATGTTGTCGAACGCCTCTGTATTCCGCGAAGAGATCTGCTGTACCGTCGTGATGAACGAAGCAATCGCAACAATCGGATCGCGGGTGCTCTCGGGAGCTGCCGCATGGCCGCCTTGACCGACCATCTCAACAAAGAACTCATCTGTCGAAGCCATCATCGCTCCAACTTTAGTCGCAACGTGACCGATTTTGACCGTCGTCCAACCGTGCAAGCCGAACATCATGTCCGCCTTGTTGCCGAGCAACGTTCCGTTAAGGCAGCCATCCTTGACCATCAAATCTCCGCCCGCGCCGCCTTCTTCAGCAGGCTGAAAAACCATCAGGACGTTGTTTGGTCTCTCGGCGGTGTTGACCAAAGCATGAGCAACTCCGAGCAGAATCGTCGTGTGTCCGTCATGTCCGCAAGCATGCATCCGCCCAGGAATCGTGCTTGCGTACGGCTTGCCCGTCTCTTCGTGAATTGGCAACGCATCAATATCGGCGCGCAATGCGATCGTCGGGGCACTCTCAGGATTCGAAGTCGCTGGCAAGTAACCCAGCACCCCGGTCCCCTTAGCCAACCCCGCCTTGAACTCAATGCCCAATGCGGTCAGCTCTCGCTGGATCAACTCGCATGCATAGGTTTCCTCAAACCTCACTTGAGGGTGAGCGTGAAGGTCGTGTCGGATTTCGAGAAGGTTCATGGTTGGTAGGTTACCAAGTTCCATCCGCATCCCAATTTGTCAACCCAATTCAACTACTCAATCGGAGACTTTGAAACATCCAAGTCGGGCTTAGTTGTCCATCGCGCCCGCCAACCCGGTTTCTCAATTTTCGCCCGGAAGATCACGGTATTGTCCAAGGCAATGTCATCGGTCCAAATGAACTTTGCGCCGCTAAAATCGAAATCGTAGAATGTCTTTTTCGGACCGACTTCTTGCTCGGAATACTCCTTGGCTGTCTTCCATGTCGAGTCGTCAAAATCTTTCGCAAACCAGTTAGCCGGCAGGGGTTGGCGGTTGACTTTTGGATTCTGTACGTCGCCATCGATCGGACCACTGAAGAAGCTCTTTGCCCTCCAGGTTGCATTTGAGGTCGTCCCATCCGCGAACCGCAGAATGAATCCCGCATCCCCAATATGATCGCCATACTCACACCCCGTCTTCGGATCTGCATTGTCCTTCGCCAGCACCGCGATCGTCATCGGATACTCGGGAAGAACGTCAATCGAAACCACGTTATGCGGGAGGAAGTCGATCGGATCTACCGCAACCGGCTTTCCGTTGATGTACAGCATGAACCAGTTGTCGGCATAAATATTTGCCTTGATTGTGTCGGTCACCGCAGGCTTGATTGGGTTTTGGGGCGGTCGTTGCTGGTGCGCAATGGTGAAAGTTGCAACCAGGACTCCAACGACGATAATAGCTAATTGCTTCATTGGGAGGCATTGTACGCCCGACTTGTTTGGAATCTGTTTAGTACCATTCCGCACCAAGCGCCAATCTTCCGCAGATGTGCATCCGTCCGACCCCCGAACTATAATAGCTACGAATGTCCTACTCTAACTATCCTCGCGCGGGAGATGTTGTCGGGAAAGAGGTGCCCAGCGAGCAGTTGGAGAAACATGTTCAGCTGGGCTTGATCTGGGGGTCGTTCATGACATTTGGTTTTGCCATCTTCTTGGGATTTGAGCAGAACATCTCAACTGATCTGAATTGGGGGGAGCAAGGTGCCGCTGCCGGTGCGGTGTCGATGGCAGCGCTCTTTCTTGTGATCTTCAGCGTGCTTTTTGCCGTTCAGATATTCAAGTGGGTCCATCTCGCCTGGGAGGCAACGGTGAGATTAAGAGATATTGATCCCCAGATTTCGGCAATCGGTGCAGCCAGCCTAAGTATTGTTCCGGTGATTAACCTGGTCGCTCTGATATACATCATGGATTTCCTCGTCATTCGTTCCCGATCGAATGAATTGCCTACCATGAACGCATTCTCAGTCGCCTCGCAAGACCGAAGTGTGACCTGGTTTTGCTACGTGCTCTGTACTCAGTGTTTCTTGGTTGTGATGCCCTACTTATCTTTCACGGCCAAGCTATTCAACACTGACGGACTCATGTTTACCGTCGTATACTTTCTGATCCAACTCTTGAGCTTTTTAATGGGCTACAAACTGTCTGTACAAGTCAATACGCAACTGAAACGAGCAGTGGAGCCTATTGCATACACAGAAGGCCGACTGGTCCAGTAAGCGAAAGCTACTATGCTGCCGCTAAAGAGTCTTTTAGCTGATGTAATCCTTCGAGTGCCCTAGCTCCTCCGGAGCGTGAAGTCGAAGCATGATCGTATCCGCGTCAGCGGGAACTTCCTTTGCCGTCGCCTTGCTCACAAAAATCATCAGCAGTAGCGACAACGGAACCGCCCAGATTGCTGGTTGCTCCATCAGGGACCGAACCAAAGGTGATAACTCGACAGTGAGCACCTTCTTATCCACAAGCATCGTCGTGATGATCGCCGCCAGTGAAGTCAATCCACCGACCAACATTCCCGTAGCCGCGCCTTTCGCAGTCAGCCCGCGCCACCATGCTCCCAGCAGAAGCAGAGGGAAGTAGGAAGCTGCCCCGATCGCAAAAGCCCACCCTACCATCATCGCAATGTCAAAGCTCTCGACCAACAGACCGAGCATCATCGAGACCGCACCGATACCAACGGCGGCATACTTGAACATTCTCATCTTGTCTTCCGGCGCGGCCGACGGCTTGAGAATCTTGCCATAGATGTCATGAGCAAACGCCCCCGACATTGAGACGAGCAAGCCAGAGAACGTCGACATAAACGCCGCAAACGCTCCTGCCGAAGTGATCCCGCTCAGCATCGCGCCCCAAATTCCACCTCCGTCTACCATCATCGGCAGCTTGATAACCGCCGAGTCGGTGCTGTTCGAGGCGTACAAAATCGGCATCGACAGCCGCCCCAGCGAGCCCCAAATCGGTGTAAACACATAAAAGGCACCGAGCATTACCATCACCCAAAGCGTCGTCCGCTTCGCTGACTTCCCGTCCGGATTCGTATAGAAACGAACAAGAATATGCGGCAGTCCAGCAGTTCCGCAGACCAACGCGATAATGAGCGAGTAGGTGTAAAGAAGCGGATATCCGTTCTTGCTCGTCAGCGGCCCGAACGGGTTCAGCCACTTGCCATTCGCCGGGGCGTTTGGCGCGGCCGCCGGCTGATTCCCCGGCGCAGTCACGCGAATCTCCGCTTTCTCGGCGAACTCAAATTTGAGCGAAGCTTTCCCGACCTTGCCATCAGCCGCCGTCACATCAAACGGCGTCACCTGGACCAAAGTGTCCTTCGGAACCGCCAAATCTTTGCTCGAAGAAGAAATCTCCAAAGTCGAACCAATCGCATTCAAAGCGTCCGAAGCATCAAAAACATCGCCTGTTTTCGGCTTCGGATTCACCGAGACGGCAACCAGCCGAGTATCCGTCTCAAACTTAACCAGCGAAACTCGAGCCGACGACAAAGCCAGCGCATTATTCGGAGCAGCCGCCTTCCCCTTCATCTTGATCACGTCGCCCGGAATTGAGGGAATTCCCGTTGCATCTCCCCGAGCGACTTCCAAAGGTTTGTTGTAGAACCCGACCACCGACATCACAACGAATAGCGGAATCGAGATCGCGAAGACCTTCATCCAGTACTGCGCAGCCTGCACCAGCGTGATCCCCTTCATTCCGCCGATCGCCACGTTAAAGGTAATCACCGAGCCGACAACCAGGATTCCGACGAAGTAAGGCCACCCCATGATCCCCGCCATCGTGACGCCCGCTCCTTTCATCTGGGGCAGCGTATAGAAGAAACCAATAAACAGCACGAACGACACTGCCACCTTTCGGAATGCCGGCGAATGGAACCGCCCTTCGGCAAAATCCGGAATCGTGTAAGCCCCAAAACGACGCAACGGCCCGGCAATAAACAGCAGCAAGAACAGATACCCCGCCGCATATCCAACCGGATACCAAAGCGCGTCGTATCCGTTTTTCATGACCAGCCCGGCAACGCCCATAAATGACGCCGCCGAGAGGTACTCACCCGAAATCGCCGACGCGTTCCAAAACACGTTCACCGACCGTCCCGCGACGAAGAAGTCGCTGGCCGAAGACGATTTCTTCGTCGCCCAAACTCCCAACAGGATGGTGGCACCGGTAACCAAAATCACCCAAAGCAACGGAATCAGCTCGGTGGCTTTCACTTCGACTCCTCCGCCACAATATCGGCTTCGAGCTTCTCAGACCCCTTTACAAACCAACTACTGAGCACCCAAGTTAGCGGATAAAACAGGACCCCTAACACCAGCCAAGTCGCACTGAAACCACCAATGTTAGTCGCCGCGAGATCGGGCAAATACAGATTGACGAGCGGGAGACCAATGAGGATGAGTACAAATATCGCCGCAATGCGAAAGCTTAGGTTCAGTTGCCGCTTGATCAGTCGGTTGGTCAGTTCACGCTTCTGTGCGTCGTCCATGGGTGAGGGATTATAGCGGGTTATTGCTAGATGGGGGAAGGGAGGGTTACAATAGGCCGAATGGTGCGTCTCCTCATGACTTCGGTGGGAATGTACGCCAGCGAAGACCCCCTACCTAGAACCGTATGGGAAGGACGTCGCTTCGGACCATTTGGTGAGGTTACGTGGTGGGGGCCAACACTCGTTTTCGTTCTGGCCTCAATCCTGGGAGTCGAGCGACACTTTCAAATGTTGAAGGCTCCGAACTACTTCTTAGTTGTCGCACTTCTGAGTCTCTTAGTAGCACTACCCATGTGCGCCCTCCGAGTCTGGGCGGTTCAAACTCGACCCCAGAAAGGAAGATATCGGCCGAGCGATGAATTGCAAAAGAAACTGCAGCGGCTTGGAGAGGTTTGGTTGACCGACGAACCAGAGCTAAATCCAAAGCGAGTTGGGTCCAGTTTTGTCTTTCATGAGTCTGTGGCCATGGATTTGACCACCGATCAACTCGAGGCGGTCTGTAGCTCGCTCCGGAATTCGGGCTGGTTGCAAACTGCCGCGAAAGTACTTGTTGTCATTGATCCAAGTCTGTTAGTCTGGATTTTTGTAGTCCTGCCAGGCAAGGGTGAGCTGACCCAAAAAGTTTGGATCGTTGGGGTCCTCGTTGTTACTGTATTGCTAATGACCATCCTCAAATACCGAATTCCGACGATGATCCTGTCCGCTGAATCAAAAATCCCCAAACCACAAGCTAACCACCTTGCAGACGCAATGGAGGCGATCTACAGCCTAGCAGGGCTAGAGCCTGACAAGTTCACCACTGCCCGAATCGTCAACCTTCGCCAACTCGCAGAATCCACGCAGAAGTCCTAAACCGACCGCCTCTACTTTGCGGAAAACTCCGATCGTGATAGGATAACTCCATGTCAACTGTGCACCCCACTTCCGACTATATCGCTCGCATCATCCGTCGCGAACATGAACAGCACCACACCGTTGAGTTCAAGCTCATCGGCGAGGGAATTCCCGACATGGGCTACACCCCATCCGTCAAAGTCTTTGGCGACTTCATCGAAATCCATGCCGTTGACGGCATGAACTACTTCGTGCCTGCCCACCAGATCAAGTACATCACCCACGAAACCACTCACTCGCCCAGCGAAGTGAAGGGTTGGAACCTCTATATCTGAGCCTCGTGTTAAGCTAGGGCTATGGGCATCTACAAACGCAGGCATCAGCACCGGACTAAAGATCAGGTTTTGGCCGAGCCAAAACCGGTCTTCAACCCGAACCGCGAGCACTGCGAGAAGCTCTCTGCTTTGGAAATCCTGGCTCTCAAGATCACCGATAAGGTTGGCTCGCCAGCTTTCTTCCTATTGATCTTTTCATGGACGATCGGTTGGGTCAGTTACAACGTTTTCGCACCGCGATTCGGATTGAAAGCGTTCGACCCATTCCCCGCCTTCGTCGCCTACTTGCTCATCTCAAACGTGATTCAGATTCTGCTGATGCCGCTGATCATGGTGGGGCAGAACCTTCAGTCGCGGCATAGCGAGATTCGGGCTGAAAGCGATTTTGAGGTGAACGTCCGCGCCGAGCACGAGATCACCGAAATCCTTCGGAGGCTGGAACAGCATCAGGAGATGATGGAGACAATCCTAAAGCGCTTAGAAGCTAAGCACTAGCGCCCACCCAGAGCCTTTGCCCCCGGCAACAGCCTGTGCTCAAAGTCAAATAGCGCCAAGTTCTCATACGGCGTCTGCATTCCCGGCTGAGCCACGTACTCCGGTGCCCAGTAGATCACTCCTGCGCCAAGCCCCCTCGGGGTTGCCCTCACGACTTGGTGCAACTCGCGCAGGAATTGCGCCTGACCCTCAGGGGTCGCAGGAATCGTTGACTTGAGATCCGTCTTCTCCCAAACGAAGTTGCCCGTGTTATCCGCCCACTTAAAGCTAAACGGGTAAGCCGTTTCGGCAACAAAGATCGGCTTCCGATACCGTTCGGCGAGCATAGCCAGGTTTTCGCGGAGCTGGTCAAAAGTGCCATGCCACCAGGGGTAATAGCTTAGGCCAATGTTGTCGTACTTCACTCCGCGCGACCGAAGGTTGTCAAAGAAGACCTTGCAAACTTTGGCGTCGCCTCCCGAGTCATGGTGGATTTGCGTCTTCCACAAATCCTTCTTACCCTCGGCCTGCGCCGCACCCAGCAGTCCGGCCTTCAACAGAGCTGACAAGTTATCGTAGCCACCGTCGGGCAGTTTGCCCAGCGGCCACATCATTCCGTTGCGAATTTCATTACCGATTGCAACGAGTTTGGGCGGAGTTCCCTGTTTGATCAGGGCATCAAGAACTTCCTTCGTATGCGCCCTCGTCGCTTCGCAGAGCTCCTTCAAGTTCATTTTCTGCCACGCAAACGGCGTGATCTGATGCTGCGGATCCGCCCAATCATCAGAGTAGTGGAAATCGATCAGGGTGTCCATTCCCAACATCTGTGCTTCTTGAGCCATCTGCAAAGTGCGGGCTAGATTGCAGTAACCCTTCGGAGGGTTCACCCAGACCCGAAGGCGAAGCAAATTGATCCCGGAGTCGGCAAACGCTTTGAGCGGTTCGATCTTGTTTTCGCCAACAAAGAACTCCGTTTTGAGTTCCCGATACTCCGGAATGAAAGAGGCATCTACACCTCGGTAGTAGGTGGGAGCCAGAGCAAGTGCCGCAAGAATCACAGCCGTATTCTACAAGAGAACTTTGGTGGCAATCGCTGCAATCTCTGAAGCCAGCCAATCACCGTCGGCATCAATTCCGATCGAAAAACGCACAAATCCTTCGCTTAATCCCATTCGCTCTCGTTCCGCCGCTGGAATTTCGCTGGAAGTAGAGCAGGCAGGCATCGAAAAGAGGGTGTGGACGTAGCCGAGCGAGACGGCGAGGAATCCCAGGCCAGCGTCTTTTAGGTGTTGCATCAGGCTATCTGCGCGCTCCCGAGTACCGCAATCCAGAGTCAGTACCGCTCCCGCACCATATCCCTCATTCGACAGTGTCTGGAGTCGCAGGTGGTCTGGGTGAGATTCCAGTCCAGGATAAACAACTCTGAAGCCAGACGCCTGAAGCCTCGACCCGACTTTTAGAGCATTCGCTGAGTGCTGTCGCACGCGTACGGGTAGCGACTGAAGATTCTTACGAATATCTGCTGCGACGCCTGCGTCCATTGAGGGACCCAGAAGCATCGTCGCGCCGGAGTTCACATCCATTAAGGATTGAATAAGGTTTTCGGTGCCACAGATGACTCCGCCAAGGTGGTCGCCCATGCCGTTGATGTACTTCGTGAGGCTATGGATAACAATATCCGCGCCGTGCATCGCGGGAGAACAGATCAAAGGGGCGAAGGTGTTGTCGATCATCAGTGTGAGCCCGTTTGAGTGAGCGAAGGCACTGAGATTCGGGATGTCGCAGACCGCCAAAAGAGGATTACTCATCGTCTCGGCGAACAACATTTTGGTGTTCGGCTGCATTGCATCATTGAGAGCGGTTTGGTCGTTGATATCGATGAACGAAGTCGTAATGCCAAACCGAGGAAGGAAGTTTTCGAGCAGCGCATAAGTGCCGCCGTAAACGGTTCGACTTGCGATGATATGGTCGCCAGCGGAGCAGACCTGGAGGATTGCGCAAGCGATTGCGGACATCCCCGACGCGATGACGATGGCGGCCTCGGTGGCCTCCATCGCTGCTAGCTTTGCAGCAAGGGCGGCGCAACTCGGGTTGGCGTGGCGGGAATAGAGGAATCGTCCAGCAATTCCGACTTCGAACATCTCGGTCATTTCAGCTCCCGTGGAGAAGGCAAACATCGCCGAGTCTGAAATAGGCGCATTGACATGCCCGGAAGGGTGCTGCATTCGGTCAGTATTCAGTCTTGTCCCTGGATCATTAGACTTTGCAATCATAAGTCAATTATTCCACTTTGACTTAGAATGATTTGTTGAAAATCAGAAAAGACTAATTAAATTCAGCATCTGATCAAAGATGACTAATTAACCGAAACCCAGTCCCGGAGATCCACGGCTCTCAAGCGTTTTGGCTCGCTCTCATTGGGGATGTTAAGGTCGGACAAGTACTCGTGCATGGCGTTGAGTCGAACTGCAGTGTCGGTCATCTCTAAGAAAGCTTGCTTCTGGAGCAGCGTGAAGTCAAGGAGATTTGCGATCGAATAAGAAAGCCCCTCGGGACCATCCGGAAAACGAACATCAATGTCCATTTCCGCAACCCTGAGTTGATGTCGAATCAAGTTCTCACACAGCTGGCGACACTCTTTTGCCAGGATCTCCACCTCGTCCTCGTTCTGTGCTGGTAGCTCCTCAAGCGTCTCAATCTGCGCCGTCATGTAGGGCATGGTTTCGTCAAGCTTTCGGATTCTGAATCGGCTAACCGCTAAGACGTTGATGTCGAACCTGCCATCCGTGTACGAGTGGACATCCACAATTCGTACAAGCGTCCCGACCAAATACGGCTCCGCATGTTCTCCGCTCTCTTCGCCTAAGCGAATAAGGGCCACGCCGAAATACCCACCACTCGCAATGCAATTTGAGACCATTTGTCGGTACCTAGGCTCAAAAATGTGGAGTTGCAGGCGTGAATGAGGGAACAGCACGGCGTGCAACGGAAAGATCGGGATTTCCGGATGTTCTTCGCTCATCACTTACTGTCTTTTATACGCTACAAACGGTCATACTAGACGTGTCATTTTAGGTGGCGCGGTTTTTTGGTTGCCGCCACAAAGGATATTTTCAAGATGCCTGAAGAACTGTCGAACAGTCAACTGCGGATTAACGAGCTCCAAGCAGAAGTTGATCGTCTCAATCGCCGAATCAGCGAGTTGGAGACCGACAAGAATTTGCCCGTTTCCCAACGGTCTGAGCAAACCGTTGATGTCACCCCGATTGATCAAGCTGACATCACATTGCGCCGGCTGGTTCAGCGAATCGCAATGATTCTCCAAGCCGAGAAGATCGTTATTATGTTCCACGATCGCGAGATTGGCGAACTGAAGGGAATTCCGCCAGCATTCGGGCTTGATGAGGTGCATTTGGCTGCATTCAAGGTGCGAGCAACCCATGGGGTTTCCGGCAAAGTATTCCGCGAGGGCGAAGCACTCATTTACCACGACATCGAGGCTCAAGCCGAGGCACGAGAAGAGTCCTTCGGACTGCTTCACGTCTCCAACGGAGTGTGCGTCCCCCTTGTCATTGAAAAGCGAGACGAAGAAAACCGAGTTGTCGAAAAGTCGACAATTGGCGTCCTTCACGCATTCAACAAGCGACATGGCGAAGACTTCAACGAGGAAGACGTCCGGCTCCTTGAGCGAATGGCTCGAAATGTCGGCTCAATCATCGCTAACCTTCAGATGTACCGAGAGGTGGTTGAAGAGAAGGAAGAGTTGGCGCAGACCTTTGAATCATTGACTTCGGGGCTTGTTCTGGTTTCGACCGAGGGTCGTCTCAACCAAATCAACGCAACCGCAAGAGCTGTCTTCCAAGCCCCACTGGACGCGCTTGGAAAGCATATGAACGAAGTCATTAAGGATGGCGCAGTTGTTGACGCCATTCAGAAACTGATTGATGGCACTGATCCCGGCAAAGTCGAGACTTATGTTGTTCTTGGTAACAGCGAACGTATCTACGAATCGCAATTCGCCAGTGTCACTGGACAGGACGGTAAGAGCATCGGCGTCGTCGCCATCCTCGCGGATGTCACCGAAATTAGAAGTATCGACCGAATGAAGTCCTCATTCGTTGCAATGGCTTCCCACGAACTCCGCACTCCGCTTACTGCCATCAAAGGCTTCTCATCAACCCTTCTGGAAGGTCTCGATGACGAGATGTACACCAAAGAAGATCAGCGCGAATTCCTCGGGATTGTCGTTGGCGAGTGCGATCGACTCCGCCGCCTGATCGACGACCTGCTCAACACCAGCCGCATCGAAGCTGGTGAGTCGCTAAGCCCGAACTATGGTCAAGTCGATTTGACTGACCTCATTCACAAGGTGGCAATGGTTCAGAGGCAGGCAACTAATAAGCACACCATTAAGGTGGAAATCGAAAATCCGCTTCCGAAGCTCATCGTTGGTGACCAAGACAAGATGGATCAGATTCTCACGAATCTGATGAACAATGCCATCAAGTATTCGCCCAATGGCGGAGATGTGGTCATCCACGCTCGCAACGAAGGAAAGACGCTTCTGATTGGAGTCAAGGATCAGGGACTCGGAATTCCAAAGGATCATCTAGGAAAAGTTTTCGAAAAATTCCATCGCGTTAACAACGATGACAACCGCAAGATCTACGGTACGGGTCTGGGTCTCTTCTTGGTCAAGCACCTTGTTGAGCAAGTCCACATGGGCAAAATCTGGTGCGAGTCCGAAGTCGGAGTAGGATCGGACTTCATGTTTAGAATCCCAACCGATATTGATATCGACGAAGCCAAGGCCGCAAACCAGTAAGGTCGAACGATGAACAAGAAGACCGGCATCATTCTCGCTTCCGTTATCGGAGTGTTGGTGCTGTGCTGCGGCGGCGTCTTCTATCTCACCCGGACAACTCTGGAACGGGTGAAAGAAACGGTTCAGCAGAATCGCAACTTTGTCGCGACGACCCTCGAAAAAACTGGCAAGAGCTGGGACGAGTCTGTCTTTGCCGAAGTTGCCGACTCCGCCTTCCTAACACCTGAAGGGCGAGACGGGACGAAGAAGCGGTTTGCGATCTTCAACAAAAAGCTCGGCAAGCTCAAGTCGCTCGGAAAAGTCGAAGACGTTCCCCAGAGCTTAGTGACGAAGTCGGGTGAGAAGGATCGAGGCTTCTATCTCACGTTCACCGCAGACGGCGTCTTCGAAAAGGGAAAAGGGAAGTTTAAAGTCACCGTTCGCAACGACGGTCCGAAACCCAAAATCTTTGCCATCGCGCTCAATTCGAACGAACTGATGGAAATGACGGATTCTGGTCTTAATGAAGCTAAGGAACGGCTGAAAAAGGCAACTGAGGGAACCAAGAAGTAGCTGCGCCGGTTGAAAGTCGCCGATGGCGAAGCAATCGAAACGACGAGTCCTCACCACGATACTGGCCGTTTTCGGTCTTCTAATCTTTCTCTTAGCCCTTGTCGGAGCTACGATAGGTAAAGGTTTCATGGCACTTGTCGGGAGGGACAAAGACTTCATCCGCAAGGAACTCATTTCTGCTCACAAAGAGCAACAGGGCTCGCGGGAGGTCATCCAGCATGCCAAGAAACTAGAAGGAGCACTTGGCAAGTTCAGGGATATCATCAACATCATGGGCAAGGCAGACATCGGTGACATGACGAGCGGGAAGAACGAGTTCAGCTACTATGCCTACTGCCAATTCGAAAAAGGCGAAGGCACCTATATCTTTCGAGTCAGCAACGAAACCGAAACGCCAAAACTTCTTAGCGTCACCTCGGAACCAAGGCACGTCGCGCGCAAACGGGTCCGGCAAGCGATCCTGAATCAGCTGCGGTGAGCAACTCTCTTCGCAAAGTTCTCCACCATTCGGAACCCCTGTTCAGTCAGAACGGATTCTGGGTGAAACTGTACTCCCTCAATGGGAAGGCTCTCGTGTCGTAGTCCCATAATCTCGTCATCATCAGTCGAGCGGGTAGTAACCACAAATCCCGCCGGGACGGTCGAACGATCCACGACCAGCGAGTGGTAACGGATCGCGGAGAACGGATTTGGCATCCCCTCGAACAATCCGAGGCCATCGTGGGAGACCATCGAAGCCTTGCCGTGCATCGTCTTGTGAGCTCTGTTAACCGTTGCTCCTGTCACGAACCCAATCGCCTGGTGCCCCAAGCAAACTCCGAAAACCGGAACAT
Source organism: Fimbriimonas sp. (assembly GCA_029866005.1). Lineage (GTDB taxonomy): Bacteria > Armatimonadota > Fimbriimonadia > Fimbriimonadales > Fimbriimonadaceae > Fimbriimonas. The sequence goes on along the minus strand of JARXAE010000018.1, from coordinate 50,462 downwards.
CAAAACCCGGAACCGAGGCGAGGGCCTGGCGCAGGATATCAACGCAGATGCCCGACTCATTGGGGGTGCAGGGACCCGGACTCAGCAAGATCCCAGCAGGACGAAGAGCAACGATCTCCTCAAGTGTGATCTGATCGTTCCGATAAACCACAACCTCCGCCCCACACTGCCCCAAGTACTGGACCAAATTGTAAGTAAACGAGTCGTAGTTGTCGATAACCAGGATCATAGCGTTCGAATAGTTTAGCCGGAACCAGGATCGGGTCAAACGCGATACACTATGCCGTATGCCGATTCTCGCTGCAGTTGCGCTCTCTACGGTCCTCGCTGGTCAGTCCAGCGGCGGAATCAAAGTCCCCTTCGAGAAGTACACGTTGCCGAACGGGATGAAGGTGATTCTCCACGTTGATAAGACGTTGCCCGTGGCAACAATCAACACCTGGTTCTACGTAGCTAGCAAGGATGAGCCAGAAAAACGAAGCGGATTCGCCCACCTCTTCGAACACCTGATGTTCATGGGCACCAAGCGGGTCCCCAACGGCGAGTTTGACCAAATCATGGAAAAAGCTGGCGGCTACAACAACGCTTCAACCTCCACAGATCGCACGAACTACTACTCTTTTGGCCCTTCCAATATCCTTCCGACCCTGCTGTGGCTGGATGCTGATCGCCTTGAGGCGTTGGCCGAAAACATGACCGAGAAAAAGGTCGATCTTCAGCGCGATGTCGTGAAAAATGAGCGTCGCCAGAATGTCGAGAACGAGCCTTATGGCAAGGCTCAAGAGGCGATGCCAGGTCTGCTTTATCCCAAGGGGCACCCTTACAGCACCTCGGTAATTGGTTCGCACGAAGACCTCACTGCCGCCTCGGTACAGGACGTCAAGGACTTCTTTAACCAGTTCTACGTGCCTAACAATGCGTCATTGATCGTGGCCGGAGACTTCGAACCTGCAAAGATAAAGCCGGTGATCGCCAAGCTGTTCGGCACATTGCCGCGCAAGAACGACATCGGGCGTAAGCTGGTCCAGCCGTTCAAGTTTGAAAGCAGAACGGTGACGATGGTCGATGCGGTCTCTGCTCCTAAGTCATTCCTTTGCTACCACACCCCGGCGTATGGAAAGCCAGGTGACCTCGCCATGAAAGCGACCGGCACGATTCTCGCCGGAGGACTGGCAAGTCGCCTGCAACAAGAGGTCGTGAGCAAGCTTGCGCTTGCCTCGGACGTGTCCGCCTATCAAGATTCCAGCTACCTTGGTTCGGTGTTCTATATTGCCGCGACAGTCGCTGAGGGTAAATCGCAAGTCGAGATGGAGCGTGCAATTGACCGAGTCATCGCCGGACTCGCCAACACCGGACCAACCGCCAATGAACTCAAACGGGTCGTCGCCAGCCGCGAAAGCGGAACGGCGCGAACCCTCCAAAGCCTCGATCAAAAGGCCGACAAGATGAATGAATACGAGTTCTACTACGGAACTCCGGACTACTTCCAAAAGGAGATTGATGCCTACAAAGTTCTTACGCCGCTGGCAGTGAAGCAGGCCGTTTCAAACTTGCTGCTTGGAAAACCAAGGCTAACCCTTCGGGTCGTTCCCGAATCGACCTCCGCCGAGCAGAACCCCCGCGATACCCAGCCGACGGTCAATGCGGCAGGCACATTCAAGTCGCCGAAGCCGACTGACATTGGCGGAATTCGCTACTGGAGCCGCGCTGGTGTCCCACAGGTAACTGTCAGCGTTCAATACTCTCAAGGAACGTTTGCCGATCCGAAAGGCAAAGAGGGTCTTGCTAATCTCGCAACTGAGATGATGGTGCGCGGGGCCAAGGGAAAGTCAGCGAGCGATACCTCGGCGCTTTTGGATGCCCTCGGCGCCGATCTGAGGGTTGGTACCGGGACTTCCGGAACGACGTTCAGCCTGACCGCTCCTCTCTCAAATGCGTCCGCCGCGCTTGACCTGATGGTAGATTCAATCCTCTCGCCGACCCTTGCTCAGTCAGACTTCAACGATCTGAAGGACGAAGTCCTGGCTCAGGTGAAGCAGGAGAATGACAACGCCAACGCGGTCGCGCGAAAGGTTGCCATGCGTGAGTTCTTCGGGGCTGCCCACCCTTACGCTCGTCCTGCGAGCGGGACTGAAGCCAGCCTCAAAGCCATCACACTTAAAGATGTAAAGGCGGTTGTTACACAGGTTCGCACAAGCGGAAACTCGATTCTCGCCTCCGGAGGAATGTCGGTCGCCCAGGCCAAGACACTGCTCGGGGCGAAGCTGGCAAAGCTTAAAGGCACCAAGCCCGCGAGCTATCAGAACTTTACCGCCCCGCGCGTCGGCGAGCCACGACTCGTCATCGTCGATAGACCCAATGCGGTTCAGACCGTTATCAGCCTTTACTTCCCCGGACTGAAAGAAAGTGACGCTGACGCAACACCGCTCGACGCGGTCACAACAATCCTCGGCGGCTCGTTCACGAGTCGTCTGAACCAGAATCTGCGAGAAGACAAGGGTTATACCTACGGCGCAGGGGCATCAATGACGGCTAACGCAAGCCTAGGGTATCTCCGCCTCAGTTCGTCAGTCCGCACCGACGTCACCGGAGCGTCGATCACCGAATTCATCAAGGAGCTAGATCGAATTCAGGCCATGGATCTCACCGAGAGCGAAGCGAGCAAGGCCGGAAAACTGATCCGGACCAACATCGTCACCGGTTACGGTTCGCTGAATGAGATCATCGGAACGGTCCTCGGGCTCGAGGGAATGGGAACGACTCAAGCCAAGCAGGACGCCAAGCTGGTGGCCATTTCCAAGCTCACCGCAGCCCAACTCAACGCAGTCGGGAAACGAATGTACAATCGCTCGAATTCGCTGATCGTGCTGGTTGGCGACAAGAAGGCGATTCTTGAGCAGATCAAAGGACTCGATCTACCGATGCCGGAGTTCGTTAACCCTTAAGTCGCCGAGCAACGGCTTGCTTCAATATCGTGAGCACCGGGTCCGGGACCATGGTGCTCACGTCGCCGTCAAGAAGTGCGACTTCGCGGACCACCGACGAGCTTAAGAAGCTGTACTCCCAACGTGTCATCAGAAAGACGCTGTCTACTTCTGGCTCTAGTTTTCGGTTCACCATCGCGATCTGGAACTCGTAGTCAAAGTCGGCAACCGCTCGGAGTCCGCGAACAATCGACTTTGCGCCCTTGTCTTTTGCGTAGTCAACGAGTAGACCCTCGAATGATTCGACAGTAACGTTTTTGTAAGGCTTGGAAATCTCAGTAAGTGCTTCAAGGCGTTCATCCACGGTGAGAAGCGGGGTCTTGTGGGAGTTCTTTCCCACTGCAACAATCACGTTGTCAAACAACTTTGAAGCCCGTTCAATGATGTCCGCATGTCCGTTCGTAGGCGGATCAAAGGTGCCCGGATAAACAGCAACAACTCTCACTTGAGCACCACCTTGTTGTGCGGTAGCGAACCCAAAAGGTTGTAACGAAGTCCCTGAACTCGAGGATTCACGAGCACACCATCAATCTGGTGATAGAGCGGGATGCGAGGGACTTCGGTGAGGACAATGGTTTCTGCTTTTGCATAGAGTTCGGCTCGGCGTTCGGGGTCTGGTTCGACGTCCGCGGTAGCGCATAGAGCGTCAAACTCGCGATTCGACCACTTGTCAAAGTTCGCGGACGCATCTGTGGTCAGCAACATCGAAAGGAAGTTCTGAGGGTCGATGTAGTCGCCATACCAACTCAGAAAAGCGCAAGGCAACTCGCCGCGGTTGCGAGCTTTGAGTATCGCCCCCCACTCGAGCGAGCGAGGTTGAACTGTGAGACCAAGATTCCGTCGCAAGTCCCCTCCAATCGCCTCGATAACCGCCTTGGCATCGGTGTTTTCAGCCCTAAATGTGATTTCGATTGGCGGAACCTTATCACCTGTCTTGAACTCAGACAAAGCCAGTTCCGCCTTCGCCTTCGCCGGATCAAACGCAAAAGCCGTCGCCGCAGGGGGCTTTGAGTTAATCCCGTCTGGTAACCAACGAGTTGCCGTAGGAACTCCGGCAAGAATTTGCTGAGTAATCCGGTCACGATCAATCGCCATCATGATCGCCCGACGGAGATGGACATCCTTAAACGCTGGCTGAGCTTTAGCTGAGAGAAGGAGATAGAACACGGCAGGTCGGTTAATGAACTTGAGTTCATCTTTGAGCTTCGAGTCGCCCTTCACCGCCGCCCAGTCCTGCTTTTCCAGCGTGGTCATGTCAGTCTCTCCGCTCTTGAACAGCGCAAGTCGCGTGGACGCATCCTTGATGATTCGCCGCTCAATGCCGGTGATAGCGGGCTTTTCCCCGTAGTAGTCGGCAAACGCCTTGAGGCTCACTTGCTGCTCAGGCGAGAAAGAGTCCAGAGCAAATGGACCCGAGCCGATGGAAGCCTTGACCTCCCTTATCTCCGCTGTACCTTGCTTTGCCGGGACCACTGAGCCGCAAGCATAGCTGAGCTTGCCAAGGAAATAGGGTCGTGGCTTGTCAATGGAGACCTCCACGGTCTTGGGGTCAATGACTTTTACGCCGCTCAGTTCTTTGGCTGATCCTGCCAAAACCTCTTGAGAACCAACGATGTCTCCGAGATAGGTCTGGGCAGTTGGAGAAGCAAGCTCTTTGCTCAACGCTCTTTCCAAGGATGCTTTGACGTCGGAGGCCGTAACCGATGAACCGTCGTGAAACTTCGCATCACGAAGTTTAAATGTGTAGGCAGTCCCCTCGGGAGAAACGCTCCAAGACTCCGCTAAAACGCCTTCTACCTTGTTGTCTTCGCCGTAACGCACCAGCGGTTCGTAGATGTTGCCGAGCAGGTCCATGGTGTCCACGTCCTGAACCTTTGCTGGATCAAGTGTGGTTGGGTTACTCGCCAGCGCATAACGGAAAGTCGTTGTAGACCCTGCGTTCTTGCGCGAAGAGAATCCGCCTCCCTCTGAAGAACCGCTTCCGCACCCGACGACAGCCAGTGCGATGACTAAAAGCAACTGCGCTTTCACGGTCATTAGTTTAGCGGTTTGCCCCATAATAATGATGGGTTATGCGCCATCTGCTCGGACTGGTTCTGCTTCTCACCGCATCAGCGGCTTGGGCAGACGTGACCGGAAAGTGGATCGGAATCGCCATGCTGGGCCCCAGCAAGATCGCCCAAACGATGGATTCCGATGCGCTCCTCAAGCTCCAAATGAGTAAGGCGTTCCTCAAAAGCCTGCGCTATGAGGTTGAACTGAAAGGTGACGGAACCTTTACCGCCATCGTCAACGGAGCAGATATTGAGAAACGAAAGAGCTTCGGAACTTGGAAACTAAAAAGTGGCATCCTGACCCTCATCACGACCAGCGAGAACGGAGCAAAGGTTTCTCGTAGGATGACCGCAAAGTTGGATGACAGCGGCAAGAGGTGGCTCGTCGTCATCGCGAGTAAACCGGGTCTTCCTGCAACGAAGCTTGTGTTTGCAAGAGTTCCAGCGCCCGTACCTGCCAAGAAGCCAGAAGCGGCTAAACCCACTCGGGTTTGAAACACTCGACTTTCACACCCGAGCAGTACCTAAAGTGCTCGAAACTGAGCGAATTGAACCTGGGATCCCCCGATTCGACGTTTAGGCTTAACACCTTGGGCTCGACAACCTGGTAAGGCTCATGCCAAACCCGCGCCGTGAGCAGACGCCCCTTTCGATCCGCCGAGTATAGCCGGTACCTCTCAAGTAGCCAGAAGTCGAAAGAATCAGGTTCTGCAGGCAGAGGAGCACCTTCCACTCTCAGTTCGGCGGTGTAGCGGAAGTCACGGGACGGGTGCTCAAAAACGGTCGGTAACCGCTGCCGATCAGCTCGAGTTCCAAAGTAATTCAACTTACTCCCTCGTTCGACCAGGTCCAACCCCGCGTAGCAATAGGGCAGATTAAAGCTGTTCCTTGCTGCCAAACATGGCAAGTATCCGCTTGCATCCAAGGAGTAAAACCAAACCCCGGGCCCATGAACCGGGTGATTGACATAGGTCCGAAGGTTTGTCTCAAAGAAGTCCGGCCAAGGGAGCGTGGAGAACCGCAGCGACCGCATTGCAAACGGCACGAACCCCAGCCAGGCATCTCCATCAAACGTCTGGAGTTCCAATCCCGCCGGCAGCGACGCAGCAAGCCGATCCGCATCACACCGCGCATGGGCAAAGAAGAGCCGCTCCCAAGACTGCCGCATGACTGGGTCTTTTGGAGGCCTTGCCTGTTGCTGAACTAACTCGTCGAACAGCGGATTTGAGCGGATGGGAACCATCAATCGTAACCTATCGTTCACAATACTCGTAGTTCTTGCCGTAAGGAACAAAGGAAGATATGAATTTCACTCGAACCGTCCTCGCAGTTAGCGCGCTCGCGCTCAGCCTTAGTGCGTACGCCGCCGATATCACCGGAAAATGGACCGGCAAGATCAACATGGACATGAAGGAAGCCAAGGCCGCCGCGATGTCTGCTGCGAAATCACAGGGTAAGAGCATGACCCCAGAGCAAGTCAAAATGATGGATCAGCAAATGGCGATGGGCATGTCCATGGTCGCAAACATTCGCATGAACGTCGTCGTTGAAAAGGGTGGCAAGTACACCATGACCACCACTGGTGGTCCAGGAGCCCAAAAGCCACAGGCTGAAGAAGGAACCTGGGTCGTGAAAGGCAATAAAGTGACGCTCACCGGAAAGAAGGCCACCGCGGGGCCGAAGACTCTTGTCGGAACCCTCAGCCCGAACGGCAAGACGATCACTTTTGATGTCTCTAAGCAAGCCAAGGATCAGGCCGCCAAGGGCGGTGCACCGAAAGGGATGAAAACCCCTTCGGTGACCATTATCTTCACCAAGAACTAAGCGTTCGACATGTTATCGAGGGGCTTTCTCGTCTTCCACTCTCCACGAGTGAAGTCGGGGAAGTCCATCGTTCTACCTCGGTTCGCCACTGAGGTCTCACTGAGCGGGAATGGTGCTGACCAAGCGACCGCATCGTAAACATCCTGGTCAACCGGGATTCCGTTTCGCAGGCAGTAAACGATGCGCCACAGCATCATAAAGTCCATACCACCGTGACCTCCGTTCTTCTTTGACTCCTCTCCCATCCGCTTAAAGAGAGGGTGTTCGTACTTCTCGAACCAAGGCTCAAGGTCCTTACCTTCCTTCCACTCATCCGGACCACTAGCATGAGTTTCGTGCGACATCCTATCCGGGAATCCTGCCCAAGCACCTTTGGTACCCTGCAAGAAGTTGTGCCGCGTGTAAGGCCGTGGAAGTTGCTCATCCCACTGGAGCATGATTGTTCGCCCCAATTTCGTCTTGATAATCGAAGTGTTGATATCCCCGCAGATGAACTTCGTCTTGTTCCACTTATGATCCGGTGGGAACTTGTCCTTCGCGTAGTTCGTGCGCATCATTGAAGGCGAACTAATCGAAACCATGTAATCGAAAGCATCCCCTCGGTTGACATCCATATACTGCGCCACCGGACCAAGCCCGTGGGTCGGATACAGGTTGCCATTGTGCTGAGCGTAGGCGTAAGTTCGCCAAGACCCCGTGCCATGCTCGACTTCAAACATCTGCCCGCGAAGATCATGGATATAAGATGCCTCACCGTGAAGCAAGTCGCCAAAAACCCCGTGCCTCGCCATGTTCAGAACAAGCAGCTCTTCCCGCCCGTAGCAAACGTTTTCCATCATCATGCAGATTTTCTGGGTTCGTTCTGACGTGTCGACCAGCTTCCACATGTGGTCAATCGTGGTTGCAACCGGCACCTCAACAAAGGCGTGCTTGCCCGCCTCCATTGCAGCGATCGCCATGGGTGCATGAATCTCCCAAGGAGTCGCAATGATTACGATATCGATGTCCTTCCGCTCAAGCATTCGCTTGTAGTCATCATCGCCCCGTCCATAAGCCGCTGGCGCCGGACGCTTGTGGCGATTCACCACATTGTTGATTGAGCGCTCCAGAGTGGGCAGATGGTTGTCACAAATCGCGACAATATCGACTCCGTCGATAAGGCACATCTGGCTGACGTGTCCCGATCCGCGAGCACCAACTCCGATAAACGCGGCGCGAACGCGGTCTAGCTTCACCGCGAGATTGGCAACGGACTTCGCCCCGGCCTTTCGGCGAGGTGTGGATTGAGTGGCTAGTCCGGTGGCTGCGATCCCAGCGGCTCCGGCGGCGGCAAGAAAGTCTCGACGTGGCATATCGTGCATCTTGCGGAGAATGTTACCGCTCCGCGCTGAGGCATCGACAAATCAAACGATTGACTTCCGACAATGCCGAAAGGAGGGGAAGAGGTTCCGGGAGGTGGACTGGTGGGCCAAGCGGGACTCGAACCTGCGACCTCACCCTTATCAGGGGTGTGCTCTAACCAACTGAGCTATTAGCCCGGAACCAATAGATAATACCTCACGAAAATTCCGACGTCAACCGCCCTGGTTGGCACGAGATTTGCACCTGGATTCGTTGGCAACATGTCTGTCCTCAACCCCCCTCAGACCGGTTCTGAACCAATGGTTCAGAAGATCACCACCCGAATCGTTCGTGGCTGGGATGGATACACTGCAACCGAACCCCATTGGCGATGCCTGTTTGAGAAGACCCGGGGCGGTGACCCGCAGTCAGTTTGGCAAATGGCTCAGCTCGAATTTGAGCGCCAGCGCCGCGAGTTCATGCCCCTGATCGTCACCAGTTTCGTTGGCGGAGAGCTATCGGCAATCGTTCCCCTGCTTGAACCCAAGCGAAAGCCGTTCAGAGGCAAAAAGAGTATGAAGATGCTCGGCTACGATTCAACCGAGTTCGGAATATCGGTGATTGCGTCCGAACCCAAGGCAACCTGGGCCGCTGTCGAACTCCAACTGCGCGAGTACATCGCCCAGAGTCGGTTCGAGGCAATCGTCTTGCGCCGAGCGTCAACTCACCTCGCCGCCGGAGCCTATGTCACCGACTACGCCTCCACAAAAATCCTTCGCAAAGTTCGGCCAACTGGCTCCGCATTGGTCCTGACGAAACCCATTGACCAATTCCTAACGCCAAAAGCCGTCGCCTGGGCTCGAACGTTCGCCAATGCCGAACTCAAGCACTCTAGCTTCGATGAACTCGGTGACGCGATCGCAATGCTTCGTCGTTTTGTCCCCGACCTCACACCCTCCTTCTCCTCCCAACTCGAACTCCTCGCCGAAGAAGGTGACGCCTTCGTCTCCTGGCTAGAGCAAGACGCCCAAGTTGTCGCCGCCCAAGCCTTCATCCAAACCCAAGACCGAATCGCCCTCCTGGCCGGAGGCGGCCCCGCCCTCACCCAACTCCAACTCAAAACCCTCCGGAACGCCTACACCCAAGGTGTCGAAATCGCAAGATTCCTAACCCCCACCGAAGACTGGAAAACCCAACCGGCGGGATTGGTAGAAGATGTTGTGATCGCAAGGGTCTAGCAGAAAGCGGAAAGCACTCTCGCCCCTGGCCTCCATCTTCCTGTTTCCTGCTCTCGCTAGACCCGCGCGCCCAAATACTCGTTCACCTGCCGAGCAATCCGAGTCTTCATCTCCTGCGTCGAACCTGCCCCAAACGCAACCTCTTTCCCCTTCGCGTCCGTCATCAGAACTGCCCGTTGAGGAACATTCTTGTTTTCTGACCGAATCCCCGTCTGAGCAACACCGACAACCGCCCGAGTCTCTGGATCAAGTTCAATCACCTTCGTCCGAACCCACTTCCCAATTGTCTTCTTGATCACAAGTGAGCGACCAGTCAGTTCGATTTCCTCAACCGAAAGCGCTTCAATCGTCGCCCAAGTCATCGCAAATCCTGCCCCAAAGAAGATCGCGTAGAACAGCAACAGAAACAGCGCAACCGGCCCCATTGCCTTCCACATCCCGCCGATCATCAGCACGGCGTGCATTAGGGTGAAGGCATTCCAACCCAAGGCAAAAATCCCAACCCCGATTGCCGCCCCAAAGTTACGCGGCGAGGTCTGCATCTTCAGCGAAAGTGCATTGTGTACCGATGTCGGAATCCCCAGCTCCTGCTGAGCCTCACGCTCGGCAAGCCGCTCCTGAATCGAATCTAAATCCACCCGTGGCCCCGGAACCCGCTGTGAAGCCAATCGAGTTCGAAAATCTGCCTCAATCGAAGGCAACTGCGTCACCGCATTCCCAAACGTATTAGAGAGCTCCATATCCCCCGGCTCCCAAAGCGATCCCAGCCGATACTGTAAATCCGAAGCCTCAGATTGCAGCGACCGCAAGGTGTTGATATTCTTCTCTACCTCGTCCTGACTCAGCCCTGGCTTCGGCGAAAGCAGCGGCGATAACCGCGCAAGCCAGATGTTAGCGTCGTCCCTGGTCTTCTGTGCTTCTTGTTCCATGAGCGAGTTCTTATGAACAGACGTCAGACATTTGCCGTCAGTCTCTTGCCTTATTATCGGCAAAAGACTCAAGACTCAAGACTCAAGACCAATTAATAAGCTTTGGCAAAAATAACCCGCTGCTTGCTCGGCTTGCCCGAGAACACGCAAGTTCCCTCTACAACATCATCCGGATGCAAGGGCTCGAGCGGAATACATCGAATCGTCGCCTTCGTCGCCTCGCTGATCTTGTCCTCAGTCTCCTGAGTCCCGTCCCAGTGGGCCAGAACGAATCCGCCTCCACCCTCGCCGTCAAACCGTGCCAAGAACTCGTCCCAGGTATCCACCCGAACCGTGTTAGCCTCTCGGAATGCCAAAGCCTTCGCATAAAGATTCGCCTGAATCTCACTCAGCAAACTCGCACAGCGATCGACAATCTGGTCAACCGGTACCAAAAGCTTCTCCTCCGAGTCCCGCCGAGCGACGCCCAACTCTCCGGCCTCAAGCTCGCGTCCGCCAACATCAACCCGAACGCAGGCCCCCTTCAAGTCCCAGTCCTTTGCCTTGAAGCCCGGCCCTTCCTTCGTCCGGTCATCAACCTTAACCCGAACGCCCCGAGCCTTCAGTTCCGCCGCAAGCTCTTTAGCCTTAGCAACCGTCACATCCCAAACCTCGCCGCGGCCCATCGGAATAAACACCACCTGGACCGGTGCCAGCTTTGGCGGGCAAACCAGACCCTTATCGTCCGAGTGAGCCATGATCAGCGTCCCGATCAACCGCGTCGAAACGCCCCATGAGGTCGCGTAGACGTGCTCCAACTTGCCCTCCGCCGACTGGAAGGTCACATCAAACGCCTTAGCAAACGACTGCCCAAGGTGGTGCGAAGTCCCCGCCTGAATCGCCCGGAGGTCCTGCGTCATCGCCTCGATCGTATAGGTGTGATCCGCGCCCGCGAACTTCTCGCCTTCGCTTTTCACACCTTTGATGACCGGGACCGCCATCCACTCCTCGGCAAACTTCCCGTAGCACTCGTGCAAAATTGTCAAAGACTCTGTCTCGGCTTCCTCATAGGTGGCGTGAGCCGTATGCCCCTCCTGCCAAAGGAACTCAGCGGTACGCAAGAACATCCGAGTCCGCATCTCCCAGCGCATCACGTTTGCCCACTGGTTAATCAGCAGCGGTAAGTCGCGGTAAGACTGAATCCAGTTCTTGTAGGTGTTCCAAATAATCGTCTCGCTGGTCGGACGAATGATGTACTCCTCCGTCAACTTCGCGTCTGGGTCCGGCATCAACCCTTTTCCGTCCGGGGTCGCCTTCAGCCGGTGGTGAGTGACAACCGCGCACTCTTTCGCAAAGCCGTCCACGTGGTCGGCCTCCTTCTCAAAAAACGACTTCGGGATGAGCAGAGGGAAGTAGGCGTTGACGTGTCCAGTCTCCTTGAACATGTCGTCGAGCGCGCGCTGCATCAGCTCCCAAATGGCATAGCCATGAGGCTTGATGACCATGCAACCGCGCACGGCGGAGTGATCCGCAAGCTCTGCCTTAACGACAAGCTCGTTGTACCACTCGCTAAAATTCTCTCCCTGAGGGGTAATCCCGTAGTTGCTGCTCACCCAAAGATTGTGACAGATGCCGCAACTCCCCTGGAACCAGGACGCCCCCGTCCGGCTCCGGGCGCTTTAGCGACCAGTCACCTCAACATCTAACTGCAACAATGCCAACGGCTGCCCGTAATGCGCCGGCAATCCCTCAATATCGGCGGGGTCAATCTCTCGGATATACCGAAATCCGCATTGAACGTAGTAGCCCACCAACTTCTCGTTCCGAGCCCAAGTATCAACCCGAATGCAATCCCACCCTCGCTCAATGCACAGACCTTTGGACCATTCCAGAATCGCCGGCATGCACCCCTTCCCCCGATACCGCTCGGTCACCGCGATCCGATGAAGATAGATCGCCCGATCATTCTCCGAGTTCTCCCAGATCTGCTCGTCGCTCGTTACCCAAACAAAAACGCACGCAATCTGGTCTCCGTCAACCAGCTTCCAAATCTGCTGCCGCTCAATCTCCGACTCCAGTCGTTCGATCTCAAAGCCCATCCACCTCTGCTCCGAAATCCGCTCCTGAAAAGCCGCCGCCTCGTCAAACATCTCCGTGAGCCGAGGAATATCCTCCCGTTGACAAGGTGAGAAATCGAACTCCATCACCCCAAAAGATTACCGTCCCGCATCCCCCTGGAACCCGGACGCCCCCGTTCGGTTCCAGACGCATCAGCGACCCGAGCTACTTGCCGGAACTTCCCAGAACAGACTCTGCAACTTCGAAAATCGGGTCTTGTAAGACTTTCCGTCGCCAGTTGCAACGACGATGACGTCAATCGCGTCAGAATAGCTTCGTAACGTACTCTTACTAACCAGGGCATCTTTGCCAAGATTCGTAGTAAGCGCAAAGACCAAACTCCTTCGCATTTCTGGGAGGGTGCTCATGCTTTTCCCTGCGAAACCGGGGTTAAGACCGATTCCGCGCCGCTCTCCGGTTTCGATGTTCGCGTCCTCTAGAACCCTGGCGTCTTTGTAATAGCCAGCGAGTGCGGCATTCCAGTTTTCGCTTAAGCACGTCCGCTGATCGGAATCAGCTGCATAAAGCAACCACGACTGAGCAAGCAACTTTGCGTGAGCTGCGGTCTGATTGATGTATTTGTGCCTTCCAGATGCTTGCCAAAAACCATACGCACAGGAGAATGGAAAAACAACGACAAACGCAATCACGAACCCTTTCACGCCGCCTTTAACGAACTCCCAAACGGGATTCGTGGGCTTTACTTCTTCATCAGAACCGGTTTCCACTGCAACCTCTGAGCCTCGTCTATCAATGCCTTCTTCACCGCCCCGTCCGCCGTCGCCCAAATCGTTCGGAACGGTCCCTGCGAGGCCTTGCGAAGTGTCTCTTTGGTCACAGCCGCGTCTTTCCCGGGAGTCTCAGTAATGGCTAGTACGACCACCTTAGCCGGATCTTCAAAAGTGATCGCCTCCTTGAGAGCAACCTCTCGATTCATCCCGTAACCCAGTTGGTTTGTTTTCTGAGCCAAAAGGGGGTCAACCAAAGGATCCGACGGCGGCTCGATTTCGGAAGCCACCGTATACTTCCGTAAACTTCCATTCCACTCAGGAAATGGACAAGCACGGTCGTCCGAGTCGGCCGAGTAAAGATTCCAAGCAATCGCCAAGCTCTTCATCTTGTACATCGACTGAGTTGACTGAGCCGCCACCCTCGCCTGACTAAACACCGGAAATAGAATCCCGCCCCCTACCGGGCAACAGCACATCACCATCGCCCCGCATCCAATCGCCCACTTAGCCCACCCCGGGACCCCGCTCTTCGGCTGAGGAGCCGGAGCATCGCTCGGCGGCGGCATCTGATAGCTAGGCGGTACATTCATCCCCAACTATTGTAACCACTTGACGAGCGAAAGGTTGATAAAATAGAGCCGTGGACAGGCTCGACGTTTCCAAGCGCCAGCAGAAAGGTTGTTATGCATCTCTACTACTAGTTGCCGCAGGTCTCGCGCTGTATCTCGGCGTAAAACGCTTTCCACAACTTGAGCTGTTCTGGCGAGTCACTCTTGGGACCGGAGCTCTGCTCGGAGCACTGGTGTTCTTGAGTTTAGGTCTAAAGGCGTTTCGACTCTCCAAAGCCGCATTCGAAGCCCAACTCGCTGAATTTCCAGCTGACGCAAACCAGTTCTATAAGACGGATCAAGGTTGGTTAGCCGTCAGTCCGACAGGGGTCGGAACTTCATACCGCCCGCTAACAACATGTTGGTCTGACTTCAGCCAGATTCGGGGACTTGCATGCGGTTACGGGAGGACGGTCCACAACGCATGGTGGAAGTCTAAACCCGAAGACCTTCCAAGAGTTGAACAGATCGAAGAACCCTGGCTCCTGATCATTAGCGACGATGCAACAGGACCGTATCAGTTCGTCACATGCCCGCCAAAGCTTGAACCAAAGATCTGGTTTAGAATTCTAAAGAGTCGGGTCGAACAGAAGGAGATTCGAGAATTCCCCGATACAAAGATCCGCCCAAGCTACATGCGCCATGGCGGCGGTTTCGGCGAACTGATCGGGGGCATCACCGCTCTCCTGTTTTGTGCGTTTATCCTTGCTATTGCTCTTCCCGGAGGAATCTCCGACAAGTTCTTATTCGGAATTCTCTTCTTCCCAACTCTCTCCGACTTGTTCACCTGGACCAAACGCAAACCCGACGTGAAACCGGAGGCAATCGCGCGCCACTTCGCCGCCCTTAACGGCTACGAGGCCCCACTTGTCGAACACCAAGTCTTCGGTCCCGCATCCGGAAAACTCTTCCTCGGCTCCGAGTCCAACGTACTTGACGTCCTCGAAATCGAAAAGCTCAGCTCGGTTGAACTCGTGACATCCAAGTCGTCAGTGGCCTCGCGTGATATCAAGAATCTCAAAGAACCTGGTCCACCCATCACTAAACTGAAGCTCACCTACCCCCGAGACCACGACTCTGAATACACCTTATTCTTGCCAACGGATCATGCCCAAAGACTCTACACCTCATTGCTATCCGAGCGCCCTGACCTCAAAATTTTCGATAGCACCGACCTCATCCCACAACCAACCTGATGCCGTGGGGTCCGCGACCCCACAGGCTAAAACAATTACCGCCATCCAAGCCAGTAAACGGCAACTCACAGGATTGAAAATACGAAACCAGGTTGACAACGGCCCGACTTCCTCGCCTACTTAGTGATGATCAATATTTCTAAACCGCGCGTGGACCATCCCGAGGAAATCGGGGGACCGAGCGTCGAAGAGCCTGGCGCGAAAATTCTCCCGTCGCTTGTCCAAAACTGCGACTCCAGCCGAGCCATCGCCTACCCAACCCTACCCAACTTTCTCGCAAATTACGTTAGAAGTTGAACCTGACTACCCCAGAAAATGCGTCGCAGTTCTCTCCCTTCAACCGCCATAAACCGATCCCAGAAAAGTGAAATCCAAAATTCTTGGAACCCCAGAAACCTAACACACGTTACTAACAACATAGGCCTCCAATCAAGAGAGACCGACATAGCAAGAACCTCCCAATCCCTCGGCGGCCGCACTTTAGCCAAACATGCGGTCGCCTTTTTTCTGCCCGAAAATCGGTCAAGAATAGGCAAATGAATCGAAGTTTGATCGTGCTCGCGGCGCTAATGATGGCGGCTTGCTCCCACTCCGAGCCCCGCACCCCCGGACGCTATATCGAAAAGCTGACCGTTGCCGAAAAGCCCCGCGACTTCATCCTCCACGTCCCCAAAGGCTACGACCACACCAAGCCCACCCCCGTCGTCGTCGCCCTCCACGGCCTCACCAGCAACGCCGCCCAGTTCGAAGCCGTCCTCAAGCTCGGCGAAGAGTCTGACAAAGGCGGATTCATTGTCGCGATCCCCAACGGCCTTCCCGAGAGCTTCCGAGGTTGGAACGCCGGCTTCTTCAAAATGGCCGGTGACAAGGCCGACGTCGATTTCATGAAGACGATCCTCGACCGCCTCGAAGGCGAGTTCAACATCGATAAAAAGCGCGAGTACGTCTTTGGCCACTCGAACGGCGCAATGATGAGCTACTACCTCGGCTCCGTCCTCGGCGACCGTCTTGCCGCCGTCGCAGGAATCTCCGGATCGGTCGGACTTCCAGCAAATGGCGGACTAGACACCATTCCCGTGCCCAAATCCCAAGTCTCCGTACTCCTCCTCCACGGAAAACAGGACAACGTCGTAGTCTACAAGCGCGGCATGAAAGCGATGCTTCAAAGCATGGGCGCCGACGAAAGCGCAGAATGGTGGGCAAACCATTTCGGTCTGCCCGTTAAGGTCGAGGCAATCGAATACAAAAAAGACGCGGCTGCAATCCGACAGTTCGGCAAATCCGACAAAGGCGCCGAAGTCACGCTGATCGCTTCGTTCAACGGAACTCACGAAATCTTCGGCGGCTGGTACGGCGCGGGCCGCGAATCCAAGAGCGGAATCCTCGCTTGGGACGAGATCTGGAAGTTCTTCCAAGACCACCCAAAACAGTGATCCACTTCGAATCCGAACTCTGGATCTGGCGCTCGGATGGTGGCACGGCGTGGCACTTCGTCACCCTCCCCGAAGCCGCGAGAGATGCGGTCAAAGCCGAAATTGAGGGAATCCCTCGCAAGGGCTTCGGCTCCGTCAAGGTAAGGGTGACAATAGGGAAGTCAACCTTCGAGACTTCGCTCTTTCCGGCCAAGGAATTCGGCAGCTACTTACTACCGGTCAAAGCCAGCGTGAGAAAGGCCAACGCCCTCCTCGCCGGAGACAATATCAAAGCCGGTCTCGAACCAATCTAGGCGGCTTTCGGCTTGCGCTTCCACAGGCCAAGAACGACCCCTAGCAGTCCGGCAACCCCGGCTCCAAGTCTAATCGACTCGATCCAGAACTGAACCGTTTTCAGTTGCGTAGGATAAATCTTGTTCTGATCAAGATAGCCCTGATCAACTTTGTGAACGCCATCCGCGGGTTCGCCGATAAACGCCTTCGGATCCTCGATAATGGTAAGAGTTGGTTCCCCCACCGGAGTCCCCTCCTCGCCGAAAAGCGCATCACTTGAGTTCTTCTGAACCCTCTGAATCATCTTCGCTTTCCCGGCAAAAGAGTTGTAAGCCGGAACCGTCGCGATCAAGACGATCGCGCTGAGGACGGCAACAAGAAGGCAGAGTTTTTTGAACATGGAGTTGGGGTGCAGAGTTGAATTTGGAGAAAGAAAAACTCTAACTCCAACTCCAACCCTAACTTACTTCGTCGTCCCGATAACGCTGATACCAATCGTCAGCGAGTTCGAAACCTTGTCCGCAGCCATCGCCGGAATCTTGATTCCGTAGTCGCTCGCCTTGATCGTGAACTTGGTCTTGATCTGAATAACATCGCCGTTGAATCGGTTCGCCTTTGTCTTCTCGCTCTCCGCAACGTAGTTCGCCGTCGCCTTCACGCTGAAGGATTTGGTCACGCCGTGCAAAGTGAAGTTTCCGGTGACGAGGAAGTTCTTGCCCCCGGTGTTCTTGATCGAAGTCGCCTCGAAAACGGCAGTGGGGAACTTCGCAACGTTCAGCCAGCCTTCGCTGCGCATGTGCTCATCTCGCAGGTCGAGTCCAGTCGACAGGGAAGCCAGGTCGACGATGATCTTGCCCGAACCAGTCTTCTTGGTCAGATCGACAGTCACCGAGCCGCTGACTTTGGTGGTTCGACCGACAAAGTCTTCAAATGCCGTGTTGCTCTCAACGGTGACAACTTGCTGAGGAGCGAGGCCAGGACCGAAGGTGAAGGTCTTTGCCTGCGCGAACGCGCCAGCCGAGAGAATGCCGAGAATGGAAATGGATGCGATGGCTTTCATAGCTCAGGCGATTTTACGCCGTGCAGTGCTTCGTGACTGTATTCGTAAATACAGATTCTCGAATTATGCTGCCGCGAACTCGGTTAACCCCGCCGAGTCTTTGATCACGATAAAACCCTTCACGACGTCAATCGGCCCGCCGTTCGCTTTCCACTTGGCAATCGTCGCACTCACTGCTTCTCGGTTCGAGCCGATCAGGTCCGCTAGTTCGGCATGGGTGAGCTTGATGTTCACAAACTGCCGTCCGCTCTTCGTCTCCCCAGGAAACTCTTTCGCCAGACGTTGCACCAGTTTCGCCAACCTCTGCGGAACGGTGAGGAACAACACATCTTGCATCTGATTGATAATCTGTGATCGCCTCTCTCCGACCAACTTGCTCACCGCAAACACCATCTCCGGCTTGCTTAAGATCAGCTTCTTGAGGGTCTCCAATGGAACGGCGTAGAGGACGCAGTTGCCAATCGCTTCTGCGCTCTCGCCAAAGGCAAGCTCATTCTCAATGAGGTCTATATCGCCAATCAGCTCGCCAGGTTTGAGGATTCCAACCGTGAGCCGCTTCCCTTGAGCATTGGTCGAGACGATCCGAACGTTCCCCTCTTTGATCAGATAAGCATGGGTGTGCTTGACCCCGCTCATGCAGATGTGATTGTTACGTCCAAACTCAACGAGACGACTATCATGGGCAAGCATCGTGAGTTCTTCGGCGCTCAAAGATTTGAACAAATCGAAGTTACGAAGAACCCACAACCGTCGATCTGGAGCAAGAACCTGAGAAGCGCTCATCTTCGCGTTCCTACTCCGTGTTCCCACCGAATGACTCGTCCAGTTTCTCAATGCGAACCTTGATGATCCGCTTTCCATCTGTCTCAGTCACTGTGAACTGATACGTCCCGTCATCAATCCACTCGCCCTGCTTTGGCTGACGCCCAAAGAGCCCGAAGACATAGCCGCCAATCGTATCGAAATCTTCGCTCTCAAAGTTTGAGCCGATCTCTTCATTCACGTCGTCAACGTGAGCCTTACCTTCCACGATAAATCCGTTTAAGGTCTCGGAGACGGTTGGGTCTTCGTTGTCGTACTCGTCCTGAATCTCACCAACGAGCTCCTCGATGATGTCCTCAATCGTGACGATCCCCGAGGTTCCCCCGTACTCATCCTTGACGACTGCGAGCTGAGTCCGGAAATGCCGCATGTCTGCGAGCAAGTCGTGAATCGACTTGTTCTCCGTAACATACAAGGCTGGGCGCATTAAGGAGCGCAGATTGACCGGCTTCCCGCGGAGCATCGTAACTAACAAGTCCTTGGCGTGAATGATGCCAACGATCTCATCGTCCGTCCCCTCAAACATCGGAATTCGCGAGTGCCCTGAGGTCTGGATGAGCTCAACCAGGTCGTACGGGTTGATATCGATACTCGCCGAGTCGACGTCAATGCGCGGGGTCATGACCTCGCGAGCGATCGTCTCCTTGAACTCAAAAACCGAATGGATCAGTTCGGTCTCTTCTTCCTCAAACTCTCCTGATTCGCCTCCGGACTCGACGAGGGATCGAATCTCGTTCTCCATCGTGTTTGAACGTCGAAGAGAGACCCCGCCTCCTGCTGCCCGGGCGAAAACCTGAGCAATCGAGACGAAAAGTCCGGCGATAGCGAAAAAGAGTGGGCGAAGCACTCGGCTCGCACCGCTCTGCGGAGCTTTGTCGCCGTTGGATGATTGGTCGATCATGGATGTTGCTTGCTACTTAACTGTATCACTTTGGCAAAGTTGCGTAAAGAAGGAGACCAATACCGATGCCGACGGCAGCTCCCAAAACAAGTTCACTAATCGTATGGAACTTAGCCTCGTAGCGGCTTTGGGCAATGACGGCAGCAAGGGTAAGTGCAATTGCCGCAACCACTGCGTTAGTCGTCAATAAAACCGCCCACGTCGCAAAGAAGAACCCAAGCGCAGCATGACCTGAAACGAGCCCACCCTGCAATACTTGACCCCGTTTCCCAAGACCTTTTCCGATAATTACCGCCACGATACAAAGGAAGACGCCAATGATGATGCGCGGGACAACTCCAATCTCTGGTGCCTCGGCTCCGAGCGAGATTTTCAACGTCTCCCATCGATTTTCACCCAAGACCAGCAGAGCACCGACAACGATCGCGATGATCGTCGTGATTAAAACTGCCCCCGCCGCGATATCTTTGGCGAACTTCGCCATAGGATTGTAGTTCGGACTCACAAGATCCACCACGGCCTCAATCGCTGAGTTGAACATTTCGGCAACAACAACCAACGAGATCGTGAAAAGCAGAACGAGCATTTCACGCAGCGGCAAGTTTACAAAGATGCCTAGCAGGATAACGACAAAGACTACATAGAGGTGGAACCTCATGTGTCGCTGAGTTTGAAAGGTGAAAACGATCCCGCGAATCGCAACGCGAAAAGGCTCAAAGACGTTTCTGCGTTCGCTCATTCCCCGTCTTCTTCTCCGTCCTGATGCAGTACAGACGTCCAAGAGGCATCAATCGGCGTTCCAATCATCTCGCCAATCTCATTCATCCTATGTTGCATTCTCAGTTTGTCAGCTTCAGTCTCATCGTCATAACCTATAAGGTGCAAGACGCCGTGGACGATCAAGGCAATATGTTCGTTCTCAAGCGGCACGCCGCGTAGCTGAGCCTGGCGCTCAGCGTAGGGAGTCGAGATCGCAATATCCCCGAGCGGAAAAGGCGAAGGTTGATCTGAGGGAAACGTTAGCACATCGGTCGTAGAATCGACGTTCCGGAAACGCGAGTTGAGACTTCGAATGTGCTCATCCGAGCTAAGAAGAACCGTCACTGACTGCGTAATGTTTTCAATCTCGCAAACTTTCGCAAGCGCACCCCGAAGGGGCTCAGTATCCAAAGCGGATTCCGTTGCGTTCTCAACCGAAAAATGGGGTCCCATACATACAAATGGGGAGTTCTAATCAGAACTCCCCAGAAAACTTTCTACCGAATTATCTCTGCGAAACGCGGCGTCGTGCTTGGCGTCGTCGCTTCTCGCTAGGCTTTTCGTAGGCGCTGTGCTCTTTGAGCTCTCGAAGAACTCCGGCTTGTTGGAGCTTCATGTTGAACTTCTTAAGTGCGCTGTCGATGGATTCGTTGGGTTGGACTGTAATGTAAACCATGGGTTATCGTTAAAGAATACCGCAAATGAAACGACCGAGTCGATAGCGACTCGGTCGTAGCTTCGCTCAAGAATTGTTTTGGATTACCAAGAACTGTAAGCAGATATGCTAGATTTGACGGTCCCTAAACCAGAGAGAGTTGTTGTGTAGGTGAGTTCACTCGAACCGTCAAAGTCCTTTGGAACGGCTTGCAGATATGGTCCGCGCCAATCTGAAGCAGTGATGTTTACTAGAGTGGGCGTCGAGTCATATCCTTGCGCTGGAGCCGCAGTGGCAGACAAAGAAGCAAGATCTTTTGGAAACAGTCCCGTGTCAGCTCGGAAAAGGTCGACCGCATTCCGCACCAACTTGAGGTTGCTTCGGAGAGCCGATTCCTTGCTTCGAGTCGTTGAGTTCGAAAACTTGGGGATCGCGATTGCAGCAAGCACAGCGATGATGATGATGACGATCAGGAGCTCCACAAGCGTGAAGGCGTTCTGGCGATTTCGTAGCGAAGTTTGTCGCATATTTCCTCTGTGTTATAGTTGTTGGCTTTCTAGGTAGCGATCTTTAGAAGCTCACCCTGATTTATCGAATATTTTCGACTGCGCTGTAAATTGGACCGATGATCGACATCGTAATCGAACCGACAATCAGACCCATTCCGACGATCATAAGTGGTTCAACGACGCTCACCAGCGCTTTGAGCCGACCATCTACTTCAGTTTCCATTGACTTGCAAACCGTGCTCAGCAGCTGGGGTAATCGCCCCGTCCGCTCGCCGACCGCGACAAGCTGGATGACCTGTTTAGGGAAAACAGCGTGCTTTCCAAGAGCTTCAGACATTGAGCTTCCACGCTCGATGTCGTCCTTTGCAGCATAAAGAGCCTTCTCCAGTTGAGCGTGCCCCGCAACCCGAGCACCTGCCTCAATCGCGGCTAGCAACGGCACGTTGGAGGCCACCAATGTAGAAATGGACTGCAACGATCGAGCCAGAGCCAGACGTTTCATGAGTTCGCCGAGGAGGGGCATGCGGGCTGCGACACCAGAAAGCATTCGCTGAGAGACAGGGTTTTTCAAGGCAATCGTCAGTCCGACAATGAAGGCGACCAATCCCACCGCCGACATCAGTGGCTGACTGCGAATGAAGTCGCCCGACTTAAGCATCACTTGAGTCGTCAACGGAAGCTCTGCTTTCATTTGCTTAAAAACCACCGCAAATCGGGGCATAACAAAGATGATGAGCACCAGAATTGTGCTGCTCGAGACCCCCAGCATCACGGAGGGATAGAGCATCGCGTTCACAATTTTTCGCTTCAGGTCCGCCGCACGCTCCATGTACGCCGCACCGTTATCCAGGGCCTGGTCAAGTCGTCCCCCGGTTTCTGCGACGCGGATCATGTCAACGATAATCGGCGCAAACATGTTCGGGGCCAGCCTTAGTGCTCCCGAAATTCCCTGGCCACCGACAACACCTTCTTTGACGAGCCGCAATGCTGCCTCAATCCTCGGGGTTCGAGCACTGCCGATCACGGCATCAATCGCCTCGATGAACGGAACGCCTGTCTCTGCCATGACTGCAAGGTTCCGGAGAACCCCCGCCGCATCTTGAGGCGAAATCTTATGTCGTGCCGCCTCTGGAAGCACCGAGGTCTGCTCATTCTTCTGAACCTTTTCGCCAGAGCGGCGTAGGGCTAAGACGCTGATATCCTGCTTGCTCAGCCGGTTCTCTGCATCTTCGATTGAGTTTGCGGAAATCGCTCCCTCAACGCGAACCCCCTTCCCATCGATTCCCTTGTAGGCGTACGAGACCATCAGCCTTGTTCGGCGGTAACCCGCACGACCTCCTCAATCGTTGTTTTGCCTTCCAAAACCTTGTCCGAGGCGTCCTGACGCAGGGTAAGCATGCCGCTGTTGATAGCTGTCTGCTGAATTTCACTGGCGTTCTTTCCCGCAAGAATCATTCGCCGCAACTCAGAGGTCATTTCCAAGACCTCATAGACCCCCATTCTCCCGCGGTATCCCGTGTTAGAGCAGTGCTCGCAACCCTTGCCGCGAACAAACAACGCGGCTGGATCTAGTCCCAGCCGCCGGATGTTCTCGGGATCGGGCTTGTACTCCTCCAGACATTTGGGACAGTTCACACGAACCAGGCGCTGTGCGACAGAGCATGAAACTGAACCGCCCAGTAGAAACGGCTCGATACCCATATCCACCAGACGGGTGATCGCAGATGCAGCGTCATTGGCGTGCAACGAACTCAGCACAAGGTGACCTGTCAAAGCCGCTTCGGTGGCGATAGAAGCGGTTTCCTGATCGCGGATTTCGCCGACGAGAATTACGTCCGGGTCCTGACGGAGCATCGAGCGAAGCCCAGTTGCAAACGTGATTCCTGCCCGCGGATTAACGTTCGCCTGAGTGATGCCATCCAATTGGTATTCAACTGGATCCTCAATGGTGATAATGTTTCGATAGATTGCGTTCAGGTGGTGCAAGCCAGCATAAAGCGTGGTTGTCTTTCCAGACCCGGTCGGACCCGTGACCAAGATCATCCCCTGAGGCTCCTGCAGTTTTGTGGTCAGAGCCTTGAACCCACTTGGGTGCATCCCAAGCTTATTGATGTCGATCATCGCCGCATTCTTATCCAGAATTCGGATGACAATCGTCTCGCCAAAAACGCTCGGGTAAGTCGAAACGCGGAAATCAAACTCACCCTGCGGGGCTAGCAAGGTGCAGCGACCATCCTGCGGGGCACGCCGCTCGGCAATATCCAGCCCTGCCATGAGTTTGATGCGCGAGGTGAGCGGCATCTGAAGGTCCTTCGGAACCACCATGACCTCTTGCAGAAGACCATCAATACGCACACGAATTCTAACGCGACGTTGGTGGGGCTCAATATGAATGTCCGAGGATCGCATGGCAATCGCCCGGATCAATACGGCGTTGACCAACTTGACAACCGGAGCGCCCTCGCCGACTTCTCGAAGTTCGACAACGGTCGCAGATCCACTATCCTCATCTTCCTGAGCCTGTAGAGTGACCGAGTCAGTGTCAATGCCCCGAACCGCATCCCCGACAATCTCGCCCAGATCGTCGTAAGCGCCAAAGGTGCGGAAAATCGCATCCCGGACATCTGTCTCCGTTGCGAGCAACGGATCAATATCGCGACCCGTGAGGTTTGACAACTCGTCAAGAGCGGTTAGATCCAGCGGATCCACCATTGCCATCGTTGCCGAAACATCGGTGACCTCAATCGGAACCGCCAACAAGCGGACCGCTACGGAATGGGGAATTACCTTCGCATGGTCGAAGTCTAAATCAGTCTTCGCAAGATCAATGAAAGGAACACCCATCTGAAGGCCGACCGCTGCCAGATTCTGCTTCTCAGAGATTCTTTTGAGCCTGACAAGAAGGTCCCCAACTGACTCGCGAGTATCCTCGCGTTTCGCGAGAATCTCCATCAGTTCTGTGCGAGAGATGAGTCCTTCTTCGACAAAAATCTCGCTTAGCGGGCGGTCAATGTTCATTGTTTGATGATGTTGGGAGTGATGCTGATGATCAGCTGAGACTTTCGCTTCTCGATTCGGCGACTCTTGAACAACTCGCCAAAGAATGGAATATTGCTCAGCAGCGGCAGTCGTTGATAGTTCTTGATGTCTTCTTCTTTCACAAGGCCACCGATGACCATCGTATCGCCGTCGCGCATCGTCAATCGATTCTCGCTGCTGCGAGTCGCAATCTGAGGGTAAGTCCCTCCGTTCACATTGAGGAACTCGATGATCGAAGAGACTTCAGGTCGAACCGCAAGAGTGATGCTGCCGTCGGCCGTAATCTGCGCACTTACGTCAAGCTGAATGCCGATTTTGAGTTCTTGAACCGAAAACACCGGCTGGCCGTTGGCGTTAAAGCTAGCGACGATTGGGAACTGTCTCTTCTCACCGATCAGAATCGAGGAAGATTCTCCATCCATGACGTTTAGGTTCGGGCTGGAAAGTAGACGAGCCTTGTCATTTTGCTCAAGTGCCTTTAAAGTGGCAGAGAATGAAACCCCACTACGCTGCAACGTGCCCAAATTTGGAGAGGAGTTGGTGATCTCCGAAACATTGAACTGTCCAGGCACCCACTGAATACCCTGTTCGTTCAGAGCAGAATCGGAGACATCATGAATCGTCACCGTGATCTGTACCTGGCGTCGAGCTATATCAGTTGAATTGATAACGGCCTCAAGTTGGGCTACCGCCGCTGCGGGACCACTGATGAGAATCGTTCGTGAGTTATCAACCGTTTGATCCACAACTGGGAGCGCCGCCGCGCCTGCCGCAGCGGCGATGTTGAGCCGAGGCACGAGCGAGTTTGGCATCGCGACAACCGAGACTCCCAGTTTTGAGACCGCGTCTTTGAGAGCATTCACGAGAGTCACCGCTCCCAAATGCTTGAGGGCAATGACTTTGAAGACATCGTCCGCCTTTGACGCCGGGGCTACAGGTGGAACCGAGGGATTAGAAGTTGGAGCCGAAGTTGCAACTTTGTCAGGCGTCTCAGATGCGTACTCCTCGGGATACGCGATTTTGAGAACAGCATCTTCCGCCATGACCAGCGTGTTGCGAACCTTCAACGTCCGCATTCCCGCCAAAGCCGAAATATGTTTCATCGCCTCGCTCAACGGCATCTCCTTGATGTTCAGAGTCAACTTCTGATCCGATTTCGAAATGAGAACAATGTTGATCCCAGTCTGCTTGCTGAGCAAACTAACCACGGTTTCCAAAGGCGTCGCAGACAAAGCTACCGAGACTCGCTTTTCCATCGGGGCGACCGGCTGTGGCTCATAAAACCTGTTCGTAGCGGCATTCTTTTGCGCAGGAGTTTGGACATTCGGTGCCGTGGGTTCAACCCCACCCGGAGCGACAAGAACGGTTTGTGGTGCAGAGAACTCGTGAACATGGCGGGAGCCAGAAGCACTGGCAATCGGCAACAGCTGCCCAACTGAGAGGGCTCCGAGGACCGAGGAGAACAAAGGCGGTTGGCTTGACTCCGTCACATGAGCGGCAACTGGGCGATCCATAGTGCGACTCAGGAGGGCTGAGTCAAATTTACGAGGCTTGGTCGAAGATGGGTTCGATGTTGCTAATCCACGCGAGAGTGGGGAACGCAAACTCATCTGAATGCGACTGCTGAGAACCGCTCCGCCGAGCCCTTGGCTGAGCAAAGTATCCGATACGCTGACCGCTAGACGCTTCGGTCCGATACCCCGAAACGAGACGATCGGAGTTGCTGCAATCTTGTATGAAGCAGTGAAGTGTTTGCAAACTCCTCCGGAGTTTGAGGTCAAAACAACGGCGAGTGCGAGGGTATCAATCATAGTTGGACCTCCCGTCCAATCCAAACCGACTTTTGTCGGCCCCGAATGGAGAGAGTGAGTTTCTCGGAGGTAATCGCTAACACGCGAATACCGTACGGCAATCCTTCGCCTTGGTCTGCAGTGAATTGGCTTTCGCCAATGCGGATAATCGCCACCGGATTTCCGGCGTCAACGTATCCTTCAAATCGAATCATGATGGGTTTGGGCTTATTCGAAGCAACGTCGCCGCCGCCCCCTGGAGTCATTCCGTCGATGACAGGTAGCGATGCCTGATCTCCTGAAGTCGGATCGAGTGGGGCGGTGTCTTGCTCTCCTTTTGAGCCGAATTCACTCTGTCGTCCGGTTTTTTGCAGGCCCTTGCTGTTCGTCACCGCACCAGGTTGCTTGACCGTCGGTTTGCCAAAAGGTGTCTTCTCGATCTTTGCCGGAAAACCGTTATCCTCTGCCTCATCGCCAATGTCCAATGGTTCTCTGTCCGGAAGCTTCTCGGGGGAAGTTGCACCGGAACCGGGGGTGGATTCAGCTGGCTGAGCTGAGCTTTGAGAATTCGCGACTGGGACCGGCGTTGAGCCACCGGCAAACGACGAAAATAGGCTGGAGCCTAAGAATCCGAGGGTACCTATGGCCACGACGCCGAGGATTGCTGCTTGTTTGGGATCTCCAGTTTTCACTTGATAACCTCCAATGTGAGGACTCTTAGGGTCACTTTCGCGTTGACCTCTGCTGTCTTGGTGCGTCCCTGACTAATGTCGATCGAATCAATTTCAACGGGATCTGGGGCAGAACAAAGGATGCGGATCACCTCAAACACGCCAGTGAAAGGTCCGTCGAGCTGAAACTGCACGGTGACCTGCGTCCACCCCTTCACTTCCTTGGTATCGTAACGTGATGCATACGGCTGGACATCTTGAGCGGTTTGAAACTCAACGAGCCGACATCCATTTAACATCGCTGCATCATCAATGACAGCTTGAATCCGGTCCGCATTCTTTCGTTTGGGCATTCGCACTGTGAGACGCTTAGACCGTTCAATCGTCGATTCCATACCAGAGATTTCCTTGCTCAAGCCAACGAGCTGAGTCTTGGCACGTGCCGCACTCACCATTGAAGCGATTGCGGAACCAGACACTAGCAGGCAAGCTGTTGCAAAGACGGCACAGATTCCAATGGTCCATCGCCGAAGATTTTTCGACAGCTTAGTGGTTGCGAGAGTGCTCGGAATCATGGAGTCACCTTTACTTTTTTCGAGTAGTCGAAGACCACGCCGTCGGCACCCATCACTTGGCTTTGCCGAACCGCGGTTTGATTTGAGGCCAATACATTGCGACCACGCCGTGCAGCGTCGACAAATCGTCGCCCATCTGCCGCCGTGCGGGCGTTCGCCACAACCTTAAAGTTCAGATAGCCACCGCTCGCCTCGATTTTCAAAGAGTCAAATCGAACCGTTTCCGGCGTCGCCTCAAGAAACTTGTGAGTTTCTCTGAACAGGGAGTTTCGGAACTTGTTGCAGTTTTCACGCATTTCCGCAAAGTCAATCGAGGGAGTCACCTCAGCAACGATCTTGGCCAACGCTTCCTTTTTCGCAAGCTCGTTTGATTTCTCTCTGACAACCGCGTCGGACCGCTCGACCGTGTTCCCCCGCCAGACATTGAGCAGGGGCAGAATCACGAACCCACTTAAACACACCCCGACAAGAACGAGTATTTGGCGCTGAATCTCCACCTGCATCGACGCACGAGAAGCTGACCACTCGTTGAGAAGATTGACTTCGACGTTGATAGATCGAGTCTTAGCCGACCCTAATCCAGTTAAATTCGCGTCCACCATCTTGTTGGCTCCTGTTTTGTGTGGTCTGACTCAGTCCCCCAAGGGCGAGTCCCATGACGATTGTGTAGGCCTCCTGCCGGTGCGATACCGACGCGAAGGTCTCACGGTTGAATCGAGTCATCATCCCCGAAATGGGGCGAGCGAACTCGATCCGTAGTCCTAGCTGTTTCTGTAAATAGTCGGCAAGACCTGGCAAACTCACCAGTCCTCCACAGAGAATTGCCTGATCCAAAATTCCCGCATAACTGCGCTCGGGGTGCAACGATCTGAAGTATCGCATCAGACGCATGACCTCGCGGGTCAGCTTCTCGAGTGGTTCAGAGATATCCACGATTCCGTAGTCGTCCCCCAAGGGAACGTTCAAAACGCCCTTTGTCGAAAGGCTCGTTCGAGGGTCGTGCATCACGGTATCCGCAATCTCGGGCGAGAGATTGAGTGCCTCGCGAACCGCAGTGTGGAACATACTGGAACCAAACTTAACACCCCGAATGAACTGAAGTTGCTGGTTCTGCACAACGTACATGTGGGTGTTACTTGAACCCAAATCGATGATCGTCAAGGAAGCATCTCGCCAAAGCGCGGAGCGTCGATTCAGTCGGCGTTCTACAACCCTCAGAATCGCTTGAGCTTCCAACTCCGCCCGAATGGGCTCGAGCCCTGCGTATAGCAACGCTTCCGAACGCGAATCAACGATGTTGCGTGGTGTCGCGACCACGAGCGCGGAAATTTCGTCGCCATGAATCTTAGCAGTAGCTGCCTCGACATAGGCCGAGTCCAGCGGAAACGGAAGGTGCTTTCGAACCTTAAACCTCGCTGCATCCCGAATCTCTGATTCTTCCATCAGAGGAAGAGTCACCCATCTCAAAACCGCAAGGTTTGAAGGGATATCAAAGACTGCGGTCGGACAGGGAACTTGGTTTTCCCTAAGGTACCTCCCAAAGTTTCGACCAAACTCTTTTGGCTCTTCAATCAACCCATTTTTGATCGATCCCGTCGGAGGAACGAACGAGCCAGCGGCACCGATATCGGTGCGCGCTCCTACTTGGTTCAGCATCAAGATTTTCGTCGAGCGCGTGCCAAAATCGACACCCATCGACATCGTATGATCGTGAACCACGCTCGCTCGCTCAAAAAGCATTAGGCGGCCTTATCCTCCAGTTTCGCCTGGAGCGCTTCAAACTTCGGACCCCAATACGCTGAGTAAAGGTCATCAAGCTCGCCCGCGGTCAGCAACTCCTTAAGTGCCTCAACCACGACGGAGTCAAATTGAATGCCTGCACCCTTCGATAGTTCGCCCATCACATGACTCATGTCCATGACGCCACGATAGGGGCGACGGCTGCTCATTGCGTCAAACGCGTCAGCCACGCAAACGATTCGCAGCGAAAGCGGAAGCTCCCCACCCTTCAATCCATCCGGATAGCCTGAACCGTCCAGCTTCTCGTGGTGGTTGCGAATAATCATCAAGACGCCATCGCTCAGCATCAGCGGGCGACAGATTTCGTATCCAATGACCGGGTGCGTTCGCATGAAATTGAACTCATCTTCAGTCAATCGACCTGGCTTATTCAGAATCGCATCTGGGACACCAATCTTTCCGATATCGTGCAGAATCGTTCCGATTCGTAGTTCCTCGAGTGCGTCCGGAGTCAATCCCAGTTTCGATCCAATCATGACCGAAAGATCGCAAACACGCTGAGAGTGACCCCTCGTATAGTCGTCGCGAGCTTCAAGTGCCGTCGCGAGAGACTCAAGAGTTCGAAGAAATGTCGCTCGGTTACGCTCTTCCATTCGTGCGTTGTGAATGGCATTCGCAAGCAACGAAGAGAGCGACTGAAGAAGGTCGAGCTCCTCCGCCTCCAACGCTTCGGCTCCTTCCGTGTTGACAATTGTCATCGCTCCGATAATCTGCTCATTGATCGCCATGCCGACGCCACGGAACTCACGGTTAAGAAGGGGAACTGAAACCGCACTTTTGATCGCCAGCCCAATTCCGTCGCATTCAACCGTCTCGCCTTCTTTGGCGGTCAATGTAATCGGTTGACCCTCTTTAGCAACGTAGCCTGAGATTCCATCGCCCATCGCGACCACCATCGGGAAGAAGAAGTCGCCTGCCTGGGAGTATGCAGCTTCAGTAATGAGCAGACCAGGGTCCTCATCTGAAGTCAAAACGACCATGCCCGCGGTTGCCCCGATATCCTGAATAGCACTTTTCAACGTTCCTTGAATCAGTTGGCGAAGGTCGCCAGAAGCCGCGACGTTTGACGACGTATTCATGAGCGTCGAAAGCCGCCGATCGCGGTCTCGAAGAATCTGATCTTTAGCTTGGAAGCGGGCCAAGGTGAGACCGACAAATCCAGAGAAGACGATTCCGAATCCTGAAGCGATGAGGGTCCTCAGATCTTCGTGAAGAATGACTCCATAAAGAGTGATTACCGTGGCAACGATTGAAACAAGTGTCACTCGCCGTGCATTACGGGTGCTGAGTGCCTCGAAGATAATTCCTGGAATGCTGATCATCCAGACATTGGCCATGTCCTGAGGGCCGTAAATAGTGGCGGCAATCGGAAGCATGATATCAACAAAGCGAGAGTGAGAAACAACTTTTTGTCCAAGCTTTCGGTATCCATCCGGGGTCCTAGTGATCAGCTGGATCACAATGCCAGACACCGCGCCAAACAAGCAGCCAGCCCAAAGCCACTGCTCATCCGCGCTGTCCCAAGCAACGACCGTCCAGATGAGCATGAGCGCCCAACGAGCCTTCAGCCAAAGCCGGTCCGCTGCATAGGAAATCTGCAACTCCCGCTTCAAACTGACACCCCGCCTTCTACCTGGTCAAAATACATGGTTGTACCGTTAGGTAAATCGGCGAACTTACGGGTTCTCTTTAGGTTTGGGAGCTAAAAAAGCTCTACCACATGCCAGGAACGCGCATTCTCTTGTCAAAGTCGGGGTTGTCCCAAAAGAAAGGGTCGAAGTCCACCATAAGTTTTCCGTTTCCGAAGTCAAAAGAATTGGCCCAGATGGTGCCCTGTGAGAGGAAATTCCCACCCTTTGTCTGGCGAACCAAGCCGTTACAGATCAGGAATCCTTCGAATCTGTTCGTCTGAAACTCAACATTCCCATCAACAATAATCAACCCTTGATCTTTGGGTAGTGTGCGACTAAAATGTTTGATGATCGCATTCCCTCTGACATAGACTGTCCCTCTTCCCGTGTAATTGACATCAAAAGTGATATCACCACTGTGAAACCAGAGGGTCTCATAAGCCCCGTCGGGAAGGAAATCTAGAAGGTTACAGTCTTGGTTTCCACTGGTCTTCTGCGACGCAGCTGACATGTACAAGTCCGCATCCAGTGAGGGAGAAACAAGACGTCGACCGAGGTTGGTCGTTCCCTCCACTGTCACCGGATTCGTGAGAGCCTTAGCGTTTCCATACAGGTCCTCGGTCACCAGGATGGTCTTCCCTGTGGAGATGTGATCCCCGCCAAAATAAGCATCTCCATTGATCTGCACATTACCGACCGGCGAGAAGGTGGAGTCAGATCCGAAGGCGAACCACATAGGTGACACGGGACCCCGCCTCCCAATACAAAGTTGCCGTCTCCTAGTTGCCGTCCTTCCAGCCATCGTCGTATCTAGCTCGACAATCCGGATTCGAGCACCCGTGCCTGCCTCAGCACGTACCGAAACATTGAAGCCATTGATCGTCAATGTCTCGTTACTGGGCAATATGAGTGAGTTTTCAAGTGCTTGTTGCGCATAAATCGCCCGAATACTATCCTCCGTGTAGTCAAACCGAACATCATCCTCGGTCCGATACTGACGTAACGTCGTGAACTGCCCTACATCCGCCGTACTCATCAAGATCGTCGAAACCGACGCCATGAGAACAACGCAAAAAATCAGCACGGAACCGCGCTTACGAATGTTCTTCACTTCGCACCCCGCCAGTAGAACTGATGCCGAAGATCCAAACGAGCCGGACGGCGCGAATTCGTCAGCCCGCCGTTTTCGACTTCTTCTCCCGTCGTTTGAATCCTAACCGTCGCAAGTCGTTCGGAGGCAATGACTGAAAATGTGACCGTCCCCGGAATCGAAACTTTTGGCACCCCAGATCGCCAGAATGACCAGTCTCGGTTGATGTCAGCAAAAACGGGATTCGAATCATCCGTCCGAATCGCCAGAAACCAAAAGTTCCCGGTCGTCCCCGGTGTCCCTGTCGCATTTGCAGAGTAAAACCACAGCCGCTGCTCACGCTGGTAAACCTCGCGTAACAATTTGTCAGTCCGATTCGCTTGTGGATAGTCTTGGACTCCATCCTGATCGACATCAACTCCTACCTTTGGAATCGTGCACACCAGGGCTTGGTTGCCGCCCAAGAATCTCGATTCCACCTTCACTGCCGTCATGGTCGCTGTACGTATGGCGGAAGCGAGGGTCGTACAGGACTGCAACGTGCTAAACCGTGAGACTGCATCCGCCGTCCGTATGGCAATGAACGAATAAAGCGTCGTCGCTGAACCAACGATCAATGCCGTCAGCACCATTGCCAAAGTCAGTTCGATCAACGTTGACCCGCGCCTAGTCGACATCTGGGCACCTCACATATGTCTCGATCGTAATCGTCTCCGAATAGTTGCGCGATCCCTTGCTCTCGGGCCATGTAGCCGTCCCTACAATTTGCGCCACCCCTGTATAGGCCGACCATGCAGGTGAAATTTTGATAACACAAATCCTCCTTCCGGGCAGGTCCGCATTGTAGGTCACCACGCTTGGCAGGCTCGTGGAAGATTGGGCATTTTGTGTGGCGACCTCTAAACGGTTCTGCAATGCCGCCAACGCAACTGCCCGCCGCTCTGTCCGAGCGATATTCGCAACCGCCTGCTGAGCCGTGTCCGTCAGCGCTGCCGAGCAGACGCCAAGAAACGCCGCCGCGACCAAAATCTCAGCCAGCGAATTCCCCCTCTGACGGCGCAAACACCTCACCCAGCAATTATCGGGGGAAAAAGTCTGAAGTTGGAGGGTGCTAGACCCGCAAGATTGAGGTCAACAGTTGGTACCGGGGATGGGACTCGAACCCACACGACTTGCATCAGCGGTGTTTGAGACCGCCGCGTCTACCATTCCGCCACCCCGGCACATTTAGGGCGCGATAAAGAATGTACCCCGTCCATAATGAAGACGTGATCCTCCAGGTACGCGGAATAAGCAAGCGGTTCGGACCGCGCTGGCTTTTCCGAGGTCTCGATATTGATCTGGAAGCGGGTGATTGCCTCATTGTCACCGGCAAAAACGGCTCAGGAAAATCCACCCTCCTTAAGCTCCTCGCCGGCCTCGAACGACCAACTGAAGGCACTCTCCAAAACGGTTTCGACAACGAGCAATCCAACCGCTCTTACTGCGCCCTCGACCAAGCCGTCTTCCCGGCCCTCACCGTCACCGAACACCTTGAGCTAGCCGCCCAACTTCGTTCCCAATCCCCAACTCCACACTCCGAACTCCTGACTCAAGTCGGTCTCCAAGACCACCAAAACCACCAAGCACAACACCTCTCCAGCGGTCTCCGAAGCCGCCTGAAAATTGCGCTCGCCATCCAGTCCCAACCCAAACTCCTGATCTGGGATGAACCCGGCGTCGCCCTCGACGAGGCCGGCCGCGAACTCGTCGCTAAAGTCGTCAAAGAACAAACCCAACGCGGAGCCCTGATCCTTGCCACCAACGACCCGGAAGAAAGGAGGTTCGGCACCCATGCCCTCGAGCTATAAACCCATCTTCGCCGTCTTCCGAAAAGAGTGGCTGACCGAAAGCCGCACCCTCAGCGGAATCACCACCACCGGGCTCATCTGCTTCGTCAGCGTCGTCATTCTCAACGCAATCACCTTCACCACCAAGCTCAACCCCCTGGTTGCCGCCGGAATGTATTGGATGGTCCTCACCTTTAGCGCCGCCATCAGCCTCCCGCGCACCTTCCTTCAAGAAGAAGAGCAAGGCACCGCCGACTTCTGGCGCCTCTTCGCGACTCCCGAGGCCGTCTTCTGGGGCAAGGCCCTCTTCAACATCACCCAGATGCTGATCGCCACCGTCCTCATGAGCGTCATGTTCCTCATCATGCTCCCCGTCAAGCTCCAGAACCCCATCGCGTTCACCCTCAACGGACTCGCCGGAGCCGTTGCCATCGCCTCCACATCTACCCTTGCCGGAGCAATCGCCGCCCCCGCATCAAACCGCGCCGCCCTCAGCACCGCGATCTCCGTTCCCCTCCTCATCTTCCTTATCAACCTCGGCATCACCGGAACCGCCACTGCCCTCGGCGAGGGCCTCAAAAGTGGCGAAAATGGTGTCATAGGAATGATTGCGTATGCAATCGCCACAACCACCCTCGGCCCTGTGGTTTACTCAAAGATATGGAAAAGCTGAGCCGCTGGGTCCTAATGCTAGGAATGCCGCTCGCCATCTGGCACAGCTACCTCGTTGGCGACGCCGCTGGGTTCATGAACCCCGAGTTCGCCCGAATCTTCTTCTGGCACTTCCCGTTCCCCATCATGGCGACCGGACTCGTCTCCGCCGGACTCTGGTTCAGCTGGAAATACCTGAAAACCCGCGACCAAGCCTGGGACATCCGCAGCCAAAGCGCCCACGAGTACGCGATGCTCTTCATCCTGCTCACCCTCGCTAGCGGAGTCTTCTTCAGCAAAGTCCAATGGGGCGCCTGGTGGCAAAACGACCCCCGCCAAGTCAGCTTCCTTCTCGTTAGCACGGTCTACATCGCCTACTTCGTCCTCCGAAGCGCGTTCCCCGACCCCGACAAACGCGCCCAAAACGCCGCCGGCTATGCCCTCGCGGCCTTCCTGCCGTTCCTCTTCCTCACCTTCGTCTTCCCTCGCCTCCCCCAAGTCGAATCGTTCCACCCCAGCGAGACCATTATGAAAGGTCGCCTCAAAGGTGGCTACGCACTGGTCACCGTCGAACTGATGATCCTCGTCTGGATCCTCACCGCCTGGGTCTACAAACTTCGCGCTCGCTCTTTGCTCATCGCACACAAACTGGAAAACAACTATGGATCTCTGGAAAGTCCTCGCCGCTCTGACGTCAATGCTCCTGTGGTTCGGCGTCTGCCTAATGCTCCTTCGGACGGAGAAAGCAGTTAAACGCGCCGAAGACAAGCTCGACGAACTCTCAAGGTAATCCGTGAAGCCCCTCTCCCATCTATTCGATGGGAGAGGGGCCGGTGAGCGTAGCGAACCGGGGGTGAGGGAGCAGTCTACCGCTCTCGCCGACGACTCTCACACAGTTTCAGTGCCTCCAGGATATGATCCTGATAAGGTGCATTCGGATCGAGCTGAAAAAACTCGACATTCGGAATTCGATAGGTGACGATTCCCAGCCGCGCAAGGTAGTTATCCCGAATTTCGTCTCGAACAGGATCGTGTTGCTCACCATCAAGCTCAATGCAAACTTTCACCTCGGCGCAGTAAAAGTCAAGACGATAGGAGCCGATCGGATGCTCTCGCCGAAACTTGAATCCCTCCTTATGACCCCTAAGTAGTCGCCAGACAATCTCCTCTGCCACAGATGCCTCCTGACGCGCTTTCCGTGCCCGATCAACTTGCATTTTCGTTCGAATTGGTCGCTTTCGTTGGGCTCCTATTTCCCTCACCCCCAACCCCCTCTCCCATCAAATAGATGGGAGAGGGGACTTTCCATCTCCATCTTATCAAAACATCGAGCATCAAGGCAGCATAAGCACATTCAGATAAACTCATCGTGCATGTCCCACCCCGAAGTCACCAGCTTCACCGAGATCGCCGAGTTCTACGACGACCTGATGAAGCCTGTGCCGTACCGCATGTGGTCCAGCTACTACCTCCTCCTCCTCTCCATGCAGGGCCAAAAGCCAAAGACCGTCCTCGACGCATGTTGCGGAACCGGAACCCTCACCCACATGCTCACCCACGAGGGCCTCGAAGTCGAAGGCTTCGACCTCAGCGAGCCTATGATCCGCCAAGCCCGCCTCAAAGCCGAGCGAAGAAAGATGCCCCTCCGCTTCGAAGTCGCCAACGCCTGCACCGTCGACATGGGCCGCCAATACGATGCCGCCCTCTGCTTCTTCGATAGCTTCAACAACATCACCGACCTCCAAGACCTGCTGAAGGCGTTCAAGAGAATTGCCGCCCACCTTCCCTCCGGCGGATCGTTCATCTTCGACCTCAACCTCGCCTATGCCTTCGAGCAAAAGATGTTCAACCAGCAAGACATGAGCAAATCCAGCAAAGTCCGCTACCGCTGGCGAGGCGACTACGACCCCCGAACCCGCATCATCCAAGTCAACATGCAATTCTGGGTCGGCGACCAAGAGTTCACCGAAACCCACACCCAACGCGCCTACGAAATCGAAGACGTCGTCGACCTCCTCGACGAAGCCGGCTTCCAAGACATCCGAGTCTTCGAATCCTACACCCTCAACCCTCCGAGAGAGAAATCGGATCGGGTTCACTTTGCTAGTGTAAAGAAGTGAGTCTATGCAAGTCTGGTCAGAGAATCTGCCCGAGAACCACGTCGATCTACGACACTGCACTGTCACGTACCGACTGAAAAATCCGGTTGGAGATCGGGCATGTCTCTGGATCGCCGCAGACGGTCACTATCATGGCATCGTCGGAATGCAGCATGAGGACATCTTATCGCAGGCCAATGAGGCCGAGCCTTGGGGTGGCACTCTTGAACTCATAAACGGACCTACGATATTGCTCAAGGGCAACACGGCAATTCGACTCGATAATCACTTTTGGGGAAATTTGCCAACGCCTCTTGGTCCGATCTTTTACAGTAGCTACTCTGCGACATTCCACTGGATGCTCGCGGGTGAGATTTGGTCCGGCGAGTTGGACGGGGTTGACTTTTTCGTTCGAGATTACGATCCCGAAAAAAGAGTTGCGGAAGCTGGAATCGAGGTGATCAATGACTACACAAACTGGCGAGAAGTAGAGATTGACCCATTCGCAAGGCAAATTCGAATCCTAGAACGGCAGAGGTAGTCTGCGAATTCCGACGAGCCACTGCGTAGGCAGGTTAAAGCGAATTAGCCCGGTAGCACGGTCAAACGGTCAATCTCTTATGCTTTAGACTCTCCAAAACTCAGTTTGTCCGTGAACAGCTTGACAATTACACACACATCTCGTTCAAACTCCCACTGACTCCAAAACTGCTGTACACTTCA
This sequence comes from Fimbriimonas sp., assembly GCA_029866005.1. Lineage (GTDB taxonomy): Bacteria > Armatimonadota > Fimbriimonadia > Fimbriimonadales > Fimbriimonadaceae > Fimbriimonas. The sequence goes on along the minus strand of JARXAE010000018.1, from coordinate 13,150 downwards.
TCCATGAACCAACAAGATCCAGAGGTGTTGACTCCCGAAGAGTACGCCGCTATCGACCTAGTTCCGCCCCATCAGCCCGGAGACGGAATCCCGCTCAGCACAGCCGTCGAGCGAGCAAAAGCAAGGACCGCCGCTTGGCTTGGCGCGCACGAGGTGATTGAGAAATCCGCGTAGTTGTGCTCAGCACGTGGGCTGACCTCGATTTATCCGGGATCCACACGACCACTACCGCCGACTTCGGTATAACCCAAGCCGACCGATACATCCAGTTCCTGGTCTCCGAAATGGAACTAGTCGCCTCCATGCCTGGCATCGGTAGGCGCATCGCAGAACGACCAGGCCGCCAAAGTTACATTGCGAAGTGGCCCGGAGCCAAAGCGGGGCACCGAATTGTGTACGAGGTAACGGAGGACAGCATTTACGTCGTTCGCATCCTTCACACCGCAATGCAGTACTTCTTGTATATTCAAGACTAGATTGCGCGGTCGACCAGTCAATCTCGCAAGCTTTTATGTACCCCGGCTCCGAAAACGTCCAAGGCAACCACGTCGCAATCAACGATTGTGACCAAGTGTTCCGTCTCCGTGAACCCCGTGGCGACCGAGCATGCATCTGGGAATCCGAAGACGGAACTGACCACGCCTTAGTCGGATTGGATCACGAAGATCTAATCGTCGAAGCAAAGCACTGCGAGGACGGCTCCTACTGGGCGGCTCTTCGTCGAGGGGAAGTCGTTATCCTAAGGCAAAACGACAGTTTGATTATTGACCATGTTCAGCAAGAAGTCCTCGAAACCCCGCTCGGAGTGCTCGTCTACAGCAGGTATGGCAGATTCAGCTGGGTGCTCCAAGGCAGTATCTGGGAAGGTTCGCTAAAGACGAATTCCATCGATTGGGTGCACAATCCCAACTTCGATTCAGACACTGGCGATGTCGTCGGCGAGCTATCCTTGGCCCCCTCCGGCGTTCAACTGTATCGTCTCAATCCGAACGAGCGCACGATCACCTACGGCCCAATCGAAGGCGTCCGCGAACCCGTCAACCCAATCCACCTCCTCGGCACTCTAGGGCAGGGCGTTTGGCGTCAAGTAATCGAACGGATACGCAAGTAGCCCCGCACCCAACTTCCCACCAGCCCAAGTCCCTCCCTGAAGGGAGGGTGGATCAGGTGTAAGCGAAGCGCCTCCTGAGACGGGCGAGGGCTTCACCCGAAACAGTCCCTTCGAAAATATTTACAGAACCAAGTTGACAAACGCCCCGAAACTTCGCCTATAAGGTGATGATCAAATTTCCCAAAATCGGTCCAGCCCGGAGCAAAACCATCCACCAACCCCTGCCAATCCAAAACTTCCGGCACCACAAAAACGAGCACCGAGCTCACCCATCCAGGTTCAACGTCGAGCACCGACTGTACCGAAATCTGCCCATCAAGTCAATCAGCTTGAACCCAAATGCACCGACTTCACCGACACCCCAACCCATTTGCGCCAACCGTCGCGAACTTTGCCCAAAACCGAGCTCTCGTTGAACCCATCTGCGCCAACTGCGCGAACCGCCCGACGCATCAGCAAGTCGGCGAATCCGGATTCAACAACTTCCGCCATGACCGCCGAAAATACGAAGCAATCACACCCCATTGAACCCAAAACCGCCGAAACCGCCAATTGCCAAGTTCAGCCAACGCCTCAGCCGACGACGCGCCGCTTCGCAGAGATGATCTCCGTATTCATCCCCGCCCAGTGCAGCATCCCGCCGTACCGACCGTGCTCCATCTTAATGCACTTATCCTGCACCGCAACCAGTCCAGCGTCAATTGCTCGAGAACCCGCGTCAAAGTTGATGATTCGCAGCTGTGACCAAACCGCCTTCGCACCATTCGCAATCGCCTGGTCGGTAATGTCCCACATCTCATGCCCCGGTCGAAAAACGTTCACCACATCAACCGCAAACGGAACCTCCGCCAGCGACCGATAAACCTTCTGCCCCAGAATGAAATCCGCCTTCGGATGAACCGGAATCACTTCAAACCCTTCATCAAGAAGGTAGGAAGCAACCATGTTCGAAGCCTTCGTCGACTCCGTCGACAGCCCAATAATCGCAACCTTCCGCATCGAAGCCAACAGCCTCTGAATCTGGTCGCCATTCTGGTACCGCTCCCGCTGCTCCGCAGTCAGAGTGGTGTTCAGGTTAATGCTACAAGCGATACTCATGCCTTCTCCAAAGCCTGCTCTAGGTCCCAAATCAAGTCGTCCACAGTCTCCAGACCAACCGACAACCGAATCATCCCCGGCGTAATCCGTGCCGCTTCGAGTTCAGTGTCTGACATCTGCTGGTGCGTCGTGCTGGCGGGGTGAATGACTAGGCTCTTCGCATCACCAACATTGGCAAGATGCGAGAACAACTGCAAAGACTCAATGAACCTCTTGCCCGCCTGACGCGCATCGGTACCCGAAATCTCAAAAGCAAACACCGCCCCCGCCCCCTTCGGCAGATACTTCTGAACTCTATCATGATGCGGGTGAGAGGGAAGTCCGGCGTAGTGAACTCGACCAACCTTTGGATGAGCCTCAAGGAACTGAGCCACCGCCAAAGCATTCGAAACGTGCCGCTCCATCCGGAGGGACAGCGTCTCCAGACCCTGCAACAAGTTAAACGCATTCGTCGGCGAGATGCAAGCCCCGGTGTCCCGAATCGTCTCCGCCCTTAGCTTCATGAGGAAGGCGTAGTGGCCAAACGTATCAAAGAACCGCATCCCGTGATAACTCGGGGAAGCGTCGGCGATGGTAGGAAAGCCCGAGAAATCGAAGTTCCCCGAGTCAGTGACCACTCCGCCAATCGACGTCCCGTGACCGCCAATGAACTTCGTCGCCGAGTGCAAGACAATCGTCGCTCCGTGCTCAATCGGCCGGCAAAGATAAGGCGTCGCGAACGTGGAATCGACAACCAAAGGAATCCCTTTGGAATCACCCAAAGCCGCCAGCGCAGCCAAGTCAGGAATCGAGTTAATCGGGTTACCAATCGTCTCGACAAACAGCATCCGAGTCTTCGGAGTGACCGCTTCTTCCCAGTCCGAAACCCGATCCGGATCGACAAACGTTACGTCGATGCACAGCTTCTTCAGCGTGTGAGCAAACATCGTCATCGTCCCGCCATAAAGCTGGTTAGAAGCAACAATGTGATCGCCCGGCGAACAAAGGGTCATCACCACCCCAAACTCCGCCGCCATTCCGCTGGCGGTCGCAACCGCGCCCGTCGCGCCTTCCAGAGAAGCAACTCGCTCCTCAAAAACCGCCGTTGTCGGGTTACTGATCCGGGAGTAAATATTGCCGTACTGCTTCAGCTCAAACAGGTGAGCCGCTTCATCAGCATCCTTAAAAACATAACTCGTCGTCTGGTGAATCGGCACCGCCCGAGCCCCGACAAAAGGATCCGGTACCTGCCCGGCGTGGAGCATCTTCGTTTCAAAACCAAACTGGCGGGAGGAACTCACTACATCTATTATGGTTCTAGCTCTTGGTAATATCCTCGAGTGTCAGAGTGGAATCGAATCGTTCTTAGTCCAGCGCTAAAGAAGTCTGACGTTTCTTTTGCACTTGATGCGGACCTGTCGGAAGTGTCGAAGGACTGGAACCTCCAGCCAACCGAAGAGATACTGAAACGGATCATAGCTCTTTGGTGCGCCGCAGGCTACGCACAAACAAATTTCGGCCCCTACTTTCCTGAATACGTTGAAACCAACAATATCCATGATTGGTTGACAGGTCCGGAGCGGAAGTTTGTGTTCACCGAGAAGCCAAGCAAAACACACCAGATTCACTTTAGCTGGCGAACAGAGCACATCTATTTCCTACTATGGTGTGTTGGGGTTATCCCTCAAATAGATTTGCCAATAAAGCAGTCCCGGATTGGCGACGTATTCGATTTGTTTCCGCAAGACATGGAGCAGCCGGAAGTGCTAAGACAAGCAATGAAAGTCCGACCAAAGGAAGACATCGTTGCGTGGGCAGAAGTCCTTCACGAAGTGCATGGAGCTCTCCGGCGCGGAAAGCTCAAGAAAACCAAGATTTCTATCGAAATCGTTCAAGAGTGGCATCACGCAGTGAACTGGATACTCGACGTCTGCCCTGGCGAGTCTTGGGAATTCGTTACCACAGACACCTAGTAGCGAATGAAGTCGTTGACCACTTCGCTCGACCGCAAATACTCTAACTCTTTCTCTGCGGGTCGCTGCGGCCTATCCCTCTGGCAAGCCACAACACAAAGAAATCCCAGCGGCGAATCCTCGGCCGCCCGGAACTGGTGCCACGTCATCGGCGGAATGTGAACGATATCCTGACAACAAATCTCCGAAACTGTATCGCGAACCAAAACCCGTCCTCGCCCACGAATCACCATCACCGCATGCTGGTGCTCATGTCGCTCCAAGGTCGAATGCCCACCCGGACCAACCTCGAAATACCGGAACTCAACCGGAAGATCGCCTTGCCCCTCCAGCATTACCTGCCGAGTGACGTCGCGGAACATATTCCCGTCTTCCTTGTAGGGCAGAACGTCCACGCCCTCCCACCGAAAATCACCTGTTGCCTTGACGATCATGCCTGTACTTCTACGTCAGAGTTTACTTCCGAAGCTGAGGGCCGATGGCCGACAGCGTATGGCTTCAACGATGTATCCTTAGATCATTAGCCAACCGGGTTCCAACAATGATTTTTTCCGCGCTTCTTTTGCCAATTCAGCTCCCGTTCGTCGCTCCCTGCTTCAGCTCCCACATGGTGCTTCAGCGCGATAAGCCGAACAATATCTGGGGTTGGAGCACGCCGGGCTCGCAAGTCCGCGTCTCGATCGCAAACTCGCGTGCAACCGCGACTGCCGATGAAAGCGGCAAATGGATGGTTCAAATCAAACCGCCGAAGGTTGGCGGACCTTACAAACTCACCATCGAAGGTCTCCACAAAGTAGAACTCGACGATATTCTCGTCGGCGATGTCTGGATCTGCTCCGGTCAGTCGAACATGGAGCAGGGAATCGGCATGGCAGGTAACGCCAAAACAGAAATCGCCGCCGCCACCGACTCCCAAATCCGGCTTTTTATGGGCACCAAAACAACCTCGTTGAAGCCTGCCAGCACTAATGAAGGAACTTGGGAAGTCTGTTCCCCCGAAACTGTAGCAAAAGGCGGCTGGGGCGGATTCTCCGCCGTTGGCTACTACTTCGGTCGCCATCTTCGGGCCAAAGTCGGCGTGCCCATCGGACTGATCCAAACCGCCTGGGGCGGCTCCGCTGCCGAAGCCTGGACCAGCAGCGCCGGATTGGCTCCCGTCAAAGACTTCGACGACCAAGTGTCCCAAGCGCGAATCCAATCAATCGGTTCTGCGTCTTCAACCAACGACCTGATCGAACAGTGGGTGAGTAAGAACTCACCGATGCCAGCGGGAGCAGGAAACAAGACTGTCAAACTCCCCAGCACCACCCGCCAAATGGGTCAAGACGGCAAACGCCGAGTCTATTGGTTCCATCGAACCCTTAACCTCACCAAAGACCAACTCGGTCAGCCCTGGCTCACCGTCGGCTCCGTCGAAGGTGCCGACGCCCTCTACATTAACGGTAAACGAGTGATGGCTGGCAACAGCATCCTGATGTGGCAAGCCGCCCAAATGCCCGCCGGAGTCCTCAAAGAAGGCGCAAACGACCTCTGGTTCCGACTCGTCGATCTCAACGGCAACGGCGGGGTCACCAATCCTCAGTTCAATATGGACTTCGGGAATGGAAATCGTGTCGAACTCGGCGGTCAGTGGGAGATCTACCCAGGTGCAGAACTAGACAAACTTGAGAAATTCCCGCCGATGATCGAAGGTAATCCCAATTGGCCGACGGTCCTCCACAACGCGATGCTTAAGCCCTTCCAGCCAATGGCCATCAAAGGAGCGCTGTGGTACCAAGGCGAAACCAACGTCGGTCGAGGCGAGCAATACTCCCGCCTTCTACCCGCCCTCATCACCGATTGGCGCAAGGGCTTCGCCCAAGGCGACTTCCCATTCCTTGTCGTCCAACTCGCCAACTACGGCCGCAAGCACGCCGAACCAAGCGAAAGCGGCTGGAGCGAACTCCAAGAAGCCCAAGCCACCGCCGTCACCCGAGTCAAAAACGCCGCCCTTGCCTGCACCGTCGACATCGGAATGGCCAAAGATATCCACCCGACCAACAAGCAAGACGTCGGTCTGCGCCTCGGCCTCCAAGCCGAACGAATCGCCTATGGCCGAAAACTCGTCTCCAGCGGGCCAACCCTTAAAGGTATCGAGCTAAAAGGCCACGAGATCGTTGTCAAGTTCGATAATGTCGGCAGTGGACTCATGGCAAGGGGAAGCCTCGACAAGTGCTTCGCCGTCATGGGTTCAACCGGAAAATGGACGTGGGCCGACGCCCGCATCGAAGGCGCAACCGTCGTCGTTAGCGCAAAAGGAGTCATCGCCCCGATGTATATCAGGTACGCCTGGGACGAAGATCCCAATGCCCCGCTCTACAACAAAGAAGGCCTCCCTGCCGTCCCCTTCCGTATCGATCCACCGAAGTAGACACAGTTTTCAAGGAAAACTGAAACTTTGGCGGTAAACTGTACGCAGGAAAAGATATGCCACTCGCACCCGAGAGAATCGTTGGCCAAGACCTCATGGACATCTACCGAAAGGTCGATGAGGGAACGCGCCTCAGCTTCGAGGACGGCATGCGTCTTTACCAAACGCCGAACCTCACCGCCGTAGGCTACATGGCAAACATCGTGCGCGAGCGAAGGCACGGCAAAAAAACCTACTTCGTCGCCAACCAGCACATCAACTACACGAACATCTGCAACAAGTTCTGCAAATTCTGCTCGTTTTACGCGAAGAAAGGCGGTCCCGAGCCTTACGAGATGACCCTTGAAACCGTCAAGGAGCGCCTGATGTGGCACCGCGACGTCGACATCACCGAGGTCCACATGGTCGGCGGAATCAACCCCCGTCTCCCTTATCAGTACTATCTCGACCTCGTCAAAACCGTCAAAGAAGTTCGCCCCGGCGTCCATGTCAAGGCATTCACCGCCGTCGAAATCACCGAAATCGCCCGCCAAGGTAAGTGCAGCGTTGAGCAAGCTCTCGCCGACCTCATCGAAGCCGGCCTCGACTCCCTCCCCGGCGGCGGAATCGAGATCCTCTCCGACCGCGTTCACCAAGAGCTCTTCGGCAAAAAGCTCAACGGTGACGAATGGAAAGAAGTCGCCCGCGCCGCCGCAAAGCTCGGCCTACGCCAGTACGCCACCATGCTCTACGGCCACATCGAAACCCTGGAAGAGCGCGTCTCGCACCTTACCCAGCTCCGTGAGCTGCAAGACGAAACCCAAAACTTCCTCACCATGACCCCGCTCGCCTTCCACCCTGAGAAGACCGAGCTGGAGCACATCGCCACCCCCACGGGGGACATGGACCTCCGAGGAATCGCGGTTACCCGGCTCATGCTCGACAACTTCGAGCACGTCAAGAGCTTCTGGATCATGAACACCGCCCCCATCACCCAACAAGCCCTCTGGTACGGCGCCGACGACGCCGACGGCTTCGTCCACGAATACGAGATCACCTACAACGAAGGCGACTTCGGCAACAAGAAGCAGGTTCTCACGCGCTCAAACATGGTCAAACTCATCGAAGAAGTCGACCGAATCCCGATTGAGCGAGACTCCCTATACGAAGAAATCAAGCGCGAGCCGAAGAGGCCACTGATTCCGCTTGTTGTCGGATAGGTGAATTTACGCTCGAGAATCAAATCCATCGTATAATTGAACTGATCATGGCTTCACAAGATGCTGTCCAACTCTCCCCTGAGGAGATTCAAGCCATTAAAGAAGGCCTTCGTTCGGAAAGCGAAGAACCAACTTGCACAATGGAAGAAGCCTTCGACTTCGCCCGAACCAATAGAAAGGAATGGCTGAAGACCCAAAGCGCATAGTCGAGCTCACTGACCGCGCCAAGCTCGATATCGCAGTTGTTGATTTCTCCACTGCGTCTGTCTGGGGCGAAGCGCAAGCCGAGCGGTACCTGCTCTTCCTCCGATATGAGTTCGAGATACTCGCAGAGAATCCAACGTTCGGCATGCCGCTAAACGACTTCGAAGGACTGCGCTCGTACACAGCAAAGCTCACGCCCAAACGGACGGCTTTTGGGCATCGAATCGTGTACCGCGAAACTAAAGCTGGAATCCGCATTATCAGGGTATTGCATTCTGCGACCAACTGGAAGGTATGGACCTTTCGGAGTAATACCGATGGTCAGCTTCTCGAGTTGGTCGGTTAAAGACTGTTAGCCAGGGTGGCACTGCTCAATTCGTCCACCCACCAACCCCGCTCAGTTGTGCCGATGTTTGGTCGACCCGTGCGAGTGGACTGCCTTCGCCCCGGCTCGCATCGCGGCTTTCGCCTTCTGCTCTTCTTCAAGCCGCTGCTTCGAGTTCACTTTGATGTCGATGAACTTGTTCGTCCCGTTCGCATTCTTCGTAAGCTCAAACGCATCGTAAAGTTCACCCGTTGCCGTGAACGCCTCGTACCGAACCTTCTTCTGAGAAACCTTGATGATCTGATACAGCTGAGTGAATTCGCCAAGACGATTCATGAATGTCTTCGCATTTCCGAGTCGGTACATTTTCGGTCCCGAAACCGACACGGTGTAGACCGTTCCACTCTTCTTATCGTGCCCCTGCATCCCAGTCGGAACGTTGTAGCGAGCATAAGTGTGGTCGTGCCCCTGAAGAACAATCGCCACGTTGTACTTTCGGATGATCGCCTCCCAGGCGTCTCGAATCTTCGGATTGTCCCGCTCGCCCGCCGTACTGAAAATCGGGTGGTGTTGAGTCACAAATGCCCACTTGTGTGGATTCGACTTCAGTGTCTTCTCGAGCCAAGCCGTCTGGTCTTCAATCCTCACATTCGAGTTCATCGAGATAAAGCGAGCGCCTTGATAATCAAAGAAGTAGTTGCTTCTCTCCAGCCCGGCAATCCCGTTCTCAGGCATCGCAAACTGCGGACTCCAGAACCGCGAGATCTCAATCTGCTTTTCCTTATTCGCCTCGTACTCGTGGTTCCCCGGAGTTGCTACGGTTGGAATCGAGCCGTGAATCCAGCCCCCGGCATAAAACCATTCGCCCCACTCGTTGTCAGCATTAGCCCGGTTGATCAGATCCCCCGCGTGAAGCATAAACGCCGCATTGGGTTGCTCTTTGTAGGATTTGCGAATTACTCGCGACCACATCGACTTCACATCGTTCTGTGCATCGCCAAAATAGACAAACGAGAAATCCTTGGGAGTAGCCGCAGCCGTCCTAAAGTCGATCCACTCGCTAAAATTCCCCTCGGAACCAACTCGATAAGTGTAAGCCGTCTCGGGCTGAAGACCTGTGAACTCGACTTCATAGTAAGTCGCCTGACCACCCGCCGGCAACTCAACCGCGGTGACCTTGGCACCCACCGAAAGAGCATCCTTCGTAAATCTGGGGTCCGCTGATGCCTTTGCAATCTGCCCGATCGGCTTCTCCGAGGTCTTTGCGGTTCGCCAAGTCACCTTCGCCGATTTCGAGGCATCTTGGGTGATGTTGAGCAAAATGCGAACCGGTGTCTCCGGAGTCCACTCAAGTTGTGGCTTGGCCTGAACCAACACGGCAACTGCGATCAAGGATGTCAACATCACTAGTGGTTTTACCTGGGTTAGGTTAACCAAAAGTAAAGGCCAGAGCGCCCGTTACCGAACGCCGATCGCCTTCCAGGCTTCTTTCAGCGACTCGCTGACCGCATTCTCTGCCGCCTGAACCTGACGGTCGCTCGGCCGAAGCGTCAACCGCAGACCGCCGGAGCGTCCGATGAAAATCTTGCCGCTAAAAACCGCCTTCTCCTCTTTCACATCAAGGAACCAAGCCTTCACGTCGGTCCGTCCCTCTCGGTCGGTGTAAAGATCGCGATCTTGCTGCTTCTGCTCCGAATTCACAATCACCGGAACGTAGATGTAGTCCGCCTTGACCTGCTTCGCAATCGCGAAGAAGTTCGCCTTGCGATACTCTTCCTCGTCGGTCAGGTCAATCTTGAGCGACTTGATCGCCTCCATCACCGCCGCTTCGGAGACGACGTTGTAGCCCTTCTTCGAAAACTCCCGGGTCAGAAACTTCGAAACCTTCTCGGTTTGACGCTGCATCAAGTCTTTGTTCTTCTCGCCCGAGAGATTCAGACCGGGAATGAAGGCCACCGTCGGCGCGGCGGCAGCTTGACTCTGGGAAAGGAAAGCGAGGGCAAGCAGTGTCGTTGTCATGTTCGTAAATTTAAACGAACAAGCAACGTTGCCCGTTGCGGTTATAGGGCTTTTGTTCAGGAAAAAGTATGAATTGCTCGGCGGGAAAACATCGCAGACTCGCCGTCACTCCGGGTCCTTCTTCAGATTCAAATTGATAGACTCAACCGGAACGGCATGGGCTAAACTACCGACACGATGGGAATCAAAGCGATTCGAGCGTACCAAGTCGACCTTCCGCTCTTCGAAGGAACCTACAAGTGGTCAGGCGGAAAGTCCGTCTCCGTCTTCGACAGCACCATCGTCGAAGTCGAAACCGATGAGGGCGTTACCGGCTGGGGCGAAGTCTGCCCGCTTGGGCCGTTCTACCTCCCCGCCTACGCCGCCGGAGTCCGTGCCGGAATCAAGGAACTCGGTCCCCACCTTCTCGGCTACGACGCCTGCGAAATCGGAGTCCTGAACGACCGAATGGACTCAGCCCTCCAAGGCCATCCCTACGTCAAATCCGGAATCGATATGGCGTGCTGGGACATTCTTGGAAAGACCGCTGGCCTTCCCGTTTGTACGTTGCTCGGTGGCCGGTCGGGCGATGACATCACCCTTTACCGAGCCATCTCGCAAGAATCGCCCGAGGAAATGGCGAGCAAAGTCGCCAAGTACCGCGCCGAAGGCTACCGCCGATTCCAGCTCAAGGTCGGCGGAGATCCTGACGTGGATATCCAGCGCATCAAAGCCGTCGCTGCCGAACTCCAATCCGGCGACCGCCTCGTCGCTGACGCCAACACCGGCTGGACTCAGCACGAAGCAATGCGCGTCGTCCTCGCGGTCCGGGATGTCGATGTCTATATCGAGCAGCCCTGCCGCTCCTACGAAGAGTGCCTCGCGATCCGAAGACACACCAACCATCCGTTCATCCTCGACGAGAACATCAACTCGCTCGAAATGCTCCTTCACGCCCAGCGCGACCTGGCGATGGACGTTGTGAATATCAAAATCAGCAAGCTCGGCGGAATCACCAAAGCGCGCCAAGTGCGCGATATGTGCGTCACCCTCGGCATCGCCCTCACCATCGAAGATAGCTGGGGTGGCGATATTGTCACCGCCGCCATCGCCCACCTCGCCCACAGCTGCCCCCACGAGAGCCGGTTCACCTCCACCGACTTCAACAGCTACGTCACCGTCAGCATCGCCGACGGCGCGCCCCAGCGCGATAACGGCAAAATGCGCGCATCAACCCTCCCGGGTCTCGGAGTCGAGCCGAAAAGGGAAGTCCTCGGCGCTCCGGTCCTAGAAATCAAATAGCCTCTAGACGAAGAATTTCTTAAGAGCTAAAACAAAAAAGCCCCGAAGAATCTTCGGGGCTTTCTTGCAAGTGAGGAGAGACCTTACTTGTTGCGTCGTCGTCGAGCAGCAAGTCCAGCAAGCCCGATTCCGAGGACTGCCATCGAAGCAGGCTCAGGAACAACTTCTACACCTCGGAACCAAGTGTTTGGTGCCGAAGTAGCGATGACCGAGAAGGTGTTTGTCGAGGTAGCAAGCGTGCCGTAATTGATGATCAATTTGGAAAGTTCGTTTGTTGCACCACCGGTCGATGCACCGGTGATTCCAAAGATTTCGAAACCAGCGTCTGCGCGCCGAATTGCGAAGTTTCGAAGTCCAGTTGCCGCGAAGGTTTTGACCAAACTTCCGTTTAAGTAGACCTTTAGACCACCACCATTGGCAAGTGAGCTATCGTCCGCGATTACTGCGTAGGTGTTTGCTCCGTCTGCAACGATGTCGAAGTCATAAGGGCTGGCGCTGAGCGCGACCGCGATTGGATACCCATTGTTAAGGTCATAAACGCCAGCTCCACCGTTACCGGTTGCAGGACCGGTAGAGCCATAGACCTTTTTGTTAATCACTTTAATCACACGAGTGTCCGTTGTTTCTCCAAATTGATTTGACTTACCCTCCGTAAAATCGAGGACCCTCCAGCCTCCTTCGTTGCCAGTTCCTGCGGTGTAAATCCAAGGACCGCCCTCTGCGAAACTACTTCGGACGCTGCCCCCCCTGTACTCTCCATGGATAAAGAGCGCACTGCTCACTCCGCCGTTGACGTTTCTAAAAGTCCTCACCCCTCGGTCGCTAAGTCCTGCTGCCACGTTTGCAGTTCCATTGGGCGCGAAGTATCCGGCCATCGAAAGAGAATTTGTCGAGGAGTTGATTCCTGCTTCTGACGTCGCGGAGTTTGAAACAACGAAGTTGCTTCCGAGTGAAAAGGATCGCTGAATGCCTGGGCTCGATTCGAGAGTGCCACCGTCGTAGGAGAAACTTAGTAGGTTGGCGTTGACCCCAGTCCCAGGACCAAACAAGCCAGTGCCTGTACCGTAGACCGCGGTGGAGGCAACGATTAGGGAGTCAAGAGGGAAATATTGAGCGAAGGCTCCCGCGGAAGCAAGCCCCATCAAAGAGAGTGCAAGAAATTTTTTCATAGCAAGTCCAACCACGCGCAGTGCCACTCAGCACCGCAATTAATGAAGTGAACCTCACACTCCACTTCAGGTCTAGTGGGTTTTGGTTAAGGTTTTGATAACAACCGTCAGTCCGGTAAGAATGCTGGGTAGGCCGACAATATTCCCGGACTCGCCAGGTCAAAAGTTCAACCGCCCCCTCTCTCGACACTGCAATCGGGTACCCGCTCCCCCCCCCCACCTGAGCCGTTGGCCCGAACTCTTCTGCTCATGGGTGCAACATTTCTGGAGTGCAACATTGGTTGACAACCCCCCGGTTTCTTCGCCTAGTAGGTAGGTGATTCCTTCTCAAAGAAACTCTCTTCTCCCGTGCGGCGGTCCTCGTCTCTGCGTGGTAATCCCG